>CAYTNW010000017.1:0-72260 GCA_964439325.1 uncultured Leptospirales bacterium | reverse complement strand
TTGCAATATACTAATATCCCCTTTTAATTTTCAACTGTAATTTTACAATCATTTCCCTTGCACTATTGGAATTGTAATCATACCTGATAGATTCCCGGTAATATTTTATTGCTTCATCATACTTCTGTATTTTCTCATTAGATACAGCAATAAACCATCTCAACCTGCCCGGCTGAATTTTATTGTACTCCAGCTGGAGATTTTCAATATCCTTTTCAATTTTATTTTTTTCATCTACTAAAATCTCATAATCCTCGTACTTTTCAAACTCTTTACTGTTAATCAACGAGTCTTTCAACTTGTTTATCTTTCTGTTTATTTCAGACTTTTCACTGTTTTTTGCTGATATCAGTTCAGCAGTTTTAGCCTGATAATTCAGACATTCGGTATATAGCAATAACGCATTTTCATACTTTAAATTATTAAATGACATATCACCGAGGTATTCATAGGATTTTGATCTTCTGTATATATCCTGTTCTTTAAGTATCTTCACAGCTCTTTTCAGTGACGATTCCGCCAAAATATAATTCCCTGTCCGGACATAGGCAATCTGTCCAAGGCCAAACAGTATTTCAGCATCGTCCGGTTTCATTTTCAGATATTCGTTATAATACTTTTCAGTTCCAATATAATCCTCAATACCCTCGCAGAGATTTCCAAGTTTAAGATATACATCAGGCTTAATCTCCTCCTCTGTATTTTCCAGATATCTTTTAAGATGAAATATGGCTTTTTTCTTCTCCCTGGTTGTAAACAGCGCATTTCCGATTTCGTGAGAATACTGATATTTCACAGGATTCATCGTATAGGCCTGATCCAGCGCATCAATATATCCCTTAAAAAAAGCCGGCTCCTTATATGTTCTGAAAACCTGCGCAATTTCATAAAACACTATATCGTCTCTGACCGGATCAATTTTTCTGAATCTCAACGATTGCAGGTAGTGGTTTAAACTGTCTTTTTTTCTGTTTAATTTAAAACAGCATCTGCCGGCAAACAGGTGCAGATCTGCTATTTCACTGTTATCTTCGATGAAAAAACCTTTCTCCTTCCTTTTCCTGAAAATAGAAAGCAGGTCGGTATCTTCACGAATGTTGCTTAAAGCGATATATCCCGAAGGGATTCTCCTGTCTTCCACCCTTGCGCTGTATAACTCGTTCAGTTTCAGAGTAATCTGTTCATATGATTTCTGATATTCATTATTATTATAAAGAGATGCATAATCCTGCGGTGTCTGTGCATAAAGGGAAGTTACTGCGAGTAGAACAGATAATACAGAAAGGGATATTTTTTTCTTCATAAAAAAACCTCTCCATCCACTCTGCCGGTATATAATTGGTCAAAAACTATACATAAATACAATAATGCTTTCATCGCCGCCTTTCGGTTGAAAAAATTTTACCGCTGCTGTACGTATTATTAAAAAAAATTGATTGTAAAAAATCGTTACAGCCTTTTTATTTTAATACTAGTTATATTTTTTAACTTTTAAAGATGTTCTTACCGATTTTAATATAACAAATAATATTAATTTGCCAAGGTTAAATGAGGAGCCTCCATAAATGAGTCATTTTAAACAGTTCAGCTATCCTGACATTTCAAGAAGATGGATGGTCCTTGCTTCCTTACTTTTTACTTTTCTGAGTTTAACTATTTTATTATCGGATAATATCCTCATTTTGAAACAATATTTACCTTATTACCCGATAATACGGGTAGTTCTGTTAATATCTCTTCTCTCTTTTTTAGCAGGAAACATCATCGGAAAATTTATTTATTCCTCGTTTCACAGATACAGGGCCATAAATTTCGTTACCTTTTTTCTCTTCTTCACAGCAGTTTCATTTTATTATCTAAAAAGTTTAATTCTCGGAGAGAGTTTTTCTCATTTTAATCTCTATGCCAATTACAGATATCTTTTTTCCCTGTCAGCCATTGTTCCATCTTTTCTGGCGGGAATAATAAACTGTTATTTTATTAAAATTTCGAGCGGAGATTTTATTGACGAAAAGAATCTTCTCAATCCTTATATAATCATACTCTTTCTTTCAATCTCTGCAGGAATAGCTGTTTCATTAATTTTTCATTTTATCTATCCGGAATACACATATGTACATTACATTTATATTCTGATAGCTTTTCTGTCGTTTATCTGTGCATCTCTTATCAATATACCGTTCATCCCGGAGACACTCATTGCAAAACACTATCCAGATGATGATCACGTAGAGGAGGAGGCACAGATCCATCGTGATGATCTGTTCTACACTTACATCAACTTTTCATATATTACTATTTACCTTTTTCTAGGAATAGTCGCATTCAATAAATTCTTCAGTGATATTTACTATTTCAACTTCATCTATGTCTCTGTTATTCTGCTTTCAATGATCGCGGGGATAACAATTGGGAAATTCAGGAAATTTTCATCATGGCATGTTTTCAGCGAAATGCTCTTCCCGATCTTTTTTTTATCCTACCTGTTTTTATTATATAATTACGAAAACAAGATCAGTCCAATAGTGGGTTTCTCTTTTCTGATTCCACCGACGCTTGTATTCGGTTTTTCACTTAAACAGACCGTTCTGAATATTACCTACAATTTTACACACGAGAAAAGGTTCAGCATAATGAACTATTCTCTTTTTGTTCTTCCGATCCCAATAATAATAGCATCATCACTTGTAACCTATACGAACCTGTCTTTTTTTCTGATTCTATATATAATCACATTTCTTAATATTATCATTCCGGGATTATTTCTGTTCAACTCAAAGTTAAGTTCCAGTAAAAAGCTTTTTTACTTTTTTTTCTCACTCCTTTTCATTCCTTCAATCGTTTTCATGCATCTGTATTATAAAATACCTTTAAACAACAGGTCTTTTGTTTCCAATGTCACCAATTTTGAATTATTACAAAACACAAATTTCAACCTCCCTTATATAGCCGAGCGGGGGGAGATTAAAAAATCCGGTTCAACAATTTTTTACCTCTCTGAAAGCACTATAAGAAATTTAAAAAGGGCAGCTGCAGCGACATCTCTGTTTTGTGATGAAAACTCCGGAATGATGATTATCGACAGCAACCAGAAATTTTTCAGAAATCCCCTTTACGGTTTTTACCGTGATGCAGTCGTAATAGACACTGTACCTGCAGCTTTTGTTAACAATAATAAATTACCGGTATCCGGCAGAGAACTGTACGTCGCACAAGAGAAGGAACTGCTCAACCTTCTGATTTACAGCAGAGAGAAATATTCAGTTATAATAGACTCACCGAATATACTTGATCAGAATTTTCACTCATTCAGATTTTCAAAAGACTATTACTCTCTGATCAAAAGAAGACTTGCTGACGATGGTCTGTATATTAATATTTTAGACCTTCAATTTTCAAACTATAACCTGATATCCGGTTCGTTAACTGCGATCTCGGAAAGTTATAAAAATCATCTGGTTTTCATTTTTTCAAACATAGCATTAATAGTTTCTTCGGATAACAATAACAGCCTGAGAATAAACGGTAAATCTCTTGACCGGATAAATAAGATTATGGAGGAAAACACCCTTTACGGTCTTCTTTTCTTCGACGAAACACATCCAGTGAATAATATAATCTTTAACGATCTCAATATATTTCACCAGTTTATCATATCTTCAAGAAAAAATAATCCGGCCCTCTACTCTGCCGTCGAGATAAAAAACATACCCGAACAGCTGGCGGAGTTCTATCTCTCCTATAAAATTGACTGGATTGAATCAATTTTTTCCAGAGAGAAAGACGATGCAAAAATGGTCTCATCATTTGAAAATGCCATAGCAAAGAATTCTGCGATACTTAATCTTTTAAAAAAGACCGAATATGCGGAATCAGTCAATGCCTACGATCAGGAAACTGATCTCTTATTTCAATTAAAGAAATACGCGCCATACAATGACAGGCTGAAAAAATATCTCGATATGCTGCTGGATTATAAAGAAAACTATTATTACAGTGAAGCATTACGGCTCGAGAAGGAGAAGAAATGGGAGGATGCAGCAATACTTTATCGTGCGATTCTCACTATGAACAGCAACAATTTTGACGCTAACTACAGATTTGGTCTTTTATACATAACTCTGCAGGATCTGAACAACGCTTTTAAGTATCTCGATACTGCTCTGAAGCTTAATAAAAATCACCCCCAGGTTCTGTATCAGATGGGGATTCTGCAGTTTTCAAATGACAAATATAAGGAATCGATAGAGTATCTTGAAAAGGCGCAGGAGCTGGGTATAAATACCGCCACTCTGTATCTCTATCTTGGAATTTCTTACGACAAGATGAATCAGCTCGAGAAGGCCAAGGAAAATCTTGAAAAGGCTATAGTTCTCGATCCTAACGATGTGAAACTCAAATCTCTAATAGACCAGTTAAATAAAAAGATCGAGATAAAAACAGATCAGGTAGAAAACGAGAATAAGACCAGCATGATTGATGACGAACAGGGTGAAGAGATAAAAATTCCGGTCAACAAAAATGCCGTTAAGGCAAGACTTAATAATAAGGGTGATAATTAATCACCCTTAATTTTTATCGGTAGGATGCCAGACCCTCTTTAAATTTAGGTATCGCCTTCTCTATGACCTTCTCTGATACGCAATATGCAATCCTGAAATATCCCGGACCGCCGAAGCCTACACCCGGAACAACCAGAACATTATATTTCTGCAGATGCTTCACGAAAGCTATATCATCTCCTCCCGGGGCTTTACAGAACAGATAAAAAGCTCCTTCCGGTTCCAGAAAATCATAACCCGCATCTTTTAGCCCTGCAATAAGCAGATCCCTTCTCCGCTTGTATATATCAACATTGACTTTCGAATCATTTAATTCTGCAACGATTCTCTGCATTAACGCCGGCGCATTAACAAAACCAAGAATTCTGTTGCACATATTGAGGCCATCCATCATCAGAGAGAAGTTTTCCATCTCTGGGTTTACCGCAACATAACCTATACGCTCTCCAGGCAGCGAAAGCGATTTGGAGTATGAATTAGCAACAAGAGCATTAACGTATTTGCTCAGCACGGCGGGAACCTCTCTGCTGCTATATACTATTTCCCTGTAAGGTTCATCAGAGATAAGAAAAATCTTTCTCTCCCCGCTGCTTTTTTTCTTCAGCAGATCGCAGAGTTTATCTATATCCTTTTCGCTGTAAATTTTACCTGTTGGATTATTCGGATTGTTGATAATTATACCTTTTGTTTTCGGGGTAATTGCCTTCTCTATTGCATCCACATTGATTGAAAAATCAGGATTAGAATCGACAAGAACAAGCACACCCTGATGATTTGAAACGTAGAAACCGTATTCCGCGAAATACGGTTTTATCGCTATAATCTCATCGCCGGGATCAAGAATGGTTTTCATTATTATATTCATACCGCCGGCAGCACCGCATGTCATCACTATCGAGCTGCCGTCAATTTTCAGCTTATGTTCCCTTGATACCTTTTCAGCAATTTTATTTCTCACATCCATAAAACCGGAGTTCGACATATATCCGTGCATACCGGTGACTGTGGAATCAGCCATTTTTTTCAGGGCCTTAAAAAATTCCGCCGGTGGTTCAATATCGGGATTTCCAAGACTGAAATCGAAAACATTCTCCGCCCCGAACTCCGCTCTGAGCTTTGCCCCCTCTTCAAACATTTTCCTGATCCAGGATGATTTTTCAATTGATTCAATTATTTTTTTCGATACTGACATATATACCGCCAATTATTTTTTCTTATTTTCTTCTATTTTTTTTACAAGATTTTTTATCATCTCATTATCAGGCGAAAGCCCCATAGCTTTTTTAGCATAGCTTTCAGCTTCATTGTTTTTACCCATCATCACGAAACTCTCGGCAATGTTGGCGTTGATCTCCGCTGACTCAGGATTGACAGCAAGAGCTACCGAAAAGGCGGTGTTCGCGTCACCATACTTCCCCATTCTCATCAGCACAATACCAAGATCGTTATATGAGAAATAAAACTCAGGGTCCAGCGAGTTCGCTTTCTCAAGCAACTCTTTAGCTCTGGGATAGTTCTTTTTAAGATATGAAATTCTGCCAAGTATCCAGTATAGCATCGGATCATCTTTAACATTCAATCCATCCTCAACAATCGAGGAGGCCTCGTTAAGACGCCCCTTTTCTGTTAAAAATATCGCAAGATCTATATATGGATCGGCTTTGGTTTTATCGATCGCCATGCAACGTCTGAAATGAGCAGACGCTGAATCGGCATTACCGAGTTTCCAGTGGTTGTGAGCAGCAAGAAACCTTATTTTATAATTCGGAGAGCCCGGCTTGAAGTCATCAGCAACTACAAGATCCTGCCCGCACATTGCCAGCGATTCCTGATATTTCTTCTCCTGGAACAGAGCCAGAGCCTGGTCGTAGGATGCAAAGACATTAGTGCTGAAAAAAATTAAAACCACTGACAAAAATATAAACTTCTTCATAATATGAACCTTCCGGAACAATTGTTTTTCGAAAAAATTTAAGGTAACAACAAGACACTTACTTCGAGTGTTTAAACTTAATTACAACAATGACTATATTTTCAATAACTATTTACTGAATTATATCTTTTTTTGTTAAATGTATTACTGTTGATCAAAAACTTGCTTATAATAACCTGTAATACAAAAATGTAGCCGGAAATAAAAAGAGCGGCCATTATGACCGCTCTTTTTTTAAAAATATTCAGATGTAATTTTTTACTTTTTCTTCCCTTCACTATCCTTTATTGCTGCCTGAGCTGCTGCGAGCCGTGCAATCGGAACCCTGAAAGGGGAACAGCTGACATAGTTAAGTCCTATCATATGACAGAACTCAACTGAATTAGGATCTCCGCCATGCTCTCCGCAGATACCAATTTTTAAATTTTTATTTACTCCTCTTCCTTTACTCACACCCATCTTCATCATCTCACCGACTCCGCCTCTGTCGATGGTTTTAAACGGGTCAGTGGGAAGAATCTTTTTATCTACATATTCCGGGAGGAATGTTCCCGCGTCATCACGACTGTAGCCGAAAGTCATCTGTGTAAGGTCATTTGTTCCGAAAGAGAAAAATTCCGCTTCTGCCGCAATTTCATCAGCTGTAACACAGGCTCTCGGAATCTCAATCATCGTACCAACCTGGTAATCGACTTTGATTTTTTTCTGGGCCATTACCTTCTCGGCTGTTTCAATAATTATCTTTTTCTGCATAATAAGTTCTTTAACAGTTCCGACAAGAGGAACCATTACCTCAGGTTTTACATTAACACCCTTTTTCTTGAGCTCACATGCCGCTTCAAAAATCGCCTGAGCCTGCATCTCGGTGATCTCCGGATATGTTATCCCAAGACGGCATCCTCTGTGTCCCAGCATAGGATTGAATTCATGCAGAGATTCAACTCTTGCTTTAACTTTCTCAACAGACATACCCATCTCTTCAGCCATTATCTTCTGGCTTGCTTCATCATGCGGTACAAACTCATGCAGCGGAGGATCAAGAAGCCTTATTGTAACTCCGAATCCCTCCATTGCGCTCAATATGCCTGTAAAATCCTTCTTCTGCATCGGAAGCAGTTTTTTAAGAGCTTTTTTCCTTCCTTCGAGATTTTCCGATAGAATCATCTCTCTCACGGCCTTGATTCTGTCCCCTTCAAAAAACATATGTTCCGTACGGCAAAGACCGATCCCCTCGGCTCCGAATTTACGCGCAACTGCCGCGTCATGGGGCGTATCGGCATTTGTCCTTACAGCCAGTTTTCTATATTCGTCTGTCCATTTCATTATCGTACCGAAATTGCCTGAAAGTTTCGCATCGATCGTCTCAACTTTGCCCAGCATCACATCGCCTGTAGATCCGTCAAGAGAGATGAAATCCCCCTCTCTTATAATCTTTGATCCGATCTTCAGAGTCTTTTCAGAGTAACTGATATCAAGAGTGCCGCAGCCGGAAACACAGCATTTACCCATACCGCGCGCAACAACCGCCGCATGAGATGTCATACCGCCCCTTTGAGTAAGAATACCCTGTGCGGCATTCATCCCCTTAAGATCCTCCGGCGAAGTTTCAATCCTTACAAGAATAACTTTTTCACCTTTTTCGCCCCACTCATGAGCTACATCGGCGTTAAAAACGACCTTTCCAGTCGCTGCACCGGGTGATGCAGGAAGTCCCTTCGCGATAATCTCTTTTTTCGCTTTTGGATTAAAAGTAGGATGCAGAAGCTGATCGAGCGACGCAGGCTCTATTCTTGATAAAGCCGTCTTTTTATCTATAAGTTTCTCATTAACCATATCCACAGCAATATTTACAGCAGCTGCAGCGGTTCTTTTTCCTGTTCTTGTCTGTAGCATCCAGAGTTTCTCATCCTGGATCGTGAACTCTATATCCTGCATATCCTTGTAATGCTTTTCAAGCTGCATATAGACTTTCTCAAGCTGTTTGTAAGCCGAGGGCATATACTCTTCCAGGGAAAGATACTTCTCTTTTCTCTCTTTCTCGGAAACACCATTTTCTTTCGCCCACTTCTTTGAACCGTCAATTGTTATCTGCTGCGGGGTACGGATACCTGCAACAACATCCTCACCCTGTGCATTGATCAGATATTCACCGAAGAATTTTTTCTCTCCTGTGGCGGGGTCACGAGTAAATGCGACACCGGTTCCGCTCTTATCACCCATATTACCGTATACCATCGCACATACGCTTACAGCGGTTCCCCATGAATCGTCAAATCCGTTCATTTTTCTGTATAACTTGGCTCTGTCGTTCTCCCAGGAGCCGAAAACAGCACCAATAGCTCCCCAGAGCTGTTCATTCGGATCATCGGGGAAAGGTTTTTTCAGTTTTTCTTTGATCAGGGCTTTAAATCTTTTAACCAGCTCTTTAAGATCATCAACATTCATCTCGAGATCCGATGAGTAGCCCTTCGCATGCTTGAGTTTTTCCATTACCTCTTCAAAAGGATCTATCTCATCGCTTGATTCAGGTTTCAGGCCCATTACAACATCGCCGTACATCTGGATAAATCTTCTGTATGAGTCCCATCCAAACCTTTCATTCCCAGATCTTTTAATAATTCCTTTAACCGTTGAATCGTTAAGGCCGAGGTTAAGAACCGTATCCATCATACCGGGCATAGAAACTCGTGCGCCGGAACGGACAGAAACAAGAAGCGGATTTTCAGGATCACCAAAATTCCTTCCCATGATTTTTTCTGTTTTTTTCATCGCGGCTTCAACTTCCTTGTCCAGGCCTGACGGGAATTTTCTGCCGTTTTTATAAAACTCGGTACAAACTTCCGTTGTGATAGTGAAACCTGCCGGTACTGGAGCACCGATATTCGACATCTCGGCAAGTCCTGCTCCTTTACCTCCAAGAAGGTTTTTCATATCAGAGCTGCCTTCGCCGGCTCCAGCGCCAAAGGTATAAACTCTTTTTGTCATTGATTTTTCTCCTTTAAGTGTGTTTACAATTGATTATTGATTTTATCAAAACCTTAAACTTATTTCTTTTCTCTTGAAAATAGTGCTGTTTGTCCCTGAAATATTAAAAAATGTATATTTTTTTATCAGACTGATTAATTGTAAAGGATTTTTTCCAATATAATAATAGTCTCAAAAATGTGTAATATTTTTTAACAAAAAAACATCCTGATCTGACATAATCAACTGCAATCAGGCAATTAATTCTGAAAAATGTAAAATCGGCTTACAATACAGATATTTTCATTTCAGAATGCCGATATATAGTTGCCGATTGATCATAATCGGTTATTAAACCTGTATTTAATATAACTGATAATCAACTATCAAATAGACCGCATAACAGTGGATAAACTACTAATCTATATTTGCATATTTAATTTTATTCAACAGCAAATATTATGTGCATTAAAAAAAATGAATATTTTCCTGTATAAAAGTAAAGAATTTTTTCAATATATAATCATTATCCAAATAATGTATAATATTTTTTTCAAAAAAATTCTGTTTTGATTTGACCATTTTTATTTAATGTGACATAATTCGGCTGAGGATAGATTTTTATTAAAATATTTTTAATATTTAATCATACTTTTTTTAATTCATAAAACCGACATACTAATAAGGTCTTATATAGACAAAAAACTATGAAAAAGATTCATAATAAAACTATAAGTGAATTAGACAGGGATAATCTCGAAAAAATGGTTTTTGATCTTCAAAACCTTATCGAGATCGCTTTAAGTTTATCCTCAAACCTGGAATTTGACAGCCTTGTTGAATCAATTCTGTATATCTGTATCGGACAGATGATCGTAGATAAGGCCGCGATCTTTTTAAATTCCAACCTCGAGAATGATGATCTTTCTCTATATATGTCACGCGGTTATAATCTTGAACCTGAATTGAAGATTGTCTCAAAATCCAAACTGATAAATTTTCTATACTCCGATTGCGGCATTATCGATTCCGAGAAAGCTAAAGAGCTGATGTCCAGCCATTATACGACAAGGGAAATTTATGAAAAATTAAAACCTGAAATTGTAATTCCGCTAAAGTCCAAAAATTCGATTAACGGCTTAATCTTTTTAAGCCAGAAAATTATGGAAAACGCATATACTGAACAGGACTTTCTGTTTCTTGAAAAGATGGCAAAATTCGCATCAATTGCCGTAGAAAACTCTCGTCTATACAGGATGGCAACTCTTGACAGAATGACCGGCCTGTTTATCCATCACTATTTTCAGGAACGCCTTATTGAGGAGATCAAGAGATCTGAAAGAACCGGTACCCCCCTGACTTTATTGATGGCCGACCTTGACCATTTCAAAATCATCAATGATACCTACGGCCACCCCCAGGGTGATATTATACTGAGAGGAACCGCATCGATAATTCATCAGAATACTCGCGGATTTGATATAGCCTCAAGATATGGGGGTGAGGAGTTCGCCATTATTCTCCCCGAAACCGACATAAATGCCGCTGATATTATTGCAGAAAGGCTCAGAAAAAAAATTGAATCCTCCGTTTATAAAAACGTCAAGGGGGATATCAAGGTCACGATAAGTATCGGACTTGCCCAGTACGATTCAAAAATTGATAAGAGAGGACTGGATCTTATAAAAAGAGCCGATTACTTTCTCTACAAAGCCAAATCACAGGGACGAAACAGGGTAGTAAAATCAGAATAAACTTCCGGAGAAATAAATTGGAAAAAAATGCAAACAGCGAACTCATTTCCGGCGATAATGAAAAACTTGGTAAGATCATCAATATCATCAAACTGAATCCTGCCTATAGACAGGGATATGTAGATCTAGCTGTTGAACTTTCATGCATGGGCAGATATGAACAGGCAATTAAATCTTTCCATAAAGCGAATACTATTAAAGAGGACTATCTGACCCTGTACAATATCGGGTGTCTGTACTACAAGAAGAACGATTATAAAAACGCGATTCTCAATCTCGAAAAGGCAAAACTGATAAACAGCAGATTTCATATGATCTATCTGCTTACCGGTCTCTGTTATGGCCGCTTGAATAACTTTAAGGCGGCCGAAACCAACTTTATAAACGTAATAATGACCGAACCTAAAAACACCACAGCTCTCACGGCTCTTGCAGTCCTCTATTACAACCAGGGGAAAACCGATGACTCACTGAATATTATCAAGAGGATTTCTTCAGCCAGAATGAAATCTGATTCAGTGAGCAAAATTAAGTCCGATATTCTTTTCTATTCGGGGAAAACCGTCGAATCGGCATACGAAATCAAGCAGTATAAAAACAGCTCTCTTAAATTTCAGAAATTCAACAATTTCATCAAATCGGTTCCGGTATCTATTCTGACAGATAAATACGGGACAATCGAGGAAAAAATCCAGAAGCTTGAAAATGATCCGTTAAAAACCCGGGATAATCTGATTACATTAAGCCTCTGCCATCTCTTTTCAGGTGACACCGATTCAGCGATAGACTATCTGATCGAAGCAAGAAGCAGAGTAGCTGTATAACTATTTCTTACTGAAAATAGATTTTATTCTGCTTATTATAGAAACCTTCTTCTCGGGAGCTTTTTTAGCCCCTTTCACAGGTGTCTTCTTTTTCCCTTTTGAAGGCTGGGCGGTTATCTCCCTCTTGACGGTAAAATCTTCACCATATCTTTCTTTATAATAATCCATTCTCTTATCGAGGGTCATATTTTTCGACATACGATCAGTATTCTTCTCAGATGGAGCTCCCTTTCTTACGTTTGTCTTTTCAGCAGTTTTTCCGGCTTTCGGTTTTACAGCAACAGCGCCCTCTTGAGTTTTCCTGTTTTTACTTTCGCCTCTTTTTTCAACTCTTTCAGGAGCCTTCTTATGATCTTTCCTATCCGGTTTTGCTGCAGCAGCGCCCTGTTTCCCTTTTCTCTCTCTCGGGGCCCTTTCACCCTTTTTGTTTTTATCGTCATGTTCGGAGACGATACGGATCTGTTTCGATTCTTTCAAATAATTGCGTATGAATTCATCAGAGCTTGCATCTTCAAGAAACATCTCATCACCGGCCCACTCAACCGGTATTTTCATTTTAATATAGTTCTCAATAGCCTCAAGGCCATAGACAAACTTTTCACAGGCGAAGGTCACCGACATCCCGGCTTTTCCGGCTCTTGCCGTTCTTCCTATTCTGTGGACATAGTTTTCAAAATCCTCAGGAATGTCGTAATTAATAACCAGATCGAGGTCATTAATATGAAGCCCCCTTGCAGCGACATCCGTTGCCACAAGGTATTTCAGTTTTCCTGATTTAATATTTTCGATTATTTTAGTCCGTTTACTCTGCGGCAGGTCGCCGATTATATAGCTGCACTCATAACCGTTACCGGCCAGTCTCGCAGCAACCTTCACAGCTTCCTGTTTTGTATTTGTAAATATAAGGACGTTCTGAGGATTGTTTGATTTAAGGATTCCAAGCAGCAGTTTTATTTTTTCGTTAGTTCCGACATGATACAGAACCTGTTTTATCTTATCCACTGTAATCTGCCCTGCTGACACATTCACTTCAACAGGATCATTCATATATTCCCATGCAAGATTCTTGACCTTGGTGCTCATCGTAGCGCTGAAAAGCATTGAAATCCTTTCAGAGGGGGCTACCATTTTCTTCATTATTCTTTTGATATCGGGGAAAAAACCCATATCGAACATTCTGTCAGCTTCATCTATGACAATAATTGCAAATTCATTAAATTTGATCTTCCCGCTGCTCGCAAAATCCATCAGCCTGCCGGGAGTTGCTACATAAATATCTACTCCCTCTTTCAGAATATTCTCCTGCTGATTATAACCGACTCCACCATAAAAACTGCCGATTTTTAAATCAAGAAAAGCACCCAGAAGCTTCCCCTCTTTTTCAATCTGGATAACAAGCTCCCTTGTAGGTGCCAGAATCAGTACCTTTCTATTCTTCATCTTCTCATTTGTTAAAAGAAGATGATATAACGGAATCATGAATGCTGCCGTTTTTCCTGTTCCGGTCTGGGACTGAACAAGGATATCTCTTCCGTTAAGAGTATATTTTAAAGATTCTGCCTGTACTTCTGTGCAGTCGACAAAACCGGCCTTTTCTATACCTTTTAATATTTTCTCGTTAAGATCAAATTCGGTAAATTTCATTTATCTAAACCCCATATACTTATAAGACATAACATCTAACAGATTCTTTACACTGCAGTTTATCCATTAACTGTTATGTTATAAAACCTTAATATAACAGTTTTTTACTCTGTTATTATATTACCATCTATTGATAAAAGAATCTTTTTGTAAAGTAAAAGGAAAAAAATAAAAATAAATAAAAAATTTGACATATTGGATATATAATTATCAAATGTCATTGGTTCAACCAATATACCAAAGAGATAAAATATGTTTACCGAAATAAATAAAAAAAATCTCAGCGATGAGGTCGCTTCACAGATAATATCCAGAATTATATCTGGTTCCCTTGCCCCTGGAGAAAAGCTTCCCCCGGAAAGAGAGATATCCGAAATAATGAAGGTTAACCGGCATACAGTTCGCGAAGCTTTACGAAGACTGGAGTCTCTCGGGCTTCTATCTGTCAGGCAGGGTGATGGCGTCTACATTAAGGATTATAGAGATTCGGGAAATCTTGAACTTCTGAAACATATAGTATACCAGAAAAAGGATAAAACTCCCGATGTTTTCAGGGATATTCTTGAAATCAGGAGAATAATAACCCCTGAGATGGCGGAAAAAGCTGCATTAAGCAGAACGGAAGATGATATATCAGCAATAAAAGAGATAATCTCTTCCTCTAAAACAATAATTGAAAAAGACCTCTCTATTCACCAGGCGATAGCAAAAGCGGGGGGTAATCTTCACTATCTATTTTTACTTAATTTTTTTAACGATGTATTCAAAGAGATAGGAATTCTCTACTTCTCTTTTGAAGAAAACAGAAAGGTAACATTAAAATTCCATACAGATATTACAAAGGCGATAATCTCCGGCGACGGGAAATCCGCCAAAAAAATCATGAACGAAGTCCTTATCTATGCTGAAAAAAAAATCCTAGACTATCTGGAGAAAAATGATGATACGATCTGAATTTACAAACGGCGATGAATACGATATAATCGTTATCGGAGGGGGAATAACCGGCGCTGCTGTCGCCTATGATGCGGCATCGAGGGGCCTCTCGGTAGCATTGGTCGAGAGGGATGATTTTGGTTCAAAAACATCATCCGCAACTTCGAAGCTTATCCACGGCGGATTGAGATATCTTGAAAATTTCGAACTGCTCCTCGTAAGAGAATCTCTTAAAGAGAGAAGAATTCTGGAGAATATCGCGCCGAATTTTGTTTATCCAATCCCCAACATGATAGTTTTTAACACCCCGAAGATGAAAAAGAAGAAATTTCTGCTGAAGATCGGAATGATCCTCTATGATGTTCTTTCGTTTGATAAAAAATTTACATGGGACAAAAGTAAACAACTCCCGCTGCATAAAAGCTGCTCCAGAGAAAAGACTATAGAAATTGAACCTTCTCTTGACAGCAGAGACCTCAGCGGATCTGTGGTTTACTACGACTGCGCCAGTATCTCGCCTGAACGTTTAACTCTTGCTTTCATCAAGTCTGCAGCGTCAAAGGGGGCAGATATCGCAAACTACATGGAAGTGTCAGGTTTTGTAAAAAACAATAACAGGATAGAAGGAGTGAAACTCCGCGACAAGATTAATAACAGAACCGTCGCAATAAAAGGAAAACTGACTATAAACTGTGCCGGCCCCTGGGCGGACAGAGTTCTCTCTCTAACCGGATCACAAAACCATAAAGAGGCGCTACGCAGATCTGAGGGGATCCATATCATTACAAAAAAATTCGTCAACACACACCTTGTTACATCTTCAACACCCGGAGGAAGGCATATTTTTTTAATTCCATGGAGAGGATACACATTAATCGGAACCACAGACAAAGAATATATCGGAAGCCCTGATGAATGGAAAATCAAAAAAGAGAACATACTTGAACTGATAGATGACGTAAACGCATCTTTCGGAGAAAAAATAAAAATTTCCTACGACGATGTACTCTTCTGCTACGGTGGACTGAGACCCCTTGTGGAAGATCAGACCGAGGACGTTTATGAATCTTCACGTAAATATGAAATATTCGATAACAGCATAGACGGCTTTGACGGTCTTATAACCGTCGAAGGGGGGAAATATACAACAAGCAGAAACCTCGCTGATAACGTGATGAAGATCGCCTTAAATAAACTCGGTATACCTGTTAAAAAATCCGGTACCGACAGGGAATTTCTTTACGGTTCCGAGATTGAGGATATAGAATCGTTTATTCAGTTCTGCAAAAACAAGTATACCTCGATCCCCGCTTCATCAATTGATTATCTTTCAAGAATATACGGTACAGAACTGGACGAACTTTTAGCCTCTGCCGGAAAAGATAAATCCATGATAAAACCTTTCAGGGCAGAAGGGGAGATTCCCGCGCAGATTATATATGCGATTAAAAATGAAATGGCGTATAAACTTACAGATATTCTTTTCCGGAGAACCGGCCTGGGTACTCTTGGACATCCCGGGAAAAAAGTACTCGCTGAAACCGCTGAAATAGCTGCTGAACATCTCGGCTGGAGTGCGGCAAGAAAAAAAGAAGAAATTAAAGAAGCAGAAAACTGCTTCGCTAAACCATAGACAGGAGATAAAGATCATGACAAAAAAAGTATTTGAACCGGCATGGAGAGAAACTCCTCCGGTGGAGAAAAGCTACCGCTCAATCTTCAAATGGGGTGCGCCTGATGGATATAAGCATCCGAATAAAAAACTTTTTGATGAGATTAAAAAAACATTTAATCTGAATGATTCCGATTTCATGTCGGAAAAAAGCACCGGTGACGGAATCGTGTCTTTCAGAAAACCTGTCAGACTGAAAAAAGACCAGATAGCAGCCCTTCAGAAAATAGCCGGAAAAGAGAATACTGAACTTGATGAATACAGCAGACTGAAATACTCAACCGGAAAAACAGTTGAGGAAGCGGTAAATCTTCGTAATGCCGATATCAGCACGATATCAGATATAGTAATTCATCCGGAATCGGAAAAAGCCGTTGCTGATATCATAAAATACTGCAGTACAAAAAAAATTCCTGTCTATGTCTATGGAGGAGGTTCCTCTGTCAATTTCGGCCTCAAGGCATCAAAGGGGGGAGTAACCCTCGTGATGAATACCTATATAAATAAAATACTGGAGCTGAATGAACTGAACCACACTGTGACGGTACAGGCAGGTATTATGGGCCCCGATCTTGAAGATGCATTAAACAACGCCATGGAAAAATTCAAAGCAAAAACAGCTTACACATGCGGACATTTTCCTCAATCATTCGAATACTCATCCGCCGGCGGATGGATCGTTACACTGGGATCCGGACAGGCTTCATCCTATTACGGCGATGCCGGAGACCTCGTTCTGAGCCAGAAGTACATTACACCCACAGGTACTTTCACCACACTGAACTATCCCGCAACGGCAACCGGTCCGAAAGTCAACGATATAATGAAGGGAAGCGAAGGAACATTCGGCGTGCTTGTTGAGCTTACGCTGAAAATATTCAAATATATGCCTGAAAACAGGAGAAGGTTCGGTTTTATCTTCCCCACATTCCAGGACGCAATCGATGCCGGCAGAGAGATCTCGCAGGGGGAATTCGGCATGCCTGCGGTGTTCCGTATCTCTGACGAGGAGGAGACTCACATAGGCCTTAAACTCTACGGAATTGACGGAACGATACTTGACAGGGCAATGCAGCTTCGCGGTTTTAAACCGATGCAGCGCTGCCTGTTCCTCGGCTCCAGCGAAGGGGAAAAGCGTTTTACTGCTAATGTAAAAAAACAGGTTAAAAAGATCTGTAAAAAGCATGGAGGCATGTATATCAGCGGCCTCCCTACAAAGATGTGGGAACCTGGAAGATATAAAGATCCATATATCAGGGAGGATCTGCACGACTACGGATTCCTTATTGATACTCTTGAAACCGGAGTCAGGTGGGATAACCTTCATAATGTCCACAGCGAGGTAAGAAAATTCATAAAGAACCGTCCCGGTACAATATGTATGACCCACAGTTCACATTTCTATCCTCAGGGGACAAATCTCTATTTCATATTTATAATGAAAGATAACGGTGTCAGTGACTACATCAGCTTCCAGGAGGGTGTAATAGATTCAATTTATAAAAGCGGCGGCTCTCTGAGCCATCACCACGGTGTCGGAAAGATGATCGCTCCATGGATGGAAAAACACCTGGGAATAGAGCAGATGAACGTACTGAGAGCTGTAAAGAAGCATTTTGATCCGAATAACATCATGAATCCAGGCGGACAGCTCGGTCTTGATAAGACCGGTAAAGAGTGGAGAAAAGTTAAGTAGTTAAAGCTAATGGAGAGATAGAAACAATATTTTCTATCTCTCCGTTTATTACTAGTATCAGATAAATTTTAAAATCAAAAAACATTTTCTTTAATATTAATAATAAAGGTATTTCAGAACTGTTGCCTGATCCTCCTTATTTGTAAAATAAGCACCTATTTTTCTTTTTTTCTCATCCAGATCACTGTATACACAGATGCATTTAAATTCAGCATCAATTTCGCGATACTGGAGAAAAAAAACTTCACCCGCCTCTATCAAGAGATCAGCGTCAGCTTCAAGTCCCACTCCGAGCGGACTCAGGTTTTCGATTTTCAAAGAATGAATACTCCCCCTGTAATAAAGTTCCGGTTTCTGCAGTATCTCTGGAATCGCTTCTATAGTCAATCTGGCCGTTTTTCTTTTTAATTCCATGAAGACAATTCTCCATTGTTTTTGAATTAACCGGCTTTCACTATTTTCTGCAGGCTGCAGTTATCTCCGGAAACTTTTATTCCTTATCTGTTATAAAGGGCGCACTTGCCCGTCATAAGATATTTTATCCCTTCATCAAGACCATCCAGGGTGAGCTCAAACATCGGGAAAACATCACGCACCATTCTATTGGAGTGAACAAAATCCCACGACCGCTTTGGTATCGGATTAAGCCATATAGCATCCCTGAATTTTTCTTTTATGCGCTGCATCCATATAATACCGGGAGTATCGTTATGATACCAGTAATCAACAGCACCGTTTGCCCATGTAAGTTCGGATGGAGCCATCTCGGCGTCTCCGACAATAATTACTTTGTAGTCGGAATCCTCGCTTTTCAGCATCTCCATCGTGGATATCGATGTATTTCTCTCCATATCAGTCCAGAGGTCCTGGTAAAATGCATTATGAAAATAGTAGTGTTTGAACTTGCTGATCTGTGATGCCGATGCGGAAAAGAGCCTTTCGACAAGTTCTGAATAAGGGGTCATTGAACCGCCGACATCCATCAGCAGCATAACCTTCGAGCTCTTCTTCTCCTTATCCTGCCAGACAAGTTCTATCTCTCCGGCATTTTTACAGGTTACATCTATAGTTTTCTTCAGATCGAGTTTCTCGCCAATTCCCATCGGAAGAAGAGATCTCAGATGAGAAAGAGCTACCCTCATCTGTCTCGTATCAAGAGTTATATCGCTGGAATAGTTACGAAACTCCCTTTTTTCGGCAATCTGAACAGCAGATTTGTGTCTCGACTCTCCCTGCCCTATCCTTATACCTGCAGGATTATAACCCCAGGCGCCCTGTGTTGAACGCCCCCCGGTTCCTATCGCCTTGTTACCGCCGACATGTTCTTTATAGTGTCCCTGCCTGAGCTGCTCCTCAAAATTTTTCAGCACTTCATCAAGATTAAGCTGTTCGATCTGCTTCTTCTCCTCTTCGGAAAGATGCAGCTCTTTTACTTTTTTCAGTCCTTCGAGAATCTTCTCCAGCATCTCATCGGTGGTTTCAATATCCTTAAATGTATCGAGAAAAGCCATGTCATACTTATCAAAAAATATCTCGTTTTTAACAAGGATCGATCTTGCCATATGATAAAAGGATGTAAGACTGCAATCGTTGAGATTCAGAGACAACGCCCTGTGGAGCGTTATCCACTCATGAAGCGAAACCGGAATCCCTTTTGACTTGAGATTGAAGAAAAAATTAATAAACATCCCTTGTCCTCATGCTTGTATTATATGCATAATGGTTTTTACCCGATTTCTCGACGAGATCTATATCCTCCTGCTTCTTCAGCAGGGTGCCGAGGAACGGGATCTCCTTTTCTATGTCTTTCAGAGGAATTCCTCCAACCATCAGCGCCTGCAGCCAGTCTATAAGTTCGCTCGTGGAGGGTTTTTTTCTGAGCATATCAAATTCCCTGATCCAGTAGAATTTTTTAAGCGCCTCCCTCATAAGCTTGTTCTCAATTTTCGGATAATGAACATGCACAATCTCTTCCATAAGTTCCTGGTTCGGAAAATCAATATAATGGAAAACGCATCTTCTGAGGAAAGGATCGGGGAGTTCCCTTTCGCTGTTTGAGGTGATTATCACGATAGGCCTGTTCTTCGCCTTGATCGTCTCTTTTGTTTCAGGAATATAAAAACTCATCTCGTCAAGCTCGTTCAATAAATCGTTCGGAAACTCGATATCCGCCTTGTCTATCTCATCTATAAGGAGGACAACCTGTTCATCCGAAGCAAAGGCTTCACCAAGCTTACCGAGTTTTATATACTGCTTGATATCGGAAACATCATGATCACCAAAACGGGCATCATTAAGCCTCTGAACGGTATCATAAACATAGAGTCCCTCCTGGGCCTTTGTTGTAGACTTGATGTTCCAGATAATGAATTTTTTCTTCAATCCCTTCGCTATTGCATGAGCAAGAAGGGTTTTTCCGGTGCCCGGTTCACCCTTGACTATAAGAGGCCTCTGCAGAGCTATAGAGACATTAACATTGTCTCTTAACTCTTTCGATATTACATAATCATCTGTTCCTTTAAAATTGTTAAAATTATCCATTTTTTTCCTTTTCCTGATTTTAATTTTTTATTCGATCAAGTGAAAAACACGCGCGCTTTATTAACAAATTTTTCAGATTAAAACTCTCCGGCGCAAAAAAACCTTTTTAAAACCTGTTCTATTTTTCACAAAGATCATCTCCGACCAGAAGTTATCTGATCATCTTTTACACTATTAATTTGTTACTACTAAGAAACTGATTACAATATTGGCAAGTAATTAATTACTTTCTGAAATACCCTCTCAACCAATTATATATAACAAAAAACAAAAATAGTTTGATTTTTTATGATTATTATAATATGGATATACTTAATTTAACTTCAACGGCAGATCTATAAATACTATGTATATCGATATACAACTACTACAGAACATTATAAAAAAACATGCCGATGAATTCAAATGTCATTATTTCAACGATACTTTGATAGACGGGAAAAAATATAAAGCCGGCACCGAAGTAGTTTTATACCATACAACCCAATTGTTAAACAGCGGAATTAAGGAACTCGAAATACAGTACAACGTTACGATGTATGAGTACCTCAATAAGGAATATCCTATCATTTTCCGCAGACCCGTTCATCTGCTCGATTATGCCACACTGGAAAGGCTGCTTATTGAACTTGAACAGATTAATGCCCAGTCAAAAAGAAAACGTTTTTTATATCTTGTCGGAGATATATACAGAAATCAGAGAGATAGAAAAACATCTCCCCCCGAGATAGTTCTTCATAACGGAGACAGGCTCGACTTGAAGAAATGGAGCAACGTTAAAATCTATCTGGACAACCAGGAAAAATTTTTTATAAGATATTCAGAAAACGGCATTATCATTTTCGGAGATGTAGAAACAGAAAACTTCCCCAGTGAGTCTGACGTGCCGGGAAAAAAATTCGATATCATCGGATCTCTTTTGCTGCACAAGTTTGATAAAAAATTGGAAATATATCCCGACTTCGTACCGAATAAGGATATCTACAAGATTGACGATCCGGGTAAACTGCTTGAAGAATACATCAGGACTAATGCGAGACTTATTGTATTCAAAGAGTCTCTGACTCAGGCGCAGAAGGAGGCGCTTCTTCAGGTAAAACGATTCGATCCCTTTGTAAGAATGATGGTAACTCCACCGATAAACCAGAAAAATATAGGAGATATACTGCTTCAGATAAAAATGGTATATAAAACCGATTACTGGAAAAAAGAGAGGAGCAATTGATTTTATTGATCATATAATGAATTAAGAATTGCAAATAAAAGAAAAAGCGGCCCTGGCCGCTTTTTTCTTTTTTATTGATTAATAAGTCTTTATCACTTGCTGGCTACCCCTTCCGCATCTGCAAGTTTAATTGTTCCGTTTAATGTGCCGTCTGTCACCCAAAACTTACCGTCATTGTAAGTTGTCCCTGTATAAAAATAGAGCTTCCCTTTATAAACTGTCATAGGACGGTTATCAAAACTTGCGAATGAATTTGTGCCGTTTGATCCTGCATTCAGGTCTATATAGCCGTATTCTGTTCCATTCGTAGACCAGAGCTCTATTCCATTTGTTCCGTCATCGGCTGTAAAATACAATCTGCCGTTGTATATGGTAAAATTGTTAGGATTAGATCCATAGGTTGAAGAAGAATCTATAATAATTACCGGATTGATATTCATCGCGATATTTGTTCCAGCTTCAGATCCGGATGTAGACCATATTTCCCTGTTGTTAATGGCATCATATGCCGCAAAATATAACAGATTATTAAAAACAGTAAGATTCGCAGGATTAGAACCATAATATTCTAAACCGCTGCCCGTATCATAAGTCAATGTATTTATATCTTTAACCAGCGAAGTTCCACCTGCGGTCCCATCGGTTACCCACAGTTCCGGTCCGTAAGACCCATGAGCAGCATCATAGGCGGAGAAATAAAGCCTGTTATTGTAAACAGTAAGATTTGATGGATCATCACTGTTAACCGGATATATATCCACAACCATCTCTGTTACACCGCCAGAACCAACAGGAACACCGTCGCTGACCCAGAGTTCCTTTGTCGAACCGAGATCGGAATCATACTGGTTCGCAGTGAAATACAGTCTGTTGTTGAATATCGTAAAATTCGACGGGAATGAACCACTGGTTACTGCTGTTTCCGGAATAGCTTCTGTATTAATATTCGCCACCTGTACTGTACCGGATGATGTACCATCGGTTACCCAGAGTTCTGTATCGAAAGTATAAGTTGTGGGATAATAACTTCCCGCAGCGGAAAAGTACAGCTTGTTATTGAAAATTATAAAATTCGACGGACTGGAGGGATATGTTACAGTTTCAGAACCTGAAACCAGAGTTGTATTTATATCTTTAACAAGAACTGTTCCTTTGGCTGTACCGTCTGTCACCCATAGCTCGGTATCAGTATATCCGGAAGACGTATCATAGCTCCCTGCCGCTGAAAAGAACAGCTTATTCTGATATACTATAAAATTCGACGGACTCGACCCTTGAACACCGGGAAGAATATCCTTCAACATTACGGTGCCGGCTTCTGTTCCGTCAGAAACCCAGAGTTCATTACCGTAAGTTGCATCTCCAGCTGAAAAATATGTTTTACCATTAAAGTAAATGAATCCGAGAGGATCGGAACTTCTTGGACCCTGTGTATCCTCGGCTATATTTTTAACAAGTGCTGTGCCTGTGACCGTACCATCTGTTTTCCACAATTCAATGCCATGCGTCGAATCATAACCTCTAAAAAACAGTATTTCAAGAACCGGCGTGCTTTGACCGGATACTCCTACAGAAAAATTACCTGAAGTATCACATGCAAATACTGTGTAAAAATAGGCTGTTCCATTGGTCAGGTTTTTATCAGTAAAGGTTTCCGCACTGCCGTAGTAAACCAGAACTCCATCATATTCATCAACGGAACTGCTTCCGGTTTTTCTCATTACCGTAACACCCTCAAACTCTGAATCAGAAGGATTGTTCCAACTCAGAGTTAATTCTCCATCCCCCGCTGCTATAATCAAAGAAGTAACATCGCTCATAGCCGATCTCATTGTGATCGTAATGACATTATCAGCACCCGCGTTTATCCTGGCTGTTGTCGATCCCTGATAGATAAGAGTATCATCCGAGTTATATGCCTTTGCATCAAATTTTCTTTCATTACCGGCCGGAACTTCAAAAGTAATTGTATTTGTCAATGGATCAACGCTCAAGGGGCCGATCTTATCCATATCAGAACCATGAACCGTTACAGAGATTCTGGAAACATTATCCGGAGTACTTACTCCCGCTGCCTTGCTGAGCGAAGCAGGTTCATCGAATATCAGTGTCACCCTGCCGGTTTTTCCTGAATAACCGCAGGAGACTATCAACATCATCATGGTAAGCAAAATAAATATTCTTTTCATAGGAGAACGCTCCGGATAACCATTATTTTCATCATAAAATTATACTGTACCATATTACAACGTAATTGGAAATATTCAATCTAAATATTATTCCTTATAGTAATACAACCAATTAAACAGTTATTCAACTTTTATTTTTGTTGATTTATATTACGCTATACCCTTATGTTTAGTGAGAAGAGGTATTATTATGAAACTGATAAAAATGACCCTGACAGTTTTTACTGTATTTTTCTTTTCCGTTGCTCTATATTCGGAAATTACCATCATCAAGATTGAAGGAAGCGCTTCCTATAAAGACGGAAATAAATGGCTGCCGCTTAAAGAGAATCAGAAACTTCCCGAAGGGACAAAAGTAAGTACAGGCGTAAATTCCTACACCGATATCAAACTTAATTCCCTGAATCATACAATAAGAGTTAAACCTCTTACGATGATACAGGTTTTCAGTAAAGAATCTGAAAATGATACCAACACGCAGATAGGACTCAAACGCGGCGGAATAATCGCCAAAGTACCGCGAAAGAATAATGTAAAAACGATATTTAAAATATCATCTCCAATCGCCACCTCAAGTGTACGGGGTACAGAAGAGGAAGTAACCTACGGACCGGGATTCGGAATGGTTATACGGATGCTTTCCGGTACAGCCGAGGGTGAAAATCTTAACGGAAATAAAAAACTTCTCACAGGAAGAATGCAGTTCCATCAGACAGGATTCAACCCGAATCCGGATAATCCTCTTCAGCATATCAAAGATGGAATTTTTATACCTGTTTTCGGCAACGGACTTACAAACGAAGAAACCGGCGGACATGACAACGATCAGACAGGAAGCAATGATGATAATTTTTTACTGGATGATCAGTTTAATACGGACATCAACCGGACAAGAGCCAGTCTGGACTGGCCGAATACAATTATCATTGTTGATTGGCCCGGAAAATAGATCCTTTGCTTTTCAAGTAAACAGTTCAGGAGATTTGCGATGAAAAAATACAAATACATAATATGTCTTATAATAATATCAATGTTCACTATAGATATTTACAGTCAGCAGAAAAACCAGTTAAACCAGGCTGATCTACTCAGCGAACTTGATAATAAAGAACATGCGACTTATGGAGACGCTCTTGAATTATTTAAACTCCAGACTGACAGTGCAATCGGCAGCAGGGAAAAAGACGATTCAAAAAGTTTTATTCTGAACGGTTATGAAGAGAACTCCATACTCACGATGGGGATGGCTTCACTTATGACTGCAAGATATCTGAACCTCGGCGGAAGCTTCCTTTACCTGATATTCGGTACAGAAAGGTACGCTTTTAAGGCATGTGTTGCAAACAATCTTTTAAATGCAAATGGAAGTGAAAACGAAAAGATGAGCGGTTCCGAACTTATTGAACTTTTCTCACGAATCAGTTCCATCAGAGAGGATAAATAATTATGAAACAGAGATATATACTTGTAGTTTTATTTTTAGCCCTTTTTTCAAATCTGTCTGCTCAAACTGCAAAAAGTGATTCTGACCTTTTCTTCTACGGATCAGCCGCTGATTCAGATCTGAAAGTCGTTCTTCCGGAAAACTCCTTCTCTAAAAAAGGGATCCAGTACGGTGCTATTTTAAGTCCGGTTTACATGTTCGAAGACAACCATGGCGGACAGCTCGGCTCCTTCCTGGTTAATACGAAAATCTGGGCAAAAAGTTATCTCTGGAATAACAGTTTTTTTTATATCAGAGGAAAGGATTCATATCTCAAAGTTCAGAAGAATGAAGGAATTTATTCCGGAGTAGAATCTGACAATATACTCGATCTTGATCTTGCGTATCTCTCAGCATCATCAGGAACGGGAGATTTAAATATTTCGATCGGAAGAAAATTCTATAATGTCGGTTCAGGACTGGTATTAAATAACCGCGGTGACGGCGGAGAGTTTTCTTTGAATTTCTATGGTTTCGGTTTAAACCTTTTCGGTCTTTATACAGGACTGCTCATCAAAGAAAACAATCCGTATAAGTTAAGCTCAAAGGATTACAGCGACGGAGCAAAAAGGGCTTTTGGAGGGGGAACTTTCAACGCTGAATTCTTCAATCAGAAATTCTACGTTTTCGGAGTTGTCCAGTCAGACCTTGCGAAAGACGATAAAGCTGCAAAAACGGAATATAATTCGCAATATTACGGAACAGGTCTTGAAGGTATACTCTTTGAAAACATCTCATACTTTGCAGAATTTATCTATGAAACAGGAAAAAGCTTTATCGATAAAACTGGTAAAGAATCGACAATATCCGCTTATGCTGTTAACAGTGAATTAGATTACTATATACCGATTTTTTTAAAACCGGCCTTAACTCTTCAATACGCCTACGGTTCCGGTGACAAATACAGAAAAAACTATACCGATTCAGTCAGACCTGATAATTCGACAGGAGACGATACAGGTTTTATTTCTTTCGGATCCTATTCCGGAGGATACGCTCTCAAACCGGTATTGAGCAATATTCATATACTGCGCGCCGGCCTTGTAATCGTACCTTTTTATGCATCAGAATCAGCTTTTTTAAACAGAATGTCGATTGGCGGGAAGTATTCATACTACAGAAAAGATAAAAAAGAATCTCCAATCAAATCCGGCGAAGCAGGTTTACCAGATCTCAATATCGGCCAGGGTGTAGATGCCTCATTGAGATGGCAGATGTTCTACGATTTGTCAATGTATGTAAATTACGGTCTTTTCCTCCCGGGAAAAGCATATACCGATAAAACCAAACAGAATTTTATTATGGCCGGAGTAAACATCAGCATCTAAACAGTTATCTCATGATACAGGCCGCCGATATAATGGCGGTCTGTCTGCAAATCCATAATCCAGAAACAAAGAATGACTTCCAGTTATTAATACTATTATTTATAATTCTATGTCACATTATGTTCAGATCTCTAATATTCAAACTATCATTTATTTCGAATTAATACTCTTTTTTTAAAAACAGATTGAATTAATTATACTCATAATATATAATATCATTACTGGGCTTTTTTTATTCATTTTAAAGGTTTATAAAATGAAAGACGACTCAGTTCAAGGAGAGTAAAACCATGAAAATTAAACATTTTATCATAGCAGCAATGATAATTACCCCATTGTTTGCGGCTGGATGTTCTGACAGCAACAAGGAATCGGCTTCTGTAAAAGTCGACTTGAGCGGTGCATCTATTTTTGAATCACTATCAGCAATACAGGGAATAACTCAGTCTGACAGTTCAGCATCAGTGATACCGTCCAGTGTGGACAAAATAGTCATAACTATTACGCAGGGAACCGCAGTCCTGTATAAACATACTTTTTCAAGGGAAGCCATATCTAATGCGTCCGATACTATCACCCTCGATCTCCCCGCAAGTACAGGTCTGGTATTCACGATAACATGCTACAATATCGGCGGCATTGTTGTATACTCCGGAACTTCCGGTACTGTTGATATAATAGCCGGTTCAGAGATAACAGTTCCAATTACTCTCCACCCTGAGGTATACAGTTCGGATGCCCTGATTACTTTGAATCTTAAAGAACAGACATCGTCTTCTGATTTCTCTTATAAATCTTATTACAGCACCATGGTTGCTGACGTATACAGTGTATCAGCTACCACAGAAAACGGGGAGACTACTGTAACTACTCAATCTGTTAATAACTCAACAGCTGCTGCAGTTACAGATCCTGTTACAACAGTTATTACCGGTTTGAAGGCATATCCCAATACATTCCAGCTCATAATAGTAAAGGTTTTTGCAACTGACGGTACACTGGCTGCAATAGGAGCTGCCATTAAAACCAATCTCGTCAGCGGCGACAACGGTTCAATAGATATAAGAATGTTTCCTCCCGGAAGACTCAATATAACAAACAGTACGCCTAATACTCCTTATACCGTTGAAATATACTACGGATCGTCTTTCAGGCAGGTTGCAACAGGAATTACCGATAATAATGGTGCTGCCCTCGTACTTGTGCCGAACAGCAGAACTGATATAGGTAAATATAACGGCACTACTGTTGATACAAAGAAACATGATATACAGGTAACAGTCGGAGTTACCACAAGATCAAAAAATTATGCTGTCAACTGGAAACAGGTTAATCTCGACTTTAACTCCGATATTTGGTCAGAACAAACCAGCAACTAGATTATTCTGCAAGAATATATAATAAAAAAACCCTGTAATTAACAGGGTTTTTTTATTATTACAATTTTACTTATTCTTCAATCTGTATTCAGTAAATACTTCTAAATCTATTTTAATTTCCCTTTTAGAACTGAACTCTCATCCCCACCTGTGCAATAAAACTTTTTGTCGGACTAGTGAGTACTGTCGCAGCCTCCCCCTGAATCTTGAATGCCATTATATTTATTTCAAATCCTGCTTTCCATAGAGGGACCGCCAGAGGTACACTGAAAGGTTCATTGGCACGCAGATATCCTGTTGCGATAGTATTTCCGGCCGTAGCAACAACCAGTGTTGAAGCTGCATCACCATAGACCGGCGACAGGTTAACCAATACACCGTTTGCTTTCATGCTGAAATTTGCAGAGCCTGCGTTTATAGAAACAGCCGGTCCGGTATATAACGTTAAAAAATAGAACAGATCGCTGTAAGCCATGATTTCAGGTGTAACAGATATTACATTCCATTCAAAATCCGCATTACCGTATATCGTCGTTTCGACACTGACGACTTCTTTAAATGATTCTCCCGATAGCGGATTGACACCAGTAAAACTGACCGGTCTTGTATCCTGATACTCCCCTTTGCTGATAACTCTCGCATGCTGATAATCAAGAGCTACCCCGGCAGTAACTCCGCCGAAGGATAATACAAAAGGAATCAGCTTTTTCTCCGGAACAATATTGTATCTCCCTTTTACTCCCAATGAAACCATATTAGTCTCTTCCAGGGTAAAATCATATTTCCGTTTTTTTGTATTAATAACAACTCCGCCATTGTCTTCTTCTGACTCTTCACTTATATTCTTTTCCGGTTTGTACATCCCCTGATTGATCAAAAACTTGAATGATAAATCCGTATCCTTCGATAAACCAAATCCGAAATGAAAAGCCGCGTTTACTCCTCCCCCCGGAATTTTCGGATCATCTGTACTGAAATTCTCATATCTGTCATATTTATAAACGCCTGCTCCAACGGCCATACCGCATTCAAAATTTGGAATCACTGCTTTTCCGTTCGGGTAACCGACAGTATTGGCAAGAGTAAGGCCATAGGGAATTACTGTATCATTGTTATTAAGCAGGCTCTCCGGGTGTTCCTTTACCTGGTTTTGCGTATCAGCAATATCGGTGAAATCTATCGCCGGCCCGAGCAAACCCCCGTTCAGTTGTATTGTGAAATCTATTGAAGCATAGACAATTCTCCACGACAAAAATATCATAATTATGCAAAGCGCCGTTTTCGATTTCGCAAGCCTCATCATAAGCCTCCGTGTATGAATCTTTTCAAATCTTTTGATTATTTAGCTTAAAAGGTACATATGAATCTGTGTAAATTTAACATACAGTCCATATTAAGTCAAGAATTAGTTTTAGCAAATTGGATACAGCATAAGACGGAACAGGCAAAGTCCGACATTCTGAAAACTGTTACAAATTTCCTGTAATTAATCAACTTTATCCTGAGAATATTGTCTTAACATATTGAGGATTAATAATGATTAATTCTTGAAATTTAAGTGATAACAGATTAAATTGTATAAAATTCCAGAAGGAGAGCAGATTATGAAAATTCTGAAAATGATTATTATTTCATCAGTAATATTCTTATTCCCCATTGCAAACTACGCTGAAATCTCTGTTATAAAAGTCCAGGGTACCGCGTCCTATAAAGAGGGGAAAAGCTGGATACCGCTTAAGGAAAAACAGGTTCTCCCTGAAGGTGTTAAAGTCAGTACCGGAACCAACTCCTATGCAGAATTGAAGCTTAATTCAATTAACCATACGGTAAAAATAAAACCCCTTACAGTGATACAGGTTTTCAGCAAGGAGACCTCCGAAAACACCGATACACACATCGGATTGAAACGCGGCGGCATTGTTGCGAAAGTTCCAAGAAATTCCAATGTCAAGACAGTATTCAAGGTATCAAGCCCGATAGCAACATCGAGCGTCCGTGGAACAGAAGAGGATATCTCCTACGGTCCCGATACCGGTATGATCGTCAGAGTTTTATCAGGAATAATCGAGGGAACAAACAGACTTGGCCGCTCTTACTTCATCTCGGGGAGACAGACTTTTGTCCAGCAGTTCAATACGGCTCAGGCCCTGAATATTCTGAACAGCGTTCAGGCGCAGTCTTTCATAACAATTTATGGTAACGGACTTACTGCTGATGAACTTTCCACTATGCTATTCTTTGGAGATGAACAGATAGGAAACTCTGATGATGACGCTTCCGGTATTATTTCAAACCAGACAACAGGAAGGGTAAATTTTCCTGTTACAATATCTCAGTAAAACAGAAATATAGTTCAGGAGACGTTTACAATGAAAAAAATTTATCTCTTACTGGCTGCCTCTGCAGCCTTTCTCTTTCTGGCTATTAATTCGTTTGCTCAGAATGCCGGAGAGATAGAATTCCTTGCACAGATCGATAAAAAACAGACTGTTACCTACAGCGACGCTGTAACTCTTTTTATATTTCAAATCGGCAAAAATCCATCCGGTTTTGAAAATGATTCAACACTTCTAAACTCTGAGGGTATTGCTCTCAAGGATTACAATGCTGATTCTATACTTACAAAAGGTATGATTTCAAAGATGACCGCTTCTTATCTCAAACTTGAAGGGAGTCTTATGTACCGCTTCATCAAAACTGAGCGCTATGCTTTCAAGGCATGCCAGGCTAACAGTATCTTCTCGGAAAATGGAAGCCAGTATGACAGGCTGAACGGACCTGCTTTAATTGAAGTCTTTACAAAAATCAGTGAACTCAGGGGTGAACAAAAATGAGATACCTTTATACTATAGCTCTTGTTATTTTCATATTCTGTTCAGTTAATATCTCCGCACAGTCCCAGAGAGATGAAGACAGGTTCTTCTACGGATCTGAAACGGATGAAGATATGCAGACTATCCTTCATGACAAATCTTTCTCCACTGAGGGTATACAATACGGTGCAATTATAAGCCCTGTATTTATGTACGAAAATAAAGAAGGCGATAATCTCTCAACAGCGTTTATCAATATCAGAATATGGGCAAAAACATATCTCTGGAAGAACACTTACATTTATGCCGGAGTCAAAGATACTTTTATTGATGTCCTCTCGAAAAAGGGGGATACCTACAGTAAAGCAGAAAGCGATAATACGATTGATCTAGACCAGGCTTTCATCTCAACGACCATAAAGGAGGGAGCCTTAAGGTTTTCAGCCGGAAGAAAATATTATTCTATAGGTACTGGTCTTGTTTTAAACGGAAGGGGTGACGGCGCCGAGCTGGACTTAACTGCTTCTGTTCTCTCAATTAAGATTCTTGGTCTATATACCGGTTATATGATCAAGGATAACAATCCCTATAAATTGACCGTTAAAGATTTTTCCGACGGTGCTGACAGACTTTTTTCAGGCGGTGTTCTTTCCGCTGCAGCCGGAAATCAGAATATTTATTTTTTCGGACTTGTCCAGAGTGACAGGCCGCTTAAAGACGATCCGGAAAAATTGAAATACAATTCACAATATTTCGGTGCCGGCATAAACGGCGTTGTTTTATCCGACGTTTCCTATTATGCCGAGTCTGTCTTCGAAAGCGGAGAGAGCTGTATTGAAAAAGCAGCTGGTAATGAGAAATCAAAGATTGCTGCCTACGCCTTCAATTCCGGTATTGATTATTTTATTCCTGTTGCAACTAATCCCACATTAATTTTTCAATACGCATTCGGTTCTGGAGACAGTTCAAGAAAAGATTATTCCACCGGAAGCCGAAAAGAAGTGAATGATGCAAACGGTTATGATAAAGGTTTCATATCCTTCGGATCATTCTCCGGCGGCTATGCTCTCAGACCTGCATTAAGCAACATACACATAATACGTGCCGGTTTTACCTGTACCCCATTCTCTTTTTACAATTCTTCATATCTTAAGAAACTTTCTCTAGGCTCAAAATATTCATATTACTTAAAGGATAAAAAACGCTCAGCGATTAATTCCTATGAAGCGGATGATAATGATAAACCCTTTATCGGGCAGGGTGTTGATGTTACTCTCAGGTGGCAGATCTTCTATGACGCATCATTTTACATGAATTACGGTTTATTCCTGCCGGGCGATGCTTATGAAAAGAAAGACCCGCATAATTTTATAATGGCCGGAATTAATCTCAGCATCTAAATTCTGATTTTCTTTAAAACCCAGGCCCCCATTTTCGATGGGGGCTTTTAATTTGCAGTTTCCCGGAAAGCAGGAGACTGATAGAAAAAGGAGGCCTCTCTTGGATCGTAAAAAAATAATTGAATCATTGAATAATTTCTTCCTGACAAACAAGTTCGCGGGAATATTTATCGGAATTATCGCCTCTATTTTTATAATACTGTTCAGTTTCACCGATGCCTACAATCTCTTTGAGCTGAAACTCTATGATCTTCGTTTTAAAGTAAAACCCTCTATAGCTGAATGGGATAAGTTATATTTCGTTAATATCGATGATAACAGCACAGTGGCTCTGGGACAGTTTCCATGGACCCGGGACATTTATGCACAGGGTCTGATGACAATGAAGGAGCTCGGAATCTCACAAATAGCATTTGACGTAATGTTTCCAGATCCCTCTCCAAAGCAGCTTAACGATGATGCTTATAAAACACTGCTTGATAAAGCCGGTTCAAGAAAAGGTATCTCGGAGACAGACGTCTCTTCAGTTCTAAAAAATAATGATGCTATTTTCTCTGAAAGCCTTAAGAACAACGGTTCAGCAATACTGGCCTATACATTCAGTATAGATTCACCTGCACCCGATATTATTCAAAGACAAAGCACACGCGCTTTCATTGATGCCAAAAACCGTTTTGAATCGATCGCGTCCATACCAGTACCAAAGGGAAGGGAGAAAGAATTTCAAATTCTTGCTGATAAGGAATCTGTCTCCATTGATTATCCGATAACTGAAATTCTGGCAACAGCAAAAAATTTCGGCTTTGTAAACAGGTATCCGGACATAGACGGAACTACAAGAAGAGTCCGTCTGGTTCAGGTATACAACGGAAGGGTTTATTTCAATCTTGCACTGGCAATGATTATCGATGCCTGCGGCGTGAAAAAAGATAATATAATAATAAATCCCGGCAAGAACATCATTCTCAAGAACGCCTTTAACGAGATTATACAGAAACATGAAGATATCGTCATTCCAATTAATGATACAGGTATTATGTTCGTCAACTGGTCGAAAGAAACCTCCGATAAAAAAGAATTTCATCAGATCCCTTTTTTCGCTCTTCTTGAATATCCGCAGTTTGTCAACGGAGTTTACGAATTCTTTGATAATGCCGGCGGTGCTGAAGGTATTCAGAAAAGATCAATGCTGGAATCTGAAATAGAAAAACTCAGCATTGCATATTCTTCGGCGAAAAAAGATGAAGAAAAAGGTAAAATATGGAATGAACTTTTATCCCGTAAAAAAGAACTGAAAAAGGAAAAACTCGATTACCTGAATAATCTTATATCTGAAAAAAAGAAACTGGTCGAACAGGCTGGTGCGAAACCTACAGCTGAACAGAAGAAACAGATTGATGTTCTCTCCGAAGATATAAAAACTGTTGAACTTGTAATAAGGACCGAAGATCTGAAAAACCGTATAGGTATTATCGGCCTCACAGCCACCGGTACTTCTGATATAGGTTCCATCCCGAACAACAATAAATACCCCGGTGTAGGAACTTATCACAATACTATTAATACCATTATGCAGAGAAAATTCATATCATATCCCGGTAAATCTGTTGAATTTTTGATATTCATAGTGGTCGCTCTTTTCACCGGATTCATTGTTCAGAAGCTCACATCCAGAAAATCCCTCTTTGCGTCGATTGCAGGATTTTTCTTTGTAAATATTCTTCTTTTTTATCTCTTTGCTGTACACAGCATTCTGCTTGAACAGATGGGTATAAATCTTGCTCTGATAATCCCCTCTGTAATAATTGTATCAATTAAGCTGATCAGTGAAGAGAGCCAGAAAAAATTTATCAAGGGAGCATTCTCCCGTTATATTGCACCTGATGTCATTGAACAGATCATGTTAAATCCTGAATCTCTCGAGCTTGGAGGTGAAAACAGAAGGATCACCATTTTCTTTTCCGATGTCGCAGGTTTCTCTACAATATCAGAAAAGCTATCTCCGCCCGAACTCGTTGCTCTTCTTAACGAATACCTTTCAGAGATGACAGATATAATCATTTCGCATGGCGGAACAATCGATAAATATGAAGGTGATGCGATCATGGCTTTCTATGGAGCCCCTCAGCCATATACCGATCATGAACTCCGCGCATGCAAAGCAGCGATTGATATGAAAAAACGACTCAGGGAGATGCAGGAGAACTGGAGAAACATCGGACAGCATGAACTATATGTCAGGATGGGTATGAATACAGGTCTTGCGGTTGTGGGAAATATGGGCTCCAGAATGAGAATGGATTATACAGCTATGGGCGATTCGGTAAACCTTGCTTCGAGGCTTGAGGGAGCGAACAAGTTTTACGGTACAACCGCGATGATCAGTGAAAATACCTATAATAATGTTAAAAACGATGTTGAAGTCCGGAAGCTCGATACGATACGCGTAATCGGCAAGACAGAACCGATAGTAATATATGAACTTCTGGGATTAAAGGGATCGCTTCCGCAGAAAGTATATGACGGTTTGGAACTTTATAACAAAGGGATGGAGATGTTCGCTGATCACCAGTGGAAAAAAGCACAGAAGTTCTTTATGGAAGTTCTGGAAATACTCCCTGACGACGGTCCGTCCAAAACCTATATAGGAAGATGTGATGAATTTGTGAAAAAACCGCCGTCAAGAAAGTGGGATGGAGTTTATTCTCTTAAATCCAAATAAAAGAAAACATTTAAAAAATCCCTGCAAAAGCGGGGATTTTTTTTACCATATATTAAAAATCGTTTTTTTGTGTTATTTCATCTGATCAACTTTATTAATAAAAACTTCCGGAACCCTTGATATACTTTTTTCCCGGTAGTTAAAACATACGTGCCCGGTTTCGGCTACTACTGCTACTTTTCCATTTTTCAGAATTCTGTGGAATAGCCTGAACCCCTTTTCCTCAATTTCAGAAACATCCGATTCGATTACAATCTGATCATCAAGGAAAAGCTCCGCCTTATAGTTTACCGCAAGATCGCTCAATATGCTTCCTGTCTGACCGTCACCGAGATTCAGTTCGTTTAATCCCAGACTCTTTAACATCTGGTGTCTTCCATCATGAATAAGCTCCAGCATTTGAGATGCGCCGACATGTCCTGCCGGATTCAGGTTGGCAATATAGATCTGCTGGCAATGGCTGAATCTGTACCTTTCAAGTTCTTTTAACTTTATACGCGCCAAAACAATACCTCATTAAAAATTATTTCCTAATATCTATAACATCATTATTCATTTAAATACTTTTTTATCTGTATAACATAATAAATCGCAATAAATTATTTTTTCTATTTCCGGTATTTCAGATATATTTAATAACAGACATTTAATGTAGTTTTAAAAAATTTTTATTGAATTTAATTCTTTTTAAAAACTACAATGATTACAATAGCTATTCCGGTTTTCTTTTAACGTTATATGCCATGTTTTTGCTCCATCGGATGTATGACGTGTTTTTATATTTAAATCCGGAAATATTTTTAACAATCTATCTGTAAATTTAAAAAAAAGGAGTGCTATAATGAAAAACAAAATTTTCAAATTCATGACTATTTTTCTTGCGCTGATCTTTATGTCTTTCGGCTGCGGAAAAGACAACTCAAATGACAAGTCACTCAAACAGATTAAAGCAAAAGGTTTTTTTATTGTTGGTCTTGATGACCAGTTTCCGCCTATGGGTTTTCGCGGACAGGATAACAATGAAATAATCGGTTTTGATATTGATCTTGCAAAGGAAACAGCAAAGAGACTTGGAGTTCAGGTCCAATTCAAACCTGTAGCCTGGGACGGAATAATTCTCAGTCTCAACAAAGGCGATATTGATGCGGTATGGAATGGTATGACAATAACTGATGAAAGGAAACAGAAAATTGAATTTTCTAAACCTTATCTCAATAACAGGCAGATTATAATGGTAACGCTCGACAGTACTTTGAGTTCAATCAATTCTCTTAAAGGAAAAAAAATCGGACTCCAGCTTGGGAGCAGCAGTGAAACTGCACTTAACAGTAAACCTGACGTCGTCAAGCAGTTGAAAGAATTAAAAAAGTATGAAAACAATACACTTGCATTGATGGATCTCGCAGCGAAAAGAATCGATGCGGTCGTAATCGATGAAATCGTCGGCAGATGGAACATGGCAAAAAAACCGGGAGTCTATAAAGTATTGTCCGAGGATATGGGAACTGAACTTTACGGTGTAGGTCTTAGAAAATCTGACACCTCTTTCAAGGAAGCGCTGGACAAGGCTCTAACAGAAATTAAAAACGACAAAACCGGAGAAGAGATCTCAAAGAAGTGGTTCGGTGAGAATATACTTCTTAAATAGTTTATGGAAAATTATATACAATACGTAATAGATTCATCAATATTTATCCTCAAAGGGAGTATATTAACAATCAAGCTGTATTTTGTTACTATAGTTTTCTCTATCCCTTTGGGGATAGTTCTCGCATTGATGAAGATATCCAGATACAAGTCTTTAAAAGCCGCAATAAGCGTATATACCTGGGTGTTCAGGGGAACCCCCCTTCTTTTGCAGCTTTTTTTCACCTATTACGGGCTTGCAATTATCGGGATAAACCTCCCTGCCTTCACAGCCGCTGCTCTTACTTTTATTATTAATTATTCGGCATATCTTACGGAGATCTATCGTGCCGGTATCGAATCAATTGATAAAGGACAGTATGAAGCTGCCAGGGCTCTGAATATGAACTATTTTCAGACTATGAAACGTATCATACTGCCGCAGGTTATCAGGCGAACTATACCTCCAACATGCAATGAAGCCATTACCCTTGTAAAAGATACAGCCCTTGTTGTTGTTCTCGGGATGGGGGATCTGCTTCTCTCTGCGAAGGAGCTGTTCACAAGAGATTTTGCTATCACCCCTTTTACAATAGCAGCAGTTGTTTATCTGCTTATGACAACCGTGATAGTCTATTTTTTCCGTAAAATCGAGATAAAGTACTCGATATATGAATAAACAGGATCAGAAAATGAAAATGATTCAGGCCCGCAATCTCTATAAATCTTTCGGTGCGCACAGGGTCCTTGATAATGTCAATTTTGAAGTAAACAAGGGCGAGGTAGTAGTGATAATTGGGCCATCCGGATCTGGTAAGAGCACTCTTCTCAGATGTTTAAATGGTCTCGAAGAGATAGATTCAGGTACTATCACAATTGAGGGAGAGACATATGCGCAGAAAGACCATGGCAAAAAAGATATAGTAGTATCAAAACAGAAAAAGAATATAGCTGCTAAACTCGGAATGGTTTTTCAGCATTTTAATCTCTTTCCGCACAGAACCGTTATTGAAAACATTATCGAAGCTCCGGTAACTGTTAAAGGTATGAATAAAAACGAAGCGGTCTCTATGGGAGAAATTCTTCTCGAAAAAGTCGGCCTGCTTGATAAAAAAAATTCTTATCCTTCCAAAATTTCCGGAGGACAGAAACAGCGTGTTGCGATTGCCAGAGCTCTCGGGATGAATCCCGACATAATGCTTTTCGATGAACCGACTTCATCACTCGATCCTGAGCTTATAGGAGAAGTCCAGAAAGTTATATTAAATCTCGCTGAAGAAAAAATGACCATGATTATAGTAACTCATGAAATGCGGTTTGCGCAGGAGGTGGGCGACAGAATAGTTTTCATGGATGAAGGAAAAATAATTGCCGATGAAAAACCATCAAAAATATTTAAAAATCCTGATCATCCCAGGATTAAAACCTTTATAGATAAAATCGCCACAAGACAGTTTAACAATTATGATTAACTCTTTTACTATATATAAGGGTTTTCCCTCAGACTAAATAATCATTTCCCCTAATTGACTTAATTCTCAAAAAATGTATTATACAATCACCATTTAAGTTGTATCATATTCATGATTTTCTCTCGACCCCCAAAAATATTGTTTTGGGGGTTTTTTTATTGTAAAAAAACATGCGGGATAAATTATCAAATAATGAAAAAAATATTATTAATTATAAATTATATTTTTATTCTGCTTTATTTATCAGGATGCGGAAGTTATAAAACTGTTACCGAACAGATAGAAGGAATTTCAGACTACACTTTAACAATTATCATATCCGAATTTTTTCCTTTTGAGGAAAATACAACCGGTGATGAAATAAAAAAACAGATTACCGAGAGTTTAAATCAGAGGGCCTCACTGATAATTGCATGCTATGTCTCCTTAAATCTTTCGCGGGATAAAATTTCACGTGAAAATGATGCTGTTCTAAATAATCTGATCAACTACACAATCTCCGGCGGAAAACTAATTAAATCTGAATGTTCTGAAAGTAACTACTGCACTGCAACCGGGGAATTTAATATCTCTTCATTGAAGGATGCACTCGAATCGATGAATGGTAAATGAAAATTTATTAATGAGAAATCTTTTAGTGACCTTACTGACAATAAGGAAATTTTTCAATTTATGAAAAATTTCCTCCGCTGAAAAATAGCACCTTCAGGGCATATCTCCATACAACAGTAGCACCTTATACATTTGTTATAATTATAAAATGGAATTTTTCCGTCCCTGCTCTTCTCAATTACTCCTGCCGGACATATAGCCTTGCACTGATAACAGAGGGTACATTTTTCTTTATCGGGAACAGGTTTTTTTACCAGCAGATTTTTTAGAAAAACTGTACTGAACGGAATCTTGCCGAGAAAAGTTTTAACTTTTGGTGGTTTGAAACAATTATTAAAATCAGATAGAGAAGATCCAACGATATCAATCTTGTTCAATGATGATATACCCAATCCCCTTTTTGATCCTTCATGGGAGATTACTATTTTATCTGTATCGAGACCGGCTGTTTTTCCGGCTATTATATCAACAGATACAGCATCCATCCCGGCGATTACGGCGTTAGAAAAAACCGGTTTTCCGCTCTTGCCCGGCCCCTCCCCCTCCAATCCAAGAATTCCATCCATTATGGAAATAATACTGTCTTTTTTCAGATATAAAAAAGAACCATACAGATCCAGTAAAAATGAAATAAATTCACGTTCATTTTCAGTTTTAACATGCCATTTCGATTTTTCGAGACCATGGATAGATCCGAACAAATTTTTTACCGCACCTGTAAAATAGGTCAGGCTATGGGTTTTCAGTTTCGGAAGGTTAAAAATAAAATCTGCTTTTACTATATCCTCCGCGACATGAAAGGATTTATACTTTATACCGTTATCATTTTTTATCAACAGAGTTTTAGTTGTATCAGCTATCTCAATTTTTTCTTTAATAATGATTTCTTCGTAACCGCATTTTCTTATAACATGGTTCAGGCTTAAAAATGCCGGTGATTCAACAAGAACCGGAGTCCCGCCATGCTCCTTGATAAAATGAACAACGGCCTTAAAGAATTCCGGATGTGTTGTGACGCCGCTCTCCGGAGATGCAGCTGTGAGGAGATTTGGTTTTACCGCTATCCTGGCTCCGGCAAGATTAGACGTATTAAAAGAAATGTTTTTACACGATTGATCTACCGCATCAAGCAGGTTTTTGTTTTTATAGTCGGTGCATTTAAGCAGGGAAACAATAGCCATATTTTACCTTGAATACCTCTAATGGAGGATATCATCATTTGAGGAGTAGTAATGCTTTCTTGCCCATTCAAGTTTCTTTTTTTCTTCATTTGTCAGAGAGTTCATTCCGCTTTTAGCAATTTTACCCAGCAGGTCATCTATTATCTTCTTTGCTACTATCCTCGTATCAATAACCTTTTTCTTTTCATTAAGCCTGTTCTGTTTTCTTAATTTTTCAATAAATGAAATTTTAAATTTTGAGGAAGACTTTGTTCTGTTAAAAAACTTTATCAATAAAAAGCCTGAGATTATCCCGCCGAGATGTCCTATATGACTTATATTGCCGCCGGTTCCCGCAGTAGTGGAGAGAGTACCGAAAAATTCCATCAGACCAAAAGCAAAAACCAGATACTTTATTTTAATCGGCAGAATAAAATAAAGAAGAACTTCCCTGTTCGGCCAGAGCATCGCATAAGCGAGCAGAACCGCATAGATCGCACCCGATGCCCCGATTGTGGTAACTGAAGCTGCGGCTTGACCGAATTTTACGTAAGTGACATAATTCATCAGGGCGATAAATAAACCCGCTCCAAAACCGGAGAGAAGATAATATCTTATAAATTTCGTTCTCCCCCATGTAATCTCCAGATCTCCGGCGAACATCCACAGCCCTATTAAATTGAAAAAAATATGCATCCATCCGCCATGAAGGAACATATATGTGAACGGCTGCCATATCATCAGATTATTTATGAAACCGTTGTGACTTAAGCCGAAGAGCCCCTCAATCAGGTTTCCATTGGGTACAAATATCGCTGAAAACTGCTGTATCAGAAAAACTGTGCCATTGACAATCATAAGAAATTTTACGCCCGGAGTCACCGGACCGCCGATTCTAATGTTTACATTTTTCTGATACATTAAAAATCTCCACCATTTTGTTTTTCTGAAAATTCTATTCTGATTTTGTTAAACTTATCAGCATTTTTCAGAAAGAGATTTATCAGAACCGGGTCATATTTTCCCTCTTCGTTTGCCATAATATCAATCGCCTCTTCATGGGGAAAGGCGACCTTGTATGGCCTTTTAGAAGTAAGCGCATCGTAAACATCGGCAATAGAAACGATTCTCGCACCCAGGGGAATATTCTCACCCTTCAATCCGTGAGGATAACCCGTACCATCCCATCTTTCGTGATGATACAGAATAATATCCATAGCCATATTCAGAAAGAAATCCGAACCAAGGTCACCAGATGCATTTTTTAACGCATCGTAACCGATAATCGGATGTTTCTTCATTATATTAAATTCATCATCTGTAAGAAATGTTTTCTTCAATAAAATATAATCCGGAATACCAACCTTTCCTATATCGTGAAGAACCGATGAATCATACAAATCCTGTAAGAGTCTTGCATTTATTTCCGGATGATCGCCGTCTATCCTGTAAAGCTGCATAAGCAGCACTGAATAATTACGGATCCTCTCAAGGTGATCCCCTGTTTCAGAATCCCTCGCATCAGCAAGGCTGCTCAATGCGAAGATTGTCGCCCTCTGGGTCTTCAGAACTTCCTCGGTCCTTTCAGATACCATTCTTTCAAGGTTTTTAGAATGGTTCTCTATCTCCTTCATCAGTTCCGCGCGCTGAACGCTCAGTGCAATCTGACCCACTATAGATTTTACGAATGTAATATGATGATTTTTAAAGAAGGATTTATAGCATGATAAAAAGAATATTATACCCCTAATCTGATTCTTCAGAACAAGAGAGACGGCAAGAACAGAATTTATTCCGTTCCTGTTTGTTTCATAAAGAATTTCATGCATCCTGTTATTTTTCAGAAACACACCGAAATCATCAATATTGAGAATATCCATTTTCCCATCGACCAGATTTTTTACAGTTCCATTTGAAATAAGAAACCTGTCCCCTTTTCTTAAAAAAGTATAAAAATGGCTCTGGTTAAAAATCATATTTTCAATATTTAAAAACGTTTTGGTTTCATCAAGAAGAGTAAGGAGCATCCCGTCAAAAGGGATTATTCTTTTAAGGGAGATATGAAGTTTGCTGAATATCTCCTCGGTGTTCTTCCCGCTGTTAAGCATCGAAATAATCTCATTAATCTTTTCAAGCTCGGCAAGATGTCTCTCCTTCTCCTCCTTGAGCTTTTTACTTTCAACAGCCCTTTTTATGGAGAACTCAAGAATTTCAAAATCATCAATAGGTTTGTATAAAAAATCGTAAGCTCCGGATTTCAGTGCGGCAATTATATCATCATTTGTACCCTGACCGGTGAGAACAATTTTAGGTATATCGGGGTACTCTCTGAACATCTCTTTTAAAAGCTCAATTCCTCCGAGTCTCGGCATCTGCAGGTCGGTCAGCACGAGGTCGTAAGAAAATGACCTCAGCATATCAAGCGCACCACGTCCATCCTCCGCGGTATCAACAAGATATCCCAGGCCTGATATATATTTTTTCAATACCTTCCGTACGAGGATATCATCATCGACAACAAGAATCGAATGTTCCGTATTATTAACCATCTTTAACCCGAACTGTAATATAACTAATATAAAATTCAGTCATTTTTATCAGTCAAGAAATTTATAAAACGGGAATTAAATTAAATCATCAAGACTCTAATAAAGGAAAATTTTCAGCTAATATGACAGATTACTTTCGGATTCAACAAAAAGAATGGTTAAACATTTAATGTTCCATAAATCAGAGAAAACCATCCGATATAAAATTCATATTAATTATTATTAATATTGCTCTTATAACTCATTAATTTAATTAATGCAAAAAACATAAAATACAAGGTTATATCAATGTATTCTCAATACGACATAATAATAATCGGTGCAGGTCACGCCGGTTGTGAAGCCGCACTAGCGTCGGCCAGAATGGGATTTAAAACTCTGTTACTTACGGGTAATCTCGATACCATCGCACAGATGAGCTGCAATCCCGCAATAGGGGGACTCGCCAAAGGCCATCTTGTCCGCGAGATTGATGCACTAGGCGGCGAGATGGCCAGGGTTATAGATAAAACCGGAATACATTTTAAAATGCTGAACAAAAGCCGCGGACCGGCTGTCTGGGCACCGAGAGCCCAGGCCGATAAAAAGAACTACCAGTTTCTGATGAAACATACTCTTGAACGGCAGAACAACCTCTCGATTATACAGGACATCGTAGAAGAAATATTAATAGAAAATAGTTCGGTTACCGGGGTAAAAACCCTAAGAAATAACGAGCATTACTCCAAAGCAGTTATAGTCTGTACCGGAACTTTTTTAAAGGGACTGATACATATAGGGGAGTTCCAGCAGAAAAGCGGAAGACTGGCCGATTTTTCATCGGAGGGATTATCGGACTCTCTGAGAAAAGCCGGCCTGAATGTTCAGCGACTGAAGACAGGTACACCGCCAAGGATCAACTGCGATACGATAGACTTTTCAAAATGCGAGTCCCAATATCCCGATGAGATCCCCTCCCCCTTTTCATACTCAACAGATTCGATAACTGAAAAACAGATCCCGTGCTGGATTACCTATACAACTGCAGAGACCCATTCAATCATTAAAAACAACATACACAGATCCCCTCTTTACGGCGGACAGATCAAGGGGATAGGACCAAGATACTGCCCCTCCATTGAGGATAAGGTTGTCCGTTTTTCTGACAAGCCTAGACACCAGCTGTTTCTCGAACCTGAAGGCTTGAATACGAATGAATACTATATAAATGGATTCTCAAGTTCCCTTCCCGAGGAGGTCCAGCTCGAATTCATAAAAACAATACCGGGGCTTGAAAACGTTCACGTAATGAGGCCGGCCTATGCCGTTGAATATGATTTTGTTACCACAGACGAAATATATCCGACCCTTGAAACAAAAAAAATATCGGGTCTCTATCATGCCGGTCAGATCAATGGAACCTCAGGCTACGAGGAGGCAGCCGCCCAGGGGCTTATAGCGGCGATAAATGCCGGTAAGAAGCTTAAACAAGAATGCCCTCTTATTCTTTCGCGTTCCGAATCGTATATAGGGGTACTGATAGACGACCTTATCACCAAAACCATTACCGAACCCTACAGGATGTTTACATCAAGAGCCGAGCACAGGCTTCTGCTCAGACAGGACAACGCCGATAAAAGGCTTATGAAGTATGGAATGGACTCAGGGCTTATTACAAAAGATCGTTTTTCAAAAATGGAGGAGAAGTATAAAGAAATTAATTCTCATATCAACAGAATTAAAAATACCATTATAACTGTCGACCAGCGTATTAAAGATATACTCGCATCAGCAGATCCGGCTATAGAAGTTAAGGGGAAAACTCCTGTTGAAAACCTGTTAAAAAGACCTGGCGTAACTATTAATCATATATGTGAAATTCTCAATGAGGAATATAATCCTGATCTATCTCCATTTATTGAAATGGAGATTAAATATGAAGGCTACATTGCCAGGGATGCAGAGAAAATCAAAAAAATTGAAAGAATGGAATCGAAAATGATCCCTGGCGATATCGATTACAAAACTGTCCCCGGATTAAAAAATGAAGCTCGGGAGAAACTTATCAAGGTAAAACCGGCCACCATCGGACAGGCTTCTCGAATATCAGGTGTTGATCCGTCAGATATATCAATACTTCTGGTCTATCTGGAAACTCTTTCACAGAAGAGAAAGGAGGTTCCACGTGGAACATCTTTATGATTTTTCAATTCTTTCAGAACGTACCGGTATCATCGATAATTCAAAACTGCTTCTCCTTATAAAATATGCCGATGCTATATTTAATGAAAATAAAAACTTTAACCTTACAGGCCACAAATCCCTATCTGATATTATTGAAAATCTCATTATTGGAAGCCTTGAGCCGATTAAACATCTAAATGTTCCACGTGGAACATTCTTTGCCGACCTTGGAAGCGGTTCAGGTATTCCTGGTGTGCCTATCTCAATAAAATATGAAGGATGCACCGGTACCCTCTTTGATTCTAACATGAAAAAGATCCGGTTTATAAACAAAACGGTATCAACCCTCGGCATAGATAACGTTTCCGGAGTTGATATCCGTATAGAAGAAGCAGGGAGAATGGAACGATACAGGGAAAAATTTGACTTTGTTTTTACCAGGGCCATGTCTGATCTTTTTACTGTTGCCGAACTCGGCTCCCCTCTTCTTAAAAAGGGGGGCTTTTTATATCTTTTTATCAATAGGGATCAATCTATAATAAATGATTATTTATCTGAACATCTATCCAGTCTCGGATTATCATTAGAAAATAATTACTCTGCAAAATATGATTCCGGTCTTATATTGTGTAAAATAAAAGAAACTGATCCCAGATTTCCCAGAAGAATGTCCGTCATTAAACGGTTAGCTGATAAATAATATGAAACTGCTGCTCCAAACCATAATTTTATGTTTATTTATTCTCTCATGTTCCACCTCTGATATTAATAAATCTTCATTTGACTATAACGATGTTTCAGATAAAAACCTGATTATGCCCGGGAGATCGGCTGAAGGTTTTATTATTGGAGAAGCAATAGACAGTTCAATTTTAAAAAGCGATTCACTGAAATCATTTGATAAAGATAAATCATTTTCAGAAATTCTAGATATTGATCTTTTTCCTGATTTAAATTTTAACGCTGTTCTCTACATCAGCAACAGTTCATCTATTTTCATTAAGGATGGAATAATAACAGCCATAGCCGGCTTTAAAACTGAAAGACGCGTTACTTCCGATGGAATTTTGCTTTCGAATGGAATCGACAGCTTTATTCTTAATTATGGAAACAGTCATCTCGTCACCAATTCAAAAAGAAACCATCGTGTTTATTATTTTAAAGAACTCGGGATTGCGGTTTTTGATGACAATGGAGATAACAGTATCGACATGTTTCTGATATTAAAACCTGATAAAACTTTTCACTCATTCTCCAATTAACACTCAACAGAAAATCTATCGTTTTTATATTATGTCTTATTGAGATGAGACATAAATTGTTATTGATTTTTATTTAATTCATGATTAACAGCTTGAATTGCGATGAAAAATAAATTTAAAAAAATAACTGTATCTTCAATACTCTTTATCTTTTCAGCAATATCTTCAGTACCAGGTATTGAAAAAGATAAAAACCATAATCACGATTATATCGATACTAACGAGATTCTTGATATAATGGAATTTCCTGGGCCGACTTCTAAAATCGGCAGGGCGCTTAATGATCCATTATTTTATGAAAGATACGGCTTTGTACGGAGTAATCCAATCGAATTAAAAAAAAGGATTCAATTGATCGAAAAAGATCTTATTACTAATTCAAAATGTTTAAAATTCTATGAACTTGGTAATTGCTATAGAGATTTATCTGATTTTGAGAATGCTGTTAAATATTATAAAAAATACCTCCAGCATTATCTTCCTGATTCTGAATTTAATGAAAAACTTTTTATAACCGGAGATGTCTATTATAATCTTGCTGAGTTCGATACTTATATAGATAGAATTCCGAATCTGCAGAAGGCTTTGTCGTATTTTTGCGCAGGATTAAAAATGAATTCAGATAATATGTCTCTTCTTGTGAAAGCCGGGGATTGTTCTTTAGCTCTCGGATATATTAGAGATGCATTATACTATTATAGAAAAGGTTTAGAAAAAAAGGGGAATGAATCCGGTCTATTGGCGAGACTTCAAAGTGCAGTGTTCGAGGATAATTTTCTTAAACTCCAGGATGTTAAGTGTGTTAATGAGAATTTTCAGATTACTGACGGTTTAGATTTAAGCTACATTGACAATGCTATAAACTTAGCCCCTTCCGGTTTAAAGGATTCATTTAAAACACAGCGATATATTTATCTTTTACGCTTACTGCTTGTTAAAGACAGCTGCTTAACAGCTGATGAAAAAAAAATTCTGTCGGATGCAGATAATTTTTTTAAAACGGTGGAGACAAAAAACGTAAATACTTATATTATCAGATATTTAACTGGAATTGTTAAATATCTGAATTCAGATTATAAAAAAGCATTATCAATATTTGAGTCTATGCTGAATGAAAATATATATGCAGACACAGTTCATGATGAAATACTATTTTTATCTTATAATATTTTAAAAGATTACTCTCTTGTTGAAAAAACTATATACCGTTTTATCAATACAAATCCTTTACCGGAGGATTATTTAGTTCTTGCAGATTTATCGTTTAAAAATAAAAATTCTTCAAAAGCGCTTATGTTCTGTTACCAGGCTATAAAATCTGATAAAAACTGTGCAGGGGCATATTCTGCATTGTCTCTGATTTATTCTCATCAGGGCAACTATACGGCAGCTGATGAAATGATTAAAAAAGGTAAACGTATTTTTCAAAAAACAGGATCTTATGACATACGTTTGTATAATCATATTATTATTAACGAGGCTGCTATTGCTTTGTTAAAAAGAGAAAAAGAGAGAGCCTATATACTACTTCAGACTGTCCTGACGGTCGATAGTAATGATAAAGCTTTATTTTTATATAACAGGTACTTTAAGAATAATGAGAAAATTCAAAATTGATTTTGAAAAAAGTGGCGGTATAATTCCTGTAATAGCTCAGGATTTCTCAACCGGTGATGTGCTGATGCTTGCATATATGAACGATGAGGCTTTTGAGCTTACCCGTTCAACAGGCTATGCACATTACTGGAGCAGGTCAAAAAAAAGAATCTGGAAAAAGGGTGAAACTTCCGGACATGTCCAGATTATCAAGGATATCTTTCTTGATTGTGATAACGACACGCTTCTTATTAAGATAAAACAGGTTGGAGAAGCGGCCTGTCATGAAGGTTACAGGAGCTGCTTTTTCAGGCGTATTGAAGGGGATGAAACTGTTACTGAAACATCTCCCCTCTTTAATCCATCAGAAATATACAGGGATTAATTGAAATGATAAAGAAAAACGATATCGATCTCAACGAAACTCTAATTGAATTACCCCGCGGCGGATACCTTGTCCAGACACCGGCCGGTTATGTGCAATTCGGTTCCCCCCCTGAAACTATTAAAGACACAATGAAACTTCCGGAGGGTGTTCCTGAAATATTCGTTCTTCCGGAAAAGATGTTCAACTGGATTAAGGGGATAAGTATCGCCGAGATTGAATTCCCTTTATACTGGAACTATTTTATAAGGAAAAAAAAGACGCTCATTATCTGCCGCGAGGAACAGTTTGTAAAAATGAAAAAAGTCCTTGAGGTATCTGTTTTCGGACCTGAAAATTTCAGTATTGGTAATGACTATTCATCCAGCATCAATCACTCGCAGATACCTGATATACTCGCCGAGATGAATTTTTTCAGAAATAACAACAAGCTGTCAAACATGGTGCAGTTCGGTATTTTTAAAAATAACCGGTTCTCCCACAATGATGTATCCATTACGATAGAACCTGACGGTGATTATAAACTATATTTTAAAAACAATTTTATAGCAAGTGTCCCGGGAAATATTGAATATAAATCAACTTATAAAATCGGAGAGAGACTCCCGGAACCTTATCTCCCACCTCTTTTTGGAGTCACATGCCTCGGACCAAGTCACGGCTTTGACCCTGAAGAGAATACCTCCGGATTTATAATCTGGCTCAACCATCAGGGTGTTATGGTAGATCCTCCTGTGAACTCGACTGAATGGCTTGAAGATTCAAACGTAAGCCCGAAGTTTATTGACAGTATTATCCTGACCCATTGCCACGCGGATCATGATGCCGGTACATTTCAGAAGATCCTGGAAGAGGGTAAGGTTTCCGTCTATACAACCGAAACAGTCATGATGAGCTTCCTCGAAAAATATTCCGCCCTCAGTGATGTAAGCACAGATTACCTTATGAGTCTGTTTCATTTTTGTCCTGTGAAAATCGGCAATCCTCTATACATTAATGGCGGAAAATTTGAGATGTTCTATACTCTTCATTCGATACCAACAATCGGTTTCCGTATGGAGTTTCAAAACCAGTCGTTTGTATATTCATCAGACCATAACAATGATCCTGAACTTCATAAAGAACTTCTTGAGAAAAAAGTAATCCACAGTGCCCGTTTTGATGAGCTTAGAAATTTCCCCTGGAATTCCAAAGTTATCTATCACGAATCGGGAGTTCCGCCGCTTCACACTCCAATCAATTTTATGAACACGCTTCCGGAAAGTATGCAAAAAAAAATAGTGATATACCATATCGCTAAAAAAGATTTTCCCGAGAATACATCTCTTACTCTAGCAAAATTCGGTATGGAGAACACCCTCTATTTTGAGACAGAAGCTCCAATGCATGAAGACGCATACCAGATTCTTAGCGTTTTCAAAAGGCTCGATTTTATGAGCGACATGCCTGTATGGAAAGCACAGGAGTTACTCGATATTGTTGTAATTAAAAAATTTAAAAAGCGTGATAAGATTATTGAGAAAGGTACCATCGGTAATGAATTCTTCATTATCTATTCCGGTAACATCTCGGTTGAAAGCGAAGGTCTTGAACGTGACAAGATATACGGTCCTTATGATTATTTCGGCGAGGTTTCTCTTATAACCGGTCAGAAAAGGGCTGCGGATATCTATGCTGAAACAGATGTTGTCCTTTTTACAATTGAGAAGGATAAATTTTTAAATTTCATTGTCGGAACAGAATTTGAAAAAATTCTGAAAAAAGTCGCTGCAACAAGAAGCAGTGAAACCTGGAATCTGCTGTCATCAAACAATTTTTTCAGTCTCTGCACTCCGACACAGAAAACCTGGCTTGAATCAATCTTTGTTCCGGTTACAATAGAAGATCCCGGAATTCTTATAAGTGAAGGTGATACACTTCATACTCTATATCTTATCAGAGATGGAGAAATCGAGGTTTATAAAAATAACGAAAAGATAGCCGTTTTAGGGAAAGGGGATTTTGTCGGTTCTCTCTCGAGACTGCATAAAAATCTCCCTGCCGTATATACCTTTAAGAATATAAAGCCGGTATCTCTTTTTTCAATGAAGGGTAATGAACTTAAATTTTTCATTGATAAAAATCCCGGATTGCTTATGAAGTTTACATACGAGATTATGGAAAAATAGATGATAAAAACTGTTTCTATCAACTTCAGGCCTGATGATTCGGACTCTCTCGACATAATCAGAAATATAGCAAAGATTTTATCCGAAAAAAAGATAAGGCTTCAGCTGCCAGATTATAAAATTCTTAAAAAAACTGATCTCGATAAATACATATGTGGAGATAACGATTACCACAGATTACCCGATCTTGTTATTGCTATTGGAGGTGATGGAACCTTTTTAAAAACAGCTAGAATATTTCTTGAAAACGGATCTCCCATTTTCGGAATCAATAGAGGTAAGCTGGGTTTCCTGACTGAATTCAGTCCTTCGGAATATGAGGGATATCTTCTTGAAATACTTAACGGAAAATATATCACTGCTGAAAGAAATGTAATGGAGGCTATTCATAATAAAAACGGAATAAGCCAGTCACTCTATTTCTTTAATGATGCTGTTATTTCAAAAGGTGCATTTTCCCGGGCTATACAGATTGAACTGCATGTAAATGAACTTCTTTTAAATAAGTATTCCGGAGACGGACTTATTATAGCAACCGCTACAGGTTCTACAGCTTACTCCCTTTCAGCCGGCGGTCCCATTATTCTTCCAGATGCTAATGATGTTTTCATTGTTAATCCGGTATCTCCCCACTCGCTATCAATACGGCCTATAGTACTTCCTGCTTCATGTAATCTTAAAGCGAGAACGTTAACCGATATGACAAATTTATTATTGACAATAGATGGTCAGGAGGCTATCGAATTTTCTGCGGGAGATGAACTGATCTTCCGCAAAACAGAAAAAAAAATGAGGCTCATACTTCATCCTGAAAAAAACTACTTCTCAATCCTCAGAGAAAAATTAAACTGGGGATGATTTAATCTTCTATAGGATACCTTTTATGCTTCTTGATCTAAGAATTAAAAACTTCGTGATTATCGATTCTCTAACTGTCAGTTTCAACCAGGGCCTTAATATTCTCAGCGGAGAAACCGGAGCCGGTAAATCGATCCTTATTGATGCGCTCTCAGGGGTTCTAGGAGAAAAGATGAACGTCGATATGATAAGAACCGGTTTCGACAGAGCGTCACTTGAAGCAGTTTTTGATATCTCAGCCCTTGCTGAACTGAAACCGGTTCTCGATGAATCCGGTATCGATGTTGAAGATGATACTCTTATTATTCACAGAGAGCTTTTCGCAAACGGTAAGGGGCGCTGTTATATCAACTCCGTGCAGATACCAGTAGCCAAATTAAAAGAGATATCAGAAAACCTGATAGATATACATGGCCAGAATGAACATCAGAATATTATAAATATTTCAAAACACAGAGAGCTTCTCGACAGTTTCGGATCTCTTAATAAGGACGTAAATGCGGTCAGGGCAATCCATGAAAAACTATCTTCTTTAAGAAACAAAATCAGCTCCTTTATGATAGATGAAAAGGAGAAAGCCAGACGTATTGAATTTAATACATTTTCTGTAAAAGAGATAGAATCAGCAAACCTTAAAATCGGAGAAGATGAAGAACTTAAAACCGAGTCAAATCTTCTGATGAACGCTGAAAAACTTTTCACAGAGGTCAACAGCACAGCAGAACTTATTTCTGGAGATAACGGCATCCTGAGAAATCTTAAAAAAGCTGAATTGAGTCTTTCAAAAATTTCTGACATAGATCCTAATATATCACCAATTCTTGATACAATCAGGGAATCGCTTTTCTCCCTTGAGGATTCCACCTCCACATTGAGAGATTATAAAAACAACATTGATTTTTCTCCTGAAAGAGTAAATCAGGTTGAGGAGAGATTAAGCCTGATTCACACTCTTAAGAAAAAATATGGCGACAGCATCCATGAAATTCTACAGTACGCTGAAAAGGCGAGAGCCGAGCTTGAAACTATAAACTCAAGCGACGAACAGCTTGAGCAGCTTAAGGAACAGGAAAAGATAACTGTAAAAGAAGCCAAGGAGCTAGCCCTGGATCTTTCTGAAAAGAGAAAGCTTGCAGCGAAAAAACTTGAGGAGCTTGTCATTAAAGAACTCAGCGATCTCGGCATGGGGGGGACTGTTTTTAAAATTTCCATTAAAAGAGAGATAAGCGCCGATGGTGATATCGATGCAGGAGATAAAAAATATGTACTCTATCCTCATGGACTTGACCGTGTAGAATTTCTTCTATCAGCTAACGAGGGTGAGGATTTGAGACAGCTTCGTAAGGTCGCTTCGGGCGGAGAGATGTCGCGCATCATGCTCGCTCTAAAAAATGTAATTCAGTCAGCAGATATCGTTGAAACTCTGATTTTCGATGAAGTTGATGCCGGAATCAGCGGTAAGACTGCAGAAATAGTCGGGAAAAAACTGAAAAATCTTTCAAAAAAAAGGCAGGTTCTTCTGATAACGCACCTCCCTCAGATTGCAGCTATGTCCGACAGCCACTACCTTGTTCAGAAAGGAAAAATTGATGGAAGGATCACAACTATTGTTAAGACCCTTTCTGAAAAAGAGAAAATCAGGGAGGTCGCGAGGATGCTTGCAGGGGCTGAAATAACCGACCTTTCAATAAAACACGCTGAAGAGATGATTGAGAAAGCAGGTTCATATTAATGCCTTATGATTCCATCAACCTTACAGATGTGCTAACACAGATTATCTATGATATGATCATATCCACTGATGAATTTAAATCCTTTGATTTAAACAGGATTTTAATCTGCTGTGCTTCTAACCGGAAAGATTGTAAAGGGGCTACCTATGGAAAACTGCTTCCCCTGAGATTTAAAGATGGTGCTGAAATTATAAGACACAATGGAAAATTTTACACTATACCAAAAGTCAGACTTAACGATTTTGAGATTCTATATATAATCTATCTATACATACCCAAATTTTTCAACCTCTCTGCTGATGATAAGGTCAGGGTAATGTTTCACGAGCTTTATCATATAAGCCCCGACTTCAATGGCGACATAAGACGAATGGGTAAATTTAAGGCCGCTCACGGGCATTCAAAAAAATCGTTTGAAGAAAAATATATCGAATATGCAGAAAACTATTTAAAAAAAATACGAAACTCTGATTATCTGAATTTTCTTAAGATGAATTCTGAAGAGATTCAGAACCGTTATAACACAGTTAAATACAGAAGAATGAAAAGCGTCAAACCTGTTCTTCTTTCAAAAAACTAGAAATTATAATCCCCCTCAATTTTCCCGGAATAATCCTCGATGGTTATATCAGCTATACTACCGTAAAACAGATAGCCGTCCGGATTGCTTATCAGTGATGTAATATAACTCTGAAAAGTTGATTCATTCTCTGCATTTAATATTAATTTAACCGATCCGTCACGCATGTTCGATGCAGAGCCGTTTATATAAAATCTGCGTGCATATTTTGCACAGTACCCTCTGCATCCAACACCCTGTACTCTTCCTTTCAAAATTACTTTTTTTAACATTTGAAACCTTTGACTTTTTAATATCACTTAAGTTAATAAGTCCTTAATAACAATTAAATATTGAAATTATTTTCAACAAGTTTTGTTCATTTTCTTATACTCATTTTAAATTAATCATTTTCTTTTATTGATTCACATTAATGACTGTATAATCAGATAATGTTTAAAATTATTCAATATGTATATAAATCCTTATTTTTAGACTGGTATTATGGAAGAGAGATATTTATTATCGACAGAGGATGGATCTTCTACCCTTTATCTCGAAGAGTATGGACAGGCTATGCATTCCATGTCAGGAGCCTACCAGGAGTCGCTGCTTAAACATATTTTACCCTCCAGAATTCTTCAAAATGACGGCAGCTGTTTATATGCGCTTGATATAGGTTTTGGTCTTGGATATAATGTTTTAGCGCTGATTTATGAATACATTATTCAGAAAAAAACCGGGCATCTCGAAATCATCTCACTTGAAAAGGAGAGAAATTTTATAGACTTCATGAGTAACATAAAATTCAGCGATCAGAGGGATGACATTTACAGTTTTATAAAAGACGTTTATATTTCCGGAAACGGATATATCAATAATATTAATTTAAAGATCATATTTGGCGACGCAAGGGAAACGCTGAAAAACCTGTCCGGTATTAAATTTAATGCTATTTTCCAGGACCCTTTTTCACCTTCAAAAAATCCGGAGCTGTGGAGCAGAGATTATTTTAATCTGCTAAAAAACCTATTATCCGAAACCGGAATTATAACAACCTATTCCAGCGCCGTTCACATAAGAAGGGCGATGATAGAAGCAGGTTTATTAATCGGACGCGGTCCTTCGGTGGGGAAAAAAAGAGAGGGAACTATCGCATCTTTTTCTGATATTATTACTGAACTGAGCAAAGAAGATAAACAGAATCTTTTTAGTGATATAAAATCAGAACCATATGAAGACCCGTTTTTTAATCTTTCACGTGAAGAAATTTTACAGAGCAGATCAATCAGAATTAAGAGCAGTAAAAGGAAATCAGATAATATCGTCCAGTTCTGTGAATAATGATTCTCCGGGATTTTCAGATTTTTCGGTTTTAAGATCCCCCGATTCAAACTGTTTATCACCCTCTTCAAATTCAAGTTTTCCCGAAAGATCTCCTTCAGGTCCAATTCGATATGAAAGCGCTGATGCATAATTATATATCATCTCTATCGCTTCATATATCTTCTTTGAATTTAGTTTTTTATCACCTTCTATACCATAACTGAATTCCAGAACATCCTGCGGATTAGAAATATATCTCTGATTTTCATTAATATCTTCAAGAAGATTATTAAGCTCGGATGCCAGATTCTCCATAAAGGATTTAATTACCATCCTTGACATCGATCCCACATTCTTCATTTTTTTTGCAATTTCATCAAGTCGTTTTGAATAAGCTATATACTGATCGTTGCTTAATGGTTTTTCTTTTACAACCTTGTTGTATTCAAGAAATGCTTCATAGTATAATTTAAAATGATCGCGGCATTTATTAAGGCTGTTGTATATATCCTGCATTTTTGATTTAAAATCAATTTTCGCATAAGACGAAAAATCCACATTATATTTTATCTGGTTAGTTGTAAGAATGAAAGAGTACTCCTTTTCAAACTCCATGAAAAGCAGATATGTTAATAAAACTTTATCCGAATTATTTAAAAGTTCAAACTCCCCTTTTTTATCATATAAGCTTCTTAATGTTTTGTTATCAAGGCTGTACATCAATTTAAGCCCTTCTCTCACAGCATTGCTTACAGGCGTATTTTCGGTTTCAGTATCAGAATCATCCTCCGCTATTATTTCATCTTCTTCGATATCAGTTTTTATAGGTTTGTTTTCGCTGATACGAATCCGATTTCCAGGTTTTTCCGAGGGGAGTATTGCAAGGATATCTTCTATTGCTCTGTCAGATTCAGAAAAAAGTATTCCCTGATACTGACAGAAGAGGGTGTGGAGTCTTGGATAAAGTTTATCGAAAATTATGAATAGTGAATTTTTTAAATTCTTTTTCTTTATACTCTTATCCTTTTTTTCCTCGCGATATGAAAGATAAAGATCAATCGATTTTTCGAAAGAATTATATATTGAATTTTCATAAGGTTTTAAAATATAAAGCATCCTGAAAAGTTCTATATATAACTCTTTCTTTTCGGATATCAATTGAGGTACATCTGGAAAACTTGAATAATCCTCCAGTATTCTTCCAATAAGATAGGGTTTGAAAAGATCTCCCGATTTTTCAATCAATTCATAATAAATTGGTGTTATCTTATCAAGAGATCGAATTATTCTGTTTCCGGTTCTCAGATCCTTCTTAAAAAGCGTAAGATAGATCATCTGAATTTCGATTAATGACGGTTTATAATGATCATTGAACTTTTTAAAAAATGCAATTTTGAAAAATCCGGTATTTAAACCTGTTATTCCAAGCAAACGTAATCTCATTCTGATTCTGAACCGGTCAAAGGGAGATGTCTGCATAGAAACATATGATGAAGAAGCCGGTTTTTTTGAAACTACCCTCTTTGTTGAAGGAATTTTCTGGCTGCTGTAATGTTCATCAAGCCTCTGTTTATACTGCTTCTGTTTTTCCCTGTCTATTACGAGATTTCTTTTTTTTTCTTTCTCAGTCAGTACCTGTCCACCTGCATCTTTAAATTTATTGAACAGGTCTTTTCTCTGATCCATATCAATTTCATTAACGCGTATATTCTGCTTTGTTTTATCAAGTTCTTTCATCACAAGCCTTTTGATTGTAGTTTGATCGAGTGTTAACTTTTTAATTATAAAATACTGTGTTTTGATTTCCGGTTTTGTTATTAAATTGTTTATACCGTCTCAATCAATAATGAAATAATGGTAAAAATAATAGCATAAGTCAATTATTTTATTGTTGATAAATAATTGATAAACTATATTGTAACAACAGAATATTTGATGGAGTTGTGTTATGAAAAATATCGGTATAATCGGTGCGGGGATAATGGGGACCGACCTGGCTCATATTACAGCTGAAGCCGGTTATCAGGTAAAAATTTTTGATGAAAATTTAAAAAAAACACATAATGCAATTACTGTAATACATTCACGTTTAAATGAATATTTAAGAAAGGAGAGAATAACCGAGGCTGAGAGTAAAAAAATTAAATCACACATCGCTGTTTGTGAAAATATTAAAGAACTATCCGATTCAGATATTTTTCTGGAAGCCGCAAATGAAGATCTTAATATCAAATTAAGTATTTTCAGACAACTCAGTGAAATCTGCGGACCTGGTAATATTCTGGCTTCAATTACGTCATCTATATCCATAACCGATATCGCTTCTGCAACAACCAGGCCTGAATCGGTAATCGGACTTCACTTTCTAAATCCGGCAAGAGTTTTACCTCTTGTAGAGATAGTACCTGGATTCTCTACTACAAGAGAGACTGTTGAGTTGTCCAAATCTTTTCTAAAAAAGCTCGGGAAGGATTTTGTTGAAGCTAAAGATTACCCCGGATTTTATCTTAACAGGATTTTATATCCGATGATAAACGAGGCGATTTTCCTGCTTTATGAAGGTGGAACTAAACCTGAAATTATAGATAAGGCCATGAAAAAAGGGCTCAATATACCTATGGGCCCTCTTGAAATAGCAGATATGGTTGGACTTGATGTAATTCTTGGTATTGGAGAAGAAATGCTCAGGGGGTATTCTGATAATAAATACAGACCATGCCCCCTTCTCAGAAGATATGTAGCATCGGGATATCTGGGGAAAAAAACAGGGAGAGGTTTTTACCTTTACTGATAAATATGAAAAAAATTCTAATTATTACATTTATATATTTTTTTCTTGTCTCTTCATTATATTCATCCCAGTTTGAAGAGCTGGATAAACCGCCGGAAGGAGCTCATGAAGGTCAGATGTTTCTCGGCGGGTTTGTTTCAATTGGTATACCTTATGGAGATCTTATAACTGATGAAAATAATTTTGTTACAAACAATACCTATAAATTTGAAGAGAGTGAAATCACTAAAGAACTACTTGTAACTCACCTTTCATATGACTTCGGATTTTCATACGAATACATGCCTATTGACTACATAGGTATAAAGACAAGATTAAAACGCAGTATTGTTGTTCAACGAACCCTATTTGGTTCAGATTTTCAGAACTGGAGTGAAGTCTTATACAGTAATTATACCCTTCTTGTCGGTCCTGATTTTCATCTTACTAACAGAAAACAATGGGACATCACACTCACTCCTGAAATTGGTTACTCTCTGGCTAAATACAAAGCAACTCCGATAGCGGCTAAACTTGCTGGTGTAGAAGGAAGCAGATCCCGTAATGTAAATGGTCTGGCATACGGCGCTGAATTAAATCTCACGATCTATTTCAGCGGAGGATTATATATCTCTCTTGGATCTGACTGGAGTAATTACCCAATTAATTTTAGTCCGGGCCTTTCACTTGTAAATAATGTGACATCCGCAACTATGAATAAAACATCCGGTACATTACAAACAATGAATCTTATTATTTCCGTGGGTTACGCCTTTTCAAACTGAATTTCCTGCTCTACTATTATTCTTAAGAACCTTAAAACGTTAAGCGTTGTCCATCTGCTTATTCCTTTTTTTTCCTTTATCATTCCCGGAAAATTATTTTCAAGGTTCCACGATCCATCCTGATTCTGCTTTTTTATTATACTGTTAAAAAGCTCGCCATTATCAAATTTTTTAAATCCATCTCGCCTTAAAAGTAAAATCATCCCGGAAAGATAATCATATTGCGACATAACCGGATAACCAATTTTTTCAAAATCGACATTTATGGCACATTGTAATTTTTTTTCTGTTTTTATGAAGAAATTATTTTTTATAAAATAATCAGATCCCTTTTCTATTGTATCATTTGCATTAATATTTCCCGACTGAATCAAAGCCTTAAGACATGAATATGATGCAACCGGACAACTGGAAGTGTTTACATCATTCTCATGTTTCAGTCCGTTCCCTGATTTACTAAAAAATACAAGTTTCATAACATCACATAAACCTGCTACTGGACAATGCAGCCATCCCCCGTCTTTTCTCTGATTTTTTATTATCCAATTAACACCGATTTCTGTTCTATAATCATTAAATCCGCTTTTTAACAAAGCATAAATCATGTTTCCCGATCTGCATCCAACTGCTTCCGGAGATTTATAATTGAATTTAAATCCTCCATCCTTGATCTGCGTTTTGTCACACAGCCAGTCTGCAGTTGACGAAATAAAATCTGAAGAATTCTTATAACCGGATTCCGCTGCTAACAGAAAAAACCAAACTGATCCTCTGTAAAAAATATCAGGATTTTTAAAATCTCCCAAAACTCCTTTAAAAAAATTCTTTTTAAAATATTCAGTTAGGGGGGACTTTATTAGTTCTTCGTAAATTTTTTCACAATCTTTATTCTTCAGGATTTCATTTTTTACATGATATGTAACAGCAGGATTATTTCCATCAGTAAGCCACGGCACCGGATCCATGTTGAGATATTTGTTAATCATATATATCCGCCTGATATAATGAATTCTGCAAATATCAGGTCGAGTTCATTTGTAATCTTTATGTTTTTTTCTGATCCTCTTATCGCTGATACTTTTTGCCCGGTATTTATTACAAGTGAAACATCATCTGTTACCGAAATACTCTGTACTTCCTTCTGATATATATGAGCCTTTTTTATAATATCGTATCTGAAACCCTGCGGAGTCTGAGCAGAGAAAACAGATCTCCTATCGGGTATATTTTCAACAACAGAATCTTTAATCATTGTTATTGTATCTGTAGCCTGAATATATGTTCCGCAGGCGCCTGTAATCTTGACATTTTCGATTAATTCCTTAATTATATTTTCGGAAATAAACGGACGTGCAGCATCATGAAACAGAAAAATGTCATCATCTTTGAATACCGATGAATTAATGGCATTCCACGAGGAATCAGATCTCTCTTTTCCCCCTTCAACAAAAGATCTTATTTTCGTATAATTCGATAATGGAAAAAGTTCTTTTATCTCATTCAAGAGACTTTTTTCTGATACTATAATTATGCTGTCTACCTGATTAATTTTATGAAAAGTATCTACAGACCAGCTGATTACCGGTTTATTACCAAGAGGTAGCATCTGCTTTGGTATTTTACTCCCCAGACGAAGGCCTTTACCGCCGGCAAGAATTACTGCAACATTCATAAAACTGTTTATTCCCCTGTTAAAAAAAATTTTTATTGATGTATAATCGCCATTCTTCTAATATATTTCAATTAGAAAAAGTGTGGTATTTATGAATAATATAAAAATAGGGATTATTACTGTAAGCGATCGTTCGTCAAGGGGGGAGAGAGAAGATCTTTCCGGTCCCGGATTGAAAAAGTGGTGCGATAAAATGAACTATACAGTTGCAGAAGAGCTTATTATACCTGATGAATTTGATATCATCAGAAATTCGCTGATAGAACTTTCCGATAGAGGTCTTGATCTTATTCTTACTACAGGTGGTACCGGATTTGCACCTAGAGACCGTACTCCTGAAGCTACAAAATCAGTAATTGAAAAAGAGGCCCCCGGCTTCGCCGAAGTTATGAGGATGAGATCACTCCAGATTACTCCTCATGCGATGCTTTCAAGAGCAGTTTCCGGTATAAGAAAAAAAACTCTTATAATCAATCTCCCGGGGAGTCCTAAAGGCGCACTTGAAAATATAGAATTTGTTGAAAAAGCGATTCCTCATGCATTGAAACTTCTCAGAAATGAAGTTAAAGATTGCGCAGATGAGAAATAAAATGAATATAAAACTTTTAGAACATATTACAATAAAAAAAGGTGATATAACTGTTGAAAAGAGCGATGCCATCGTAAATGCAGCCAACACTTCTCTTCTCGGCGGCGGCGGTGTAGATGGAGCAATACATAAAGCGGCAGGCCCTTCTCTTCTTGAAGAGTGCAGAAAATTTAACGGTTGTAAATCTGGCGAAGCCAGAATCACGAAAGGATATAATCTTCCGGCAAAACATGTTATACACACACCCGGCCCGATTTACCGTGATGGAAAGAATAACGAAGCTGCAATCCTCCGGAATTCATACTGGAACTCTATGCTTCTTGTTAAACAGAATAATCTGAATTCGGTATCTTTTCCTGCAATATCAGCAGGGGTTTACAGATATCCCAAAACCGAAGCCGCAAAAATCGCTATTGAAACAGTACTTCAATTTATGGAAGAGGAAAATTGTATTGTTGATGTTAGTTTTGTTCTCTTCGATAATGAGAATTATGAAATTTATAAAACTTTACTGGAAGGAATTAAATTAAGATGAACTATCTCGATTTGCTTAAAAACAGCTCAAAAAAATATTCAAGCATCGTTTGCATGGGTCTTGACCCTGTAATTGAGGATATCCCGGAAACAGACGGTACCCCTGGTGAACGTATCTTCAAATTTTATGAGAATATTCTTAATACTCATATAAGAAAAAACATTATGCCGGGTGCAGTTAAGCCTAATTATGCATTCTATGCCCAATATGGTATTGATGGGATCAGTTCTCTTGAAAAAATTATAAGCATATTCAAATCGGCTGGAATTCCGGTCATACTCGATTATAAAAGGGGCGATATTGGAAAAACTGCAAAATCATATGCAAAAGAAGCGTTTGAATTCTTCAAGGCTGATTCAGTTACCCTTTCACCATATCTCGGTTATGACTCTATTGAACCTTATATAAAAGATTATCCGGATAAGGGATATTATATTCTGACAAAAACCTCGAATAGCAGTTCCGGGGAGATTCAGGATATTAAGTCAGGCGATAAGGAGATGTTTCTTCATGTCGCAGGTCTGATAGTAAAATGGTACCATCCAGGAATCGGATCTGTTGCCGGCGCTACTTATCCCGAACAGCTTGAAAAAATTTCCGATATTTTTTTAAACTCAGGAAAAGAAATTCCTTTTTTAATCCCTGGCGTAGGAGCCCAGGGAGGAAGTATTGAAGAAGTTATGAAAGTTATTAAAAGGTCTTCGGACATCTGGATTCACAGAATTAATGCTTCAAGTTCTCTTAACTACGCTTATAAAACAATGAAAAATTTAAGGTATGACGAAGCTTCAGCTGAAGCTTTGAAACAGATGAATGACGAGATTAATTCTTTAAGATAAAATTTTTATAATTCACAAAGTCCTAAATTATAAGGAAATTTTACTATGTCCACATCTATATCTTTATAAAAGTTCTGCATCTCTGACGAATTTTTAAAGGCTACATATTCCGGATTTTCACTATAGTTTTCAGTAAGAAATTCCATTAATTGAGGATATATTCCATCCTCAATTAATAGCGGAATATCGTTAAAATTGAGTTTAATAATTTCACTTACAGAATTCTGTTTTACCAATAATACCGGAGTTATAAAATTATATATTCCTGCAGCTTCAAAATATTTTTCTATATTCTCTATTACCTGAAAAAAATGAAAAATGGATCTCTCCGCGAATGAGTTAAAAACATTTAATCTTCTGTAAAACGAATCTGATTCAAATTCTGAAACTGTTCTAACAAAAAAATCATTCTCAAGAATTTCATCAGTATACAGAATAATATTATATAACCTGTTTCTGTCATAACCTTTTATCAGTTCTTTTATCTGCTCATATATTTTATCAATATCCGTTATTCTTATATGCAGATCAGCAACTACAGTATGAATTTTTTCTGAAATTATTTCATGTGTTATAAAACTCGAATTGTCTTTCAGAAACAATCCTCTGTTAAATAATATATCATCAGATTCATTAAAATCCGGCAGATAAAAGATCTCTGTAGACATACCGGTTTTATTCTCTATATAAGATTCCAGTTTTTTTATCTGATCAAATCTGAAATTCCATCCTTCAAGAAAATAGTACGGTGGTTTATCCTGATATTTTATCCTATCCTTATCACTTTTCTCTCTTATAGTTGTTCCAGGCAGTATCATCAGCGGATAAAGCTCTATAAAACTTTCAAATCCTCTGTCGCACAATATATCCACAGTTTTTTTAAAACTGGAAATATCATCACCCGGCAATCCCGGTATTATCCCGATGGTTAATTTTATTCCTGCATCAGCAAGACATTCTATTCCATCGAGTTCTCTTTCCGGATTACTCTCCCTCTGTACATTATCAAGGGCTTTTTTATTTATAGTCTGAAGCCCGACTTCAAGACTTCTGAATCCGGCTTCATACATTAATCCGGCAATCTCCGGTGTAATTTTATCAGTTCTTATTTCTGTATGGAGGCTTACATTATGTTTCAGGGATTTTAATATTTTCAGATTCTGAATAAAATCTTTAGATCTGTCAAAAGTCGGGCATAATATATAGATCTCTTTTATATCCTTTCTCTTTTTTAAAACATCTGTTAACAAAGAAAATGAAAGCTCTCTCAATCTATTATGATTTTTTGAATAAAAACAATAGCTGCATCTATAAGGGCATCCCCTTGTCATCTCCATAAAAACTGAACCATCTATGAAAGCGTTGAGATTGTTTGCAGTCAGCGGTTCAATTATGTCCTCTTTATTTATTAATTCATTGATGCTCTGAACTGCTACCGAGTTACCATTTATGTCGATGTAATTTATATCATCTCCTGAAAAAAACTTATTAAAAAACCACTCCCCTTCCCCATTTACAAATATATCTATTTCAGAATGATTTTCTGATAAAGCTACGGAGCCTTCCGAAATTTCGGGACCTCCAAAAATAATTAATACAGATTCCATTTCTTTTCTTAAATTTCCGGATATCTGAATATTTCTTTCAATGTTCCACAAATATGATGTAAAGCATATTATATCCGGCGCTATGGATACTGCATATTTTGTTATTATATCATCCGAACAGAAATTGGATATTACTGCCGGTAAAGTTTCACATGTAACTTCCTTGAAATTTTTTTTTATATAGGATGAAATAACAGCAGGAGCATAGTCAATATTTCCATTAACATAGCCATATGCGTGATCAATAAAAGGTAGTTGTATAAACAGTATTTTCATCATTTTCCTAAAAAACAGTGTTGTAATTAATATTTAATTATTCTATAATTGAACAAAATAAATATAGTATAAATAATTAACAATGATAAAAAAAGACAATTCCAAAAAGTATAACATTCTCTGTATTGATGACAGCAAACTTAACAGAACATTCATCAGTAAGGTGCTTACTAATCTAAATATTAATATTTTTGAAGCTGAAAATGGTATCAAGGGCCTTGAACTTTTTAAAGAAAGAGATTATGACCTTATTCTGCTTGATATAGTAATGCCTGAAATGGATGGTTTCGGTTTTCTAAAAGAGTTTCAAAAAAGGGTCAGTGAAGAATTTATACCTGTAATTGTAATGACTGGTCTTGATGATCTTAATTCAAAGATAAAAGGTCTCAGTATAGGAGCTGATGATTACCTTGTTAAACCTGTTAACGAGGAGGAGTTGATAGCAAGGGTTTTTTCTCTTCTAAGATTAAAAAGAGCAAATTCTGAATTATTCCAGAAGAATTTATTGATTAAAAGGGAGCTGGAAGCAGCAAAGAAAATTCAACAGTATATAATACCGGATGATTTTAATTTTATTAATTATCCCTCTATTAGCGGAATTTATCGCCCAATAGAAGACATTGGTGGTGATTTTTTTGACTGCTATAAAATTGACGAGAATAGAACAGCTTTTCTTATTGCAGATGTAACCGGTCACGGAATTCCTGCTGCATTGACCATGACTATGTCAAAAATGCTTTTCAGTATCTATGCGGAAAAATTTCCCAATACAGCCAGTCTTTTAACAGAGATTAACCTTCAGCTGAGAGGTACTCTTCTTGACATGCAATATATTACAGCTTTTTATCTGATATATGATAAAGCATCCAACTCGCTTACATACTCCAATGCCGGCCATACAAGGCCGCTATACTATAAGTCTTCAAAAAATCAGATAATCGCTCTCGATTCATTCGGATGGTTTATCGGTATTTCAGATAAAACTGAGTATGAGGAGAAAAAAATAACTGTTGGTGACGGGGACAGGCTTTGTCTCTATACTGACGGTATAACAGAAGCGAAAAACAGGGATGGTGAAGATTTCGGGGAGATAAGGCTCGCCAGGTTTATCAAAGACAATCATGATCTTCGCGGAAAAGATTTTTGTAACAGTTTACTTGAAAGTGTTAATAAGTATACAGAAGGTGCAAAAATTAATGATGATATTGCATTTCTGAATATTGAATTTTAAAATCGAATCCCTGATTATTTTTCATCATTCTCTGACTGATCTATTTCATCCTGATCAGGTATGCCCTCAGAATAATCGGCTCTATTTGCAGGAACTGGCTGTTCAGGAACTTTACCTGTTTTTTTATCCTTAATGTAAGCTTCAAGTTTATCAATCCCGTTTTTCAATTCTGAAAACTCTGTAATATTCAGAGCAACACCTTTCTGTGTTGGTTTATATATTTCATTTCCATCCATATCCCTGCCGGCAACGTACCAGATACGAATATTTATCAGCTCCATTCCCTTGAATTCAGAAACTTCAATTCTTATTATTTCATTGTTATTTCTTTGAATATCTTTTATTAAAACTGCCATATTTTACTCCTTTAAAATCATGTAAAAAAGCAAAGGTAATTTATTACAATCAGCGGTCAATTAAATCTATATAATTACTCTCCAATTTCAATAATAATTTTTTACAATTATGTATTAAAATATTAATTATAGAAAAATACTGTTTTTGTATCCAGATGCTAATATTATATTGATTAGTTAACCAATATTTTTAATATGGTATATTCTTTAATGAACCGGAATAATAATGGAAAAAAGTATTCTTTTTACAATTATATCATATAATAATCTTGAGTTTATCAAAAGCGCCATTTTACAGATACTTAATTTTGATAAAGCTGATCTTCTCATCATTGATGACGGTTCCGATTATGATCTAATGGAAGAAATTGGTGATTATAAAACCGTTAAAATAATACAACACGACCAGGAACTTGGCTATGGAAGCTGTCTTTATACTGCTATAAACTTTGCCCGCGATCTCGGTTATAATTATCTGATTACGTTAAAAACAGAAGAACCTGGTTTTGTTAAAGATATACCGAATATTATAAACAATCTGGATTATGGTTATGATATAATAAACTGCAGCAGAATACTGGAAAATTCCGATTATGATAAAATTGATGAAAACATTATTTCTTTTTATAATGAACTTACTGATTATCTTAATAAAGTTACAGAGCTTAATATAACAGATCCGTTATCAGAAACAAAGGGTTATAATCTTGATTCAATTAACGACATAGAACTAACTATTGAAGATCATGGAGTTTTTCTACAGCTGTTTGTTCAGAGCTCTTATTTTGGCTACAATGTTATAGAGATCCCTTCAGAATCAGGAAACTCCTTTGGTGAAGAGTTGAATCTTTATGAGAACGCTTTAGAAAGATTTATATCAGTAATTGAGACTGAAAAATATCTATATAATAAAGGACCTATAAATTAATTTTTTAAACAGTACTTTTATCCTAATTAATTTATAGATTGACAATTTTTTTTACCGGACTAAATAAATTTTTAACTGCGATGATAAAATGACAAAACCTGTTATAGTACAAAGTGACAATACACTTCTTGTTGAAGTTGATAATCCGGCTTTCGAAGAAGCGCGTAATTCAGTATCACAATTTTCTGAACTTGAAAAAAGTCCGGAACATATACATACGTACAGGATAACTCCTCTATCTCTATGGAATGCCGCAGCATCCGGCCTTAATGTAAAAGACATTTTACACTACCTTGAACTCTACTCCAAGTACGATATTCCTGATACTGTTTATACAACTATAAATGAACAGATGAAAAGATACGGACTCTTGAAACTTTTTATGGTTAAAGACGACCTGATACTTTCTTCTTCAGACCCTGTTCTTATAAATGAAATTCTTTACAATAAAAAACTTCAGAACTATATTACTGAACGAGTAGATTTATGTAACATAAAAGTTAAAAAAATTTTCCGCGGACATATTAAACAGGCACTAATTAAAATCGGTTTCCCCGTTGAAGACCTTGCAGGCTATGATGAAGGAGACCCCTGTGAAATTAATATTCGTCCTGTTGAGGAAAATGGTAGCGGTTTAAACTTTCGTGATTACCAGAACGATTCAGTAAATGCTTTTTATAAAGGTGGTGGTCCTGATGGGGGGAGCGGGGTTGTTGTTTTACCATGCGGTGCCGGTAAAACCATTATAGGAATAGGAGTCATGTCTACGATCAAGTCTGAAACTCTTATACTTGTCACGAATACCATTGCCTTAAGACAATGGAAAGATGAGCTCCTTAGCAAGACATTACTTTCTGAAGATATGATAGGTGAATACTCTGGAGATAAAAAAGAGATAAAACCGATAACAATTGCCACATACAACATTTTAACATATAGAAAAAACAAAAAAGAGAGCTTTCTACATTTCGATTTATTTAACTCAAAAAACTGGGGACTTATAATTTATGATGAAGTTCATCTTTTGCCGGCACCTGTTTTCAGAATGACTTCCGAAATACAGAGTAAAAGAAGACTCGGTCTCACCGCGACTCTTATCAGGGAAGATGGACTTGAATCAGATGTATTCAGTCTGATCGGCCCAAAGAAATATGATATGCCATGGAAAATTCTCGAAAAATCCAAATGGATAGCTACGGCTTTATGCACAGAGGTACGTATTGAACTGCCTGAAGATAAGAGGGTTCAATACTCTCTTTCAAAGGATAGAGAGAAATTCAGAATTTCATCTGAAAATCCAAAAAAAATCGAATTTGTAAAAAGGATCCTCAAACATCATCTTGATTCGAACATTCTTATAATAGGACAGTATATATCTCAACTTGAAGAGTATAAACAGATTCTCGGTTTTCCTATGATAACAGGGAGCACTCCTATTGCCGAGAGGGAGGATCTTTATAAAAAATTCAGAAACGGAGAAATTAAATACCTCATTGTATCCAAGGTAGCGAATTTTTCAATCGATCTTCCAGACGCGAATGTTGCAATACAGATATCAGGAACTTTCGGTTCACGCCAGGAGGAGGCTCAGCGGCTTGGCCGGGTTCTCAGACCAAAAAAGAACGATAACTTCGCATATTTCTATACAATTATTACATCAAACTCTGTTGAAGAAAAATTCGCTCATAACAGACAGCTTTTCCTGACTGAACAGGGCTATACATATTCAATTATGAATGAAGAGATGTTTAACAAAAAATTTGAGAATTAAAATGTCAGAAAGAAGATCTCTATGTATAACTTTTACAATTACTATAATTATTATTCTGATCACTATTACATGTAGATCATCTTCAAATATTAATATTTATGTCGCTACAACTGAAAAAGGAATTCAGGTCACTTATGACGAAGGTAACTCCTGGAGTTCTTTAAACAAAGGCCTGCCAGATTCAATTATTCCGATCAGAATTCACAAAGCAGATGACTATCTATATCTTACAACTTTTTCTTCCGGAATATTCAAACTTAAAATTAAAGATCAGATATGGGAAAATATCAGTTCTCCGGATTTTAAAAGAAGAAGTATTTATACAGCCGATCCCGGTTATAGAAAAATATCTGCTTTTGCAGTTGATCCCGATGATGGAAAAAACCTCGTGCTCGCAACCAAACATTCGTTATACAGATCTGTAGACGGCGGGATTAACTGGAAGAAAATTCCTCTCAGTGGATTAAATAAAAGAAATTATATAACCTCACTTTCAATATCCGGCAATACAATATATACAGGTACTGCTTTCAACGGAATACTTGAATCATCCGGTACGGATTTTAAAAGTTCAGGAAGCGGACTCCCTGGAGAACCATATTCTGATACTCTTACTATACCTGAACAATCATCAGCTCTTTATACTGATAAAGAATCATTGTATGCAGGTTTTTATTTTGGCAGAGGATTATTCGCGAAGAAAACAGGTTTAAAAAAATTTACGCCACTATATCTGCCAAAAGAAAAAAATCTTAAATCGATAATTTATGATATACGTATCCTTAATAAAAAAATTTTCTTTTCGGACGGACTCTCAGTATACATGGATGGCGGTACAGGAATTCAACCATTAGAAAGATATAATAGAATTATCCAAAAAATCTCTAGCAGAAAGGATATTATATCAGCGACTTTAAATGATGAGTCTGGGGTTAATCCCCCTATCTCGATAAAGCTTCCAAACCAGGTAAAGAAAAAGAGGTCCATTAAAGCATCCGGTAAAAATGCTATATATATCAGCATCCCCGCAATACAGAAGGATATCAATAGATACATTAATATCGCTAAAAACAGTGAAATAAACTCTTTTGTAATAGATATGAAAGACGATTTCGGCAATATTTATTTTGAAGCTGAAGGTAAGACCGCTGTAGAAATAAAATCACAGAAAAAATCGGTAAACGTTTCAGGAATTTTACAGAAACTTAAAGAAAACAATATCTATTCAATTGCTAGAATTGTTGTATTCAAAGATCAAAAATTATATAACGCATATAATGGAAAATACGCCATTAAAAATAAAAATACCGGATTACCCTGGAAAGGAGCACCTGGTGAATATTGGGTTGATCCTTTTTCAGAGTTTGTTCATAATTATAATATCGATCTTGCAAAAAATTTAGAAAAACTCGGATTTGATGAAATACAGTTTGACTATATCAGGTTTCCATCAGATGGTTCTATTCATTTATGTGGTTTTTCATTTAAAAAAGATGAAGAAACTTATAAATCTGAAATTTTATTTGATTTTCTTAAAAAAGCTAAGTTATCTTTAAAAATACCAGTATCTGTAGACATCTACGGTTTTAATTCCTGGTATTTTTTTGGTAATTATATCGGCCAGGATTTGGAGGATCTGTCCCATATCGTTGACGCAATTTGTCCGATGGTATATCCTTCGCATTTTGGAAACAGGTTTTATAACCATACTGAAAAAAGTTTAAGACCTTATTTCATAATAAAAGATGGTGGAATAAGAGGTTATGAGATTGCAGATAGCTCCGTCAGTTTGAGACCATATCTACAGGCTTTTAACCTATTATCTCCCACCTGGGGACCAGGTTATATACTTTATCAGATTAATGGATCAAAAGAGAGCGGTTGCAGCGGTTATACTTTATGGAATGCAAAGGGTGATTATTCTGTTCCATATTCAGCACTAAAAAAGGAATAATGATATTCAGATGAGTACATTTAATTTAAACTGGAAAATTGAAAAAACATTTCCTGTAATATACCTTGAGGGTGATATTACTTCAGAAGCAGATCAATTACTGGAAGAAACTTATTTTGAAATCAGAAACAGTGTGAAAAAGAATATATACATTTTTGATTTTGAAAGAGCAAGCTATATCAATTCATCGGGAATTTCCTCTTTTATTAAAATAATACATATGCAGAAAGAGGAAAATGGTGATTTTATTTTTACAGGTTTATCTGAACATTTAAAAAAAGTTATGGAGATAGTAGGCTTAACTGATTATGTAAAAATTTTTGATACTGTTGAAACGGCTATCCAGTCCTGTTCAGATATCATTTAATCAGGAGTTTACTATGTCTTCCAAAAAGAAATTCAATGAATGTATCTTATCGATAGATGCCGGTACGCAATCAATCAGAATAGCCCTTATCGATTTTAAAGGAAATTTTCTTAAAATTTGTAAAACAGAAATTGAACCGTATTTTTCAGTCAATCCTGGATGGGCAGAACAGAATCCTGAATATTTCTGGAAAGTCCTGTCAAATACATGTAGGAAACTTCTCAACGATATCCCTGTTGCTAAAGAGTGTATTAAAGGTGTTACTTTAACCACACAACGCAATACAATGGTAAATCTTGATAAAAACGGCGATCCTCTCAGGCCTGCAATAATATGGCTTGATAGAAGAAAGGCAGAAAAAACGAACTGGCCCCCTTTTTATCTGGAAGCCCCGATGAAGATTCTAAATCTTTATGATGCAGCAGTCTATGCTATGAAGGAATGTGAAGCTTCATGGATCTGCCAGAATCAGCCTGAAATCTGGGACAGGACATACAAATACCTTTTTCTTTCAGGTTATTTTACCTATAAATTAACCGGTGATTTTGTCGATTCTACGGGAAACCAGGTCGGTTATGTTCCATTCAATTTTAAAAAACAGCAGTGGGCCGATCAGAATGATTTAAAATGGAAGATGTTTCCATATATAGGTAAAAATCATCTCCCTCAGCTTTCCAGACCCTCTGAAATTTTGGGATATATCTCTGCGACTGCATCCAGAAGCACAGGGATTCCTGCCGGAATTCCATTTTTTGCAGCGGCAGCTGATAAAGCATGTGAAGTACTCGGTTCAGGCTGTCTTTCTCCTGATATCGCGTGTCTCAGTTTTGGAACAACTGCTACAATCGAAACTACAAATGAAAAATATATCGAGATTATTCCCTTTTTACCACCCTATCCAAGCGCTGTTCCCGGTTCATACAATACTGAGGTCATGGTCTATCGCGGATACTGGATGGTCAGCTGGTTCAAGCATGAATTTGCTCATAATGAAGTATTATTGGCTAAAAGGAAAAAAATTGCTCCGGAAATCATACTCGACCAGATGGCTGCCAGTATTCCCCCCGGTTCTATGGGGCTGATGCTTCAACCATTCTGGTCTCCAGGTGTTAAAATTCCCGGCCCTGAAGCAAAGGGTTCAATTATAGGTTTTGGCGATGTTCATACAAAGTCCCATGTTTACAGAGCGATACTTGAAGGATTGTCCTATGCGCTTAAAGAGGGAGCAATCAGGACTGAGAAGAAAAATGGAGTTACTATTGAAAAATTACGGATTTCCGGTGGAGGGTCTCAAAGCAAAACGGCGATGCAGCTCACTGCTGATATTTTTAACCTTACTGCTGAACAGCCTCATACTTATGAGACTTCTGCGCTTGGCGCCGCAATAGATGCCGCAGTAGGTTTAAATGCTTTCAGCAGCTTCAGAGATGCTATAAATTCGATGACCAGGGTAATTAAAACATATGAGCCTGATCCGGAAAACAGTAAAATTTATAAAGAGCTTTTTGAAAAAGTTTATATGAAAATGTATAAAAAAATGAAACCCCTGTATAAAGACATAAGAGATATTACCAATTATCCACCTGTTTATGGAAAAGAATAAAAAAAGGGGGCTTCAAAGCCCCCTTTTCAATTCAAAATAAAGTTCTCTATATCAGTTAACTATTTTACTGATCATTTTAACAATCACATCAATATCTTCAGCAGATCCTTTATCGAGCAGTTTCTTAAATGTAGCCAGTTCTTTTCCATAACTGTTTTCATCTGTAGCTACAAATTTTTCTCCTACTTCATACAGGAGCCAATCTATTGAGATTTTGTGACGGATTGATATACTTCTGAGAAATTTGAAAGATGGATTCTGTGATCCGCATTCAACTTTAGCGACATACCTTCGGTCAATCCCAGCAGATTCACCAAACTCTCTTTGTGTAATCTTTAATTCTTTTCTGATTTCTTTTAATCTTAACCTGATGTTTTTGAAAAATTCTGCTTCTTTTTCATCATCAAGAATACTTTCAGAAAGAAATTCATGATCATTGTACC
>CAYTNW010000016.1:0-74294 GCA_964439325.1 uncultured Leptospirales bacterium | reverse complement strand
TATGGACATCACCATGAGAGAAAAGGATGGAATAGAAGCAGCAGGGGAGATTCTTGCTGTAGATAACTCCGCCAGAATTATAATGGTTACTGCTCTCGGACAGGAGAGTTTATTGACAAAAGCTATCAAACTTGGTGTGAAAGATTTCGTCGTAAAACCGTTTCCGCCGGAAAGACTCCAGAAAGCAGCAGAAAAGGCTTTATCGTAAAATTTTTTTTAATAATTGTTTTTCTCTTGCATTAGAGAACCCTCAAACCCCTTAATTTATTAAGGGGATATTTTTTCCCTAAATTTAAAAAAAAAATAAAAAACATGCCAGAAATCGAAATAATAAATCCGGAAGGATCGGAAAAAGAGAATTCCTATATCGTAAATATCGAAAAATACAACGGTCCGCTCGATGTTTTATGGGAATTGATCAAAAAATCCAAGATTGATATTACTGAAATATCGATCTCGCAGATAACTGAACAGTATCTGGCTTTTTTGAAGATGATGGAGGATATGGATGTAAAAATTGCCTCCGATTTCATATTAATGGCTTCAGAACTGATATATTATAAAAGCAGGGCCCTTTTACCCACAGGTGAAGTCGAGGATGAGTATTTCACCCAGCCTCTGCCGCCTGAATTGATCCAGAAACTCCTTGAGTATAAAAAATATCAGAAAATGTCTGATGAATTCAGAGAGATGTATGAGCTGCAGAATAATGTATATATAAGAAATAACGCCCCGGAAGACATGGGGGAAGAGGAGCTCTATCTTGAAGTTTCATTATATGAGCTACTGAAGGCGTTTTCCAATGTTTTAAACGCCACAACAACCGTAGATACACGGGAAATTATATTTGACGAAATACTCGTCAGTGACAGAATTGAATATATTACAGAGTTACTGAAGGAGAACGAATCTATTTCTTTTATAGAAATCTTTTCTGAAAAACCTTCAAAAGCTGAAGTAATAGCGTCATTTCTGGCCGTTCTTGAAATGTCAAAAACCTGCATGATAAAAGTTCAGCAGCACAAAGTTTTTGGAGATATTAAAATATTCCGCAATTTTTCTCTTGAAAGTCTTGATAGCTGATTAGTTACTGGTGGACAATTATCCCGGCTGTTAATGAATAAATTATTTCATCTTTTATTTCAAAGGATCAGGAAAAAACTGAAATTCAGATAACAACCGCTGTCATGATATCTGTTTTTGACAGAATCAGGTTTCTCGTTCTAAATTTTAATTGTAAATAATGAAATATCAGATTTAAGAAATGCAGCGCATTAAGGTACTGTTAGAGCGCTTAAATTATAATAAAAAATGGGTTAATTATGGGTGACTCGGAAAAAAACAGCCAGATTAACAGTGAAGAGATATCTGAAAACGAAGCAGAAGAGATTGTCGAGAGTGAGATCGACAGGGAACACGATTTAAAAAGTCTGTTTGAGGCTGTATTTTTCCTCAGCAATGATCCTGTGCCTATCAGTTTTTTTGTGAAGAATTTTATGATAGATCCGACCCAGGCAAAAATAATAATAGATTCACTGGTTGATGAATATGAGGAGAGGGACGGAGGGATCAGGCTTGCCGAGCTTTCCAATGGTTATCAGTTTGTAACTAATGCACGTTTTGCTGAACAGTTGAGGCATGCTCTAGGACTAAGGAAAAGAGAGAGCCTTTCAAAGGGGATGCTGGAAACACTGGCGATCATAGCTTACAAACAGCCTCTGGTGCTGGCCGACGTGGATGAACTAAGGGGCGCTTCGTCGAGAATGATGGTTGCGAATCTGATGAAAAGGAACCTCGTAAAACCGGTCGGCAGAAAAGATCTCCCTGGAAGACCTCTCGCTTACGGAACTACTGATGAATTTCTTCGGTATTTCGGGCTGAATAAACTTTCAGATCTGCCGAAACTGTCGGAAATCAAAGAATTTTCGATTGATAGTGAATGACATGAATAGTAAAAATAAAATAGTAGTTGCTGTTGACGGCCCGGCAGGCTCAGGGAAGAGCAGCGTCTGCAGAAGGGCCGCTCTTGAAACCGGTATCAAATATATAGACTCGGGTGCGATATACAGAGCGATAACCTGGTATTTCATGGAGAAATATGGTGAGAGTTTATCTGTGAATAATCCGGTTGGCGAGCTTAGGAATGTGAATATAGAACAGATTTTCAACCCGGATGGACATGTTACAACGCTTCTTGACGGCAAAGATATTTCGCTGCTGATCAGGGATGAAAAGGTCGCAGAAAAAATCGGCCTGTTCTCCAACAACAGGGAAATAAGGGATTTTGTCACTTCGCTGCTTAGAAAATGGGCGGGTTCCAGTTCAATAATAATGGATGGAAGAGACATTGGAACGGTCGTTTTCCCCGACGCGGATCTTAAGGTTTATATTGACGCTTCGGTCGATGAAAGGACTAAAAGAAGGGTCAAAGAATACGCGGATTCGGGAAAATATGTTGACGAAAATTTTATCAGAAATCAGATTATACAGCGTGATTTTAAGGATGAAAACAGGGAATTCGGGCCCTTAAAAAAAGCGGTCGATTCAGTTCATCTTGATACTTCAAATATGACTTTTAAAGAAGTAGTGGAAAAATTTGAAGAACTAATAAAGTCGAAACAACGAATTTGATATAAGAATAAGGTGCAGGTATGACCCAAATTACAGATGATAACTTCGATGCTATCGATATGGAATCGGTTGCCGACTCCGCTCTTGATGAACTTGAAGCGGGAATGATAGTAAAAGGAGAAGTTGTAACAGTTGATTCCGGATTTGCCTATGTAAACGTAGGCACAAAATCGGATGGACGGGTTGCCCTTGACGAGTTTGATACAACACCGAAAGTTGGTGATGTTTTCAATGTAAAGCTTATGAATAAAAAACTTGTTGATGGAGTTTATCATTTTTCCAGAAAAGCCGCCGAGATGGAGAAGGGGTGGAAGGATTTTATTCAGCTGTATAACAGCGGAAAAAGAGAGATCCGTGGAAGAATTATATCCGCAAGTTCAAAAGGCAAAATTGTAAACTGTTCAGGAATAAATACGTTTCTTCCCTATTCGCTGACGGCGGACCTGAAGGGGCTGTCTGAGTCGGAGGAGGAGTATACCTTTGTAATTAAAACCGTGGATTTTGTAAAGAAATCAGTGATCATTTCCAGAAAGGACTTTCTTGATGTCCAGAGCAAAAAGAACTGGGATGATTTTATACAGAAGCATAATGAGGGTGATATTGTTCAGGGTGAAGTAGTAAAATTTGTCGAGTTCGGCGCATTTGTACGAGTTGAGGGTATTGATGCGCTCCTGCATAGAAATGACATTTCATGGAAAAAAGTTTTTAAACAGCGTAAACTTCTCAAACAGGGGGAAGTAAGAGATTTCAAGATAATCGGTATCAACAGGGAAGAGAAAAAGATATCACTTGGTTTAAAACAGCTGAAGAACGATCCGTGGCTGGATATGACTGAGAGATACAGCGTCGGTGATAATATAAAAGGTAAAGTCGTTACGATTACTCCCGTCGGCGCTTTCGTACAGATTGATGAAGATGTTGAGGGCTTTCTGAGCAATTCGGAACTCTCCTGGGTGAAAAGCAGCGCCAATGTGAAAGACTATTTTGAGAAGGGGGCGGAAGCCGAATTTAAAATCCTGTTCATAAATAATGAGGATAAGAAGATTACACTGGGCTACAGGCAGCTTATACCGAATCCGTGGGATACGATAGATTCAAGGTTTACTGTGGGATCGGTATACAGAAAAAAAATAAAGAAGATTGTGAAGTTCGGCCTCTTTGTAGAACTTGAAGACGGGATCGACGGGCTCGTGCATGTCTCCGATGTCTCCTGGGATGATGTGAAAGATCTCAATAAAATGTTTAAAAACGGACAGGAGGTGGAGATAAAAATTCTCGATATAAATAAGAAAGAGATGAAGATCTCCTGCGGAATGAAGCAGCTTTCCAAGTCCCCATGGGAAACCGTAAAAGAGAAATATCCTCCGAGGACGAGAGTTCACGGAACAATTTCCGGTATAACAGCATTCGGTATATTTGTAAAACTTCAGGATGATGTTGAGGGACTGGTCCATATATCTGAAGTTTCCAGAAACAGAATTGAAAAAATTGATGAACATTTCAAGGTCGGCGATCCTGTCGAGGCTGTAGTACTGGATGTGGATGTTGAGAAAAAAAGATTATCTCTGAGTATTAAGCATTATGAAATAATGTCTGAAAAAGAGGAAGTAACAAAGATTTTAAAGCAGACCAGCCCTAATAAGGTTACCCTTGGGGATATGATTAATATAGAGCTTGGAGATAAAAAATAGCAATGGCTAATGTCAAAAAGAAAAGTAATATTGTAATTGAAAGAAGTCCCGTAGAGAATTTTTTAATGTCCGCCAGGGATTTTACGAAGAATAATTCAAAAAAAATAACTGCTATTTCGGTTTCTGTTTTAATAATTCTCGTAATATCATTAGCAGCTTATGTTCTGCTGTCAAAATCCTCTGAAAAGGAGATGATAAAATTCGAGGTCATCGTTGATGATTACAGAAAAGACCCGATGAACCAGGAAGTAAAAGATAAAACAGTCGCGGAATTGAAGGCTCTTATCTCCGGTACAAAATTCGGTTTTGTACATGAAATGAGCCACTATTTCATGGGAAATATCCTGTATTCAGATAAGAAATATGACGAAGCGTTCCAGATGTTTGAGAAATATATAAAGAAATCATCAGATGATGTCCTTGTCCCAATCGCTGTAAATAAGGCGGCAATATGTCTTGAAGAACAGGGTAAGATCGATGAGGCTGTTTCTCTTCTGAATAAATTTGAAGCTGATAATCCGAATAATATAGCAATGGACCAGATTTATTATAATACCGGAAGGCTTTATTCTCTGAAAAATGACCAGATTAAGGCAAGGGAATTTTATAATAAGCTTATTACTAAATTCCCTGAATCGGTTTATGTGGAGCGGGCTAAAGAGAGGCTTCTTCTTTTATCCGCTGTGAAATAATTAAATTTAAGCGAAATATAACTTGACATAGATGTCCATAATTTTGTTTAAGTGTATAACGCTGAATTCCAGGTTTGATTAGAATATTTATCCCTTTATTTAAAGCTAATTCAGGGTTCAAAATTTGTTAATAAATGGAGTACTAAAGTGCCAGTTCCAAAGCGAAGAAAATCAAAATCAAAGTCAAGAATGAGAAGAGCTCATGAAGCGATAGGTGTTCCAAATTTGAGACCCTGTCCAAAATGCAAGGCGTATGTAATGCCTCACAGAGTATGCCCGGAGTGCGGTTATTATAAAGATGTGCTTGTAGTTGAAAAGAAAGTCAAAATAAGTGATTGATAGTTATTGATTATCTTTTTATAAGGAAGGGGTCCCTGTGGGTATCCCTTTTTTTATTATGTCTTGACAGATAGAGGTTTTTTTAGTATTTATCAGGTACATTGTTAAAAGTATAGTGTGATTAGTCCGAAATAATAATATCACTCAGCAGGAGCTGTTTGAGATTATTATCCATTTTAAACTTCATTACTATGTAAAGTGTATGAAGAGATATAAAATTTAATACCGGATTAAATTTATGAATGATATTAAAAACAGGGTAAAGCGAATTATTTCAAATCAGCTTGAAATTGAAGAGGAGATGCTATCGGATGATGCGACCCTTTTCAAGGATCTTGGAGCCGACTCAATCGACACGGTAGAGCTTGTAATAGCATTTGAGGTTGAATTTGATATAGAGATCCCGGAAGAGGAGGCTGAAAAGCTCCTGAGCCTCAAGGATATCTATTCATATGTTGAGAGTAAAACAGTAAAAAAATAATAGTTTACCAATATGAACATTAACAAAAAGAAACATGAACAGACGGAACAGGACATTAAAAAGATCCGTTTTAAGCAGCTCAGTCTGATTCAGAATCTCATTGATGTCAAGTTTAAGGATAAGAATCTTTTAAACAGGGCTCTAATCCACAGGTCATATGTCAATGAATCCTCCGCAGGGAAAATCAAGGACAACGAAAGGCTTGAGTACCTCGGAGATTCGGTCCTGGGCCTGATCGTTAATGAATATCTTTTTAAAAGATTCGAGGAATATCCCGAGGGGGATCTTGCCAAAATAAAATCCGCAGTTGTTTCCGAACCTACACTGGCTAAAGTCGCACGAGATATCAAGCTCGGAAATTATTTATTGATGGGAAAAGGCGAGGAGCTCAGCGGCGGCAGAGACCGGTCGTCGATACTTGCAAATTCATTTGAGGCTCTTATAGGTGCAGTATATCTTGACCAGGGCCTGAAGGAGTGCAGAAATTTTATACTTTCACTTCTGAAAAAAGATATTGAACGGATTGATAGAATGACTTATCTGAGGGACCCCAAAACAACCCTTCAGGAATATGTACAGAAAAAATTCAAGGAAAGACCTGTATATGAAGTAGTCGAGGAGAAGGGGCCCGATCACAAAAAAGAGTTTATTGTCCGCTTAATAATAAATGGTGTTGAAGTCTCTAAAGGTACCGGAAGCAGTAAAAGAAAAGCGGAGATGACCGCGGCAGAGCATATACTGAAAAAAATTGATAAAGGAATGGCTGAATTTTGAATGAGCAGGGCGGTGATGTAAGGGTCCGTGTTGCCGGGATATTGATAACCGGCGAGGGTCTGCTGCTTATCGCCCATAAAAAAGATAATGACATCTACTGGCTCCTTCCTGGGGGTGGAGTAGATTATGGTGAATCCTTAAGCGAAGCTCTTGTCAGGGAATTCGTTGAAGAGCTGAATATAAACATATCGGTCAGTGATCTGGCCCTGATCTCCGATTCAATAGATCCCAACGGCAACAGGCATATTGTAAATATCTGCTTTATCTGTGAATATACAGGGGGGGAGTATCTGCTTGGCGAAGAGGGACGCCTTCATGATTTCTGCTTTTTTAAACGCGATGAAATACCGAATATTAAACTTTTTCCTCCAATTAATAATGAATTATTGTCGATAATGGATAGTGGAGTCAGCGGTAAATATATTGGAAAACTATGGAAGGAAAAATAGGTTTTATTCATGATCTCTACCGGAATTAACTATTCATTAAGCGATTTTGAAGGTTTTAATATCCTGGATCTGTCGGGGACTCTTACCATTCAAACTTCTGATGCTTTCATTTCAGTGGTACACAATTTAACAGAGAGGGGGAGCGTGATAATTAATATGAAGAATATTAATTTTATGACCTCATCCGGTTTGAATGCCCTGATCGATGTGTCATATTATGCAAGAGAAAGGGGGCACCGTGTAATACTGATGAGCCCGGTATCTACCGTTTTAGATCTGATAGAATACGCCGACTTTTTCAGCCACCTGATATTTGCGGAGAGTCCCGAAGAGGGTAAAACGAAAATTGAGTATTACACCTGATTTCAGCTTTCATCAATTATCTGTATCTCAGGCAGTCCGGAATATATATTTTTTGTAACGACCGCTTCAACCCCGAAATACTTCTTAATAAACTTTTCTGTTATGATTCTGTGTGTTCCCGATTCTGCTATCGAGTTATCAGCCAGAACGTAAATCCTGTCGCAGGAAGCCGAAATAAAATTCAGGTCCGATGAAGTTAATATAACCGACCTGTTTCCTGTTGATGTATATTTCTTCAGAGCTTTAGTCAGCAGCACTCTCTGGTTAATGTTCAGTCCCGCTTCAGGTTTTTCAAGGAGAAGTATATCTGACTGAGCGGAGAATGCTCTTGCGATAGATGCCATTTTTTGCGATGTATCAGAGAGTAATTTGAGCCTTGTTTCTCCAAACTGTTCAAGCCCGAACTGTGCCATTTCCCTGACGGCAATTTCTCTGTCCACCCCGGTATAAGGCCCGAGTCTTTTTTTATGAAAAATTCTGCCGCCGAGGATCCAATCCATGACAGTTGCTTCAGGATTTACAGAGTTGTTTATTGAAGAATATTGTGAGATGAGCCTGTTTAATCTTTTTTTTCCTGCAGTTCTGATGTTCTGGTCATTGATAAAAATATTTCCTTGATAATCCGACTTTTTGTTACGCAGCAGATCCATTAGAATTTTTTTTCCTGAACCGGCTGCACCTGTTATACCTGCGATCTCCCCGTCGATTATGGAGGCTGATATGTTATCAAAAAACAGGGCTTTCCGCAGATTGTATGTGAGATTTTTTATTTCCAGCATATAATTTATTTATTCTTGATGTTGGTATTAGAATTTGTGCCGGTATTAGAATTTGTGCCGGTATTAGAATTCGTTCCGGTATTAGAATTCGTTCCGGTATTAGAATTTGTTCCGGTATTAGAATTTGTTCCGGTATTAGAATTTGTGCTGGTGTTAGAATTCGTGCTGGTATTAGAATTCGTGCTGGTATTAGAATTCGTGCCGGTATTAGAATTTGTGCTGGTATTCGAATTTGTATTAGTGTTTAGGTTTGTACCGTTGTTTGAGTTCGTACCGGTGTTGGTATTCGTGCTTGTATTAGAATTCGTATTGGTGTTGGTATTCGTTCCGGTATTTGAGTTCGTGTTAGAGTTAGAATTTGTATTTGTTTTATTGTTTGTAGTTGTATTATTTGCTGTGTTATTTTTGTTGCTATTCTGATTCTGAAGATTCTGTTTCGCTTTAAGCTCCTCTTTCCTCGCCTTTTCTATTTCTTCAATATACGTTTTAAGAAGTGAATCCTTCATAGCTTCTTTTTTTGCTGATTCATCGTTTAGTATCAGTTTAAGTTCGTTAACAGCTTTGTTCCTGTTGTCAGTGTGCGCATATGCAGATGCAAGCATCAGCCGCGAACTGTTATTGCGCGGTATCTGCTCAAAAAGCTCAATAGATCTGGCATACTGTTGAAGGTTGTAGCTGGATTTTGCCGCAATGATAATTACATCAGTATCCTTTACTACCCTGTTTATCGATTCAGAAATGTCAAGCGAGCGTTTATAGTCATGTTTTTCAAAGTGATTATTCAGAAGCAGTTTAAATGCCTTCAGATACTGTTTGATCATATCGCTGTTTGTTTTTGATATATCGTAGAGCCTGTCGAAGTATGAAACAAATTTTACATCATTTTTATAATAATAAATACTTCCGGTCTGGAACAGTACTACAGGATCGTTTTTTGAAATCGATTCAGCTTTACCAAGTGTTTTCAACGCGTTGTCTAAATCTTTCTTTTTGATATATATAGCAGAGAGAAGTATCAGCGGTTCGCTGTCATTTTTAATATATTCAAGAGAAGATGATATATCCTTTTCCGCTTCTTCGTAGTTGTTGAGCTGATAATAGCATGTCCCTCTTTTCAGAAGAGTATTGTATCTTGTACCCTTGTCGATGAAACCGAAATTTATTACCGATGAAAAATTATTAATTGCAGCATTATAATTTTTATTTTTAAAATTTATTGTGCCGAGTATCTGATGCACCTCCGCATAGAAAGGTATTCTCTCACCTATGTAATTCAGTTCGGTTAAGGCTTCGCTTTCATTTCCCGAGTTGTATGCATTCATCCCGAGCTCAAATCTCGGGGAAAGAAAAGACCCGTCGATTGACAGGCATTCCCTGTAGAGCTTCATTGCTCCGGGTTTGTCGCCGTTCTTCGCAAGGAGAGATGCTTCATTGTATTTCTGTATTGCCTGCTCGTTGTCGGTCCAGAGCGTCTTGTTTACGATCGTTTCGATTTTCTTTTTTGCAGAGCTGTCACCGGTATTATACCAGAGTTCGCGGCAGTATTTCACAAGATTGTTGTAATCGCCTTTTTCCTCATATAAGAGAATTATATTCCAGTAGGAGTTTATGAGGAATTTCCTTGTTGTGCTTCTTTTAACGGCTGTTTCGAAATAAACCAGCGACTGGTCGTAGTTTTTTAACGTTTTTTCTATTTCACCGAGAAAATAGTACGAGTCTCCCCTGTTGGGATTTTCTTTTATATCAAGAAGAAAGTATTCACGTGCTTTATCGTAATTTCTGTATACGTAGGCATTGCGTCCCATACCGTGATAATTTGAAGCGAAAGAGACTGAATGTGCGGTTATTGCGATTAAAAGGGTTAGTGTTAGTTTTTTCATTTTCGGATCTTCATCAGTTTTGATTATTTTAGTTCTTTAAGGGCTTTTGTCAAGTATAAAGGTTGTGATATTTCATAGTTCTTCTATCATTTTCAGTATAAATTTATCTGTCTGAGCCGTCGCTTTTTTTGTCCAGTTGCCGCCATTATTTAAATCATCAGCAGTTCTCTCCGGCTTTTTGTCTAGTTCCGATCTCCTGCTGTTGTCATTTATATATATGGTAAAGATATATTTTTTTCCGGATCTGCCGTAAAAAAGACCGGCAAGCCCCGATGCATAAAAAATGTTCCCCGTTTTGGCATATACCCTGAAGGCGCTTTCCGGATGATCGAGCCTGTTTCTCATAGTTCCGTCCCATCCGGACATTGGAAGTATATCCTCGAGCCTGAAATTATCCCTGTTTGTTTTTTCAATATAGAGTAAAACGGCCGATGTCTGAGCCGGCGTAGCCCTGTTTAAACAGGTCAAACCGGAAGCGTTCACTAATCTGAAGTTATTCCATCCGACACCGGTGAAGCCGCTGCGGTAGAAGTTTTCAACAGCATTCAACTGAGTGTTGTTCGGCATAAACCTTTTGGCATATGATATGGATGAGGCAGCATATATCAGTTCTGCCGTCATGTTGTTGCTTGAAAAGAGCATGTTTTTTATTACAGCGGGCAGAGGCCTGCTTTTAATTCTGGTGATAATGTGAGAAGATGAAGCGATCTTGCCGCTCTTTGGCGAAGGAATTTTAATTCCTCGTATAATGCATAGCTCTTTCAGCATCTCTGCCGTAAACTGACCCGGATGCTTAACAGGGAGCTGCTGTCTGTTATCCCACAGGTTTCTGGCCGGAAGGCCCCACATTTCTCTATTTTCATTATAGCTGAATTTAAAAAACGGGTAGGGCAGATCCTCTGTATATACATATGCACTGAAAGAGGGGAGAGATGGCAGGAGATCGGCCGATCTGGTTTTTCCATCTCCGTTTTTCTGGCGCAGTGCATAAATGATATTGCTGTTAAAGGTCAGAGGGCTTACTCCGGCATTATAATATGACTCTGAAGGCATGTCTTTATCAAGTATTTCACGGGGGGTAAAATATGATTCATCGAAAAAAAAGTTACCCTTTATCTCTTTTATCCCTTTTGTCCTGAGTCCTTCAGCAAGAGTATGCAGCTCATTGATTGATAATTCCGGATCTCCATAACCTTTAAGGTAGAGATTTCCGGTCAGAACGTTGTTCGATACTTTCCCGTTGTATGAAAGCGTGGTTGTGAAAGAGTAATTATCGCCAAGTATCTCGTAAGCAAACAGGGAGGTGAAAAGTTTTGTTACAGATGCCGGAATGAACTCCCTGTTTATATTGTGACCCTTGACTATTTTCTCACCTTCAATATCATATATGACATATCCGTAGTTATCCTGGGCAAAACCATCTATCTCGCCCTCACTTTCTATCAGTTGTCCAAGCGAGATTTCGTTATATGATAATTTGCATCCCGGAGCAGTAACAATACCTGCAAAAAGCAGTATAAATAATATGCTCTTTCTGATCGTTATTATTTTAAATGGTCGACTTTTTGTTTTCATTCTTTTTAAAAAAGGATTGATACCGGAAGGTTTACTCTCCCGGTATCAATTGGAATATGAGCAGTTATTAAATAATCCTGGATTTCACCGGGAAAAAAAGACTCCCCGATGATAATTTACCCCAGTAGAGATTATCATTTCATGTTGTCAATATTTTTTGCGGAATTATATAATTTAGTGCCAATTGCGTGCAGAGAGTGCGTTTGCGGGTTCAATCCGTATAATTTTACAGGTTGATGGGAAAGCCGGTATTATAGTAATTGAAAAAATTGATACGTTTATGTTATATATACATCTTAAAGTAAACAGTAAAAAATTAAAAAGGATTCTGTTATGCCTTCATTGATGCGTTCTTTCGGAACCGTTGCCATTTCTACTTTATGCAGCCGGGTCCTCGGTCTTGTACGGGACATGCTTATGGCCGCTTATTTCGGAGCGGCACGGTCGGCAGACGTATTCTACATATCATTCATGATTCCGAATCTTTTCCGGAGGCTCGTCGCTGAAGGTGCTTTTACAATATCCTTTATACCTGTTTATACCGAATCGCTGATGAACGACAGTAAAGATGAATCATTGAAGCTCGCACAGAAAGTGATGACAATACAGGCTCTCTTCATGCTGGTTATAATTTCGGCCGGAATGATTTTTACACCCCGTGTTATGGAGATGTTTTTCGGAGGTGATAATTCGCAGGAAATTCTGTCACTCTCGGTAAACCTTACCAGGATGATGTTCCCTTATCTTTTTTTTGCGGGATTTGTCGCTTTCGCAATGGGTTATCTTAACTCGCACGGACATTTTTTTTCGCCGGCATTCGCGCCGGTACTTCTTAACGTCGGGATGATTACCGGTATTGTTTATCTCGGCAGGTTTTTTAAAGAGCCCATATACGGTGCCGCTCTGGGCGTACTGGCCGGAGGTCTCCTTCAGCTGATAATCCAGATCCCCTACATGATAAGAGAGGGATTTGTGTTCAGGATATCGGTGGATTTCAACCATCCGGGTATCAGGAAAATTTTTAAAATGCTTACTCCGGCAATCTTCGGGGTTGCGGTGTACCAGATAAATGTACTTATCGGAAACATGCTGGCTACCCTTATCCCCGCAGGGAGCGTATCATACATCTATTATACCAACAGGCTTACCGAGCTGGTACTTGGAGTCTTTATAATGTCTATAGGCAACGTCATTCTGCCGGAGATGTCCAGGCTCTCGGTGCTTGAGGATAAAGTGATGTTCAGGAAACTGTTTACCGATACCGTATCTTCAGTGCTTTTTCTTGCCGTTCCCGCGACAACGGCCCTGATCGCGACCGGTATTCCGATAATATCCGTGATCTTCATGCACGGCAAATTTACCTACAATGACGTGCTGCTTACATACTACTCTCTTGTTTCTGCCAGTGTCGGAATAATATTTGTCGCCGTACTCAGGATAGCAGCGCCGGCGTTTTACGCGATGAAGAATACAAGAACCCCTGTCATCGCGGCGACGGTTTCTCTTGTGGTCAACGTAGCGGCCGGTTATCTGTTGATGCAAACTCCTCTCAGACATGCCGGACTGACCCTGGCTAATACTCTTTCTGCGGTTGTGCAGACTGCGATACTTGTTGTTATGCTGAACAGGGACACAGGCGGGATCGGCATAAGCAGGGTGCTGAAATCACTGGTGAAATTTATCGCTTCATCCGCGGTGATGGCGGTGCTGATTGTATGGATAGCATCATTTGCCGACTGGAGCAGCGGGGCTCTGCCCGTTAAATGCCTGTTCCTTGCGTTTATAGTATTTGCCGGAGCCGGTGCGTATTTTATCATGTGCTATCTGCTCCGGTCTGCCGAGATGATATATATCTTGAAAAAATTGTTTAAAAAACCGATCTAACTTTTTAACCGATAATTTTTATAAATTCATCGATGTTGCCGAGATCTTCGAAATAGAAATCCGGTTTCTCGTTTTCGAGTATTTCCCGTCCGCTCCATCCTGTCCCGACGGCTATTGATACAGCGCCGGAGTATTTTGCACACCGCACGTCGTAGATTGTGTCGCCGATAATAATTGTGTCTTTAAATTCTATCTGAAGGTTGAACAGCTCCTCCATCCTCTTCTGTGCAACACCGGGCAGGAGATTTCTTACGGGAGCGTCGTCACCGTAAACGCCGAATTTGAAGTATTTATTCAAATCATGGCTTCCGAGTTTTATCTTTGCGCTTTCTGTAAAATTTCCCGTCAGGAGTCCCAGCAGAACGTCTTCTCTCTCCGACAGTACTTCAAGAATTTCCCTTATCCCTGGATACACGATAACGTCGTAAGTCTTTACATTCTCCTGCAGATATAAAAAATATTTCTCTTTCAGCGGGCCCGATTTTTCATCGATATCCCGTTCTGTAAAACCCATTATGGCGAGTGATTCTTTCAGAATTACGGGATCGGTTTTGCCCTGGAAGTCGATTTTTTCCATTCTTCCTATGGTGCCGAAGACGTCAAGGGTCGCCTTGATAAGGGCAGCCCTCCCGGCACTGTTGCAGTTAAGTATTGTACCATCTATGTCAAAGAGAACAGCCTTCATTATTTTCACCCCATATCTGTTACAGTCTGAATTGAAAGAATTTTTAAATTATGCAACTATGTTAAAATATGTAATAAATAATCCTTATAATTTATAAATGGGTATTAATGAAACAATTTTTTTAAAATATGTAATATCGCAGGATTACAGGTTTGAATAAACATGTGCTATAATGCTTTACAAAAAATTACTTTATTTCAATGCTGGGTGTCCTGGTGCGTAAACACTTACGGTAGCTGGAACTAATATTTTATTTTTAATAAAGGTTGAATATTATGACAAAAGGAAATTTCAGAAAAAGGCGGAGAGAGGTCGATATTCAGAAGGTTAATCTGCTCCCTCTGGACGTTTTTCCCGAGGAAGCTATTTTACATGAATATCAGGGGAGGAGGGTGTCCAACATACTCCTCGAATTTGCATCTCCTCTGATTACAAAGATTGATCCATCCAATGCGTTCCAATTTAAATTGATGCTCTATTTTTCGGCCGTGGCATGGAATTTTTCCTATTTCAAAGAGGGAGCGGAGAGACAGGAAGCGCTGGAAAGGTTTCTCACGAATAACGAACAGTTCGCAGGAGATAAAAAAAACCAGATGCACAATATTGTGAACAGTCTTTCGATGAGAAAAAAACAGAGTTTCTGGCAGTATGATTTTATGCTGGTGAATTTTGAAACAATTAAAGGGGAGAAGGACAGCACTGTTCTTGCATGCGCGATTCCCTATTCTCTGATAAATTTCGAGAGTGTTTTCGGAAAGATAAATTAGTATTGCCTCCCGAGGCTTTGCGGGGAGGGAAAGGGACGTGTTTAGAAATGATGGCTTGTAAAAACGGGATCAAGAATTGAAATATGAGTGAATCGGAAAATCAAAACTTCAGAATTATACTGATCGGTTCATCAACTGGCGGATTGCCTGTAATAGAAAAAATTCTTTCAGGTTTGAAAAAGGAGAGATATGCCGTACTGATTGCTCAGCATATGCCTGAAGGTTATACAGAGCCGTGGGCTGAAAGGCTTGACAGCGTTACTCCATTTTCAGTGAAAGAGGGGATCGACGGCGAACCGGTGAGATGCGGACATGCCTACATCGCGCCGGGTAACAGGCATATGTGTCTTGGCGGCGACAGGGACCATCCGCATATAGTAGTCAATTCCGAACCGCATGTTAACAGGTTCAGGCCTTCGATAGAAGTTCTTTTTTCTTCAGCGCTCGGGTATCCTCAAAAAAAGATCATAGCGATCATGCTGACCGGAATGTGCATGGACGGAGTTGAGTCGATGATCCGTATGAGGGAGGCCGGTTTTCTTACAATCGCCCAGGATGAGGCAACCTCGGCGGTTTTCGGAATGAATAAAGAGGCTATTAAACGGGGTGGAGCCGGCTTTGTGTTTTCACCTGAAGATATAATTGAATATTTAAATGGGATACAGTATGAACCAGGATCAGGTCAAAGATAAACTGCTGATGATTGAACCGACTAAGGTTGATTTCATCGTCACGTTTTCCGGGAAGAGCAGTAAAAAAGTCGACGGCCTCTACTATCCGGATAAAAAGGAAATAATAATCCATAATCATAATTTCGCTGAGGACAACCAGCTGATGTACACTGCCATTCATGAGTATGCTCATCACCTGCAGTTTACAAGGACTACGGCACCGGTTTCTGCCAGGGCCCATTCAAACGATTTCTGGAACATATTTCATACTCTGCTGTTTCGAGCGGAGGAGACCGGTATCTATAATAACATCTTTGATACAAACGAGGAGTTTATAAAACTCACCGCCAGTCTGAGGGAGGAGTACCTGTCGCGCAACGGACATCTGATGAAGGAGTTCGGAAGCCTTCTGCTGAAGGCGAGGGAGCTCTGTCAGAAATATCATGCCAGTTTCGAGGATTACGTCGACCGTGTGCTGCGACTCCACAGAAACGAGGCGAAGACGATAATGAAGACGTACACGATGGACATCAATCCTGAAATAGGATATGAAAACATGAAGACCGTCGCACGGATAAGAGAGGAGGGGCTTAGGCAGGAGGTCCAGGCCGCTTTCATGGATCAGCGCAGCCCCGATATGATTAAGGCCGAACTGAACCCGAAAGCCGAGTTTACAAACAGGCTGTCGTATCTTGAATCTGAAAAGGAGAGGACAGAGAGGTCTCTTGACAGGCTGACGGCTCACCTTGCGAAGATTGAAAGAGATATCGACGCGTTGAAGAAAGGCAGTTTTTAAAATTTTAGCTGAAGAGGCTGTTTTCACAATAATTTGACTTTAACAGATATCTGCAGTATAGTATCAGAAGAGGTCAATATGCGAATCAGGTCATTTTTATCTGCAGCTGTTCTGCTGCTTGCTTTTTCCTGTGCCATTTTTAAACCTGGTGTAAAGCATGAAGGCATAATCGATTATAAACTTTACCAGGGGATTTGGTACGAAATTGCAAGGCTGCCAAACCAGTTTGAGGATGGCTTGAAATGTATCACTATGACATACCAGGTTACCGATGAAGGGATAATGACAGTTTCTAACCTCGGAAGAAACAGAAATAATCCTGATGATGTAAAAACACTCACCGGCAGGGCGTGGATACCTGACAGCAGCGAACCCCGTAAAATTAAGATTCAGTTCATATGGCCGGTGACGGTTGATTATGTGCTGATACATATCGACGAGGCTAAGGGACTTGCGATACTCGGCTCTCCGTTCAAGCACCAGCTCTGGATAATAAGCAGATCAGCCTCGGTCAGCGGGGAGGATTTTGCCGAACTGGTAAAAATTGCGCAGAATAATCAGTATAAAACCGAAAATCTTGTACTTGTTGAACAGGACTGCCGGCAGTCAGAGTGATAACAGAAATCCTGTCTCTTTCCGGTAAAAATCTTTTTATCAGAATATAATTAATTTCAGAAAGAACGTACAGGACGTACACAAAACTGTGAACTCTTTAAGCTTCTTTCAGGACTATACCCGCTGCTGAAAAAAAGGCACCAGGCATAATTAGAATCAGTATTATATTCTGTTGAGCTCCAGTAGTAAGCGGATTGAAAAGTTCCTCCGCTCCCTGTCATATAAAGATTAGTATAAATCAGTTGAAGTTCATCAATAGAAGGAAGGTACCAGTTCAGGTAGACTGCGTCATAATACGCTGCGTAATGAGCAGCATAACTGGCAGCATTACCCTGTACGGTAACTATAGCTTCAGTATTGTCAAGTCCGTCACCTATAGCTGTACCGGTTGCACCGGTAGTGATAAAAGAATTGTTATACCACTGTATCAATCCGGCTGTTGAATAGGTATCTTCAGAAGCGACAAGCCCTCCGCCGTTACCGTCGTTGTAGAAAACATAACCATCAGTCAGGTAGGTTCCGAATGTATAGCCGGAATCGAAAAAGTAGATATTTCCATATGAAGTTCCGGAGTTGTTTCTTGCGTATGCCCTTACATAAATTGTAGTGTTTGATCCAAACCCGGAGATATTGCAATTGTTGAATATGCCTGTACCTGAAGGATTTATGTCTGAAACAATTTTAACATTGATTATCATATTCGGATCAGTACTCCAGCATATACCGCGGTTATATACCGCTGAAGATCCGGCCGACGTCACTTCCCCGCCGCATCTGGCGGAGTTGCCTGCGATAAACGGGGTAAAAGTTGTGTTGTCAACAATTGATGCAGTTGTCACAGTGGGGAGCGTGCCGGATGCCGCTTCATAATGAGGCGTGCCGCTGACAGTTACCCCCTTTCCGTTTGAACCCAATGCATTTCCTGAAGAGACGGATATATAATAGGTTGTGCCGTTATTAAGGCCGATTAGAGTATAGTCTAAACCGGTTGTCGTAAAGGACAAAACATTGCCGGAACTGAAATCGTATGTCTTGTCAATATTTATTTTGTAATATGTAGCGCCCGCTACAGCGTTCCAGCTTATGATAAGCTGTGAGTTCCCGGAAGTGACAACCGGTGCAGCGGGAGTATCCGGTATCTTTGTCGGGGCAAACGGTATACCTGAATACGGTGTTCCGAATTCTGTTGTATAGGCCGGGAAGTTTACTCTTACCCAGATGTAATATGTGGTTTCGTTATCCAGTTCGTCGAGAATAAAGTATTTATCTGTAAGAGCATGGTCTTTGCATACTGCCGATGTTGAATGCGATGTTGTGTTATACCATACCTGGTATGATGTAGCACCTGAAACAGGGGTCCAGCTTATAGTAAGCTGTGAATCGGCCGGTGTTACTATGACAGTAAAACTCTCCTTCCAGCTGTTTTCTTTATCCATTTTTGAAATTACGTTGCACGAAGAAAGAAGTATCAGGACAGGTAATATTATGTATTGAAATTTTCTCATTGTTAAAACCTCATCCCCAGGTTAATGCCCAGTGAGATAAACTGCGGAGATATCTCCTCTTCGATGAATCTGCGGTAACCGGCCTTTATTCCCATTTTGAATGAATCGGTTATTGAATAATCGATCGAAAGTGAAACTGACGTCATGGGATCAGCCCCGTTCCTGGTTTTCAGTGTCTCTTTCTTCGTAAAGTTTTCAATTTTGTTAAAGCTTGTGCTTATAAACGCCCCCCCGAGCGAGATTGAGGGAGTCAGGGTTAACTGGCGGAATAAACTGAATATGTAACCGCCCTTTATCGCCAGAGGTACGATATGCACCTGGTTTATATAGAGACCTTCAGTTTTGTACGATTCTTTTCCAGGGATAAAAAGATAGCCCGCTTCAATTCCCGTTGTAAAATTCCTGCTGCTTATGTTCCAGGAGAGCAATCCCCCCGGCCCGGGATTTACCATTTTGGCGAATTTACCCGTCGGCATAAACAGTGCCGGATAGATCTCCCAGCGCTTTTCAGTCTTGATCCGTTTTGATTTCAGAATGTTATTTATCTTTCCAGTGTCATTCCATTTCTCATCGACTCCCCCGAGACTTCTGAATTCTCCTGAAAGAGGGATTCTTAATCCTGAATGAAATTGATAACCGGCCGGAGATTTGATCGCCTGTTCGTTATAGAATGATATCTGGAATCCCCCCTTTGCGAACAGGGCAAGGTTCTGCGAGAGCACAAGATTAAATCCCGCGGCCAGGTCAGCATATGGACCGTAGTCAGTGTCAGTGTGAGTTTTTGACGTATCGGACGCCCGCGGGTATTCTTTCTTAAACCAGGATATCCCTGCCCCTGCCGAGCCGGTCAGATACAGCGGGAGTTCATATATCTGTAAACGGTATTCCATGCCGGCTGATACCGGTATGTATGTCCTGCTGTTTTTGGATGCCGAATCCCTGTTGAGAGGTTTTCCTGTGAAGGATGAATTTATATATAACAGCACTTTTTCTTCGTCAAAAAATAGAGGCATCCCCCAGAGGACAGTAATCCCGCCGCCTCTTACAATGCCCTCTTTTCCGAGGTCGATAACTGTTCCGTTTATGTCTGTAAATATAACGGCGTCAAGCGGCAATGCATGGAATAATGACATTATTAATAAAGCTGCATTTACGAGTAATAACTTTTTCATATCTTAAATGATAACGATTTTGCGCTTCTTGTAAACATTTTTTTAGCACTGTGACAGATTTTTTTGTATGAGTATTGCCGGTATAACGAAACTTTGGATCCTCCCTGGTCTTCATACGTTAAGCAGAGTGTTTACAGCTCCCGCCAGATTTTCAAACGTGTAGGGTTTCTGAATAAACATGCAGTGTCTGTTTACTGACAGTTTCTCGACCCTGTCGTCGTTGAGCATTCCAGATGCGAGCAGAACTCTTACTTCGGGATTTATTGCGGTCAGTTCAATATATACCTGTTCACCGGACATCCGCGGCATCACAAGGTCGAGAAGCACCCCCTTAATTTCGCTGTGATACTGCCGGTATATGTTTACAGCCTCCTCCCCGTCTGATGCTGTGATAACCGTGTAGCCGCATCTCTCCAGCATGAGCCTTGCCGTAAGGCGGATAGATTCTTCGTCGTCGGCAACAAGTATTATACCTTCGCCGTGCGGTATGACCGGGCTGATCACTTTTCCGGCTTCGGCGTCTTTATCGTCAAGTACCGGTATATAAAGTGTGACATTGGTGCCGGAACCAGGCTCGGAGTATATGTTTATAAAACCTTTATGATGTCTGATGATATTATAAACCATCGAAAGTCCAAGACCGGTTCCAGAGCCCCTCTCCTTGGTCGTAAAAAATGGTATAAATACTTTTGATATTGTATCGCTGCTCATACCTATACCGGTATCAGTTATCGAGATAGTCCAGTATGCATTTTCAGTCGACTCAGGATGGACAGCTGCGAAATGTTCATCGGAATTAATTTTCGTAACAGATATCGTCAGCCTGCCGCCGCGTGTCTCACCAGGTTTCCGCATAATTGTCATCGCATGGTTGGCATTGATGCATATATTCAGCAGCATCTGTTCAAGCTGGGTAGGGTCGCCCTTTATCATTATTACACAGTCCGGAACATCCTTTACTATTTCGATGCTTTTGTCGAACGCGCTGGTGCATATCCTGATGACATGATCTATCGATGAGGCGATGTTTACCGGGATCAGCAGCGGTGCTTCTCTTCTTGATATGAATACGAGCTGCTGAACGAGGTCTGTCGCCCGTCTGACGGATTCATCCATGGTTTTGAGATGAATGCCGAGTTCTTCAGGGTCCGGTGATCCGTGTTTTTTTATCGAATGGGACAGGAGTGACAGCGGACCTGTAATCCCGCCGAGAATATTGTTGAAGTCATGGGCAAGACCCGCCGTAAGAGTACCGATTGATTCCATTTTCTGGAGCTGGAGCAGGGCCTCCTCGGTACGTACTTTGTCCGTTACGTCTCTGATAATTCCCCTTAACCCGGAGGCTGTTCCGTTATCAAAAATAAATACGGCCCTGTTCTCAGCCTTCAAAATGTTACCGGATTCAGTTATCAGGTCATGGGTCATACTGAATATTTTTGTACGTTCTCCGCAGCTGTTTTTAACGAAATTTTCGAGTAATTCAAGCTCTTCAGTTTTCAGCATCCGGCGGAAAGAGATCCCTTTTGCCATCTCCCGGGCACTGTATCCTGTTTTGTCAAGACCGGCCTTGTTCATGTAGGTTATATTTAAATCCATATCTGTTTCATAGATAAAATCGGGGAGGAGGTCATTAAGCTCACGAAACCTGTTTTCTGATCTGAAAATAGTCTCATTGTTTGCTTTCAGACGGCTGACCATTTTGTTAAAAGTTCCCGTGATGAAGCCTATTTCGTCTTCGGAATATACAGGTATGCTGAAATCGAGCTCGCCGTCTATTACTCTTTTAACGCCGGACCGCAGGCTGTGGAGAGGCTTGTACAGGGTCCAGAAAAAGAAAAAAGGATAAATCAGTATAATAAAGAGCATCACAAAGACCATCAGCGCTATTGTCCTCGCTGCGGGGACATGCATAAATCTCCTGTAGATCAGGTAATTGAATCCGGCCTCATACACTATCCCCTCTTTTTTGTCATAATATATTGATGAAACGTAGTGATGCCCGTCAAAACCGGTTCTGTATCTCTGTGATCCGGAATACTGCATCGCTTCAATAAACTTCAGCACCTCTCTTTTCAGCTCTCCCCCCTGCAGTTCCGACGTTGAGGTATATAAAATTATCGCGTCTTTGAATGTACTGAAGCGCGGAGATGTTTTTGCAAGATGCTTAAGCATGTTTTCACGGAATCTGCTGTCGGGAAGGTTCATGATGTAGTTATAGTTGAATAATATATAGCTCTGAAGGTAGTAGATCCTTCTGAAAATCTCCTCCCCCCTGCGGATGTAACCGGATGGTATTGACCTGTCAATGCCGGCAATAAGATTTTTATAACCTGAAAAATAGATGTCCCCATTTGCCGTGATTTTTTTTAAATTCTGATCAAAGTCATGATCGGGGAGGGTTTTTATCTCCTCAAGAACCGCGGTATTAAAGAATTCATATCCGGTATAAGGGGTATTTTGCGATGATTTACCGTTTGTTATAAAGGAGTTATTTTTAAATGAATAGCTGTTTATATATTTCAGGTCGCTGTCATAAAGTCCTTCATGTATATATATTCTGGTATCGGAATATATATACTTTTCAAAGAGGCTGTTCATTTCACGAAGTGTGAAATGACTGTTAAGAATAAAGACAGCAAGGAATGTGACGCTGCTTATCCCGACGATTTTTCCCATAAATGTAAACCTGTCGCGCGTCGTATTAAGATGCATTAATGACAGAAGGGTGAATGAAAACAGGTGGCACATGTTCAGAGCTGTCTGAAAACTTTCCCTCTTTACCAGTCCCTCCCTGTTCATAGAGTTCAGGACTGCGGGGATCAGCGCGCCGAGAACGAAGATGGAGCCTATAGCGAACATCCAGTAAAATTCCCTGTCCCTCAGCTGGAAGAGTCTTAAGACGAGAATTACAGCATGGAATATCGAGTTGCAGATTATAACCAGTCCTATCAATCTGTCGGCATATTCCGTGCTGAAATCCCAGTAGTGGCCGTCGAAACGGAAAATGTGCTGAGCAGATTGTGTATAGATGCAGTACCAGATTATAAGAGGAACAAGGTACGCATATTGCAGATACATTATGATCCGTGACAGCTCACTGTTTCTGTTGTCCGGGTACTGAAAGATAAAACGGCTCATATGGATCTGTGAAAGAAAAATGAATGTTACGGTGAACCACCGGTGATATATTGTAAGGGGATGATAAAAACTGAATGATATAAAATAAAAAAAATGAAACAGTGCAAGAAGCATCAGTGAAAATCCGATCTGTGTTGTGGCCGATGATTTATTTTCGCCGCGGAGAAAAAAGAGAGAAGCTGACAGAGCAAAGACGGTCAATATTATAGAGCTGACCGACAGTTGTGTCACAAAAAAAGAAGAAGATATCGTATTAAAAATACCTGTCACTGCATACTCCCTTTTTTATAATAAGACATATTTAAATATAAGCTCTTTTTAAATAAAAACCAGCAGATAAGTATTAATTATAGCATCTGTTACGGCATTTTGTGATTGAGTTAAAACAGTCATAAAATGCGGGGTATGCAATGCCGCGGCGATCTTTATCAAAACATACTGTTCGCCGGGGCTCTTCCGGCGGTCTTTTGCCGGAAATGGAACATGCCTGATGAACAATCGATCAGATTTTTAAGAGGTTGTAAACACTTTAAAAAAAAATAAATAATTATTCTGGACAAATAAATCGATTTGAGTATTATAGAAAATGCAGTTTATATTTTAGCATTCAATATAACCGTATAGGAGGATTTAAATGTCAAAGACCAAGGATACAAAAAAAGAAGAGAAGAAAAAACCTGAAAAAACAATCAAGGAAAAAAGATTAGAAAAAAAAGAAAAGAAAGCTAAAAAAGAATAATTCTTTTCCGCAGCAATACGTCGAACAGTTCCGGCTGATTTTTCACTGACCCTGTTAAAACAGGTCTTAGAATAATGAAAAATCAGCCGTAAACGACTCCACAGACAAAACATCAAAAAAAATAATTAATAAAGAAATATATGGTATGCTTCAGATCAGTCAGGCCGTGTCCTGATGGAGGCATAGCTGCCAGACTGCAGTTTTTAAGTCTGTTATAATTATTTTTTAGTATATTATCCTGCCCTTTGATATATTATTCAATAGACGCCTGAATATCTGCACAGAGCTTATTCATCCGGCTGAGACCGGAATGCAGTAATTAAATCTCGGCGTAGGGAGGGGAATATGGAATTCACAGCTGCTTATAAAGCATTAAGCATCAGGGGGGTGATAACAGCCACTGTTGTGTCATATTTTTTCATGGCGTTATGGTACTCTCCATTGATATTCGGAGAGAGGTGGACAAGGGAGAGCCATCTTACCGGGAGACTGCTGCTCAGGAGAAACACCGTCGCTGTTTATATTATTACGCTGCTTATGAATTTTTTTCCGGCGTTCGTTATCGGTTTGTTAATTACAGCACAGCCTTCGGTCGTTTATGGATTGATCGTCGGCTTCACGGCCGGTTTCTTCATTGTAAGTATGTTCATATCAATTATCTATACTTTTGAACGGAGGCCCGTGGCGCTGTATTTAATCGACTGCGGATATGTAACCCTGGCATTTACAATAATGGGGATTATTTTGGGAGGATGGAACTCCTTCTTTTAGCATTTTTTCTGAAAAACATGAGACTGTCGGGGTATAAGAATAAAACTGAATATTTTATCATACATATAACTCCGGGTATAAAAAATAATTGCTTTTTTCATTGAAGGGGAGCATTAAATAATATTGTGTTTCCGGACGATAACACTCCGCAGTGATGCCGTTAAAAGGGATCAGTCATAATGCCGGGAATATTCCGGCTGTTACGGATATGTCTATATGAACATTGAAGAAGAAAAAAGAAAAATTCTTAACGATTATATGAAAACAGCGACTCCAGAGGAGAAGAGGGAGCTGAACCGCCTGCTTAAATCCCGTGAAAACAGCGGGCATAGCGGGGTTAACAGACAGGGCCTGAATGTAGATGTAAAAAGCATGGCGAAAAATATGTCCAGGCAGATAAATGAGCAGCTGGGAAAAGCTGATATAAATATACAGAAGATGGCCAGAGACCTTGTGGCGCAGATGGCTCTTCAGTATAAACCCGATATTACAGATAAGGAACTCTCCGCAATTATTAAGCAGATGGTTCCTGAAAAAAAGAGTAATAATATTTCGGGGAGAATCCCTGCTGATATAATGAAAAACATGGTTATGCAGTTCGTCTCCTACAGTACAGGACTGATGTCTGAAAGAGAACTTTCACAGTTCCCCGACGGATGGGTAAAAAAATACTGGGGGGCTTTTTCACGGGATATTCGTGACCTGATAACGATGTACCTTAAAAACGGTATTGACAGCCGCAGTTTCGAATTTGCCGTTGATAGAATATTGAGCAGAAAATAGCTTGTCTCGCAGATAGTTTTATATCCTGGCCCGGATATAAATTTACATTTTCCTGAAAACAGGAAAATGTAAATGTGATACAGGGATGTATCGCAATTTTCGAGGTAAAATTTATTCGTAAAAGTCTCGAAAATGTGAGGTTTCGTGAATTCACTTCACGAAACCGGCCCGGGAAAAACCATGGATGGGCTTTTCCCGGAGACTGTTAAATACGATAATGGAATATCAGATGGATAAAGATTTTGACGATAAGGGTTTCAGCAGATATCAGCTTTTCTATCTTGAAGCGATTATGACTGATTCGTCATTTCCCCAGATCAACAAGATCAGACCGATTTTTGCGAATATAACTCAGGATGAGTTTATAGAACTTGTAGACAGGATTTTTGCCGACGAAGATTACGAGGTCGTTCAGCAGTTTATTTATTTTCTTGTGCTTTTCCGCGATATGGAACATATACAGAAACATATTAACTCGGATGCGTTCACTATTGACAAACTGGAGCGGCTGATTATGTTCGTATTCGGATACTGTACAATGTATGAACATTCGCTCGACAGGGTCCTTGATGAAATACTGTATTTTCTCGACAAGAAAAAGCTGCTGGAGCTGGCGCTGAATTCCGCATATGTGAACAACGACAAGCTGATACTTTTCATGATACTGACGAAGTTCAACATGGAGATGCTTAACACATATTTTTCAAAAATAAAAGATATCTCTGATTTCATTAAATTTTTTATAAAACTCCCCGATGAGGTTCTGAGGTCGATCATTGCGCGCAACTATCATCTGTTCCAGTATATAATGCTGATGATGGCGGAGGTCGAGACCGACGAGAAGGTCTCGGCGGATTTCATATCCAGATACAGCTTCGATCTGCAGCAGTTCGGAAAGTTGAGCGATATACTGAAGGAGTACCGGGCAAGGACTGATTTTAAAAAGGAGAGGGAGCTTCCGTTTCAGCAGAGGGATATGCAGAGGCTTTCCTTTCTTGTCAACATGGTCAGGGACCTGCCCGATCCGGTCAGGGCTGTTGAATATTTTTCCGGTGAAGGTGTTTTCATGGATGATATGGAGAAAGGGGTTGTACTTGCAATTGTTACCGATCCGCTGCTGAAAAACATTTTCAGAAACTACGATATGATGACCGCCGTATAAGCCGTATAAATAGAAGTTATTTTCATTGATTACAAAACGGGGAAGAGTCCGAGTGGCAGAGATAAAAACAAAAGGGATGGCTGAGGCCGAGATATCCGAAGCGATGATAAGGTTTGAAAAGGAGTATATGGGACGGGGCCCCGTCGAGACGAAATCCTATATAATTGACGATATGGTAGTCGTGCGCCTCAAGGGGGTGCTTACCAGGGCCGAGGAGCAGCTTGCCAGACATGATGAAGGGCACTCGCTGATCAAGCAGGTGCGGATAATGCTGCTTGAAAACGCCAAACCCCTTCTTGAAGCGATAATCTTTGATATAACCGGACTCAAGGTCAGGACACTTCATACAGATCTCAGCACGGTTACGAATGAAAGAATTATTCTTTTCATTCTCGAAAAGAATTTTGAGGATAAACCGAAAAAATAAAAAAAACAGTTGACCGTTTTTAACATGATGTTTTTATCGCATCCAGTTTAATCAGTTTTGTTTACATACGGAAGATTAATCGAAGGCCCGATGGGCGGTTGATGATAAGCCGGCTTTTATGTTGTCTCCTTCATGTTCTGCATGAAGTGGAGTTCATAAATGCCGGCTTTTTTTATTATTTAATAAAAGGAGGTAACAGAGTGGCTGTTACAAGTTACAGGGAGATAGAGCAGAAGATTATTATACATACCAGGGGGAGGCTCTGTGAAACAAAGGAGGAACTGCTCCAGAGCGAACTTTTTGTGCGGGTATTGAACAGGTATATTCAGGATCTGGAGAAGCATCAGTCTCGTCTTCTAAATGTATTCGGCGGGGAGATTACCGATGAAAAGATTCATCTGCTTCATATTACGCTGAAGAACCTGATCCGCCTTGACGGGAGCTACATCCCGAAAATTCTCCCCGATGCGGCGGTATTCTTCACGGATGTACCGCTCTTTAACGACTTCATAGAGAACCTCTATAATTACTGGAGAAGCTTCGAACGTTATGTAATTTGCGATTCCGAGGGTGACACGCTCGACAGGAGGCCGTACAGAACCTTCAACCAGACCGTCGAAAAGCTGACCGATCTTGTAATGGGGGCATACCGCGACATACAGGAGAATATCACAGGGACTCATCCCCGTATATACAGGCAGCTTCCGGCGGGAGCAGGCATGGCCGCGATCGGTATACCGGTTAACATTCCTTATCCCGGAGGATCTTTCTCGAAACTTTCCGACATCAGGATCATCAGGCAGATTCTGCTGAACCCTCCGGTTATTCTTGAACCTAAGAGCAACAAAAGGACCGGAAACTTCATAAAAATAGATGAAAATCCGCTCGATATTGCGGACATAAACAGTATAGAGTGGATATGCTACCCGGCGAAAGTCGGCGAGCTTGTTATAAATATCTATTTCCACGAAACATTTTATGAGCTTGGATTCTCGCTGTGCAACCTGTTTGAAATTGCCGACGACCATGATCTCGAAAGGCAGCCGGATGCGGTTTTTCTCTTCGGTGTTCCAGGGGATAAGCTGGACAGGTTTGATAAGGTGCCTCTCGTGTTTTTTGACGATGAAAAAAATCATCTGATGGTGGGAGCATGTCCGAACCGCGACATGTTCGGATACTTCGGCTATTTAAAGAAGATGGTCCTGACCCTTCATAACGCCACTATGATGAAGAGGGGAAAACTGCCGTTTCACGGGGCCCTGGTAAAAGTTCTCCTGAAAGGGGGGAAGGAGGCGACCATTCTGATGATGGGGGACACCGGTGCCGGAAAATCCGAAACCCTTGAGGCATTCCGTAATCTGGGGAAAGACTACCTACGGGATATGATCATTATAGCCGATGACATGGGGTCGCTTGTCCTTGAACAGAACGGCGATGTTACTGCATACGGGACCGAGATTGGGGCCTTCCTCCGCATCGATGATCTTAAACCTGGCTACGCATTCGGACAGATAGACAGATCCATATTAATGAGCGCGACAAAGGTGAACGCCAGGATAATACTGCCTGTGACGACGTACGATACGGTAGTGAAAGGGCACAGGATCGATATGGTGCTTTATGCAAACAACTACGAGCAGGTGGACGAGGACCATCCGATTATCGAAAGGTTCACTGACGTTGACCAGGCTTACCGCGTTTTCAGGGAGGGTATGGTAATGAGCAAGGGGACCACTACCTCGACCGGTATAGTTCACTCCTACTTTGCGAACATCTTCGGGCCGCCTCAGTACAAGGAGCTTCATGACGGCCTTGCCTCGAAGTTTTTCAACGCGTTTTTTTCAACTGATGTTTTTGTGGGTCAGATGAGGACGAGACTCGGTATTCCGGGATATGAGATGAACGGTCCCGAAGAGGCGGCAACGGGACTTTTAAAACTGATAACATCAGGCTTGGAAGCAAGGGGTTAGTTTTTCAAAATGTGCTCCCGCAAATGATCCGGGAGTACTTTGTCGCTACGCTCGGGCGCCCTGAGGGGCAAAGCATAAAAAGAATTAACAGTTTCCCGAAAAACAGGGAACTGATTATGGGAGAGGGGCGGATGAATGAAATACTGAACATCTGGATATTTTCTATAGACTGGCATCAGAAACTTATACTGATCGCGGACCTGGGTACGCGTTTTGTCATTGCGCTGGCGGTGAGCTTTATACTGGGTAAAACAACCGGACGTATCATTTATATCATAGCCGAGAGATCGGCCGAGAACGATCTGTTCCCCTTCAATAAATCCCTTATTAAAAAGGGGGTCTATAAACGGCTGACGGGACTATTACCATTTGCCTTTCTCTATTTATTCTCTGAATTCATATTTGCCGATACGCCGAAATTCGGAGGCATACTGGAGAGATTTCTTGTGTCGATACTTGCCGCATATAATATATATCTGCTGAACGCGTTTATCGACGCCCTTGACCACTACTACCAGGAGTTTGAGGTTTCGAGAAAGAACTCGATCAAGGGATATCTCCAGATGATAAAGATTTTTCTGACGATAGCGGGGATAATTGTGATCATATCTTCACTGTTCAACAAATCACCCTGGGGGATTATCAGCGGTTTCGGCGCGATGACAGCTCTTCTAATACTGGTCTTCCGGGACTGGATACTGGGCTTTGTCGCCAGCATTGAGATAAACTCCAACAACCTTGTGGTGATAGGGGACTCTATCGAGATGGAGAGGTACGGAGTGAACGGCGAGGTAATAGACATATCGCTCAGTACGGTCAAAGTCAAAAACTGGGACAATACCATAAGCATGATCCCGGCCTATTCTCTGATCTCTGAAACCTTTAAAAACTGGCACGGAGTAAAGGAATCGGGGGGGAGAAGAATCAAGCGTGTTCTGTATCTCGATATAAACAGCATAACTCTTCCTGATGATAAAACTTTAAAGAGGATAAAGAAGCTGACGCTGCTGAAAGGGAGCGATGAATTAAAAGAACTTTCCCGCACTGTGAAAACAGACCGGGGCGACAGACTGAATAAAAGCGGTATTACAAACGTAGGAATATTCAGAAAATATGTTGAACTTTATCTTGAAAGTCACGATGGAATTAATGTTGATAAGCTTCTTATGGCAAAACTCCTGGAACCGACAGCGAGGGGGATACCGCTGCAGATTTACGCTTTTACCACTATAATTGATGTTGTGGAATATGAAACGGTCATGGCGCACATTTTCGAACACCTTATTGCTGTAGCCCCGGAGTTCGGTCTGAGACTTATATAGCATCAGGCCGGTGAGAGACGGAACCGATATGCTGTATCAGATCCGTGTTCAGATTATTACAAGGCGTAATACTCCGATGCTCGCATCGGGGATGCAAGCCTTGCTGCCGAAGGCAGCACAGGATTGCCTGCGAAGCAGGCATGCCTTAGTAACAAAATACACCGTCGATGCCGCAGGCAGCGATCAATGCGCAGACATTGACAGCTTCCTGCGGTGAATAATATAAAAAAGAATTGTTACGTCGGATTTTTCAGCACATAAGCCCGGTTCCCAGCATCGTTTCAAATTCGGCATCTTTCAGTTGATCGGGGAAGGTTTTTTCTTCAAGAGGCTTCATGAAGCATTTTTCAACAGCGGGTAGTATTTTTCCCCCGCAGACATTTTCGTCAGTCTTTCTGTAGCTTTTCATCCGGCCTTCTTTATCGATGCTGATAACGGCTTTGATATAGATATAGGTGCATCCTGCACAGCTCATCTTCAGCCTGAATTTTTTCAGACAGGCACGGTAATCGTTTCTCATCCAGTTTTCTCTTACAGCGTTCCACTCTTTCCATTTTTCGCCGGAGAGTTCATATTCTTTAATAATACCGTCTGATACTGAATCGTCCATGTTCTGCAGGGCGAATAGAGGGGTCAGAGCCGACAACAGCAATGTGCAGATCATTTTTTTCATTTTAATACCGCTTTAAAAGAGATAAATTGAAGTATAAATATATAACTATAGCATTTCATGATTGAATTAAAGTAAAATATCACTGTGTGTCCTTTCAGGCCGCGGCCAACTTTTTCAAAACATCCTGTTTTGTGCCGGCAGGCGAAGATCGTTTTCGCTCGCCGCTATTATTAAAGCTTTCTGTTTAATTCTGACAGTATAAAAAAACTGTTTGATGTCATCGCGAGGAGCAATAGCGACGCGATCTATATTGTGAAATAAAAGAATGACAATGAAGTGTATATTTTACAACAGAATACAGATTGCTTTACATCGTCTTCAATGACATGGTATGAATCCATTCATAAAGAGCTATAGTATACGGTTTCACCGGTTTTTTCAATAAAAAAATGGAAAACCTGACTACAACGCTCTGCATATGTTGAAAGTGACCTGCAAATATGAAAAAAAGGTATATAGTATATGCAGGGATTTTTTTATGATATTTTTCTTGACAGTTTTCATTTTAAAAATCAATATGCAACATATTGCATATTGCCGGGGGAATATATGAAGGTACTGATTTTAAACAGCGGAGGTAGAGATTCAGCTGTTGACAGAAGCGTAAAGGATCTGAAAAACAGGCTTTCCGCGAAAGGTGCTGAAACAGCGGAACTTTTTCTGAACGAGATGAAATATTCTCCATGCAGAGGGTGTTTCAACTGCTGGGTAAAGACGCCCGGGCTCTGTGTGTTCAGGGACGACGGCGATATTCTATGCCGTGAGGTGCTGAAGTCCGATTTTATAGTACTGGCGTCACCCGTTGTAATGGGTTATCCTTCAGCCAGACTTAAAAACGCACTGGACCGCATCATCCCTCTGATACACCCGTACCTGGAAGATATAAACGGCGAAGTACACCACATGAAAAGATACGCTAAGTATCCCGTGATGGGGCTCCTCCTTGATAAGTGCGGAGATACGGATGATGAAGATATTACAATAATCAGGGAGATATTCGAGCGCGCCGCAATCAACTTACAGAGCAGGCTCGCATTTCTGGAACTGATTACAAAACCGGCAGAGGAGATTGCAGATGAAATTATCAATAATTAATGGATCACCGCGCGGAGCAACGGGGAATACCGAAAAACTCCTTGAACATTTTATTACGGGATTCACGGAGAGCGCCGGAAACAGCGTTGATAAGTATTATTTAATCAAGGAAAGGCCGTCTTTTGAAAAACTGGAGAGCGTGTTTATCGGGGCCGAGTGCCTGCTGCTGGCCTTCCCCCTTTATGTAGATGCGATGCCGGGATCGGTCAAGGAGTTCATAGAGTCGCTTGAAGGGCTTAAGGGAAAACGCCCCGACCTCAGGATGATGTTTATGATTCAGAACGGCTTCCCCGAAACTCATCACAACAGGTTTGTGGAAAAGTACTGCGAAAAGCTGGCGAAGAGGCTTGGGGTTATATACGAGGGATCAATCTGCAAGGGGGGATGCGAGGGACTGACGGTACAGCCCCCAGCGCTTGTGGAGAAGGTATTTGCCGGATTTTATAATCTCGGTAAATCGTTCGGAGAAACGAATAGGCTCAGTCCGGAACTCCTTGCGAAGCTTGCCCGCCCGGAACAGCTTACGCCGGAAAACCTAAAGCAGGTTATACCCATGGTTAACAATTTTCTGTGGGACGGGCTGCTGAAGAAAAACAACGCTATGGATAAACGTTTCGATAAACCTTTCGAATAAAGTGATATTATCTTAAATCGCTTCCTCTCAGACAACAGCCCCCTTCTCCTCCGGGAAAGGGGGCTGTATTTTCTTCTGCATAATTATTATCTTTAATACCGGGCCCGCAGACAGTCTCCGGATAATCAGACATTTTTAAAAAATATAAGATTTTTTTATGAAAAAGTTTTCATTAAGAATTAATGTATATAGTATAATCCGCATTAAAAAATAAGTATCCGTGACAGAAAGGCTGAAATCGGGTCAGGGGGAAAGGTTTTGGATAACAGGAAAACTGTTCTGCTTGTTGAAGATGAGGCAGTGATATCATTGATGATGTCCGAATCTGTCAAGAAATTCGGTTATAACGTATTACATGTGAATTCCGGTGAAAAAGCGATCAGGCTCTGTACTGAAAATGACGCAATAGATCTGATACTGATGGACCTTGATCTCGGAAGAGGGATACAGGGCCCGGAGGCTGCCAGGGAGATCCTTAGAATAAAAAACATTCCCATAGTATTTCTTACGGCTCATTCCGGACAGGTTATGGTTGAGAGTGTTCTCGGTATTCAGCACTTCGGGTATGTCATAAAAAATTCCGGCGAGTATCTTCTGAAATCCTCTATTGAGATGGCGCTGCAGCTGTTTAACGCGCTGGAAAGAGTCAAGGCCGGAGAAAAAAATTATCATGAGATTTTTGACTGTTCGAATGATGCACTCTTTATCCACGATAATATTACGGGTAAAATTCTTGATGTGAACAAAACAATGCTGACCATGTACGGCTACAGCAGCAAGTATGAAGTATTAAACACAGACAGTGATGATTTCGGCGCTTACGGTGAGGGATACACTTCAAAAAAAGGGATAGGCCTGGTTTTTCGGACTCTTGAATCGGGGCATAATATCTTTGAGTGGAGAGCAAGACGAAAAAACGGAGAAATTTTCTGGGCCGAGGTTTCTCTGACCAGAATAAAAATCAGCGGCGTTGACAGGATAATCGCCGCTGTAAGGGATATCTCCAGAAGAAAAGAGTATGAACAAAAACTGATTGAAAGCGAATCGCGCTTCAAATCGATCATAGAGCTTGCACCGGATGCGATTCTTCTCGGAAACCCTGAGGGTGTAATTATCGGAGCCAACGAAAGGGCAAGCGAAATTACAGGTTATAGTTCTGATGAGCTGATAGGGACAAAAATTCAGGCATGGTTTTCTGAAGAGGAGTTGAAACGGGCTCCTTTCAGGTTTGATCTTCTCAAACAGGGGCTTGTTGTACGCACCGACCGGAATCTTATCAGAAAAAACGGGATGGAAGTTTTTATTGAAATGAATTCAAAGATGATGCCTGACGGATCGTACCAGACTTTCATCCGCGACATGTCAGAACGTAAACTCGCGGAGGATAAACTCGCTGCGGAAAAAGAACGTCTTGCCGTAACGCTGCGCAGTATCGGTGACGGAGTAATAACGACCGACATGTTCTGTAACGTAGTGATAATGAACAAGGTCGCCGAGGACCTGACCGGCTGGAGACAGCAGGAGGCAGAGGGCAGACCTCTGCCGGACGTTTTTTCCATCATGGATGAGAGTTCAAGAACTCAATGCGATAACCCGGCGCTCAAGGTCCTTGAAACGGGGGAGATCAAAGAGTTTGAAACCGGTACAGTGCTTGTTTCAAGAGACGGGACTGAAAGGATAATAAGCGACAGCGGAGCTCCGATAAGAGACAATAACAACAGTGTAATAGGTGTAGTCATCGTTTTCAGGGACATGACTGAAAAAAGAAAACTTTTTGAAGCTGTGCAGCAGGCTGACAGACTCAATTCTCTCGGAGTCCTGGCGGGGGGGATAGCGCACGATTTTAACAATCTGCTGAACGGAATTTTTGGTTATGTAGAGATGGCAAGATTGAAAAACACCGGCAACGACGAGGTTTCAGCCTATCTCGACAAGACTTTTACTGTTTTCAACCGTGCCAAAGACCTGACACAGCAGCTTCTTACGTTTTCAAAGGGGGGGATGCCAAACCGTAAAACAGGTAATATCGGTCCGCTGATCAGGGACAATGTATCATTCGCCCTTTCGGGATCAAACATAACATGCGAATATTATATCGATGATAATCTCCCTCTGTGCGACTTTGATGAAAACCAGATAGCACAGGTTATTGATAACATTGTGATAAACGCTGTACAGGCGATGCCCGCCGGCGGGAAGCTGGTTATCTCCGCAAAGCCGGTATTGCTGGACCGCAGCACCGGCCAGGTTTTTAAGGGTGGAAGCTGTATCAGGATATCTATCGCGGATACCGGTATCGGTATCCCTCATGACCTGATAAAGCGTATATTTGATCCGTTCTTTACCACAAAACAGCAGGGTAACGGACTTGGCCTCGCCACATGTTATTCGATAATAAGAAATCACGAAGGCTTTATAGATGCGGAGTCTGTCCCAGGCAAGGGATCGGTCTTTAATATTTTTCTTCCGGTATCTGAAAAAAAGGGCGATTACGGGATCAAGACCGCACCGGTCAGAGTTCCCGGTACAGGGAAGATCCTTATAATGGATGATGAGGAGTTCATAAGGGACATCTCGAGTGATATGCTGAAAATGGAGGGCTATTCAACTGTTGAAGCATCCGACGGCGTTGAAGCTCTGAAACTGCTGTCAGAGGCGGAGAAAAACGGAGAAGTTTTTGACGGAGCCATACTCGATCTGACTATCCCCGGAGGTATGGGGGGGCAGGCTACTCTTAACGAGATAAGAAAGAGATATCCCGGAATGCCGGTTTTTGCTTCCAGCGGTTTTTCCGAAAGCCCGGTAATTTCAAATCCGGGTGATTTCGGTTTCACGGCAAGTATACGCAAGCCGTACCGCAGGGAGGAGCTTATGGAACTGCTGAATACGCATATCAGAAAGTGAGTCCTCACCCCGAATACGGCCAGGCTAGCGGCGACCTCATCCCCCGGCCCCTTCTCCATGTGGAGAAGGGGAGTATAGGAAAAAATATTATCGTATTAACCCTCTCCTTGAGGATTAGCCACACGATGTGGCTATATCGAGTGATGACAGGATGTCATAATAGCACTCGATTGAGGGTGCGCGGTAGCGCGGGTGAGGTCCTAACAGAAATACTATCCGTTCGCCTTGTCTACGATATAGAGGAGTATGCAGCGACCACATCCCCTTTCAAGGATAGAGGCCGGCGATAGGCCAGCTGAAGGCCGGATAAAGGCCGGCGATAAACCAGCGATAAACCGGAACCGGATAAAAAAAACAGCCCGGAAATAGAAAAAAATAAATTTTTTTGGCAGAGTATGACACTCTCTGTCACAGGTAATGTTGTATGCTTAACTTCGACAAAAATGGCCCTCATCCCCTGTCCCCTTCTCCCGGAGTACCGGGAGAAGGGGAAGAGTGAGAAAAATATTTTATTGTATTAACCCTCTCCCGGTACTCCGGGAGAGGGTGGCCGATAGGCCGGGTGAGGGTATAAAAGATTTGTAGTTCATTCCGAAAACTATAACCGGAACAGGTCAGGTGTTTACAGTGCGGTTGAGGGGATAAAATCTGAAGATCATCCAGATCGATTTGATTGAAGTAAGTCAGCCGGGCACAGACCGGCGAAAGGCCAGCTGAAGGCCGGCGATAAACCGGAACCGGATGAAAAAAAACAGCCCGGAAATAGAAAAAAATAAATTTTTTTGGCAGAGTATGACACTCTCTGTCACAGGTAATGTTGTATGCTTAACTTCGACAAAAATGGCCCTCATCCCCTGTCCCCTTCTCCCGGAGTACCGGGAGAAGGGGAAGAGTGAGAAAAATATTTTATTGTATTAACCCTCTCCCGGTACTCCGGGAGAGGGTGGCCGATAGGCCGGGTGAGGGTATAAAAGATTTGTAGTTCATTCCGAAAACTATAACCGGAACAGGTCAGGTGCTTACAGTGCGGTTGAGGTCATAAAGATTTGATCACCATCCTGACTATTTAGATATTTACAGTTTTTAAAGCCTGATTTTATGCTTGAAATATAATCGTATTAATAATGTGATATTTAATATTGAATAGCATAATTAAGAAAAGGAAAACATCATGCCATTAAGCTGGAACGAGATAAAGAGCAGAGCCATAAAATTTTCATCGGATTGGGCAGACGCTTCAAACGAAGACGCGGAGGCCAAGTCGTTTCTGGGCGATTTTTTCAAAATTTTCGGAATTGAAAGCAGAAAGTTCGGATCTTTTGAACATAAGGTTAAAAAACTCAATGAGCATGACGGTTTTATCGATCTTCTATGGAAACAGAACATCCTTGTGGAGATGAAGAGCCGCGGTAAGGATCTGGAAAAAGCCTATGCTCAGGCAAAGGAGTATCTTCACGGTTTAAAACAGAATGAGCTTCCAAGACTTGTTCTGATATCGGATTTTGAAAACTTCAACCTGTACGATCTGGAAGATGGTACATCCTCCTCCTTTAAACTTAATGAACTTATACATAATGTTGAACGGTTTGCGTTTATAGCCGGTTACCAGAAAAAAATATACAAGGAACAGGACCCGGTAAACATCAAGGCAGCGGAGCTGATGGGTAAATTTCATGACAGGCTCAAAGAGATAGGGTACGACGGTCATCCGCTTGAAGTATACCTTGTACGTATTCTGTTCTGTCTTTTTGCCGAGGACACGGCAATATTCAACAAACAGCAGTTTCAGGACTATATTGAACAGCGGACAAATGAAGACGGCAGCGACCTCGCGGGAAAACTGCAGGAACTCTTCCAGGTACTGAACACTCCCGTGGACAAACGTTTTAAAACTCTTGATGAACAGCTGAACGATTTCCCATATGTAAACGGGAAACTCTTTGAAGAAAATTTATCCATAGCGAGTTTTGACGCGAAGATGAGACAGTCGCTGCTTGAATGCTGTTATATAGACTGGAGCCGGATTTCACCGGCTATCTTCGGAGCGATGTTCCAGAGTGTGATGAATCCCGAAGAGCGGAGAAACCTCGGCGCGCACTATACCTCTGAAAAAAATATTCTTAAACTGATAAAGCCCCTGTTTCTCGATGATCTCTGGAATGAGTTTGAAACAGTAAAAAACAATGAAAGCAAACTGACGGCGTTTCATGAAAAAATCAGCAGACTGAAATTTCTTGACCCCGCCTGCGGATGCGGGAACTTTCTTGTGATAACATACCGCGAACTGCGCCTGCTTGAACTGGAAATATTACGGACGCTGAATAAAAACGACGACAGGCAGCTGCGTACAACGATAGACGATATAGTACTTCTTGATGTAGACATGATGTACGGGATAGAGTGCGAGGAGTTCCCGGCGCAGATAGCACAGGTGGCGATGTGGCTGATAGACCACCAGATGAACCTGCTTATAGGCAGCGAATTCGGTCAGTACTTCGCCAGGCTGCCGCTTAAGAAATCGGCAAATATTGTACATAGCAACGCGCTCAGAATCGACTGGGAGAGTGTTGTACCGAAGAGCGAACTGTCGTATATACTGGGTAATCCTCCGTTTATTGGTAAGCACCTTCAAAGCAAAGAGCAGAGTGAAGACACCGAGCTGATATTTAATGATATAAAAGGTGCCGGCGTTCTCGATTATGTTGCATGCTGGTATATTAAAGCGGCAAAATATATTCAGAATACTGAAATTAAAGTAGCATTTGTATCTACTAATTCAATATCACAGGGAGAACAGGTGGGGATTCTCTGGAATGAGATGTTTAATAAATATACAATTAAAATTCATTTTGCTCATAGAACTTTTAAATGGAATAATGAAGCGAAAGGAGTTGCAGCGGTTTTTGTTGTTATAATAGGATTTGCTAATATAGATATAAACAGCAAACTCTTATATGAATATGAAAATCCTAATTCAGAAGCGCATGAACTAAAGGTAAAAAATTTAAACCCATATTTGATAGAAGGTAGTGAAATAACAATAATCAAAAGGAATTCTCCTATATCTGTTGTACCTGAAATGTTTAAAGGTAGTCAGCCAACTGATGGTGGGAATTTATTGATGAATGATGATGAAAAAAATGAATTACTAAAATATGAACCAGCGGCAACAAAGTACATTAAACCATTTATGAGCGCCAGAGAATTTTTAAATAAAGAAAATAGATGGTGCCTCTGGCTTGTTGATGTTAAACCTGATGAACTAAAAAAAATGCCGTTAGTGTTGAAACGTATTGATGAAGTTAAAAAAATGAGATTAGATAGTACAAAGGCCGCAACAATTAAATGGGCTGATTTCCCCGCTTTATTTTCAGAAAACAGGCAACCGAAAAGTAATTATATATTAATACCAAGACATTCTTCAGAAAATAGAAAATATATACCATTCGGGTTTTTTACACCAGAATATATTGTTGGAGACAGTTGTTCATCAATACCTGATGCGACATTGTTTCATTTTGGTGTGCTGACATCCTTGATGCATATGACGTGGGTTAATTATGTTTGTGGTAGAATAAAAAGTGATTTCAGGTATTCGAATGATATCGTTTACAACAACTTTCCGTGGCCGGAAAATCCGGCTGAGAAGAATAAAAAACTTGTAGAGGATAAAGCACAAGCTGTTCTTGATGTGCGCAAAGAGTTTCCCGGCAGTTCACTCGCTGATCTATATGATCCTCTGACTATGCCGCCGAAACTGGTAAAGGCGCACAACGAACTTGATAAAGCTGTTGATCTCTGTTACAGGAGCCAGCCCTTTGCCAATGAAACAAAACGTATAGAGTTTCTTTTTGAACTTTACGAAAAATATACCGCCGGTATGTTCAAAGAGGAGAAGAAGGGTAAGAGGAAGTGACCTCGCCATCATAGATGACCGGCAGTAAAATACCGGTAATGGTGAGATAGCTGAATTAAATGCCCTCATCCCCTGACCCCTTCTCCCGGGATACCGGGAGAAGGGGAGTGTAGATAAAAGGATTTTGTAGCATCAACCCTCTCCCGGTACTCCGGGAGAGGGCGCACGAGCGTCAGCGATGTGCGGGTGAGGGCAAAAAGAATTGTATATCATCCCGATCACTTTAAGCGAAACGTGCCAGGTACCTACAGGACGGGTGAGGATAAAGAGTTGAAATATATTAAAAAAGTATTTGCAAGATCGCTGAGAAAGGAACAGACACCTGAAGAATTATTGGTCTGGAACGAAATTCGCAACAGAAAATTCATGAATCTCAAATTCAGAAGACAGCATGTTATTGATGGCTTTGTAGTTGATTTTTATTGTCATGAGTTGAAGTTAGCTATTGAGATCGATGGCCGAATTCATGATAAACAGAAAGATTATGATGATCTCAGGCAGGAACTTGTAAGCGGCAGAGGAATTAATTTTATTAGAATATCCAATGATGATGTAAACAGAGATGTTAAATTGCTGCTGGATAATATAAAAAGTTATATTAAATAGAACTGAACGCCCTCATCCCCTGACCCCTTCTCCCGGAATACCGGGAGAAGGGGAGTGTAGATAAAAGGATTCTGTAGCATCAACCCTCTCCCGGTACTACGGGAGAGGGTGCACGTGCGGTAGCGATGTGCGGGTGAGGGCAAAAAGAATTGTATATCATCCCGATCACTTTAAGCGGAAAGTTTCTGGTGGCCGACAGGCTCAGAGACCCTTTGAAAATTAAGTTACAAAATGAGGTAAAAAATGCCGTCACTGACGCTGTATTCCGGCAACAGGCTTGAAAAACTGGCTGATAAATTCGCGGAGATAGTTCTGGCTGATCCTCTCCCCGTGATGGCGAAAGAGAAGATCGTTCTTCAGAGTATGGGGATGATGAAATGGCTTACCGTCGAGATGAGCAGAAGGCTCGGCATATGGTCGAATTACGAATATATATTTCCCAACAGGATGACCGCAGATATACTTAATTCTTTTTTCCCGGGGAAGGGGGATAAAAGATTTTTTGACAAAGAGATAATGACCTGGAGATGTATAGACCTGATACTGAAAGAGCGGAAAAATCCGTTTTTCACAGGGATCTCCTCCTACATAAAAGATGACTCCACAGGTGTAAAACTGTACCAGATTGCGTCGAAGATCGTTGACCTGTTCGACCAGTATATGACATTCAGGCCGGATATGATAAACAGCTGGGACAGGGGGGCAATGAAGGGTGAGTGGCAGGCCGAGCTGTGGAGAATGCTTACCCGAGATATGACCGGCGACCATCCCCCCGCACTTCTTGAAAGGGCTTACTCCATTCTGAAATCCGGGGAAAACTTCATCCCCGCTGATATGCCGGAGCGCATTACCGTATTCGGCATATCGTATATCCCGATGTATCATCTGAATATTCTGAGAGCGGCGTCTTTCTTTACAGATGTGAACCTGTTTATAATGAACCCGTCTTCGGAATACTGGGGGAATATCCTGACCGAAAAAGAGAAACGTAAAATAATATCGACATCTCCGCTGATCCCCGGTGACCCGGAGGATTATCTGCATATAGAACAGGGCAATTCACTGCTGGCGTCATTCGGACGAGTGGGGAGAGATTTTCTATATAACATTTTCATGTCCGACCTCGATACATTTTCGCTTTTTGAGGAGCCTGAAAGAAAAAGCCTCCTTTCTGTGATACAGAACGATATCTGGAGGATGAGCGACGGTGAAAACGGTTCCGTAAAGACGCTTTTTGCCGCCGGTGAAATCGCGAAAGACAATTCAATCACTGTGAATTCGTGCCACAGTTCAATGCGTGAAGTCGAGGTTCTCCACGATTACATCATTGATCTTCTGAATAGCGATAAAACGCTGGCGCCGGGGGACATACTGGTGATGTCGCCTGATATTGAAGAGTATTCAAGTTCAATACATGGTATTTTCGGCCGCGAATGTGACGGGATACCGCGCATCCCTTACCGTATAATCGACAGGAAGCTGAAGAATACAAGCATCGTTATTGACACATTTTTCAAGGTCCTCTATGTCGGTGCAGACAGATTTACCTCGGCATCGGTCCTCGGCATTGCCGATTGCGGTGAGATAATGGAAAAATTCAGCCTGGGCCGCGAGGACCTGGACAAAGTCGGGCGCTGGGTCAGGGAGACTTCAGTCTTCTGGGGGGTAGATTCGGCATACAGGGGGGAGCTTGGCCTGCCGGCCATTTACGAGAACACCTGGAGGTTCGGTTTTGACAGGATGCTGATGGGTGGGATGATGACAGGCGGCGACAGCACGTCTCTCGGTATTCTCCCTTACTCACCGATCGAGGGTGAAGATCTGCAGATTCTGGGAAGATTTATATCGTTCTTCAGCACTCTGAATGATATACGTCTGATGCTGAAAAAAAAATATACGATAGACCGGTGGAGCGATGTTTTGAATTTCATACTTGATTCGCTTTTCATAACCGGAGACATGCCGCAGAGCCTCATGTCTCTCTCGGAGGCGGCGCAGTTTCTAAAAACGATGCAGAGTGAGTCGCGGTTTGCCGGAGAGGTGAGCGTTAATGTTATAGCCGAATTTCTCGACAAAACCCTTTCCGGGGCCGGTTCAGGGAGAGATTTCGTAAGCGGGAACCTCACTTTCTGCGAGATGCTTCCGATGAGAAGCATCCCATGCAGGGTGATATGCATCCTCGGAATGAACGACTCATCCTTTCCGAGGAAGTCGAAGGCTCTGAGTTTTGATCTGACATCCGTAAGTCCCAAACGCGGAGACAGGTCTGTAAGAGATGAGGATAAATATCTTTTTCTGGAAACGTTGATTTCAGCCAGGGAGAAGCTTTACATCAGCTATACCGGGCGGAGCATGAGCAGCAACAGTGTTCTTAATCCCTCAGCCGTTGTCAGCGAACTCCTTGAGTATATAGACCGGTTTTACGGGGTTGATTCTGAAAGCGGCAGTATAACCGGTTACATTTTCACGACGCACCGGATACAGCCTTACAATCCTGTCTATTTTATTCCCGGAAGCGGATATTATACCTATCAGGGCGCAAAGATTGAAGGCGCAAGGTCGTACGCGATGAACGAAAAAAGGGGATACCGTTTTTTTGATAAACCTCTCCCGCCGATTACCGGGGATGAAAAAAATTTAAGCATAACCGACCTTGCGGAATTTCTGAACAACCCGTCGAAGGCGATGCTTGATAAAAGACTCGGGCTTAAACTCGGATTGAACAGCGACGAGTTTATCGAATCTGAACCGTTTACCCCTGACTTTATCGATCAGTACAATCTGAACTCCGCTATAATGAAATCTTTACGCGAAGGTACTGACCGCGAGAGCTATTTTAATACAGTTAAAGCATCGGGGATCCTTCCCCACGGCGTTCCGGGGAGAGTGACATACGACAGGTCTTTCGGCGAGGTGAAAAATTTTTATGACAGGTTCAGTTATCTCCTTACAGACAAAAGCCCCGTCGCTGAGATAGACCTGAACATAAACGGGTTCCGTATCACCGGGACCGCGGACAGTATCTATAACGGGAAAAATATCTATTTCCGGTATGCATCGGCCAGGGGGAGGGATATCCTGAATGCATGGATCACTCATCTTTCGCTCTGCATGTCGGGATCTTTCAAGGATGAAACCCTGCTTATTTCAAAAGGCGGTGTTCAGGGATGGGGATTCATTAAGGAGAGTGAAAAGATTCTCGCAGATCTGTTAAAGATCTATGAATACGGGATGACAGTACCTGTACCGCTTTTTCCGAAGAGTTCACTGAAGTTTGCAGAGACGTTCTACGACGGGAAAAAGGGGGAACCGCGCGGAAGGGCGCTGAAGTCGGCTGCCGGGGCTTTCAGCGGTTTCCGTTACGGCGGTGATTCCGACGATCCGTACATACAGAAGCTGTTTGATGATTTTTACAGCGTATCAGACAAATTCGCAGATTTTACGCTGAAGGTTTATTCTCCGGTGTTTGACAACATGATCAGGGAGGTGAAACTGTGAACGGATTTGATGTAATCAGCTCCCCCCTTGAAGGGACGAATCTTATCGAGGCAAGCGCCGGGACAGGAAAAACCTACGCGATTTCGATAATATTCCTGAGGCTTATTGTTGAGAAAAATTTCATCATTGAAGATATACTGGTGGTCACTTTTACTATTCCAGCGACCATGGAACTTCGTCTCAGGATACGGGAGAGGCTCAGGGACGCAGTAAGCGTAATCGAAGGCCGCGCGATTGAAGATGCAACCGTGAAGCACCTGATGGAGAATTACAAAGGGGACAGTATCATCAGACAGCGGCTGCTTACCGCGGTAAAGAGCTTTGACCAGGCATCGGTCTATACAATCCATTCGTTCTGTCAGCAGATGCTTGCAGATAACGCGTTCGAAAGCGGAGCGCTGTTCAGTACTGAAATTGACAATGACGATGCGCTGGTTAAACAGGGCATCGCCGATTTATGCAGGAGAACCCTCTACGAGGCATCCCCCGCTCTGGTTTCATATTTTCTCGAAAACTGCAGTGCAGGGGAGCTCTTTGAACTCTATAAAAAAAGACCTGTTTCACCCGATCTCCGTATCGAACCTGAAAATTCCACTGATGATATCGAAGCCCTGGAGAGGTGTTCCGCCCTTATTATCAGGTATTACAGAGAGCTGTGCGAAGCATGGATCAGCGGTGAAGCCGCCGTTACGGAAATATTCTACAGGGAGAATTATTTAAACGGCAACAAGTACAGAAGCGATACAAAAGATTCGCTGATTGTGATGATGAATGATTACATTAATAATGAAAATCCGTTCGGCCTCTTTGAAAAATTTGTGAATTTCACCTCCGGCAAGATAAGTACATCACTCAACAAGGGTAAGGTGTATGAGGATAACGTTGTGTTCGATATATGCCAGAAACTCTATGACGCATATGAGGAGTATGACGATACCGGCGCAATGCTTATTGTGACGATGCAGAAGAGGCTCTTTGAGGTTATAGACCGGATGCTGCTTGAAAGTAAAAGCGTGAATAAAGAGAGGTCCTTCGATGACCTTATCAGGGATGCGCAGCGCGGACTTGCAGGGCCTTCCGGTAACTGGCTTGCCGGGAAAGTGACCGGAAGGTACAGGGCCGCACTGATCGACGAGTTCCAGGACACCGACAACCTCCAGTTTGATATATTCAACCGTCTCTTCAACAATGAAAAGACGATACTCTTCCTGATCGGCGACCCTAAACAGGCGATATACAGGTTCCGCGGCGCGGACATATTCTCGTACCTTAAGGCGTCGCAGCTGATGAAGAACAGTTATACTATGCTGCATAACTGGCGTTCAGGACCCGGTCTGATAAATGCCGTAAATTCTGTTTTTGAAAAGTGTGCAGATCCGTTTGTTTTTGATATGATTAAATTTTATAAGGTCAGTCCCGGGAGGGCAGACCAGGGGGAGGAGTTTACAAAAAACGGCAGTGCAATACCGCCCCTCGATATATGGCTGGCAGACGGAGATTCAGAGGATCCAAAGGGTTTGCTGCTTGAAAAACTCTCCGCGGAGATATCGCTTCTTGTAAACAGAAACAGCGATAATCCCTGTCGCATCGGTGATAAACTGATCAGCCCCGGCGATATTGCGGTCCTTGTGAGGACGAGGAAACAGGGGAATGAAGTGAGAAACGCCCTTGCCCGTTATCATATACCGTCGGTTTCACGGGGAATGGATAATGTCCTTAAAACCGACGAGGCCGTTTCGATGTATTATATCATTTCTGCGATAGCAGTCCCCTCGAACTACAGCCTTGTGAAGGGAGCGGTATCTACAGTCATCATGGGTGGCGATGCAGGGACACTATACGGTTTCACGCTTGGAACAGACACAGGTGAGAACGGTTTCGACTCTGTCACATCGAGATTTTATGATTACAGAGAGACCTGGACTGCCGGAGGATTTCTTGATATGATGACCGGTTTTCTGGAACGTGAATCGGTCGCGGCAAGGCTCTTCGCTCTTGACGGCGGGGAGAGAATGATTGCGAATATAAATCATATTACCGAGATACTGCACAATGCCGAGCAGCAGAACGAATTCAATCCAAAGGAGCTTGCTGCGTGGTTCGGAAAGCTGATCGTGTCGCCGCCTGACAGCGATGAATACGAAATGAGGCTTGAACGCGACGACGATGCGGTAAATATTATAACGATGCATGCGTGCAAAGGCCTTGAGTTTCCTGTAGTGTACTGTCCATTCCTCGCATCATCGGGAGAAAGGGGGGAGAAGTATATAATCTACCATGACCCTGACGATGATTACAGGCCGGTGATATATCTTGATAAAAGAATTCCTGATGATATCGGCGCCATCAAAAAGACCGAGGACCTTGCAGAGAACGCGCGGCTGTTCTATGTCGCGCTTACAAGGGCAAAGTCGAGATGCTGTGTGATGCTGGCGCCAGACAGATATTTCGGAGGAACTGCCGCATACCACATTTTCGTAAAGAGCCCGGGGTACGCTCCTGACAAATACGACAGAAAGATCCTCCCGGGCATATTCGGCGAACTATCGAAGAATTCCGGAGGAACAATCAGTTTCAATGAAGGTGGGTCTGCGAATGGCAGGATATATACGGCTGAAAAACATTCAGCAGAGAAAATCACTGTAAGAAAATTCACCGGTGTGTTAAGAGACGGCTGGAAGACCCACAGCTACAGTTCCATAGTTCATCGGGCTGCATCTGAAGAGAAGCATGAAGAAAAGGATTTTATATCCGAGTACCAGGCGCGGCAGGATAGCGGCGAGGGGATCTTCGGATTCGCATCGGGGGCCAGGGCCGGTTTGTGTATCCATGAAGTCTTTGAAAGGACAGACTTTACCAGCGTGGACAGCGCATCGGTTGATTCGATCTGCGCGGAGATACTTGAGAAATACCGGTACGATACCTCTCTGAAAATCGATCTCTCTTCGATGTTCTTTAATGTGGTAAATACGGTACTCGACCGGAGTACCGGTCTGAAACTGTCTGATATAGGCGGCGGAGAAAGACTGAGCGAGCTTGAGTTTAATTTCCAGATGGATTCTCTTGATTACGGAAGGTTCAGGGATATATTCAGGGAAGGGGATGATATCTGCGGCAGAATTTATAAAAGCATATCGGACGGAGCAGCTGAAAACGGCGGAATAATGAAAGGTTTTATCGACCTCGTTTTCATGCATAACGGAAAATATTACATTGCCGACTGGAAATCAAACCACCTGGGAAATTCCTGTGACGACTATACGCCGGACAGGTTATCAACAGAGATGGAAAAACATAACTATTATCTGCAGTACTATATATACACTGCGGCTCTGAACAGGTATCTGGCGCAGAGAATCGGAACCGGATACAGCTATGAAGAACACTTCGGCGGAATATACTATCTCTTTGTACGAGGGATGAATCCTTCTGACAAAAACGGTGCAGGTATATTCCGCGACAGGCCCCCGCTTTATGTAATAGAGAAACTGGACCGTTTTTTCGCAGGAGAGACCGAATGAACCTTTCAATTACCGAACTGAAAAACACCGGATGTTTCAGCGATACGGATATTCATCTCGCGGATTTCCTCTCTTTCATCGGGAAAGAGGGCTCGCCGGTTTTCTATCTTGCAGTATTGATGCTGAGCAGCAGGCTGAACAGCGGAGATGTATGTATCTCGCTGGACGATATCGCCGGCAAACCGCTTTCATACTTTTTCGGTGATGACGGAACAGGAACGTATGACGGCATTGTCATTCCGTCGAAAGACCAGCTTGCGGCAGCACTGAATAAAAGCAGCGCAGTCGGAAACAGTGACAGTTATCTTCCGCTGATACTCGATACACAGGGAAGGCTTTACTTTCAGAAATACCATTCTTTTGAGAATTCGCTTGCGGATTCGATAAAGAAGCTTGCCGGGGATAAAAAACAACACGTTGACATTTCTAATGTGAAAGACAGTTTTCTTCGGCTGTTCGGAACGAAACCTGGTGTCACAGACTGGCAGAGTATCGCCGCATACTCTGCTCTCTCAGGCGGGATCACCGTAATTACCGGCGGGCCAGGTACGGGGAAGACATCCACCGTTGTAAAGATACTGGCGCTTATCGCCGAGAACTCGGTAAAAAACGGCAGGGAAGTTCTTATTTCAATGGCAGCCCCCACCGGGAAAGCAGCCGCGAGACTGCGCGAGGCTGTAACAGCCGCGCTTGACGTGCTTCCCGTCAGTGATAACGTAAAGAGGATGATACCGTCTGAAACATTTACGGTTCACAGGCTCCTTGGCCCTATCCGTGATTCCCGCGAGTTTCGTCACAATAGCCGGAATCCGCTTGTGCATGATGTCGTCGTGGTTGACGAATGTTCAATGTGTGACATGGCCCTGATGTGCAGACTCGTAAGTGCGGTGAAGCCGGGCGCGCAGCTCATACTTCTTGGTGACAGGGACCAGCTCTCATCTGTCGAGGGTGGAGCGGTATTTGCCGATCTCTGCGGTTATACGGGAAGTTTTTATTCAAAAAACTTTATAACCAAAGCGAAGGAGATTTTCGGGCTGGATATACCGGCTGATGGAGGAGAGAGGGAAGGTGCCGCACTTCTGAACGACGCCCTTGTTGTCCTGAAAAAAAGCTACAGGTTCAGCGGACAAAGCGGAATCGGAATTCTCTCGGAGATGATAAAAAAAGGCGATGCGCACGGCGCAATTGAAATACTTAATGACGGTGCGTATCCGGATGTATATTTTGCCTGTGGAAATTCGGCCAGGGTTGTGGGAGAAGAATACAGAGAACATGCTTCCGGCATTCTATCGGGAATAGGCACGTCAGCAGAGGACAGGATACGTCTTCTGATAAACAGCCTTGTGATACTGACCGCGACAAGAAGCGGTATTTACGGTGCAGAGAGAATGAACTCTGTAGCGGAGGGTGTTCTTTATAATATCGGCGTAATAGACCCGGCTGAAAAGTTTTACAGGGGCCGCCCTGTGATGATCTCCCGGAATGACTATTCGCTCTCGCTGTTCAACGGAGATATAGGTATTACATCATCGGACGGAGCAGCAAAAGTTGTCTTCCCGGCAACGGACGGTGAAGAACGGATTGTTCATCCGTCGCGGCTGCCGGAACACGAAACTGCATTTTCCATGACGATACACAAAAGCCAGGGGTCAGAGTTTGACAGGGTTCTTATAGTGCTGCCTGACAGATGGAACATGGTTATGACCAGAGAACTTCTTTATACGGCCGTTACGCGGGCGAAAAACGGAATAGTAATTTCTGCGTCTGAGGATATAGTAAGGGAGATGATCTCTACTCCGACAAAGAGAATGAGCGGTCTGAAACAGAAGTTGTGGGGGTCTATCTGATGTATTTTTTCAGGTTGTTCCTTATTGTTTCTCGGAGGATCTCTTTAAATACCCTGTCATCTTCAACAGAGTATATGTCGAAGATTTTAATGACATTTTTAGAATCGTTTATTTTCACGATTGAATAAAGCGCGGCTGTTCTGACGTACCTCGATTTATCGATTTTAATACGGTTTATCAGATAATCGGAAGGCCTGCTTTTCCTCAGCGTTCCCATCACGCTGCAGGCTTCTCCGCGGACTCTATAATCCTCATCGAGCGAAGCCTCTTTCAGTATATCCATTGAACTGCTCTCTTCACCTATTGCCCCGACAGCGTAGACAGCCCTGGCCCTCATCCTCGGATCTTCATCGTTTTTTATCACATGCTTTATCCCGCTGATATTTCCGGCTTTTTTAAAGTAAATAAGCGTATCAAGGACAGCCTGTTTGATCTCGGGCCTCTCCTCTTTTATCAGCATCTCGGAGAGCGGCGCCGCGGCGGAATAATATTTCAGTTCCCTCAGGGCCTTAACAGCCTCAATCCTCATCTCTGCGCTCTCATCTTTCAGGATGCCGGAGAGCATCTGCCCCGATGCGGTATCCTTGAAAGATACCAGGGACTCTATCCCCATCTTCCTTGTTTCGTTGTTATCATCTCTGGCTGCGAGCTTTCTCAGCGCAGGCAGGGCCTCTTTCACGTAATTATTGTTCACGCATCTGATCGCGTAGATTCTCACAGACTTGTTTTCATCCTCAAGCATTGAGATCGCGAGTTTCTGGAACCGTACATCGTATAGATAGTTCAGTGCTTCCAGGAAGTAAATTCTGTCTATAGGATTTTTACTCTGCCCCAGCGAGAGTATAACCGGGAGCATTCTGTCATCGCCTGACTGTTTAAGCATGACTGCGGCTTTTTCTCTTACCTCGCTCCTGGGTACCAGAAGTTTTTCAGCAATTGGTATCGTGAACAGGTTGATTTTTGTTCCGCTTAAGAATTCTATCAGGGCGATCTCCGATTTCTTTTCCTTCGTTGAGCGCAGCATTTCTACCCAGAGAGCGGACTTCTCCTGTAGAGGGTATTCTTTCAGGGCTTCCATTATTCTCTGCCTGACGGCATCGTCATCATCGTCGAGATATTCTTCTTTCAGTCTGACAGGAAGCGTGTCGGGATGGTTGAGTTTAATGTATTCAATTGCTGATCTGAATTTTTCGGCGTCTTCGCCGGTAACAGCGGAAATAATGTCTTTATCCTTTATTATTTCCGCTGCGGAAATCTGAATTGATAGTAGCAGGATTACAGGAAAAACAGTTAGAAATATTTTTTTTGCATAGTCATGAGACATCTTCATATACACCATGAAGATAATGAACAGACATAGCGGTGGTAACTGTCTTTTGTAGAAAATCCTTATGATGTTTGCTGTATTGATAAACAATCATCATCACACCGCCAACAAGCATCGACGCGGCAATTTCAGGCTCAACCCCGCCCCTGAAAATTTTGTTAGTAACAAGGACGTCTATCTCTTTCGCGATTATCTGGGTAATTTTTTCCATAAAGCCCTGTACCCTGTCAGATACTTCATCGTCAATTCCTACAATATCCCTGTAGATAAGACGGATAACGATCGGTTCTGCTGAGAACACCTCAAGAACTCTCGCAATGCGGCTGTCAATGAATTTCACTATCACTTCATGTTCCGGTTTTTTCTTCAAAAAGTCTTTCATGTCATCCGGATCGAGGATATCTTCTATCGTTTCTGAAACAGTTTCCAGAATCGCATAAAGGATCTCTTTCTTGTTGCTGAAATACTGGTAGACAGTACCCCTGGCAATGTCGAGCTCTTCGCAGACCTGCCCTATATGAGTGCTTTGAAAACCTCTGTTTATAAACATGTCCTTTGCTGCGTCTATTATCTGCTGCTTCCGTTTCTCACCTTTTGGTGGCATAAAGATCACCTCGTTGTCCACATATGTAAATCTATACAGTATTATCAAGTCTCCGGTGGGATATTTTACAGCGGAATTAAATCCTTCTTCCGCCGTTAATTCTGCCGTTTATTGTATTGATTTCTTTTCTGATAGGGATAAGCGCTTCCTGAAGCTCCTGAACTATTTTATCGGCTTTTTCCTGCAGTTCTTTACTCATACTTAATCTTTTCCTGTTGAACACTTTGATTATGTATCGTTAAATAAAAATTCCTTCTTATTTAACATTATCGTATAATTCTTTAAAACTGTATATAGGAAAAATGAATTTATATATAATTTAAAATGGATATTGAACCTTATTTTTGTGAAAATTCTATAAATTTTATCTGAAAGGTCAATAAATTTTTCTTCTGGAAGGATAAAAAATGAATAAGCAGAGCTAATTGTGTCATTTTAAGTCTGATTAACAGGCTTAAGCGAGCCTGTTAATCAACATTCCTGAATAATCGCTGTCAGATTTAACTTTAGCCCCTGCTCCTATAAGCATAAACAGGAAGTCTTTTACCTCATTTACGTCCATTGTCACAGCCTTCTGTATTTTTTCCTGGAAATCTTTTTTCTCTTGTACAAGTATTTCTTCAGAAACACTCTGATTGCTGCCTGTATTAATGGAGTTAACTTCCCTGTTTTTCAGTTTATCAGCATAAAGTCTGATATTCGCTTCGGCTGAATCGTAACCGGATTGGATGTTGATGTTCATGACCAGAACCTCCTTGTTCAGTGTCGATACTTTATTATCGGAGTATTTTAATTTTATATAAGAGTTTTTTATTTTTTTTTAAATATTAGAGTTTTTTTTAGGATTTTAAAGGGGGAATAGGGGCTCTGACCCCTATCCGGGGTCAGAGCCCCTACCGTGAAAAAATGATAGTTTTTAGGGGTCAGAGCCTGTTGCTAAGCCTGTTGCTAAAAAAACAGCCAAAAGTACCGAAATTACCTGTTTGACAGAATTTCATCTTTGTAGTAGTTTATAGCCCAGATTGAGTTAAATTAAGGATATCGGCCATGGAACGAACTGTTGTAAAATTTAACAGCTTTGAAGATGCGGAAAATGCCGAAATTTTACAGATGATAAATTTAACAACTGAACAGAGACAGGATACCAAAGCATTAAAATTAAAATTTTACGGGGAGAATCCTCCCGATATTCGTGCTTCAATAAGAACAAAATAATTCACTGATGCTTGTTTAAAATGGCCGGCTATCTATAATCTTATTTGTCCCCCTCCCTTATAGCCGCTCTTCTGCATCTCCCTGAATTCTGATGTGCAAAGATAAGTAATTATTAAGTTGACAATGTGCGCACATGTGCGTAAATTGTATTTATGAAATTTGATTTTGATAAAGTAAAAAATGAATTATTGATAAAAGAACGCGGTATATCGTTTTATCAGATAATTGAAGCAATATCTGAAAAGGAATTTTATTAAATATTGAGCATCCTAATAAAATAAAATTCACCAATCAGTACATGCTTGTAGTTGAATATGATAATTATACTTATTGTATTCCATATGTAAAAGATAAAGATACGATATTTTTAAAAACAATATTCCCAAACCGTAATTTCATGTATTTGCTAAAGGAGAATAAAAATGAAAACTACTAAATATCTTGATAAAGAAGAACAGGAATTAATCGAGTCATTTTCAAATATTGATAAAAAGAATTTAAAGAAACCCTCAAAGAAAGAACAGCAGGAGTTTAAAAAGGCCGCAAAGCAGTATATTGCAAATGAGACGAAGATGAATATTCGAATAGATCCGTATGAATTACAGATTATTAAAGAGTTTGCTGCTGAAGCCGGCTTGAAATATCAGACATTTATTAAAAGCATAGTTCATAAATATATCACAGGTCAGCTTGTTGAAAAAAGGACAAAATAAATTTTCTGCGGTAATAAACCCCCGCCTGGACGAAGCTCGGGCGAGGGTACGATTCCTTTTGCAGGATTAATCTTTACTGAACTTATCCCTTAAGCCAATCCATATCCACGGCAGGTAGGCCCCGATAACAATCAGAAGAAGGCCGAAACCTGTCCATTTTGTAAAAAGTACATCCGCCTGAAACCTTGTGAGGCCGACGTTGAGTATGCTGATATACCATCCGAAAACTATAAGCATCAGACCCACAGCGTGAGGAATTATGGCATTTTTGAATTTTTCCATGGTAATGTTCTCCGGAATTTTATACTGAAGCGGCTTTTGATAGATATTATAAATTTATCTGGATGTGTCAATAATATTCTTGTTGCAAAAAAATGCCGGTGATATGCGATAAAAGAGGCTCTGCGCAGGGATGAATCTTGCCGTTTAACATTAGAATCTCTTTTCAAACCGGGGTACTATGGAAAATATGAATCTCTTATCTCATGAAGAACTCCTTTCATGTCTTGATCTTGCCAGGGTGCTCACCTCTGAACTTGATCCTGATATTCTTTTTGACGTAATTTTAAAAAAGCTTTCCGGTATGATCCCTGCGGCAAACTGGTCGCTTCTTCTTCTTGATCATGATACAGGGGAGCTGCATTTTAAACTTACAGTTGATCTTGACATAGATAAGATTAAGGACATTCGTCTGCGCATAGGGGAGGGGATAGCCGGTCAGGTGGCGCTCAGCCAGGAGCCGATAATTATAAGGGACGTGAGTCAGAGTGAACACTTTAACGACAAGATCGACAAGTCCACCGGGTTTATTACCAGATCGATAATGTGCGTTCCGCTTGTTTTCGGCGGCAGGACGCTTGGGGTTCTTGAGGCGATAAATCCCCACAGGCTCGATGAACAGGCCCTGGCGCTGCTTGTAATAATAGCCGAATATACGGCAATAGCCGTTGAAAATATGGATAAATATGAACGTATAAGGAAACTCTCTCTGAAAGACGACCTGACCGGTTTATTTAATACCCGCTTTCTATACCAGCGTCTTAATAAAATTCTTGATGAATGCAGCAGGAACGGCACCCGCTTTTCTCTGATATTCATGGATATAGACAACTTTAAGAAGGTCGTGGATACTCACGGGCACCTTAACGGAAGCCTTGTGATACACGAGGTGGCACAGACTATTTCAGGCACCCTGCACGATCCCGCTTTCGGCGTCAGCTACGGCGGCGATGAGTTTGTCGCGGTGCTCCCCGGATTTGACCATCAGCAGGTCGCGCGTAAGGCTGAAGAGATCAGAAAGAACATAAGCCAGGAGATATATCTGTCAAAACAGGGGCTTGATATCAGGCTGACCGCCAGCTTCGGAGTTGCGACATACCCTGAAGACGGTAAAAATATAACCGATCTCCTTGGTCTGGCCGACCGGGCGATGTTCAATATCAAGCATGTGGGAAAAAACGCGGTGGGATAACCGTTCATTTCAATATCTGCTGCAGCCTGGAGCATGTCTCTGCGCCGTTCATCCGCCGCGAGACACATCTTAAAAATTCCACAATAAGAAGCTCTTCTGCTGTGTCGTTTCCTGTCAGGCTTTCTTGCAGAAAATGCTCCAGCTGGGCATTTTCCGGGCTTGAGAGCAGCAGTTCAATACCCGGGATTAAAACCGGTATGCTGCGCAATATCTCTGCTGTTCTACGTTCGGATTCGCTGATAAAAGGGTGCAGGGAATCACCGGCAAGGTATTCAAGGGAAAACCATCCATCATTATAAGCCCTTTCCGCCAGTGAGCTTAAAACAGGGATAAGATCCTGAACGGGATTATTCATTTTTTTTGCTCTCTCTGCTGCTCTATTATGATAATAAAAGATGTAAATATAATCAACATGAACCATAAAAACCGTCAAGAATGTAAATGTTATTCATATTATTTAATGCTGACCTTTCAGCCTAAGATTAATCATATCTGAATGGATTTTTATTTTAAAACGGTGAATCTTTCTAAAGAAAAGTTTGCCATTTAATCCGATAAAAATAGTATCATCCTTACATCATCTTTCGAGGGCATTAATGAAAAGACACAGATCCGTCATTTTTATCATTATTTTTTTATCTGTTCTGGTTCCTGGAAATATCCTTACATCCGATTATTCACGGTCATTTATCCGTAAAGCGCTTGAGGTTTCGGGCAGATTTTCGCATCAGAACAAGTACGCTGCACGGCTGCATGAGAGGCTGCTGAATGACATGTATCTCTCACCGACTATATTTGAGGATAATCACATCGTTGCCTTTTACGGACACCCCAAATCAAGAATTATGGGTATAGTCGGGCGATGTTCGATAACCGAACTGGCCGAGCTTTTGAAGGAACAGGCTTCTTCATATGACTCGCTGCATGACGGCAAGGGTGTGCTCCCCGCGATCTATCTCATATACGGCACATGCCAGCCCGGGGGGGAGATAAATATAATTGACCGGAAGCTTGTTGATAAATACATAAAGTTTGCCCTTGAGAACGGTTTCCTTATATATCTCGATCACCAGATAGGAAAATATCCCGTTGACCATGCTCTTAACCAGCTGCTCCCATATCTGAAGTATCCCAATGTCCACCTTGCGATAGACGTCGAGTGGCGTACCACAAGGCCGATGAGAGAGATAGGCTCAATCTCGGCCGGTGAACTGAATGCAGCACAGAAGAAAATGAGAGATTACATGGCGGCCAACAGAATTCAGGGCAAGCGCCAGTTTGTTATACACCAGTTCCAGAGCAAAATGATCAGAAATATAAAAGAGGTGAAGAGCGATTACGATCCGGTTCTGCTTGTTCATGCAACATCGGGGTGGGGGAGCCCCGACAGCAAAATCAGCACGCATAACCGCAACGCCCTTGCGGTCAATATTCCGTACAAAGGGTTCAAACTGTGGTATTACTATACCAGTAAACCGGGAGTCCACTTTGACAGGCCTCTGATGACACCGCGGCAGGTAATGAGCCTTAATCCTGAACCGGGACTTATTATATACCAGTAGGATGAAACTATGACTGATAAATATTTCGACGCGGTGGAAAGGGGGAGAAAAATTCTCGAGTCCACACCGTGTGATTATGCCGAGATCAGGCTCTCTTCGAGCGTCGGGACCGGGATCTCGCTCTCCGGTGAAAATGTCGATTCCTTTACGGTTGGCGAATCGGTGGCAGGTTCTGTGCGCGTTTTAAAAAACGGTTCATGGGGTTTTTCCACATTTAATGACCTTACAATGCTGGAGAGATTTTTTTTAAGCGCCGTTTCCTCTGCGTCTTTAGTCTCCCCTGCGGAGAAAAGCGTTATCGCTCGCGGTGTACCGTTAAACGGCGAGTTTATCACAGAGGTCCATCGCGATTTCATTAATATTTCACCCGACGAGAAGTTTGCTCTTATAAAAAAATACAATGATATACTCAGGGATTCGGAATCCGTACAGACCACAAGGTCCGGTTACCGTGACGTCAGCACTCAGTATACCTTTATGAATTCCGAAGGGAGTTTTCTATCGTACAACAAGCAGTATTGCGGGATCTCTCTCGCGTCGATCGCGAAGAAGGGGAGTGTGATACAGCCCTTTCACGAATCAGTATCCGGTTACGGCGGTTTCGAGATAGTCGAAAACAGGGAGCATCTTGCGGAGAGCGTTGTGAAAACGGCCGTTGACATGCTTGAAGCGGAACCGGTACCGGGCGGGACCTATGACATAATTGCCGACCCGAAACTAAGCGGCGTTTTTATACATGAAGCCTTCGGCCATATGTCGGAGGCCGATTTTGTCTACGAAAATCCGAGGATGAAAGACCTGATGGTCAGAGGGAGAGAGTTCGGACCTGAGTCGCTGAATGTCTATGACGACGGTACCCTCAGTGACTGCGCCGGATACATACCATTTGATGACGAGGGGATTTCTCCCCGGAAGACCGCTCTAATCAGGGACGGTAAGCTTTCCGGGAGGCTCCATTCCCGTGAAACGGCATGTAAAATGGATGAAGAGGTTACCGGAAACGGAAGGGCTATCAGCGTAATGAGACAGCCGATAGTCAGGATGACCAACACCTATATTGAGAACGGCAACTGTTCGAAAGATGATATCTTCAGCTCGATGGATGACGGCCTTTACGCCGTAGATGTAATAGGGGGTCAGACGAACCTGGAAATGTTCACGTTCACCGCCTGTTACGGCTACCAGGTGAAGAACGGTAAAACAGGGAAGATGTTCCGGGATATAGTCATTTCGGGAAATGTATTTAATACGCTGAAGAACATAACAATGATAGGGAACGACAGGGAGATGTTCGGCGGGCTCGGCGGCTGCGGAAAGGGGGGACAGAGCCCTCTTCCGGTTTCTTTCGGCGGTCCGCATATCAGAATCAGCGACGTTCTTATCGGAGGGAAGAAGTGAGAGACAGGATAGAAAAAGTTATCCCTTCCGGTGTAAACTGGTATGATGCGGTTTATGTTTCCGGCAGGAGCACACCGGTAAGTTTTAAAAACAACAGATTGTATTCTATCTCTGAAAGCGAGAATTCAGGTTTCGGAATCAGGATAAACAGGGAGAGCCGAACCGGCTTTTCATACACCAATGAGATTGATAATATTTCCGATACCACGAAAAGAGCGCTGTCGATGTGCGTCTACGGCGATGTTGAAAAATTTTCTCTTCCCGTAAGCGCGTCGGCTTCATTCGAACCTTATGATGAAGCAATAACGGAGTTTAATATTACAGAAGAGATATCGCGGGCCGGAAAAATAATAGACAATATAAAATCGGTCTATCCGCAGATAAATGTCGACCTGGGGATCTCGTCGTCAACCGGTACGGTCCGTCTTCTCAACTCAGGCGGAGTTGACGTCTCGTACAGGGAGTCCTATTACGGATTTTCCCTGTCATGCCTGTATGTGATGCCTGACGGGACAAGAATTGAAACATGGGAGAGCCGGTCCGAGATGAAACCGGTTGACTGTTCATCGCTTGCAGAGACAGTGATGGATAAAATTGAAAAGGCCCTGAATGCCGGCAAGATCGGTTCCGGAATATACCCGGTTATTTTTCCCCCCCAGGCATTCGGCAGGCTTTTAAGTTTCATAGGTTCCGGGCTTAACGGTGTCTCTGTGTGGAAAGGGATCTCTCCGTTTGCGGGAAAAACGGGGGAGAAACTTTTCAGTGAATCCTTTACCATGACGGACTGTCCGTATATCGAAGGATCTCCCTATAATGTGCCGTTTGACGGGGAGGGGGTTCCGGTAAAGGAGAACTTTCTTGTAAAAAACGGAGTGATTAAAAATTTTATCAACGATCTTAAATACGCCGAGAGGCTCGGTATCGAACCGACAGGGAACGCGTCGCGTGGCTACTCATCTCTCCCTTCGCCGTCGTTTCATGGAATTATTGTTGAACCGGGTGAGAAATATTATAGAGATATTATATCTGGAATAGACAGAGGCATCGTCGCTGAGCAGTTTATCGGTCTTGGGCAGTCGAATACTTTAACCGGGGATTTCTCCGCCAACATGGATCTTGCGTATCTTGTTGAAAACGGCCGGATAAAGGGTAGGGTGAAGGACTGTATGATCAGCGGTAATATTATAGAGCTGATGAAGGGTGAATTCATTCTGTCGAAGGATGTTGAGCGGAGAGGGTCGTCTCTGCTGCCATACTGTTTTTTCCCTGCTGTGAATATTACAGCGTAAAAAAGTGATTTGCTGCCGGTGAAAAAATGTACATTTTTTACTTTGCTTTATAGTCTTTCCGATTTGTACTGCAATGTTTTTCACTTTCTGTAATATCAAAAAACATATCAAGTTTCGATATCCTGAATATATTCTGCAAAGCGGGATTTAAATTCAGCAGCATCAGGTCTATACTGCATTTTCTGGAATTGTTTATCAGCTTGATCATCAGCCCGATCCCGGAAGCATTGATATATTCAAGGCACTCGCAGTCAATCATGATTACCCTTGGCCTTTTCAAGACCTGTTCAGACCATATTTTTTCTATGCTTCCGGTTGTGCCGAGATGAAACTCTCCCTGAAGATTTAATATTGTAACATCATCTGATTCTTCAATAAAAATATTCACAGGAAAATCCTCCTGATCATTTTTCAGCGAATTGATGTTTTCCGCTTATATAGTTAAACGTTCTGTTTTTAAAACAGTGCCAGTTTTTTTATAAAAAATGATCAATGGCGGATTAATTCTCTGATCAGGATCTCTATCTTTTTTAAAGACGGTTAGAGGTTGAGGAGATGTGTAATATAAAACTGATTTTACTTTAACAGCAGCATTTCGGATGCAAGAATAAATACAGGATTGCTGACTATTGAAGTTCCTGTGCCGCTGCTTTTAATGCTGTATTCCGCTCTTGCTATAAGCGGATATATTTTTTTTAAATTGTCCCTGTCTGTTTTTTTCAGCATCGAAGCGAATTTTTCCTGCTTCGGTTTTGATGAGGCGAGGCCAAGTTTTATCATTGCCTCTTCGCGGTTGTTTTTCTGATCAAGCAGAGTATAGTATTTTTCCAGCATGTCGGCCTGTCTTGTTATCATGTTCAGTATGAGAAGCTCGGCCGTCCCTTCATCGATAAGTTTTTTCAGAAATGGCAGCGACCTTTTCTCTTTCAGGAAAAGCGAATCGGTGAATTCAAAAACCGTGATCTCACGTGTTTCACCTGCAAGGTCTCTTATCAGGGATTCGTCGACAGGAATGTCTTTTCCGGTCAGGGAGATCATGTCCAGTATCTCGTCAATTTTTTTTATATCATTTCCGGTAAGTCCTATCAGAAACTGGATTATTCTCTCATCGAATGCTATTTTTTTATCGGTGAGGTTTTTCCTGATATAATTAACAAGGTCGCTGTCGAAGTTTTTCCAGAACTGTACTATCTGTACCAGGTCTTCATATCTCTTTTCTATCCATGAGGGCGCCTGGTTTGCTGTTGAAGTCATTATAATCAGAGTCCCGTCTGGTGATGTGGTAAACATATCGTCTATTATGTTTTTTATCTGGTCGCTTATTTTTATATTTTCAATGTTGCGAATTATGCAGGCCCTGTTGTCCGAGAACATCGATCCCGACATTGCGAAGTCTGCCGCCGCGTTGAAGTCCTCCATGGCGCTTCTGTCTTCACTGATGTAGTATCTGCCGGTATTCTGTACGCGCTGATCATTGTCCTTGAAAGTGCTGTTCAGTATGGTGCTTATTACTTTGTCTTTCTCACCCTCCTCCTCGCCGAGAAAAAGAAATATCCTCCCTTTTACTCCTCTGGCAATTTCGGAAATGAACTGCTTTGATGTCGGATATTTTTTCAGCGCCATCTGATGCTCTCTCCATTTGTTCTGAGCTTTTCTTCCTTAATAAAAGGTGTATAATTCGGAAAGCAGCTCTCCCGTATATAAAAATTTTTCTTTAAGACGTTTCAGTCAGACTGTTCATTATTAATTTGCTGAAGCCTTTCTATAATATATAATTTTTATTGTAAAGTATCTTTAAGCACCGTACAGGTAATGATATTCAGGAAAATGAAACAGGGAATGAAAAAAAAATTAAAGAAATCCGAGAGACTGCCGATAAATATTACAAATGAAGATGTATTTCATTTTACACTCCAATGGTCTTCCTTGAAAATTAAGGCAGTCAGGGTAGGTCTCTTACAACAACGGGATAGCAATATCCCGTTTTTTTTTACTCAATTTTATTCTATTATAGCGATTTACGATTGAGTTAAAGAAAGTGTCACTGCGAGGCATGTAATACCGTGGCCGGCTTTGATAAAACATCCTTATATGCCGGCAGGCGAACATCGTTTTCGCTCGCAGTCTGTTCTGTTAATTACCGGTTTTATTAGATGGTACCAATATTGCTAAAAGCAGATTGTTTCACGGAGTTTATCCTGGGCCTGTCGAAGGGTTCGCAATGACATGGTTCTAATGCTTTCGTAAAGTGCTGGAGTCTGCTGAAAAATTGAAATCCACATTTTTTCAGGAATCCGCTATATTAATAGTTTCCGTCAGATCGTAGATAAGCCTGATATACTCCTTCGCAGGCTTATCCCAGTAGTAAGCCGCCTTTTCGGCGTTCTCTCTTAATATGAAAAAAGTCTGTTCATCGGAATTTTTGTAGAATTGTGATGCCCTCTCCATTGCGTCGTAGAACGACCAGGGTGAAAAGTCGGAGAAAAGAAATCCGCACCCTTCTGTGGATTTCCCCGAGCCTGAGACCGGCTTAATCGTGTCACGAAGGCCTCCTGTCGCTCTTGCGATTACCGGACATCCGGCAGCCATCGCTTCAAGCTGAGAGATCCCTCCCGGCTCGTGCATCGACGGCATCAGGAAGAAGTCGCATGAGAGCAGTGGTATGCTGACGTCCTGGTAACCGAATGATACATTGCATCTTTCAGGGTAATACTGGCTTAAAAGATAGAGCCCGTGGGCGATCGCCTCACCCCGTGAGTCTCCTGCCGATACGCTCCCCCCCGCTATCAGCTGAAAATTAAGGTCCCTGAAAATTCCCTCGGATGATTCAAGCAGGAGCTGGAATCCCTTCTGCTCCGAAATTCTGTGTATCATTACCGCCAGAATAACGTCAGGGTCAACAGACAGATTTCTGCTTATCTGTATCAGAAGCTTGTTTCTCATCCTGATAACAATTTTTTTCCTCAGAGGGTCTCCTATTGCTTCAATCTGTTCATTTCCGCTGATAATTTCCGGATAGCGTGTTTCGATTTTAAGCCTGAGTTCCGGATCGTATTCGAACCTCTGCATCAGTCTCGGGTACATGTTTTCAATGAAACCGGAATCTCTGAAATTCTGTTCTATTTTCTGACGGAAGTCTGAACCTATGGCGTTACTGATCCCTCCGACATTGAAGAGAATCCTTTCAAGGCCGTCTGACGCAATTTCGACCTGACGTGCATATGACGGGCTGACTGTGATATTTTTTCTTGCGAATCTTATACCGGCCGCCATGCAGTTCAGCCTGTCGCTGTGGACAGGGTCGCAGAAATCTCCAGCCCTCCATGAAGGAAGATTAAACAGGTTAAACAGGTCAAAACCGTTTTCGAACCTGTGGTAGCAGTCGAAATACTGCCATCCTCCATTGTGAATTATGTGAATAAACGTGCAGTCTCGGAAAACCGGATTGCTGTCGTAATAGTGGTCACATCTTATAATACCGTTAAAGAGCCCCGGGAAAGCATCGTTTGTGAAAGTGTATTTCGCGTCAATTCCGAACGTCAGAATGACCTCCGCGCACGAACGGGCAAATGCTATCCTCCTTCTGAGCTTCTCCTCGGAGGTAATTCCCCAGTAAAGGCCGTTAAAAAACTCGGCGTGGTCAAGGAGGTAATACCTTATTCCGTCGACCAGCGCAAAGTGAACTCCGACCTCGTAATCTGCATCCATTATTTTAAAACGGACGTTTTTGCCGGTGTACGACGCGCCGTATTTCTGCAGTGCCTCGTCCATTTTCCGTTTTTCCTTGGAGTTTCCGTTCCTGTAAAGCGGCGTTATAACGCAGACATCCTCCCCCCTGTTGACCATCTCTCTCGGAAGTTCGTAGACAACGTTGGCAAGGCCGCCGCTTTTGGAAAACGGTTCAGCCTCGGCCGACATGAAAACTATCGCGCCCTTCTTGTAGTGCCAGTACAGTTTTTCGGCGAGTTTCGAGAAGAAATTATTCTCCTTCGACATTTTATGGATATACTCTTTTACCTGGTCAAGCGTGAAGACTTCGTTCTTGTACAGGTGAAATATTGTTCTCTTGAGCCCAAGTTCCAGCGTGTCGATTCCTATATCTGTGGGGAGAAGGTTCTTTTTGATGAAATGTGCTATATTCCTGTACGACTGGCTGTTCGCTGCAAGTTCGGTGAACGCGAAGTTGTGGAAAAGCCTGTCGGTCCTCTCGAACCGGCACAAACGGAGAAATGAATCGATAAAAAATTCATGGTAATATTTTTTAAGCGATGTTTTTTCAAGTTTCAGGATCTTGATCCTGTCTGTATAAGACACAGGCGCGTTGATTCGTGACGCCTTAAGCTCCCTGCCGGTGTAGTATTTAAAATCACCTGTGATCGTCGAGTAAAGCGGATCGGAAAGGATAAACGCGTCGCTGTCCTGTATCTTAAGCCTGGGATTGTCAAACTGGATCGACACGTTCTGGTTTGATTCACTGAAGTTGAATATGCCTATCCAGTAGATGTTGCCGGAGTATTTTATCGCTGCGGCGGCCTCGTTGTTGTTTGCCCATATCAGCTGCCCTTCACCCTTCTGCGTACGGTGAAAGCGGTACACGTCCCTGTAAAAAGAATCGAGGCTCCGGTGCGAGGCGTATTCAAACCGGTTCCAGTTTACATAAATATTGTCGAGAAAAACTTTCCATCCCTCGCCTTCAGCGCTCCCCTCGTAATCCATGATGATATTGCTGAGGAAACAGGTAATAGCAACGGCCGCGCGGAGCCCCCTGTGTCCAAATGTATTCAGCGCGCGCCGTTCATCATGGTTTCCCAGGATTCCGAGAAGCTCGGTCCCCTCGGGGAGGACTGTTGGAAAGTAGTTGTCGTAGAGGTGGTAGATCTCACGGACATCGCTTTTACCGTGCATTATGTTCTCGCAGATTTTGAACAGCGAGGAGTTATATGGTACAAGTCCGGTCCTTGTGAGGTATTTTTCATGTCCCCAGAAACATTCAGCTATGTTGATGAAAAAAGTCTTGTTTTTTCTTTTGATGCTTTTTTCGATGTTAAGCATCAGATAGTAGTGAAGCGGTACGGATATCTTTTCACGGCACTCGCAGTCGTAATAGCCTGTTGTTATGAAATGCCCGTACTCCCTGTCGTTGACGATAATCGTCCCGTTGAGCATGTCGAGATCGGAACGTTTCTGATGAAATGAAAACGTGTAGTTGTTTTTTTTCATCATTATCGGTATTGCATGCGCCGAGTCAAACCTGATACCGTCGATGTCGAAATCCTCTATCAGTTTTGAGATTGAACCTGACAGCCACTCCCATATCTCGAAGAGCCTGTAGTTCAGGAGTTTTCCGTCATCCCATGTCCCGTATCTTCCGTCGGTTGATGACCTTTCAACGAGGTTGCCGGCTCCGTCGTAGGTCATAACCGAGTATTCCTTCGGCAGGCTGGCGCTTTTCCTGTTGAGGTGCGGAATGATGTCGACTATTATTTTTATGTCCAGAGAGTGGGCTTTGGCGATAAGCTTTTTAAGCGCCTCGTCGCCACCGATAGACGGTTCAATACTTGTAAGACTCATCGGCGAGAACGGGGAAGGGGACGTGGCTTCCGGCGCCCAGTCCTCCCGGTTTGTGCCCCTCTGCTGCGTCCCTAGAAGGTATATCGCGCTGAGGCAATACCTCTCCTTGAGATCCTCAAGGTGCCATGTTATATCGTAGAGGTTGCCGAGACGTATGACCTCGCCGTTTTCGTTATAGACAAGTCCCGGGTGACCGTCGTTGTTTCTCCAGTAGATTTTCGTGTGGCCGTGGATATCGACAAAAACTTCGAGTATTATCTCTCCCTGCATGTTGGGGATAACGTTTATTCTTCCGGATGTCCCCTGTTCGGTGATCCAGGAGATTGTTCTGTCGCCGCGTGATATCACGCAGAAATCGTAATGGCCGTAGCTTTCGAATTTATGAAAAGCCGAGAATCTGCCCGGCTCGTTTTCAGCCAGAGGGATCTCTTCGACTATGATGTCGTTGCGGGTATGGTAGTCTTTTTTGATATCGGTTTTGTAAATCCTGAGAAAATATCCCCTGCCGGAACCGGGTTCGGAAAGGGCGAAAGAAAAGTGATACCTGTCTTCCATCCGGAGGTTGATGAACCTCGTGGCAAGGGGGGCATCGAACTCTTTCGGTGATAAGATCCTGTCGAGAACAATATTGGCCCTGTTACGGACTTCATGGATGTCATGGCCCGATGCGGATACAAGAAGTTTTATTATTTCGCGCAGTGATTCTGTGTCGTGGCCGTTTTTATACTCGCGGGCATAGTTTTCAAGCTCCTTCATCCCTTCGATATTAACGTCATAATCAAAGTTCAGCTCATCACCGGCGATACGGCAGTTTAATTTGCTTATGAGGTCGTTTTTCTTGCGGTCGCTGAACTTTTCAATTGTCGCGGCCGGCAGCTCCTCGTGATACCTTTCTTCAGCCTTCGATGAGTACTCGATTACTCCGTCGACAAGTGTTGTTATAAGCTCAAAAGATTCCGGAGGATATACCGTGGAGTGGGAGAATCCTATCTCTATAGCCCTCTCCTCCACCTCGAGAAGAAACACGAAGGCGTCAAAAAATTTATGGTCCTGCCTGTTTTTCCACTCGTTCAGGGTTTCAAATATCTTCAGTCCAAGGTAAATCGACGGGACCTCAGCCCATGCCGGGCCCTGACCTACGTGAGCTATGACCGTCGTTGATCTGGATATGTGGTGCAGCGTCGCTTTTCCAGGAAGTTCCTGTACGAGTATTATTCGTCTTGTGCCGATCAGTTTGTTGCTGCTCCGTGCGGCGCCCCTGTGAAAAAGCGCAAGGGCGTTAATAATCCTCGAAAAAAGTCGGGTATCGCCTGTCATCTTCTCTCTGAAAGAACCGCTGAGGTCGGTGTAGCTGTCGAGAATGACATTGGCCATTTCGAAGAACCTTTCCCGGTACATTTCAACCGGATCACCGGCGCTGATTCTTTCGATCACAAAAGCATCGGGGTAAAATTCGAAGCATCTCCCCTCCGCATAGGCTTCTGATATGGTATTTTTTACGGCTTTGTCTGTGACAAGATGTTCGTCGGATATTTTATATCTGCTTAGACTGGTTAATGTGCTGTTTTCCAATGTCTGTTCCTCTGAAAAATTTCTAAAGACCTGTGCGACCCGCTTTAATGCGGGAATTGAGTTTTTGATGACACGGGGAGACGTTAGAAACTGTAAATACCGGTTGATGTACGGCCCCGTCTCTATGTAATTATTTATATAATTTATATAATAATGAATAATTTATTAAAATCAAGCAGAATCATCGCTATAAAATTAATTTCCAAACAGAAGAATCAGGAATACAGTCAAAAAACGGCCGGCATGGGCCGTAAATCAGAATACAATATATGCTGATTTTAGCAGATATGCTGGTTATTGACAGAATAACAATAATTATTAAATTATCTATAGGATAAAAACGAAAATGATATGAATTCACGGGGACGGGGAGAGTGGAACTGTTTCACGCCGGGAGCTTATATGGTTTCATTGACAGGAAATGACGGCAAATACAGTATTCAGATGATTGATAGGCTTCTCTTTGCAGATCATGGAAGATTTTTACGTCATGTCCATTATCCGGAATTTGGCTGTTTGCAATCGGTGCAGATAGCACAGCGTATATTAATCAAAAAGGTTGTACAGTAACAGGTTGCATACTCTTTTCAGTATCCGTTTCCGGCCGGCATTTCCTTCGTTGTAGTGGCATTTGTTGCCGTGCTGTTTATGGCGGGTATAACAGTTCTTCATGGTAGTGATGAAAAGGTTGAAGAGGAGCTGGCGGTAGAGATGGTCTGTCTTGAATAACTGCCGAAACATATAGAAAAAAAGCGTAACTATCAGAAAACGATTGCAATTTATGCTCTTATTGATAAATAGAGGATTGGGAAAAAACGTTCTGAGTATTTCTGGAATAGATAGATTTTTTTTATTTTTTTTGAAAAAAAAAGTGATAAATATTATTATCTCCGGTGTTTAGTTTATTATAACAGGATGTAATATATTTATTAAAATAGAGAGATCGATCAGTCATAAGCTGCTCCCTGTGCGGTAAGAGCGTATTATGCCGCCGGATTCAGATAATTTAAACTAACTAAAATAACAATAAAGGATTTCTCCGAGATGCGGAAACATTGCGTAAAATTAATATTCACTTTGATTGTACTGGGCATTATTTCAGATTTTATTCCTGCAGAAGCGGCGGTGCCGTATTCGATTCAGGGGAGAGTAATAGACGGCTCCACGAAGAAGCCGGTCGGTTTCGCTATTGTGATCATACAGGAGGCCGGTCTTGTATCAAACGCTCCGCGGGGAAATTATTACATCGAGATACCGAAAAGTGGAAGGTATACCGTCAAGGTCCAGTCCCCCGGTCTTGAAAATATGATTACCTCGATAACTGTTGAAGGAAACGTTACACGGGATTTTATTCTGAATCCCTTCTATTCAAAGGGGAGCGGTGTTGTGATTAAGGGGGAGAAGGACATCCAGAAGATATCGCGCCATACGATGAGCAAGAAGGAGATAAAGGAGGTCCCGGCGTCCTTCGGGGATTCGCTGAATGCCCTTACATCGCTGCCGAGTGTTTCGCGGCCAGGCGGCATTTTCGGTCCGCTTGTGATCAGGGGGGCCGATCCTGCGGTGAACGGATATTTTATTGATGACATCCCTCTTTTTAATCCGATGCACTTCGGCGGACTTCACTCGATAATAAATAACGATCTGATGAGAGAGATAGATCTCTATTCGTCATCATACCCGGCCCTGTTTTCAAACGCCCAGGGTGCGATTATTAACATCAATACTATTGATGATGTAACAGAATCCGGCGGTAATGTCGACGTCGGGCTGATATCCGCCTGTGCGCTGATAAAGGAGCCGATTAAAGTAAAGAGTGTCGATGCAGATGGTAAGGAGAAGAGCGAAAACAAGGGGTATATCATAACATCGGCGCGAATCGGTTACCTGTCTCTGTTCATACCGCTGTTTTATAAATATGTGATGGACCAGAACCTCGACCAGGTGGTGGACTACTGGGATTACCAGTTCAAGGCGAAATATAATCTTGATAACAGCAACTCGCTGACTTTTCTCGCGTTCGGAAGCAGGGATGTCGTAAAACTAATATTGAAGAAGAAGTATATGGACCCCAGGGACGATCCGTATCTGATGAATGCCACTGTCAGGCAGAACCAGCAGTCGCACAATTTCGGCGTATATTATACATTCAAACCGAAAGAGAGTTTTTCAAACACCTTTATCGCGTACGGTGCGATGACAGATTATTATATATATGAGGATCTACCCACTGCCTCGGTAGACTGGGCTCATAACCTGGAGCTTACAAACAGGCCTTACATATTCGGACTGAAGGATAAAATTAAAATTGGATGGTTGAATTCGCACGCTGTACTTAATGCCGGGGCCGAGCTGAACTTTTACAGATTTAACGTCAACGGAGTAAACTTCATCCAGAACAAGGCCGGAGATTTCGACATCAGCGATCCCGATCTGTTCACAATCGGTCATATCGATAAAACCATAACAAACAGAACTCTGGTCTACTACGCCGAGAACAAGTTCACTTTCGGTATGCTAAGTTTGGTGCCTGGCTATCATTCCGAGTACCTTGCCGCGGCGAAGAAACGTACTTCTGACCCGAGGGGATCTTTAAGCCTTGCGCTGCCGAGCGGAACGACATTCGGAGCGGCGGGCGGATATTACAGCTGCTTTATCCAGACAAACGGATCCTATTTTAATACCGATTCAAGCATGGCCGACGCCGAGTATATAGATCCGCAGAGATCGATACACAGGGCCGTAAGCGTAGAACAGAAGGTTTCAGCTTATACCTTTAAAATTGAGGGTTTTAACAACTATTACTGGGACATAGTGTTTCAGGAGGACAGGGACGGTAACGGTCCCGAAGAGGCTCGTTATTATAATGGCAGCAAGAGAAAAACATCGGGATTTGAGCTTATGGGGAAGATCAGCGATGAGAGAGAGCAGGGACTGTTCGGCTGGATGAGCTATACCTATTCAAAAACAAAATATAAGTCAAACGCGGTAACAGACAAGTACGGCGATAAGTGGATACACTCGTTCTATGAACAGCCGCATGTCGTTAAAATGGTTACCGGTTATACCTATAAACAGCATACGTTAAGCGCGAAGTTCCAGATGTATTCATCAACTCCGCATACTCCTATTGTGGGCTCCTATCTCGATACGAATTATACAATAGGAACAAGGCATCAGCCGCTTTACGGTAAGACAAACTCCGCGCGGCTTGAACCGAGTCATGAAATAGACATAAGGTACAGCTACAGGACAAACTACAAATGGGGATATGTAACATGGTATGTAGAGGTCATCAATGCAGACAATTACCAGAGCGAACAGTACATATATGATTATCGTAATCCGTATTCGCCGGGAGTTAATCCGGTCATTGAAAAAGCGGACGGGCTGGCGTTTTTACCGAACTTCGGAGTTGAGGCAAAATTTTGACACGATTTACACGATTAGCAGGATTTACAGGATTAAAGGATTTACAGGATTAAAGGATTTACAGGATTGATTTTAGATCTTCACGAAATGATGAGAATGCTGTCATTGCGAACGAAGTGAAGCAATCTGTTTAAAAAGTTATACATGCCCCGTAGTGATGTTAGTTGTACTGATTGAATAGTTAATGACTATGGGTTTGATGGAATTGATGATTTTAAGAAAAGAATAAAAGGAGAATATATATAATGAAGAAAATATTTTTTTATACAGCTATCGCAGCGGCGGTTTTAATCTCCGGTTCATGCATAACAACCCCGATATGCGTTACGTCATCGATCACACCGATGGAGGGTAAGGTGGTTTCCGAAAACCTCGGTAAAACCGAGGGGAGTGATACCGCATTTTCAGTTTTCAGTCTATTCATGATCGGGCGTCCCGACCTTGAGCTCGCAATAAAAGATGCGCTGGCATCAAAGAACGCAGATACGCTGATAAACGTCGGATGTTATGAAAGATATATCTGGTTCGGGCTTTTCAGTATGACGACAGTGAGGGTAGAGGGTGATGCGGTCAAGTTTGCAGTCGTGTCTGCTGAACCGGTTGATAAAAAAAATGAAGCAAAGAGGGACAAAAACAGATGAAGCGGGGCGTGACTATTCCGGTAATATTTCTCTTAACGGCTTTATCGTTCTGTACAGGCTGTCTTTCATTCAGATCTCACGCCGCCGGAATTGAACCGAGCGCAAGGTTGATGACCTCATCCGGTTACGAAATACTCGGTGAAGCGGAGGGGACCTCCAGCAGCTTCAGGCTCTTCTGGTTTATTCCGGTGACTCCGGATGCCAGTTTCAGAGAGGCATCCGATGATGCGATAAAGAGCAAAGGGGGGGATAACCTTATAGAGGCGGTGTACACAAGGGAGAGTCTGGTATATATTGTAGGTACAGTGAATAATATATATGTAAAAGGGAAGGTCATAAGATATATACAGAAATAAATGACTGTTTAAAATCGGCCCTCACCCCGTCGCTGTCGCGCCTCCCCCTCTCCCGGAGTACCGGGAGAGGAGGAGGTTGTAGTGAATAGATTTCAGTCATACAAACCCTCTCCCGTCTTTATGCGGGAGAGGGTGGCCGCCAGGCCGGGTGAGGGTTGTAAATAAAATCAGAAGTATTAAAAGAGGGATCAGATGGAGAATTTACTTACACTGGGCGAAAGAACAATTTTTTCGATAATGGGCCTTGCGAGCGTTGTTGCCGTTGCGGTGGCTATCGACCGCGGACTTATATTCCGCCACAATATGCAGATCGGCGGTAAGATCTTTGCCGAAATAGTTTCAAAACTGAGGTCGGGAGATATTGAATCCCTCGGCATTTATATAGCTGAATATCCGGAATCCGCATACGCGCGTTTCGCCGGGTTTATCAAGGAACATTTCAGTTCGGGGGAGAAACCTCTTGCTCATCTGATGGAGGGTAAACTCATTGAAGAGAGAATTTTTCTTGAAAGAAGAATTATAATTCTCGGCACGCTGGGTAACAACGCTCCGTTTATCGGACTTCTGGGAACAGTACTTGGTATAATCAAGGCTTTTTATAACCTCGGGACACTGGGTAATACGGGGGCCGAGGTCGTAATGAGAAGCATATCAACGGCCCTCCTTGCCACAGCATGCGGTCTTCTTATCGCGATCCCTGTAGTTATGATGAACAATTTTTTCGGAAAGCGTCTTAAGCTGATAATGCAGAACCTTGAGATACTTTCACGTGAAGCCCTTGCCGCAGAGGCAAAGCAGGATAAAAGATGATAACCGTTTTTACGGAGGATTAATATGGGAATGGGTACAGACAAAGGCGAAGATGGAGTTATAAGCGATATTAATATAACTCCGATGGTTGATATAATTCTTGTTCTGCTGGTAATCTTCATGGTTACTGCAAACTTTCTCAAAAAGGAATCGATTAACATAAACCTTCCGAGAGTTGCGGCGGCAGATCCGAATATCAAGGAATCAAAACAGCTCGCGGTAACAAGGGACGGCAAACTCTATATGGAGGGGAGCCTGGTGACGGAACAGGCCCTTGTGAACGAGATGACAAGAGAGGCGAAATACCGTCCCAATATGAGGGTCACTCTTTCAGCTGATGAGAACCTCTCGTACGGCAGCGTTTCAAAACTAATGGGTGTGCTCCGGAAGTGCGGGGTCACGCGTATTGCCCTCTCTGTGAAAAAGTAGGAGTGGTCCCGTGATTGATGAATCTGTAGTTCTGCATATAAGAAAACACAAAATACTGATAAAAAACCTGTTCAAGGTCAGTCTTGTAATCTCGTTTGTGGTGCATATCTCTGCGGCGGGAGGATATTTTATCTCCCACAGTCTTCCATCGACTTCGACGATCGGTCTTGAAAACGGAATGGACCTTGAACGCCCGGAGCTTGAAATCGATATCCCCCCCGAACTGATCGGCGGTGATTCGAACCCGGCGCCTGTGGAAAAACAGGACTGGGTGGAGGGGAGCAGCAAAACCGGTCTTGACCCGGAGGAGAAGGAGATCAATACCAACCAGATCTCCGGCGACGGGACCGATAAAAACGGTTACCTTTTCTCATTCAACGGAGACATGCCTCCGAAAGCCATAGTCGATTTCGATCTGAAGCAGTATTATCCCGCCGAGGCAAAATCGGCCAATATAAAAGAGTACCAGGTGACGGTTCTGGTTCAGATTGACGAGAACGGTTCGCTTATCTCCGCGAATATCGCTTCAGGCAAGGCCCCGTACGGATTCAATGAACAGGCGATCAAGGCTGTGAACAGGATGCGTTTTTCCCCGGGCTACAAGGCGGGCAAGCGGGTAAAGATGGCTCACTATCTGCCTGTCACGTTTGCGCTGGAATAGGACACGATTAACACGATTAACAGGATTAACAGGATTAACAGGATTAACAGGATTAACACGATTAGCAGGATTAACACGATTGTATGAAAAAAATCGTGTACGGGTTCATATATCCATAAAAACAGGAAACAACCCTGCAAGGACCATTATAAGCATACCTGTAAAAAAAATATATCTGCCGCAAGTTCAAGATGCCTGTGGTTATTCAATCTCAGCGACATGTGCGAGATAAAGGCCGATGCGATAAAGAGCGTGGAGTAAAGCGACAGAAGTTCATCAATATAAGTACCCTGATCTTTTCTTGTGACTGTTAATAGTGTAATTACTCTGATGCAGACCCCGATCATTGTTGTTGATATGTTGAAGATGATCGGAGCAATTTTTTTTACTCAGGCTGTTCATTAACAAAACCGCGTTACCCTCCCTTGACGGGATATTTTTTTATGTTCCGGACATTTAATACCGGCAGAATTATTATGCTGCAAACATGAAATATATGTGAACAAAAAATCTGTTTGCCGCAAAAAACAGGTGTTACAAAATTTTTCTTGATATTAATACTTATACGAGTAAAAATCTTAAACTGTGATTATATTATAAAGCGTGATTCAAGATTTGAATATTTTTACAACGGCGGGAGATTCAACCTCCATGCCGTTATTCTTTGCATACCCGGAAAAGGGGGTATGGTCAATTAACAACAGCGCGGCAGGTAACATGAAAAAGTTTATCATCATAGCGGCATTTCTTCTGTCAACTGTCCTGAATTACCAATACGGTTTCTGCCGTTCATGGGACGACCTTGATGAGGGTGAACATGAAATATACGGCAGCGAAAGGGAGGAGAAATTCCCTGTGAAGGCATTCTTCACCGAGAAGGAGCTGTGGGAGAACCATTACTCTTTTATGCTCTTCTGGCTCTACAAGTATACCGATTACCCGAAATATAAATCTACCAGGATGCTCCCGTTCTACTACGGCCGCGACAGTAAAATTGATAACAGGTCACAGATGCTGATACCACCGCTATTGTCCTACTTTGAAAAAGACGGTACGGTTGATACTTCGTATATAGCCTATCCTCTATATTATTCATCGATAGACAAAAAAGCTGAATCATATGAGGCTGACAGGTCGCTGCTTGCGCTTATCTGGTGGGGTTCAGAGAAAAACTCCAGTGTTGCCAGCTCGTACCAGACGGTTTTCCCGCTGTTTTATCACAGCAGCGAACTCAACACGAAAAATTCAAGGGGCGATTATCTCTGGATAAATCCAGTCTTTTTCAGCTACAGGGAGGAGTATCAAGGCAACGCCGGAGGAGAACATCTATGGTGGGCGCCGATTGTTCCTCTCACATTCAGCTATACTGACCGGCACTACGGCCACAGGAACATTTTCTGGCTGATGGATTATTCCTGGGACTATATCGACGGCAGGGACAGTCTGAAGAGGTTCTGGCTGCTCCCCCTATATCTGTGGGAGAGGGGCAATAACGGATACACCGCGGCATTTGGGCCGGTGTATATCAATAACAGGCACAGCAACGGCGATTACTATTATCACCTGCTCCCTTTATTCTCGGCATGGAAAGAGAGCGGATACAACTACCAGACCAAAAGCGGATATACGACACGGGAGCTGCTGACTCCGCTCTGGACACGGCGCACCGTGAAGGATGAAAAAACCGGGGAGGTTTCATACTCCAACTGGTGGTTCCCTATAATACCCCTCGTTTTCAGAAGCAGCGATGCAAATGAAGGTACGCACACCAACCTCCTCTGGCTGGCAGACTGGGAGAGCGACATCAGCGGTTCATTAAAAAGCTTCTGGCTTGTTCCGCTGGTTTTCCATCAGGCAGGTGAGAGCGGATACAGGTTCTATATCCCGTTTTACTGCCGTCCCGCCGGCGCGACCGATAAGGAGGGCTATTCGTTCGGGATCTTCCATTACTATAACTGGCGCGAAACCGGCAGTACCGTATGGTCGTGGCTTTATTACAGCGATAAAAATATTGTGACGAAACCTCCGGCAAAGGGTGACGCTAACCCTCCGGCAGCGGAGGAGTACTATTACACACACTTACTTCCGGTTTACTGGTCCTGGCGGTCAACGAACAGTACCGGACAGGTCATCTTCCCTCTGTGGTATAACTACAAAGACAAACATACAGACATACATGTTGATCTGTCCGGTATCGCGATAAAAACTTTTACAGGGCCGCTGAACCCTGACCTGAGCCTAGGAGTCACGAAGATTGATGAAACATGGTACCTCGACAGCGACTATTCGTGGCTCTACGATGTGTTCAGTTATTCAAGCCGTGTTGCAGTGAAAAATCCCTTTGGTGAAAAGGATGATGCCGCGAAAGATTCTTCCGCGGAAAATAAGGAGATTAAAACCGGCATAGCTGCCAAAAAGGAGATCAGCAGGGAAAACTCCCGTTCGTTCAGCGGCTACAGGTTTTTATTCGGCATGGTCGATTACGAGC
>CAYTNW010000015.1:17147-93570 GCA_964439325.1 uncultured Leptospirales bacterium | reverse complement strand
AGTAATATATCAGTTTACTGCCGATTTAGTCAAGAAAAAAGGAAACGGCTGAAACCTGTTAATTCAGTTAATGGACATCTCTCATTTTAAATACGGCCTTTTTACCGTGATCAACGGTAAACTCCGCGCTGCAGAACGGGCAGAGCTGTTCACCCGGCTCGTTTATCCGTATAAGCGACCTGCACTTTACGCACTCGATTACGAAAGATTCAAAAGACGGCCCCCCCCTTTCGTCAAAATCAAAAGAGTCCGGCATGTCAAATGCGTCCGGTTCGGTGAAATCAGGTTCCTCTATCGGGGATTCCGTCTCAGGGGTCTGGTCGTTAAAGAAGAAATCCTCATTATCGTCGGTTACTTCAGGCTTGCGCGGCGCTGTTCCGGGAGGGAATAGTTCCATATGCCTGTCGAGAATGTTAAGGGCATCGGCCCTGTCGGAAGCTATAGTAAACACCTTATCAAATCCGAGAAGCCTGAAAAGCGATGAGATCTCGTAGTTCATGTTGAAAAAAACAGCCAGACCGTTTCTGTCTGTTATCGCTTTCTGGATCATCAGTACAGCCCCGATCCCTTCGCTGCTGATAAATCTGAGATTGAGCATATCGACAAGCAGGTATATTATACCTTTATCCACAAGGTTATTGAGATAGTCGTCGAAATCCGGAGTTGTATCGCTGTTCAGGGGGCCGTCGACTTCAATAATAGCTGTAGAGCCCTCTCCGATCTCCGTGTGGTTAATAAAAAACATCTTTACCTCTTTTTCTTCAGCGGGATAGCGTCCCGTATTTCATTAATCGCGGATCTTTTGTATTCATCGAGATTTATTACCGGCGCGATATACTCCTTAAATGTTTCCGTTGATTCTCTCTGCGGAGTATCCTCAGGAGCTATCTCGCCGAGAAGTTCAACTGTAATATATTCATCATCGTCTGTCGATAGATCATGTGTCCGGAGCGGTGCTGAGCCGCCTCTGCCGGCTGCTGTTTCATCTGCAAAATTTTCCTCTGTCACGGAACCAGTATCTGGTTCAATGGTTACGTTATCGTCCGGAAGAAATACCATATCTGCCTGGTCTGTATCACCGTATGCAGCTGCGGAGGCTTGTCCTGGCAGGGAGGTATCCGTCTGCCGGTTTGATCCCAGCGCATTTTTCTGAATGGAACGGTATCTGAACAGGACAAAAAGCGAGATGATGAATGACAGTATCATCGATACAGTTACCAGTAACATGGTATAATACCTGGCCTGTTTTACCGATTCGCGGATAGATTTGTAGATCCGTTCCTTGCTTATGATAAAGTTTACTGTACCGGCCGGCTTGTCTTTATAGAAGATCCCCTTTGTGAATATCCACCCTGTGCTGTTTAGATCGGCGTAAACATATTTAACAAGGAGCTCACGCTCCCTTCTGCTGAAGGGGACTGTTTTATTTACGATGTTATAGTTGTTCAGAATGAGGTCGCTGTTTTTTGTCTGCAGCGGCTGCAGTATCATATCGAGGTTATAGGCGATTTCATCGCTGGCGATGTTCCCGTTGAGTTCCTTTTCCGCGGTAGTGCTTGAGTGAACGATAAGTTTTCCGTCGCTCAGGACAAAGAAAGCTTCATCTATCGTGTTCTCTTCAATTTTTTCGTGAAACAGTGAGTTAAGAGAGGAGTACTGCTTTGTGGAGTAGCTGAATTCCGCCACCCTTGAGAAGGCCTCTGCCATTGTTTTAGAATAGTTGAATGTATAGTTCTCTATCGCGGCGATATTCTTTTTCCCGGATAAATAAAAGTAGGAGATAATGCCGGCTGTTCCTATTACAGATTCCGCTGTGAAGAGCAGCAGAAAAATGCCAACCGGGAATATCAGTTTTTTAAGTTTTTTATTGGTCTTTTTCGTCATTGTATTTTCCGGATAAATTATTATTCGTGCTTCATTAAAAACGCTTCCGCGGCTGAATGATTCCAAATGCGAAAAACATTTCTGTTCTGAAGCACGCAGGCCCGTTTATTCAGCAAAATTGACAAAACGGCATAAACCGGGCAGTCACCTTTCATATTATCGGTAATAATTTAATTTCGGTTGATAAAAAAAGGGATATATTATCTGATGAATAACGTGATGAAAGAGAAAATATTGAACAATAAGGAGCTTCTCGAGGCTTGGGACTGGGAAACCGGAAAACCCTCCGGGAGGATTATAACCAGGGGGGAGTCTTACCGCACCGGAACTCCCCATGAGGGCGTACACCTCTGGATTGTAAGAGACGCCGGTGACGACGTTGAACTGCTGTTTCAGCACCGCGCTAAAAATAAGGCCCTGTATCCCGATTGCCTTGATATTACGGTGGGCGGACATGTGACCTTCGGACAGGATAACGAGGGTGTAGGTAAAATCAGGAAAGAGGCGATGGAGGAGATCGGCATATCGCTCGACGGTTTGAATCTTACCGATCTGGGATATTGCCGTTTTGAGGAGAGGACGGAGGATTACCACCACAGGGAGTTCCAGCATGTATATATACTCCATGATTCCAGGCCCCTTGACAGCTACAGGTTTAATGACGGTGAAGTGATCGGAATATATGCAGTTCCCTCCCTCTTTCTCGAGTCTCTTGAACTCAAAGACGGTTCTATCGAGGCGGAGGGATTTGACGGAGCTTCGATAATCAGAAGGACCCTCTCCCGCAGAGATTTTCACCCTCTGCTTTTCGATGAAAGGATGAGGCTTTACAAGTCCATTGTAATTCAGGCATCGAGAGAGCTTGTAGCTACCGGGAGAGTTACCGTATCCATGCCTCTGAGATAGTATGGTATAATAAACTGTTTAATTGACAGGGAGCCGGTCTTAAATGTCATTCCCGCGAAGGCGGGAATCTGTTTAATACTATTGGAGTAAATCAGCATGGTTATATTATAAGAAATTTTTTAAAATTTGATCTCCACCTTCGCGGAGATGACAATTAATTTAAATATCAAAATTACGTGAAGATAAAAAGCATAGTCTGCAAAATTCAACAAATTCAATCAATGCTGGAAAATATGGAAGACATTACCTTTGAAGAATCGCAGAAAATTTCAAATCCGCTGTATGTAGACGTCAGGGCCCCCGTTGAATATAACGAAGATCATATCCCCGGAGCGGTAAATCTCCCGATATTCAATGATGAGGAGAGAAAAGAGGTCGGAACCCTTTACAAGATGGCGGGTAAAATGGACGCTGTTAAGAGGGGATCTGAGATCGGAGGGAAAAGAATCCCCGAGATCATAAAATCGCTGGCGGAAGTAAAAGACAGGGAGATAATAATATACTGCGCCAGAGGGGGGATGAGGTCGGGGGCGGTAGCGTCTCTGATAAACTCTCTCGGTATAAAGACATACAGGATAATCGACGGCTACAGGTCATACAGAAATCTCGTGATGGACTATCTGTCCACGGTCAGGATCAGGCCGCAGGTTTTTGTTTTACAGGGGCTGACCGGCGCGGGAAAGACTGAAGTTCTGAAAACGATCGGAAACTCCGTCGATCTCGAAGAGATGGCCGGCCACAGGAGTTCGCTTTTCGGAAGTATAGGTTTAAAACAGAACAGCCAGAAGCGTTTTGAAACCCTTCTGTGGCAGAGACTTGTTGAACTGAATGACGAGGATTTTGTTTTGTTTGAAGGGGAATCGAAAAAGATCGGGAACCTCCATATCCCGGACAATATTTTCTCCCAGATGAGGGAGGCCCCGGCGGTATTCCTTGATACGCCGGTCGATAAACGCGTGGAGATTATCAGGAAAGAGTATACCGGTTTTAATGAAGATGAACTTGTGCTGAAAACTGTAAACACGCTGAGAAAAAAGCTGGGGGGCGTCAAAACCGATACCCTTATCGAACTGTATACCTCCGGAAACGTGGATGAATTTATAAAGATCCTTCTGCTCGACTATTATGATCAGTTATACAGGCACACGCTTGATACGTTTGAATACCTGGCCCATATAAATTATACAGATACTGCAGGAACGTCGGATGCGCTGCTGGGAGTAATAGAAAAATTCCTTTCCGTCCAGAGACGCCGCTGAGGAGCTGGGAGCCGGTTGACATGCGTATGCTAATCGGTTTTGAATAATAAAAATTTAAAGAACAGTATAATAATTGACATTTCCCGTTTATTTTGTTATTTTACAGCAAATCAATTACAGGTATACTCAGGGGGTATTATGAAAAAATTCGTTTCTATAGCCGTTGTTTTGTTTTTTATAGGATGCGGAGGGGGGACTCAGTATAAAGACGTTGATAAGGCTGAGGGTTCAATGGAATGGGGCCCGAAAGAGATCAAGATGACCGTAAACAAGATGGTTACGTCGATGTACGGATTCCTGAAAAACGAATACAAAAAACCGGTTTTTATACAGGTAAAGAAGTTTCAGAATAAAACATCGGAACATATAGACACAGGTCTTATTGTAAACGAGCTTCAGAAAAAGCTTATCCAGCAGAGAATTAAGTTCATCGATGATTCTCTTGAAGCGGATGCTCTGAAAGAGATAGAGAAGGGTATGACAGGAATGGTCGATCCCGACAGCGCGGTTCCGGCAGGAGGACTTACCTCTCCGAATATGTATCTTACCGGAGATATAAGGGAGAATGTACGTTATGTTAAAGGGAAAACGGTCCAGTATCTGAACGTTACTTTTAAACTGATCAGCCTCAAGACAAACATAGTTGAATGGCAGGATGACCAGGAGTTTTTAAAATCGACAAAGAGTGACAAGATCAGCTTCTGATATGTAATATGTTTCCGGAGAATATTATGAAAAAGATAATAAAGGCGGCGTCGGCCGTTCTGATCATAGCAGCATTTGTATCGTGCTCTTCGAAGAATTACGATCAGGAGATGAAAGTCGCCGAGGATAAATTTTACAAGGGTGAGTACCTTGACGCTGCAAGGCTGCTGCTTCCGAATGTAAACAAGGCAGGGAAGGATTCCCTGCTTTTTATGATGGAATGCGGCACGATGCTCAATGCCGGCGGAGATTACCAGAACAGCAATAAGCTGATGCTTGAGGCAGGGAAGATTGCGAAGGTAATTCCCGTCAGCATAACGCAGCAGGCGGCTTCTTTCCTTACAAATGATACCAACACTAACTACAGGGGAGAGGACTTTGAGAAGGTGCTGGTTCATGTGTACGCCGGGATAAATTATTTAATGCTTAAAGAGTATGATGACGCAAGGGTCGAGTTTACCGCGGTAAACAATGAACTTGCGAAGATAAAGACCGAAAACGGCGAGGCAAGATACAAGCAGAATATAATGGCGAAATATCTCACCGCGATCGCCTACGAGATTGTCGGCTACAGGGACAATGATTCGAAGGATCTTGAATTTGCGTATATCGAATACAAACAGATCTATGCCCTTGATCCGGAGATCGCGATGGTAAAGGATGATCTGCTGAGGCTTTCAAAACGCCTCGGTTATGATGATGACTTCCAGGAGTGGCAGAAAACCTTTTCCAGAACATATAAGGAGGATCCCAATACCGGAGAGCTGATCTCAATTCTACAGAACGGAAGGGGAGCGATCAAGAAATCGAGAGGGCCTATTCTGAAAGACCAGCATATGGGTCCTGCGATCAGACTGACACTGCAGACAACAAGTCTGACAGCGGGTCTTACAGTGGCGGCTGTACTGATTGCCCTTAATAATGTAGAGAATCCTATTGCTCGATTTGAAAAGAGGTCAAACAGGGTCGACAGGATGCATGTAGAGGCCAAGGGGGGTAAAATTACCGGGGCTACTACAAAGCTTGAGGATGTGGAAGCAACAGAGATAAAAAATCTCGAAGACGACTATGGGTATCTCTATAAAAGAGTCGCTGCGTCGATTGTAACAAAAGCAGCAGCATCTCTCGCGGCAGGACTGGTAGCGAAACAGGTGGCGGAACAGTTTAAAAAATCCAAGGGATTTGCCAGTTTGATAGGAACAGCTGTAGGGGCAGGTACCGGGGTGGCCCTGTTTGCCCAGATGAAACCTGATCTCAGATGCTGGCATACGCTCCCCGCGAACTTTCAGCTGAACCGTATGTCGCTGAAACCGGGTAAACAGAAAGTCAGTTTTGTCTATTTAGACAACGGCGGAATTATTGAGCGTATTGAAAAAGAGGTTGAAATTAAAAAGGGAGAAAAGACAGTGGTAAACCTGAGAACGCTTTATTAGGGTACAGGTTTAAATAATGGCGCAAAACTACAAAATAGATACGGGAGATAGAAATTCTCCCGTTTTTTTTAATAGCGATATATTAAATAATCTTCTATACCCGGCCTGCATCATAACAACGAAAAGTATTCTGATTTACGCCAATACCCCCTTTATGGAGTTTTTTGCCATCGATTCAGGTGGGAGGAAGTTTGACTGGCCCAGTATCTTCAATAATGAACATAAAAAATGCGTTGCACAGACCTTTGTAGAGGCTTTCAACGGAGCCTTTTCAAGCTGCGAAGTGGAAGTCAAGACCCGTGAGAATGAGCGCATACCGGTGGAGATGCTGATGCAGCCGGTCCTGGAAAACGGGATCATTCACAGCGTGATGATACAGATAAGGGTGCTTGATGAAGACAAGATAATTAACAGGCCTTCTGTCAGCAAGCAGGAGGAGTTTTCAGGTTCGGCCCACTATGAGTTTTCCCCGCTGCCTCTGATGAGGTTCAGCCGGGAACTGCAGATACTCCGGTGCAGCAGGTCTTTCGAGGGTACTCTCGGCTACAGCATCGATGAGCTTTCAAAGGACAGTGCCGGTATAAGCACCCTGTTTAAATACGATTCTGAAAAGATAAAGAACCATATAGTTGAAATTTTAAAGGGAAATATCCCGTTTAAGAGGATCGGAGAGATTAAAGTCCGGACAAAGGAAGGGGATGAAAAAATTGTAAATGTAATTATATACCCTGTGATGCGGGACAATGATATTATCGCGATCGATCTTATAATGGAGGACATCACAAGGGTAAGAGAGCTGAAAGAACGTCTCAGTTCCACGAAGAGGCTTAACCTTGTAAGCGCGGTTGGAAAGGGTTTCATCCATTCGATCAACAACACTGTAAACGTAATACTGAACCAGACCCAGTTCCTGCAGATAATAACTGAAAAGGATACCGTATATGACGGACTGAAGCAGATAGAAAAGTATGTCCATGAAGTGGGTGACCAGCTGAGGCGTATTCTCGGTTTTATCAACGAAAGGAATGAGCCTGGTGCGGAGGTTGAAGAACCGTTTGATAATATCCTTAACGATTCGATAGAGTTTGCCAAAATTCATTTTAAAATTGAAGAGGGTAAAAAAAGGAGATCACTCTCTGTAGAGAAGTTAAACGGCTTTGATATGATTATCAAGACAGATACCGGTTTTATCAGGGAACTGCTGATATGGGCCATCCTGAAAGTTTCAGCCTATGCGGGAAGGAGAGGCCAGATAGAGGTTGAACTTAAAAAGACGTCATTTGTTTATCTCACAGTGGCGGTAAGCAAGCAGAAGGGATTTGATAAGGATAATATAGTCCCGTTTACTATAGATGGATTGTCCCCTTCGGAGATCAGAAATGTAGCGGAAAAACTCAATTTAAAGATACTCGAAGAGGAATCCGTTGAGCAGTATTCGATAAAAATAATTTTTCCGCAGAGAATGATCATAGAGAACAGCAGCAAGGCCGACAGCAGACAGGAATTTATAATAGAAGACAAGGACATTATGATCGTCGAGAATGAAGAACCGCTCCAGATGATCCTGTCGAATCTGTTTCAAAAAATGGGGAACCGGGTCTATATTTCTGATAACGGCACCGAGGCTCTTGAAGAGTTTAAGAAAAAGAATTATAATATCGTAATAACAGATTATGATGTTTCAGGCTGTACAGGTCTCGAACTTGCTGCGCGGATCAAGGAGATAAACGAGGATACTCTGACAGTACTGCTCTCCGGATGGGCGATCGACTGCAAGGGATATTCAGGTTTTATCGACTTTTTCATGGAGAAGCCGTTCGATATAGATGACCTGGTCAAGGGGATAATAAAAGCGGACCTGTTATAGGTCTGAAAACAGGCGCCGGACTGTAAATGTATCCGCGAATCCGGCAGAGGCGTTGACCGAATCAGATAACCGCGTTGATCTTTTCCATGTCGTTGACTTTGCCCAGCATTACGATCACATCGTTTATTTCAAGTACTTCGTTAGGCTGCGGATTGAACTTCATCTCTCCATTGGCTTTTTTTATCAAAACAATAATCACTCCGTAGTCCCTTCGGAGGTTGCTTTCAATAAGGGTCTTCCCGATATACTGTGATTTTGGGCTTATCTTTGCCTCTTCCATCCTGAGGCCGAGCTTGTCGTCCATTGTAGCTATATCTATAAAATCTACAACAGTGGGCCTTACAAGCATCTGCGCCATCCTCTGGCCACCTATAAGGTACGGTGATACAACGGTAGTGGCTCCGGCGCTTGTAAGTTTTTTCTCGTTCTTCGCGTCCGATGCCCTGGACATTATGTATATGTCGGGATGCAGCATCCTCGCTGTCAGTGTTATGAAAACATTATCAGCGTCTGACATTACCGCCGTTACCAGTCCCTTCGCCTTCATGATCCCCGCCTTGAGGAGGGTATTTTCGTCCGACGCATCAAGCATCATGTACATCGCTGACATCGCTTCAAGCTCCGGGATTCTTTTCGGGTCATTTTCAAGCACTACGACCTTTTCGTTGTTTTTCAGCAGTTCCCTGGTAATAAGTTTTCCTATCCTTCCGAATCCGCAGACTATAAAATGGTTTTTTAAACCTGATATCCTCTTTTCCACCTTTTTTCTCCCGAATCTTTCGCTTATTTCACCCTCTATAAGCATTCTTACAAAAGTACCGAGTGTATAACCGGCAATGGTTATACCGAACAGAATTATAAATATTGTGATTACGCGACCGATACCGGTAAGGGGCTGAACCTCTCCGAAACCCACTGTGCTCACGGTTATCGCCGTCATAAAAATCGCATCGGAAATAGACATCCCTTCAATAAAATGATAGGCCAGTACTCCGGAAGTACATGTGAGTATAAAAAGATAAAATGAAAACCGTAATCGCCGCAATCCGTTACCCTGTTGTGTTAATCTGGTCTATATATTTTCGACATAATGAGGATTATTATTAAAATGTTATTGCGTTAAAACTATTAATTATTCAATTTAAGAGGAGATGATCTTAAAAAATGTGATAGCATGGTAACTCCCCCCTTGATGGCCGAGCATCTGAATCTCCCGCAAGGGGACTTCCGTAGATAGCGCGCAGTTGCGGCAGAACAGTCATGGTGACTGCCTGCAAACAACTGACATGATGTCGGGATCATGTCTGCTTGGTCCATCCGTGGCCTCAGGAGGGGCCGGGGGCGGGTGATGTTTTAATAGGTTCTATTTTTCACACCCTCCTGATATCAATCAATCGCTTTTTGGATATCCTGTCCGCGATTGATATTGCGGCTTCTGTGCCGGGAGCCTCATCAAGGTGGAGTGACTTCTGACTTTTAGAACGGCTTATTAATTAGCTGCTTTATAATCAGCAGAAATAATTTTTCCTGGACCAATATGAAAAAACAGAATATTAAACCGTTTTATAAATTTTCCATATTAATAATAACAATAATCGGCCTTCTGAACTGCTCCTGTGCTGAAAAGACCCTGTATTACCGTGCGGCAGAAAGGGGGGATGTTGATATTGTTAACGGCAGGGGGGGATTGATAAGATCGGTCTATTGCGATATTTATGCTGAATATGTGGACAGTGAAGGGTGGAGTTATCTCAAGACCTTTGAATTCTTTAAAGGTGGAGGGGACGCCGATCCGGTTGATCCATGTTTTCATTTTATAATTACCAATACCTGGGACAAGCCTTTTATTGTGGATAAGATCGAAGTATTATACGGCGGTGAAGTTTTCCCATCGGAGGATTACAGTTTTATCAGGGATAAAAACTACCTTGAAAACAGATATTCCGTAAATATCACATCTATACTGAAAAAGAGAAGACTTTTCTCTGATAAAAATCTGTTAACCGATATAGATTTTAAAAACGAATCAGCCTGGTACAGGCTTGATTTTATCGCTCCCGGCGACAGGGTATCGGTTTTCTCCTTTTTCAGGAGAATACCGCCGGGTAAAAAGTCAAAAATAAGGGTGTCAATAAAATACTTTGACGTAAAAAAAGTAATTGATTTTGATATTGACCGTTTTGAATATACTGAAATCGAGAAAAGTGACGGGGTTTTCTAAAAGAATGAAAATTGATGAAAATGATATAATCAAGGTAGCCAGACTCGCAAGGCTTGAACTCTCTGCGGAAGAGAAAGACGAGTTTTCAAAACAGCTTAGCGGTATTATAGAATATGTCGAAAAGATCAACCAGCTTGATACATCAGCGGTAGAGGCGGCTGACCATATTGTTGAGGTCAGCAATGTTTTCAGAAAAGATACCGTTAAAAAATCTTTTGAAAGACACGAGCTTGAAATGAACGCCCCGGATTTCAAAGAGGGCTATATCGTAGTACCTAAAATCATCGAATAAGATGGACCTCTCTCCGCGCCGGCTTTTTATCGCCCTCCCTGTTGATGATAAGGATGCCGTGCGGTCGCTGGACAGCGTTTGCGGGCAGCTTAAAAAATACGAATCGTTCCTCAAGATTGTACCTGCTGAAAATTATCACATAACACTTAAATTTTTCGGTCCGGTGAAACCTGAAATGGCTGATTCGATAACAGACGCTTTTCTGTCGCTGGACCGTTTAAAAAAGGTTGAGTATAAAATAGAGGGGCTGGGGGCGTTTCCGCGGCCCGATAATCCGTCGGTAGTGTGGGCAGGCCTGAAATGCGACAATGATCCTTTGATGGAGATTTTTCAGAAGGTGGAGGAGCTTGGATCGTCTTTCGGATTCCCCGCTGAAACCAAAAAGTTTATTCCTCACCTCACTCTCGCAAGGATAAAGAGAGACAGCTCTGTTCACCGTGATTTTAAAAATTTTATAATGAACAATCGGGAAACGAAGTTCGCTCCCTCTGCCTTCAGGGAACTTGTTCTCTTTGAATCTGTCCTTAAACGGACCGGTGCCGAATACAGCAGAGCAGGCGTAATAAAACTTCTTTGAATATGTAAACCGGAATAAATCATCGGGACGCTCCGCGACGGATCTGTATTTGCGCTGTTTTTTAAGCTGTTGTATAAATCCGGGTTGATTAATTTTTATCTAAAGATTTGCTGGTATTTAAAAAATTTTACGGGAGGATTTAATGGCCCTGCTGATTGATACACCTGAAGAAGTCGCGGAAGATCATTTCCTGTTGAGAATAGTTATGAAAAACAGCTCGTTCCGGCCGGGACAGTTTATTAATATAAAAACCTCTGACGGGACAGATCCCCTTCTCCGCAGGCCATTTTCAATCTTTGACGCTGACGGCGATACCGCAAAAGTAATTATCCGCGTGATCGGGAGGGGAACCGAACTGCTGAGCCGGATGAAGGCCGGAGATATAAACATAATAGGCCCCTCGGGAAACGGATTCACTATAGAAAGGGATAAAAACGTTCTCCTCGTGGGGGGCGGCGTCGGGAATGCCCCTCTGTACTATCTGATGAAGGAACTGAAAGAGAAAGGGAACAGGGTCACCTACATATACTGTTCAAGAAGCAGAGATTATATTTTTGAGAAGAACAAATACCGCACGCTGGCTGATGAGTTTATTCTGACCACCGATGACGGGTCTGATGGGGTTAAGGGGTTTGCGACAGAGGTCATGGCTGATAAAATTTCTGCCGCCGGTTACGACAGGATCTATACGTGCGGACCGAATCCGATGATGGAAAAAATCGTCAGACTTGCCGAAGCAGGTACACCTGTAGAGGTTTCTGTTGAAAACTACTTCGGCTGCGGCGCCGGGCTTTGCGTCGGATGCACAGTGGATACAGTAACAGGCTACAAAAGAGCCTGTGTCGACGGACCGGTTTTCGACGGAAGAACAATACTCTGGGATAAGATCCCTGACTAGTTTTATTTAAAAAGTGGTGATATCTTTTTAAACTCCGGGGTACCGGCCTTCTCGAGAATCATAAAGGCTATCGTTTCCGTCGGATAAACAAGCGCCCCGGCACTTTCCAGTATATTCAACGCAGATATCCAGTCCCCTTTCCTTCTGGATGCTACTCCGTCAGATACTATAATTACCCTCAGTCCCTCCGCTATAAGGCTGAGGGCCGTCTGTAATACGCAGATATGTGATTCTATCCCTGTAATGATAACGGTTTTTTTTCCGGTGTTTAGAACTGCTTTCTTTATCTGTTCATCCTTCATGCAGTTGAAGTAAAGCTTTTCGAGGTTAACGGAATCTGCCGTAATGCTTTTAAGCTCGGGGATTGTTTCACCGAGGCCCTTCCGGTACTGTTCTGTTACAATAACGGGAATGCCGAATTCTTTTGCAGTTTGCACGAGTATCGAACAGTTTTTCTTCAGAACGTTCTGTATGTCGCTCCCCATCGCCTGAAAGAGCCTGTCCTGGATATCAATCATCATCAATAGAGAGTCGCCGCTGTTAATTGTAAAATCTTTCATGTTTTATCCCTTACTGTAATAGTTCATTCCCTATATTGTTAATAATGGAATCTTTTCTGCTGTCTTTAGTTTTATTAAGCATCTTCTGTTTCTGCTCCTCCATAAGGTTCTGCTCCGGAGTGTTGGTCGACATCCTGAAATCTGAACTCTGGTTCGAGCAGATATCGCAGATCTTGTCAGGAAGGTATTCAGGTATGAACACCTCGGTTATGGTGCTCTTGCACGATGGGCCCGGAAGCAGGCCGGAGTTTGCACAGACCGTCAGGTCTTTCAGCAATGCATATGCAGGGAATCCGGTGACAGGGGAGTGGCTCAGAGCGTCCCTCATGTAATTGCCCCAGACCGGTGCAGCTATACCGGCCGCCGCCTGTCCGACTCCGAGCGACAGGCCGAGCTTGTCGTAACCGATCCACAGGCCCGTTGTGAGATCGGGCGTGAAGCCGATAAACCATGCGTCCTTCCAGTTGTTAGTGGTCCCTGTCTTCCCTGCTGCGGGTCTTCCAGGGTATGCCCATCTGGCCGTACCGGAGGAGATTACGCTCTGCATCAGGCTGATCATCACCTGCGATGTGGCAGGCTTAAGGATCTGGATTGTTCCGTTTTTTGTTTTTTCGGCAATCGTGTCATTTATCTCTTTTTCCCTGTTCTCGATTATTTCACCTTTGCGGTTTTTGATGTACCGTATAGCAAACGGGATAACCTCTTTCCCGCCGTTTGCTATAATAGCGTAGGCCCTTGTCATCTCAAAAGGGCTTACCTCTATGGAGCCGAGGGCGATTGAAAGGTTCCTCGGAATTCTCGATTTTTTCTCGGCATCGGTCATCTTCAGCAGTCTCGCGTAGTAGTTCATTACCGTGTCCATACCGAGCGCGTCGGCGATCCTTATTGAAACGACATTGATCGATTTCTCCAGGGCCTTGCGCAGCCTGATGAATCCGTTGTACTCCCCTTCATAATTTTCCGGGAGCCAGTCTCCCCCCTCGGTATCGAGATATACAATCGGAGAATCGAGCACGCTTGTAGCTGCCGTAAATTTTCCCGATTCAATCGCCGCGGAGTAGAGGAGCGGTTTTATTGATGAACCTGGCTGCCGTCTCGACTGCATTGTCCTGTTAAGCTGGTTAATGCTTGAAAATTCACCGCCTCCGATCATGGCCTCGATGTATCCGTTCTGCTGATTGATCGATATGATGCATCCCTCAACGCGCTGAAGTTCACGGTCGTCGGTATAAGTGGTTTTATATTTGTCTATGAAGTCTTCAATTGTATCAAGTCCGGCAATGAAGTTTATCCCTTCAAACTCTTCAATTACTTCGCTGCGGAGGTGATTGTTGAGTCTGTTGTTTTCAGCGGAACCTTTTTTGTTGAAATCGTTCATGTTGAAAATAAATGACGCAAGCGCGACTTCGTCTGCGAAATTATTATTTATGAACTCTTCATTGTTAAAAGAAAGCCCGCCGGACACTACGCTCTGTCTGTCGAGCGCGTCTTTCAGGATTCTCTGGCCCGCCATCTGCTTGTTTACATCGAGTGTGGTGTAAACCGAAAGCCCTCCTGAGAAAACCATCTCCTCGCCGTATTTTTTTACAAGTTCTCTGCGGATATATTCAGTAAACCACGGGGCTTTGTCAACCCTGGTGCTCCAGGTATTCAGTGAAGGGGGGAGGCCGCCTATATAGTCCAGGTAGTCGGGCCAGAATCCGAGGAATGCCTTTTCGGCTTCATCCACAGTGATATACCCCATCTCGACCATCTTTCCCAGTACAACCTTGTGCCGCGAGATTGAAGTCTTCGGGTGCCTTATCGGCGAGAGCATGTTGGGCGAAGACGGGAGGGACGCAAGCAGGGCGCATTCAGCGAGGTTCAGGTCCCATACGTCTTTCTGGAAATAAATCTTCGCGGCGGACTCTACTCCATACGCTCCATGTCCGAGGAATATCTGGTTCAGGTAAAGGCTGAGTATTTCATTCTTCGAGTATTTGGATTCGATCATAACGGCGATAAAGGCCTCTTTGACCTTTCTGTAGAGGCTCCTCTCCCTTGAGGTAAGGAGTATCTTTGCCAGCTGCTGCGTTATTGTGCTCCCCCCCTGTTTTACCCCTCCGGCGAATATGTTAACGAAAAAAGCCCTTACAATACCCTTGGGATTTATACCCCAGTGATCGTAGAACTCGTTGTCTTCAATTGCAATGAAAGCGTTTACAAGATTTTTCGGAATTTTCTCGAAGGGGACAATCTCCCTTTTTTCAGTGAAGAGTTCGGAGATCAGGACCCCGTTTTTATCATATATACGTGTTGTGATATCAGGCTGATAGCTCGCGAGGTTCTGTACCCTGTTAAAATCTATTATGAGAATCACTATGAAGGCTATCATGAAACCGGTTCCAAGGCCGACGATCGTTGTTTTGTAGTTACGGAAAAACAGCGGGATGTTTGAAAAAACACTTCTCAGAATAATGATAATACCGGTGAGAATATTGTCAGCTCTTTCAGTATTTATATTTTTTCTGATATTAAACTTATTTGACCCGGAAGGGAAGGATATCTTTTTTCCGCTCTCCCTGCTTCCGAATGTTTTGCCGCCGTATTTGCCCATTATTATGACCTTAAAGTGGTGATTGGAACTGATTGTTAAATTCATTATCAGCCAATACAAATATTTTTTTTAAAAAAATGAAAAAAATAGGTTTTTAATAATATCTGCCTGAAAAAGCGTTATATATTTTAATAAATGCCTGTAATTGACTATAAACGACGCCCATGTCTTTCCTGTGAAATTTTTAAAATGACGACTCTGAGTATGTAAAAGGAAAATTTTTAATGTAGTCAAGGATGACTTCATTTAAATTCAAGGAGGAATATAATGATAATAAATCACAACGTCGCTGCAATTTTTTCTCACAGAACTTTGAAGTTCCATGACTGGAGCATAACAAAAGACATCGAAAAACTTTCTTCAGGTATGCGTATAAATAAAGCAGGTGATGATGCGTCCGGATTGGCGGTTTCTGAGAAGATGAGATCCCAGATTCAGGGTCTGAGGCAGGCTGAAAGAAATACTGAAGACGGTATGTCTATGATCCAGGTTGCTGAGGGATATCTTACAGAGACCCATGAAATACTTCAGAGAATCAGGGTTCTTGCTGTACAGTCGGCAAACGGAACCTACACCGATGAAGACAGACAGCTGATCCAGATTGAGGTTTCAGAACTCGTTGATGAAATCGACAGGATCGCGTCACAGGCTGAATTTAACAAGATGAAACTCCTTACAGGTTCATTCGCAAGACTGCATCCTACTGCGTCTATGTGGTTTCATATGGGGCCGAATATGCATCAGAGAGAGAGAGTTTTCATCGAAACTATGACAACTGCCGCTCTTGGACTCCGGAACCCCACAGTACTTACTTTCATATCTCTGTCAACTCCGGGCAAAGCGAACTCGGTTATAGGTCTTGCAGACGAAGCGCTGAGAGTAGTATCAAAACAGAGAGCAGACTTAGGTGCGTATTACAACAGACTCGAGCATTCAGCTAAAGGTCTGATGAACGCATACGAGAATACACAGGCAGCTGAAAGCCGTATCAGAGATACTGACATGGCGGAGCAGATGTCATCATTTACAAGGTATCAGATTTTAACACAGGCTGCGACTTCAATGCTTGCCCAGGCAAATGCGAAATCACAATCTGTACTGCAGTTACTTAAATAAGTTCCTGAGCCAACATCGCAATACCATTCGAAACGCCGGACTCTCCCACCCGGCGTTTTTTAATTAATTAAACAATCCGTCGACTGACTTAAAAAAGTCATCAAGTATCCGATTTGAATTTCAGAATATGCCGTTTTTGAGAGCAAATATGCCGGATATGCACATATTAAGAGTAAATACGGGTTGACAGGCAATTTATTATAATTTATATAGGTAAAAAAATATAAAATTTTCATTATTTAATCATTATAAATATAATTATTGGAGGGTTATGAAGAATTCGATAGGAATTATACCAATTTTTTTAATAGTAACCGTATTTATGTTTAGTGCCTGTTTTGGAGACAGCAATAAACCAGGTGGAACTTCAGTGGCGGATTCGGCCAAAGCTATCACTTCGTTTACTTTTCCTGAATCGACATCAACTGCAATAAATGAAACGGCGCATACAATAGCTGTAACGGTTCCATACGGGACGGTTGTAACAGCGCTTGTTCCTACGATAAGTTATACCGGGGCGAGTATTAATCCGGCGTCTGGTGCAGCAAACGATTTCAGTTCTTCAAAAACATATACAGTAACAGCTGCAGATTCTTCGACGCAGGAGTATATTGTTTCGGTCACAGTATCTGCATCCGATGCCAAAGCTATCACTTCGTTTACTTTTCCTGAATCGACATCAACTGCGATTAATGAAACGGCACATACAATAGCTGTAACGGTTCCATACGGGACGGTTGTAACAGCGCTTGTTCCTACGATAAGTTATACCGGGGCGAGTATTAATCCGGCGTCAGGTGCAGCAAACGATTTCAGTTCGTCAAAAACATATACAGTAACAGCTGCAGATTCCTCGAAGCAGGAGTATATTGTGTCGGTTACAGTATCACTATCCGGTGCCAAAGCGATCACTTCGTTTACTTTTCCTGAATCGACATCAACTATTATTAATGAAACAGCACATACAATAGCTGTAACTGTTCCATACGGGACGGTTGTAACAGCGCTGGTGCCTACGATAAGCCATACCGGGGTGAGTATTAATCCGGCGTCAGGTGTGGCTAATGATTTCAGTTCGTCAAAAACATATACAGTAACAGCCGCAGATTCCTCGACGCAGGAATATGTTGTTACGGTGGCTGCTTCAACTCTTACGTATGTCCTGCCCGGCGGTATAAGTTTTAATTTGAAAAATGTTCCGGGCGGTACATTCCCTACTAGTTCAGGTTCTCAAACCCGGCCGACTGATGTCGATGCAAAGCCGGCAACAGTGAGTGCGTCATTCTGGATGGCTGAGACTGAAACGACGCGTGAGGTCTGGAACGCTGTCTACAGATGGGGAACAGGCGATATTGATATGAATGGCGTTATTGATAACGGTGAAACTGCAGGAGCTTATGTGTTGTCAAATCCCGGTGATGCAGGGGATGGAACTTCAGAATCAAATCAGCATCCTATAGCAACAGTAAACTGGCGCGATACAATGGTGTGGTGTAACGCGCTAACAGAATACTTTAATGCCCATAATGGATCCGACCCTGATCTGGATTGTGTTTACTATTCTGATTCTGATTATACTGAACCTATCAGAACTTCAACAAATTCAGAAACACGCACCTGGGAGTCAGGAGCCGGTATTAATGACGGCACTCAGGATGATCCATATATTAAAGCATCAGCAGATGGCAATACCGATATGTCTAACTGTACCGCAAAAGGGTTTCGTCTTCCCGGAATAAATGAATGGGAGTGTGCTGCCCGTTATATAGACGGAGTGAACTGGACAGCCGGTACGTTTGCTAGCGGCGCAATAGCGGATTACACAAATGTGGCAGAAACAGCGGTAGTAGCGGTTTTTGCTGTTCATTCATCTGCAGTAGTTAAGAGTAAAAAGGCTAATGCGCTTGGTATCTACGATATGAGCGGGAATGTATGGGAATGGTGTTTTGACTGGTATCCGCAATTTGAAGGATCTAACAGATATCTGGCAAGCGGCGGATGGGATTATACTTCAGGTTATATGCAGGTCGGAAACCCCAGCCGGTACAGTCCATATGGAGAGTTTGACTGTTTTGGTTTTCGCTTCGTAAGATCAAAATAGAACATCGGGATTCTGTGTGCCGCCTGTTTCAGCCGGAACAGGCGGCTTATGGGATAGTGTAAAAAGTCAGTTTTTAAGTAAGTGCTGAATTTGTATTAAGCAAACAATCCGTCAACAAACTTCGAGAATCCCTCATAACCCCCGTTATTCAGCGCTTCAATAAGCCCGGTGCCTATAATGAATCCGTCGCTCTGCTCCATCGCTTTAGCGGCAGATTCCTTCGTTTTAATGCCAAACCCTGTAACAACCGGAACTTTCGCTCTGCTCTTCGCAAGCTGAACTTTTTTTATCGTATCGTCGTCCGGATTGTAATCCGTACCGGTGATCCCTCTCATGGAGATGAAGTAAATAAAGTTTTCAGATTCCTTCGCACTTTCCTCTATCGCTTCGACTGTGCTTTCGGGCGTAATGAAATTTATAAGATTAATCTGCGAATCAAGTCCCATAGGCCTGAAAAAATTTCTTTCGCAGAAAGGGACATCGGGTAATATTAAACCCTTAATGCCGTTTTCGATGCAGAAGGCATTAAAAACAGGCATGTCCATATTGTATATCAGATTGGCGTAGGTCATGATATAGAGATCCTTCTCCGCAGGGATCTGTTTTCTTATAGAACTGATGCTCTCTGCAATCTCATTGAAAGTACAGTTTCTGTCGAGCAGGCTCTGCGCAGCGTCAGCTATCACGTCGCCGTCGGCAGTGGGGTCGCTGAACGGGACCCCTACTTCAAGAAAATCAAAATGTTCAAGTCCCTTCACCGCTGATTTTATAAATGTATCTTTATCAGGGTAGTTACCCATAAGATAGAATCCGTTGTATTTTTTCATAGTCCAAGTTCCTCCTCGATTATCGGCATGTCCTTGTCGCCGCGTCCCGAAAGGTTGATCAGGACGTTTTTTCCCCTGTATTTTTCACTGTCTGCAAGCAGGTATCCAAGCGCGTGGCTGCTCTCCAGAGCCGGGATTATTCCTTCACAGAGACTCAGTTCCCTGAACGCGCTCAGCGCTTCCCTGTCGCTGCATGTAAAATATTCAGCGATCCCCGAATCATGGAAGTAACTGTGTTCGGCGCCTACGGCCGGATAGTCAAGTCCCGCAGATACGGAGTGTACCGGCATTACATTCCCCTCTCTGGTCTGCAGCAGGTATGTGTGGTTACCGTGAATTATACCGGGCCTCCCGTAGTTCAGTTTCGCGCTGTGGTCTCCATCTTTTGGAGAGCGGCCACCGGCCTCGACACCGACAAGTTTTACCCCAGGGATATCTCTGTATTTCGCGAAAATTCCGGCGGCGTTGCTCCCCCCGCCGACGCAGGCTATGACATAGTCCGGATCGCATCCGGCGATATCCCTGAACTGCGGGATCGCCTCTTCGCTTATAACAGACTGGAAATTTCTAACCATTACCGGAAACGGGTGCGGTCCGACGACCGATCCGAAAAGATAGTATGTGTTCTGTACCGTTTTGACCCAGTTTTTCATGCCGGCGTTGATAGCGTCTTTCAGCGTTTTGCTCCCTGACTCGACCGGAGTGACCGTTGCACCGAGAAGTTTCATCCTTTTCACGTTTGGGGACTGTCTGGCGACATCTATGCTCCCCATGAATATTTCGCACTCAAGCCCCAGAAGGGCGGCGCATGTTGCGGTCGCCACGCCGTGCTGTCCGGCACCGGTCTCTGCGATCACCCTTGTCTTCCCCATATACTTTGCAAGAAGCGCCTGACCCAGCGCGTTATTCAGCTTGTGCGAGCCGGTATGAACAAGGTCCTCACGCTTAAAGTATATATTGATTCCGTGGCGTAGGGAAAGCCTCTCGGCGTAATAAACCGGCGTCGGCCTTCCTGCGTATGTGGAGAGCAGTTTTTTGAAATTTTTCTGCTCTGCCTCATCCTTGATGAAAGATGAATATCCCTCTTCTATCTCATTTAATGCTTTTATCAGGGTTTCTGGGACGAAGCGTCCGCCGAACTTCCCGAAGTATCCTCTTGTATCAGGCATTGTTGTCATGTTCAGTCTCCTCTATTGCTTCCATTATTCTTAATATTTTGTCACGGGATTTTATCCCCTCTGAAATTTCTATGCCGGATGAAATATCTATGCCGCCGGGCCTGATATTCCGGATGATATCTTTAACGTTTGTTTCGTTTACTCCACCCGCAACTATCATTCTGTCCCTGAAAGGGTAACCGCTGACAAGGTCGAGGTTGAAGCTTTTTCCGGTACCTCCATAAGACTCAGCCGAGTACGTATCAAAAAGAACCATTCCACGCTGACGCGGCTCCGGTAGAACAGGATGCAGCGGATCTCCTATTCTCGCGCACTCAATCACCGGGATTATCGGGCTGAGTATTTCCGCTGTTTTGCCGTTATAGACCTGTACCATGTCGAGATGTGCTTTAATGATGGTATCTATAATAACGTCGGTTTCGTGTTCTACGAAAACTCCCACCGCCCTGATTCCATGCTCTTTCAGCAAGAGAGCCATCTCTCCGGCGTCTTCCGGTTCAACGTATCTCTTCGATTTTTTATGAAAAATGAAACCGGCTGCCGACACAGGAAGACCGGTAATCTTTTTTATATCCTCAATTCTTGTGAAACCGCAGAGTTTAATAAACATTTTTAAACTCCCTGATTTTTTTTTCCGGATCTCCGCTTGTCATCAGCGACGAACCAATAAGAAAGTTGTTAACGCCGCTCTGGCCGAAAATGTACGAGATGTCATCCTTCGAATTTATACCGCTTGCGCTGATCCGCGTTACCGATACGGGGAGCGCTTTCAGCGTTTCTATTCCGGTTTTGAAATCGAGCTGAAGCGTTTCAAGATTTCTCATGTTTACAAGAACGAGTTCAGGGTCAAGTTTCATTATTTTATCGATCTCGGACGGTTCATGTATCTCTATAAGGGGAGTGATTTTCATGCTCAATGCTTTGAGATAAAGCTTTCCCAGAGTATTCCCTTCAAGTGTTCTCGCAATTAAAAGAACCATATCGGCGCCGCAGAGATACGCAGCCTCAACCTGCTCTTCGTAATAAACAAAATCCTTGCAGAGGACCGGTCTGTCGCACAAAGCGCATACGTTCTCGAGGTGACTGTACGATCCGTTGAAAAAGTTCTTTTCGGTAAGGACGCTGATCGCCGATGCTCCGCCGGAGATATACTTTTTTATGATATCTTCATCGGATAGATCCCCCGAGAGTCTGCCAGCAGAGGGTGATGAATGCTTGAGCTCTGTAATAATATTAATTCTGTCAGTCAGAGCACCGGTAATATCATAGTGCGGGCGCTTCCTTGTACTTTTTTTGTCAATTATCGAGATCATCTCGGACATTTCATCCGACTTGATGCTTCTCATCCTGTCCAGTCTGAAGTCCATCAGATCTCACCCCTGAGCTCTTTAAGTTTTTTATGGACGGTTCCGTCGATGATCGCGTTCAATGCTCTGTCATATGAATGATCAATGCTGTTTTCCCTGCTGTACCCGTAGAGTGCAAGGGCCGAATTAAGCGCAAGAAGTCTCGCAAGAGGCGACGCTATTCCGGAACTGATAGTATCGACAAACAGTACCGAATTCTCCTCCGGCGTAAGGTGTCCGGGTATAAGCCTGGCATCGGATTCAGAAATATATTTCCCCGGTTTAATTATAAATTTGTCCATCGATCCCGATTCAATTTCGTATACGACAGTGTCGGCGGAGGGTGATACCTCATCCATCCCGTCCTGAGAAGAGTATATAACGCATCTGTCGAACGAGAGGGCCAGGGCCGTCTCCGCATAGAGATGCAGCAGATCCGGACTGAAAAAACCGATCGCCTGCCTTTTTGTACCGGCCGGGTTTGTAAGAGGCCCGAGGTAGTTGAAGATCGTTCTGACCGCGAGTTTTTTCCTTACCGGAGCGGCGTACTTCATCGCAGGATGGTAATTCGGTGCGGCCATATAAATAAAGCCGTGTCGTTTGAAAAAGTTAACCGCGTCGTCGCCTGTGAGATCTGTTTTTATGCCCAGGCTTTCGTAAAAATCGGTGGAGCCGCTCTTTCCGCTTACAGACCTGTTCCCATGTTTTGCGATAGGTACTCCGAGAGACGAAAGTATAACGGCAACAGAGGAGGATATGTTGAACGATCCGGAGTTGTCTCCCCCCGTTCCGCATGTGTCGAAGATGTCGCTGGTGCCGAGGTCAATCCTGCTGCAGAATTTACGCATCGACCTGGCCGCTCCGGAAATCTCCTCCGGTTTTTCCCCCCTGAGTTTCATCGCCATCACAAGGCCGCTTAACTCGATCTCGGACATCTGACCGGAGAAGAGATGTTCGAAGAGTTTTTCACTCTGGCTTGAATCGATGCTCTTTCCGTTGAACACGGTGTTCAGCATCATGTTGATAGTCTGTTCGGATGTGCCGGTTATCGTGGTTTGGGTTGTCATCTTTTTCTCCTTTAAAAAATATTGTAATAAAAAAACCGCGGTTAAAATTCCGCGGTTTCCAGAAACAAAAACCGCAGGTGACATGATGTACGCCTGCGGTAAAAAAATATCTATGTACAGGCGGACGCTATTTCTCCATGCGCCACCATATATTGCTGGTTGTTGTCTGAATAAGGGCTGCTGTATACATGTTTGTTTTCATGTTTCTATATATAGAAACATCGGCGGTTTCTGTCAATAGAATTTTGAAATTTTTTTTATTTTTTTAAAATTTTTTTCAAAACAGAGGTATTAATCTTACAAAGAACAGGGCTTTACATGCTTTTCAAAGACTAAATCATTGATAAAAAAAGAATATTTCCTTACCTTATGTAAGGTAAATAAGCGGGGGGGATAAAATGACACACTCTATGCTTACAAGCAAGGGACAGATAACGATACCGAAAGTTGTCAGGAATAAACTCAATCTAAAAACCGGAGACAGACTCGATTTTAAAATTAGAGATAATGAAGTAATACTGATACCAGTTTCAAAAACAGTTGATGATGTTTTTGGAATTCTATCCCGTGATGACCGGAAGGTATATTCTGTAGAACAGATGAATGATCTCCTGAAAAAAAGAGTAAAAGAGCGCAATAAATGAAATCTCTTGATACAGATGTAATCATAAGATTTCTTGTGAATGATGATAATAAGCAATCGGAAATGGTGAAGTCTCTTTTTCTGAAAGCGGAAAAAGATAATGAATCATTTTTTATCTGCAATCCCGTAATACTTGAAGTGCTGTATGTCCTTGATTCAGTCTATGAATATCAACGGAGCGAAATACTCGATGCCTTTGAATCAATGCTGATGATGAAAATACTCGTTTTTGAAAATCAGGATGCACTTCAGCATCTTATAAATTTCGGGCGAAAAACAAAGATTGAACTGGAAGATCTTCTTGTCGGGGTGATCTCAAGAGAAAACGGTTGTGATACAGCATTAACTTTTGACAGAACGGCTTCCAGATCAAATCTTTTTAAACTTGTTGAATGATGGAGCCAGGCGGAAATGTTGCATGCTTTCCATCCGGCTCCGTTTAAAACTGCTGCCTCTATAATTTATCCCCTTTTTTCACATAAGAAACCTTGCCCTGGATGCAGGGCTTGTCGTTTCCCTCCAGGAAGAAATCGAACCTGGTAACATCTTTTTTAACAGACTTCATCAGATAAGTTCTGCTTTCAATGAAGAGAGGCCCCTTGAAACCGAGATCGATCCGTACCGGACCGCTGTCGTTTTTAAGTTTAAGTTTCCCTATTGAAAGGGATGTCGCCCACATCGCATGAGCTATATCTCTCTTGAAGCCGAAAAGTTTTGCCGCCGGCTTTGATATGTGAATGGGATTGTAGTCACTGCATATCTTCGCGTATCTCTTTCCGATCTTTTTCGGTATCTGCGAATTATAGATCTTTTCACCGCCGGTCATCGGTTCAATCAGGCTGCTGCGCGGAGAGTCGTCGTAGTTTGTACCGAACTTCCCCTGTTTAAGATATGTCGTGATGCTGTTCCATACCAGTTCGCCCTTTGACTTGACGCTGATAAGATAATCAAACTCGAAACCCTGTTTAACAATTCTGTGCCTGTCGAGTCTGACCTCGACGTCGAGAACCTCGTCAGATTTTATCGGCCTGTGCTGTATCAGGTGGTTTCTGAAGTGCAGCATCCCGAGAAGCGGAATCGGAAACTCCTTGTGGCAGAGTATCGCCATATGCAGAGGTGCAGTAAAGACGTGAGGGTAGAGTACAGGCAGGTAGCCGTCATCCTCAAGCTCGCATATCTCCCTGTAGGCTTTCAGTTTTTCGGGATCGATCTTTATATTTTTCGCAACAGCTGTTATTCCGGGGAATGTGTCGCCAGGCTTGAATCCCTTCTTTCTGGATGCTATTCCCTTCGCGTAGATTGGAAGAATTCCCGGTATTTTTTCATATTCGAGTGTTATCATGAATTTTCTCCAAATCAGAATTTGATTAACCGGTAACGCCGGAAAATTATTTGTCAAGGATGATATTTTTTTTGTTTTCTGACAGGCACGGTTTCTGTCTCAGATGCGTTTTTCTCATAGCCGGAGCAAATTCTGCCCAGTGAAATTACAGCGTCCCTGATGTCACGGTCCCAATAACCGGAATTTATCCTGAAACAGTTTGTGTACTTCTCCTTCATTGAGAACAGGCACCCGGGAGCGATCAGGATATTTTTTTTGAGGGCCTCCTGGTAAATTTCGAATGAATCTATATGTTCAGGGAGCCTGATCCAGAGGAATATTCCTCCTTCAGGCTCCGAAACTTCTGTACCTGATGGAAAATTTTCAAGGATGCATCTTCTCATTTCGTAACTCTGTGTCCTGATCGCTTCCCTGAGCTTTCTCATGTGACGGTCATATCCGCCCTCTTTGAGAAACCTTGCAGCGGCAATCTGTGTGATAGAAGTGGTCGATATGTTGAGAACTGTTTTAAGCTCGCTGATCCTGTCGTAGTATCTGCCGGGTATCACCCATCCTATCCGGAGCCCCGGAGCGACAGATTTCGAGATTGACGAACACTGAATCACATTACCGGTTGTGTCAAAGGCCTTGCATGTATCAGGGCGCTTTTCGAAATAGAGCTCGCCGTAAATGTCGTCTTCGATAAGTACCACGTTATGTTCTTCAAGCAGACGCACCAGCTTCTGCTTTTTTTCAACCGGCATCACGAAACCGAGGGGATTGTTGAAGTTCGGTATGGCGAACATCGCCTTCACCCTGTGATTTTCAAGAATAAACTTCAGTGTGTCGAGGTTGATTCCCTCTTCCGGAACAGAAGGGACCTCTATCAGCTTCAGGTCCATAAGTTTCAGGAGCTGAATCGAATTGAAATAGACCGGGCTCTCAAATATCACCGTGTCGCCAGGTTTACAAACGGCCATCATCGACAGAAATATCGCTTCATGGCATCCGTTTGTGATTATGATTTCATCCGGCGAGAGGTTCATCCCTCCTGCAAGTCCAAGTCGCGCTATCTGTCTGCGGAGTTCAAGGTATCCGGGAGACATCAGGTAGCTGAACGAATCGTTGTCGTGATAGCGGACCGCCTCCTGCATATACTTTCCCAGTTTGTCTGATGGCCACAGCAGCGGGTTGACATTGGCAATACCGAGGTTTGTGCCGGGAGAGAATTTTCCAGAGGACTGAAAGGCCCCGTATATCTGGCAGAGGCTGAACTTCAAAGGGTCCATTTCTGAAGGATCAGATACGGAACACTCGATATTTCTTGCGGAATGTTTTTTCACAAAAAAGCCCGACTGAGGGATGGCCTCGATTATGTTCTGTTTTTCAAGGCTCCAGTATGCCTCTTTGACCGTGTTCATGCTTACGTTGAGCTCTGTACAGAGCTGTCTCATCGACGGCAGCCTGTCGCCGTCTTTCAGGGTTCCTTTATCAATAAGGTTAATAATTCTGTCAGCGACCTGGGTATACTTTGTAGTTTTCATACAATCACCTTTGAATCACAGGCTTATATCTGATAATAAAAAAATAAAGACACAGTTTAACGAAAAAAAAAGGATACAGTAATAGCGCATTGCTGCTCTGCAACTGTAATTAATCTGATAACTGGAGCTGTAATTTCAAACCTTTTTTAATATTGTTTTCCTAAAATCGGGGGTAATCGATATGAAAAGTTTAACGGCTGACAGTAGAAGTTTCACAATGGTGAAAGGGGAACGGATGGTGTTTGAATCGGCGGATCTTTCGCTTATATGCAGAAAGGGGATTTTATGGATAACCTGGCCCGGCAGTGATGATGTGATACTGGCAGAAAACATGACGATACATATTGTTTCGAAGGGCAAAATATGCATCAGCTCATTTGCGGAAAGCGATATCGAGGTTGTTTCGCTGAAAAAAACCGGCATGTTTAAACAGAGGTACGGTAAGACAAAACCGGCAGCTTCTGCGGCAGCCGCGTTTGCGCTTAAAAAGGCAAGAGTATAGCTGTGAGAGAGCTTAAGTTTAAGAAAATTGATGCATTTACCGGAGGTTTATCCTCGGGAAACCCGGCGGGATGTATATATCTGAATGACGATAACTTAACCAATAAAGAGATGCAGTCTATAGCACGGGAGTTGAAAGGTTTTGTCAATGAAACAGCATTCATCTTACCGGCAGAATCGTCCGGTGAAGAGCTGTATTCTTTAAGATACTATTCTTCGGAGTGTGAAGTCGATTTTTGCGGCCACGCAACGATTGCGTGCATGTACGATCTTTTCAAAAATGATAAAGAATTGATTAGCATGCCGTATGTCATAATCAGGACAAAGTTATCGGCATTGAAGATATATAACGATATTCAGAATTCAGATTCGGTATATATCACCGCCCCCGCTCCGTCATCTCCTGAATCTGCGCTCTCACGAAGTGAGGTATGCAGAAGCCTTAATCTTCAGGAAACGGCCGATGATTACGGAATTGATATAATCGGTTGCGGGCTCAGTACATTGATAGTTCCCGTAAAGTCACTGAAAGGCTGCATAAATTTAAAGCCGGATTATTTAACGCTGCAGAATTTCTGTACCTGCAGAGGAATAGATATTGTTCTTGTCTTTACAGATGATGTTTCAGGAACGGAAAACGGTTACAGAACAAGAGTTTTTGCCCCGAAATTCGGATATCTTGAAGACCCTGCTACCGGATCCGGCAACTCGGCTTTCGGCCACTATCTGTTGAAAAATTCTCTCTGGGACGGGGATAATCTGTCCATTGAGCAGGGACCGGACAGGGATAATCCGAATATTGTAAGGCTTAAAACAGCTATGTCAGATAATGAGAAGAGAGTTCTTTTCGGAGGAGGAGCAACGGTAAAAATAGAGGGAAGATATTTTTTACATTCCCGGACATTATAAAATTAAAGCCTGAGTGCAATATTTTAATTGATTTTTATACGATGAGACCGAAAATTGAAGCAGAATAATAATACTGCTTTAAGAGGCGAAGTTTGAGCATAGCATTTTTTGATTCAGGGATCGGCGGGATAACGGTTCTTCATGAAGCCCTGAAAGTACTTCCATCAGAAAATTACATATACTATGCCGATACGTTAAACGCTCCATATGGTACAAAATCGCGTGAAGAGGTCAGGGGACTGGTCTTCGATGCGGTTGATTATATCGTTTCTCTTGGAGTGGATGCCGTTGTAATTGCATGCAATACAGCGACAAGCGTCGCAATTGAAGATCTCCGGAAAAGGTATTCGATCCCGATTATCGGAATGGAGCCTGCCGTAAAACCTGCCGTCGAAAAGACCGGCCCTACGCAGAAAAGGGTGCTTGTTACAGCCACACCTCTGACTCTTAAGGAGGAGAAGCTTAAAAACCTGATAGACCGCGTTGACAATGAACATATAGTAGACCTTCTCCCTCTGCCCGGACTGGTGCAGTTTGCCGAAAGTTTTGAATTCCGCGACGGAGTAGTCGCCGAATATCTGATGAAGGAGCTCTCGATATGCGACATCAACAGTTACGGAACCATTGTTCTCGGCTGCACGCATTTTCTTTTTTACAGAAACATTATGAAGAAGATCATCCCCGGAAGCATAGATATTCTTGATGGAAATGCCGGTACTGTAAATCATCTGAAAAAAGTTCTTGGAGAGAGGGTGGAGCTTAACAGCGGGAATGGAAAAGTCAAGTGGTACTGCTCCGGTAAACCGGTCGAGGAGATCAAAAAACTCGCAGAGTATGAGCTGCTTTTTCTGATCCTTGATACGGCCGAGAAAACGGACTGCTGAAAAACAAATCTATCCGGAATTCATACAGTATAACCCTGTAAAATTCCGGATAAAAGCTCTGACAGAGTGATCTATTTTGTTTTCTCTTTAATCACCACTCTCATGTTATCAAGCTTGACTTTATATCCGCCTGATACAGTCACGTAACCCTTGTACATATCTGAAACATCGGTTATTTTTGCCATGAACCAGCTGTTTCCGATTGCTTCATCCTTGTTCTCCGGAGCACGGTATAACTCATCATCAGACAGATTAAACGAGATTACTTCAAGGCCGATTTTAAGTTCCGGTTTTGCTGCTATCCTTGTTTTGTAATAGAATTTTGTCCAGATCTCCTCTCCGCCGTTTATTGTGAGAAATTCCGCCTCATTTTTAGTCTGAACCGTAGCCGGGGTTTTCATCGTTGCGAGGGTTACGTAAATATAACCCTGGGTAAATTTTTCTTTTGTGATGAAATAGTAATCAGAATCGATATAATGTGCATCTTCGGCAGCAGATACCGGCGCTATAGAAAGCAGTGTAAGAGATAAAACAGAAACTATAAGTGTAGTGATTGTGTTTTTAATTTTCATAAAATTCTCCAGTAATAATTTTTTATATTTCAACAGATAAGTTGGTTTAATTAAAAATCAACTCAAATTATTAATTTACTCCACCCGCCGCGGGAAAATTAAAACGGCAACGGAACCCGCTGGCAGCGCATCGATGCCGCCGTATCCGCTGATCGAAAACCCTCTATAAAAACCGGTATCAGTTAAAGTTTATGTAAGCACGAAATTGAATATAAAATTACTTTGCAAGACTCGTAATAATCAATGTATTTGCCGCATTCTTTGTTAATGCTGCGGAATTTGATGAACAGCTGATTATGTTTGCCCCTGCTGAAAGAGTTATTGTTGCGGGGGCTCCGGTGCTGTCAAGGCACTCGCCGGAGCCTGTCAGGACAGTTACTTCTTTATAGGCAGAGGTTGTACTAACAGCAAGGTCTCCGCTCCAGATCTGATCTGTATTACCGAAAGCGTCTTTCCAGGCGATATCTTTAACAGTTTCAGGTGCGGAATTTGTCCAGTTGAGTTTAGTCGGTTCAACTGGTGATGCTGATACTTCATCAGACGCGGAAGATTCACCATTCGCGTTGAAAGCTGTTACTATATAGTAATATGTGGTGCCGTTTGTAATACTCTGATGGAGATATGGTGTGCTGACATTTCCAATCTTAGTACCGATGGCTGTAGTCAATCCAGAGGCTGTTGACCAGTACAGGTTATAGCCCGTCGCACCCGTTACGGTGTTCCATTCAATTGTATTTTGAGTACTCCCCGCAGTGACTGTTAAACCGGCAGGTTTTTCCGGTATATAGCTGCCTTTAAGATCGTAGGCGTTTGCATATTCTATTCTGTCAGCAGGTTCAGTGCATGAGATATTGATTACTATTAATATTAGAGAAAATAAAAAACAGAATTTTTTCATTATATAGCTCCATACCCTATAATAAATTTTTAGAATCTGATTAATACCCCGCCCGCAAAAGAAAATCCGGTTTTGTTAGAATATTCCGGCTTATAAAGGCTGGTATAAAAAACCGGCAGAATTAATGGTTTATATCCGGTCTTTATATCACCGGTAGCAGGAGTGTATGAATAATACTTATATATCAGGTATCCGGACAATATTGTCATTGCTCCGCCGACACCGTAAGATATATTTCTATAGAGTGTATATTTTTCAGCTTCATCCTGTTTATTTTCCATACTGGTATGATAACCGGTTGCCGTTGCAGTATCTGTTGCATTGTTGTAATAGGGGATAAGTGATTTATAACTGTCGTTAGCTGATTTAATCCTGGTGTCAAAGTAATATCCGCCGCCAAATGAAACAGCTGTTAATCCAAGACTGCTCAAAGTCAGAATTCCATAGGGATTATTGTCTGCCTGTGCGGATTTTGTTCCGTTCTCTGTGCCGGAATTTTTATAATTTCCGTTTATTTTGTCTGTCAGGTTGTCTACAAATTTTGAAACAGCGGAATAAATCTGGTTCTTACTTCCCGCAGTCTGTTTCTCACTGAATTCAGCAGTTCCTTTTTCAACATCGACAATTCTCCCTGTAATGACTATGTTGTCTCCTAACTGCATTACTGTTCCTACAAGAATCTTTTTTGTGCTCAGCATTTTTCCGATTTCAACCGCGCATGACACGTCTGTACATCCGGTCTGTTGAAAGCCCTGCTCTTTTAATATCTTGTCCATCTGGGACCTTTCAACTACTGTATAGCTCCCGGTGTTAATTATATCATTCCGGATCAGTTCTGATATTTTTACAGCTTCAGATTTCGGAATATCTTTTGCTTCAAAATCCATAATGGCTATTCTCATTTTTTCCTGGGCACCGATAGCGAGAAAGGGAATGAAAACCAGAAGGATGATTAGTACTTTTTTCATTTATATAATCTCCATAAAAATACTAAAATTTAAATAATAAATTGTTATTTCAAACAAATTGTCAAGGATGATTTTATTGGAATAAGATGCTTTTCTCCTTAACCGGCTTATTATGCAATCCTTCAGGCCGCTTAAAAAATGTGTGCTTTCGACTGTTGTAATTACACGCAGCGATGATTCTGAAAAGCTCATAAAACGTGAAGTTTTGTACGGCAGAATAATAACGTTTCAGTAAATAACTTGATTTTTTTAATCTTTTCAGTTAACAATAGTGCCGGATATCTGAGAACGAAGATTTTAGCATTGGGAAAGGAGAGAGTCTATGGCAGATGAAAAAAGCAATCACACGGCATTAAAAGTATTTGCTGTTATTCTTATAATTGTACTGATCGCGGGATTTGCCGCAAGAAACAGAATTAAAAGTTTTGTAAAAGAAAAGGCCGCAGCAGTAATAGTTGAGAAACTGCTTGATGAAAAAATTACAAGTGATGCAAAAATATCCGGCCGCCTGTCTGCAAAGGAATTTTATGAGAGTATGGATGAACAGGACAGACAAAAGGTTATGGATATTATTACATCCAATATGACAGATGAGAATATCCGGCAGGTTAAATCCCATATAACAAACGGAGATATGTCCGGATTGAAACAGTATGTCAAAGAGAACCTGAGCGGAGAGGATAAGGCAGCGGTTCAGAAAATATATGAGAAATACAAATACAAATTAAAACAGTAACCGGACCGGGGCTGTACTTAACCGGATCGAAGAAAAGACATGTTTTTTACCGTTCAATATGTGTAATAATAAAGCCGGTTTTATAACCGGCTTTATTATTAAAAAGTTATTAAATTACTGAACCGTCAGCAGCAGGTAGAATGTCTGAACCTCAACGGCAGCTATTCTTCCCGTTCCATCAGTTTATTGTTTGAAAAATCCGCTTTTGTCTCTTTTTTATCCGGCCAGAGAATTGTACCTTTACCGTTCATTTTTCCATCTTTCCACTCACCGGTAAAGTTCACGGTGTCTGCCCATTGATAGGTACCAGTTCCATTCATCAGGCCGTCTTTCCATCCGCCGCTGTACTGGTCGCCGTTTGCCCATTTGTACTCACCTGTACCGTTTCTGCTGTTATTTCTGTATTCCCCGGTATAAACATCACCATTCGGATAGTTGTAGGTCCCTTTGCCGTTTCTCATCTCTCCGGCAAAAGTTCCGTCATATTTTGAACCGTCGGGCCATGATATAATTCCTGCTCCGTCGGGAACGCCGTCTTTAAAATCGCCTTCATATTTTACTCCCGATTTTTTCGTAAGAACTCCTTTACCGTCGAATTTTCCATTTTTGAAATCACCGGTGTATTGAGTGCCGTCGGCTGATATGAGGGTCCCTTTGCCTTCGTATTTACCATCTTTTATACCGCCTGAATACTTTGAACCGTCAGCTCCGGTGCTCCCTTCATATTCTCCTTTAATAAATTTCCCTGAGAGTACCGTTCCGTCAGCTTTAGTCAGAACCCCTTTTCCGTTAAACTTGCCGTTCTTGAACTGACCGGCATATTTCGAGCCGTCGGCTGATATAAGGGTTCCTTCACCTTCGTATTTGCTCTTTTTAAACTTTCCTGTATAAGTTGAACCGTCAGCAGTTTTCATAGTCCCTGTGCCGCTTGTACAGTTTCCTTTTATACATTTATCTTTTAATGTCTTTGAAAACGACATCGCAGGGAATAACAGCAGTAATGATAATATTAAAGCTAATCTCTTCATAATAACCTCGCAGTTTGTTTTATTATGTTTTTAATATATTCGCGGACCGGATTTAAATCCAGAATTAATTTAAAAATGACTGTATTAAACTTTTATGTAAACAGGTAAAGTTTGAATCAGTCCGTAAAAATCAGTGTCTGTAATCAGATTGTAATGGAATAATATACAGTCAAGTTTCTTTTATGATAATACTGCCGCATGTGATGCATTTTTTTAATGAGGCTTTGCGTTAAAGAAGATCTAATATTTTTCGTAAAAGGGCAATATGAGTGGAGGCATTCCATGTGAAAAAGATTTTCTATAATAAAAAAGTTGACATATGCTTAGATGTCTAAGTATATTGCCTCTATGAAAACGAGGAATACTTTAAGCGTTATTGCGACAATACGCGAAACGGCTAATCAGTTTATTATAGAAGAGCTTGAAAAGCATGGTGTAAAGGGGATGGTCCCTTCTCATGGGGCCATCCTTAACGCGTTATATATGAATAAATCGATGACAATGAAGGAGATAGCAAATGCTATCAGAAGAAAGCAGCCGACAGTGACAGTCCTTATCGATAAGCTGGCGGAGAACGGTTACGTTAAAAAAGAGAAGGACAGAGGTGATACCAGAATCACAAATATTCTGCTCACTAAAAAGGGGGAGGAGTTTCAGACCGTATTTCTGGAAATATCGCAGAAGCTGAACAAAAAAATGCATAAGGGCCTGAACGACGAAGAGATGGCTGCGCTACAGATTATTCTGGATAAAATTATGAACAACTTTTGATTTTTTTCTATAATACTTAGATGTCTAAGTATTATAGAAAAAGGGCTCAGCTGATATCTGAGTTATAATGAAAGTATAATCAATTATTAAAGGAGGGGTTATAAGGAACTAATTGAGTTCTACAAAGGTGTAATTCTACGGGAACAGGTCGCTGGCGTACAAACAAAATTTTAAGGAGTAAAAAGATGAGTAGAGTAACAGACTTTTTAAAAGAGAACAGTTTTCAGTATTTTTCAACGGTGGGACTGGACGGTAAACCGAAAGTCCGCCCTTTTCAGTATATGCTTGAGGAGGATGGAAAGCTTTACTTCTGTACATCTAACAAAAAAGATGTATATAAACAGATGGCGGCAGTGCCGTATGTCGAGATCTGTGCCGCAAGTAAAGATTTTTCATGGGTCAGACTCAGCGGAAAAGCTGTTTTTTCAGATGATGTAGCGATAAAGGCAAAAATACAGCAGGTGAGCCCTCTTGTTAAATCGTTGTACAAAACGCCTGATAATCCTGAATTCGAGATCTTCTATCTCGATGAAGCGGTTGCTGTTTTTTATGATTTCAGCGGGAATCCCCCTGTTACATACAGGTTATGATATCTGAAAGTAATATCCGGGGATTGAGCGAAGAAGTTTATTCTGATAAAAAGATTTCATGTGCGATGAAGTATATCCCCGGATAAATTTTTAAAAAATTTTCTCTAACCACTCCATCAGACGTATTAATAAGCATCAATGGAGGTGGTATGCTCTCTAAGGCAGTTTCTCTTGCCCTTCACGGCATCAGCGCTGTAAGGGTCGATATAGAAGTGGATATAATCAAGGGTCTCCCGAACTTCACAATTGTCGGACTTCCCGATTCGGTGATCAGGGAGTCGAAAGACCGGATCCGTTCAGCGATCGAGAATTCCGGTTTTGAGTTTGCGCCGAAGAATTTTATCGTGAACCTCGCGCCTGCAGGTTTTAAAAAACAGGGAGCAAATTTTGACCTGCCGATCGCTATCACAATACTTCAGTCCACGGGACAGGTCGAATGCGGGATGGAGAGTATTCCGATGGTCGGGGAGCTTTCTCTTGACGGAAGGATAAAACCGGTCAGGGGTGTGATATCTATGACGATAGCGCTTTACCAGCTCGGCTATAAAAAATTCATCATCCCTTTCAGCAACCGTTTTGAGGCCTCGGCGATAGACGGCATAGAGATATACCCGGTCGAGAACATTAAAAACGCCATTGAAGCGCTGAATGGCATGGTTCCGCCTTTCAGGGGGGAGCTGAAACCGGAGGTCGAGAGGGACGATATCTTTAATTTTGAAGATGTGAAGGGACAGGAGAGCGCAAGGAGAGGGATAGAGATCGCCGCAGCGGGGAGGCATAATATTCTCCTTTACGGCGCTCCGGGATCAGGAAAAACGATGCTTGCAAGAAGAATCCCGTCAATTCTTCCGCTGCTCGGGATGGAGCAGGCAATAGAGGCGACGATGATTCATTCAGCGTCAGGTGTGCTCCCGGACGGAGAGGGGCTGATCAGCGTTCCGCCGTTCAGATCGCCTCATCATACCGCTTCAGAAGCCGCAATTGTCGGCGGCGGAGTCAATCCCGGCGCAGGCGAGGTCTCTCTTGCTCATAACGGGGTTCTCTTCCTCGATGAGTTTGTCGAATTTCAGAACAATGTGATTCAGTCACTCCGCCAGCCGCTGGAGGACAGGGAGATAACCGTGTCGAGGGCAGCCGGCACAGTAACGTTCCCGGCGGATTTCATGCTGGTTGCCGCAAGCAATCCCTGCCAGTGCGGCTACCTCTTTGATAATGATATAGAGTGCAGCTGTCCCCCCGCAAAAATCGGCAGATACTATCACAAGATAGCAGGTCCTGTAGTTGACAGGATCGATATAGAGGTGCTTGTGAACCGCGTGCCGTACAAAGACCTGCTCGATTACGGTAAAAATGAAACATCGGAAGCGATCAGAACAAGGGTCATGAAGGCGGTGGAGATACAGAAAATGAGGTTCAGGGACTCTGCTGTCTGCTTCAATTCGCGGATGAGTAACAGGGATATACGCCTTTACTGTAAAATCGGCAGCGAAGACGAAATTTTTTTTGAGAATGCGATTAAGAAACTTCACATATCAGCACGGACATTCTTTAAGATACTCAAGGTGGGGAGAACGATCGCGGACCTTGCCGGTTCGGAGAATATGAAGAGAGAACACCTTCTCGAAGCGATCTCGTATAAAAATCTATACAGAAATTACAAAATATAATGTTGTCAGGACTCCGTTTACTTCACGTTGTTTGACGGCTGATGCGTGTTCAATGCGCGGAGTTGTGTGAATCCGTCTCCGGAACTGCGGCTTGCTGTTTGTCATCGCGGAATTGTGAAAAGAAAATTTAAAAAAATTTTTATATTAAGAAATTTTTTTAAGAAAAATTCAAGCTCACGGAGCGATGTACCGATATTCTGGGTAGAATAAAAAAATTAAGGAGTACTTTAATGGCAAGTGCAAAACAGCTGGAAAACACCATCAAAAGAAAAAGCGCAAAAGTAGCCAAGTGTCAGAAAGAGATCAAAGCCGAAACTGCAGCGATTTCCAAACTCAAAGGCGAGCTTGTTGTAGCAAAGAAAAAAGAAGCAGAAGCAAAAGCAAAAGCAAAACCGAAAGCAAAAGCTAAAGCAAAACCGAAAGCAAAAGCAAAAAAGTAATTTTTTGAAATAAAAAAGAGGGGATTGCCCCTCTTTTTTGTATTTAAAGATCAAATTCTACATTTTGATGCACAAGCTTCTCATAGTTTAAAGTTTAAAACGTTCTGATTTTAAATTAAATTCTTTAATCACGATGATTCAATTGCCAGATATTGAAATTTCTGGATTTATTATTTAAATAAAAAAGCATTAAACGCAATTATACCTTTTGGCTTTTTTAATCCAAAATCATATGCAATACCTGCAACCAGATAATTATCTAATAAGCCTATACCAATACCTGTTGTTAATAGCGGTAATAGATTTTTTGAGTTGGGATCATTCATGGATTCAAGAAATGTTGGATTTAAAAAAAATCCGATCGATCTTGGCATAAGATAATTTTTCAATGTTGATGGATAACTCCAGACTAAAGAGCTGTATAACAGCGGAGAAGGTAATAAATAATTTTCCTTATCCTTTCTATAATAGGCTAATGCTGCTCCTAACGAAATTTTATTCCACGCAAACGAATCCCTCACCTGAATATCTATTTCTTTTGATTCTTTTAATACGCCGGAAGTGGTATAATTTATTATGTAATAATTTCTATCATCTATACAGCGGGTGTCTAAAACAATATCGCCAGAGCTTTCATAATAATTAAATTTTACATTCAGATCGCTATCGTCAATCTTATCATCTTTAGAACAGGTTACAGAAATGTTTTTTTCATTTGGTTTATCTTTTAAAGTTACTGATATATTTCTGTTCTTATAGACATTGTGATGCTCTTTATTTTTTTCAGATTTAACGTCAGAAAAACCTTTTGTTGATCTCAAATTTTCGATTTCTAATGTTTGAGTTATTTCTTGAGAATACAGGGTAGGTAAATTATTGAAAACAACTGAGATGAATGCAAAGAGAAAAACTTTTCGCATAAGATCCTCCAAAATTTTGAAATCAGAAATGATAAAACAAGAAGATTAAAAAATTGTTCAATACGTTATCAGGTGAAATCCTGATATAAATTGTATATTTAATATTTTCATATAATATAATAGAAATGTCAATATCTTTTAGCTCTATTTATTATATCCATTAAAACTCGTATAAAGAGTGATAATGGTTATCTACAATAAATGATTGTTTTATACCTGGCGATAATTCATAATCCCGGAGTTGTAATGTTATTAAAGTGAGTATTAAACAATAGTATCAAATGGCTCTAGTGTTGTAAAATTGATACATCTGTATATAAATAATACAGAAGATAGAGCGAAAATATAGTAAATGCACTATAAAATATATTTAAAAAATCCTTTAAATTAGAAATTCTATATTGCATGTATATAAAAATTAATGAAAACTGCCCGGGATCAGTGAGTTATTTAATAAAATTAATTTTTTTAATATTTTATTTGTTTGGCACATATACTGCATATATTATAGTTATCATAGATAGTTTTTACTCAGTATGAAATAAACGGAGGAGTTTCATGAGAGGCAACATCATCACATTAGGAGACCAGCAGCTGGATTTCAACCAGTTCTGTGAAAAAATTGAAAAGTATGATATTGAACTTACAAGAGGAGATATAATGACCATTCTCAAAGAGACAAAGGAGAATAATCCTGCTCTTGTACCTGCAATACTGAACGTGATTAAAAACAGGTATCATCTCAATCTTGCATATTAATTCCCGATATAACCCTGACAAAAGTTCTATAAAAAACCACCCTGTTTTCCGGGTGGTTTTTTATATCGTTATAAGCTGGTAAATAAGTAATTTATAAAATGAAACGGTTTTTTTTCAGGTAATATTTTTATTAATCCTTTTTACGTCAAATCCGCGTTCCACCAGTATCTGATAGAGCGATTCGAGGTGTTCACCCTTGTCGCTGAATTTATAGATAACTGAATTTTTATACGACAGGATATCAACCTCCCTTACGACCACAACCTCAATCAGGTCCTCCCTGGTCTGTTCTACCCGTCTCTCTTTTACCTCGGAGAATGCGACTTTTTTCAGGTTCAGGCTGTCAAGCGCATCCATAAATTCTTCCAGTGTACTGAATCTCTCTTCTGTGGCCATTGATCTTGTCCTCTGTAATATTCCGTTACTGTTATTAATTGCGTTTCAGCCGGCAGAAGAAGGCCTGCTATTTCACCGGATCTACGCTGATTTCTTCATTAAAAAAATTTACTATATAAAAACGGTTTCCCTTCTTTCTATCAGATACTCCTGAACACCCGGCATTGATATACTCAACCGAGTCTTTCAGTTTTGTACTGTATTCTTTTTCGGACCCGGAAAAGACAGCCTTTACCCTGTATCTTATAAAAAGTTTATGGAGCTCCTCGCTCTTTTCTCTGTCCTTTCCCTTTTTTCTCTCGGGGAAGAGCTGGTGATGCGCAAAAACGAATATCGCGCTTGAATCATCGAACTCGATCAGGTCATTTTTAAGCCATGCGAGCTGGTCATCATCGATGAACGGTCCGCCCGAATCCCTAGAGCTGAGGCAGATAAAATGTATTGACCCGTAGTTGAAGGAATAACACGATTTTTTCCCGGTGAAAGAGGAGTAGAGGGAAAGCGAACCGTTAAAATAATCTTTCTCCCCCGGAATTGTATATACTGCCGTGTGAAGGCTTTTAAGCATCGGGAAGAATATATTCAACTGCCGTCTTACGTCTGACTCGAGTATCCCGTCGATAACAGTTCCGCCGTATATGGCGTTACCGGTGTGTATTATAATCTGCGGTTTACGGTTTTCAATCTCCTGCAGAACTTCCGGTAGAGTCTTCGGGAATCCCGCAAAGGGGGAGTCGGGTGAAGTATTCCCCAGGATCGCAAACCTGACGGATTCTGTAACCGGTTTTGCGGCTGAACATCCGAAGCAGAGTACCGCCATTGTTACAAAGGCGATGGCGATCCTGGTATGAAATGATTTTGCTCCCCCCCTCAACTGATCAGATCCTCAGGAACTCGGTAGGATACGCCCTGCATATCTCGCTGACTTCTCCCCTGACCTTTGCCAGTACGGAATCGTCCTCTATATTGCTCACTATCTGCGCAATCAATTTTCCTATTCTTCTGAAATCATCCTCTTTCAGGCCCCTTGTTGTAAGAGCAGGGCTTCCGAGCCTTATTCCGCTGGTAACAAACGGAGACTTGTCGTCAAACGGCACTCCGTTTTTGTTGCATGTGATTCCCGCTGCGTCAAGTCTGTTGGCTGCGTCTTTTCCTGTTACACCCTTGTTGCGCAGATCGATAAGGATCAGGTGGTTGTCGGTGCCGCCGGATACAAGTTTGAAACCGGCGGAGAGCAGTACCTCTGCCAGAGCCTTTGCATTTTTCACGATCTGTTTCTGGTAAACCGCAAATTCAGGCTCAAGGGCTTCCTTGAAGGCTACGGCCTTTGATGCTATTGTGTGCATCAGCGGTCCACCCTGCGTTCCGGGGAACATATATTTGTTTATGCTTGCTTCATATTCGGAGTTGCTCAGTATAACGCCCCCTCTTGGTCCGCGCAGTGTCTTATGAGTTGTGAAGGTGACGAAATCGGCCACATTTACAGGAGAAGGATGTTCGCCTGTGGCTACCAGACCGGCGATATGGGCAATATCAGCCACGAGCTTCGCTCCCACCGAGTCAGCGATCTCCCTGAATTTGTTAAAATCTATTATCCTGGGATAAGCGGATGCACCGCAGACTATAAGTTTCGGTTTTGTCTCCTTCGCCAGTTTATAAAGGGCGTCGTAATCGATAAGATTCGTATCTTCGGTAACGCCGTAAGCGTTTACTTTGAAATATTTTCCTGAAAAGTTTACCGGCGAACCGTGCGACAGGTGTCCACCGTGGGCAAGATTCATTCCTATATATGTGTCTCCGGCATCGAGCAGAGACATCATAACCGCCATATTCGCCTGCGCTCCGGAGTGAGGCTGCACATTCGCCGCATGGGCGCCGAAAAGCTTTTTGATCCTTTCTATCGCGAGGGATTCAACTTCATCAGAGGGTCCGCAGCCGTTATAGTACCTCTTTCCCGGATAACCCTCGGCGTATTTGTTTGTCAGGGTCGATGAAGAGGCCTCAAGAACAGCCCTTGATACGTAATTTTCAGAGGCTATCATTATCAGATTATCCTCCTGCCTTTTGTCTTCAGACTCGAGGATTCTGTAGAGTTCAGGATCGGCTTTTTTCAGGTTAGGTTTATCGGACATAATGCACCCCTTTATATGTACTTTTTGTATATTTTCCTTCAGGAATAGTTATATAACGAACTGATTCAAATATCTGTCAATTTAAAATTTTTGTTGTATTGCTGAAGGGGCTCTGTTTATTATTCAATTTCCGGTTTTTGCAGAAGGTTAAATCATTATCGGAACCGTCTGATTTTCATGAGACTTTTAAATAATTTTGGAGAATATTAAATGGAAAATAACGCTTTCAGAATACTGATTTTTAAAATGCTCCCTAAGGGGTTTATCTCGAGGGTTTTCGGTTATATATCGCTGATCCCTCTGCCGGAGCGTATAATGGATAAGATTATTTCATGGTATTCCGGCAAATACGGAGTAAACCTTTCAGAGGCGGAAGTCCCTCCGGATGGATATACAAATCTTAATACCTTTTTCACCAGGAAACTGAAAGAGGGGTCAAGATTGATCGACGATGATAAACATTCCGTAGTCGCATCGACAGACTCCAGGGTGGACCAGTTCGGAGACCTATCCAGCGACGCGATTCTGCAGGCAAAAGGGGTGGAGTATTCCTTAAGGGATCTTATTCCGTCAATAGAGGCGGAGAGATTCGTAAACGGAAAGTTTATAACGCTCTATCTTTCACCGGGGGATTACCACAGGATACATTCACCTGTGTCAGGAAGAATTAAAGGTTTTTTTAACATTCCAGGAAAATTGTACACTGTTCAGGAGTTTATGGTCAGGGGATTAAAAGGGCTTTTCGCTATTAATGAAAGGCTTATTACTTACATTGATACTCCGTACGGTTCGGTTGCCGTATGTAAAATAGGCGCAATTAATGTCGGAAAGATATCGCTCTCCTACGATCATGCAGTTACAAACAGATTTTTCAGGAGCAAAAACGAAAAAATTTATGCAGAGGATAAAAAACCCGAAGTCAGGAAAGGGGATGAGATAGGGATTTTTAATCTCGGTTCAACGGTAATTCTTCTTTTTGAAAAGGGGATGGTTGAATTTTCAGATCTGAAATTCGGACAGAAGGTCAGGGTGGGTGAAAAGATCGGGACTCTGCGGTTTTGAGCAGTTTATTACATACAACGACTTAATTCAGGTTTCGACTCACTGGTCAGTGAGCCTGCAGAACTCCTCATTTCGGCAGGCCGGATACAGTCAACCGGCGTTAAACGACGTTCCCTGATCGGCTTGTGCTGAACGCCGCCGGTGTAAGTCGAAGGGTAAAATATACTGATCAATTCGTTAATTGCGGTAGTTATACTTAAACCGGGGAATTTTTATAAAAATTAAAGTTCCGAAAAGTAAAAAAATAATTTAAATGAATTATTTATGACTTGAAATTTTATTAATCAATATTAATTTTCAGAGTTATTTTCTTTATATTTAACCAATTAATAAAAATGGGGGATGGATTATGGGATACCATCAGGCGATGCAGAAACACATAGACGCCCAGGTGAGATACTGGAAAGATCGCAAGGACGCGATAGAGAAAGTCGAATTCAACGAGGAAGCTGACAAGAAAATAAGACCTTTCATTACCCTGTCGAGGGAATATGGCGTAGGCGCATTCGAACTGGCCGAGAAAGTGGTTCATATTATTAATGATAAATATAAGAGTTCACCGGAATGGGCTGCTTATGACAGAAGCATACTGGATAAAATAATGGATGATCTGGGATTATCTGAATCCCTCGCGCAGACCCTTACAGATAATTCAAGGAAAAAGATGACCGATTTTATACAGACCGCTTTCAGCAAATTTCCGCCCCAGGTTGCTGTATACAGAAAACTTGTTGAGACAATCAGAACGCTTGCAATTCACGGTAACGTAGTGATAGTAGGAAGAGCCGGTAATGTCATTACACGTGATATGACCAAGGGTTTCCATGTACGTATAGTTGCGCCTCTGAGCTTCAGGGCTGACAGAATAAGCAGAACCCACAATATCAAACATCCTGATGCTGAAAAGCTGATAATTGAAAAAGATGCAAAGAGAGACGGATTCATCGAGGAATATGTAAAACATGATAACAGGGAGCCTCTGAATTATCATATAGTTGTAAACCTCGGGCAGATGACAGTTGATGAAGCCGCTGCGGCAATCGTAAATTCAATGCAGGCCTGCGGATTCCTATAATATAGATGAACAAAGAGAATATCCAGAGATTTGAACTGGCTGATCTTCTTCTGCAATATGATTTTCTGAGTTATACGTTATTATGCAAAAGTTCGGCTGACGGAAAAAATCTCTGGATAAGAAAAATCGAGGATGGAGGCGGCATCCTCGATGCTGATGAGGATCAAAACCGGATTTTTATATCGATGTCTTCGGGCGATAAGAGCGGACAGTTTATCGCCCTGAATAAAAGAGACGGCCTGACCGAATGGTTTATACCGGGAAAGGCATACATGTTCCGCCTCTATTTAAATTCGGTTTACCTTATTTTCGTTGACGGCGATGATAATTTTTTTCTGATTAAGGTATCATCAGAGGATGGCACAAAACTCTGGCACCACGCGGTTGACAACAGGCTGTGCGCCTACAATATCAATAACGAACTGGTCTCTCTCTCCTATACCGACGGCAGAACCGAAATTTTAAGCAGTGATACCGGTGCAGTTCTTCAATAAACAGCATTAGTAATTATTAATGGGTGCCCTCGAAAAAGCATATCATTTGTTTTACAACTATTAACTAATTTTAAAAATTTAGCAATGAATTCTATTTAACTGATAGTATCAAAAACAATTTCCATCAGGTGTGTCATATTTATGCGCGTGAAAAGATAATAACCTGATTAGCTGAACCGTTTAAGCCTGCCGAGTATAACGGTTTGTGAAAATGTCATGTAAATTTCGATGGTTTGAATAATGTCCATTATTACTAAATTTTTGCAGGGTCGAGTCACCGTTATGTGGATACTGTGAAATCTTCTATACCCTATCTGAATCTGTTTGTTTTTGATAAATACATTCTATGAACTTAACGGTTTATTCAAAATAAACTCTCTAATAAAAAAAGGATTAAAAAGAGTATTTATTTAAATTTTAAATATTTTTATTGACAAAATCGTTATTTATTATTTATAGAGAAAGAACGTTCTCTCTCTGGGCGGCAAGTTATGAATGAGACTTTTTTAAAATTAGATAAAGACAGACAAAATACGATTATGGACTCCATTGCTTCTGTTTTTGCAGAGAGCGGATATTATGGGGCGTCCATTCCTGATATCTGTTCAAAAGCCGGTATTTCTGTCGGGGCATTATATAAATACTTCGATAATAAAGAAGCTATCTTTATTGCTGTATTACAACGAATGGCAGATCTTCTCATTGATGAATTTTATGGAAAAATCCAGTTTAACCGGAATTCAATACTGGAATCCATTGAAGAAATTCTAGAATATATGACATTTACCCCGCTATTTCAGCAGTATCGTCAATATTTTATCCTATACCTGGAAATAGGATCATATTCCATGAACGAATTTGCACAATCAATAACCGGCAGGTTTGAAAGCATTGGCCGGGAATTTTATTATAACATGGTAGAACATTTCAAAAATTCCGGGCAGCTGAAAAAAGAAATAAACAGTAATTATGCCGCTTATTTAATTGATAGTTACATGACCTTATATGCGTACACCCTTATAAGCAAACATCACCTTATGCGATTTGATAGTTTTTTCAATAAAAATGCGGAAACACTTACGCATAATCAGCGTATTGCAATAGTGCTTGATTCGATAAGAATGTTTCTCACTTAATTTTTTTACTACATATAGAGAGCGAATATTCGTTCTCTATATGTTACAATATATATGTATATAATAATTACCATAGGAGGCGTAAAATGCCAGCAGGAAGTAAACGTATTGATGATTGTCTCTCAATCAGAAACGGACATTTGTTTATTGAAGAATGTGACACTGTCCAGTTAGTTAAGGAATATGGTTCCCCGATTTTTGCAGTTTCCGAAGATCAATTAAGACGCAATATCAGAAGATACCAGAAAAGCTTTGCGTCAGGATGGGGCGGCCCAGTAAAGCTTATGCCGGCCTGCAAAGCGAGCTGGTCACATGCGGTACAGAAGATTCTTGCTGAGGAAGGGTGCGGATGTGATACCTATTCAGCCGGAGAGTTAGCCGTCGCTCTTGATTCCGGATTTGATCCACAATATATATCTGTCAACGGAGTTCCCAAGGACGAGTCCCACATCGAAAATTCCATAGCCAGGGGGGTGCGGATTACTCTCGATGGACTTGAAGAGATCGATGTTGTTGAGAAAGTAGCCAATAAGTTGAATAAAACCGCTTACGTGAGATTGCGTATCAAGCCCACACTTACCGGATATCACAAGATGTCTCATTTTAACCCCACCGGACCGATCGCCACTGACCTTGCGGCGTTTTCATACAAGGGAGGGATGCTTTATCCGGAAGCAATTGAGATTGGTAAAAGAATAATGAAGATGAAGAATGTCAAGTTAGTGGGTTTCCATGAACACCATGGTCGTCATCACCAGTCAACAAAGTATTGGATTGAACAGATGAAATCCTATGCGAAGGAGATCGGGTATGTTTGTAAAGCTTTGGGCGGTTATCAGCCCCAGGAGATAAGTATCGGGGGAGGGTTTGCCGTTCCTAGAGATCCTTTTAACAAGGATACCGATTATACTGAACCGTATCAGTTGTTGTTTCTGCATGGACTTCAGTGCTTTCTTCTTCTCTTCGGGTCCAGGATCCGGTATGCCATTATCAGGTTTCTGATAAGCAAAATGATGAAGAAAGTTCCAAATAAAAAACTGTCGCCCACGATTGAAGAATACGCCAGGGCCTGTACGTCAACGCTGCTGAAGTATCTTCCCAAAAACGGCATTTCCACAAAAGATCTAATGCTTCAGTTTGAACCGGGGCGATCACTTCACGGAGATACAGCAATACACCTGACTACAATTAAAAGTATCAGACGCCTGAAAAAACCGCTGAAATGGAACTACTATATTTCGGACACCACTGAATTCTGGTTTGCCGGCGGAAAATACGAACACCATCTTTTTGATACAATCTTTGCTAACAAGGCTGATCAGAAAAAGAACGAGAAGGCTGATATTATCGGAAGGAGCTGTTATGGAGACCGTCTGCTCCCTTTTGTCCCCACACCTGAAAATGTGGAGGTAGGGGATATTGTTTCAATGCTTGATGTAGGGGCTTACCAGGAAGTCTCGATGAGTAATTTCAATGCCATGCCAAGGCCGGCAACCATTTTAGTAAAGGGGAAAACAACCCATATTATCCGTAGAGCAGAAAATCTTGAAGACGTATTTGATCGTGATGTGATGCCTGAGCATTTAAAATAAGAGGCCAGGTAAGCAGTATCTGGATCATCACTCATCGTCAGACTGCAATCCCTCCACTGTATGATTTGATGCCAGTGTAGGGAAGCATTGTAATGAAAGCTTATGAGGTATAATGTTTCTCACATGCGAAAGTTATTGTTAACTCTTTAATATATGTTAGAGGAGAATCGAACATGCTGGACATTTTTATAAAAAATGGAACGATTATAGATGGTACAGGTGCCAAGGCACGTCGTGGCGATATTGGAATTATAAATGACAGGATTGTCATGGGGAATGAACTGAAGGAGGCGAAGTCTTTTCGCACTATCGATGCAACCGGATTAGTAGTATCCCCCGGATTCATAGACGTTCATTCTCATCATGATTTATATATCGTTGATCAAGATCCTATACAAAGATTCCAGTCATTTGTAAGACAGGGAGTTACCACATGTGTTACGGGAAATTGCGGATGGTCACCCGCCCCCTGCCTGCCTGAAACGAAATCCATGTTATTGGAACTTGTCCGCAGCATGAGCATTCCGATCGGAGGGTTATACTGGCATTCAATGAAGGAATATTTTACTTATATTGAAAACCTCGGTCTTATGTGCAATATTGCACAACTTGCAGGACACGGAGCTATGCGTATTTCTGTTATGGGTGATGAAAACAGATTTTGTACTGAAAATGAAATGGAGCAAATGAAAATACTTCTGCGCGAGAGCCTTGATGCGGGATGTGTAGGGTTTTCAGCAGGGCTTATGTATTATCCCGGAATGTACGCTCATACTGATGAGCTCACTGAACTGGCCAAGGTAGCGGCTGAATATGGACGCGTATTTGGAGTGCACCTTCGCGGTTACTGCACTACTCTGCCTCAGTCAGTATCGGAGGCGATCACTATAGCCCGGAAATCCGGAGTATCGCTGCAGATTTCACATCTTCACGCGGTGCCGTTCCTTGGCCGTTTGCGCACGATACTGCCGTATCTCTTTAATTTTATAGAGGCTGTGAATTCCGTTATTCCGCTCCCGGGGTTTCCGAACCCTGCGCTTAATGCCGGATTTAGAGCAATACAGGATGCATCCGACAGCGGCATGGATATAGGTATGGATGCGGTACCGTATACACTCGGCAATACAACGGCCACTGTGCTGTTTCCTCCCTGGGCCAACCGGGGTGGACGTAAAAAACTTCTCGAAAGAATCATGGATCCGGAACAGCGGGAACGTATGAGGCTGGAAATCGAAACGATCATCCCGAAGTGGCCGCATTGGGAAGAGGGGTCATGGTCTGATCCCTATATCCGCGCCGTCGGATGGAAACCAATCCGTGTGCTTTCTGTCAGGAGCAAGGACAATCGCTGGACTGAAGGTAAAACATTTATCGATATCGCCGGAAAATGGGAAACGGATCCTTTTAGCGCCCTTTGCAGGCTTACGCTGGAAGAAGAGGGCGAGGTGGCCTTCACATTCGGCTATCCCGCAAGGCCGTGGATGGAAAAAATGTTCAACCCGATGCTTGCGCATCCATTGATGAGTATTGGAGCTGATTCGATTCTTCCGGCTCATGAAGCCGGAACACCTCCGGCATCGGCATATGGGTGTTTCCCGAGGATTATCGGGCACTACTCCCTGAAACTGGGGCTTTTTACTATGGAGGAGGCAGTAAGAAAAATAACAGGATTGCCGGCGGGACGTTACAAGCTGAAAAACCGTGGTGAAATCAAAAATGATGCTTTTGCTGACATAGTGGTGTTCGATCCAGCTGAAATTGATGAGAATTTTACAGATGAAGGCAAACCGGATTTTGCGAAAGGAATACATCACGTTTTTATCAATGGCAGGCAGATAGTCGAAAACGGGAATTTCAAAGACCTGATGCTTCCCGGAAGGGTGCTCCGGGCATAGGCGATACTTTTACAACCTGGTGTTTTAGATTAAAGGGTGTAATACTGGAAACTGAGTTAAATATAAAAATAAGGAGAACAACATGAGAAAAATTATTTATTATATTTTTACTATTATTTCATTAAGCGGAATTAGTAATTTGCATGCAAATATTTATAATCTTGGTAACATGAGCGCTGACTATATCAGAACCGGAAACAGAAACGCCGCGACTGATGCTGCGGATATTGTTATCTACAATTCCGGGGCTATCACCGAACTGCCTGATGGATTTCAGATAAATATGGGGAACCAGACATTAATCCGCAAACCTGAACATAGTTATAATATCGGTGCGGGAAAAGAGACTCACGGGCAGGATGGTATTGACTGGGTTGTTCCAAATCTTTTTCTGACTTATAATAAAGACAACTGGGCCCTTTTCGGCGGTTATTACATTTCAGGTGGCGGAGCTGTACTCAATTATCCGAATGGATCCATTACAACGGATATAATGGGTTCACTAGTTGTATCAATATTTGGAGGAGGATATTCTAATGAATACATCAAAGCCAGTTCTGAGTATCATACTTTTACAATTGGCGGGGCATATAAAATAAATGATTACATATCTGCAGCTCTGGGTATGCGTTACCTGTCAGTAGAGAACACCATGAAAGGAGGTATAACATCAAGTGTTGTTGGTGAGCTAAAAGAAGATATCGAAGAAAAGGCAACCGGTTATGGTGCAGTTGCCGGGGTAAACATTAATCTGACCACGGAACTGAACTTAGGTATTCAGTATCAGTCCATGGTCAAACTTGATCATAAAATTTCGGTGAATCGTGATGATATGTTACTCGTTATTGACGGACAGAAAAAGCGAAGGGATCTCCCTGCTGTATTTGGCATTGGACTCGGATACGATATTACGGATAAATTTTACACTGAAATCAACTATACGTATTACTTTCAGAAAAATGCTAACTGGGGTAAAGACGATAAAGGAAATTCTATTTCTGATATGGCCGGAGATTCACAGTCCGGAGGAATTACTGTTTCATATAAATTCCTCCCCGGTTGCCTGGCCAGTGCGGGCGTAACTTATACCGATTATAAATGGAACAATATGGACGGTTTCTATGAAGCAAGCATGGGTTCATACGAAGTTCTTTACAGCGATGACTGGTACATCGGCTGTGGAATTGCTTATACATTGATAGATAACATAGTGCTGAATCTTGGTTACGGTAAATCTATCTGGGAAGATGCGGATTTAACAAATTCAAATCTTCCCGGTGTGAGGATTAAAACAAAAAACGGTTCAACTGTTTTAGCTGTTGGACTCAATGTAAGTTTCTAAGGGAATTACAAATCCGGAGACAGACCGGTTTCCGGATTTGTATCCTGTTCTCAGATTTTGTCTTAGAATTTTTTAATATTTAATATCTAAAAATTTATGTAATGAATAATGACTAATTTATTGTTTGCTGATGTTGTTGAAGAATAATGAGAAAGCATAGATGAAAAGGGGAAAGTGGCAACTTTAGTTATGAATATTGATGCATGGATTAAAATATATGGAGAAGATACTGATCACAATCAAATTTTACTCAGGTATTGAAAAAGAGTTAACAATTGAAAATTACGACATGGTGAATGGGGTAGTTTTTTCCGTAAATCATGGGACAAGGCTCGGGAAAATTCTACATGGTACAGGACTTAAAAAACTGTCACGGTTCTGCTTTTTTTCAAACGGAGTGCGGATATCTACCTGGACTAGATTTTATAAACCGTCAGAAATATCATGCCTGAAAATGTCAGGAGGCGGTTGATTTTTTATCCAAAAAGTACAGGTATTATAGTATTAAATGTTTTTATGAAGGAGATTTATCATGCAGGAAATTATAGGGACAAGCAATAGAGTTCTCGAAATTGATCTTACACAAAAAAGTTTTACTGTTTACGATGTGAATCCCGTAGATACTAAACTCTACATCGGCGGGAAGGGACTGGCGCTGAAAATGTTGTATGATAGAATGAAACCGGGAGTTGATCCTCTTGGTGAGGATAATATACTCGCTATTACAACCGGTGTACTTATGGGGACAGGCGCTCCATGTTCAGGGAGATTCGCTGCTGTTACAAAGTCACCCCTTACCGGAATAATGACTTCATGTTCATGCGGCGGGGCATTCGGTATGGCTCTGAAAACTTCAGGTTGGGATGGGATCCTGATTAAAGGCAAATCTCCAACTCCTGTATATTTGTATATCGACTCAAAAGGTGTTGAATTCAGGGATGCAACATCCTTATGGGGATTGGATACAAGGAAGATACAGGAAGCTATTGAAAAAGACAGTAATGGTGTACTTGCCATAGGGCCGGCAGGTGAAAATCTTGTAAGGTTTGCCAATGTCGCTTCCGGGCACAGATTTCTTGGACGGGGCGGAATCGGGGCTGTAATGGGATCAAAGAATCTTAAAGCCATATCGGCAAAGGGTAAGGAGTATAAAATTCTACCTGTTCAGGCAACTAAATTTGATAAAGCAAAAAAGAAAGCCACTGCCTATATAAACAGAAACGATCTTTCATCGGGATCATATAGAAATTACGGTACTAATGCCAATGTAAATTTAAGCAATGCTGGAGGAATTCTTCCTGTAAAAAATTTTACAGGAGGTTCTCATGGTGAGGCTCATAAAATTTCCGGTGAAGAAATGGCCAGGCGGTTTAACACCTCCTATAGTACATGCAAACCTTGCACTATACTCTGCGGACACAAGGGTACTATCAATAGTGAGATAAGACAGATTCCGGAATATGAAACGATCGGCCTATTAGGATCGAATCTTGAAATCTTTGATCCGGTTATAATTTCTGACTGGAATGAGATATGTTCACTCATGGGGATGGATACAATAACTGCAGGTGGTACTCTTGCGTGGGCAATGGAAGCTACAGAGTATGGTTTTATCAAAACGAATCTCAAATTCGGTTCAACAGATGGTGTATCCTCAATGCTTGAAGATATAGCTCATCTTAAAGGTTTAGGAAAGGATCTTGCAATGGGTACGAGGTATTGTTCTCAGAAATACGGCGGTGAGAATTTTGCAATACATGTTAAGGGGATGGAAATGCCGGCTTATGACCCGCGGGGTTCCTTTGGGCAGGGGCTTGGGTATGCCGTTGCTAACAGGGGCGCATGCCATGTGGCAAGCTCAGTGTTCGCTCTCGAAGTGTATATGGACCTAATCGAACCATATACTTACAGAAGTAAAGCTTCCCTTGTGAAGTTTCAGGAGGATCTCATGTCTTCAATAAATTCACTGCAGACATGTATATTTACCGCTTTTCCGTATCAGCTAGAGACTCCGCTCCTTAAATTTTCTCCGAAATTTATACTTAAGTTCATGATGACAGCGATGGCCGGTGTGGCAGTAAGATTTATTGATATCAGTCTCTGGCCGGAATTCTGGTCATCAATCACCGGTGAAAAAATGGGAATCAGCGCGTTTCTACGGGCCGGAGAGAGAATACAGGTTCTCGAAAGGCTGATGAATACAAATGAATGAATTTCTCGCAAAGATGACACTCTTCCGGTAAGGCTTCTTTCCGAGCCAAGGAAGTGCGACACTAAAGAGAGAGAAATACCTCTGGAGAAAATGCTAAACAGATATTACCTGGTGAGAGGCTTTGATAAAAACGGTATACCGAAAGCCCGGACATTAAAGAGGCTGAATATAAAAAGAGGTAAATGTTGAGTAATAACGAAAAAACAATTACAAACGAATCATCATATAAAATAAAAGTTGGACTTGCCGAGATGCTGAAAGGAGGCGTAATAATGGACGTTGTTACTCCTGAACACGCGCGCATTGCGGAAGACTCCGGCGCTGCGGCAGTCATGGCCCTTGAGCGTGTTCCAGCGGACATCCGGGCAACTGGCGGTGTGGCAAGAATGTCAGATCCGGAACTTATTATAAAGATACAGGAGAGTGTTACCATCCCTGTTATGGCAAAATGCAGAATAGGTCATTTTGTTGAAGCTCAGATACTTGAATCACTGGGGATCGATTTTATTGATGAGAGTGAAGTTCTTACACCGGCTGACGACAGGTTTCATATTAATAAACATGTATTTAATATACCATTTGTCTGCGGATGCCGCGATCTTGGCGAGGCTCTTAGAAGAATTGGAGAAGGCGCAGCATTGATCCGAACAAAAGGGGAAGCAGGCACAGGTGATATAGTTGAAGCGGTACGGCATATGAGAACTCTGAAAGATGACATTAGAAGGATAAGCGCACTTCCGGAAGAGGAACTTATGACTGTGGCAAAAGAATTCGGAGCACCGTATGAACTAATTATTGAAACTGCGAAGACAGGAAAACTTCCGGTACCGAATTTTTCGGCCGGGGGAGTTGCAACACCTGCAGATGCAGCACTTATGATACATCTCGGAGCCGAGTCTGTATTTGTGGGATCAGGTATCTTCAAATCCGGAAACCCGTCCGCCCGCGCCAGGGCAATAGTTGAAGCAGTTACATTCTATAATGAGCCGGCAAAGCTTGCAGAAATTTCAAGGAATATCGGCGAACCCATGACCGGTATCGGGATGACTCAAATTATAGATACAGACAGGCTTGCTATAAGGGGATGGTAAATGAATTTTGTTAAAGCTAAGACAATCGGAGTGCTTGCATTGCAAGGCGCTTACTATAAACATATAGAGGCAATGAAAAATCTCGGTATTAAAACTTTTGATGTCCGCACAATAGATTCTATAAAAAATATTGACGGTCTTATTATCCCCGGGGGAGAGAGTACAGCCATAGGCAAGCTTCTAGTTAAAAATGATCTGATTGAACCGATTAGAAAAAGGATTAATGCCGGAATGCCTGTTTTCGGTACATGCGCGGGAATGATTCTTCTTGCAAAATCCGTTACAGGAATGGAGCAGCCTTTACTTGGTGTAATGGATATTTCTGTAGACAGGAATGCATACGGCAGACAGATCGACAGCTTCGAAGTGGAGTTCACTGTTAAAGAAATTGGCGGAAATCCGGTAAAGGGGATATTTATCCGTGCACCAAAGATTGCATGTATATCTGAAAATATCAAAGTACTTGCCTCATACGAAGATGTGCCTGTACTTATTCAACAGGGGAATATTCTTGCTGCAAGTTTTCATCCTGAACTCTCGGATGATTTGCGTGTGCATTCTTACTTCATTTCAAACATATGTCAACAATAGTTAGAATTAAATGAATTCCGTCGGTAAGACTGGCAACTAAATTTTTTTTGATCTTCCCCAAAAAATTTGTGTAGAATCATACAAACGACAATATCAATTTTAATAAATAGAAAGAAAATACAATGACTGAGAAAATACCACAGGATAAACTTGCAAGGTCTCTAAAACCAATTCATCTTTGGGCATTAGCTGTAGGGCTTGTCATTGGCGGAAACTTTTTTGGATGGAGCTACGGTTACGGAACAGGTGGCCCGTTATGACTATTAATTGCGCGCATACCGGTTGTTATTTTTTATATTACGTTCATACTCTGTTATTCGGAAATGGCAACAATGATTCCACATGCGGGGCCCGTCTGCCTATGCAAGAAGATCAATGGGTTCTACCGTCGGGTATTTTGAAGGAATTGGCTGTTTAATCGAATTTTTGTTTGCACCTCCTGCATGTGCTCTGGCAGTTGGGAAATACATCCATAATTTAGTCCCGAAAATACCGGCGATTCCTGCAACTGTTGTCGCACTTTTGGAACTATGCATTTTTTGGGGTGCTACCGTGCCTCATGCTACATTGAGTAGTTTTTTCAGACCTCTAATTGAAAATAATGGTTTTGAGGGATTTCTTCAATATATTCCAGGAGGCTGGATCGGGATAATGGCATCTGTTCCATTTGCTATCTGGTTCTTTTTGGCTTTGGAAGGCGGAGCAATGGCTGCTGAAGAGATGGTCAATCCGCAGAAGGATATTCCAAAGGGATTTATTACAGGAATGTTGACCCTGTTTATCATGATGTGCTTCACTTTGTTTCTGACTGCCGGTAATGTCATTACACGCGATATGACCAAGGGTTTCCATGTACGTATAGTTGCGCCTCTGAGCTTCAGGGCTGACAGAATAAGCAGAACCCACAATATCAAACATCCTGATGCTGAAAAGCTGATAATTGAAAAAGATGCAAAGAGAGACGGATTCATCGAGGAATATGTAAAACATGATAACAGGGAGCCTCTGAATTATCATATAGTTGTAAACCTCGGGCAGATGACAGTTGATGAAGCCGCTGCGGCAATCGTAAATTCAATGCAGGCCTGCGGATTCCTATAATATAGATGAACAAAGAGAATATCCAGAGATTTGAACTGGCTGATCTTCTTCTGCAATATGATTTTCTGAGTTATACGTTATTATGCAAAAGTTCGGCTGACGGAAAAAATCTCTGGATAAGAAAAATCGAGGATGGAGGCGGCATCCTCGATGCTGATGAGGATCAAAACCGGATTTTTATATCGATGTCTTCGGGCGATAAGAGCGGACAGTTTATCGCCCTGAATAAAAGAGACGGCCTGACCGAATGGTTTATACCGGGAAAGGCATACATGTTCCGCCTCTATTTAAATTCGGTTTACCTTATTTTCGTTGACGGCGATGATAATTTTTTTCTGATTAAGGTATCATCAGAGGATGGCACAAAACTCTGGCACCACGCGGTTGACAACAGGCTGTGCGCCTACAATATCAATAACGAACTGGTCTCTCTCTCCTATACCGACGGCAGAACCGAAATTTTAAGCAGTGATACCGGTGTCGTTCTATCATGACAAATCATCATTTTTTCGGCAATATGAGAACCGGTATTTTGACAGAATCCAGAATATTTTCATCTGGAGTGTCAAACAGAGATGTATAAAGCCTGCTGTGCTGTCTGTGACTTGTTATAATCAGGTCAATGGAGTTGGCAGAGCAATAATCTTTCACCTCATCTTCAAGAATTCCCCTGGATACTGCGTAGATAATTTTTACTGAATCCAATAGTTCTGCAGGCACTTCCTGTTTTAGCTTTAGAGCGACAGCATCTTCGTAGTCGGTTGGATGACGATAGCCGGCAGTCTCATCATTTACAAATAAGAAATGTAAAACGGCATTGTAGGATTTTGTGAACTCGATAGCAGTATTAACATTACTGAAATCTTTTGAATCAAGATCCAGCGGATATAGAATATTAGTAATTTTTATCATAATTTATCTCCTTGCAGTATTCCTAGAAGAATATATATGTTACCAATATAAAAACCGGAATAAGGATCGGAATTGAATATTTAAACATATATCCGAAAAAGCTCGGCATCGGAACACCCGATTCTTCAGCTATCGATTTAGTCATAAAGTTCGGGGCGTTTCCTATATAAGTATTTGCACCCATAAAGACTGCACCTGCACTGATTGCAAGAAGCGTACCCGCATGGATACCCATCAGATCAACAGGATTGCCTCCGGCGGTATTAAAGAAGACCAGATAGGTTGGTGCATTGTCAAGAAAGCTTGAAAGAGTTCCTGCTGCCCAGAAAAAATGTGAGTTTATAAAATTACCGCTTTCGTCAACGACACTGCGTATCACCATACCCATCGGGCCATCCGCACCGGCCCTCAGCATTGCGATTGGTGTAACCATTGTCATGAAAATAGTCGCGAAGAGCTTCGCTACCTCCCTGATCGGCTCCCAGTTGAAGTCATTCCCTTTTCTGATTGTTTCATCGGAGACTTTAAGTGATATCACTGTAATAATAAGCAGCAGTCCCACCTGCAGGATGGATGATCCAGGTACCGCTACATAGTGAAAAGTAAAGGCCGTTCCCAGATCGATGCTTGATACGATTACAGCCCCTACAATGATGGGTATTAAAACCATATTAGGCAAACCGACAAGTTTCAGTTTTTCTGATGATGATGTTTTCTGAGGTATATTCTCTTCTTTTCTATAATAATAGGTATCCATAATAAAAAATATCACAAGGAGTATACCTATTGTAAAAGCAACCGGTGCAAGCATATGTTTTACCGTCCAGAAAAAGTTTACCCCCTTCAGAAATCCGAGAAAAAGCGGAGGATCTCCAAGCGGTGTTAAACCTCCGCCAACGTTTGCGATAATAAAGATTACAAACACAACTATGTGTACCCGGTTATTCCTCCATGAATTAGCTTTAAGTATAGGCCTTATCATTACCATTGCAGCACCTGTTGTACCCATAAAGCTTGCAAGCATGCCTCCTATAAGAAGCATTATAGTGTTGATTTTTGGTGTACCGGCAAGTTCCCCCTTTAACTGTATTCCTCCCGATACAGTAAACAGCGCAAGCAGCAGTGTTATGAACGGAATAAATTCAAGAAGGTATACTTCTATCAGATAGTATGAACCGGTACTGATGCCGAATTTTATCGAAAACGCAGCAAAAAATAACAGCCACCAGAAAAATGAGACTTTGCCGTAGTGGTGGTGCCAGAAATGAGGTGTAAGCAGAGGAAGCAGTGCTATTGATAAAAGTATCCCTACGAAAGGAATAATCCACAGAAGGCTCAAATTTTTAGCATCTATATGCGGGGCGCTGTGACCAGATCCGCCTATAACTGAATTTTCGTTTTTTATCTGTTCTTGGTTATGAGCTGTATTTTCAATCTTAACAACAGGTATGGAATCACTCTTGCCATAAATTAACTTCAAGGGGAAAAACATAATAGCTGATACTGTAATAATAGTTATGATGATTGTTCTCATTATATACTTCTCCGGAAAATATTTAGAAAATTACTCCCACCTGTGTGTAAAGTGAAGTTCAATTGTTTATCTAGTAAAAAACTGCTGTTTTATATGCACCTGTATTCATATTTTTTATGATAAAGAATATGAATAATAAAATCAAGTTGTTTTATTTAAAGTTAAATTTTAGCATGTTTTATTAATTATAAATGAATTATTTATGCCTGAATTAGCGATTATAATTCTTTTGTTACAGGTGGTATTGTATGCATGCCAGATCGACTTTAACTAAAAAAATGCCTTTTATCATAGTATTGATAATGATAATTTCACTTATCGTGCTTAATTCTGTTTTTGAAGTTATTCACTGCAATATGCGCAGAGATTACAAAAGTATTGATGACAGAGTGTTCAGGGATACCAGGGAAAAGATAAAAGAACTTGAAAAAGAAGAATTAAAAAATGAGACAACTATCAGGCGCCTCGCTGATCAGTATTATTTTATTGGAAAGTATTATCTTGATAGGCTGCTATGGGACATGGCGATAGAAGCTTTTAATAATTCTCTGAAGTATGGAAATAGTAATTCTAATCTGTTCTATTCAATAGGCCTGGCTTACGGGAACCGGGGAAAGGAAAAAAAATCTGCTGATGATATAAATTCTGCCGAAATAAACTACCGCAAGGCTATAGAGCGTAATGAAGACTATTCAGATGCCAAATATGCTCTTTCGATTCTCCTTTTTTATCACAGAGAGAACGGAAAAGAGGAAGCTCAAAATCTTATAAATGAAATTCTTGTCAAAAACAGGGCATACTATCCTGCAAGGTTTGCCGATGGAAGGTTCAACTATGAACTGGGAAATAAAGAAAAAGCGCTTACAATTTATCAGGAACTTGCTGCAGATCTTGACAGGCTACCTTCGTCCGGAATAATTAATGATTATAAAAAGGAGTGTAAAAACAATATTACAAGGCTGATGACCGAATTATCAATGAAACAGTAGATTTATTAACGCCATTCTTCATCCGGGAGCGGTCTGCTTATCCCTGGAGTTTTCGATTCTTCTATAAATCTTTCTTTAAGTACGACAATGTCTACTCTCCGGTTGTATGCCCTCCCTTCAGGGGTATTGTTGTCGTCAATGGGGCGGTATTCTCCGAATGCAACAGATGAAAGCTGTTTAGGATTTACCGATTCCTCTTCTGACAGGTGGTGCAGTATTGCGAGACTTCTTGCAGATGACAATTCCCAGTTTGTTTTATAAAGTGACTTTTTTGATGCAGATAAAGCCCTGTTGTCTGTATGACCTTCAATCCTTACAAAATTGGGTACGTTTCGCAGTATTTTTGATATTTTGACAAGGACAGGCCTTATTTCCGGTTTTAAGATGGCGGATGATGGATCGAAAAAGAAATCTGATGCAAGAGTGATCACTAGACCTCTCTCATCTTCTGTTACACGGATTGCCTTTGATTTAATTTCGGGTTCAAACATCTCCATAGCTCTTTTAAGCGATTTCCCGAGAGATTTTCCTTTTGTGTTTGACGGGAGCGTCAGCATGGTCTGCCCCATTTCAGCGAGGGTTCCTTTAGAGATAGACCTTCCCCCTTCCATAATACCGAGATTACCCTGAAAAGAGTTTATTATCATTCTGAAATCCTGGGCAGTTGTTGCAACGGTATCTCCCATCATTATAATGAAAAAACACATCAGGAGATTGTTCATGTCTCCCATTGTGACCATCCAGGCAGGGGGGCCTTTTACCTCGCTTTTTTTCCTTTTACCCGCCATTCTCTAAGCATCCTTTTCGTCCATCAAACTGACCCTCATTGGAGGCGGTAAAAATGACACAAGCTTTTGTTTTAGAATTCTTGGATTGTCGCCGCTTTGAAGTGAAAGAACACCCATGACAACAATCGATTTATAGAGAATCTCTTCCCCGGTGATACTATCCAGATTTGTCGCGATTGGAGTGCATACAAGGTATGCAAGAACAGCTCCATAGAATGTTGTAATAATAGCAACGGCGAGATATGGTCCTACCATGGCTTTATCGTTTAGGTTCACAAGCATCAGAACAAGACCCATAAGAGTTCCGATCATCCCGAATGATGGAGCGAGACCGGCAAAGTCATCAAAAATTTTTTTATTTGCATCATGACGGGTTGCCATCTCGTCAATATCTATCTCTAGAATTATGCGTATAAGTTCCGGATCAATACTGTCGACGACGCATTGAAGCGCTTTTTTTAAAAAAGGATCTTCTACGCTGTCGATATCATCTTCAAGCGCCAGCAGACCCTCTTTTCTCGATTTTTCGGCAAAGGAAACCAGCGTTACAATCAGGTCTACGGGATTAAATTTAGGCGGAAAAAGAGCAACACGGAAATATGTAGGCATTTTCGCCAGCCGGGGAAAAGGGTAGGCAACCATAAGAGCACACCAGCCGCCTCCGAATGTTACCAGTATAGAAGGTACATCCCAGAACATCATAAGACTTCCTCCGGCAACAAGTATACCGAAAATAAGAGTGGCAAAACCGGCGACAAGACCAATTAGTAATCCTACATTCATTATCAGACCTTTTTTGTATTAATATTGCATGTTTTATTATTTTTATTTATGATTAAATTGCAAGATAAAATATTCAGTATATATTAAAATTCATATGGGAAAAGCATAAAATTTAATTATATTATAAAAAATTCAATTTTATATAAATTTTTGCAAACTCAGGCAGTTCCAGATATTATTCAATATTGAATATTTTGTATCGTGCCGGTTAAATCTATTATATGGTGCTGGAAATGGAGGATTATAATACTGTATTTGGTATAAAATGGCCTGCTCCGGGTATTTCCGGAATTGCTGCTATTGTTCTGCTCATTTTCGCAGCAGTGTCAATTTATCTGATATATAAATATTTTGAATCGAAAGAGCAGGAACGGATACAGAAATACCAGCATTTTCTTTATCTGGCGAAAGAACGGGGGCTGAATAACAGTCTTTTTAAGCTGCTGAACAATATTTCATTATATTACAAATTGGCTGAGCCCAAAGAACTGTTTGTAAATCATGCTTTATTCGAAGCGTTACTTGACGGCTTCGGCAAGTATATCCAGGAACAAAATTCCTCCGGTGAAGATTTAATCAGCATTTACCGTAATGTGGTGATTATATATCAGAAACTATACAGTTTTACTCTGCATCGAAACCACCTGACTTCTATGGCAGAGCTCGAAGATGGGGAGATACTTTACCTGTCGAATGAAAACGGGGAGTTTTTTTTAGGAAAGGTCGATGGGAGAGGAAATGATTTTATAACTGTGAAGCTGTTCAGTCCCGATAGCAGTAATAATTTTTTCCATAATGGAAACCCGGTATTTCTTCATCCGTTAAGGGTTAATGACGCTGAATACCTGATCAAAACAGTTACAGCGGGAGAGGATTCAAAAGCATTGAAGATCAGTCTAACGGATAATTTTACCCGGATCAGGGAATTCAGGCATCCGTATATAAATGTTGATATCCCGGCAATTCTGCTGATTCCGCCTGATAATTCATCAGATGAACCTGAAAAAAAAGAATGTTCAATATTAAAACTGAACGAACATGAATGTGTCGTCCGTTTTTCTAACCAGGTTAGATATGACAGAGACTATCAGTTAGAATTTGAAATTTTGGATTTCAAGTTTTCTATCAACACTGTGCTGATGTCTACTCTGAAGGTCGATTCGGATCGTGTCTATTTTCATACCTTAAAATTTAAAAATCTGACAGAAGCTGGAGCAAAGATACTGGCAGAATATGTTTCCGGGAATTTATAAAAAAATCACTTTATTAGCGGATGCTTATTATGATTATACCAATTGCAGCAAGAATCCCGGAAAAAACAAGCGTTAGTCTCAGCCTGTCATTTTTTCTTTTCAACCGTGTAACATTGAAAAGAATACCCGAAATACTTAAAACCTCGAGAAAAACCAAAAGCATGAATATGACAGATGTAGCCCATTTCCCGGTGCCTCTTAAAGCCGGACGGCTTGCAGACATGCCGGAGGAAGTCGGATTGGAGATCGCAAGAAGAAGGAAGATTAAACCTAGAATAATCCATGACACCAGTGATATATTACTTATTATATTTATAACTGTGTCCGGTCCGATTCTTTTCTCTTTCATAATTTTTCTCTCAGTAATAATTTTTTACAATAATGCTCTATCTATATGACAGATGAAAACTTTTTCAAGAAAAATATCAAAAATTTTTCAAATCATCAGATAGTTATATTCAGTCATGAAGTAACATTCTTGACATCAAGGGTGTTGCGGATTCTTTTTTTTAATAAATTCAAGTATAATTATCCATTCTTGCGCGGAGATTAAAATGTTTGAAAAAATCATACCTGTGATTATAGCACTGATTGCTTTACAGTTAATCTTGAAATACAAAAATAAGCAAAAAAATAACCAGAGCGCATCAACCAGGAATTTTGATTATAAAAGACGAATAAACGAGTTTGTGAAAGCCGGTAATCCTGACAAGGCAGCTATTAATGAAAAACCGTTTATGGATGACATTCAGTTAAAATTATCAAAACCTGATCTGCTGATGAGTATTCCTGAAAATATGAAAGGATTAAGAAGAGATTTTAAGCTGATTGTGGAGGGGGTCACTTATGCTGTAAAGGGGAAAATAGGTACCATAACAGATGCTGATAAGAAGTATGATTCTCCTGAAAAAATGTTTGATGAAATTCTGGAAGTCGTTAACCGGCACAGGATTATAGAATAAGGGGGGGGATCCCGGAGATAAGGATTTCTATAGGATTTTCATCATTTGTGCTGATTACGCATGAGATATATGACTTATAATTGATTGAATCACCTTCAGCAAGTTTCAGCCTGGCGTCGTTATCAATGAGTATGTCGATTTCACCTTTGATTACATATACCATTCTCTCTCCGTTGATGTCTTTAGGCAGTATTGCGGTCTCAATTACAGCACTGCTTGTGAATTCAACTATACAAGTTTCAAGAGAGTTGTTCTGAAGTTTTGACGCAAGCGGTGTCAGTTTAATTTTGCCGTTTGAAACATCCAGAGACGGCTCTTCACCCTTTTTGACTATGATATATTTTCTCTGTTCTATCTGTTTGAAAAAATCAGAAAGATTGATAGAATAAAAACGGAGAAGTTTTTCAAGCGAATCCAGGGACGGCGAGAGTTTCATGTTTTCAAGCTGCGAGATAAAGCTTGCTGATAAATTGAGCTTCTGCGCAACTTCATTGAGGGTATAACCCTTTTCAATACGGAGTTGTTTAAGCGATGTTCCTATATCCATGTATAAACATTTTATAAGGAATATATAAAAATCAAGTATATTTTGTCCGAAACAATCCGGAAGTTTCAGTGAGTTATTAACAGATAAAAATATTTGACAGAGAACACTATGCAGCTGATAGTATAGAATATAAAGGATTTCCGTTAGGGGTGCCGTGTTTAAGCGCGTGCTGAGATAATACCCTGATTACCTGATCCGGTTAATACCGGCGGAGGGAAACGGTTTGTGATAATGCCATGTGAATGCCAGCCCGGATTTTATTCATCACTGCTGTTATTAAAAAGCCGCGACCTCCACGCGGTTTTAATATTACTAATACAACTATGGAGGGACAATGTTACAGGAAACAGTTATCACAAGGGCAGTTGTTGAAAGTTACACTGCAAAATTTATCGATCATATCGAAAATGATGTTGTTATTGTCGGAGGTGGACCATCCGGGCTGGTGCTGGGATATTATCTGGCAAAAGCCGGATTAAAAACAGCAATTTATGAAAAGAAAATATCCCCGGGCGGCGGCATCTGGGGTGGCGGAATGATGATGAATCAGGTTGTGCTTCAGGACGACTGTAAGCATATTGCCGGGGAATTTTCACTGCACCTGCAGCCGTTTCGCGAGGGGTATTACTGTGTTGATGCAGTTGAGATGTCTGCTAAACTTATTGCAAAAACCCTTGATGCCGGGTGTGTATTGTTTAACACCATAGAGATTGAGGACATCGTTGTCAAAGATAACCGCGTCGAAGGAGTTGTTATAAACTGGACTCCGGTTAAGATGACAAATCTTCATGTTGATCCGCTGATGATTAAGTCACGCTTCGTAGTAGATTCAACCGGACATCCTTCAGCAGTGGTTTCTCTTCTTTCCAGACGAGGAATGATCGCGCCGCCGAAAGGGGAGAACCCGATGTTCTGTGACAGGGGGGAGAGAATGGCCGTAGAAAATACAGGGGAAGTCTATCCCGGTCTTTATGTCACCGGAATGGCAGCATGCGGTTATTTCGGATCACCGCGCATGGGGCCGATTTTTGGCGGTATGCTGCTCTCTGGCGAAAAGTGTGCAGATGAAATTATTAAGAGAATGAAAGCCGGTTCTTAAAGGAGTTAAAATGACCGGAGTTTTTCCGGTCATTTTTTTATATTACTTCCTCATGTCTTCCCTGTAGATATCGATACTGAACGGTATCCATTTGTCAAGAAGCGGTTCGGCGTTCCTGTTTGACCTGGCAAGATTCACCCTGGCGTATTCATTTTCCTGCCTCATCTTCTGGCCGTAATCGATCGCCTTCCAGTACGCAAGGTCGCGTTTCTGGTGTTCGCCTGTATTCTGATAGACCGCGCCGAGGTTGTTATAGGCTTCAGACAGGGTCTGGAATATCTTCACGTTCGAGGCCTTTGAAAGATCCACCACTCTGATCCTGTCGGCTTCGTATTCAAGAACCGAAATCAGCTTCAGGTATTCCCCTTTCGCCGCTTCGTAGTTTCCCGGCCCGTTCCCGTTTCCGGAGTTGTAAAACGCGTTTCCAAGCGCCAGCATGAGTTCAGGCGATTTTACGAAATCGTCATACAGGTGGAGCCAGAGGCTCAGGGCGAGAGAATACTCCCCTTTCAGGTAGTTGATCCTCCCCATGTTGTAATACAGCTCGGAAGATGTGTAGTTGTAGTTCAGCGCGTCGGTATAGAACCTCTGTGCGAAGCTGTAATTCTCCATCTTCTCGGTTTCGTTGTCGGCGATCTCCTCGTCGAGAGCGCCCTCCCTGCTTTTGACCCTGTCGAAGAAATAGTAGAAAATATTTCCAAGATACATGCTGGTTTTGCCGGGACTCTCGGTCTCTTTATAGAAATCCTCCCTTGTGAATTCAGGCTGGTCGCCGTAGTTTTCAAGGGCCTGTTTCAGATACTTGTAAGCCTTGACCGGTTCCTTTGTGTTGTAGTAGTATTCACCCTTCAGGTGCATGGCGCTGTAATAGTTGGGAGCAAGCGAGAGGGCCCTGTCGAGGTATCTCTCCATCTCCATCATGTTCTGCTTTGCCATGTGGAACCGCGCGAATTGTATGTGCAGCTGCGGATAATCCGGGTCGCGGTCATTCAGGGCGCGGAGGACTTCCAGTATAGCCGGATCGGTATTGTCGTTGCTGTCAATAAGCCTCGGCGATCTGACTCCGTAATCAATACGGACGTTCGAATCTCCCTTTGCCCTTTTGTCGAGATAGTATCCCGCGAGTTTCGAAAGAAGCGGTGAAGGCATTTCGGAAAGCATCTTCTTTTCCCGCAGTTCGGCGTGTATTGTCGCTGCGAGAGGGAAGGAGTCCCGTTCTATGTAAAGGTTAAGCAGTCCGGAATAGCCTACGACCGAATCCGAATCAACCCTGAGTATATCCTCGTAATACTTCTTGGCTTTAAGATACTGCCCCTGATAGAAGTACGCGTTTCCTATCCCGACGAGCGCGTTGATGTTCTCTTTATCAACAAGAAGTGCTCGTCGGTAGAAATTAATCGCAAGATCGAGTGAGGTCTCAATTCCCTGCATCTGTTTTTTATCGCCGAAGTACCACTTCTGGATATTCGGCCGTAAAGATTCAAAGTATTCATTGGATGTTTTCGCATAGAAATATCCAAGGTTGTTCAGTGTGTCTATATGGGTTTTGTCGAGATTATACGCCCTGTTCAGTTTTTCCAGCGATTCGGCGTAATCCTTGTTGATCAGATATGCCCTGGCATATTCGTTATAGCCGAACAGAAAGTCTTTTGCGTACTCCTCGTCAACCTCGCGGAAGAGCCTCTCCGCCTCATCATAGTTGTTTTTTCTGTTGAAACGCTCCCCCTTAAGGCTGCTGTTTATGATCAGAGCAACGCCCTGTCGTATCAGTTTTTTAGCCATGTAGGGTTTATAGATATACTGGTATGACAGGATAGTAAGAAAGAAAGAGATTACAACCGCGGCGCCGAATACACCTGTCGCTTTCAGCAGCTTCTTCTGCCGCGCCCGTCCCTCCAGAGAATATTCCGGCCTTGATGCTATTACGCGTCTGCCGCTTGTCGTTTCGTCAACCAGTTTGATGCTGGTCTTGAGCTTTTTCTCAAGGAATTTCTGAATCGAATCCTCGGATTTCCCGGTGATGATCATGTCGACAAGCTTCTTCATGTCGGCAGCGGGGAGAAGTTCGTTGATTACGGTTTCTCTTATCGCCTGTCTCACTGCCGGGTTAAAGAGTATTATGGCTTTCTTAAGCCTTGTGACGTCTTTTTCCGAGAGTTCCATCTCCGACGATGAGCCTCTGGTTTTCGCTGAGGCTGCAGCCTCGGGTTTAGACGGATGTCCAACAACTTCATCATCGAGAGGTTCAATCGTCAGAATGTCGTCATGTTTTTCATTGATGAAATCTTCGCTGAATTTTTCAGCCTTTTTACTCTCTTCATCTTTTTTCGGCGCTGCAGCAGTATCAAACGCGTCAGGTATGTCGTCGATATCCTTGAAGTCATCATGGAAAGAGTCCATCTCGCTGAGCGGGCTCTCCTCCACCTTTTCCGGGGCCTGTTCAAACTCGTCAATACCGTCAAAGGATTCAGAGAGCTCTCCCGGCTCCTCTGTGCGGTCTGATTCCTCTTCCCTGTCGAAATCTGTTTCAGGTTCGGCTATGTCGAGGTCGCCGAGATTGATATCGGGAATATCGGCGCTTTCAGCCTCGGGGATCTCCGCTTTCTCATTAACAGGTATTTCGTCAAGATCCGGTATGTCAAAGTCCTCGTCTTTTTCGATAGCGAACGACTCGGTCTCCTTTTTCTCTTTTTCAGCGGGCAGATCTTCTTCGAACCGGTCTTCTGACCCTGCGGTTTCGGCGGATTCATCAATAAAAGAGAGGTCGGACTCGGACAGAGGGATTATCTCTTCGCTCTCACTGGATATCTCATCTTCGAAAGCGGGTATACTTTCAGTTATATCTTCAATCTCTTCCTCTTTTATATCTCCTGTGTCTTCAGAAAAGAGGTCTTCGTCAGACAGGGTTTCTATCTCGGATTCAGGTTCCCTTTCAGATGTTTCTTCATCAAAATCGATATCAAGATCGGACGGCATATTGGAATCGACATCTTCGATATCATGGTCTGCAAAATCCTCTTCGGCTTTCACCGGCGGCTTCGCAACCGGCTTCGCGCGCGGGTCCTGTAAACGCGGGATGTCCGCTTCCGTAATAACACTGATTATCCGTTCGATCTCTTCAAGTTCTTCCGGGGTGTAGTTTATCTCAACTTTTTTAACAGCCATTAATTAATCCGGTATTATTATTCCGGTAACCGGCCAGATTCGTGGGTAATTTTATATCCGCGGAGCAGCGTAGAGCCGGGAAATATCTTATCCCATCTTTCTGAACAGGAACCTATTCGATCTTATTTAAGAGACATAATTCACATTATACTTTTTGTAAATTAAAAAACAATTAAAAAATTTAACAAGTAGTCAATTATTCCGGCGATTCCCTGATATTTAACTTTTTTATCCGCGGAAAACCGGAATTATTAAATTTCATTATAAATATTTCTTAATTATATATCGACATATAACATGTACAATTGAACCAAAATAGTAAAATACGGTGATAATAATGGCCAGGAAATCCGTTTATGCCATGTAAATCCCCGGTTAGAGACTTTTATTGTAATTTAGTATTAACAATGAGGATATGGATGAAGGATTTTAAAATTATTACTCTTATTCTGATGGCTGTTCTGCTGATATCTTCGATGCCGTACGACAAACAGGTTGTTCATTTTTATACTCTTACACAGATGAAAAATGCAGGATCGCCGGAAAAGATCAGGCTTTTAATGACAGAGAATATCGCAACGGGAAAACCTGTTATCCAGGACGGCGTACTTTTCACATATAAAGACAGAAAAGCGGAAAAGGTTTTGATCTCCGGGAATTTTTCCTGCTGGAAAATGGAAAAGATGGAGAGGGGGAAGGACGGAGTATGGTTCTATTTCCTTTCAAACAGCAGCTTTTCAGGAAAGGTAGAGTATAAATTCAATGTGGACGGGTTATGGACAGAAGATCCCTCCAATGTCTATAAGACAGATGACAACAACGGTTCATATCTTTCTATGGCCGAGATAGAAAAACCCTCCGATGGAAAACTTGTCACGTATAAACTCAACGGCAAAAACAGGATTCTGTTCAGAACCTACAGGCCCGATGCAAGGATCATTTCACTGGTTGGAGATTTTAACGGATGGAACCCTGAACACGATCTGATGAAGCGCGGTAACGACGGAATTTGGAGGCTTGAAAAAAGGCTTTCAGCCGGAGTATACAGGTACAAGTTCATTGTGGACGGCGAATGGCTCCCCGATGTATACAATCCGGAATCGGCATCGGACAGTGCAGGAGATATCTGCTCGATTATAAAAGTTCAGAAATAGCAGCCACCCGGCTGCTGCTTTTTAAATCTTCATCAAGCCACTCTTTTGTGTCCCAGTTCATCTTTTCATTTACGTGAAAACTGTTCTTGTAAGCCATACTCCGGTTGCTCTCGACGTAATATCCCAGATAGTAGAACTTGAGGCCAAGCGATTTTGCAAAACCCGCCTCTTTGAAGATGCTGTACGTTCCGAGGTTGAATTTTTTAAAGTCGTCCCTGTAGATGAAATATATGCTGCTGAACGCCATCGATGATATATCGATAAATCCTACGGCCGCAAGACGGTTCTCTATATAGTATTCCGACTGCATTGTCGGACACGACTGTGCGTAGAAAGAGTTGTAGAAATCCTCGTAGTTTGAATCTTTGCCGAACCGGTTCAGCGAGTGGTCTTTGTAGATTTCAAAAATCTCGTCTCTGTATTCAAGCTCCTTGAATTCAACATGAAGATCCCTGCAGTCTTTTATCACTCGCTTCTGGCTCTTTGACGGCTGCAGCTGGTCCGTTCTTATGCGTATCGGTATGCACTCCCTGCAGTCACTGCAGGCGGGTTTGAAATAGTACATGCCGAACTTTCTCCATCCGCGCGAGAAAACTATCTCAAGCTCCTCCGCTGTCAGGTCAACGGCGAAAAAATAGTGAAAGCGGGAATTTCTTCCCGCTATGTAGGAGCATGGAGATTCTTCGCTTATCTGGGGTTCGCAGAGGAGTTTCATATACTTTTCCGCTTTTTACGGTGTGTATCGGCAGCAGTTACGATACACCGTAAAGAGAACGGTATTCCTCCATCTTCGCTATCATTCCGCTGTCTATGCCGAATTTCTCCCTGCGGGAAGCGTCATTGAGAAATTCTATGATATCTATAATGGTTACAATCGGGAAGAATGAAATACCGGTGGATTCTGAAATCTCCTGAATGGCCGATTTCTCGCCGGTCCCCTTCTCCATCCTGTCCACCGAAATTATTACGGCGGAAATTTTCGGATTACCCTGTTTTTCCAGTATATCGATCGTCTCCCTGACCGCGGTGCCGGCTGTTATTACGTCGTCCACGATGATGACGCTGTCTTTCTCAGTTAGAGGTTTTCCCACTATCAGGCCCATATCCCCATGGTCTTTCGCCTCTTTCCTGTTAAACGAATAGTTGACGTTCACTTTATGTTCCGAATAAAGAGCATTTATCGCCGCTATTGCAAGGGGAATCCCCTTGTATGCGGGGCCGAATATTGATGTGTATTCCCCTTTGACGTTATCGATAATAGTACTGGCGTAGAAGCTGCCGAGCCTGTTGATCGCTTCGCCTGTGTAGAGCATCCCGGTATTCAGGAAATACGGGGAGAGCCTTCCCGACTTAAGGGTAAATTCTCCGAATTTCAGCGATCTGCTCTCAAGGAGAAAGTTTATGAAATCCTTTTTATATTGTTTCATTATGCCGACCTTTAATTAAATTTTTTGCGTTGTTACTTTTACTGATCCGAAAGCCATTAATATCCATCCGGTACGTAGAGGGATATGCTGACTTCAGAATAATACCATATCTGCATACTGTCAAATTTTAGTGACTGCGTAGCATTACAGAAGCGCTCCGTGATGATGTCGAGTATTTTTTATAAAATTCACGGGTCATATGACTAAATCAATCCGCGTTTTTTTGCCATCTGAAACATCTGCTCCTTTGTGTTTGCCGGCACCTCTTTTTTTTCGGAACCGGTCTTTTCGCAGAGAGCTACCGCTTCATATCCGCATGCCATAAGGCATAGTCCGCATCCGATACACCTTTGAATGTCGATTTCGGCGGTTCCGGAGCCGTTCAGGCTCAAAGCCTCCATCGGACATATGTCGACGCACGACCCGCATCCGATGCAGTTGTCCTGTTTAATCGATGAGTAATGATTTGAAAAAACCAGTTCAGCCGGCGACGGATATTTTTTTATTGCACCGAGGATAGCGCAGCAGTCGCCGCAGCAGTTGCACATCCCCGCGGGATTCTGCGACGTGGACGGCTGTGTGACCAGCCCGCTCTTCTGGGCCTCTTTTACTATTTTCAGGGCTTCATCTCTGCTCACTCTTCTGCCGAGGTTGTTGTCAATGTAGTACTCGGCCATCGATCCGAACATGAAACATGTTTCAGACGGGCGGGAGCATCCGGCGCCGAGGAACTTTTTCTGTTTTCTGCAGAAGCAGTCGGCTACTGCGATCACGTCAATTTTGTCAAGGATTGCCGATACGTCGTTATACGATGCTATGTGATGTTCCACGTCTATGTATTTCTGGACGGGGATTACACGCAAAAAAAGATCGGCATTATCAGCGATATTTTTATTATATGCTTCCATGAAGAATCTTTCAAGAAGACCGGAAAACTCCCTGTCGAGTTTTTTTATCTGAAACTCAACGATACCGTGCATAAAGGGGATAGCTCCGTAACGTATCTTTCCGGCGGAATCCTGCCTGAATATCAGGCCGCGCTCCGACAGATCTTCAAGGGTGCTTCTGGTCTGTTCGACAGGAAGACCTGTACGGGAGGATATCTCTTCGGCGCTCTCCAGTTTTTGCGAGAGTTTCAGAAAAAAATCCGCGTCGTTTTCAGTGAAAAGTTTTTTAAGAATAGTGATCTCTATTCCGGAAGCGGTCGCGGGGAACCCGAAGGAATATGTATCAAGCCTTTCTCTCAATTTTGAATATACAGTATCCATAATATCACCCGTTAAAATTCAGATTAATCTTATCAAAAAATATCAAGGTAAAAACTCAAGTGTTTATTGGGTTTACGGATTTAAAAAACCGGATGTTGTATTTCAGAAATTTAAGGAAACAGGTTTATTAATGACAAATTATTTAAATAAAATTGTTCAAAAACTGTATTTGTCAGTATCTTGATCAGGGAGCCAGTCGCAGATACTACCGGAACAGATATGGTGTAATGAAAAAAGATATCGGCAGAAAACACTTTAAGGCGGAACAGCAGCTGAGAGATGTAATTAATTTTCTTCCTGATGCCACATTTGTAATTGATAAGAAGGGGAAGGTGCTTATCTGGAACCATGCCATTGAAGAACTCACCGGTCTCAAATCTGAATATATGATAGGGAAGGATAATTATGAATACTCGATCCCTTTTTATAATAAGAGAAGGCCTACTCTTGCCGACCTGATACTTACAAAAAACAGCGAAATAGAAAAGGAGTATCCGATTCTTACAAGAAAGCAGGATGCTATATACGGCGAGGTTTTTGTTCCGGGTATCAAGGAGGGTGGCTGTTATATCTGGGGTGCGGCCAAGCCTCTCTATAACAACAGGGGAGAGATAATAGGTGCGATAGAGTCTATCCGGGATATAACGGAACAGAAAGAAACCTCCGGTATAATAACCAGACAGAAGGATGAACTTCAGGCTGTCAACAGCGAACTCTCCGCGACGCTGCTGAAGCTTCAGAACGCGAACAGGGTCCACGAGGAGGTAAATGCCCAGCTGTCTGAGGCGAGGGAGGAACTCCTGAAGACCAACGAGCTTTTAAAATATTCTGAGGAAAAATTCTCTAAGGCATTCAAGAAGAGCCCTATGGTTGTATCTCTATCAACCCTTGCTGAAGGGAGATACATTGATGTAAGCGACAGCTTCTATGAAAATACCGGCTACACCAGAGAGGATGTCATAGGGCACACCGCGGCGGAAATCAATATCTGGGCAGATCCGTCGGACAGGGGAAGAATAATTGACGAAATGAAAAAAAACGGAAAGGTACGGGAGCTGGAGGTCGGTTTCAGGACGAAATACGGCGAGCTTCGTACTAAGCTTTTCTCAGCGGATATTGTAACAGTCGGCGGTACTCAGTGCCTGCTGGCTATAAACGCGGATATAACCGACAGGAAGATCGCCGAGCAGATGGTGGATAAACAGAAAATCGAGCTTGAAACGGTAAATAAGGAACTTAAGAAAACGATTCAGGAAATGGAGAACACTCATCTCAATTTAATGAAAACACAGCAGGAGCTGCTGGCATCAAATGAACGCCTCAGGTTTTCCGAAGAGAAATTTTCCAAAATAGTTCACCTCGGCCCGGTAATCATTACACTTTCGAAAGTCGAAGATGGAGAATATGTTGAGGTAAGCGAATATTTTCTTAAACTGACAGGATACTCAAGGGAGGAGGTGATCGGCAGGACGGCAATAGATCTGAAAATCTGGGGGGAGAATTCCGACCGCGACCTTGTTATCGGCATTCTCCGGAGGGACGGGGTTGTCAGGGAGCTTGACATTCATTTCAAATCCAGAGATGGAACTATCTACCTGATGCGTTATTCAGCCGAAATTATCACAATTGCCGGGAAGCAGCATCTTGTCAGCGTTGCAATCGATATAACAGAGAGAAAGCGGGTAGAGGATGAGAAGGAGAAGCTCGAGCAGCAGCTGCTGCAGTCCCAGAAGATGGAGACTGTGGGGAGGCTCGCCGGCGGGATTGCACACGATTTCAATAATCTTCTGACTGCGATAATGGGCAATGTCGAACTTATCATGCTGAAGGTGAACAGGGAAAACCCCATATTCCCGAAGCTGGAAATGATTCAGAGAGCTTCAGAGAGCGCTTCAGATTTAACCAAGAGAATACTGGCCTTTTCACGGAAGCAGATCATAGAACCTGAGGCTATGGACCTGAACAGTCTGATAGACCATATGCAGATGATGCTGGTGAGAATAATAGGGGAGAATATAAAGCTCCATACATCTCTGAATGCGGAACAGCCGGTCATTATGGCCGATTCGGGGCATATTGAACAGATAGTGATGAACCTCGCAATCAATGCACGGGATGCGATGCCGGAGGGGGGAGACCTTACCCTTGAGACGGAAAATGTTTTAATCGATGAACTATACTGCCAGACTCATGCCTATATACTGCCGGGAGAATATGTCGCGCTTTCGGTGAATGATACCGGCGCAGGAATGTCCGATGAGATTATTAATCACCTCTTCGAGCCTTTTTTCACCACCAAACCGAAAGAGCAGGGAACAGGGCTTGGCCTCTCAATAGTATATGGTGCAGTGAAACAGAACAGGGGATCGATTGAAGTATTCTCTGAAGTCGGCAGGGGTTCAAGGTTCAAAATATATTTTCCGATTTTCAGAGGGGAGGCCGCACAGGCTGATACTTCACTGCCGGTAAATATTCAGCTTGAAGGGGCCGAGACCGTTCTGCTGGTTGAGGACAATCCTATGGTGCTTGACTTCGCGGCAACGATTCTGAAACAGTCAGGCTACAGGGTGCTGGAAGCCTTAAACGGTGAGGATGCCATAAAGATATCTGATTCCTATGATGGCAGAATAGATCTTCTCATAACAGACGTAGTTCTGCCCGGCATTAACGGTAAAGTGCTGGCAAAGGAGTTCAAAGGGAAGAGAGGAGATATCAGGGTGCTGTACACTTCGGGGTATACCGAAAATTTTATAGTACAGCAGGACATCAGCAATGAGGGGATACAGTTCATCAGCAAACCATACTCATCCCACGCAATTTTAAGAAAGATACGTGAAGTTCTGAACAGGAAAGAATAGCGCCGGATCCGTTCTGTTATACTGGATGCCTATCTTATTCTTTATTCTCTTTTACCTCCGCCTCTTCTTTAGCTTTTGAGACCGGCGGCGCGGCAGCGTTATTCTCCGGAGCGGTTGCCGGAGCTCCCTTCGCTGTACTGGTAAGAAACTTTTCTACTGTATCTGTAATGATGTCGGATGAAGTATCGGTATCAAGCAGGGTGATTGAAAAAACGGAATCAAAGTGTTCGCGGTCATCTTTCAGTTCGTCGATAAAGATATTTATTTCAGGATTCTGTGTAGACAGATGGTTCATAATACTGTGCGGATTGCTCCCGATGCCGAATTTTTTTTCAAAATCCCTCCCCTTTGTCAGAAGGATGAAGTTTCCTCTTATATTTCTGTGCTCGCTCCCTTTTCTCAGAATTACATAGGCTATTAGAAAAGTTTTGAATATCTTCATCATCTCCGCATCCTGTACGGCTCCCGGACCAAGATCAATCTGGCTGTCCATGATTATCGCGCGCGGATACCCGATCTCTTTTATGAACCTCAGCAGCTCTGTGCGGATAAAAGCGGTTTTTCCAGATTTGGCTATTCCTGTGCGCATAAGAGGCAGAGATGTCAGTGCCGGATAATCAGCCGTAAACTCAAGTCCGAGGCTGTCCAGGGCGATTTTAATCGGAGTGGTTATTCTAGGTTTCTCGGTAATCAGTATTACCTTGTTTGAAGTCGCTATAGGCATATATTGTCCTCACAGTCTGTGACAATGCGGTGAACCATTTTGAAATAAATATTATACTCACAGGCTGTAAAAGTCAATGTTTAATTTAGACATTACGGTTTTGTATAAAGCATACGGTGTCCGGAGTGATACGGTCAGCGGCTGAAATATTGTTATTTTGCGGAGAGCCTGATACCAGACAGAGCAGCCCAAAGTATTAACTTCAGTTTTTTACAAAAGTGAAAGAAAATCCGTCATCGGTGAGAATAATTAATCTGTCATTACGGATTTTAAATTCCACTTTAAGTGGCGCCCCCTCTTTTTCGATATCAAGATAAATTCTTTTTCCGTCGACCCTGTATTTTCCCGACAGGTACAGTTTTTCATTTTTATTGCTCCATGTAAACCTGTCATTTTCATCAAATGTCAGTACTACTTCATTTTTTACGGAAGTTGGGAGTGTCTTCGCGAAAAGCGGAGCGCTGTTTTCAATAAGTATGCTTCCCCAGGAACCGTATAGTTCTCTTTTGCCGGCAGAGCAGCATAGAAGCACCAGCGGAATAATTAAAACAGCGGCAGCATGGATTCTGTATCTGTTCATGATGTAAATTATTTATAAAGTTTTACTGATTTAATCAAGTGATAATTCATAAAGCGTTAAAAAATCCGCGGTTTGTCGCCCGGATTGACCACAGCGGAATTCAAACAGCGGAATGTTTAAAAGAATAAGTCTTTAAAGCCGTTTTTTTAAGTTATCTCCATCAACAGGTTCATTATCGTTGACATTTTAAGGCACAGGGTATTCAATATATGCCGGGTGATTCATTGTTATGGCAAAAATAGTAATTGAAAATCTTCACAAAAGCTTCGGGGAGAAGTCTGTACTCCGTGGAATAGACCTTTCTGTTGATAAAAGCGAGATTCTGTGCATAATCGGTAAGAGCGGAACCGGTAAATCGGTGATACTGAAGCACCTTGTAGGCATAATTGAGCCTGACCAGGGATCAATAACAGTTGATGATGTGATGATGACAGGGGGAGATGTAAATACCAGGCGGGAAATTTTGTCCAAATACGGAATACTGTTTCAGGGTGCGGCGCTTTTTGATTCGATGAACATATATGATAATGTCGCATTCGGGCTCAGAAGGCGCGGTATTGATGAAGAAACCGTTAAAAGCATAGTCGAGGAGTCGCTGGATCAGGTCGGTTTATCAGGATCAGGCGACAAACACCCCTCCGAACTATCCGGAGGGATGCAGAAACGCGCCGGTCTTGCAAGATCGATCGCCGTAAGACCGGAAATTATGCTTTATGACGAGCCTACAACAGGCGTTGATCCGATCACAGCCGGCGTTGTTGACCGTCTCATAGTAAAAATGAGAGATACCTACGGTATGACCTCAATTGTTGTGACACATGATATGACATCCGCTTACAGAATTGCCGACAGGATAGCGATGGTCTATGAGGGGAGAGTGATATTTACAGGCACGGATACCGAAATCAGGCAGAGCGATAACCCGTATGTTAAACAATTTATAGAGGGTACGGTAAACGGACCTATCAAAGCGGTATAAATTGATAAAATTATTTACTTTCACGCAAAATTTAGCAGTTTCGTGAAACAGGAAACTGCTAATGTGATACATGGTCGCTCACGGACGTCCATGTCCTTCGCGTCATTAGAACGTCCTGTTCGTCAGATGTATCACCATTTTCGAGGCAAATATACTTGAAAAAGTCTCGAAAATGTGAGATTTCGTGAATTCACTTCACGAAATCGCTTTTAAACGAGCCACGGATGGACTTTTTCAGGAGACTGAATGACAAACAACAGATATTTAATTGACAAGCCGGTAATTCTGTATTTATTTAAGCATAGCCAACACAAAGAAATTTTAGTTAATTTTATAAAAGGGGTAGATTATGAAATCATATAGTCATGAGACAGGCAGTTTCACCGGTAAGGGTGGAATTGAGATCTATTTTCAGAAATGGCTTGCCGAGAAAGCTAAAGCTGTATTGATACTTGTTCATGGGCTTGGAGAACATTCCGGGAGATACGAAAATCTGCTGAAGGGTTTTGCTGATAAAAATATTTCGGTTTTTGCTATAGATCACCGCGGGCATGGTAAATCAGATGGTAAAAAGGGGCATATCGATTCTTTCATGGATTATGTCTATGATCTCAAACTCTTTCTTGAATTTATAAAAGAGGAGAATAAGGGTCTGCCTGTGGTTCTGTTCGGACACAGCCTCGGCGGAGTAATAGCCTCGAAATATGCAATGACCTATCCCGATGATATATCAATGCTTGTTATTTCATCTCCGGGATTTGCGCCCGCATTTAAATTTCCGGCGTGGAAATTTAAAGTAGCTTCTTTCTTTTCGTCGAGGATTAGTTCACTGACTTTTCCTAACGGTTTAAATGCAAACGATATCTCTCATGATAAGGATGCTGTGGCAGCATATATTAACGATCCACTTGTTCATAATAAAGTTACAGCCAGATTTGTTGTAGAATTTTTCAGAGCGGGGCAGGAGTGCCTGAAAAACGCAGGGAGCATTAAAAAACCTCTTCTTGTATTCGCTGGAAAAGAGGATCGTATAGCTGATCATAAAGCGGCTGAAACATTTTATAATACGGCCTCATCAGCGTTAAAGAAACTGTTCCTTTTTGAGGGCCTGGCTCATGAAACTATTAATGAGGTCCCTGCCGAGAGGGTAAAAGTTGTTAATGATATAACCGGTTGGATCCTTAAAAATATCGGCGTGACTGTCACAGCGGCTAAGAAACCCGCTGTGGAAAAAGCAGCAGTCAAGAAGACTGCAGCGAAGAAACCCGCTGTGAAGAAAGCAGCAGTTAAAAAGGCAG
>CAYTNW010000015.1:0-17047 GCA_964439325.1 uncultured Leptospirales bacterium | reverse complement strand
CAGCGAAGAAACCCGCTGTGAAGAAAGCAGCCGTTAAAAAGGCAGCAGCGAAGAAGCCAGCTGTGAAGAAAGCAGCAGTCAAGAAGGCAGCAGCGAAGAAACCCGCTGTGAAGAAAGCAGCCGTTAAAAAGGCAGCAGCGAAGAAACCCGCAGTGAAGAAAGCAGCAGTCAAGAAGACCGCAGCGAAGAAGCCAGCTGTGAAGAAAGCTGCCGTCAGGAAGTCCGCAGTGAAGAAACCCGCTGTGAAAAAGACAGCTAAAAAGAAATAAAAAATCATTATTCCGGTAAAACAGAAAGACCGTGCAACAGCACGGTCTTTCTGTTTTATGCATACCCGGTTTGAAGTCCTGTCCTGCACTATTCTGCTTAACGATAATTTATTATCACAGTAACACAATGTTACGATGATGTTAAAATTTTATATGACCGTAACGCGCTGCAGTTATGCGTTATGCTCTCTCTGCAGTCTGTCTTAATCGCCGAATATTACATCAATGTTAAAATTTAATACGGCCGTAATATAAAAGCGTTATGTGTTATGCGATAACGCTTTTATTGTTACATTGCGGTTAAATAAGGTCTGCTGTAAAAAAATTTTAGTCCAAAACATTGACATCATTAACGATGATGGCTATGTTCACTTTCATTAAAAATAAAAATTATTCAGGAGGATTAAAATGATTAATGCAGCTGATACAGTATGGATGCTTATTGCAACAGCTCTGGTTATGATGATGACGCCGACTCTCGGTTTTTTCTACGGGGGTCTTGTAAGAAAGAAAAATATATTATCCATACTGATGCAGTGTATGGTAATTCTCGCGGTTATATCGCTTCAGTGGATTCTGTTCGGTTATACTCTGGCTTTCGGCCCGGATAAGGGGGGTGTTATCGGAGGTCTCGACTGGGCATTTCTCCGGGGAGTGGGGCTTGCACCACTTGAGGGACAGACAATTCCGCATCAGCTGTTTGTATGTTTCCAGATGATGTTCGCGGTAATCACACCGGCCCTTATAATAGGCGCATTTGCCGAGAGGATTAAGTTTTCCGGTTTTCTTCTGTTCACGGTTCTATGGTCGACATTTGTGTACGATCCGATGGCGCACTGGGTGTGGGCAAGCGGAGGATGGCTCTTCAGCAAGGGAGCGCTTGACTTTGCAGGGGGAACGGTAATTCACATAACGGCCGGTATATCGGCGCTTGTCTTTTCATTGATGATAGGAAAGAGGGGGGGGAACGGTCAGTCCAGGTCTCCGCACAACCTCCCGTTCGCGATACTGGGGGCTTCTTTCCTCTGGTTCGGATGGTTCGGCTTCAATGCAGGAAGCGCACTTGCGGTTAAGGGTCAGACTGTATCTGCGTTTCTGAATACAAATACCGCAGCAGCGGCGGCAGCCGTGTCGTGGATGATGCTTGACTGGTTAGTACATAAAACTCCCACAGCTCTGGGCGTTATCACAGGGCTTGTTGCGGGCCTTGTGGCGATCACACCGGCAGCGGGGTATGTAACCCCCATGGCTTCAATATTAATAGGCGCAGGGGGAAGTCTCATAGGATTTATCTTTGTAAGTTATGTTAAAAAAAGATTCGGATATGATGATTCCCTTGATGTCTTCGGCGTGCACGGAATGGCTGGTATATGGGGTGCGCTGGCGACCGGACTGTTCGCATCAAAAGAGATAGGCGGTACCGACGGATTGTTTTATGGAAATCCGCATCAGTTATGGGTACAGTTTTTAACTGTACTGGTGGCAATTGCAGCCGCTGCGATCGGGACTTTTGTGCTTTATAAAATAAGCGATCTTCTTGTAGGTATGAGAGTCGAAACCAGGGAAGAGAATATAGGGCTTGATCTTTCGCAGCATCATGAGGCTGCTTATACATTGATGGATTAATTATTATAAAGGATAATGGAGGTTAATAATGAAATATATTATTGCTGTAATACGTCCGCATAAACTTGAGGAAGTGAAAAAGGAACTGGAGAAAAACGAAATCAATCTTATGACTGTTACCGATGTTCTGGGCTGCGGAAGACAGAAGGGTGTAACCGAGGTGTACAGGGGTATAACAGAGGTTGATAATCTTCTGCGGAAGATAAAACTGGAAATAGCAGTCAATGATGAATTTCTGGACAGGGCTATAAGCGCGATTATGAAAGCTGCCCCGGAGGGTGACGTCGGCGATGGAAAAATATTTATCTTCGATCTTGCCGAGTGTATAAGAATCAGCACAGGCGAGAGGGGCAAGGAGGCCATAGGATAAAAAGTGAAAAATCGGTGTCAATGGATACCCGCCTTCGCGGGTATGACACCTCCAGATAACTCAAACATCCGGAGTTATCTCTGCTGTTGTCCTAAGATTCGGAAACAGATTTTTTTAGAAGCTTAACTTCAGAGGTTTTCAGAACGCGGTGGTCTCCTTTTGTAAGCCTGCCCAGCGAAAGAGGACCGTAACCTGTTCTTTTAAGCTTAAGTACATTGTACCCGAGATTTTTAAACGAGTAACGTATCTGCCGTTTTTTACCTTCAACTATCAGCACCTTGACAAACATCCGTGACTTCTCTGTAACTGTAACTGTCGCGGGTTTTGTTTTGGTCTTGATCTGGTGTACGAAGAAGCCTTTTTCAACCATGGCCCTGTCGGTCTCTTCAAGGGGTTTGTCCAGCTGGACAAGATATTCTTTTTTCACTTTGAATGACGGACCGGTTAGTTTATGGGCCAGGTCGCCGTCGTTTGTAAAAAGCAGCAGCCCCTCCGTGTCCTTGTCAAGCCTTCCAACCGGCATAACGCCGGAGCGTCTGTATTTTTCAGGGAGCAGCGTCATCACCGTAACCCGCCCCTTCTCATCGCTGAGGGATGTTATATAGCCCTTAGGCTTGTTCAGCATCACGTAGTACTGTGTATTTATAGTTTTAAGCACTTCGCCGTTATATTTGACAGTATCGGTTTCACTGTTCACAGTAGTGGCGAGGTCCCTGACTACGCTCCCGTTAAGCCTGATCTCTCCGGCAAGTATAAGTTCTTCAACCTTACGCCGTGAACCGAGGCCGCAGAGTGTGAGATATTTGTTTATTCTAACCTTCATTATCCTTCTTTACACCATCAGTGCCGTCGTCGTTTTTCTGAAGGTTCTTCTCTTCAGCTTCAGACTCAGGATTCACATTTATTTTTTTAAACTTTATTTCATCTTTTTCATTTTCCCGCGAAAGGGTATATGCATCACCCCTGCGGGTATAGTTGAGGTCCCCTTCAAATGACGTTCCGTTAAGAAATATAACAAGATTCTTGTTAAAATCAAAATTATAATCGCCCTCTATTTTAGTCGGGCTCCCCTTTATATATGATTTATATTTTCCGTCTTTGTATATCTCAAGGCAGTGGTTTGTAAAATCGTTGAACCTGTTTACGCTCCACCATTTGCCGTGAAGGGCTTCACTGAGTTCCTTTGTCTCCTTCTCCCAGAACTGGCTTAAAAATGACTCAACGTTATTCCTGTTTGAATCTTTCAGAATATTTATATTGCTGCCGTATACCCATCCGGTAATGCCGTTGCTCAGCTTTATCTTGTACCAGTAATCCAGTGTTCCGGCCACCGGTTTCTTTTCGCTCGACCTCTCAAGCACCTCTCCCACTTCACCCTTTTTAAGCTGTGCAACCCTGGAGGTGAATATCAGCGGATCGACCCTGAGCGCGGTATTTGGAGTGATTATAATAGCAAGAGGATTCCCCTCTGTTGATCCCGGAATTATAGGAGTTTCAGGTTTCTTCCTGCCGCAGCCGGTTATAAAAGCTGCGATTATAAGGATCAGAACCGCAGAACTGAATTTTATTTTCATGACTAGTCCCGTTAAATTTAATAATTATTGATTAATGATGCCCCCCTGTTACTGTCAATTAAAAATCCTGAACAGATGCAATTACCCCTCTTTTAAGACTGTAAAAAAAGCCGGCTTTCTGACAGAGATATTATGCAGTGACATTTTTAAGAGATAGGCTTTGTCAGTAGACTGCCAGGGAAAAATATCTTGACTGAGAGAAGTTTAATTTATCCAGTTTTTAATACGAACCTCCAGTACAGGTTTATTTTTTTATGGTATTTAAATATCCGGATCAATTCTTTATGCTAAAACTTAAACAGTTCATTAAAAAGGGGAAGTCTGTCAGACTCTGTCTGCTGATAATACCGGCCTTCTTTTTTTTAACGGGGGCGGCTCCGGATAAAAGCCTGTCGGTTATTGATATAAAAGGTGGGGGCTATATACTGCTCGATGAGCTTATAAGAAAGTATTCGATAGAAAACAGTTTTGATCCGGTTTTTCAGAAGGGGAGATTGTATTATAAGAGCCATTATATGGTATACAAGACCGGTTATTTCTGTTCTATTATAGATAACTCCCTGACGGGTCACGAGAATCCGGTTTTAAGATGGAAGGGGGGCATATATATCCCCGTTGACCTGGCGGCAGCTCTTCTTGAAAATTTCTACAACAGGGAAGTACGGGAAAAAAATGGAAAGCTCGCTTTTGCAGAGGAGGAACAGGCCGAAACACAGAAACCCCTGAAAGACAACATCCCTGCGAAAAAAGAGAAGATCGGTTTTATCATAATCGATGCAGGTCATGGAGGGAAAGATCCCGGCGCTATCGGTAAAGGGGGCCTGAAAGAGAAAACCATAACCCTGCAGCTTGCGAAAAAAGTAGAAGCCCTTCTTCGTAAGAGACTGGAAAATATTAAACTGAAATCCACTAGGACCAGCGACAGGTTCATTGAGCTTGCGGAGAGGGCCGAGATAGCCAACAGGGAACTGAAGAAGAATATGAACGGCCTTTTTGTAAGCATCCATGTAAACGCATCTATCAGCGGCAGGATATCCGGTTTTGAAACCTATTTTTTATCGCAGAACCCTACAAACGAGGAGGCAAGAAAGACGGCCGCCCTTGAAAACAATGTCGTAATACTGGAGAACCACGGTGCGGGTAAAAAGAAGTACGAGGATGTTGATTACGTTGAAGCGCTTATGATGACCACGCAGATACAGAAGGAGAGTTCAGTACTTGCTGATTGTGTTCAGAAAGGCATTGATAAAAGTGTCAGCGAGTTTAAATCCAGGGGTGTACACAAGGCAGACTTTTTTGTGTTAAGGGGTTCGCTGATGCCGGCAGTTCTGGTTGAAGTGGGATATATAACACACCCGAAGGAGCTGAAATCTTTAAAAAACGACAGCTACCAGGATAAACTGGCGGAGGGAATCGTCGGGGGTATAGTAAATTTTATAGGAAAATATAACAGTATTACAGAATGATCCCGGGTTCTGAAAAAACCTTTCCCGAAAACGGACTTCATCCCGTTACGTTTATTTCCATGGAAAACTGTAACAGAATGCTCCGTCTATGCCTCAGGGAGCGATCAATGCGCTGGCATTGAAAGCCTGCAGAGGGGAATTTTATTGACATAAAAATGAATAAATTTAGAATTAAACCGGTTCTGGCATCTGAAGGGATAAACAGGGCAAAAATGCCGGAATGCGTCTGCAGTTTAAGAAAAAAGTGTGATTTTTAACAGCCGGCGGCTGATCGATAAAAATACACAAGGGAAACATTATGAAAATTAAAGCGATGCTTGAATATATAAAAAAGATAAAGAGCAGTATCCCTGAATTAAAGAGCCGTGCCGAAACGGCCTATGCCGGTTTAAAGGTTTTCGCTCTTGATAAATATGATCTGGCAAAAAAAGAGATAGCTGCTACAAAAGTGAGAATGGACAACGACGTAAGGGAGAGGAACAGAATTATTCTCCTCGCGCTCTCAACGCTGTTTTTACTGGATTATATTATGTTTTCATACCATATCGATAAAAACATTTTCAATATATTCCCCTCGATTCCGGTCCTTGAATCTAAAAAAACTATCAATATTTATATTCCCTCCGAAGGGTGTAAAAACATAATATCCGAGAAGAGGGACATCTATTCAGGGCTTGAGAACGAAAATCTTGTACAGAGACTTTTCGAACTGGTCGCGGACGGATCGTATTTTGAAAATACTTCAGGTAATGTTCCCGCGAATTTTCTTATTAAAAAGATATGGATCGTTGATGATGAGGATGGAGGGGGGAAGCTCTGCGTAATAGACCTGTCCCCCGCAATACTTGACAAGGATACGATTGTTGTCAAGGGATCGGAGGAGCTGTTTAAAGATTCAATTGAGAAAACAATCATTGAGAATGTGCCCGGAATAAAAAGGGTAATCCTGCTGGAAAAGGGTGTCCCGTACAGAAAGCTCTGGGAGATCTGATACTCTAAAACTATAACAGCCACTCCCCTTTAAAAACCTCAACAGCCGGCCCGGTAAGGAAAACATGATTGCTTTTTTTATCCCACTCAGTTTTGAGATCCCCCCCCTTAAGATGTACCGTGATTTTTCTTTCAGTCTGTTTTGTCAGAACGCCGGCTACCGTTACCGCTGAAGCCCCTGTACCGCAGGCCATGGTTTCGCCGGAACCTCTCTCCCATGTCCTCTGGATCACCTCTTTTTTACTGAGGATCTGTACAAACTCAACATTTGTCCTGTTCGGGAAGAGCTGAAAATTTTCAATAATCGGCCCGTATTTTGAAACAGGGAAATTCTCCGCGTCTTCTACGAATATTATCACATGGGGATTGCCCATGGATACCGATGTGATCAGGAACGTTACGCCGTCCGGGAGGTGGAGGTTTTCATTGATCACCATCCCCGGGTCGCCGATCATCGGTATTCTTTCGCGCTGAAGAACCGGCTCCCCCATGTCGACAGTAACGGATTCAACGAGATTATTCTTCACTTTGAGTTCAAGTTCCTTTATTCCGCCGCCGGTTTCTATATGGATTCTGTCCCTGTCGGTGAGTTTATGGTCATAAACATATTTTGCAAAGCAGCGGATTCCGTTACCGCACATCTCCGATTCACTGCCGTCGGCATTGAACATTCTCATTCTGAAATCGGCCTTTTTAGATTTTAGGATCAGTATGAGACCGTCAGATCCTATGCCGAAGTTTCTGTTGCTCATCTCTATCGCCAGCTTGGAGGGATTTTTGATCTCCCCCCTGAAGTCCTTTATATAGATATAATCGTTACCGGCGCCATGCATCTTCGTGAATTTCAGCATAAGAACCTCCTTTTCCGGGTATCTGATTTTTGCAGAGTCATCAATTATAATACTTTTGTAAACTTTATTTTAGGGCATAATGGTAAAACTTCTTAATACAGCACTCCCGGTATGACATATTAAAGCCGCCAATTCTGGCAGTTTGCGAAATGATCAGTGTTTAATCTTCGTCTGATCCGTCTTCGTGGCCGGTGGTTGCAGTCGAACTCTTCGTCACAAGTCTGCCAGGGGAGCGTTGTTTAAAACCGGTTGAGCGGAATCGAAAACTGAATTAAATACTGTATCATCCGTGAAATGCTATATTTGTCATAATTACAGAAAAGATAATTAATGCGGGATCTCATTTTCAATATAAAATTACCGGTATCCGGAAAAACAGAAAAATTTTCCCGATACCGGTACTGGAACAGACAATATATTTTTTTTAGAATAGCTTCGAGTATATCTTTGCGTTTAGCGGATGGAAAACAGGGGATTGTGCTGATATGCTGTTTCTCTGAATAGTGCCGATAAAAATCGATTATGTCTTGACAGATTAGATGAAATGTTATTATTTAGGAGCGATTTTCCCCCGGAAAGTTTTTTTCATTTTTTATTATCAGGTTAAAATATGCGAATAATAAAATTTATATATTTCATTATTCCTGTGATGATATCGGCGATGCTATATGCAGGCGATCTCTCTTCGCTGGATCTTGAAAAGGTCGTGGTATACAAGGGTTTCACCGGCGAGTGGGTCAATAATACCGACAGTGACAAACTTGAACAGTTTATCAGAACTTATGGTACAGGTTTCAGGGATGTTGCTGCCTTGAACGGATCAGATTTCAGAAAGGCAAAATATGTTTTTATACCATTTTCCGATGTTTACCTTGAATATCTGAAAACGAGAGAAACTGCAACGACAGGCAATCCGGAAAATGAGTTCATATGGCCGATAGAAAAATTTGACAGAATAACCTCCACATTCGGGAGAAGGTGGAGTTCTTTCCACGAAGGGATAGACATACCCGCTGCAAGAGGTGTGCCCTTTTTTGCGGTATGCAACGGAAGAGTGACGGTTTCCAGATTTATGGACAATTTCGGCAATACGATAAGTATTGAACATAGAGAAAATCTGTACACAAAATATTGCCATGCTTCTGAACTGGTTGTTAAAGAGGGCGATATTGTAAAGAAGGGGCAGCTGATAGGATATGTAGGGAGCACAGGTAATTCAACCGGTAATCATCTGCATTTTGAAGTAAGATACGGCGATTTTCCTCTGAATCCCCTCGATTTTTTACCGTTTAATCCTAATGTCAAGAAAACACAGTACATCAAGAAACTGGATTGATTTTTTCTTAAATCTGCAGCACCGGAACACAACAGGTCTGTAAAATGTAAAAAACCTGCCAATTACAGCAGGTTTTTTACATTTATAAACTTTCTGTTTCCGCTATTTGGAATCTTTTAACAGTCTTTCCGTTTCAAAATCCATTCTGATGATATCATCCATAAGAGCCGGTATATCCTTATTCAGCTGATCAAACTGTTTGTTTATCAGCTTCTCCTCCTCTGGAGTCCCTTCATATGCCTCTTTAGTAAGAGTACCGATCATCCCTTTAATGTTCTCCTGCTTGTTTTTCAGGATAAAAAGGATATTCGGACCTGATTTATAACCCCAGTTAAATCCGTCGGGAAGTTCCACAGAAAGTGTCTCACAAACACCATCACCGTCTGAATCCTCTGCGTAATAAACCTCGCCGGATTTTGTTTTTGCCGTTACATAGGTAAAATATTTCGTCGGACCTTCCTCTCTGATATGCTTCGGTATCGGGAGCCTCTCCATTTTAAAGTCGGAGTCTTTTCTGTTAACTATAAGGCCTCTGAAAATTGCCACATGTTTCTGTATGAAGGAATCTCTCATCTTGATATAGAAATCGCAGTATCTTGTATCGAGGTTATCATTCTTGTCAGGAGTTATAAATTTTTTCTGTATTTCAGTTCTTCTGTCAGTTATAACAACATAATCAGGCTTCCCGTCTATCGCCCGTCCCCACATATCGTTAACAACAAGACGGTTCTCCATCTCTTTAATAATACGGTTCTGTTCAACTATTTTCGGGTCATCAAATCCGTCCTTAAAAAGGTACATTTTTCTGTCTCTGATTATCAGGAGGGATGCCTCTGATGTGTCCTGTTTCTGGTGCAGTTCCGGATCAATTATCTGTTCAACCTGCTGGTATGCGATTCTGTCTTCACCGTAGGTGGAAACATTATCAATTACTATCTCCTCATAAGAAAGATCTCTTGAGTTGGCTGAAACCGTCATTATAAAAAACGTACAAAGAACTATTGCGTATTTTGCGGATTTCCTTCTGTGCATTTAAGCCCTCCATGATGCGAATCTATTATGTATGAAAATATAATAATTTCGGTTTTAATATAATATTATAATTAATATTTTTTAAGAACATTTTGTCAAATATTTTATAAATTACTGTTTTTACGTTCTTTTTTCCATTTCGCTTTATCCAGCTTTGTCCACTTTTCAACGACATGTTTTGATAATTCTGACTCAATTTCACCTCGTGTTTTCCTCTTTTTCTCCCTGGGAGTTGAAATATTTTTGTTTTTTGCTCTATATTCCTCCATCTCTTTTATTGTCAGGCCTGGTTCATTATTATAAATTTCGTTAATAATTGAAGCCCTCTCCTTATCCGAGGCAATCTGATCGATTATAGCGCTTATTTTCTTTTTATTAGCCAGTTCGCGCGCCAGATTTTCCGGAATATGGATTCCATAACAGGCGGCAGAGATTGCTGCCGCAAGAGAGGTCAGGGACGAAGCCGCTCCCCCCTCCCGGGCGGCAAGACTGAAGATATTTTCAGGGTCAGAGCATTGATCCGAAATAACAACAGCCATGGGGAGTATCGTTTCAGGAAGGTTTACGCTCCCCCTTGTTATAGTATTTGTATTTTTTTTATCCGCAAAAGAGCAGATAATGGTCTCAAATTCAGCCGTATTCTTCTCCCTGCTTAACTCTGAAAAAAGTTCCAGAAGATAATCTGATTCTGACATGATATAGTCCGGATTCAGCCCGGTATCGAAAATCCTCATCTGGTTGAGGGTAATTTCATTTTTTAAATTCCGGGCGGAGAAAAGCGCGGTTTGTAAAATGGTTCTGTCTTTTTCTGCGATCAGGTTTTTCACAAGATACAGCAGGAGTATCGAACATGCGATAGTTGAGCTGCTCCTGGTAAAAAGGGTAATATACTTTACAGCCGAGATCAGGAGCTCTTTTTCATTCTGAATCAGCAGCAGCGACAGTGCAGGAGGGAGAAGGCGGGAGCATGGCGCCATGTAATTGGGACCGGTGCTGCTTCCGCTTTTAATATTCAGGATGAAGTTTTTTTCAACATCTCCAGCGTCCCTGAATATTCCATATTCAGTACCCGGTACCTCGGGTGAATTTTTTACAGCTTTTATAAATTCATTAAGGTTCAATCCTTTTCTGTCGGTACATGCGGCAGTTATAAGAATGTTCTGTGAAATGGAGGAGTAAAGTCCAGGTTTTCTCCATTTCTGCATACTGTCCTTAAGAGCTGGTACAGGATCGGTAAAACCGGTTATATCCCTGAATACGGCCTTAATATGGTTTTTCTTCATCCCGTTCAGGGTATAACCCGCGGCATCTCCGATAATAGCTGAAAAAAGAATATCCGCAATGGTTCTGTTCATACGGTTTGCCTTTTCTTCCAGATTATTTATATTAATACTGAAACGTTTCTGATAAAAGATCAAAGGAAAGCAATGACCTGTTTCCTGTGATATTACATATGATATTACAATGCAACTGCCGGGATACAAATATTTTATTTATTTTTTATAATATATAATTTTTAATGCAATAACTATATCCTATCGATAAGGTGTATGTGAGGTAAAAAATGAAAAAGTACATAATTGCTGTTTCTGTTATAATCACAGGTGTTTTAATAGGGGGATGTTCGCAAAAAGAGGTGGATGAATACTCGATGGTAACGTTTGTCATCGGAGATGTTAAAAAGAACAGCGTCGATGTCCAGATTGGAGATATAATAAAGGAGAATGATTCAATAGTCACAGCGGAAAACTCGTTCTGCGATATAAAGATAGGGGAATCCATTGTAAGGATAAAGTCTCTTTCCAGTGTAAATATCTCCGCCCTGCTGAGAAGCGGAAGTATCGAGAAAACGACCCTTGATCTTAATTCGGGCAAGATGCTCTGCAAACCGAAAAAACTTCTGAAAGACGAAAGCTTTTTCGTAAAGACACCCACGGCTGTAGCCGGAGTAAGGGGGACCCAGTTTGCCGTCGAAACTGACAAAGAACTGACAACGAGGATAAAGGTCTTTAACGGTGAGGTTAAGGTTGCGAAGAGGATCAAGCAGTTTGAATCGAGCATGGAAAAGGTTTTAAACATTGCCCCGGCAGTGGAGAAGGAGAAAAAAATTGTCATTACGGCCGATCAGGTCAGGAAGGCCGAGACAGCGGTCGAGGCCTCCTTTAAAAAGGAGACATCCGGCGCAACCCCTTCTGATGAGGTCATAGATAAAGTGATCAATGACACAAAAAGTGATGTAGCAGTGAAGGAATCTGACATTGTAAAATTTGACGCCGGTGATTTCAGTAAAGAGAACAAAGAGATCATTGAAGTGACTCAGAAACCAAAAGAGGAGATGGTCAAAATACACCGTGTTATAAAGCAGGAGAGGGAGAGACCGGTTCCGGAGGGTAGGCTCCTTATAACAAGATATGATATCTATTTCATCAAAGACGGAAAGATCATGTGGAACGGAAAGGTCGTTAATGAACCTGTCAGTTCCGGTGACAGAATATATATAGCCTCGGGGGATTACGTGTTCTGTGCGCAGAAAGAGGGAACAGTACTATGGAAGACAAAGATCATCAATGACGGAAAGGTGGTCCTGGCGGGCAAAAAGGTAAAAATAAAGTCCGGAGGGAAGAGGGTTGTACTGAGCTCCGAGACAGGGCGGAGATTTTGAGGCGGATAGTATTTTATAAAAAATGTTATTGATTTTTTAAAAGTTGCCTTTATAGTGATTTCCAAAAATTTTTATAAACATATCCGGAGGCTTTATGAAAAAAGCAGTAGTACTTTTTTTCTTTATTTCTATTTTATCCTTAATTTCATGCGGTACGACAAATTACGCTGTCAGGGACGTTAAAAATATCACCGAGCCTATATATGTAGACAGAATCAGCGTGTCGACGGCAAACTTTGAGCGCACATTGAAAGTCAATTATCAGGGTCTTAAAAAAAAGGATGAAGGAGGACTCGATTTCAGCAAACAGGCGCTGGAATCAATTGACTGGGAATCGATCGTAAAAACAGTAGCCGAAGGGCATAAGCTTAATATTGTCTATGATAAGAACACCGTTAATAATTTTAAATCTGTAATAATTAAGTCTTCAGAACATCCTGAACTTGCTTTGCCTGAAGACATACTCAGGGCCTCGTACGATGATGGCAATGTAACCACCGATAAGTATTCTAAGAACAAAGCGCATAAATACTACGCGCGTATTATGGTTAAGCTCGACTTTATGACAGATGTATTCAACAATGACTATCCGCAAGCCATAGCATGTTTTTACCATGTAAAGATTTATTCCAGGGATATGGATGCTCCAATGATGGATATGGCTTCAATGCTCGAGGGGATTGACTCTTATACGATTGAAATGGATAAAATTCCTGAATTTATGAAAAAGCTGAATGAAGTGATACAGACTTCAGTGAAAGAGGATGTCAAGCTGACCGAATTCGGTGATTCTCCGAAGAAAGAGGACCTCAACTGGGAATAGTTCTGCGGGCTGACCCACGGTTTTTTTATACTCTCTGCTTTTGAAAAATTCTTTGAGGAGTAACAACTATGCGCGCTATTGAAATTATCATAAAGGATATTTTGATAGCGGCGGTTTTTTTCGCCGCTGTCACTGTTTCCGCCTGCTCTTTCAAATTTGAAGAGGAGATACGCAAACCTGAATTAAAAGTCACCTGGATATACAGTGAAACCAGTTTGTATAACAATGACGGAGGGGAGATACTGCCTGATCAGGAATTTATATCGGCTCCTAAATATCTGGTGGGCAGGACAAATGTATTAACTGTTACCGTACAGAACTCCGGAAAGTATTATCTGAAAATCGGACAGGTCCGATGTACCGGGGGAGATATGGACGGTTTTACTTTGCAGGACGATGGAGTTTCCGGAGCAGAACTCTGGCCTAATGAAAAAAGATCAGTAACCTTCCTTCTAAACCTGACCACCATTGGTGAAAAAAATTCTGAATATACTATTGAGAGTACAAATCCGGACGTGGAGGATTTTGTCTTTTCAATCCGCCAGCGGGCGACCCTGCCGGCGCCGAGATTAACAACGGCGAGCAATTATGCCGGTTATATCTATATGCAGACCGAATACAGCTATTCAGGTTATTATATAAGGCTTTACCGCTCTACCGATTCAAATAATTCAACAGCAGTTAACATTCCGATCCGCACATCCGGCGGTACCGATTCGCTGTACTTTATTCAGGCAACGTCGCTGACATCGATATATGACTATGCGGACAGTCCTGCAGCAGGAGACCTCGCCGCAGGTACAACGTATTACTATTCAGCGCGAGCCTGTTCTGATAATCTGAACGAGGCTAACTGCGGCGAATTCAGCACTGTTAGATCAGCCACTCATTAATTGTTTATCTATTATGTATCAGGAGAAAATATATGAAGTTTAAACTCCAAATGAAAGTATTGCTTACCGCTGCAGTGATAGCTTTCTTATACAGCACATCTTACGCAAAACCGAACGCATACGACGCGGAGAAGACGCTTTTCTTTAACAAGTGGAAAGAGGTTGAGGGATGCGGCGCCGTAGCCGGCTGGAACTATCTAAAAGGATTCAACGGGCTATACGTAATCGGCGACCTCTATGTTCCGGCGAGTCCTTACCACGGCCTCGGATTCTTCTTCGGCTATACATACATACACGGCTACGGGGAGGACCCCTATTACAGAAAGGGGAGCGGCGCTAACGACAATAAACCTCTCCCTCTGATCACCGGTGAGGGACTTGACCAGATAGCAAGGACTGCGATCGGATTCAAGCTCGGCAGCCCGTTTCTGGGAGTGGTTTCGGCGGGTGTCTCTATAGAACAGTCCAAGGGCTATCCGGAGAAATATCTTTATGTCGATGAGCTGTCGCTCAGGCCGCTTATCAAGTACGATTTGAAGGTCCCGTTTATCGACCTGAAGGCGATATACCAGGCAAAGAAGACGATGCAGCAGCTGAAGAACGGCGGGGGCTCCTCCAAGCCGATGTACATGCTGGCGGAAGCTGCGATGAAGATCATGCGCTACAGGCTGATACCTTACCTGATACAGTCTTCCCCGAAGGACTATCAGGATACCGGGGTCGAGGAGACCGGAACTGCGGCAGAGGAAACAGATAATGAAAAGGACAATCCTCTCCAGCAGATAGGCCTTAAACAGGAGTTTGTTATACCTGAGATAAACGGCTTTATCCGCTTTGCGGTTGATAACACGTATCTGAAGAATAAATACAGCATCTCCGAGGCGTACAAACAGAAAGACAACTACACATACAGGTTTGAGGCCGTCTGGTCTCCTGTTTATGTCGGAGTATGGCACAACAAGGAGCTTGGAACAGGCTACGGAGCCGGTCTGGGATACTACTCAATAAAGAACTATGAGAGTTCTTCCAGAGGGACCGAGACGACGGCACTGCTTGCATTCAAATGGAACGAGATTACTCCTGACCCTGCGTATGACAGGGCTGCAGGATTCTCGATAAACCTTGAAGTAAAGTATACTCTTGACTACACAAACCTCGGTAAGAATTGAACGAGTTGCGGAAGCAGCAGCTCCATTGAACGGGCTCTACGCATCGAAGCTGCTGCATAAAACGCGGGTATAATATCAAAAAAGCGCTGATGATTTCAGCGCTTTTTTTTAAACCTGGCCCTCTGCAGCTGTATTAGAATAACTTCTTTTTATAGTCATCGTTCATTCCCCTGCTTCTGGCGCGGAGCTCCATCCATTCACGGTCATTTTCCGGGACGTACAGCATGTCTTCCGGTTTTCTCTTCTCGAGCCTGATCGCTTCTTCAGGACATGTCGAAACGCAGAGTCCGCAGCCGATGCAGTCTTTAATCACAGCGCAGTCCTTCATCTCTATAGCCGCAGCCTGGCAGCGGTCAACGCAGATCCCGCAGGATATGCAGCGCTCGTTATCAACAACAGCAATGTAGTTCGATTTAGCGGCGGCATTTTTGCTGATTGAAATGTATTTACTCAGGGGGCCGCAGCAGCATTTACAGCAGTTGCAGATATAGAAATGTCCCGATTTGAAATTTGAGGTCATATGGACAAGGCCGGCCTCCTCGGATTTTCTGAGTATTTCATATGCCTCCGCTTTTGAGATCGGGCGTGAGACTTTGTCGTTGTCAAATGCGTGTTCTACAGGGGCGAATGCGAGGCAGACCTCCATAGGCTTATCACACCTTTTGCCGAGAAGCGACTTCTCCTTTTTACATACGCAGTCCCTGACAGACCATGATTTGGCTCCTTCTATCAGAGCGGTGACGCTTTCGTAGGGTTCGATTTTTGTATCATCCCTGACCTCAATGCCGATCGGGATAGCTTTCATAAGCGGGGGATTCTTTGTGAAAAACTCCCCGGCAAAGACCTCTTCGCCGTACTTTTCGAACAGTTCGGCCGTCTCCTTTGTCAGTCTCCCCACCTGGAATTCATAGATGCCGAACACGACTGGAAATGACCTGAACAGATTCATATTGCCTATAGATATTTTGAGAAGCTGGCCCTTATCCGCCATGACCGGAAGGATCTTTTCAAGGAAATCTTTTTCCAGACCGGTGCGTTTGGATATCTGTTCCGGTGTCTCGAAGTTGAACTTCAGTTTCATGAAGAGATCGGCCTCCTCCTCGGTAAAGATAGTCTTCAGAATCTCGATGTCTATCCCGCTTTTTGCCGGGGGAAATCCGTTAGGCATGCTGTTGAGAAAGTCTCTGAGTGTGACAAAAATATTATCCATTTTATAATCTCCTGGTTTGTAACAGTCCGGGATTCTCCGGGGAGGAACTGTTCCGGTTTTTAAAATTATATGGTAAATCTATCAAATATAATTTTAAAAAAACAGAAAATTATTGAATTATTGTTTAGAAACCGGTTCTATGTGACCCGGCCCTGCGTGAAGGATTGCAGTGGAAATCCCTCCGCCTTGCGGGATCTGGAAATGCTTATGAAGTTTATGATTTTTTCAGGGGAAGAGTGGAGGGATTGGAGCGTAAAGCCTGGCCCTGATGCTGTATTATGAAAAACTCTCCCTGAGAAGCAGTTTATAAAACAGAATGGCATCGTGGAGTAAGGGGTGCATCAGGGACACGCCCTGATAAACAGATCTGGTTGATAAATACAGCCCTTTTCGGTGATAAAATTCCGGAAAGATGCGGAATTATTATCCTTTAATATTATGTCTCATTGACTGCTGCTCCCTAATTTGCCCCGATTAAAAAAAAATGCTTGTACATATAGGGTGTTTTTATGGTTCTGTATTAGGTCGTAAAAAATGAAGAGATTTCAGTAATTTTCCGTAAAAAAGACGTAATGCAGATAAGTCCTGTATATTTCCTGTAAAAAATCTCCGGAATATTAAGAAGATTATTCGCAGTACAGTTTGAATTAGATAGTAATTACTGATAAATTATAGAATATCAGGGATCATGTAATGAAAAAAATCAAAAATATTGCGATTATCGCGCATGTCGATCACGGCAAGACAACGCTTGTAGACGGCATGCTCCGCCAGTC
>CAYTNW010000014.1:0-94870 GCA_964439325.1 uncultured Leptospirales bacterium | reverse complement strand
CATATCACATTCACTGATATTTAAACTAGTTCGGATACCAGTAGCCCCCTCCGCCACCGCCACCCTGCGAGTTACATGTACAGACGGAGTTGCAGGAACATACTGCATCACAGGAACATACGGTATTGCAGCTGCAGTTGGAATTCGTATTATTCGTGCCGCACGTTACATAAACATCGACCTTACAATCGCTGTCAGCAATCACTTTTGTTACCGAACCGGCTGATATATTCCATAAATTTATATTTTTATCATCACCGCCTGAAATCAGAGACGTTCCATCCGGTGTCATTGCAAGAGCTTCAACAATGCTTGAACCATGCCCGTTCAACGTATTTAAAAGACTGCCGTCAGTAAGCTGCCAGAGTTTTATAGTGCCGTCATAGCTTCCGGTTGCAATAACCGTTCCGCCGGAATTCACGCATATGGTACTTACATCCCGTGTGTGGCCTGTAAGCGTATTTAAACAATTTCCTGTAGTTAAATTCCATACCTTTACTGAACAATCCTGAGCCGATGATGAAGAGACATTTCCTTCACCGGAGACAAGAGACCCGTCGGGGCAGAAGGCGAGAGAAAGCACGCTTTTACCGGATGTAATTTCTCTAACCTCGGTCATCGCAGGAAAATTCCATATTTTGATTTTATTACCTGAAATACCGGAAGCGAGTAATGTTCCCTCTTTGTTTACTGCAAGAGATCCATAGAAATCATAAGAGACTGTTAATGAACTGCTTTTCGTATATCCGGGAATATTCCATAACTTTATCTGTTCAGTCGGACCGTAATAATTGCACGATATCAGATACGAATTATCATTGCTGAACCGCAGCGAATTACGCGAATATATCTCTTCATCCAGTGTGGCGAGAAGCTCTCCCGTTGAAATGCTCCATATCTTTATCGCATCACTCCCCCCTGAAGCGAGTTTTGTACCGTCAGGACTTATAGCAAGCGACAGTACCGTCTTCGTATGACCGGTCAGTTTCCTTGAAAGCGTTCCCTCCGGCAGACTCCACAGCTTGACAGTACAATCGGCACTGCCGGATGCCAGTATGGAACCGTCAGGACTTACTGCAATTGAAGCGACATTGCCGTAGTGAGAATATGAAATTGTACTCGCACAGGTCGAATTCTTTTCATCGGAATAATCCGGAGTCTCTTTGGTGTCTGAACCGCATGACGAAACAGCAGCTGCACCGAACAAACCGGCAGTAACTGAAAGCCCGAGAGTTATAAAATCCTTTCTGCTGAAATCTTTTACAATTCCGGTTCTTTTTCTGATGCCGAAAATTTTCGGTTTTTCTCTATTGTTATCCGAAAGATTCTGATCAGTGTTTTCTTTTCCTTCTTTTTTCATAACACATTCTCTATATGTAGTTTATTGATTTGAATTCTGAAATTTTATATTACCGTTTTCCGGCAGGGATAAGTTCAAAACTGCCGGATGTAATATTGCCGTTCATCGGACTGCTCCCAATGAAGATTTTCATAATATTTCCGGATATAGACCCGTGGATTGAACCGTCATCATGAAAGGCAAAACTCGTAAATGTCTGGCTTCCGCCCGCTGCATCTCCGAGAATGATATCAGTGCCTGCTATACTTAAATCAAAACAATCTACTGTACCGCCGGCTGCAGGAATTTCGGTAATTGAAATAGTTTCGAAATCCCTTGTGATTGTCCATGTGTCTGAATAGTCATAGACATTTACAGAGTTGGATCCATTTACCGCTGTGTAGTCAGCAGTCATATAATAAGTCCCCTCGACCTTTTTAGGAAGGGAAAAATCGAGAAATGCCTGACGCCCTGTAAAATGGCTGTAAATGTCAGCCTTTGTGCCAATTTTGTATTCACCATACCACCGGAAGGTCAGAACCAGGCTCCCCCCGCGCCGTTTCTCAATAATCTCGTCACGTACGGTTATCCATCTGCTGTTGTCAGTTCCCATATTGAAAGTGAGAATATCTCCGTTACGTGCAGCTTCGCCGGCTCCATAGTTCAGAGATTTAATCCACGCTGAAACATTATTGCATCCGGTTATCCCGGTTGATGGCAGGACTGCCTCAAGCGAAATGTAATCGTTTTTTCCCTGATCAATATTCTTCAGTACGGTATCAATCCCGGGTGTGAATGCAATGGAATCGATATAGCTGTCATCAGCATAGCCGCAGACCTGCATGTCATATTCAACTTCACCCCAGTCTGCATTTGAGACTTTTACATGTATTTTCTGTCCGGGAACAGGATCTGCCGATAGCGTATAACTGTATCCGACCCATTTTCCGCTGCTGTTCCTGTAAGACATTTTATTACCGTCGATATACAGGTCGACCGGCGCGACTTCCGCGCTGCTGTCGAAATTAACATCCGCTGTAATATCGCGGGAGGTTTCTGATCCGTATAAACTTATCACACACTGTCTCCCGTCAGAACCCCCTCCGCCGCCGCTGCCGCCGCAACCGGTGATGAAACTGATTGCCAGAAAAAAAATTGAAACAGATAAAAAACCGATTCTTCTCATTTCAAACTTCCAGATAAAAATATTTTTAATCCGGTTTAATAATTGTATTAAACATTCAACAAATAAACAGCCTGAATTCAAAGAACAGAACTTTATTGAATGACTGTTCAATTTGTATAATTACTAATCCATTAAAATATCTAACCCCTTATAATTATTAAGTCAATCTCTTTTAACAAAATTGTATCATTTCGCTTAAATGACGATGAACGGAGGCTAAACAGCAGATAATTCGCGGGTTGAATTATTAATCTTTAAATAGATAAAATAATGGATCTGTATTAAAACCGGTACAGGCACACAGAAACAGAATATTTACAGACTGCATCACTCTCATGAAGCGTCAATTCGGATACCAGTAACCGCCTCCGCCGCCCCCTTCGGAGTTACAGGTACATACAGTGTTACAGGTACATACAGTGTCGCATGAACAGACGTTATTACAGGAGCAGTTGAATGCAGCTCCTGCAGTCTCCGGAGTTACTTCACAATCCATGTATTCGTCATCAAGAGAACACTCCGGGTCTGTAAAAAAAGTTATGAACTCTGTTGATGATGCATTCCATAGTCTTATGTTATTATCGGAGGAACCTGAAACAAGAAGAGTTCCGTCAGGACTGAATGCCAGAGAATTGGTGGTTACATAGACGTTATTGTGATTAATAGTACGTATACTCTGGTTAACCGCATCAGGCATCCAGACTATAACCGACGAGTCTTCACTGCCGGTGGCTATTAACGAACCGTCGGAGCTTAAACACAGCGAAGTAATATAATCCCAGTGTATATTACTTATAAAATCATGGTAAACACCTGACATGTTATACCTTGTTACACATTCCCATGCACCGGTAACGATATAACCTTCCGGACTGCAGGCAAGAGTCCTTATTTGTGAAATTGAAAAATCTGCATAATCAGTTGTTCCGGAAATGTTCAGTATCTTTATAATACTTGAATCTCCGGATAAAATTCCGGATACAAGATATTTGCTGTCGCTGGTAAATGCCAGCATTTTCCCGGAAACACGGTTTGTATATGTATTTGAGAGTGTCCCCCCGGGAAGGCTCCATATTTTCAGCATTCCATCGCTGCTTCCAGAAGCAAGCATTGTACCGTCAGGGCTTATGACAAGACAGCTGATTTCACCGGTGTGGCCTGCCAGATCCTTAATAAATGCGCCGTCTGGAAGGCTCCACAGTTTTATTATATTGTCACTGCTCCCGGTGGCAAGTATTGTTCCGGCAGGATTGATAGCAACTGTTTTAACAGGACCCGAATGACCGGTCAATGTTTTAATAAGAGAGTAATCGGTCATGCTCCATATCTTTATTGTATTATCACTGCTCCCTGAAACAAGCAGGGAACCGTCAGGACTGACGGCAAGCGAATTAATAATTCCGTCATGTGAGGTTATTTTTCTTATAACACATTCATCATGGACCCGGCTTTCCTTTGATTTATCTGAACTGCATGAAGTCATCGAGCCTGACGCCAGTGCGCCGGCAGTTACAGCAAGTCCAAGGCCGATAAAATCCCTGCGGCTGAAATCCTTTACGATTCCCGATTTTTTTCGTATTCCGAAAATTTCCGGTTTTTCATCGTTCTTTTCTGCATTATCCCGGCTGGAGTTATCTTTCTTATTTTTTTTCATCATGTCACGCTTTAATAATAATTTATTATAAAATATTTTTTAATAAAACAATCTGCATTCTATAGTCAGTCACTGAATCATGATGATTATCATGACACAAAATTCGAATCATCGCCATTTAGTAACAGCAAGGGCCGAGACATTGCCTTTTGTTTCATTGATCATTTTATGATGATATACGCCCCATGCAACTGGCTCGGTGAGGCATACAAGCTGATCGCGCAGCGAAACTTCACCCCTGAAAGCAATATCGATTGACGCAAGCTCATCCATACCGTTATGGGCGGCAATGCTCTCGTAGAAGATCTGAGCGTATGACGCGTTGTTCATGTGGTTATTGATGTCTATATCCTCATAGCGCGCTGATGACCAGTTGATGATGCTGTAATCCTTATGGTTCGTTATCTTTTCGAAGTTATAATCTACGGAACTGTCACTATGAAGTTCGACGGTTCTGTTTGGAGATACTTTAATCTCTACAGGCCTGCGTGTACTCCTGTCTATCAGGGCAAGCGACCCTCTGGCAGCGATCAGGATGTTATTATCCTGGTCGCTGATTGTGAAATCCCTGTATGCAAGGTACTGTTCCAGTTTTGAAAGCCATGTACGGCACGTCAGTTTCTGGTAAAGTACCGGATACTGCCTCACCTCTGCATAAAAGCGCGCATAGACCCACGAAAGGTTTCGTGATTCAACATGGCCTGCCGAAGTCCCTTTGCTCTTTGAGTGTAAATCGATGTTAGCCTGCATGTAATTAAAGAGCGATTTTAGCCTGGCTTTTTTATCAGGTCCAACTTCATGTATCATCACATCAAATTCAGAAACTCCGACATAACCGCTGTTCATAGCCGCTCCGTGATACTATTTTTTTTCCAACTCCATCAGACGGAGTTTTTTTCTGTCCGGTTTTCCTATTGATGTAACCGGAATCTCGTTCATGAATACAACCTCCGTCGGCACCTTGTATGGAGAGAGGCTGTTACGACAGAAATCCTTTACCTCATCTTCAGTCATTTTTTCACCCGGTTTCAATACGACTGCGACCTTGATCGTTTCCCCCCGTTTCGGATCAGGAACGCCGAAAGCGCATGCCTGTAAAACCTTTGAATTCGTGTATAGCAGTTCATCTATCTCTCTCGGATAGACATTGAAACCGCTTGCAAGAACAAGGTCCTTCTTTCTGTCCACTATGAAAATATGTCCATCAGGATCAATGTAACCTATATCGCCGGTATAAAGCCACCCGTCGCGTATTACGTTTGCTGTCTCTTCCGGATTGTTCCAGTAACCGCTCATGATCGTCGGGCCTCTGGCTATTATCTCACCCGGTTCACCTAACGGCATCTCTCTGGTTCCGGTTTCGATATCTACTATCCGGATGTCATTATCCGGCAGCGGAAGCCCCACTCCTCCGGGTTTACGTAGAGTATATATAGGATTTATCGTAAGAACGTTTGATGTTTCAGACATTCCGTATCCCTCGGTTATTACAGCTCCGGAGAGCGCTTCAAAAGTCCTGAGCGCTTCCACCGCAAGCGGCGACGAACCTGAAATTATTCCTTTAATACCTTTTATTTTGGATTTTGCAACATCGGGATGCTGGTTCAGACCCACTATCATTGTTGGTACTGCCGCGAACAGGTTTGGTTCATGTTTGTTTATGGCCGCAAGAATATTATCGGTAGTAGGCTGCGGTACAAGTATTATCGTTCCACCGTGTATGAAGTTGGCGTTCATGTTCGTATTGAATCCATATATATGATACAGCGGAATCGCGGCAAGGGCGCGCAGCACATCTCCCGGAGAATACAGCGGAGTAAGCCAGAAACATTCCTGATAGGCCATCGCAAGAACATTGGCATTGGACAGAATGCACCCCTTTGAAACACCTGTCGTCCCCCCCGTATACTGAAGCATCAGAGTATCTGTATGATATACATTCACGTCGGGCTCATGGTCTCCCGCGCCGGCTGACAGTTCATTGAAATCATAGATGCCCGGTCCCTTCTCGACATTAATCGGCATTGCCTGGACCTGGAAGGCAATTACATTCTTCAAGGGAGTATCTTTAGCTTTAAGTATATCTATTGAAGCTTTCGAGAATACGGCCATTACAATTATCGTTTCTGCACCGCTGTCTTTTATATAGTGGTGGACCTCAGGCATCGCGGCAAGAGGATTGATCGGAACCACGATAGCCCCGATCTTCGCACAGGCCTGATAAGCGATGCAGTACTGGGGGACGTTTGGAGACATTATAGCAACCCTGTCCCCCTTTTTTACACCCAGTGATATCAGACCGTTGGCAGCTTTCCGCGCCATGACATTGGCTGTTTTATATGAAATATGCATATCATTAACTATCAGGTAATCCCTGTCCGGATTTCTGTCCGCATGCTCGTTGAAAAGGACTTTTGCTGCAACAGGGGGATAGAAGATTGAGTATGGAACATTTTTATCGTACAACTTGAACCAAGATCTGTTTTTATCAACCATTTATGGCCTCCCGGGATCTATACCATTTAAGGGATGCACATCCCTTATTTATCTGATTATGAAATTTTTTAAATTAGTCAAGAAAAAGAAAAAATATTTTAGTATCATGGATTCTGAAAAGCTTAATCTATCATATTTCAGAACCAAATATTCATATAATTGTCCCGATATAGCGCATACGACATAACATGATGCATGTTCTATAAAAATAAACCTTATCATCATGATAAAAAATTTACATATATTAAAAAATGTAAATTTTTTATGATTTAAAACCGACTGGTCGGTTTTTCTATTGACGGATATATCAAAATGTCATACATTAAAGATACCAGCGCACATCTGTTAATTTGTACATAAAACATTCGGAGGATAAATATGGCTCAGAGAAAAAAGCTTTTTTCAGCACTCGTTTTGTTCAGTATAATATCGCTATTCTCCTGTTACAATCCGGGGAAAACAGTCAGTTCACCAGCTTCTTCAAATATAAATACAGGCGAAGTAGCTGTAACTGATACGAATACAACTGACGAAACCGTTACTGATACGGATACGACCACAACAACTGCTGAAGATATCGGTATTGTTTTGAATTCCAGACCGATAACGAGTTATAATGCTGTTTCTGAAACGGTTTCCTCCGATACTGTTGGGTTACTTAAAGTTTCTGACGGAACGAAAATTGTCGAGTCGCTTAAAAGCGCCAAAGTTTTTAACGCCTATGTAGATCTGAATGTCCGCATTACAGTTCCGAAATCTGAAAATCCGCGGTCAGAGACTACGATTAATCTCTGGGCGACAGTTATACGTCCATCTGGCGGAAAAGTGCTCCCTACAATCGTTGTAGCATGCCCTTACAGAAGGGAAATGATGGGAATGCTGAGTTTACCTCTTGTTGCATCGGGTTATAACCTTTTAATGGTAGATATCAGGGGAACCGGTTCATCTTCAGGCGTATGGGACACCTTCGGACTTAAAGAGCAGTATGATATCAGATATGTAGTAGACAGGTTTATTCCAGCCCAGTCATGGTCGGACGGCAAGGTCGGAATGATCGGAGGATCCTATCTCGGGATAATTCAGCTTCTCACAGCGGGTCTTGTTGATACAGATCCGAAAACCGGCGAACCTGTACACCTTAAAGCGATATTCCCCATGGCTCCGATGTCGGATGTCTATCGCGACATAGTAATGCATGGCGGAAATGTCGATCTTCTCTTTATACCTATGTGGCTTGGAATGGTTGACCTGCTCGGTTCTCTCCCTTCAATGCTAAATCTGGGAGTTGACGGAAAAATAACTGCAGAATATCTAAAAGAGGCACAGGCAGACACTCTTGCACATATAAAATTCATTTCATCGACAATCGGATGGATTATGGATCCGGAACATGAAAATTATAACGATTTTTACGCCACACGTTCAACAATGCAGTACTGGCCTGACAAACCCGCAGGCGGATGGGGATGGGATGAAGGAAAACGTGTTATGCCCGCCTCTCTCCCTGTTTTCGAAGTCGGCGGGTGGTTTGATATCTTTACAAGAGGAACCCTGAACTCATACCAGTACGGCCTTAAAAATCAGAAACAGGCGGATAAACGTCTTATCATCGGTGACTACTATCACCTTGAAGCCGCAACCGGTCTCGGCCTGGATGCAATTTTCAGCAACAAACTTCCCGCACGATGGTTCGACTGGAAAATAAAGGGAAAAGATACACCGGTAATGGAAGAGTATCCGGTACTTCTTTTCGTAATGGGAGAAAACAGATGGAGGGGCGAAAAGACATGGCCTCTTGCAGACAGCAGAACATCAGACAAAACGCTGTACCTGACGAAAAAAAATCCTGCAACACCGATTGAAGGAGACTGGTATTCGGACTCTGAAGACTCGGAATACAATGATAATAATTTTGCTTTGACCGAAACCCCCGATTTCACCGGAAACGATCTCCTGCTTACCCACAATCCTCTTAATATGCATGGAGCCGTTTCCCGGGCCAGTGTAAGATGGCTGATGGGGATGGAAGCATTAGTTTCGGATATGAGTAAATATCACCTTGGCATGAATATCGATTCCGCACAGTGGTATGAAGATGAAAGAAGCGATGAGAAAAAATGTCTCACATTCACTACAGAACCGCTTTCTGAAGATACAGAAATAACAGGGCCTCTGACGGTAACATTCTGGGCAAAAACGAAGTTCTCGGCTGCTCTGACAAGTTCAAGTGTCGATGTTATATTTAACGCGATAAAGGCAATGTATAACGTCACCGATAACCTCATCCTTGACATGATGAACAGAAAAGATGTTCAGTGGGTTTCAGAACTGAACGATGTTTTCCCTGATGGCAGGGCCAGAAATGTTACATCGGGCTGGTTATCGGCATGGCACAGACCGTACGATCCATCAGGTGCTGTAACAATCACCTATGATGCGGACAATAATAAAGTTATAAATAACGCTCTCGACCCGGCTTACACACCATATGATCCGTTCTATCACGCATCTTATGAAAATCCGAAAATAATCAATGAGGGAGAGCTCTATCAGTACGCAGTAGAATTATGGCCTACATGTAATGTTTTTAAAAAAGGTCATCGTATAAGAATAAGCCTCTCGGCATCCGACTTCCCGCATCTTCTCCCTATAGTTCAGCCGTCGGTTAACACTATAGTCATCGATGAAAAACATATTGCAAAGGTTGATTTTAAGATAACTAACACAAAGGATGAAGGGACAACATGGAAGTGGATCGGCAATAACGACGATGCCAATGATTATGTTCTTTCCGGCGGGTCAACAGGTTGCGGTACACAGGCAACAGCTTCCCAGAATAAAAGGACTGCTGCTGATACGATATCAGGTCTTTTAGGACTTGTTTCGATGATGATGCTGCCGTTCTCTCTTATTTACATCAGAAGATATTTTAACAGGAGAGCGAACAGCCGTATGTAGCAAATATTAAGAATTCTTTTTCTTATAATATTTGATTTTGTCGATTATCTTTCCCCCCACCTATCCTCCCCCTTCATGGGGGAGGTTTTAAAAATATCCTTTATATCATACTTCTATATTACAGTAACAGCAAAATCGAAACAGTTGCTCCCCGCTGATGCTCATTATAATTGTCCGTAATTGCGAATTTGAAAATCCTTGTACTAAAATATTCTATATGTCGGGAAGTTAATAGAATTTTGTTGACACCTAAGTCTATTTTCAACAAAATAACTGTCCAGTCGGTTTTATTTTAAAAATTATCTCTAAAAAAATACCGGAGACTCTTTAAAAGCAGCTTCTGCTGATTAAATAATTAAAATCAAAGCAGACTTTGCAGGCTCTCCGCAGTTTCAGATTTATATGCTTTAATTTGATAAAAAAAGCATAACAACACCAACATGTATCCGATAGAATTTTTACTGCCTTAATTCATAGTTCTTCTGTTTCGTATGCATAATTACAAAAAAATACAAGAATGGAGGCTGCAAAATAATGAAACAACTTCGGCATTTTTCACTGATTTAAAACTGCATATAATATTTTCAAACACCGGCATACCCGACAGGTGAAAAATAGCAGATTTTTTATTGAAATCATTTTTAGTGTTGTAATACATTGATACCTCTGTAATGATACTTTATTGTATAATAAAGAAAAAAGCAAAAAATAAGCACAGCTGGACTAATTCTTCTTTACTTTTTTATAAACAATGTTATTTTTGTTATATATTAATTAAAAATGGGGGTATGTAATGAGAAATGCTTTAATATATTTCATATCTTTTACAATAGCCCTCTTTTTAATGTCCTGCGGATCTGAAACAAAGAGTAAAATAACACTCTCTGGAAAACTCAATATCAACAGTGAAAACCGGGCAATAAACGCCGATTATTCAACATTCGTTGTCGTATCAAAAACCATGGATTTTGATGATCTTCAGAAAGATCCACTTAACAACATTATCGAACTTGCGCTTGTCGAATCATATCCATATGAATTTAAAATTGACCTTTCAAAAACAGATGTATCTGAAGGGGACAAGATTTATATCTTCGCTTTCACCACAGACAAATACGTAAGCGGCGTGCCGTCAATCTCCACAGGCGACATGGTCGGCTTATACATAGATAAAGATAACTTTGAGCCGGGCTATACGATACTTAAAGGGAACAACAGCAACATTGAAATAGATGTAAACAGGGAGGTCTTCGATTTTGAAACATCGGTCTCGGGCAGAGTCAATTCGGAGAGCGAAGGGAAAATTACACTGGTGGCCTATGCCGGCAGGATAAACTCTTTTGACTTCAGCGACATCGATATCAATGCGGTCATCGGATACAGGAAGATCGACAGGACATCAGGCTCTACAGAGTATACGCTGGACATTATCCCCTACGGCTACAATATACCTGTTGATAACGTCTACATCTTTGCATTCCAGGACAGGAACAATAACGGAAAACCGGACACGGGGGACACATGGGGGATTATCTCCGATGCGGACGGTTACCCTGAAGGGATCACTATCACGGACATACCGTCGACAGATATAAATATTACCCTTGACCGGGAACTTTCCGCCTCTACCGGCTACAGGAACTCGATAAGCGGAAGTTTTGAGGCTCCGTCTGGTTACGGGCCCGGATCGCCATCTGTGTTCATGCTCGTATGCAAGGCCGATGACACCGATGATCTTTTCAATAATACGGTTGATACCGTCAAGTACTTCAAAAAACTTCAGTCCGGCGCCACGACATTCGATCTAGATCTTTCCGGTTCGGGACTTAAAGCCGGCGATAATGTAATGATAATCGCGATGTGGGACAGCGATGACTACAGCTCCGATTTTCCGCGCCTTAAAGAGGGGAACCTGCTGGGGTATTACATGGACGAAAAGAATTATACCTACCAGTATACATTAAATAAAGGGAAAAATCCCCCGGTCACGATAAAGCTCAACAAGAAGTATAAAAAAAATAATTCTGTTATAAAAGGGGACATTCTGGGAACCGAAAGCGGCGACGTCATTATTGTTGCCTATACGGGGCAGTTCGACTCGATGAGTGCACCGATCGACACCGAGAAAATTGTCGGCTATAAAAAGATCACAAAAGCCGGCGGTTCATTCCCCTATTCGATGGATATACTGCCGTTTCATAACTTTCCGATAGAGAACGTTTATATCTTTGCAATACTTGATAAAAATCAGAACGGTATACCTGACACCGGCGACAGGCTCGGTTTCTATTCCGCTGATACGGAAAACGGCGTACCTACTACTATTACAGTGAACAATGACGTCAACAGCTATTACAGCCTCGGTTTTACAACCGATTATGTGACGAATGTCCCCACCGGTGCGTCAGTAATTCTCAATGGTAGCTTTACGGCTCCGCCCGGCTACACGACAGATGCGTCTTCAAAACCTGTCTTCATTATGGTCGCCAATGCAGATAACACAGATGATATCTTCAGCAATCCGATGTCATCAATGAAATATTTCGTCAAACTGCCGCAGGGAGCTAACACTTTCAGCATAGAACTCGCCCGTACAGGTATCAAGGCCGGAGATTCTGTAATGATTATCGCTCTATGGGACAGGGACTATGTTTCCGGATTCCCCTCCCCCTCAAACGGCGACATGATAGGCTACTATATCAATGAGTCGAACTATTCACTGGGATATCTGCTGCAGGAAGGGTCGAACAATACTGTCACATTGAACCTTAACAAAACCTATAAAAAAAATAACGCATCGGTATCAGGTACAATTCCCGGATCTGAGATCGGTAATGTAATTATAGTCGCTTATACCGGAGAGTTTGATTCACTCGATGCAAAACTTGATACGGGCAAAATCGTGGGATATAAAAAAATAAGCAAGGGTATAACACCAGCAGATTATACAATGGATATCCTCCCGCTGACCGAGTTCCCGATAAACAATGTCTATCTTTTCGCTGTTCTCGACGTTGATCTGGACGGTGTTGCTGACAGCGGCGACAGGCTCGGTTTCTATTCAGACAACAGCGCCGGGATACCTTCGACCGTTTCCATACCAGACTCCGCGATAACCGGATATAACATTTCTTTCACATCTGACTATGTTCAGTCCGGAGCGAGTACTGTATCGATACAGATGAGCGGCACCATTAATGCTCCGCCAGGATATACATCTGATGTTTCGTCAAAACCTGTTTTTATCATGGTTTTTAAAACTGACAGTACATCAGATATTTTCAGTGATACGATGTCGTCGCTTAAATACTTCAAAAAACTTCCGCAGGGAGAGACATCATACATCATCGACCTTTCCAATACAGGTCTTAAGCCCGGTGATAAGGTCATGGTTGTAGCCTTATGGGATAAAGATTATGTATATGGGTTTCCGTCAAATACCGACGGCGATATTGTAGGCTATTATATCGATTCAGCCAGCAGTACTTACGAGTATACTCTGTTGTCCGGAGAGAATCCCTCAGTGGATATAAATCTAAACAAAACCTACCAGGAAAACAACTCATCGGTTTCTGGTACTCTTCTCGGAACCGAAAGCGGAGATGTGATCATTGTAGCATATACAGGAGAGTTCAATTCCCTTGATGCTCCTATTGATCCGGACAAAATCATAGGTTACAAAAAAGTGACAAAAGGGACCGAACCTCTGGCATACACAATGGATATTCTCCCCCTGACGTCATTCCCTGTTGAAAATGCCTTTATCTTTGCGATAATCGATAAAAATTCTGACGGTATTCCCAGCAGCGGCGACAGGCTCGGTTTCTATTCAGGTAACGGAACCGGAGTACCGACGACTATGACTCTATATAATACAGCAGAAACAGGTATTGATATTAAATTCACATCAGATTATGTGTCTTCAACCGTCGGTTCACCTTCTATAACAATCAGCGGCAGCGTCATTGCCCCGTCAGGCTACACCGGCGATATATCCACAAAGCCGATATTCATTCTTGTGGCGAAAGCGGACAGTACATCCGATATTTTCAGCGATCCGATGTCATCAATGAAATATTTCGTGAAACTGCCCCAGGGATCCACTACTTTTAACATTGAACTCTCGGGAACCGGTCTTGTCCAGGGTGATCCCATAATGATCATTGCGCTGTGGGACCGCGACTTCACATCCGGATTCCCATATCCGACTGACGGCGATATGATCGGTTACTATTCAAATCCGGCCACATACAGCTATCAGTATTATCTTGCAGCGACAGGGAATCCTCCTGTCACCCTTACCCTCGACAGAACGTATAAAAACAACAACGCTACTGTTACGGGGAACCTGCTCGGAACAGAAAGCGGCGATGTAATTATTATCGCCTATTCCGGGGAGATAAATTCACTCGATGCGACGCTCGATTCAAGCAAAATTATCGGCTATAAAAAGATGACAAAGGGAGCCATTCAGACTGCCTATACAATGAATCTTCTTCCGTTATGTTCGCTGCCGGTGCAGAATGTCTTCATCATGGCCGTACTCGATAAAGATTCAGACGGAATTCCTGACAGCGGAGACAGGCTCGGATTCTATACCGGCGACAGCACCACCGGTATACCATCAGTAGTGACTCTTGTTGACGGCGTCAACAGCGGTTTAAATATTGAATTTACGACCGATTACGTACAGTCTACCACCGGAGGTCCGACAATTACAATTAGCGGCTCTTTCACGGCACCATCCGGTTACACGGCAGATTCAGCTACAAAACCGGTCTATATAATGATAGCCAAATCCGATAATGCTACTGACATTCTTACTGATCCGATGTCAGCGCTGAAATATTTCGTCAAACTGCCGCAGGGGTCGACTTCATTCAATATTGACCTGTCCGGCACAGGACTTACAGCTGGCGAGAAGATAATGATCTTCGCATTATGGGACCGCGACTATACGGCCGGATTCCCGTCAGCTACAAATAATGATGTAATAGGATTTTATATAAACTCGTCGACCTACAGTCCGGAATTTACTCTTGCGGAAGGAGCCAACGGACCTGTTACACTGTCACTTAACAAAACCTATAACACAAACAACGCATCAGTTACAGGAAATATTCTCGGTACTGATGCCGGAAGTGTAATAGTAATAGCATATTCCGGTGAAATTAATTCTTCTGATGCACAGCTTGATACGGATAAAATAATCGGCTACACTAAAGTAACCAAGAGCGCTGTTGATACAGCCTATTCGATTGATCTTTTCCCATGGAGCACTTTCCCTGTACAGAATGTCTTTATTATGGCAATTCTTGATAATAATGCGAACGGTATTCCTGACACCGGGGATAAACTGGGATTTTATTGCGCCGACACAACGACAGGTTTACCTTCTGTAGTTAACCTTGCCGATAGCGTCAACAGCGGTTTTAATATTCAATTCATGATGAACTATGTCGACAATTCGGCTTCTACAGGTACAATGTCGATTACCGGCTCCATCACGGCTCCGATCGGGTATACAACCGAATCTGCTTCAAAACCGATCTATATCATCATCGCGAAGGCTGCTACTACGTTTGACCTGTTCAGCGATCCGATGACATCGATGAAATATTTCGTGAAACTGCCGCAGGGTTCAACTTCATATAATATCAACCTTGCCGGCACAGGACTTGTGGCCGGAGATGAAATCAGGATACTGGCCCTCTGGGATAAAAACTATGTAGCCGGTTTCCCGAGTCCGGATAATAATGACAAATTCGGTTATTATCAGAACAAGACAAGTTTTTCCTTTTCTAAAGTATTGACCGACGGAGTCAATACCGCGAATCTCACTAGCGGATGGAGTTTCGGCATAGACAAGACTATCTATAAAAACAATGGCAAATTCATGTTCAATTTCGACCAGTCAGGTTCGAACTGCCTGCCTGCAAGCAGCATAATAGGGAAAGACCTGATCGTTGTAATGGTTCATGAAGATGGTGTCAACACATCCGACTACAGTATTACGGATATGAACTACGTTCTCTCTATGGATTATATCAAGGCCATACCGAACCTGACAGATTCAGTAACACTTGAAATGTTCCCGTTTATCTATGACGGAATATCAAAAACGACATCCGCATCAGGTGTTGTAAGTCTCGGCGGTGTATATATCTATGTAATTCTCGACAGCAACTCGAATAAGAATCCCGACTCTGGCGAATACATAGGATATTACTGGACATGGCTCCTCTATCAGAAAATACCGATGAAGTATAATACCATTTATTACGACAGAACAAACGATTTGAACGATCTTGGCGAAATAGTCAGCATCTTCAGCAACAGAACCTACTGATTGAACAGCATCCTTCGCGGAGCAGACCTCAAAGCCGCTCCCGCGAAGGAAAACATCTCCCTATAAGCTATTGATGATCCGGTTTTGATACATGATATCAGTAAGACCAAATTGGGATTGACACACAACAATTACTACAGACTATAAACATCATCATACTTCCGGGGATCATATGTTCAGGACATCAGACGGAATCCAGATTGATATCGTTGAAAATTTCACAAAAAACCACAGGGCCCTTCTTGTCTTATGGCCATGCATGACAGGTAATACCGCGATGTACAGACTCCCGGTAGAGGATTTCAACAACGAAGGGATCTCTGTAGTACAGTTCAATCCGCGCGGTCATGCCTGTTCTGAAGGGCAGTTCGACCTTGAAACATGCATTCGCGATCTGCATGAATACCTCGAAACTCTTGATATAAAAAGCATTCCACTCTGGTTAACAGGACACAGCGCCGGTGCAAGCGCTGTACTTAAATATGGCACAATGTTCGGATCTGTCCGTAGATATATACTCGTTTCACCTGTCCTTGACAGTAAAGAGTCTTACAGATACCTCTATGAAAAAGGGAACCAGACGGAGGCTAACACAATAATATCATCACTGACATCAGACAGAAACCTCATTTTTTCAATTCTCGAAAACAGCGACTGGATGGACCCCGTTGAATGGGAGACAAATTCATACAGGAAAAAAATTGATGCAGTATCGGATAAAGTAATGATCGGCTCACTGATGCAGAGGCTGTTTATTGAAGGCTTCAATGCGTTTCACGACCTGAAGCTCCACAGCGCATCGACAACAATACTTCTCCCTCTTTCCGATAACTGGTTTCCTATGACCGTAACAGAAAATCTTGCATCACAAAACGGTATAACGATAGATACCATACACGAGGCGTCGGACCATTACTTCACCGGCGCCTGGAAATACGCCTGGCGCCGCATACTCCGCCTTATGTACTCAGATACTGTGAATTAAATCTATTTACCGGGATAACCTATAGTCTGCGCAAGAATGATCATCTGGCTCTCCTTCAGATTCATCGCCTTACCCAGCGCTTCTTTGTCAATATATACCCTTATCACCACTGCAAGTCCCTCCGATGCACAATACAGATAAACGTTCTCCCCGATAAATCCCGTATCAGCACCTGCATGGATCAACTTGTCATCGCGTTTGTCCCCTGCCACCTTCGACATATCCGCTACAAAAACCAGCGTCAAAGGCGCGTTTTTCACAAAACCCTGAATACCTGTCAGCGAGCGGATATCCCCTGACGTTACAAGTTCAATTGAATGTCTGGCGGCGTTATATCTGTACAGTCCATTATCCGTAGCTGCGAAAATATCTATCTCCTGCCTGTTCATTGCAGATGGAGCGGTTCTCTTGCCCGAATCCGGGCGGTTAATTCCGCAGGCGGCCCAGAGTATATTCGATAAAATCTGTTCAGGTATTTTCTTATCGGAAAATGTACGCGATGACTCCCGCTTATTGATCGCTGCCATAATCGGGATACCGCCTGTCCTGTCCGGTTTCGGCAGAACTATCTCTTTCCCCGCAGAAAAAGATACGTTGCTACCGCCAATAAAAATCAATGCTATAATAATAAAAACATTTAAATTTCTGCCCATGCTGACACCTCCGGTTTTTTATTATTCATATCTCTGATAAAAAACTATAGAACTTACGAACAAATTAGTACCAGGTCATTGCGAACGCAGTGACAATTAGCTTTAATTCAATCGTTAAATACTATATTTTCGTATTAAAATAAAAAAAATCACATTGCCGGTTTTTTTCAAACGATTTTTTGCATGTATACCGCTTTTCACTTTTAATTTGAAATTTCCACAAAAAATGATCATAATATTATCGTGGTTTCTTATGATAAATAACCTGAAACATAGAACTTACGTTATAATGAACCTTGTTAATCCGGAAGACAGATATGCAAGGGCATTCAATATTTTCATAATGACTCTGATAATTATTAATGTTCTGTCCGTGATCCTTGAAACCGTGCAGAGCATAGATACCTCGTTTAAAAGCTCATTTTATAATTTTGAAGTGGTCTCCGTGACAATATTTACAATTGAATATGTACTCAGGATATGGTCATGTACCGAATCACAAGAAGGTAATGCTCTCACTGCCAGACTGAAATATATTGCTTCACCAATGGCTCTTATCGACCTTGCGGCCATTCTCCACTTTTATATTCCGATGATAATTACACTCGATCTCCGGTTCATCAGGGCGATCAGGCTGTTCAGGATATTCCGTATATTCAAGATCAGCAGATATTCAGGCTCGCTTCAGATGCTGATCAACGTAATCCGATCAAAAAAACCGGAACTTCTGGTAACCGTTTTTGTTCTGGCAATCCTTCTGGTTATATCATCAAGTCTGATGTATTTCATCGAAAATGAAAAACAGCCTGAACTGTTTTCAAGCATCCCGGCAGCCATGTGGTGGGGGGTCTCAACATTGACAACAGTCGGATACGGCGATATATTCCCGGTTACTTATGCAGGGAAACTTCTTGGAGCTGTGATATCAATAATCGGGATAGGACTCTTCGCTCTACCGACCGGGATACTGGCATCGGGCCTGATAGATGAAATGCACAATAAAAAGAATGAATCAGCAAAGGAGATTAAGAAGTGTCCTCACTGCGGTAAGGATATTTCGATTTAGGCAGGAGCCTGCTATATCAGTCATCGCCGATGCCGCACCGGCAGAATGATTACAGTTATCCGATATTCATCTCAAACAGTGCATTGATATAATAATGAGGCGTGTCGGTGAGAATCTTCGCGAACTCCCTGTTGTAGATCCTCCCGGCCCCTTCAGCAATCTCCCTGTAGGCGGCATCAACACATCGCATCTCCCTGTAGGCGCGGTCACTTGTCATTGCATCAAATGAATCGGATACGGCGATAATCTGTGCCAGGAGCCCAATATTGCTTTCACGGTGTCCATCGGGATATCCTGAACCGTCAAGCCTCTCATGATGCTGTCTTGTTATATCCGCTATCTCGCTCATCATATGAATATTCTTCAATATATTGTATGAATGAACAGGATGATTCTTTATCAGCCTCCACTCCTCATCGTTCGGTGAATTTATTTTATCAAGAACCTCATTGGGGATGCTTATCTTACCGGCGTCATGGAGCATCCCCGCGACTTCGACCTTCATGATGTCGACTGGTGAAAATCCGGCTTTTTCGGCGATATATTTGGAAAGAACCGCCACCCTGGTAGAATGACCATGTGTATAGCCATGCTTCGCATCTATCACCCGGGCAAATAGCTTCAGTATCGGGAACATTCCAGCCATGCTGATTTCGCCCCAGTAGTCTGTTGCCCCCTGATGATAATCCCTGTCTATATATCTCTCCTTTATCTGGAGAAATTTTTCAGATGATTCCCCCGGCAGAATCTCCTTGTTCCTGATCATATCTGAAATCAGGTCGACTATAACCGGATTGAAAAAAGTTCCCCGCTGTTCCCTTATAACTTTTTCAGATTCCTCCTGTGAAAGTTTGTCCCTGTCAAGCCTCGGTGTCTGCAGGGAATCAAAACAGTCGATAGCGCTCAATATCTGCACCTCAATCGGGATCTGTCCCCCCGACAGACGGTCCGGATAACCGGATCCGTCCCACTTCTCATGGTGCCACCTTATCCAGAATGACAGATCGCTCAACTCCGGCAGAGACGCGGCGATCTTACCCCCAATGACAGAGTGCATCTGGACAAGTTTGAACTCATCATCTGTCAGTTTTCTTTTCTGCATAAGAATGCTGGTGCCTATGGCAATTTTACCTATATCGTGAATAAGTCCCGCATAATACATCTGCTGTATTCTGTACGGAGGGAGCCCGACCTTCTCGGCTATTATCGCACACATCTGCCCTACTCTTATAGCATGCTGATGAACGGTTTTATCATTTAAATCATACTCAAGAACCAGCCCGAGGGCTTCAAGACACTGGCTGAGTAATAGATTTCTGTCTGTATTCATAATTTCCCTGAAAGTGTTCTTCCGAAATCACGCTATTAAAGCATCTGAATCTGTAAGCTGCTCTAAAAACCAACAATACTATGCAGAATTCATTTTTATATCTTGCGAGTTTTTATATAAACCCTGAATTCTAATATATTTATTTAAAAATATAATCAATTCTTACATAATAATCCACATGTGCTAAAAAAAGTAAAGCATGATTTTGAAACTTTAACCGCTATCCAATAATTTAAAATAAAAATCAATTCAGTCACTATTGACTTGAATCATTGATTTTGTTTTTTTTGTATTGATATTAAAATATAATAGTTAAAATGTAACAAGAATAGTCTGCGGGAAACAAAGATTATTCAATATTTTATAATTTATGAAAACAGGGGGATTTAATGAATATTCATATTAAAAATAACGTTTACTGGATCGGAAAGACCGACTGGGAACTCCGCAAATTCCACGGAGACGAATACTCTACACACAAAGGGTCTACCTACAATTCATATCTCATCAAAGAAGAAAAAACCGTGCTGATAGATACAGTATGGAACCCTTTCGCGGAGGAGTTTGTTGAAAATCTTCAGAAAGAGGTTGATCTGAAGAAGATTGATTATATCATCACTAACCATGCCGAGATAGACCACAGCGGCGCACTCACCGCCCTGATGAGGCATATACCCGATACACCGATCTATTGCACCGCTAACGGTATTAAATCGATTAAAGGTCAGTTTCACAAAGATTGGAACCTTAATCCGGTTAAAACAGGTGACAGGCTCAGTCTCGGCAGCAAGGAACTTATTTTCATTGAAGCGACGATGCTGCACTGGCCCGACACAATGTTCTGCTACCTTACCGGCGATAACATATTATTCAGCAATGACGGTTTCGGCCAGCACTATGCATCGGAATATATGTTCAACGACCTTGTAGACCAGAACGAGCTTTTCACCGAGGCGCTTAAGTACTATGCCAACATCCTTACTCCGTTCAGCCCGATGGTGACCAGGAAGATCAATGAAATTCTCTCTATGAATCTCCCCATTGACCTGATATGCCCGAGCCATGGAGTTATCTGGAGAAAGGACCCTGTACAGATAGTAAAAAAATATCTCGAATGGGCAAACAGCTATCAGGAAAACCAGATAACGGTAGTATATGACAGCATGTGGGACAACACCCGCCTTATGGCCGAGAACATTATGCAGGGAATGAAACAGGCCGACAGCGCGGTCAATCTGAAAATGTACAGTATTGCGAAGAGCGACAAAAACGATGTCATCTCGGAGATCTTTAAATCAAAAGCCGTTCTTTTCGGATCATCAACAATCAACAACGGTATTTTGTCAGGGATGGCAGGTCTTCTTGAAGAGGTCCGCGGCATGAAATTTAAAAATAAAAAAGCGGCATCGTTCGGCAGCTACGGCTGGAGCGGCGAGTCAGTGCCGATGCTGAATGAACTTGCACAGAAAGCCGGATTCGAATTGAAAAACGACGGGATAAAAGTCAACTGGACTCCGGACGACGAAGCGAAGAAACTCTGCATCGAATTCGGAAAGAAGTTCGCTGATTCTGTAAAATAGAAGATATATTTTAAAAAGGCTGCCATGAACGGCAGCCTTTTTTCTCACTAAAACAGAACACCCGCTTTCAGTGAAACTGTCACTTCGTCAAGAGGGTGGCTCACAAAAAAAATCCTGTCGTACCCTGCGGAAAGGTCAGTAAAGAAATGCCTGAACCATTTGTATCTTATCGACATTCCGCACTTCATGGCAAAATCGATGCTCTTATGATCCACAGGCTTTTTGTATGATAATACTGTCATTGATGTATATGCCGTCCCGGCGTCCAGGTTGAACAGAAGAGACACCGCAGACGGAAACATCCCGGGGGTGACAACATAATTGATACCGGCATAGCCGCCGCTCCTGCTGAAACTTTCCTGACCGGTCCCATCGGTAAAGCTGTAATCAGCGTAATTGAAAACCGCTTCGATACCGAAGTTTTTCATAAACCGGATATTTTTAAAGGCTGAAAATTCAGCCAGGGGGTATGAGATAAACAGGCTGAATCCAGCCAGCGACGGATCGAGTTTCGTCGACCAGCTTCCAACAGGTAATGCCACATCCCATCCTGCACCGAACGCAAGGTTCGTCAGATCGGGGAAGCTGCAGGATGAAGTTTTAGTTTTGGTTGAGTCTTCTTTTACAGTAACATTTTTAGCAGTTTCTGATTCCCTGACCCTGGCTGTTTCGGTCGAGGTTTTATTCTCCACTTTTTCCCCGGCCTTAGTTATTTCTGTCGATATCTTACCCTCCACCTTGTCCCTGAATACAATATCTGTTGCGGTAATTACTTCAATCTCCAGCCTTGCCGCAGATTCAAATCCCCCACTGTTGACTGCTACAAGTTTATATATACCCGAAATTTTTTTATCCGGTCTATAGTAAGCCGTCAGTACGTTCTCCGATATGAATCTGGTATTCAGCTCCACTGTTTCATTACCCTTTTTCAGATACAGTTTTGTATCATAAAGAAAATTTTCACCGGAAACTGTCAAAGGGGAATTATCAGATGTGTTATACAGAACCTTACCGGATATACTTTTTATCACCGGTATTACCGCTTTCTCCACCTGAAAATTTATCCAGCCGGTATTGTTCCCCCTGCGTGAAAGCTTATTCAGAGTAGTCAACCTGTACTGGTAGTGTCCCGGAGCAAGTCTTGATATATCAAAGTGCGTTACGTCGATCTCCTTCTCGACGATCATTTTCTTCTGAGAATCCCTGATTTCAATTATATATCCCCCTGCACCATCAACAGGCTCCCAGCTCAGGGAATTTCCGTATTGTGCCGGAAATAAAACCGCTGCAGGCAGCATCGAGATTATTAAGAAAACAAAAAACGCGGCATATATTCTACCTGACATATATCTTACCCTCTACCTTCGATTTTGGAGCGGATATATCCTCGGTCACTTTCAAGACAAAATAATTTCGGTCTGATTCACTTGAACCGGATATTACGCCGTTGACCGATTTTTTAGCCCTGACAATCCAGACGATTGTACCCGGATTCAATATTTCAAAATTACGGAGTTCTATAATCGGGCTTTTCGAATTCATCACTATAAGCGATCTGTCTATACCGGATTCCCTCTGAAAGATCTCAAGTTCATATGAATCTGCGCCCGGGACTTTTTCCCACTGAAATTTAATTGCTTCCTGTTTGTCGAGATTAATCACATTCATATTGACTGGTGAAATTGCAGACGGCTTCGAAAGGATCTCCGGCATATCAAATACAGACGGCCTACCCTTGGCGATATATGAACCGTTTTTATCTATAATTGATACTCTCCAGTATAATTTCCCTGAAAATGTATTTTTAAGCAGATAATACTGCAGATCTGTTTTCGCTGAAGAGAGTATCTTTTTAAAGTCTGCATCGGACGATATCTCAAACAGATAGCTTCCGATTCCGGAATCGTCTTTCCATACAAACCTTACAGGGCTGGCGAGGTTTGAAATCGTGCTGCCATTGACAGGATTTATATATACAACAGGTCCCGGTTTTGCAACAGAAAGCGACACACTCTCCGATAAAGCAGATTCACCATTATCGTAATTCGCCGCAACTCTCCAGTAATACTTCCCTTCCGTCATTTTACCTGTATTGTAATAAGTCGAATTTAACGTTAACGACCGGAACACTTTTTTAAATTCCCGGTCAGCTGCAATCTCCACCCTGTAATCCTTTGCCCCTTCGCACCCCTCCCAGTTCAGAATTATATTTTCAGTAAGGGTGGAGGCAAACATCTCTTTATCATAAATCGGTTTTGGTTTGCCCCTTAAAATTTTTTTCAGTTCAAGATTAAATCCGCTTACAAATTTATCCGGGCCGAAAACCACAAATCCGTCCGGATATTTACGTGTTACCATCCAGTAGAGAGTCCCTGCAGGTATTCCGTCAACCGAGACTGTATTATTGCTGACCTTCAGATTTTTCACGCCCTTTGTCATGTCACGGTTCTGCGAAATTTCAAAATCATTAGCAACAGCATACTCCGAACCGATCCACTTAAAGCTTACATATCCGCCGATGCCGGTAACCGTAACATTCTCTCCGTTCTTCGGGTATACCTGCCCCGGAAGGGTATCCCTGAACAGTGAAAATTTGCGCACCGGCGATATATCTGTGCCTGCAGTCACTCTCCAGTAATAATCCCCCGGAACTACGCTGAACTCATGCTTTCCGCCGGCGGCTTTTGCCGAATACACTATATCGCTGAAGCCGGAATCTTTTGACAGCTGAATCGTCTCTCCGGCGGAAGAATCGCTCTTCCACTTAAAACTTATATTCTCACTGCCTTTAAATGTAACAAAACAGGTATTAGCATTTGGATATTCAGGTATCACGATATTTTTTCTGACTTCCGTTTTGCCGTTTACCACCAGAGCTGACGCTCCGACATCAATTTTCTTTACATCTCCCTTGCCGGTATCGATCTGCGCTTCTCCGGAGGAAACGTTAACATCCACGCTTCCGGCATCTTTTTTCACCGCGAGTTCGCCCCTGTTCATCGAGATAGATGCGTCTCTGGTGTTCAGACTTATCTTTTCAGGAGTTTTGCCGCTCTTTGCGCTCACCGTACCACGGTCAAAATTAATCTTAACTCCCTTCTCATCGGCGATCAGCACGATCATTGTATCCTCATCCAGAGATATTTCAGCGCCGCTGTTTAAACGTATCGATGCCGCCGAACCCTTGAACGTACGAAGAGAGTCGTAATTATAGACCGGTGAGTATGCCGCTATATCCTCCCATATAACATATTCCGCATATTTACGTTCTGTATTTTTCTTCTTGAATATTACCGTTCCGATTGCATCACCGCTGTTTTTATCGATGCGCACAGTCAGCTCTTTATGGAGCGCGTAAACGGAAGCGATGATTACCGCACCGCAGACGGTCATCACAAGAGTATCTTTAATCCAGGATCTCATACTTCACTTCTTCATCTTCAAATTCTTCTTCTGACGACTCTTTGCTTTTTGTATAATCTATGCCGACAAGCTTTCTCAGCTCCCTGAGGTTTTTCGGCCCATCGGGATCATCAAGTCTTTTCAGAACGGCGTAGATCTGCTGCGATTTTGTTTTCCCCTTGACCTTTATCTTCTTCATAGGTTCCATCAAGAAGATGTCTTTCACCAGCTGATATGAATCCCTTGATATCAGTATGTCCGTTCCGAAAGGCTTGTTCAGCGACTCGATCCTTGACGCAAGGTTAACGGTATCTCCTATAACGGTATATTCCATCTTCTCCTGAGATCCGATCTGTCCAGCAAGAACAGGTCCAGTATTTATTCCGCACCCAATTTTTATAACAGGCTTCTTTTCACTGCCGCGGTTTTTATTGAACTCCAGCAGGGCTTTCCGCATCATAAGCGCGCCGTTTATGGCATTTTCAGTATCGTTACCGTGGGAAAGCGGCGCTCCCCATATGGCCATTATCGAATCACCGATAAATTTATCAACAGATCCGTAATTTCTGTTAACGCAATCGACCATTATGGTCATGTATTCGTTTAAAAATTCAACCACCTCTTCCGGTTCAAGGTTTTCAGAAATGGCTGTAAAAGATCGTATGTCTGAGAAAAATACAGCCGCCTCTTTTCGTTCACCCCCCAGTTTGAGTTCTCCCTTCATAACAAGATCAGCGAGTTCCCTGTTGACAAACTTTCCGAAAGCGTCCTTGATATTCTCTCTTTCTGTAAGTCCGCGCGCCATCTGCATAAACGATTCACTGAGCTTCCCGATTTCATCCCGGGACTTTTCCTCAATTACAACGGAAAAATCTCCCTGCTCAATTGTACTTGCCGCTTTCATCAGCCTCCCGAGAGGCCCGGTAAGAGTCTTCGAGAATATATAAATAAATATGACGGCTGAACCGAGTGCAATAACTGTGATGAAAAATATTATTCTCTGTATTTTATAAACCGCGGCAAAGGCCGTCTTTTCAGGAACAGTCGATATTACCGCCGCGTCTGTAAAACCTATGCGCTGAAACGCGCCCAGGTGACGCTCCCCCCTTTCGTCGTTATAGAAGGTCTGGCCGTTCGGATTCGGATTTGTCATCATCAGTTTTACGATTGAAAGAGATGAGAGGTTGACCTTCGCCCGCGCTATTGAAGGATCATAATGTGAGATTATATCACCGCGTCCGTTAACTATATAGCTTTTGACCACGCTCTGGGATTTGATAGATTCGGTCAATCTGTCCATCGAAAACAGAACAATCATTATACTTTCACGATCATCGACTATCTCGAACGGTATTGCCATCCCCACTACCGGTTCGTTCAGATAGACCGATGGATTCATCAGCACCTCGTCTCCCCTGAATGCGCGGTCGAAGTCCGGTTTCTCAGCTCGCAGAAATTCGGCATACGCATTGTCCCTGATCATCGACATATTGCTCCTGAATTCCATCTGGGGCGCAGTATCACCCTTTTTCAGAACAGCTATATATAACAGATCAGGGTCGCGCTGAAAGAGGTTATCCGCGAAGGCTGTATTAACCGCTTCACCTTTATCTTTTTTACTTTTTATCTTTTTTGTGTTCTTTGTTTTTTTAGCATCATCGCTGATATTGATAAGGGTCATTCTTGTTTTGTCAGCAATAGAGATAATATCCGATTTTACCTTTTTTGATATAAGAGTGGAATATCTGAGGGTATCCTCCATCGCACGGACTTCATTGTCGCTGCGGAAGAAAAAGGATGCCACAACCGCAACCCCGGCAAGCGAAGTTATCACAATCAGCGACGTTATTGTGATCATTTTAAAACCGATAGGGATAAACAGCTTCTTCTTTTTATCCGGGGGAGTTGCTGAACCTTTTTTCATTTTTTTCTCTCTGCCGTCAGCTGCCGGCTGGTCCTGAAATTCTGTTACCGGGATTTCTTCCGACAGGTCTCTGTTTATTTTTTTCATCTATTCAAGCCTTCAATGATTAAATTCTTTTTATCTTACAATACAGCCGGTCAGACTGTTATCTGGCAGAACTGATCCGGCATATATTTCACATCTGCAGATACTAAAATCCCCTTATTGCACGGACATTTGCCTGGTCGCCCTTGGGTTTCGAAGCTATCTCAGAACCGGTACTGAAATCATATGCCCAGGCATTGGAAGTACCAACCTCCGTTGAACTCCAGTATACGGCTGATGCAAAACCCGCACCTGATAAAGAATTCAAACTACTATACATTGAATTCAGTTCTTCTTTTGATGGAAGAAACCAGTCGCTGTAACCTGATATTGTTCCGCTGCAGATATAAGCGGCATATGATGTACTGCTCCCCTGCTGCTGAATAATTGCGGCTGTATTCGTTGATCCGGTACCTACCGCCGTACCGGTAGCACCGGTATCGGAGTCGCTTCCATTGTTCCATATTATTCCGGTACTCTGATCCGACGGAGCTGCCTCAAGATATCTCCAGCCTGAACTGAAGCTCCCTTTATCATAAAAAATCAATCCCCCTGCAGGGCCAGTATCACCGGGTACAAATGGGATCCATAAAACATATAAAGTAACATCCTGTGTCAGAGTACCAGTATTACCCGCATCATACGTAGTACCGGAACCGTTAGATCTTGTATTCCAGCCGCCGAATTTTTTCGCTTCCGCTGTGCCGTCAGCAGGTATCAGCACAAGATTTCCGTTATTGGCCGCAGCAGTTACGGTAGTACCGTAATTTTGTGTAACAGAAGCAGGTACGGTACCATCTGTCGCACCGTTTGCGTTATAGGTTACGGTATGCTGATCTATAACCCATACCGCATATAGAATTATATTTTCAGCTCCCATCACAATTGTGTCACCGGCAGCGTGGTCATCTCCGCTTCCGTCAGATGCCGTATTCCAGCCGGTGAAATGATAATGTGCAAGAGCCAGGTTTCCCGGTAAAAGTACGTCCGCGCTTTCCCCTGTTTTATAATATGAAGCATCAACCGGTATTGTACCGGCGGTTGCTCCGTTAGCATTGTATGTGATACTGTAGCATGGGACCCCGACATCTCTTGACTTGTCCCACATATCGGTACCGCCGCATGATAAACCGGCAGCGGTCACCAGCAGTATTACGTATATTTTTATCCGGTTTAATATCATGGCTGTTCCCCTGTTGTAAAATGTCTACAAGTGATTGTCCTAATTGTCAAGGAGAATAAAATCGTTATCCGGAAAGGTTCCCGGCTGAAACAGCAGGAGCTTTTATCATTAAAACATACTGAACTCAAGCACAAATCTTGTTCCGTTACCGCGTTCAATTCTTATACTGCCATCTATCTGTTCAGTAAGCATCTTGACGAGCTGCATCCCGAAACCTGTCGAGTTTAAAAAATCTACAGACTCGGGAATACCTACCCCGTTATCCCCGATTATTAATATTACATTTTTACCGGCAACTTTTGCAGATACAGATATTATGCCGCCGTCAATTCCCTGAAAAGCATGTTTAATCATGTTTGTTAAAAGTTCATTTACGATCATACCTATCGGCTGCATCAGTTTTACATCCAGTATGAAATCATCAATTTTTTTTACTACTTTGATATTTTTTTTATTCATTGAATTTGAAACAATATCATCAACAAGAAATGATAAATAATCCCGGAACGATACCTTGTTGAAATTGTCCGAACGATACAGTTTGTCATACAGCAGCATCATGCTTGTGACACGGCTTTCAGCATCGTGCAGAACAGAGATTGCAGCAGAGTCAGTAAGCGAATCGGCCTGCAGAATAAGAAGGCCCTTTATCATGTTCATATTATTTTTTATTCGGTGGTGCACCTCTTTCAGGATCAGCTCCTTTTCCGTAAGAAGGTTCTTGATTCTGTCCCATGCGTCTATAAGTCTCGTAATGTCATTCAGGATAACCACGGCACCGCTGTATTTATCGCTTATATCCTCCATTCTTGAAACTCTCCCCTGAAAGGACTTCCTGTTTTCAACCTCTCCGGTGAAAGCTTCAAAATATATCTCTTTCCGGTTCCGGGAGAAAAAAACGTCGACATGCTCCTTGAGCCAGGGGGGGATCTCTATCTGTGGTAATTCTTTGCTGTAGTAAAATCCCCCCGGCATCCCGGATATGTCAAGCAGTTCCGATGCGCTTTTGTTGATATATTCCACTGCCCCTGAATCATTCAGAAAGAATACCGGATTTGCGAGGCTCTCAACAACAGTGAGAAACATGTTCTTCTCATTAGTCATCTTTCTGTTCATCTCTTTCAGATCTTCGAGCTCATCTGACGCGCGGAGGCTTATCCACTCCGAGGAAAAGGCGATTTCAATCCGGTCAAATACTCTTAAAAGATAATATTTATACTTCTCTTTCAGATCATCAGGAAAAGTCTCTTTATTAATCAGATCCATATACGACTGGACATAATATTTAAAAAGCCCTATAAACATTGGATAGCTTATTCCACGCGCCCTGTGCTTCCGGGCTTCCAGCACGCCGAAGGCTGCCACAGGATCGCCGCTGAAACTCTCATCAGGATCAAGATCAACATCCATACCTGAATCTATGGCCATACAGACAGCCTCGGAAAGACCCTCTATAGATATTCTCCATGCCTCTATTAACGTCGATGTATATTTTGTATAATTCCGGCGTTTTGCATATTCAAGTATCCTCTCCATCAGCCATTCTTCATTTTTTTTTATTAAATCTTTAAGTTCTGTCATATTTTCTCTTTTTTAAATAATAAATCAAATACTTGTTCTGAAGACTGTCTCCCGGTTTTACAATCGCTGTTTCCGGAATTTCTTATGTATGCATACAATAATATTCCATTCGAATTATTACTGCATAACTTATGTACAAGATAGCCAATTTTTTTAATACAATCAACTGACTGTACTGATTATCTGAAAAGTTTCAGGAAAAACATATGTGCTTATCGGGATCAGAACCGTTTCTATTAAAATTTCTGAATATTATTATACCGTATTGTTTTTATCCTCAATTGTGTATATTATTGTTAAGAAAGTTATTTTTAATAAAGATTAATAAGAGGAACCGGTTTACACAGGAGAGCAGGTTTTTATGTTTAAAGAAGAAAGAGACTCTCAAATGTTCAAATGGGAGATGCTGGGGGATATAAAGCTTGGCAGGCCCAATCTTGGATCTGCCGTTGAGGTTTCCGTTTACCGCCTTATGCAGTACACGATAAGGGATGTTCTGATTAAAGAGTTCGGCGTGGATAAAGCCGACAAGATTTTCTCACAGGCTGGCGAATCAGCGGGGAGAGAATTTTACACCCATATGATTACCAGGACCGGGGATTTTAACCGGTTTATTGATCAGCTGCAGGATGCCCTGAAAGAGTTTAAAATCGGTATATTGAGAATAGAATCCGCCGATTTTGAAAAAATGGAACTGGTGCTGACAGTCGCTGAAGATCTCGACCGTTCCGGTCTACCGGTGACCGGTGAAGAGATCTGCGCGTATGATGAAGGGTTTATCAGAGGAATTCTCTATGAACAGACCGGGAAAATTTTCTCAGTGGTTGAAATCGACTGCTGGTGTTCCGGCGGGAGGATCTGCAGGTTTAAAGCCGTGCCGGATGAGTCTAAAGGCTGATGTTTTATGCAGAGCGATAATAAAATAATTACCGGCCTGACAGAAGCGCTGAACTCCCTGCTCAAAGGGGAAAAATGCCCGCCGGTCGTTATCTCTGATGATTATCCCGATAAAGACATCAGGAATCTGGCAACATCCGTTAATGAGATTATTGATAAAGTAAACATCTATACAGAATGCCTGTTCTCTCTGTCAAATGGGGATCTTGTCCACGATATCCCCGACGGAAGGATGATGCTTCATGATGCACTGAAAAACCTCCAGGCAAACCTGAGCCATCTTACCTGGAAGACCAAAAGAATTGCCCAGGGGGATTTCCAGCAGACCATAGATTTTATGGGAGAATTTTCAAATTCTTTCAACAGCATGACGATGCAGCTTAAGCAGGCATTTGAAACCATCGAAGCACAGAACATGAAACTGATCAAGAAGGATAATGAAATTACCAGGGATCTGAAACTCGCTGCGGCGATACAAAAGACTCTGATATCAGACAGCATCAGTGTAAAAGGGATCAATATCCATTCGATTTATAAACCTATGATTCTCATTGGCGGTGATTTTTATACTTTCGTGGAATACAGGGAAAAGGAGAAATTCGGCGTTTTCATTGCTGATGTAAACGGACATGGCGTAAATGCCGCGCTTATCACAGGCATACTTAAAGTGCTTATTGACTCTGCCGGCGACATCAGCAGAAATCCCTCCGGCCTTCTGTACTATATCAACAGCCGAATCGTCGACCTCGGGCTTGACATATATTTTACAGCCCTCTACGGAATCTGTGATGTAAACCGAAAAGAGATAATTCTCTCCAGAGGTGGACACAACCACCCCTATAAGGTAAACCATCAAAGCGGAGCTGTCGTTCTGCATTCAGAGGGGCCGATGCTTGGAGTTTCGAAAGATGTATTAATCGAAAACACCGCTATTCAGCTTGAATCGGGGGATAAAATTATAATCTACACTGACGGACTTTCCGAGACTAAGAACATCGACGGAATATCGTTCGAAACTGAAGCCCTGCAGAATGCCCTGAATAAACACTCGGACATGAATATTAAAAATCTTCTTAATGCGCTATACGCGGAACTCGTTTATTTCAGGGGATCTGAAAAATTTAACGATGACGTATGCATTCTCGGAATCGAAATTTTATAAATAGGCTTCAGTCATTTGTTACAGTAATCTCTTTCCACATTTCCGGGCTCTCCATACCAAGTCGCCAGAAACCGACCGACTCTACAAATCCGCGGTAATAACGAAACTTCTCCATCGTCGCATTAACATCGTCGCAGTATAAAACCTGTTTTGAACGGCCGAGCGACTTGATTCTGAATCCGGATTCCGGTGAATACTCTACTACACAGTTCTTTTCCTTAATAAGGTTAGAGATATTCGCCGTTCTGATGGAACAGCTCTTTGTGACATATTTTGTAACGGTTATGGTACGGTCTTTTTTTGCCTTCCTGCCCTTTTTCCCTTTTTTAGAATGTTTACTCTTTGTGTGAATTTTCTGTACTATTTTCAGATCCTGCCACGCTCTTCCGTATAAGGGTATACCCATTATCAGTTTTTCCGGGGGGATCTCGTTCTTCGCATAATTCATGATCCCCCTGCACCATGTCAGTGATGCGACAGGTCCCGGTTTACTGGTACTCCAGTGCTGGTCATATGCCATAATGTAAACCTTGTCGACTATCGCCGATATTGCCCTGTAGTCATACGCATCATCTACCCTGATAACCTTCGCCGGCAGGGCAACACTGAGTATTTTAGACTCCCCTATGCCGGACTTTATAATCTTCAGAAATTCAATAAAGTTCGCCGAATCGCTGCCGCTGACAGATTCAAAGTCTATCTGTATACCGTCAAATTTCTTTGAAACCTCGATTATATCGTCAACAAGAAGCTGTCTCAGATCTTTCCCGGGATCAAGAATACGGCGCATATTTTTATAATTATCAAGATCGGATATTACGAGATGAATTCTTCTTTTTATCCCGTTTGTTTCCGGGAGCTTCGGGGGTACTACCCTGGTATTTATCCTTCCGTTTGCATCAGGTTCACAGCTGAAATAACAGAGGTCGGTTACAGGCTCATCACCCCTGAAGACCTTCTCCTCTCCGCGCATCAGGTAACCCCATACTTCGCTGAACTTCACGGGAAACATGGCCTGCTGATCGACGGGAGCCTTTTTTTCTACCGTTGTATTTTCAGTTTCAATGTTACCTTCCGGCGCTTTCTGTATTTTTTCATCCGGATTAAGAGCCAGGGCATAAAGAGCATTATGCATTACAAAGATGATACCAATAATTACTAAATTCAGTTTTAATTTTCTGTTCACGTTTTCCCCGGCTGATAATTAATTATAAAAGACTATAAGTTTTTAACTTATATGCTTATAATCGGCTTAAAATACACAGGATTTAATAAATAATCGGTTATAACTGACAAATTCAGCATATCCCAAAGAGCTCTTTAAACATGCTCCGTGCACTATACCGGTATCAGGATTCTATTTGAATCTTCCGTCAGAAAGTTTACCCGGAATTTCCTTGTCCTTTCCGGTAAACCAACCCGTGCGTACATCTTCAGTATCCTCGAAAAACGGGACAAAGGGTTTAATATCGATCAGAGGGGTTCCATCGAGCATATCCACCCCCTGTATTCTCAGAACATTACCGCTGACAGAGACAAGCCTCACAACAGATAAACCTACAGCATTCGGCCTGGCAGGTGACCTGGTCGCAAAAATGCCCCTCTCCACCGTATCGAGGAACGGTATTACCCTCAGCCTGCTGCCGCTGCTTTTATGAAGATGAAATATAAGATAGATATGTGAAAATCCGTCGAGGTCTGCAAGCCCTGCCGAATACTCATCAAAGATTTCGATCCAGCCACCGCTGCTGCTGTCTGAAACCGGCTGTATAGGCATATTGCCGGGGTCTGTGTAATCTGTATGTATAATTCCTATCGGCGAAAATTCCATTCTCTCTTTTTTCATCCGGTTGTCCCTTCCCGGTTTCGCTGGATTATTTCGTTTAACATGTTTTCAGTAATTCTGCATATTCCAGTCAAGCATTCTCTTCATCTCGTCGACAGCCTCTTTAGGTGCGACTATCTTCACCCTTCCGCAGTAACCGAACACAGCCTGGCATACCCTTCCAAGGTCACATACGGTAAAACCCGCTTCAAGGTAACCTGAGCCTGGTGTTTCAATGAATAACGGATCAAGATGTCCGAAATCATCCTCGATCCGCTCCTTCATCTCCGGCATGAACCTCAGAATTACGTTGTAGTAATTATCTCCAACCGATGCTCCCATACTGTACCGCAGCAGTTCGCCGGCCTCGGGAATTATATCATTGAAAATTTCATCCCTGATCAGGACATCCCCGATCCTGTTGAGTTTGTACAGTGAAATGTCCGCTTTAATATTTCGCGCTATCAGATAAACTGCATTGTCCCTGTATATCCACCGGTAAGGGTTCAGAATTAATTTTTCCTTTTCACCCCCCTCCAGTGAACGATAGGTCATCTCAATTCTTTTTTTCTGCAGCGACGCGAAATAAATACGTCCGATTATCCACAAAGATCTGGAGCCGTGATTCTGAACATAGCTTTTAAAGCAATCCCTGATACCCATTGTGTCGGATATAAGATTCAGATAATATGGCAAGATCTCCAGTATCTGATCAACGGAGAGTTCTTTCTCAAGTACCGGACGCGGTTCATCCCCGGTAAAATTGACCGGGAACCCCATCTCCCTGAGCATCTCCGCAAATGTTGCCATATTCTTATCGTTTATTTCTTCATCTCCAGATATGAGAGATAAAAGGTCAGCCATTGCCCTGTAATTCATATTCTCGGCAGAAGCGTTGTGCTGGACCAGGGCCAGCAGGTGGAGCTGTCTCATGAAAATACTGAATCTTTTATTTAAATTTTTCTGTTCAGATTTTATATCGCTCAAACAGAATTCTCCCCGGGATAAAGATATTCCTTATATAAATTAATTTATCATACGTTCTATACAATATGCAAGCTTTAATATTATATTAAATTAAAAAATTTCAAAAACGGGCTGCTTCCATGTAAGGAGTATTGTATGACCATTCAATACGTAAAATATAATGCCATTTACAGGTCATTCAGATGTCCGGTATCAGAACCGGTATAAACCGCAGCCTTGCTTAACTTGCCGGTTTTGATATCTGTGCCGAATGAATAATTAATCTGTTGACTTTTTTATAGAGCCCGATATGCTGTTATGATTTTCGTTCAGCGGGGGATAACGGATGAATCGAATTCACTTATATATAGTTCTTTTACTGGTCACCGGATGCGCTTTCCCGCATATAGGGCTTGACCAGGGGACATTTAATCCGTATTCATACCCGGATCAGATAAATACCGACAGTATTACAAGGACCGGAAATATCTTCTACATCGACCCCTCAGCCGGAAGCATGACTAATGACGGAAGCAGCAATTCCCCGTGGAGAACGCTGCAGGAGGTCATTGAAAACGGTTTTATTGAAACCCGCGATTATAAAAACAAACCGGCGGTTGAAGGGAGCGAAATGATAACGGTTAATCCCGGCGCCCCTGTCAAATCCGGAGATACTATTGTTTTAAGAAACGGATTCCACGGCAGGCTTGAGATCTCCGGCGCATATAATAATGACTATATTACAATTATGGCAGATGAAGGATGCCAGCCCGAGTTTTCCTCAGTATTCATCCGCTCATCCTCAAAATGGAAAATCAGCGGACTTACCATAAGCCCAACCTTTGCCTCTGTATATACCGACGACACTCTAATAAACCTTGAATCACACAACTGGCAGGGGCCGCTGAGAAATATCACAATCGACAGCTGTACTGCCTATTCAGTGACAGACTCTTCCGCATGGACGATTGACGACTGGAACAGCTTATGCCCAAACGGTATTACCGCCAACGGAGAGGGTATCACAATAAGAAATAACTATCTGAAAAATGTCAACTTCGGGATATCTGTCAGCGGCAGGTATGCTCTGGTCAAAGGGAATACCATTGAAAATTTTGCAGGGGATGGCATGCGCGGTATCGGGAACGATATGTTCTTCGAATATAACACGGTGAAAAACTGTTATGCAGTCAACGCGAACCATGATGACGGCTTCCAGTCATGGTCCCTAAAAGTAAACAATGAACCTCCGAGAGAAAGGGTCGTGCTCCGCGGTAATACAATTATAAACTATGTAGATCCCGCCCAGCCTTTCAGGGGCACCCTCCAGGGGATAGGACTTTTTGACGGACCGTATATAGACTGGGTTATAGAGAACAACCTGATCATAGTGGATCACTGGCATGGAATTTCTATCTACGAAGGGCATAACTGCCGTATCGTAAACAATACGGTAGTCGATATCAATGGTGTTACGCCGGGACCGTCCTGGATAATGATAACTGACCATAAAGACGGGACTTTGAGTACCGGATGCGTCATCAGAAATAACATTGCCAACTCGATCACCGCCGCTGAAGGGGTCGAGGAAGACCACAATTTCAGGATTTCTTTCGAACAATACGAGAATATTTTCGTCTCACCATCCAGTTTTGATTTTCACCTTAAACCAGGAGCCAGTGTTATAGATACCGGCATCAACCTGCTGGCCCCCCCCATAGACAAAGACGGAAACGGCAGAGCAAACAGCAGAACTATAGATCCGGGAGCATATGAATTTGTTCAATAATATCTGATTTTTTCATACTCACCAGCTATATTAGCAAATTATTCTTGATATTTTTCCATTTTCCGTTATTTTAATTTTTACGTGAACATCCCGAAAATTGTTTTCTGTTTTAACAGGCTCAAGATATGTGCCGTTTTCCAGATGATTAATACCTGATATTCTATTTATCAAATTTTATCAAGGAGCAATAAAATGAATGATTACGGAAACCTGTTCCCGTTTCAGGCGAACCAGCTTGCACCACACAATGCGGAACTTCTGCAGATTATCTGCGGTTCGTTACTGCTTGCATCAGTCATTATTTACGCAATATACAGACTTTTACGCCACAGGGATTCAATACTTATGTTCACTCTCTGCGCCGGAGTCATCCCATTTTTAAACTCCGGAAATACAAACGTACTTATCCATATTACACAACCCGCAAACAGTATGCTCCCATTATTCAGCAACTTCGGGATGACGATGACGCTAGGTTCCGGAATCGTCTATCTCGCTGTATTTCCGGCCGTATCATATGCTGTATATCGTCTTTTGAAAAAGGGTGTGAATACAAAAGAGTTTTTCTCCATATGGGGCGTGCTCTGTCTGGTTGATATTATAATAGAACTCCCCTCTGTGACTGCAGGATTATACATTTACCAGCCGCCGCAGATGCTTACAATACTCGGATTCCCGTTGTACCACATATGGATAAACGGAACTTCATGGATTTTCGGAGGGGTCATAATGTACTTTTTCGTCCCGGTACTGACAGACTGGAGGCGCCCGGTAATCTCTATTCTTCCTTTCTTCGGTTATGCCGCAGGGTGGAGCATTATAGCCTTTCCGATTAATCTCGCTCTTAACGTAGCGTCGATCCCCGCATGGGGCCAGTGGACTCTCTGGTTTTTATCTTTCGGATTCAGCATGGTTGTTCTGACAACTCTTAACAGCATGATTTCAACAGACTCAGGTTCAAGGTGGGAGCTGCCGTGGGAGGAGCTGATCAGATAGACAATACACATTGAGAGCGGAAATTAAACATTTTTCAATATTTGTCAGATAAACAAACTGCTCATCGCATATGAGCATGTCTCACAGATTGATATAATTCTTTCATTTTCAGAAAGAAATTTGGTTGATTTATTTCTGTCATAAAACCGCCATGATACTGCTGGAGAGTGTTTTATGACTAAATCCTTTATTGAAATACCGAATAATATCAACAGCACATGTTTCGCATGCGGTGCTGCAAATAACATCGGCCTGAAAATGAAATTTTTCGGCAACGATGATCTTGTCTACTCCGAATTAACAGTTCCCGATCACTTCATAGGGTGGCAGAACGTGGTCCATGGAGGGATACAATCAACCCTGCTTGACGAAATTATGGGCTGGGGAGCAATTTTTCTTACAAGAAGATTCATACTGACAAGGAACATGTCCGTCAACTATCTTAAGCCTGTAATGGCAAATGATAAACTGCGGGTTGAGAGCAGCATAGAGAGCCGGAACGGCGACAGGGAGTGCGTAATGAGCGGAAGGTTATATAACTCGAAGGGAGAGCTCTGCACGACATCTACAGGCAGCTTCGGAATATTTACATACGATGCGATGAAGAAGACCGGCATACTCAGCGAAAAGGATATGAACGAATTTCAATCTATTATACTTTCCCATATATAGTAATCAAATCCGGTTCCGACAAAATACATTCTGTTATGAATATTTTCTTATTATGCTTTCAATACTCTCTTCTGACAGGTATGTGATTTCTGCTATTTCATCTATCGGTCTTTTCTCTTTGTGGAGCCTGTATGCTACCATCTCCATGCTTTCACCTATTTCAATTATATTATTATCAGGGTCATAGAACCGTATAACCCTCTGCTTCCACGGCTGTTCCATCACTTCATGAATAAATTCGACATTCTCTTTTTTTAACTTTTCAATTATCTCATCAATCAGGTCATGTTCAAAATAGAGTTCAAAATTATTGCTTTTTTGTACAATAGTATTGTTCATAATCAGTTTTTTAAAATGATCCTTTTTATGAATAGCATACCCTCCCTTAAATACAATATTCTCTCCATAATCCAATTCCACCGTCTGATCGAGAATACGCTCATAAAAATCCCTGGCCCGGATTATATCCTCCACGACAATAAGTGAGCATTTAAATTTCATACAGATCCCCCTTTTCCGTTAGGGCACACAGCCCTGCACCGAAAGCATGTATAGATGAAGTATCCCTTTTTATTAACCGTCTGAGAGCTGCCTCTGCACAGTTTCTGTATAACAGATCCGTTTTGTATTGCTCCCGCCGGACAGCTCTTCTCACAGAGACTGCAGCTGTCAATACAGAGCGGTTCGTCGTCAATTTTATCCGCTTCGATTTTTTTATCAATCAGCAGCGCTCCCAGAACAATTCTGTTGCCGTATATCTTATTAGTTAATAAAGAATTTTTACCAATTGACCCAAGCCCGGCGAGTCGTCCCGCATGTTTCAGGGAGAGTATACCCTTTCCGGTTTTGTTCTGTTCATCCCAGTATTCGTATGGCTCGCCCGGTACCGGTAAACATTTTACGTCAAACTCTTTTTCAAACTCGCGGCTCATCGAAACGGATATCCACACAAGCCGGTCAAGAAGTTTATCGTTGGTCACGGTATAAGGTATCATGCTTTTCCCCAGAAAAGTGCCCTCAGGCATCTTCAGTGCTGTCACAACGACCGTTCCGCATCCGGGGAAAATATCGGACGGATGAAAACCCTCCGGTGCTTCTTTAAAAGCATCGACAGACGCAACTCCGCACAGATCTGTTCCATATTTAAAAGCCGTCTGTTTTATATGCTGTTTCGTAAGAGAATTTTTATCCATTGATTATCCGGTCCACAATTGTACTAAACTGTTCCATAGCGAAAGTCGGGCTTTCGGTAATCATCGTTGAAAACGGATCGCCGCTGTCGCCGCTGTGTACGATATGAGGTTCAAGCGGGATTTTACCGAGGAAGCGGACACCCATATCCTCCGCCATAGACTCCCCTCCCCCCGATTTGAATATATCCGTTGTCCTGCCGCAGTGGGGACAGACAAAGGTGCTCATGTTTTCTATTACACCGATTACATTCATTTTAAGCTGTTTGCAGAAGGTTACCGATTTTCTGACATCTGCCAGCGCGACATCCTGCGGCGTAGTAACGATTACGGCGCCATCCGGATCCGGTATCAGCTGACAGACAGAGAGAGGCTCGTCACCGGTCCCTGGAGGCGAATCGACAATAAGGTAATCAAGTTCACCCCAGGCAACATCAGTCAGAAACTGCTTTATCAGCCTCATCTTCAGAGAACCGCGCCATACCACAGCCTCGTCGGCATCATCCATAAGAAATCCCACCGAAATCACTTTTAAATTGTCGCTGTACTTAACCGGATAGATCTTTTTATCCCCCGATCCGAGTGCCATAACTCCATCAAGACCAAGCAGCTTGGGGACGCTGGGCCCGTGAATATCGACATCCATCAGTCCGACGTTCATTCCCTTTTCCGCCAGCGAAACCGCAAGATTTACTGCGACGGTGCTTTTACCAACCCCACCTTTTCCGGAAAGTACAACTATCTTATGCCTTATTCTGCTCATGTTCTCTTTTATTATCTGTTCGCTGTTATCGGTCCACCGGTTATCTCCGCCCGGCTGGCACGAAGAACGGCTTGCGTCATTTTTATCATTCATTTTCTGCTCCGGTTTCAGTTATATCATAAATATTATGTTCAGCCAACACTTCACTTTTCAGCATATAATGATTTATATCATAATGGATCAACCATTTTAAAATCCCGCTGTTAAGTTTTTTTAAAGTATATTCCCCTAAAACAGAGGCTGCAGAATTATTACAGTTATAGAATTTTCTGTTTATACCGAACTCTTAATTGTAAACCGGTTCAGGATAACCGGCTGCTGAATTTCACGGTATTTTCACCCGTTGTTTGAAACGAAGTTCTACAGCAGCTATATTATTGAGAGTGAATCAATGTGTTTCAGGAACGGATTCTAAAAACCGTTCATATCTGGTAATAGAAAACATTAAGACCCGTTTGTATTAAATTTGTTTACATACGGCATGGATAAAAATATCGGGTGTGTTAATGTAAAAATGGAGAAAAGAATTGCTTAAAAAAAATCTCAACCTGTATCTCGAATCAGACATTTCAAAATATATATCTCATGTACTGATATCAATTATTATAGGCCTTCTGGCCGGGGGCGGAGCAATAGTCTTTCACCAGATCCTCTATGTTACAAGGACTTTCTTCAGACCGAACAATTTAAGGGCTAATTTTGATATTCCTGTTTTCTGTATAATATTTATCCCTGTTGCCGGGGCATTGATAACATCCCTCCTGACATGGCTTTCTCCTGCTATCGCAAGGGAGAAAGGTGTCATCAGCGTAATCAAATCGATTCTAATCAGAAAAGGAGTAATTCCGTTAAAAGAGACCGCCTTTCATTTTTTCGCACCGATTATCTCCATAGGAACAGGGGCACCCCTTGGACCGGAAGGCCCCTCCGCAAAGATAGGAGGGGGTATCGGTTCATATATGTCTCAGCTGCTGAAACTCAACTCAAACGATATGATAATGTATACAGCGGCGGGGGGCGGTGCCGCAATATCGGCGGCGTTTAATGCTCCGGTTGCCGGTGTGTTTTTCGGGATTGAAGTTATACTGCTTAACGACCTTAAAAACAGGGCTCTCAGCGCGCTTATAATCGCGGCAGTAATGGCAGATCTTCTTTCGCGTACTGTTCTCGGCAGCGAGAAACTCTTCACAATACCGGCATACAATATTGGCGACGTATACTCGTACCCGTTTTATATTCTGCTCGGAATACTCTGCGGCATCATCTCAATAATCTACCTGGAACTTTCAGAATCGTTCAAAACGATTATCAATGACAGGCTGAAGATTAAAAATCCTTTCCTGAAACTGCTTCCTGTCGCGCTGATTTTCGGAATTTTTCTTGTGTTCAGCTACGACCTGTTCGGTATCGGCTACATCGCTATGAACAGAATTTTTCAGGGACAGCTGCTCCCGGCGGAGGTTTTGCAGCTGATGGTGCTGAAGATTGTATTCCTCGCACTCTTCCTGCAGGCGGGAGCTTTCGGCGGCTCCTTCGCTCCGGCCCTCAGTATCGGGACATGTCTAGGATACCTTACAGCTGTAACGATTAATAAGGTCACAGGCATGTCTCTTGATCCTACAGCCTTTGCCCTCGTCGGCATGGGGGGGGTCCTTGCCGGAATTAATTCAATCCCGCTTACTTCGATTCTCCTTGTATTTGAGGTCACTACCGATTATAAGTTCATCCTCCCCCTGATGCTGGCGGCCATTATATCCCACCTGGCGATATTGTATCACAGAAAGGGGACCGAATACACGCTCGCGCTGCTTGATGAAAATATAGATGTAACAAAAAAGGGGGACCTCGACATATTCAGCAAGATGACTGTTGAATCGATTACCAGAAAAGATATGGATGTCGTGGATTACTGCACTCCGTTCAAGGACCTGATAAAAATAATAATGAATGCAAAATACGGCGATGTTTTTGTCGTAAATACGAAACATCAGCTTGCCGGGGTGATAACCCTGAAGGATGTACGTCAGGCGATTCTTGACAACGCCCTGGCGGACCTGCTTATTGCGGGTGATCTTGTGATAGATATCCCCCCTGTTACGGGGACTGATAATGTAAGTAAAGCAATACAGCAGATACGGGAACATAATATAGAAAATATTCCGGTTGTGTCGTCTGACGAAAACAGAACTTTTATCGGGATAATAAATCACAGGGATATAATTGAAACCTATTACCAGACCCTTGATGATATAAGCATGACCGAATTCCTTATTTAAACTTCAGATATTCCGGAATCTTTTTAGAGGAGAGAAAAAATTTTAATAGATATATTTTTTTGTATTGCAAAAATGATGTTCTGTTTTTTGAATCATGGAAATTTACTTAAATAAATAATGAAATTTTTATGTTAGAACAGAATATAACAACAATCATACTTGCAAGTACAGCGGTTGCGTTGATCACCGAGCTTACATTTTTAACAAGAAGACCGTTCACGACAAAAAATCTGATAATCATTCTCTTTATGACCGCACTTGTTTCGCCGATGCTTGCTAAACTGTTCTACATGATGCATATATTTCAGTATACCCGCGGTTATGAGTTTTTCAGGGCCGCTTCTTTTACATACGGTCCGTTTCTTTATTTTTACGCGAAAACCGAAACCGGTCTTCTTAACAGGATAACCCGTCATGAGCTTCTTCATTTTGTACCATTCATTGCCGCATTCATTATTATGATGATAAGCGGGCCCGTTGACAATGGTTTTCATGCCCCAATGGATCACAGACCTCCGGAATTCTCGCATATGAATAATCCTCCTGATATGCCCGGACCGCCTATGTTTCACGATGATTTTCCCGCTCATAAACCTGATAAAATTCCCGGTGAGGAACCAGGGAGAGCCCCCGGCAGAACTCCATTAGTTATCAACACCCACAGTGTTCTTGCCATTGCGGTATACCTTTCGATGATTATTTATTCTATACTGATTATACGCCTTATAAGAAAGCATATAAGCAGTATAAGCGATTATTTTTCAAACGATTCAATAGAGATCAGCCTTAAATGGATAACATGGATTACTGTATGCTTTCTGTTTTCGTATCTTATAGTTATGGCGGATGCGATATTCTATTTCGGATACGGACCCGGGGAACCGGAAATACTCAGACTTACACCTGAACTTGCCACAATGTTTTTTATATTCGTGTTCAGCTACTTCGCTTTCAAGCAGCCTGCGATATACGGACTTTCCGGAATAAATAACAACACGGTATCTGCCGAGAATCCTGAAGGCAAAACCGAGAAAAGATATGAAAAATCGGGGCTTAAAGACGAAACCGCCGAAAAATATTACAGGCAGATAATTGAATTTATGACGAAAGAGAAACCTTACACCGATCCCGACCTCACGATAAATGTGCTTTCCGATAAACTCGGTATTCCGCGCCACCATCTGACACAGGTAATAAATGAAAAAGGTAGCAGAAACTTCTTTATGTTTATAAATGATTACCGTATAAGCGAAGCCAAGGAGAAAATCTCTCTTGACGTACTTAACGAGCATTCATTGCTCCGCATCGCCTATGACGCAGGCTTTAACTCAAAATCAACATTCAATACCATGTTTAAAAAATCTACCGGCATGACTCCGTCGGAATATAGAAAAACCATCAATATCAGATAAACGGTTCCCCTGCTTTAATTCCATTTTTTAAGAAAAAATAGTTCAACCTTACCGGCTCGGACGACATTAATTCATTTATATGCTAACAATATGGCCAATGGATATTTCATTATCCATCCAGAGAGACACGTAAAACTGTACAAACTCTGATATAAATAAAAATAAATGATGAATGTATTACAACTTTAATGGATGAAACAACAGAAATAATTGTAATGTTAGAAAATCCGCCCATAAAACGGATTATCACAATTTTGTAGAAAAAGGAAGTATATATTTCCCGGAGATCTCATGAAATATAGCCTGTATTTATTACCTGTAATTTTCATGATAACCGTATCATGCGATACAGAAAATAAACCTGCTTCGTCGGCAGCTGCCGATTACACAAACATAGTGATTAACGAAATTCAGTCCAGCGCCACAGCCGGTTATATATCTGAAGATTTCGTCGAGCTTTACAATACTTCTGATTGTTCATATACATTTAATACAGATGAATGGTATCTGACTGACAGCGACGGCGACCCGGTACATATTCTGTATATACCGGGAGGCACTGAGATTAAAGGACACGGTTATCTGGTAATTTTAACAGATGTTACCGATATGACAAACATAACAGATGCTCCGGAAGGGAGTATCTACTCCGTAGCAGACGGTGTAAATATCAGATTCAGTCTGGTGAAAAGCTGTTCAATCAGTCTGTTTTATACCGGGAGCGGTAATCCCTCTCCGAATGTCGCTGCGGACAGCAGCATCTGGACAGAACATGTTTCATCAAGAGCACGTATCCCTGACGGCGGAGAGTGGGATCCAAACGATATGCATACCCCTACACCGGGAGCATCCAATATTTTAAAATGATTATGATATCATGATATTTTTCAGGCGCCATGCTGCCGATTACGGCTCAGCGCTGATTTCATAAAAAAGCGGAGTGTACCCTTCGCTTTACTCCGGCAGTATCCGTTTTAACTCTGGGCTGCGCTTCCCGCAAGGGATCGCAGCCATTTTTTTTCACGAACAGATCTGCGCTAAATTCAGTTTTAGACCCATACGACTTTCTGACCGGTGACCGCTGTCGAACTGCCCGTCACGGGTCAGCTCCATTTGCGGCCTGTACCGAGCATCATCAAGGTAATTTTAAAAGAGATAATGTAATTCTCAGTTTTTTAACTTAAATAATAAAATTTATACTTCATATGATATGATATTGTTTTAAAATAAGATCACAAAACATATTGAAACATCCTGATAAAAAAATTATTATAAATTCATTGACACCGAATATGTCATTATTTAAGTATCTTATTAAATATTAAATCAACTCAGATATTGCAGGACTACAAAATGACAACAGAAAAACGCGATTTCAACAGTGAAGCCGCTGAATGGGATAAAAATCCGGGACGTATAAAGATGGGGGAATCTATATTTAAAGCCCTGACAGAAAATCTTGAATTCACAAAAGATATGGACCTTCTCGATTTCGGATGCGGTACAGGTCTCCTTTCGCTCCAGCTGCTCCCTCTGGTAAATTCGGTGACCGGGGCCGACAGCTCCACAGGGATGCTTGAGGTATTTAACCTGAAAATAGCGGTTCAGAATATTAAACACGTTAAAACGATACATATTGATATAGACAGGGGTGATACTTTATCCGGCAGGTATGACGCCGTCATATCCACAATGACTATGCATCATATAAAAAATCCGGCGCCTCTGCTGAAACAGTTATACAGCGTGACAAAACCGGGGGGCTATCTATGTATCGCCGATCTCGATTCAGACAATGGCCTGTTCCATGACAATACCGACGGAGTATTTCATCAGGGATTCAACCGGGATCAGATGAAAATATTTTTCAGCGATGCGGGATTTACAGTAACTTCAGTTGTCACAGCGGCAGAGATGTCTAAGCCGGATACAACAGGCAAAATGAACAACTTTTCTATCTTTCTGATGATCGGCAGAAAAAACTGATATCTTTTCCGGAACAGGCTCTGACCCCTGCCCCGGAAACTCTTTTCACGACTAAAGCTTGATAGAGACAGGTTTTACGTTCCATATATCTTTAGCATATTCGCTGATAGTCCTGTCTGTTGAGAACTTCCCCATATTGGCGGTATTCATTATTGACATCCTTTCCCAGCGCGACCTGTCTTTATAGGTGTCGCTTACGCGCATCTGGCAGTTTACATAAGATTCATAATCCGCAAACAGCATGTAATTATCACCCTGGTGAAGAAGCGAATCGACTATCGGCCTGAACAGATCAGCCTGTCCCCTTGAAAAGAAACCGGTCTCTATCTGACGTATTACCCTGTTAAGCTCCTGGTTATTATTGTAATAATAGAACGGATTGTAACCGGTACGTTTCAGGTTTGCCACACCGGCGGCATCAAGACCGAAAATGAAGATGTTGTCGTCTCCCACCTCCTCCTTGATCTCAATATTAGCGCCGTCCAGCGTCCCTATCGTCAATGCCCCGTTAAGAGCGAACTTCATGTTTCCGGTACCGGATGCCTCGGTTCCCGCAGTGGATATCTGTTCGGAAAGATCTGCTGCCGGGATTATCTTCTCGGCGTTCGACACCGCGTAGTTGCGCAGGAAGAGCACCTTGAGCCTGTTCCCTATCTGCGGATCATTATTGACTACCTCGGATATTGAACTTATAAGTTTTATGATCAGCTTGGCCATATAGTAGCCCGGCGCTGCCTTACCGGCAAATATTACCGTTCTTGGAACAAAATCCCCCCCGGGATTATCCTTGATTCTGTTATACATCGTGATAACATGAAGGGCATTCAGCAGCTGTCTCTTGTATTCATGAAGCCGCTTAACATGAATGTCAAATATCGAATCGACATTGACCTCGATGTTATTATGGCTCAGAATGTATTTCGCGAGGAACTCCTTGTTGGCCCGCTTTATGTCAAACCATCTCTTCTGGAATTCGGCATCCCCGGCATACGGGACCAGTTTTTTCAATTCATAAAGATCTGTTACCCAGTTCTCACCAATTTTCTCGCTTATCAGGGATGAAAGTTTCGGATTGCACAGCTTCAGCCATCTTCTCTGGGTGATGCCGTTGGTTTTATTATTAAACTTGCCCGGCCAGATTTTATAGAAATCCCTGAACACGCTCTCTTTCAATATTTCAGTATGAAGAGCCGCCACTCCGTTTATCGAATGGCTGCCGATAATCGCGAGATTAGCCATCCTGACCTTCTTCTCCGCGCCCTCCTCGATAATTGAGAGCTCCCTGACCATGTCATGGTTGCCCGGATGCAGTTTTTCCAGAAGTTCGAGGAACCTCCTGTTTATTTCATAGATAATCTCCATATGCCTCGGCAGGACTCTTGCCAGCAGCGGGACGGGCCATCTCTCAAGAGCCTCGGGAAGAATTGTATGGTTCGTGTAACCGAACGTTTTTATCGTAATATCCCATGCGTCCTCCCATGAAAGATTCTCAATGTCGACAAGTATCCTCATCAGCTCGGGGATGGAGATAGCCGGATGCGTATCGTTAAGCTGAATAGCCACCAGATCCGGGAACTCCCTGAAATCGCTGTGAGTTTTCTTGAATCTTCTGATTATATCCTGTATCGTCGCCGAGACAAAAAAATACTCCTGCCTCAGACGCAGCTCCTTCCCTTCGAAAATATTATCATTCGGATACAGAACCTTGGTTATATTCTCAGATACGGATTTTGCCGATACCGCCTTGATGTAGTCTCCGTCATTGAAATAGTTGAGATCAAACTCCCTCGAAGCCTTGGCTGACCACAGCCTGAGATTATTCACTGTATTGTTTTTGTATCCGGGAACAGGCGTATCATAGCCCATGGCGACTATCTCCTCGGCATCTACCCACTTGCTCCTGAATTTTCCCTCAGAATCGGTATACTGTTCAACCCTTCCGTAAAAATTGACGATATACAGAAATTCAGCCCTGGGGAACTCCCACATGTTCCCGAGCCTCAGCCAGTTGTCCGGCGTTTCAACCTGGTATCCGTCCCTTATGCTCTGGAAAAAAATCCCGTACTCGTACCTGATCCCGTACCCTACAGCCGGCAGTTCGAGCGTTGCCAGAGAATCGAGGAAACACGCTGCAAGCCTCCCGAGCCCGCCGTTACCGAGTCCGGCATCCCATTCCTTTTCACGGAGCTCCTCAAGCGAGTAACCCAGCTCCTGCATAGCCTGGTCTGCTTCGTTATATATACCGAGATTTATCAGGCTGTTACCAAGGGTTCTGCCGATAAGAAATTCCAGGGAGAGGTAGTACACTCTCTTTGCATTCTTTTTATAATATGTCTGCTGTGTCATTATCCATTTTTCAATAAGATGGTCTCTCGCGGTCAAAGCCATACTGCTGTAACAGTCCTGGACCGTCGCAGCATACTCATCCTTACCGAGTGAATACTCCATATGGTTTACAAATTCCACCTGTATGGCTTTCGGGTCCGTTCTCAGAAGCCTGTTGGTTGATGGCGTCAATCTTCCGGTTTTGTTTTCATTATCAGACATATCTCACCCTCTGTTTGATTATTTAAGTAACAATATATATAAAAATGAATAACTGGTTATTTTTTTTTAAAATTTTATCGGATCTGCGATATGTCTCTGCATCAGAAATCCCCTCTGTATTCATTTTTTTTATAAGTATTTTGACAAAAAATTGATTTATCACCTGATCTCGTTTAAATTTAAATCTGTATATACCGGCAGGAAACTTTGATACACTGATATCAGATATTCTGATGTGCAAAGTATCAGTTACAGACTTCAAATGCGTTCACCTGCTTTTAATACCTGTGTCATTGTGCCCCATAAGGCAGACTCGGTGTAAACGGAGGGAAACAATCTGTTTAAAACTGAAATTTTATACTAAATATGATAGAGTTTAAATTTTAGATCTGTTACGGGCATAAATTATTTGCTCACTGAATCATCCTGTAAAAGATCAATCATTTATGACGGGAGAAATATCATGGACGTAATTGATGCTATTAAAGGGAGACGATCGATAAACTTTTTCGATCCCGACAGGGAAGTGCCAGATGAAACACTTTATAAACTCTTAGAACTTGCCAACCTTTCCCCTTCCACATATAACCTTCAGCCATGGGAAGTGATCGCAGTTACCGATCCGAAAAAAAAAGCAATCCTTCGTAAGTGCGCATTTGACCAGCCGAAGGTGACCGAGGCCTCTGTAATGCTTATTATTATAGCTAATCCCAATGCCATAGAGGAAAATATTGAAAATGTTGTAAGAAGAATGATCGAGCTGGGATATACAAAACCTGAGGGTGAAGAAGCCGCAAAAAAAATGCCGTACAGCCTGAACGGAGACAAAGACAGCCTTCAGCGTAAAATGTTCGCTGTAAAGAATACCGCGTTCTTCGCCATGAGCATAATGCTGGCTGCCCGAGGTCTGGGACTTGAAACCCACCCGATGGACGGGTTCTCGGCAGATAAAATAAAATCGGAGTTCAACATACCTGAAGACAGGATAATACCTCTGCTGATTGCTGTAGGGTATCTAAAGCCGGGGATAAAACTTCTGCCGAGAGCATTCAGGAGAGATCTGGATTCGTTTGTAAAATTCAATACGTTTAAATGAATCCGTTTTTGTGATATTTATTTTATTATTATAAATAAAATAGATGGACAACATATCATCATTATGCAATAACGCGACAGTTTTAAAAACTATCAGAACATACCGGAGGGGAGATGAAACAGAACAGTTTAATTATGTTTTTAGCAGCGGCGCTTTTATTCACAGCGTGCTCGGGAATCGGAATAAAACTGAAGGAGTATCCGAAAGAGCAGTGCACAAAACAGCCGGGTGATAAAACCGTCGCTGTAATCAATGACAAATGCGGTCTCTGTCACAGCGGTGACTTTGCAACTAAAGAACTCATCTGCGAAAGGAAAACGATAATCATCGATTCAGTCTCAGCAAAGAGAATGCCGAAATTCAAAACTCTTACCGAGAACGAATTAAAAACCATCGTCAAATGGGATCTGTAATTCAGAATTTACTTTCTGTTGCTGCTTTTTCACTCTTCCGTCTGCTGCAGACTGGAGGGAGAAAGCAGCAAATCCCGGCTCTTTATATCATGTTCATTCAGCAACAGGATATTCACGATTCTTCCAGTTCCACCACTTCAGCAGCTCCGGATCATATTCTTTTTCAGTTGCGAAATATACTGCACACCTGAACACATATAGAACGCACCTGTCCTGAACATTTCCCGTAAGTCTGTTTAAGGAGTCATAAAGCTTTTCAGGATCTGCTCCTGCAAGTTCATTAACCGATCTATACCCGATGGAGTATATATCTTCGGCAATGCTTTTACCAACACCGGGAATTCTCCTTAAATCCTTTAACGATTCATTTTTACTCATTATCATGTTGCATACCTCACTGCGGCAGAGGTTCGATACAGCGTTCTGTTTTATTTGAATGCGAGTTTACAGAATCTGAAACGCGGTATATCTCCAGTTTTGATGCATCAAAACCGGAGATTATATCAGCGTGAAGTTCGTGGCTGTAATCATTACCTATCCATAATCCGATATTTTCACGGTCGAGGATCAGAGGCATCCTTTCATGAATCGGCTTCATCTCGCCCGACGCTTCCCGTGTAATCACGGTGAAGGTTGTCACAACCTCTCCATCGGGGGATATCCAGCTGTCATAGATGCCGCAGAGCAGCATCGGATTAAACTCGCCGTCGCTGTCTTTTCCACAGCTGATAAAATACGGGATTTTCTGTTTACCCTCTTTCCGCCATTCGTAAAAACCGGTAACAGGTACAATACAGCGCCTCTGCCTGTAGGAGCTGCGGAATGAAGGTTTCTCGTTCAGAGATTCAAACCTGGCGTTTATCAGTCCGCTGCCGGCCCTGTCAGGTTTTGTCCACGATGGGATAAGTCCCCACTTCATCTGTTTTAAAACTCTTTTGCTATCTGTTGATGAAACTACAAATGCGTTCTCTGTCGGTGAGAGATTATACGAGCTGGAGTACTCACCTCTGACCTCGTCAAAAAGATCAATTTTAGTAAGTTTACCCAACGGGATTGATTGAGCAAATCTTCCGCACATTGTTTTATCTCTGTATAAAAATTACGGATTCTTCCACAGAAAATCAATATATCAATCAGGTAATTTATAATACTGAACGTCTGATAAACTACCACCGCTGGCATTCATACCGCCGGAAATATACAGATAGCCGTTATAAACCGTACCGGAATGATAACAACGACCGGTAGTAAATGACGCACCCGAATTCCAGGTCCCGATTGTACCGTCTAAATTGAAAGCAGCATATTCTAAATCGTTACCGCTCCCTCCCGTGGCAAGGTTACCACCTGTAATGAATAAATATCCATTGACAGCAACCCCGGTATGGCCGTACCGCCCTGTATTTAATGATGTCGTAGTATTCCACGCGCCTATAGTTCCGTCCGCATTTATCGGCGCATACTGTACATCACTAAAAAAACCCGGGCCATTTCCGCCAATAACGTAAATAAACCCGTTCTGGATAACACTAACGTGGCAACCTCTGGCTGAAGAAAACGCATTAGTGTTAGACCATGTTCCAAGAGTTCCGTCAGCATTAATTGGAGCATATTGTACATCATTTAAAAAAGCTCCGCCAAAACCTCCAAGAACATAGAGATAGCCGTTAATCGCCACGCTGGTATGACCATATCTCGCAGTCACAAAAGATGTTGTTGCACTCCATGCTCCCAGTGATCCATCAGCATTAATCGCGGCATATTGTACATCGTTGTAATAAATTCCGGAACCTCCGTACCCGCTGACACCGCCGATAACATATATATATCCGTTATAAACCACACTGGTAAGCGTACGTCGACCATCGTTAAAAGAGGCCGCTGTTTTCCAGATACCGATAGTGCCATCTGAGTTAATTGAAGCATATTTAACTTCATTGGAATCGGTATTATCGAGTCCTCCAACAATATACAGATAACCGTTATTGGATGCCATGGAATGCTGATCTGTTCCTGAAGACAACTGTGTTGTATATTTCCAGCTTGATGCTTTAGTCGGTGTTCCCACTGCGATCTCCCCGAAACTGCTGGTGCCGGAATAATTTTTAGACTTCAACCATATATAATATGTCGTCCCGTTTGCAAGGCCTGTTATGACAACACTTGTAAGAGCTGTATCATCACCGAATTTGACAGCTGAACCGGAACTGGTTGCTGTACCATTCCATACTTCATAAGATAAAGCACCTGTTACTGCAGTCCAGCTTAATGACAGCTGCCCGTCAGCAGCTGTTACGGTCGCGGCGCCGGGAGCGGCTGGAATATTTGAAGAACCCCCGCTGTTGTCAGGGTCATACTGATTGTTAAAATTAAAAGAAGGAGTTTCAGAACAGGAGCTGAGTAACATCACCAGCAGAACTGCAAAACTGAATATCTTTTTCATATTGTTATCATCTCCTTTAGAATTTAAAAGTTATGCTGCAGCCGTAAAAAGATTCCCGGCTGTTATAAATTTCCGGGAGATTGAATGCCGTCATTACCGGATATACTGTTATTCTGTCAAATCCCCTGTAATCAGATGAATACCTGTCGGGAGTATATGTAATATATTTATACAGATAATACGCTGAAACAAGCACCCCCGCTCCGCCGATTCCATATGAGATGTTACGGTAAAGAATATATTTATCAGATTCTTTCTGTTCCGATTTGATTTTACTTTTAACAGATGTTATTTCTGCTGGATCAGTGGACCGTGTATATTGCGAGTACAGAGTGTTTAATGAATCAGACTTGCTTTTAACCCGGGTATCGAGATAATAACCTCCGCCGAAAAATGCGCCGGTACATACGAGAGATAATATCATCTTCCCGGTATAATCATTTGAATAGGATTGTTCGGCAGATTTTGAAGTATCCCTCTTTTCCCGGGCTTTTCTAGTCTCTTCTTTTCGTGCGGCCTCCTTATCAGCCGCTTCTTTTTTCGCTTTATCATCATCATCCGTTTTTACACTATTTCTATTATCTATCCGGTCAGCAAGCTTTTCTACAAATGCTGACACGGCGACGATTATTTCACTCTTATTCCCGGCAACAGACTTCTCACTGAAATCCACTACGCCTTTCTCAACATCCACAATGCGTCCTGTTATAATATACTGTTCCTCAATACGCATTACTGTTCCCACAAGAATTTTACCTGCCGAGAGTATTTTACCCAGTTCAACGGCACAGCTGACATCTGTGCATCCGGACTGCTGCAGCCCCTGCTCTTTTATTATCTGCCCCATCTGCGAACGTTCTATCACGGTGAATTTTCCGGTATTGACAATATCGTTTCGTATAATCTCTGTCAGTTTTAGAGCATCCTCTCTGGGAATGCTCCTTGCCTCAAAGTCCATAACGGCAATACGCATCTTTTGATCTTTTTGTTTGTCTGAGTCAGCGGAATAAAGGGGAATTGTACATAACAGTATTGAAGCCAGAATAATTTTTTTCATTCAGTTCACCATATTCAGTATTATATTTCGACCAATCTCCTCTGCAATTACATAGTGTGATGACTTCTATATTGGTCATTGACAATCCTTTGTCAATGAAATTTACTCATTCCGTTTTAATTATTAAAATAGAAATATTGTACTTAATAGCATGATATGAAATGTCAAGTATATATAGAGAAACTGATTTGAAGTAATATCAGCCTGAATCAGGTTCTTTCCGGTGAAAAAGAGAAAGATATTTGACACTATATTATGATAGATTAATGATATGGTATCATAACCATTAAGGCAGGCCCCCATGAAGAGATTAATTGTTTTTCAAGTATATCTGTTTTTGATAATCTCCTCATCCATCAGATGCGAGTTTAGTAAAATAAAAACCGGAGATGACATTCCGGACTTTAATATTCCGGGTGGACTCCGCGGATGGCAGGTCAATGCTACCAATACCGGACTGGCAGGCGCCGGTGTGGATAAGAATACTCTGCCTTTATATACCGGTGCAAATCCGGTTCCTGCCGGTTCAACAATCACTCTTCAGAAACTGGTGGACTGCGACCTACGCAATGGTAATATATCCATCGACCGGTGCTGGATCGTACTGAATACCAACCCTTCCTATTCCACCGGCTCACCGGCAGGTATCAATACTGTAAAGGATTCCGATATCGAGGCCACCCATTTCTACGGCAGCCCGGTAAGCAACAGTGATATGAATAAAGAGATCATAGTTCTCCGCTGTAATATTAAGGGCGGTCAGGGACTGGCGTATATGAACGGGCCGGGTACGATTCAGCAATGCTATCTGCATGATATGATATCCTACTCTGACCCGGGTGCCGGCATCTCCAACCACTGTGACGGTTTTACAAGACGCGGCGGCGTCGGGCAGGTGAATTTTATAGATAACTTCCTGGACTCTTATACGAATCCGAATCATACATCCGGTACAGTTTTTCTTCAGGATAATAATTACTTCGATAATATTCTATTCCAGGGGAACTTTTTCAAAAATGGAGAGGGCAACGGATCTGCGATTCTGGAAAAAAAAGACGCGGGGCTCGGCTGGGGTTTTAACCTTATTATGAACAATAACCGTTTTTATCCGGCAAACGGCATACAGCCGGCTACTGATCCGGTATCAGGATATGGTTATACATGCGACTATACAGGTAAAGGCATAGATATCGGATGGGGTCAGTGGACGGATAACTACGTATATAATCCCGATGCGGTCGACGCAAAGGGTGCACTGATACTTCAGCCGGATATCCGGGTTATACACAATTAATGATTTTACCCGACAGCGTCTCACCGCCGGATCGGGACAACAGACAGTAAATTACGATTTTATTATCCGGACATAACTGTTGTATATGATGTAATGTAACTGCATTCACGGAACCGTCGATTGAATCAGTTTTTTACATCCAGTTTAATCTTAAACCGCACCGGTTTCAACTTCGTCAGCATCACATGTTTAATCTAAACATTATCGCACTTTTATATATTTATAAAACCATTTCTTACAAATAAAACGCTTGTATTAATTTATCACTTGACTTAAATTTTATTGTTATGAAGAACAGGTGGTGCCGTTACGATGCCGGATGCAGTTATAACTCTTTAAAATAAAAACTGAATAGAACAAGATGAAATTTAAAAATTTTACATTACATGTTTTTGAAGGATATGTACAAAATAATTTTATTGTTGAGTACAAAGACAAAATTCTTCTGATCGACGGCGCATCGCGGCCCGATGCCAGGCCTATTGTCGAATTCGTCAGAAATAAACTCGGAAGAGACATTGCTGATCTGAAACTCACCGCAGTAACTCACTGCCACCCCGATCACTCGGGGGCGGCTGACATCCTGCGCGGCAGATATCATGTTCCCGTTGCGGCACCTCGCGACATCGACCTCTGGTATTCCGGCATCGGAGGTTATCTGCAGCACAAGTCTGACACATGGCAGTCCCAGTTCATGGCTAAACAATTAAAGAGCGATTTAAAGACCGAATCTCTTCATTATAAAAGACTTCTCGATCCGGATTACAAACTTGATGATAATTCTGTTCTCCCTTTTTTCAGCGACTGGAAAGCAATTCACGCACCGGGTCACACTTCTCATAATGTGATGCTCTACAATGAATCGAACAGGCTGCTGTATGTTGCTGATACGATGATCAACAGCCGGGATAAATATCTCCCCCCTGTCCCTGTGCTCTTCCCGCAGGCCATGAAGAAAACGCTGATAAAAATAAAAGAGCTTAACCCGAAGCTTATACTCTTTGCCCACAGCCTGTCGCCGATTATGCAGTACACGGAAGCAATGGTGGATGAAACAATAAAAAAAGTCGATTCTACTGATTCGATTTATATAAGGCTTTTTTATCTTATCTCTAAATTTACCGGAGAGTATCGAAAAAACAGAGAATGACCGGATAATCCCCCTCCCGGCCGTCAATAACAGACGGGTTTTCCTGATCTCGCTATTAAAACGTCTTTTTTGCTTGACAATTATGCTCTGACTTTTTTTCTAATTCATATGCACACAGTTGAATATGGATAATCTATAGAGGTTTTATGAAAACAAAAATTACAGAAATCCTAAAAATCAAATACCCGATCATTCTTTCAGGAATGAGCTGGATCAGTACACCCGAACTTGTAGCCGCCGTATCTAACGCGGGGGGCCTGGGAATACTGGCAACCGGAGTAATGAATGCCAGCGAGACCCTTGAGGCCATAAAAAAGACTCGTGAGCTCACAAAAAAACCTTTCGCAGTAAACATAACCTTATACTTTCCCGGCGCACAGGAGAACGCCAAAGTGATTTTCGAACAGAAAGTACCGGTCGTAAATTATGCCCTCGGCAAAGGGGACTGGATCTGCAAGGCCGTACACGCTTACGGCGGCAAGGTAATAGCAACTGTAACAACTCTGAAACATGCGCTCGCCGCTCAGAAAGACGGAGCCGACGCGATTATCGTTACAGGTCATGAAGCGGCAGGTCATGGCGGAGACGTAACATCAATGGTTCTTATACCCGGTATAGCTGACAACATCGACATACCTATCATTGCTGCCGGGGGATTCGCCGACGGAAGAGGACTTGCATCTGCACTGATCCTTGGAGCGGACGGAATATCGATGGGAACAAGGTTCATGGACTCTGTCGAGAGCCCGGTACACGAAAACCAGAAAAAGGCCGCAAACGCGACAGACGTTTACAGTACCCTGTACACCGATAAAGTCGACGGCATGAAAGCGCGTGTGATGAAAACAAAAGGCGCACAGAAACTTATAAATAAAAGGCTCAATCCGTTCAGCGCCCTTGTCCGCTCGCGCAAGATAGCGAAGATGCTCGGTTTCCCGTGGCTGAAGCTCGCCATAGGGATAATGTTCATGGGCTATAAAAAATCGATGGCAATGGCAAGAATGGCGATAGGTTTTGACGCATTCAAAGCCGGTACAATGGACGGCGATAACAAAAACGGAGTACTCCCGATAGGCCAGGTTGCCGGTATCATAAAAGAGACCCTTACCGTTAAGGAAATTATTGAGAGAACAGTTCGTGAAGCAAAAAAATCACAGGATCTACTTGCTGCAAAGATGAAATAAAAAAAAATTGCCGGTCACATCACGGGACCGGCTGAGTTTCCCGGAATTAACATAAAAACTAAATATAAGGAGGAGTTATGGCTATAGTAGAATGGAAAAAAGACGGTACTGTTGCTATAATGACAATGAACAACGGAGAGAACAGGCACAACCCGGAATGGGCTGAGGCTATGCACTCCACTTACGATGAAATCATGGCTGATACTTCGATAAAAGCCATTGTACTTACTTCAAGCGATCCCAAGAACTTCTGTCTCGGTGTTGATGTTGCATGGATGATGAAAGCCCAGAGTGAGAAAAAGTTTGATGATATCTCCAAATGGTTATACAGAAACGGAGATGTTTTCAAAAAAATGATGATGTCCCCGGTACCGACAATAGCTGCGATCACAGGCCATGCTTTCGGAAACGGAGCAATGCTCGCAGGTGCATGCGATTTCAGGTTTATGAGGTCCGACAGGGGATTCTTCTGCTTTCCCGAGATTGATCTGGGAATTCAGTTTGCTCCTTCAATGATCGAGTGGATGAAACGTATAATGCCCTATCACCTCTTCATAAGAATGAAATGGTCCGGCGAGAAAGTTGGAGCACCTGAGCTTGAGAAATACAATGTAATTATGAAAGCCTGCACCGATGCAGAAGACACAGTGAATCAGGCTGTTGCATTCGCAAAAACTTTCAATAAATCAAGAACAACTCTTGCCGAAATGAAAAAGAGAACATATAAGCACGTCATTGACAAGATGGAAAATGAGGATCCCCAGTATTTTGAATACAAACCTGAAAATTTAAAAGAGGGTAAAGCTCCTATTTTCATGTTTACTCCGCTTACATAACAAGGAATAAAAAGGGGGATTGCTCTGTAAAATCCCCCTTTTTATATAAAAAATAGAAACAATTTCCTCCCTGAATTTACGAATCAATCTATAAATTACGAAAATATGTCATAAACTCGTTGACTTTAATTAAAGGGTATGTCTTAAATCGACCGGTTAGTCGTTTATAAAACTGTTCCCATGTACGGGACAGTTCTTTAATTTTTACTGTATTTTTCCGTTATGTTAACGGTTTGAATTTTGTTATATTATATAATTCTTTTAAACACCTTAATCGTTTTCATTGTTTTAATCGTGTAAATCTTGTTAATCGTCTAAATCTTTTTAATCGTGTAAATCGTGTAAATCGTGTAAATCATGTAAATCGTGTAAAGGTTATTGCTAAATGGAATACGGTCTGAACTACTGGATAGAAAATAAATCCAAGCTTCTATCCCAGTATGATAAAATTTACAACAAATATGACAAGATCCTCAATTCCCTGACAAAGAAATTTGAAGGGATACTGGCCGACAGCGGCTGCAACGCCCAGGTCAAGGGGAGAGTAAAATCTTTCGAAGCACTATACCGCAAGCTCCTGACACGCTGTCAGTATGGAATAATAGAAAAACCTTTTGATGTAATCTCAGATATTATCGGTATGAGAATTGTTGTTCCGTTTCTGGAAGACCTTGAAAGCGTCGAGAGGATGATCAAGAAAAATTTTCAGATAGTAGAGACCGAATACAAATCGAGAGAGCTTTCAATAAGGGAATTCGGATACGACTCAATTCACATACAGATAATCCTTCCTTCCGATATTTCGAACAAGGTCAAGAACTCAAAAGACATGAAGATCGAGATACAGCTGCGTACAATTCTGCAGGATGCATGGGCAGAGGTGGAGCATGAACTTATCTACAAAACCAGTATCGACAAGGTGGAGGACACCATAAGGAGAAAGATGATAGCGGTGAACGCCACTCTGTCGCTTGGAGATACGATCTTCCAGGAGATACGCGAATACCAGAGAAAAAGATATAAGGATATTCAGGACAGGCATAAAAAACTTATGGATAAGGTCTCCACAATTCCTGAAAAAATGGAGAAACTCAAGATATCAACTGACATTATAGCCACTGAAAAGGCGAATGAAGAGATCAGGGAGGTTCCGAAAAAACTGCAGCCTCTCAGCATTACCGAGAAACACGGGCTTAACGATCTCCTCGTGGAAGCTATGAACGCCCATCTGGAGAACAGACTCAACGACGCAATCAATCTTTATACCCAGCTGATACTTGTATCACCGAACCATTACATATATAATCACCGCGGGCTTGTGTACTTCACTCTTTCCGAGTACGAAAAAGCAATCAGCGACTTTTCAAAGGCGATACAGATGGAACCTAAAGATACAAGGGTATACACAAACCGCGGACTTACATACCGCATGCTGAAAAAATATGACGAATCGCTGAAGGATTTCAACAAATCACTTGAGCTGAATCCTCTCTGGCCGGATACATTTTACGGGAGATCACTTACCTACTACGACCTCGGGGACATTAAACACGCAATTGAGGACTGCGACAAGGCGATAAGCATAAAACCGGATTTCAAACAGGCTGTCAGGTTCAAGCAGTTCATACTAAATCAGCAGATGTCATAAAAAACAGCTCATTTAGACTCAAAGATCGGAAAGCGTAACCGAACTGCCCGGCGAGTGCGAGTGGACCTTTAATTCCGGCAGCATAGTTATTGCCGCTTGATTTCATCGTATATTGGATTATTCCATTCGTAAAGTTTTATGATAAATCCGGAACATATGAAAAATCTATTTAAAGACCTCCCCCGCTTCCTTATACCATAGTACAAAATCGAGGTGCTCCATCGGTATACGCGATCTCGCCGAAAACTCCGATAACTTTTTTTCAAGCTGAAGATAGACCTTTTCACTGATACTCTCCGGTATCTCATCTATTACACCAAGGAGTTTCATATTCTTTAATATGTGCCTGTCAAGGATCGCCAGTTTATCTCCGATCCCTATATTTCTCATAAAGTGGCTTGCTTCTTTGAATCCCATACCTTTGACATTTTTAACAAGCCATGCCCTTTTTTCAAACTGGTCTGCATTAAGATCAAGACACTCCCTCAAACCGGTATCACAGCCGCAGAATTTATCTCTCGCCTCAACAAGGTATTTCGCCTTGTTGTTCCTGAACCTTACAATATTAATTTCTCTGCTGATACTGTCCCAGTCTCCGCTGAACAGCAGATCCTTTTCAAGAAGGATGTTCACCGCTCTCCAGCACTGTCTTGCGCTTGACTGTGGAGTAAACAGGCAGAACGCGAGCTCGGTGAAGAGAGCATTATTGTCGGCATCCTTCCAGATCTTTCTGAACTCAGATATCCTGTTCACTATTTCGGGTTTGATTTTTTTATATAAACCGAGAATCTCTTTTTCATATTCCCCGGGTATATTTTCAGACATAAGCTGCTCCTTCGAAAAAATTGCCGACATTATCTGTCGTTAAGACATCTCCTCACGGCCCCCGCACCCCCGGAGGGGGCAAGGATTATGCCATACCCCACAGACAATCCTGGAGAGCGCACATCCTATGTGGGCGGGATTTATTGATAAGCATAAAAAAACAGGTTGCATAACAGTGAAAAATTATTATCTTCACTCTGATACTATTTAATCAACAGTGTTACAGGAGATACAGAATGGCCGAAAATAAACAATTAAAAATTGGAAATAAAGCGCCCGATTTTAAACTACCCGATGCGTCAGGAGAGATGGTTTCTCTTAAGGATTTTAAAGACAGATGGCTGGTGCTCTATTTTTATCCGAAAGACAACACAAGCGGATGCACGACTGAAGCGATCGATTTTACAGGGAGCCTTCCGGAATTTAAAAAGCTCAATGCCTCTGTTGCAGGAGTAAGCCCCGATTCGTGCAAAAGCCACCAGAGGTTTATTGAAAACCATGACCTTGCGGTAATACTGCTCAGTGATGAAAACAAAACCGTTCTTGAAAAATACGGCGTATGGCAGCTTAAGAAAATGTACGGCAAAGAACATTACGGTGTTGTTAGATCGACCTTTATCATCGGACCTGACTTGAAAATTAGACACATCTGGAATAGTGTCAAGGTTACAGGACATATCACCGAAGTTCTGAATAAGCTGAAAGAACTCCAAGGTTAAAAAATGGTTGACTATCCCGGACAACACTAAAAGTCTTTTTTTATACATAATACTTTAGTTTGCCGGTGACAATCATGAACGTACAACTTGACGATGCATATGATGCAATGAAAAAAGCGATGGGTTCCTCTCCGGAGCTGACCCTCCCCCCTCACTGCTTTGTTGAGATGCAGGGTAAGTTTATCGATTTTAAAGAGAACGAGTTTTTAAAGATGTCGTGGCCGGTACAGGAGAAGTACTGCAACCCGGCCGGAAACCTCCTCGGCGGGATGCTGTCGGCCTTTTTCGATAACACAATTGGTCCATTCTCTTATATGACCGCGAAAAGGCCCACCACAAGCCTTGACCTCAACGTTACATTTATCCGTTCGATACCCCCCAGGGAGAAGGAGGTTATTATCGAAGCCAGGATCGTCAAAATGACAAAAAGATTTTTAATATTCGAGGGTAAGGCGTTTAATCCGGATAACGATCTTATCGCCACATGCACTTCAAGGATGATGATACTGGGGTGACGGTTAACAGAACACTTATCTGCACTGTTAACATCTGCTTAAAAAACAATCTGTTGAATAACTGTAATTTTAAGGTCTTTATCGCAAAGACTGCATATTTATCCATTTCAGAATTTAACATGCTCATCGACTCTCGGGTATTAGACGAAATAAATTCCCGTCCCGCATTTGCAGGACGGTTAAAACCAGTTACTCAAATTGTCTAAAATGAACTGACCGCCCTGACACTGATATTGTAGGTATATACAGTATGAGAATTCTTACTAGCAGTAATCTGATTGCCCGGATAGTATCCATAAGCCGTTATATTAAAATCCTGACCCCACGCAGAGGTTTCACTACACTCAGTTGAGCTAAAATAACCCGCAGCAGTAAAACTGCCGAATCCGCTAGAATGCAAATTGGCGTAGATACATGCCAGCTCATCTTTTGAAGGCAAAAACCAGCCGCTTCCGACCTGAGAGCATATATATGCGGCGTTGTTATTTGATGAATCTGCCGTCATAATTGCTGCCGTATTTGTCTGACCGGTGCCGATTGATGTTCCCTGTGCCGATACTCCTATCGCAGTGGTTTGATATGTACCTGATATCCATATCTGTGTTGAACTCTGATCACTCACAGCACAGACCATACCATGACCAGTTCCGTCATTATAGAAAACGAGTCCTCCGGAAACAGAGCTGCCGAATGTATATCCTGAATTGAAGGAAACATCTTCGCCATATGCTGTCCCGCTACTGTTAACAGCATAAGCGCGGACATGATATGTTGTATTCGCTGTTAATCCGGTAATTGCACTGCTGGTAAATTCTCCGGTCTGTATAGAAGCAATATCAGATACATGAGAGTTACTTATTGTCGGCAATTCACTTGTGCTCCAGCATACCCCGCGGTCAGTTACTGTAGTACCTCCGGAATCAGTAATATTTCCGCCACCCATTGCAGATGTTCCCGCTATATAACCGGATATCGGGATCATTGATGCGAATTTAGCAACATTGCCTGCTATAGCTATGGTTTGTACAATAGGCAGACCATGCGTTTCGGCTTCAATAGAATTACTTTTTGCGCTTTCGCCTCCGCTGTTATATGAAGTAACCACATAGTAATAAATTGCATGAGTAGGAAGACCTGTATCTATATAACTTGTTGTTGAAGTGACATTACCGCTTATTTGAATGAAAGTAATTCCATCAGATGAACGGTAAACTCTGTATCCCTCTGCTCCAGTTATATTTCCCCATGAAATTGATATAGTATTATCAGTTATAGCTCCAAGGATTAAATTTGCCGCATTAGACAGTGTAGCGACTGATTTTGAACTGCATTTTGCACTTTCTCCTTTGTTATTATATGCACTCACCTGATAATAGTATGTAGTTCCCGCGGTAAGCCCGGTGTCAGTATAGCTGATTCCGGTATATGAGACCCCCTGACTGACCGAAGTTAATTCGGTGTAAGTAACATCATCAAAAGAACGATAAATTCTGTATCCGGTTATGTTGGGCGAACCATTCCATGAAAAAGATATACTGTTAATTGTTACAATTCCTATGCTCAGATCTTTTGGAACATGTATTACATCTTTATTATACGGATCATTAGGATTATCCTGATTTGAATCAAAAAAACAGGCTGAAGAGAAATTCAGCAGCAATGCAAAAACCAGTATTGAAAATAATTTTTTTTTCATGATATCCCCCGGAAGACGCCTTTAAAATTTAATGCTTAATGACAGTGCAAGATTTTTTTCTTTTACATCATAAAAGCATGATGAAGTATTCACTGTAAGATAAAAATCAGACCTGTTATCAAGCAATGCGATGCTGTCAGGACTGTACTGATTGAAAAATATCACATCAATCCAGTTGAACGTGTATATACCGATAAAAATATATGTTCCCAGATTTGCCTGAAAGGCTGCATCTTTCTTCGCATTGTATTTTGTTTTAAACTCTGAATCGGGAGCTCCAAGCTGAAGGTCATCATATTTCTTCTTTTTGCCCAGATAATCGTTAATGGCCCACCCCATGTATGCCGCTGACAATAAAGAGACGCCGGCATAGCACCACCCCTTTGTCGCATTTCCGGCGTAGATCTGAGCCCATCCCGGAACAAAACCTCTTAAGTAATAACCGGCCGGCCGCTCATAATTTTCGACCGGTCTTTTCCCTGTCATACGCAGAGTCAGTTTATCCACAAGCCTCTTCACAGTCTTATCTATTTCATTTATATTTTCAGTTTTCTCGCTTGTGGAAAACTCCGCCACACCCTTTGATACATCCACTACCCTGACTGTTATCATCAGATTGTTATTAAGCTGGTTCACCTCTCCGAGAATGATCTTGTTGGCAGATACCAGTTTACCTATTTCAACCGCACAGGAGTTTTCCGTACACCCGGCCATTTGAAGGCCCTGCTCTTTGAAGATCGCCTCCATCTGGTTTCTCTCAACGATCACAAAACGGGCGGTATCGACTATATCCGAACGCAGCAGGTCGCTTATCGCATTAGCCGTTACCTTCGAAACCTTCCCCTTAGCGTTAAGGTCCATCACTGCAAGTTTCAGCTTTTCCGATTTTTCGACTGTTTCAGCAGCATAAGCTGTTACCGGCAGAATTATAACAATCAGAATCAGTGAAAAAAAATTAATGACGGTTCGCAGATTTTTCATATTATGCCCCATATGATATTGGTTATTGCTTCTATACATTCTTAATATCTTTCATTGATATGTCAATATTCCATGTAACAAACGGCACCGGCAATTTATAAAAGGCTCTTAAATGTGCGATCATTACATTTATCTTAACCGGGCCTGGATCAGAAGAACAAACCGTTTTAAGCCATAAAACGATAGTTATCTCTTTGAAACCCGGTTTAAAAAACCTCTATCTTTCAACCGTACTTTTTACGTTCTTCATTACAACAACAGGTATCCTGATCCCTTTCAGGTTTTTAATGCTGTCCGCAACTTTCTGCGGAACCCCTGTGTAGAGAAGAGATGCTTCGACAGTAACTTTTCCTGTAAAATTTCCTGCATCGATTTTCTCGACCCTCTCCTGCATCGGTTTAAGTCTGTAGTCCCTTATTATCTCCCTCGCTTTTGCCACATTATCCACGGCTTTCCCCTTGCCATCCCCCAGTACCGTGTTATAGATAATCGAATCATCAGAAATATATCCTTTCTTATCCGGGACGCCGGTAGTATATATCGTTTTCCCCTTGCCGTCTTTCACTATAACCTGCAGCCAGACCTGCCGCACATTTGTAAGTCCCGTGGGAACACTGTGGCCCGCGCCGTTATTTGTAATCCTTACCGTTATCTTATTTCCGTCCGCTTTCGGATCAATTTTTATATCTACCGCGTTTTTGAGACGTTCTTCAGCCATCTGAGTTAAAATTTTGTTTTTGTTCATCCCGGGTATTGCGGTGTTACCTCCGACAAAATAGTGAGTGAAGATATGGTCTCTCTTTACACCGTCCACTGACGCGGTTCCCGGATTCTTATCACGCTTTGTTGAGCCAGTAGAGGGTAAACCGGGCCTCTGATACATGTGGCAGTCCTGGCACTGAATACCCTGTTTGTTGTACGGACTCTGCTGCCACTCCTGATATGTGGTTTCAAGCCATGTACCGAACTTCACGTGGCGCACGTCGTGGCACGTTCCGCACATCTCGGATTTTGTATGAAATTCCGAAAACTCCGACTTATGATAATCTGATATCGAATCACTGAAAGGTCCCCTCTTTGTGCCGGGATTCTCCTCACCGTTACCCGGACTGTACTTGTACTGGGCATTATAAACTGCATATGCACCGGTGATCGAGTGACAGTAATCACACTGTACGCCCTCTCTTGCTATGTCAGCAATCTTTGTTCTGTCATCGGATGTTTTAACCGGATATCCGGTTATGTAGCCCACAGGAGTATGGCATTTGTTGCAAAGTTCCGCCTCCTCTATCTCATCCTTGTCTGTGAGGCCCTGAAGGCCGATTTTCGCCGCTTCGGTGTAGATAACGTCATTCAGCGCAAGCTGGTGCATTGATCCCTTCCACTGGGAATAAATCTGGTCGTGGCACTGTCCGCAAGTTTCGGGTGAGATGAATTGCGAAAGCTGATAATGCCCGATCTTTTCAGATGACCATGCATACGCGATAAAAGTCATAAGTATTACAGCTGGAATATATTTTTTCATAACAGGCTCCCATAATGACAATTTTGTATATTTAGCATTTAAAAATGACTATGACATTTTATATCAGACTGAGTTTAGATTTTCAAGGCAAAAAACCTTATTATTTTTATATTTTTTTTGTAACAAACATATTTTTTGCTTCCCATCTATGTTTAATTATTTTAATATTTATTGTAATACTTTTTTACCTGATAGTATTATTATTACTGACACAGTTTTAATTTAGATGATTCAGACTTGAATTATCTGCTGATTTTTATAATATTAATTCTATCAGTATATTTAAAAGTCCCATCATGGGAGCTGTAAAAATGTTCTTTGCATCTTAAATCGGCGAAAGCTCTGAAAATTGCACAACAACCGAAGCAGAGGACAACTTAATATCGTGAATAACATAGTTGTCCATGATTGATGTATCGCCTGACAGATTCCTGTTCTTCTGGAAACTGTTAAAAATTAAATATCTGGAGGATATAGATGAAAAAGTATATCTGTTCTGTCTGTGGTTATGTATATGATCCTGAAAAAGGTATTCCCGAGGAGGGGATCAAACCCGGAACTCCGTTTGAAGATCTACCGGCGGATTTTGTATGTCCTGTATGTGGTGTAGGTAAAGAGGAATTTGAACCTGAGGCATAATAACATAATTCTAAAAGCAGGAGCATTTAAATGGATGCAGTAATTCTTTCAAGAATTCAATTCGCATTAACGGCCGGATTTCACTTTCTTTTCCCGCCGCTGACTTTCGGTCTCGGACTGATAATACTGATTATTGAAACAATCTATGTCCGCACCGAAAAAGAGCTTTTTAAGAATATCTCAAAGTTTATCATCAAGATTTTCGCGCTGATTTTTTCAGCAGGTGTAGCGACCGGAATTGTCCTTGAATTCTCCTTCGGTACAAACTGGTCATCATATTCACGCATAGTGGGTGACATCTTCGGAGCGCCCCTTGCTGCGGAAGGCGTGCTTGCTTTTTTTCTCGAATCGGTATTCATAGGTGTTCTTCTTTTCGGAAGGGACAAGGTTTCAAAAAATACATACTGGCTCTCAGCATTCCTGGTTTTCTTCGGCTCACACCTTTCGGGATTGTGGATAATCATAGCCAATTCGTGGATGCAGACTCCGGCCGGTTTCGCGATGGAGGGGGGACGGGCGGTTTTAATAGACTTCTTCGCAGCTGCGGTCAACTATTCCACACTGGAGAGGTATCTGCATACTGTCATAGGGGGCTGGATGTCAGGTTCACTTTTTCTTGCAGGCATAGGTTCATGGTATATTCTAAAGAAACGAGACCTCGACTATGCGAAACCTATACTTAAACTTTCGCTCATAGTATTCATCATAACATCCTTTCTTCAATTCGGGACCGGCCACTTCCACGCGGTACAGGTCGGCAAGACCCAGCCGGCGAAGATGGCCTCGTTCGAGGGTCTGTGGGAAACGTCCAACGGCGCCGGACTGTCTGTTTTCGGAATACCAGACGAGAATGCAAAAAAAACCTATCTTGATATAAGGATACCGAAATTACTGAGCATTATGATCTATGCCGATCCGGAAGCAAAGGTCCAGGGCCTGAACGATTTCCCTCGGGAGCTCCGACCGCCGCTGTTCCTGACCTTCTCTACTTATCACATAATGATCGGTCTCGGTTCGCTTTTCGCGCTGATCTCGCTAATCGGAGCGTTTCTGATTTTCAAAAACAGGCTTTTTGAAACCGGACTCTATCTCAAACTTCTGATTTTCGCAGTCCCGCTCCCGCTCCTTTCCAACGAAATGGGATGGATGTGCGCGGAAATAGGGCGACAGCCATGGGCTATATATAATGTTTTAAAGACGGCTGACGCGGCATCGGTAGTGGTACCAGCCTGGCAGATACTGGCGACAATAATAATGTTCACAATCCTGTATGCGATACTTTTCGCTTTTTTCATCAGGTTTCTCCTTGCATTAATAAAAAAGGGACCTGAACAGGTCATAGCTACCGACGGTTATTAGGAGGATCAGATGGAAACAATAACATTACTTCAGATTATATGGTTTGTCCTGATAGGTGTATTATTTGCAGGATATGCGGTACTTGACGGTTTTGACCTCGGGATAGGAGCCCTGTTCCCCTTTCTCGCAGGTTCGGATGAAAAGAAGAGCGCCGTTTTATTTAAAACTATCGGCCCGGTATGGGACGGCAACGAGGTCTGGCTTATTACAGCCGGTGGAGCACTATTCGCGGCATTTCCGCATGCATACGCGACTGTTTTCAGCGGATTTTATCTTGCTCTCATGCTGGTACTTGTCGGTCTGATACTGCGTGCAGTCTCGGCGGAGTTCTTCTCTCTCGAAGAGAAAAACAAGGGCCTCTGGACCAGGACCTTTTTTATCGGAAGCCTCATACCGTCGATACTTTTCGGCGTTGCGCTCGGCAACGTCATTATGGGAGTTCCGCTCGATACGAGAATGGAGTTTACCGGATCGTTCTTTACACTGCTCCGCCCATATCCTCTTGTGCTTGGACTGCTCGGACTTTCGGCGATACTGATGCAGGGGATAACGTTCGTTATGGTAAAAACAGATGGCGAACTATACAAATCCGCATCAGAGATATCTGGAAAAATTTACTATTCCTATGCCGTGCTTTTCGTTCTCTCACTTGTATCCGCATACATATTCACTCCTGACAGAATGAGCATAGTACCGGCATGGATAGCAGCCATAGCTTTTACAATTTCGATGGCAGCATTAAAATATTTTTTAGCGTCAGATGAGAGTATCAAGGCATTTTTAGCTTCGTCTGCCGCTTTCATATCGTTATGGGGCATCGCAGGAGCGGTCCAGTTTCCTGTTCTTGTAAATTCGATAGAGAATAATTCGCTGGACATAACAATTTACAACGCATCATCGGGTAAACTCACCCTTTCGGTTATGCTCGGTATTGCGCTTGTCGGCATGCCCCTTGTAATTGCATATTCAGCCTATGTATACAGAATATTCAAGGGTAAAATAAAATAACAATTTTAAGTGAGGATAACATGACTAAACAATCACAAATTTACAAATGCGAAAAATGCGGAAACATAGTTGAAATTCTTCACCCGGGCGCTCCTGATCTTATCTGCTGCGGCCAGCCGATGGTTCTTCTTGAGGAGAAAACCGCTGATAAAACAACGGAAAAACATGTTCCGATGATCGAGAAAACATCTGACGGCTACAAAGTGACAGTGGGGAGCACACTGCATCCGATGGAGGAGAAACATTTCATCGAATGGATTGAACTGCTCGCTCCGGGAATCTCTTATAAAAAATTCCTCAAGCCGGGAGATAAACCGGAAGCGGTTTTTAAAACCGATGCGTCTGCCGTTACAGCGAGAGAGCACTGCAACATTCACGGGCTCTGGAAATCATAATAACGTCAGTATTTTAAAACAGGAGGAGATAGATGGCGCAGACTCTTGAAGATAAAATTTTAAAAGTCATGAAGAAAGAGGGAAAACCTCTCAGACCGGGTGATATTGCAGAACTCGCCGGTGCCGATAAAGCTGAAGTTACAAAATCGATTAAAAAACTCAGCGGAGATGGGAAAGTCACATCCCCGAAGAAATGTTTCTGGGAAGCTGTTTAAATCCGATTATTCCGGCAAATATATAAAACAGAAAAGAGAAGGAAAATTCCTTCTCTTTTCTGTTTTAAAATGACCTGTATTTGTCAGCAGGAACTCCCGCCGTGGATAACGAAACCTGTACCATACCTGTCTTTCATGAAATCTATTGTCAGGCTGCTCTTCATATCAATATAATTCTTCAATTTTGGATCATATGTAACATTGATTTCATTATCTTTTACAACATTCTGATCACTATCAGTTAGTTCATCCAGAACTAAACCCATACGGGGACCGCCTCAACCAAAACCGTTAAAACTGACCCTGAGTACTGGATTTTTATATCCGGACCCTTTCATCAGCTCAAGGACTTCATCTCTTGCGCTGTCAGAAACTTTAATTGCCATATTTAACACCTCACATCAATTAATTTATTTACAATATACTAAAATACTCAATATTCGTCAACAAAAAACGCTGGCGGTTACATCTATTTTCACAAATTATCACTTTTTTAAAAATTTGTTATCAGGAATTTAATTCCTTAATCAAATACTGCATATATTGCTATATTGGATTATATAAGAACTGTTACGGGAGGATAAGATGACACACTACAACCTGATTGTAATAGGAGGTGACGGCGCCGGAATGGGAGCTGCATCTCAGGCACGAAGGATAAACAGAGATATATCAATCGCGGTTTTTGACAGGGGTGAACATGTCTCATACGCAGCATGCGGAATGCCGTATTTCATATCAGATGACATTAAGGACCACAAATCTCTTATCGCTATAGATGTTGATGAATTCAGGAATAAAAAAAATATAATGATCAACACCCTCTCGGAAGTAACAGAAACGGATTTCAAACAGAAGAAAATAATTGTAAATAGCAGCGGACAGACATCCTCGTACACTTATGACCGCCTTATAATTGCAACAGGGGCTTCAGCATCTGTCCCCCCTATCCCCGGCATTGAAAATGAAAATGTTTTTGTTCTCCGCTCCCTGAGGAACGGAATGAATATAAAAAAATTCGTAGCTGAAAAAAAGCCCGCCTCCGTTATACTGATAGGAGGAGGAATCATAAGCCTTGAGCTCGCTGAAACCTTTACAAAACTTAAAATGGATGTTACCATACTCGAAAAAACCGGGACTATCGCGTCGCTGATGTCGCCGGAAATCCAGAAGTTGATAATGGATATCCTGTTGAAAAACGGCGTAAAGGTCAGGACTGGAGTGGACATTAATAGCATCGACCGGGATGGAGACGGCCTTATTGTACGCACAACGGAAGAAAACCTTAAAACCGGTTTTGTAGTTGTATCAACCGGTGCAAGGCCCAACACATCGCTGTTCAAAGACTCTGGACTGAAATTTTTAAAAAACGGAGCTATAATTATCGACCAGAAATGCGGTACCGGAATAGAGAACGTTTTTGCAGCAGGTGACTGCTGCAGTGTTAACAACCTGATAACAGGAGAAGACGACTATCTCCCTCTGGCAACCACGGCCAACAAACAGGGACGCGTTGCCGGCCTCCAGGCTGCTGACGTTAAAACAGAAATTTTCAAGGGTGCTATCGGTTCTCAGATGGTGAAGATCTGCGAACTTGAAGTGGCTAAGACCGGTTTCAATAAAACAGACGCATCAAAACACGGAATAGCGGCCATTGAAGAAAATATTGAATGGAAATCCAGGGCCGGCTACTATCCGGGATCTAAAATGATTTTTGTGAAGCTGACGGCAAGAGAGGACAACAGAAAAATTATCGGCGGAGAGATAGCCGGTTCTGATAACGCCGCACTCAGAATAAACACTATCGCCGCCGCAATCACAGCAGGGATGACAGTTGAGGATTTTGCCTATCTCGACACCGGATACTCCCCTCCATTCTCTCCGGTATGGGACCCGGTTATCGCCGCAGCACAGAGTTTCATCAGACGTGTTCCTGAAAAGTGATTTAACGCTCCGGGAATCTGTCTACAGAGAGTCCGTTTACGATATGCTGCGTTAAACAGGGGATTAGTTTAAGAGAATCAACAATCTCCTGTTTCAGCTTTTCATCAGTTTTGTTCCCGGAGCAACCGGCTCCGTTACCCAGACATTCCCCCCTATCTCTGAACCTTTACCGATTACGATTCTCCCCAGCACTGTCGCGCCTGAGTAGATTATCACATCATCTTCAACAATCGGATGTCTCGGTATATTTTTAATCGGATTGCCGTTTTCATCCAGAGGAAAACTCTTCGCTCCTAGAGTTACCCCCTGGTATATCCTGACATTATTTCCTATAATACAGGTTTCTCCGATGACGGTTCCGGTCCCGTGATCGATAAAAAAATACTCCCCGATCTGTGCACCAGGATGGATATCAATTCCGGTTCTTGAATGCGCCATTTCAGAAATAATCCTTGGGATAAGCGGCACATCGAGTTTATAAAGTTCATGTGCAATACGGTGATATGTCATTGCCATAATGCTCGGGTAACAGAATATTGTCTCTGCGATGCTCTTTGCCGCAGGGTCGCCGATATATGCAGCCTTGGCATCAAAATCGAGCAGCCTTCTCAACTCAGGAAGTCTTTCTATAAACTTTTCGGTTATTATTCTGGACTTCTCATCACAATCTATGCATATACCCGGACTGACCTCGCAGGTGAAGCAGAAACCGCGCTTAATCTGTTCACACAGTGTCCTGTATATTCTGTCAATTTTTGCACCGGTATAAAAGCTCACTGTTTCCCTGTTGATTTCGGAATTGCGGAAAAAACCGGGAAAAATTACCGACCGAATCAGTTCGATAGCTTCTCTCAGATCATCGATAGAGGGCATCGGGAAATTATGCCCTGACACATGAAATACGTCGCTGTACAGCTGCTGGTCGGAAAGCTTCCGGACAACATCGTTAAAACGGCTTTTAAAGAATGATTCGTTATTATCGCTCATATTAGTACTCCACAGTAAATACCAACTTATAAACAACAACAGATCATTTTCAAGGAAAATTATTATAAACTTTAATAATAATTGACACTTATAAAATATAATTTGATTCATCTTAAGACGGAACTGAATCCAATTTAATACCGGACATGTAATGATTATAGCACAGCAGGTTCTTTTACATACGATAAATTACATAGTCACAACCCTGCCTGTTTTAGTAGTCAGCGTATTTTTGATGAGCCTGCTCACATTCAGCGGTTATATTTATAAAACATCCTGGATCGCACGGCCTCTAATGAGATTCGGTCATCTGCATGAGTCACTGGGGATCTCATTTATTACCGCATTCGGTTCACCGTCCGCGGCCAGTGCGATGCTGAGATCACTTCATGAAAACAGGTTGATTACAAAAAATGAAGTAATTATTGCAGTTTTATCGAATGCGTTTCCTGTAATGGTTATGGAATCGAGGACTATGCTTCCTGTTATGATTTCGTTCCTGGGAAGAACAGGTTTCTTCATTTTCGCGATACTGGTTACAGCAAGATTTTTTCAGACACTGATTGCGCTATTTATCGGAAGGATGCTGTTTTCAGCATCAAAATCAGAAATAGATCAGTCAGCAATTTCGAAGGAGAGTTTGGCCGGTAGAATTCTGATGATAAAAAGTTTTTCAGAGACTGTCAGCCTGCTGAAAAGAATAATCAAAGTGACTATACCCGTTACAATACTTGTATATACACTTATTGAAGCAGGTGTATTCAAGTATATAGCTTTAAAAATACAGTTCATGGCGTTATGGTTCAGAATACCTGTCGAGGGATTGACTATTGTTGCAGCATATTTCGGGAACTACACAGCTGCTTATACCGTGGCAGGGAATCTGCTTACAGATGGAATTTTGACACAGAAAGAGATTATTATTACACTGCTCACTGCAAAAGTTCTGGCCAGCATCTTTTTCGCAGTAAGACATTCAACTCCATATTACATAGGGATATTCGGCTCCGGCCTCGGATTAAAGATTACAGTTTTGAATACACTTCTGAGAAACTGTATTGATATTACGACTATTATTTTACTGAAAGTTTTACTGTAACAAAATTTTAATATATCGGATAACAACTAAATCAATCATCAGCATAGAACCTATCAGAATCATTAAAACAGATCTCTATAAAAAAACCCTCCGGCTTAAGGAGGGTTTTTATTTCTTCTAAAAGTTTATTTTATAATCCCTTTGCATCTTTCGGAGTAAAGTAATCCTGTGTTCCGAACGGATCTTTAAACTCCTCGCCAGGTTTGAAATTCAGTTTATGCTTGCCCCGGCCTGTAAGATACTTCTTCAACTCAAGATTCACGTTATCAGAGATTCGTATACCGGCCTGAGCGATCATCTGCCTCAGCAGGGCCTCAGACCTGTTCGCAAACGCAAGGGAATCTCCAAGAATCCTCGATGTTTCAGACGGATTGTGAAATCCGACAGAATTCTCTGCACTTACAAAATTAAGCCTGATAAAACCCTGCATGTAGCAATCCCTTGCCTTCGCGTAAAGATTCTGGTCAAACTTGGCTCCTTTAGCCTGGTTCTCGTGGACAAACTCAAATAGTTTTGCCACTGCAGCGTTGGCATAGCCTGCCCTGTTCATCATAGATACCGTGGTTTCCTGTATTGTGAAAAGCTGTTTCTTCAGCCACTCGGCGGATTCCGTATGGCACTGCGCACATGCTGCAAAATCCTGTTTAACCGGACTTGTTACATCATGCGTGGAGATCTTGTACGAACCCACCCTTTTATACGGCATATGGCAGTCGGCACATGCAAGACCGGCATTGAAATGAATGCTCCCCTTTGTAAACATCTCGAACTCCGGGTGACGCACAAAGGGCATATCGAAACCTGTTACCTTCTGTTTCCATTCTATGCGTTTTGTATCTGTCAGAAGATCCTTAATAATATTCTCGATTGAAATATTTCCCCACTGGCCGCCTGTCCATGGCTGTACAACGTCGCCGTTAACTTTCTTCTCAGGTGTCCGTGGAACATAATAAGTTATATGGCACTGCGCGCACACAAGCATCCGCATCTCCTGTCTGGTCATCTCTTTTTTCCCGATAAGCTTCAGTCCGTTTTCCAGATGGGTTTTGTTGATTTTCAGGGACATGTCCGAGGCCTTATGGCAATCGGCGCATGACGGCCCTACCTGTCTCATTTTATCCGGGAGCATATTAATCGCGTCATTAAACTTCGCAGTCAGATACTTCATTCCGTTCTGTTCGGTCATCGATTTGTGCATCGGCGACTTGCAAGCAAGGCATACTCCGCCGGCGCCGGTTCTTGAGGGATCTATCTCCTGCTGATCAATGATAGCGTAGTGATGCCCGCGGGGCTCGTTATACTCAACTCCGAATCCCCATCCGTTGAAAAGCAGCGCAAGGAACGGAAACTCGCTGAGTTTATCGTATATTATTTTATCAGTATCAAAACCCTTTTTATACATGCTTTTCCCTACAGGCTTGGGATCTTTCGTCTTAAGCCACGATTCATATTCCAGCGGGAATATCTTTCCCCATACTTCGGGATCAAACTCGTTGTCGGCAATAGAACCGGGCCTGAACATCTCGGGCTTGCTTCCGCCGCATGAAACGATTAAAGCCGTGAGTATCAATACTGATGCTAAAATTCCTGACAATTTTTTCATAAACACACCTCAAAATTATACTTTCCGCATTATATACACCGCAAATACTTAAAAATTTTCATTTAAGAATGCTTACTGAAGGGAACGTATGGTTTACTCTCCTGTGACAAGACCAGCAGTCCCTGCCGTCAGTATTCATTACCGATACCATACCCTCGTGACACCTGAGACAATTCTCTTGAACAATTTTTTTCCCGTGACTCGATATACCTATCCTCTCCGAATATACACCCGAATGGAACATCAGCAGGTCTTTCATCCCGTCAATACCCTTCCAGACGAAATACCGCACCCCGTTATTATTCGGAAGATGACAATCGACACATTTAATATTTCTATGAAGACCGTTCATAAACCACGCTTCATATTCCTCATTCATCACATGACAGGTATTGCAGTAATCAGGCTCGGATGTTTTATGCAGCATATCGGGCGGGCCCCACATAATAAATACAAAGATAAACAAAGCTCCCGCTGCCGCGATGACGTATTTTCTATAATTTTTCATATTCACCTGTCAGATGTCAGATTGGATTTACAGTAATACAGAAATTATCAAATGACAATTAAAAATGAGGATTAGTACTTTTAAAATTTTTTTTCAGAATTACAGTTCCTGATAACGGAACCGGTCATTTTTTACAGGATAATGGATGATATTAAAGAAAAGAATGTGATGAACCCGGGAAATGTTTAAAGACTTTGATTATTTGTTTTATATGATTTATACTATTTAAAAAACCAGATTAAAAACACGGCAATCAACTGCAAAAAAAAGTAATAATTTACCGCCGCATCAGTGAAATCCTGGAAATCCTGGAAATCTTTTTAATCCTGTTACTCCTATTCGTATCTTGCAATAATCTCTTTTGTAAGAGCCATATAATCATCGGCGCCGTTGCTTTCCGGTTTATATTCGAAAATAGTTTTTCCCCAGCTAGGCGCCTCCTGAAGCGCTACGTTCTCTCTGATAAAGGTATTGAAGAGTTTACCTGGCAGCCTTTTTTCAGTCTCCTCCATAACCTCCCTGTTGATACTTTTCTTCGGGTTATACATGGTGCCGATAATTCCGGTTACCTCTATGTTACGGTTGATCCTCTTTTTCACCATCTGTACAGCTTCAAACAGGTTATACATACCGTGGAATGGAAGAAACTGCGCCTGCAGTGGTACAAGTATAAAATCACTGATAGCCATCGCATTCAGTGTTAAAACTCCTAGAGACGGGGGGCAATCGATAAGAACATAATCATAACCGGCAAGACTCTGTCTCTCCAACGCTTCTTTTAACAGGAATTCCTTCGCCGGCAGAGGAATAAACTCGATATTACGCATCTCGGGATTTGCCGGCAGTATATCAATCCCGTTTCTATGTACCACGATATCGGTATACTCCTTGTCCCCTTTTAGCACATCATAGATCGATTCAGTGACCTGGTTAGGATTTATACCGAAATGATACGTTGTCTGAGCCTGATGATCCATATCAATAACCATAACCTTTTTACCCAATATCTGCATTGCTGCAGCCACATTTACAGTTGTGGTAGTCTTGCCGACTCCCCCCTTGTTATTAGAGATTGATATGATTTTCATTTGAACTCCTGGATAAACTGTTTTTAACGGCAAAAAAGCATCTGACCCTATATTTTAATGAACTTCCTGTAGCACTGTTATTTAAAAATATAGTAAACTGAACTATGCTAAATTTTCAACACATTTTCAAATATTTTGACAACTAACGGTGAGAATCTATTATTTTCTGAAAATCGTTTAAATCCTCTTCCTTCATCAAACCGATCTTTCTTACATACGACATGTCCAGAAGTGCCATAATTCCTGTTGAGGTTACACTGAGTTCACCTTTACTGTTAAAAATCCTTCCGGTCATTGTAGCCTCCCTGTCGCTTATCCTCTCGTTCAGTTCGCTCTCAATCCTCAGCATATCTCCCACCATGACCGGCTTGAGAAAATTGACCGTAATACTTTTAGAAAGGACAAACTTTCTGGTGAGAAAAATAGCTCCCCAGGTCATGCTCTCGTCAAGAAGAGTCGACAAAATCCCTCCGTGCGCTACACCGTTCCATCCGAGCATAAAGTCAGGAACTGCCATATTCGAATATACCATGTTGTCGTTTCCGAAAAACTTCATCCTGAGCCCGCGTTCATTCAGCGGCCCGCATCCGAAACACCTGTTGTGATCCATATTCGGGATTTCAATAAAGCTTTTATCATCCATTGTTCCGCTCCTTATCGAGTTTACTGTTCCGGTAATAAATCAGCAGATCGACTGTTATCATTGTAAAGTTTGTGAAATAAAGCAGGATTACCATATCGTACAGATAGAAGATTTTGTGAAGAATACCGGCAACATATCCGGCCAGAACTATTATCAGAAAGAAAAGGCTCTTCCCGTTGTTAGTCCTCGAATTCCAGCTTTTTATTATTGATACAGGCCATGCAGCTCCGAAACATACAAGCATAATCATTTCAAAAATACTCATCAGACAACCTCAAAAATGTATAATTACAGATTTATTAACAGAGATTGTATTGCAAGCAATAAAATTTACTTTTTGATTGTTTGCATGATTTCAGAATTTTATTTCTCATTTGATCAGGGGGGGAGAGGATGACGCGTTTAAAGAGCTTCCACTTCTTCACAGGATTATATTGATATTATGTTTTAACTCATGATGATTATTCCCGGCTTTTATCGATCTTTTCATATAACCCCGGATAGAGCCGCTTTGCGCAATCGGGACAGATACTGTGAGAAAATTCCGCCTCCGAGTGGGAGGAGATATATGACTCTATCTGGCTCCAGTAACCGTTATCATCCCGTATCTTTTTACAGCTGCTGCATATAGGGATCAGTCCGCTGAGCAGCTTCACCTCTTCAAGCGATTTTTCCAGCTTGACTATGACTGATTCCCTTTCGGTTTTAGCCTGCTGCTGCCCCACCCAGGCATTGTAGGTTATACGCGAAAAAGTTCCGATGATTAATATAAACATGGCAGCAAAGAATATAGTTACATAAAACTCCTCGCGCCAGTGGGCAAAAACCTCACGGTTTGCAAGTCCGATGTAAAGATACTGGTCGTAAGGATTCATTTTTATGAAAGAATATATTCTCTCTATATTATCGATCTTTGAGACGGCCGTAAATGTCCCGCTGTTATGCCCCGCCTGTACCAGCGCCCTGAATTCATCAGAAACAGCTGTCTGGCCGGTAACATCCGGCATATTACCCCTGCGCAGTATAACACCTAAATTGCGGTCACGAAGAGTGATGATCCCGTCATTACCTATCGTCAGAGAATCGAAGTAGGATTTGACCTTATCAAGCTCGATAGAGCCGTAAGCTACACCGGCAAATGATCCATCTTTGCGATTTATCCTCCGCGCCAGTATAACAGCCCATTTGCCTGTAATCCTGCTGACCAGGGGCTTTGAAAAAACAAGTCCGGCGCCAGGATCAGACTTGCAGTGGATGAAGTAATCCCGGTCTGCTATGCTTATCCGCGAACCCTTTACGACCTCATTCCCATGTTCGATAATTCCTTCAGCATTAGCGGTCCTGAGAGCATAAAGTACGGATATCCATTTCATCCTGTTCATGATGAACTCTTCAAGACGGGGGCCGTTGACTCCACCTGAATCGATCTGGCGTTCCACTTCATTTTTAACACCGAGAACGGCTATATCAATCTTCTGATATGAATATATCAGATTATCCGATAAAACAGAGCATAGATTTCTAACTGATGTTTCAGCTTCCTTTTTGTGGAGTATGTAACTCTGCGAGAGCGATATCGCGGCAAATACAGTTATACCGACACAGGCAATAACACATATAGATACAATCGAATTTTTAATTGAAAACAGATATCTGGGCAGAAATTTCTTTTTTATTTCTAAAGACATTAAATCTCCTGTTTAATCCTTACTGAAACTGAACCGTTATAATATACAGAAAAAATCAGTTAGTCAATAATTTTTTATTTCGGATATACACCTCCACAGAGTAACCCTGTAAAAATATTGTCAGACTGACCATCTTTGTTTTCCAGAACCGACTCATCGGTTTACTTCTGCATTCGTATAAACGGCTTCTGACGGACATCCAGGATGACATGCATCTACTGACAGGGCCTGATACTTCATATATTGAATATCTTGTTGACAAAGCATTCCTGACCTGATATATCAATAATCCTTAAGCGGATTGAAAATCCTGTCTATCAGGATATATTCTCACGGCAACCTGCATATATAATTATAAGGGTGAGTATGATGAAAGATACCGGAAAAAATAAAAAAAATTCAAAACCCCGTGTCATACTAAGAAAGTGTGATGAATATTCCGTAGACCGGATTACTAAAATTATTCTCGAATCTACAGCAGATCTGGGCCATAAAATTAATGGAAAAGTTTTTATCAAACCGAATGTTGTATCGGCAAACAGGTCTTATATTCATAATTCATACACGCATCCCACGGTTGTAGAATCAATGGTCAACGTTCTGAGGATGAAAAACGTTAATGATATAACGATAGGTGAATCCGGCGGGTTCGGAATCCCTTCACGCCTGTTCCTTAAAGAAGCCGGATATTTCGACATGTCAAAACGTATAAATGTTCCTGTTGTGGACATCAATGAGTATCCAACTGTAAAAGTCCCGCTTTCGAAGGGAGTATGCCACCATGACATGATGCTCTCCGAATTAATAAATAATGCCGGCTATAAAATCTGGATGCCTAAACTTAAATACCACATATTCGCAAGCATAACCAATGCAATAAAACTCAACATAGGTATTCTCCAGCACAGCGAACGCATGCTGTACCATGACCACAGGATACACGAAAAAATCGTTGATATACTGGAGGCCGGATATCCCGATCTTGTAGTCAGCGATGCTATCGACATAACTTACGGATTTGAATCGGCTCCATATCCTGTTCGTCTCGGCCTCCTGCTGATATCTGATAATCCCCTTGCGGCGGATGCAGTTGCTGCACATATTATGGGCTACAAGCCCGGGGATGTTCAGCACCTGAAAATAGCCAGTGAACGCGGATACGGCAGCCTCAATCTGAATGATATTTCAATAGAGGGTGATGCCGACATTGAGAAGCTGAGAAGAAAGCCGAAAGGGAGCACCAGGCTTTTTCAGCACCTTAATGAGCTCGACACCCCGATCAGGTTTTTCGCCGGATGTGTTCCCGGAACCGATAAGCTCTGTGACGGGGGATGCGAAGGGGCCGTGAAAGGCCTTCTGGGTACAATTGAAAAAAAGAAACCGGGATCTCTAAAAAATGCAAAACCGGGTGCTATTGTTTACGGCGTTTATAAAGGTGAAATCAACATGCCCGGTCTTCCGGTAATGGTCCTGGGGGACTGTTCAAAAGTTGAAGGGGGGATAAACGCGGGAAGAGTTTATTACGTCAGCGGATGCCCGATTGGAGTCAAGAAGCTTATGACTAAACTTCCAAAAGTATTCGGGCTCCCCAACCCGATGCTTGACGTACGTGACGCGTATCTATTTGTAATTAACTCGATACAGAAATATTTTAACATCTTAAGACATAGGGTGCTAAAATTGTAACTGTTCACACGGCCGTTTCGCGGAGAAAGATATAGTCATAAAACTTACAATTCTGCCAGGCACCATCAGTCGGTTCAGGTCTGCGACCGGCAGCCCGGACAATTCATATCCGATTATATAATGAAAGGATTTTGTGCTATTATAAATCGATTCCCACGGTAGAAATAAGATGGAGCTCATTGAAACAGTATTGATTATTGTGCCGCTTCCGTTTTTAATCTCAACATGTACCGCCCAATAGAACTCTTTTCGCTAAAAAACAGTGTTAAATTTTCATCACCTCCTGTCTGTAACCTGACGGAGTAAGTCCTGTATAATTTTTAAAGACACGGTTGAACGTCGCTTTTGAGTTAAATCCTGCATCAAGGGCAAGAGCAAGGATAGAATCTTCGGTACACTCACTGTCTTTCATCTTTTCTATTACATATCTGATCCTGTAATTGTTTATATATGTATTAAAATTTACACCAAGACTTTCATTCAGAATCTGTGTGATATAGTGCCGCTTTATCCCTGTTGATTTTGAAATTGCGTCTATTGTCAGCTCGCTGTCAAGATAAGGCCTGTCATTCTCGATATAACTCTGTATTAAGGAAAGATATTGAGCTGCATCTTCATCTTTTAATCCGGATTTTCCATATCTGCGGTCCGGTTCATCGGTTATATTTTTCCACCGTCCGCTTTTAGCTGTGTCACTATATATCTCCCGCTGTCTTCCGGAAAAAAGACTGAAAATAAATATAAAGATTGTAAGACCATAATCAACGAAAATTCCCGGCTTAAAGGTAAAGGATCTGGTGACAAATGGGGTTATCAGCACAAGCAGACTGATAACAATATTGCAAAAAATGAAAAGAAGAGCGATCATCCTGAGCCACAAAAGGTTTATTCCTGAAGATTCATTAGAAAAAAAATCCGCAATATTCCTTTTATGCCTGTTAAGCATTCTTATTATCAGCAGTGTGTATACGACGTATGAAGTGTTTAAAAAAATGAATTTAATAAGCCATACAAGATCTATCTGTTTTTCAAACAATACTGCCCGGAGAGTACTGACGCCTGTATCTGAAACAGGCGGATTATATCTCAAACCGGAAAGTATAATGATAGCTATACATGCTGAAGGTACCAGGTGCAGCAGATACACGGATTCAATGCGCGGATTCTCTTCAATCGACATGCGAGTATAGGTATATAAAAGAGGGCCATATGCAAAGGGTGCGAACTGCATCAACATAAAAGGGATAATTCCTGAAGATGGAAAAAATGATTTAAGCATATTAGCAGCCAGCGGGAGAGCGAGGAAGATCATAAGAAGCCCCGCGGTTTTTGAGGCTGCAGAGTTATCTCTTCTTCTGAAAAAAAATATTGAAGCAAACAGCGCCTGAAAGATTCCAATGAAATATATATGATCCAACTTTACCTCTTGTGATCCGGCAGAATAACAGATTTTTATCGATACTGATAAAAAAGTACACCGGTAAAATAATACATGCAGGTAAAATTATTTTCAAGGGGTAACCGTCATTAAATTAATGAAAATAGCAATATTGTGCGAATCCGCTCCACTGATATATCAACGGTCAGGGTTTATGAAACAGAAATTCCACTTTGTCCATGTCAGGCTCACCATTCACCGGTTCTGAAAAGATATAATACCCTGCACTTTTATAACCATCCAGATTACGGAGCCTTTTCAGCTTTTCTCTCTGTGAATCTTCAAGTGTACGGTTTATACCGGCAAAGGCCTTCGCATAATACCATGACAGTTCACCATCGAGTTCACCGTATCTTTTTCCAAGCGTAAGGACTTTTATCCTGTCAGGAGTTTTACCCTTTAGATATAAACGGAGTTCATTTGAAATCTCCCGGCGCACCCTGATTATTTCAGAGAGCTGACTCTTCTGTAGTCCGGGGATCTCTTCGATCAGTCTCCTCTGCCCGGCAGTTAGTATATCGCCTAGAAACGCACTGCCGCTATCCCCGGTTACAGATGTGCTTATGTCGTAGTCACGCTTCCCCATAGCCCTGATGTCCTTCATGTAGAATCCGCCGAAGTAAGTGCCGTGACGTTCAGGACAGAAGTATGTATCCGCTTCAGCAGAGCCGGCAGTCCAGCTGAAAAATTCACTTGCATAAGTCATATATGCTACCATAAAAAGCTTCATCCTGCCGCGTCCGGCTTCTTTAATACTGTCCCGTTCATCAATCTCCGGCCAGGTACTGAAATCACCGAATTTCATTTTTGCGAGATACTTCTTCTGCTCTGAAGTAAGAGATTGAGCAACTTCTGCCATAACTTCAGCCCTCCGGAGACTAAGCCCGGCATCAAGAGTAAAAATTTCACCGGTATAACGCTTTACAGCCTCAAGGTTCAGACCTTCACTTCCGGATGGAATTCTGTTATCACGTTCATTGCAGAATGCCTTAATCAGAGGGAGTCTCATTTTAGCAAGAGCTTCGAGACCCGGAGCCTGTTCTTCAGCAAGATCGAGAAACATTTTCTTCTGCTTTTGATCAAGTACATGCATTATGTTGCCTGCCACCCTGTTTAGAAAAACCGGATTGTGTCCCTTCCCCTCCGAGTCAATGTCGCGCATGTATTGAAAGCCGAAAAAATCACAGACCTTCCCGGGCGGGATGAAAGTTGCGCTGCCGAAATCACCGGTAAGAAATGCAAGACCGCTGAAGGCTATAGTGTGAAGCTGGGCATTGTCAGATACTGCCTGTTCAATGCTGTACTTCCCTTGATAATTCGCATCTTTATCCCCGGTGTTGGTTTTGTCATTCGCACCGCCCCTCATCTTATCCCGTTTATCTTTTTTTCCCTTTTCTACAGGAGGATCAAGCCTCTTCAGCACTTCCGGGTCAAATCCCGATGATTTTACCAGCTCATCCTCTTCAGGCCCGCCATGAATCCCGATCTCTCTGAATTTTGCATGAATTTCGGCAGCATCGCGGGACGTCAGGGCAGCAAAGTTGTAACCTCTTAAAACTTTCTTTGCCGATGCCTTCTGTTCTTCAGTTATAATCTGACGGTCATTCATTTCATCTCCGCCGGTAATGCACCATCCACGATGCAGACCTGTAAACAGAAGAGCTGCGGACAGAACTACGTTTATGACATATTTTGTATTTACCATAATCAGTTCCTTATAAAAGTATTATCCTTACACCATTCTGACTGTTAAGCTGATAACATCGACTCGGATATCACGGTTCAAAGAACAGGTTTTCTGAATCATTAAAATAAGGATCCAGTTCCGTTGGATCTGATATCACACTTGAGTATAAATAATATGTTGTTGAAATTGAATAGTCAAATGCTGTCCCGTCAGAATATGTGCCCGACATTATGCTTTTTCTGAGAGCTTCAAGTTTCGTCCTCTGCTCATTGGTAAGAGCCTGATAGACCTCTGCAAAGGCTTTTGCATAATAGTAGTTATTTTCACCGTCAAGCTCTCCGTACGTTGAAGACAATTCAAGTACCTGAGTCTTTACTGCGTCAGCTGATGATCCGGATATAAGAAGAGTACGGAGAAGCGCTGCGATCTGAGTCCTTACGCCAACAATACTAACCGTTCCGGCATAAAGATTATTGCGCTGTGTCTCGACAAGTTCTGATATCGTTGCGGCCTGTTCAGCTGTAATATATCCCTCTGAGCTGTCGCACAGAACCTTGCCGGCTGTGGCTGTCAGCTGCTCATCGATGCTGTAGCCTTCATGCCCGATGGCAGGAGCATCCTTGATATAAAAAGACCCGAAATATGTACCATGGCGTTCAGGACAGAAGTAAACGTCAGCATCGACCGAACCGGCATACCAGCTGAATAGATCACCTGCGTACGTCATTACCGCCACGGCAGTTCCCTGCACCAGTGTACTCATCCTGAGGCTGATCTGCTCATCAGTTATATCAGGCCATGAACTCCACCCTTCCCCTTTCATGGCTTTAAGATAAGATATCTGTGTCTCATCCATTGAATTAAGAATTTCCGCGTATAGGAGGGCCCGATCAAAACTGATCTGGCCGTCAATTACGTAAAGAGCTTCCGATGCGCTTTTTACAGCATTTAAATTAAGACCCGATGAACCGGAAGGGATATCTCCTTCCAGCAGACGCCGGAATGCTTTCATCAGCACATATCGCCTGTAGCCGTACTCCTCAATCTGCGACTGCTGGGCGACGGCCAGAGCCTTCAGTTTTTCAAACTGCGAATCGTTCAGAATATAAATCATATTGTCAGCAACACGTGTAAGAAAACTGGTATTGTGCCCCATGTTGTCAGGATCATTGTCTCGGAGATACTGGAAACCGGTATAATCAGCGACCTTTCCCGGAGGAAAGAAAGACTGCGCCTGCAGATTACCGGTGATCATTGCCAGGCCGGAAAATGCAATAGTTGTCTGCTGAGCCTTATCAGAGATAGACTGTTCCAGTGTGAATTCAGGCTCTGAGGATTTTACTGATGACGAAGAATCATCACTGCATCCGCTGCAGAGTATCACAGTTAACAGAAACTGGATACATAATAACAGAAAAACTCCTCTGCTGTTTAATCTGAAATTCGTAAAAGAATTCATTCTGCTATTATTTGAGACAATTTCTCTTTTCATGACCTTTCCCTTTATCTTATCCTTTTAATAAAAATAATTTATTTATGCAGTATTTCAGTTTTTAACTAATACATTAAAAACATCGCTGAAAAAATAAAATCCTGCAACAACGGGTAATTTAACAATAATTGCAGAACCTGTCGTCTCATCCGCTAAATTGAGACAATTTTTTTTGTATCAATGCATAGATTTTCTAGATCCTGTGTATAGAGAATGTAATGTTTATGGAGCAGATGCAATGATGTTTATGAAAGGATAACATCATATGTTGTATTGTAAATTTTCAGGCATCTAAAGCAAGGGAGATGCAAGTCTGCGCCGTTAGTGTCCGTGCTTTCACGAACGGCCGGTATAGGGCTATCATAACTTCTGTCTGCTGATTACCCGGTCAAATCACGAGAGATACCTGACATGACAGAGATCATTTATTGTTTCTGCATCGTCAGGATGCAATCGGCTGAAATTTTCAGATTTTTCGTTATCCAGAAAAGAACAGACACCTCTTCAAAAAACCTCTATTATATTAATTTATATATCTATATATAGAGTCTTAAAATAATAAATTTTTTATTAACATTCACAAAATAAATGTATTGAAATTCTTCAGTTATATATTAATAGTCATTCATAACAAACAATTATACTGAAAACGGATGGATAACCTTATATATAGCAAACTTTCTATTACAAAATAATATATTAAAATCTTATCTAATCACTTTATCTCCCGGCCAGGCATTTTAAACTGTATAACAGACATCACAGAGTAGAATATTGACCGATTAATGATTTATACAACCGCCAGTCGACTGAGGGGATATCCAGATGCATTTTTTTAACTTAATAAATTTATAAAATAAAGTTTTTATGGAGGAAAAAAATGTCATATCAGGATGAGTACAAAAAGAAGTTGAAGACGGCCGGGGAAGTTGCGGCCATGGTTAAATCAGGGGATGCCATTAAATACGGTTACTTTAACGGCAAACCACAGATGCTCGACAAAGCTCTCGCCGCGCGGCATGAAGAGCTCAGGGATATCCTTATCATTGCAGCTACAATGGTTCCCCCCATACCGGAGGTAATCAAGTATAAGGAGTCATTTACTTACCACGACTGGCACTGGTCAAAGCTCACACGAATGATGCGAAACACATCTGAAAATGTCATATATGGACCTGTCATGTATCACCTCTGCGAGCACTTCATCCGTCAGAGTGAACCAGGCAACTGCAGGGACCCATTCCCATGGACATGGCAGCAGGTTGGTCCTATGGATAAAAACGGTTTTTTCAACTTCGGCCCGAGCTGTTCCGAAGCCCTCTCATGTGTTGACCTCGCAGAAAGGGTCGCTGTTGAGGTAGTTCCCAGCATGCCACGCTGCCTCGGCGGTAAACAGGAGGCGGTTCATATTTCGCAGGTTGATTTCATTGTTGAAGCACCGGAAAGCCAGAGGATATTCGCCGTACCGGCAATTCCGGAACCTACTGAAACAGATACTCTTATTGCAAAAAACATCATCCCCCACCTGAAAGACGGTTCATGCATACAGCTCGGAATCGGAGGACTGCCTAATGCCATCGCCCTGTGTATAAAAGATACAGACCTGAAAGATCTCGGGATACATACCGAACTTTTTGTTGACGCATTTATCGATCTGATAGAGTCAGGACAGGCGAACGGGATCAGAAAACAGATTGATCGTCAAAAAGCGGCCTACACGTTCGCTATAGGGACACAGCGCCTGTACGACTTCATGAACGACAACACCGCACTTGCGACTTTTAACGTGGAATATACCAATGACCCGCGCATCATAGCCCTTAATGACAATTTCATAAGCATAAACCAGGCTCTTCAGGTTGACATGAAATGTCAGGTAAGCGCAGAAAGCATGGGATTAAATCACATTTCCGGAAACGGCGGCATGGCAGATTATACGCTTGGCGCACAGTGGTCAAAGAACGGCAAGAGTTTCATCTGCATGCCGTCTACACGCGTCGACAAAAACGGAAACCTACAGTCCCGCATTGTCGGATCATTTCAGAAGGGAACCGTGACAACCGTAACCCGTCACATGGTAGACTACGTAGTAACAGAGTATGGGTGTAAGAAAATACGCGGACAGAACGACTGGCAGATAGCAGAAAACCTTATTGAGCTGTCTCATCCTCAATTCCGTGATGCACTGATAAACGAGGCCAATGAACTGAAAATCTGGACACGTACCGCAAAAAAATAAATTATATACAGAATCATAACCAGCCCTCAGCGGCTGGTTATGATTTTTAAATTCACTCAACAATACAGGGTTATCTTTTTTATGAAACCTACGGTAATAATAATTTTTTAATTCAAGTCATGTCTATGTAACTTTCATTTATTTTATAAATTACTAAATTTAATTCTTTTAAAGTTATGTATGCTGTTCAACACTTATACTATTGAAAGAATTTCCTGTTAAAAATCATAATGATACTGTAAACTGAGCACGTACCTGGGCGAATTACTGAAAAGCTTAGTGAAACGCAAAACTGTGCCGACAGAAATTCCCCTTTTCCTATCTATTATCTCAGAATCTTTCGTCTGTGACATCTGCGTCTCTTCAGCTATTCTATAAAAAAGATTCTTTGCAGACTACTTTTGAAATGATTACAACAGCCGCGAAAATCCGGAATTGAGCCACAGATTAATAACTAAACGAGACAGCCTCATGGTTTTTTCTCTTTTGATTTATATAAGATGTACTTGATCATTGAATTTAGAAACGAATTACTACATGGATTGAAGATATTTTTTTTTGAATAGTATAGTATACATTATCAAGACATTTTGCTTGACACAGAAGAAAAACAGTTGATTTTTTAAAATATAAATATTTTTATAAAATACTTAAAATACATTCTATGAAATTCCATATTTCATCATTTATTTTAAAAGAGGATAATATGAAACGTTATATCCATTCAAGTATCAGTATAATTATGACTATTATCACCATTTTCATTGTAACAGCATTTTTTTTATCCTGTTCTGAAGATGATAAAGGCGCCTGTGAATATTGCATTATGAACTGCGCTTGCGAGGAAACCAGTAAAAAAGCATGTTCTGATCTTTATGTCGGTGGAGAGTGGTTCGAAGGTAAAAGTTGTGCGGAACTTGGTTACGGGACAGAAAATAATGGAGGAGACAACAATACACCTCTCGCAAGCACTCTCAGCTATGATGGAGTATATGTTTACAAGATAAGGAAATCATCTACCTATACTTATACTATTTATAGATTTTTTTCTGACTACAGTTTACATTATAAAAAATATTCATCACTAACCAATATTGTTCTGCCGGCCTATAATCCCTCTTCAGATTATCTGCTGAATGCTGAAGGTGATATTATTGAAGGCTCATATTCTGTAAACAATATGTCAGTGGCAATATCAGTTAACTCGACTGTATACAACGCAACAATAATCCCGAATACCACATACTCTGATCTTGAAATATTGAATCCAGAAACAAACGCCAAAAATAATTATGTTTTTTGCCAATTTGCAAGCAAGAAAAATTAAATATCACCATTGATATTATACGGTACGATACTCTGTCATTCTGATTATGAAATTAAAATGACAGTATAAAACCGGCATGTTTTGTTATTATGGTTAACGATTCGATTAGCGCAGACGTGCCGCAATAGTATCTCTTTCTAGACATCTACATGAAGAGTCTTCTTCTGGTTGTCTTTCTGCACTCGATGGTACGATCAGGATTACTACCAGCGGTCAAATGACACGATGTCATTAAAAAATCCTGTCCGGTTAAATTTCTTCCCTACACTTAAATAATTCGCTTATATAATTTTCGGCTGCCAGTCCGGTACATAAGAATTTGATTTCATATTGACAAATCCCGTATATTGGTATAATGAAAAATTACAATCAGATGCTTTGTTACACAACTCAACATTTTAATAAACTGCTGACCTGGGAAAATTTTTTCTCAGCAAAAAAGGGAGGACCGTATCTGCAAACACAACATATATCACTGTTGGGAATGCAACAAAGGTTTGAATCAAATCATAAGAAGGATAGTTTATATGAGAAATAGTATTCCATCTTTTCATTCATTATATCAGTTTCTGCTGATGCTCCCCCGTGTACTGACTCTGTTTATTTTTCTTTCTCTAATTCAGCTCTCTGCAAATGCTGATGACAAAAAGTGTGTTTCAGGCAACTGCATTAATGGTAACGGTACAGAGGTATCAGGCGACAAGAGTACCTATACCGGACAGTTTGTCAACGGCAAGAGAGAAGGCAAAGGGACACTGACATGGCCTGACGGGAAAAAATATACCGGCAGCTTCAAGGAGGGATATAGAACAGGATACGGGGTTCTGGTGTTCCCCAGCAAATCGAGGTTTGAAGGTGGATTTTTACGTGATCAGTATCATGGCAGCGGAAAATTCTACAATCCGGACGGCACCCTGAAAACGACCGGGATATGGAGTAACAATAGACATATCGGCTACTATGGAGGCGATTTAAACAGTTCGGGTTCCGGAGACCAGACAGATAACGATATAGTTACACCTCCTTGTACTTCAAACTGCGGAAATCCCGGTGAATACCAGTTTCTGAAAAGAATACCCGCCGGTTATGAACAAAAAGCAAGTTTCAACGGACGCTATTCTGGACTGATCCGTATAATAAAATGTACAAAATCGATGTTTTATGTTCCAGACCACGCAGATAGAGGGTATCAGGAACAATCCGAATTCTGCTGGGAGAAGGATTCCGCTCCGGCAGGATACTGGGTTTACGCGAAACCTTACCTGTTCATATGGAAAAATTCTACTCAGACGAATGATGATTCTGGAAACAGCACACAAAAAGATTCCTACATGAACCAATATATTAGATCTGAATGCATTAAGGAGTGTTCAAAAAAATGTTCAGGATACACCCTGGAGCATACCACGAAGAACTGTATTGATTCCTGTGCGGCGAGATGTAATTAACGATGCCTGATTCAGCCGCTTTCTTTGAAATGCAGAAAGAAATCGGCAGAAAGCAATCACAGCTCACATTACTGACCTCCTGTCGGTTCGCTGTATTAACTCCTCCATCAGCGTCAATTACATACCGCTCCCTGTATTGTTGATACAAATACAGAACATTCTTCGCAATCAATACAGAACTAGTCTGCCCTCGCACACGCGGCCGGCATCGTGTCATCCTTTATTCTTAATACAATAAACTGTTTTCCCATTAATTCAGCTGATATTTGCACATATGAGCAGGTATGAAGATTCAGTATAAGACAGTAGAAAATTTGCTATTTACTCTAAAAAAGTAAATATGATTGACTTTAATATCATTTTAGTCTCATATGTTTATAATAATTAATGGAGGTAGACGTTATGAGTTTTATTGACAGGATTTCAAGAAACAATGCAAAAGAAAGAATGATCAGAGAAAAGCTGGATTCATATAATCTATCAGATAAAGTCAAAGGTAAACCTCTTAATATTATTTCAGTTAATTTTACTGTACCTCTTGAGAATAAAATTATGGCCTATGCCGGCATACCTGAATATATACAAAGAGCCAAACTGGTTGAAGAAAGAATCATAAAAACAAAAACAGATCTGAAAACACGTTATGAAAAACTTGATAAGAGAATCGGATATAACTATGGTAAATTTAACAAATCCTGGGAAAATATATTAAAATCCTGCTGTTTTCAGGAGATTAATCAACTGATAGAGAAACATAATCTGTTATATCCCCAGGAAGCTAACTTAAAAATGGATCTTGAAAGCGGTGAATATCTGCTGGGTTCGATTGTCTGGAAAAAAACGCCGTTATTAAGCGTCTCATTAATCCTGGAAGAATTACCTTTCAAAAAAAAGTCATATTGACTTTTGCCCATGCCGCATTGAAGCAGTTTTTCTCCGCATGTAAACCCGTTATTCAAATGTTATGCGCCAGATGGGCTTACATTGTTAAATTACAAGTATATTTTTTACATCCTTAATCTGAAGTTATATAGTCTAATCTATCAGTGTTCTCTTATGAAATCCTGCGGACTTAAATATCAATTTTTTTCCTGCCCGGTTTTTTAAAATGATTGACAAATAAACCGATCGGTTTATTTGTCAATCATGGATAAATCAGAACAGACAAGGAATCATATAATAGAAAAATCAGGTCCTATCTTTAACAAAAAGGGTTATATTGGAACCTCATTTTCTGATATCGTAAAAGGAACCGGATATTCAAAAGGAGCAATATATGGCCACTTTAAAGACAAGGATGAGCTTGCTCTGGCCGTACTGGAAAACAATCTTCAACTGGCTTCCAGAATAATATTTTCCAATGTCAAGGAAAGACAAAGTTCCCGCGAAAAACTGATTGGATTTGCCCAATCGTACTCAATCTTTTACGATGTAATCACCTCCGCCGGCGGATGCCCAGTTATTAATGCAGGTGTCGATTCAGATGACGGTCAAAAAGATATACTCAGACGTGTCGATGAATTCATCTCAATGTGGCAGAATTCAATTGATAAAATCATAAATGAGGGGATCAAAAATGGGGAATTTAAAAAAAACGATGAAATTACTGATTTTTCAAATATCTTTATCGCACTAATTGAAGGGGGAATTCTTCTTTCTAAAATAAAAAATGACAGGAAGTACATCGATAATGCTTCAGCATACCTTGTATCTCTGATAAATAAGATGAAGAAGTGAAAAAAATTTTTAAACATAAATATACCGATCGGTTTATTTTAAAAACAATTATCAAACCAGGAGTGTTTTATGAACAATTTTCAGTTTAATAATCCAACAAGGATTATCTTCGGCAGAGGAGAAATTAAAAGATTATCAAAAGAGATCCCGTTAAACAGCAAAGTTTTAATTGTTTATGGAGGAGGGAGCATAAAAAAAACAGGTATTTTTGATTCGATCATTGCTGAATTAAAAGATTATTCCTGCGGAGAGTTTGGCGGGATCGAACCAAATCCGACATATGAGTTCCTGATGAACGCTGTTGATCTTATCAAAAGAGAGGGGTATAACTACCTTCTTGCGGCTGGAGGAGGATCTGTAATCGACGCAACAAAATTTATTGCAGCTTCGGCATTATATGACAAAGGAGATCCTTGGGGTCTGCTCACTGACAATAAAGCAGTAAAAAAAGCACTTCCTTTCGCTGTTGTTTTAACACTTCCCGCGAGCGGTTCAGAGATGAATAGCGGAGCTGTCATAACAAGAAAATCAATAGAGACAAAGCTGCCATTTTTTGGGCCTGCCCTTGCGCCTCAGTTCTCGATCCTTGATCCTGTTTATACATACACTCTTCCGGACAGGCAGATTGCCAATGGAGTGATTGATTCCTTTATGCATATAATGGAACAGTATATGACCTACCCTGTTAACTCCAGAGTTCAGGATGGATTTTCAGAAACTCTTTTAAACATTCTGATCGAAGAAGGTCCGAAAGCTATAGAAGAAAAAGAAAACTATGATATTCGCGCAAACATTATGTGGACTGCTACTCTTGCTTATAATGGATTGATCGGCGCAGGAGTGCCGCAGGACTGGTCAACTCATATGATTGGACATGAAATAACAGCTATTTACGGCATAGACCATGCTGAAACGTTGGCTATCTTATTTCCATCCATGCTGGAAATAATGAAAAATGACAAAAAAGAAAAGTTATTACAATATGGTAATAAGATTTGGAATGTTGATACCTCGCTATCTGAAGATGAACAGATTTCTCAAGCAATAACGCATACAAAAAAATTTTTTCAGAAAATGGGTCTCAAGACCAGATTATCAGAACATGGTCTTGGGGAGGAAGCAATAGAACGGATTATTAAAAGTCTTGAAGAGCATGGGATGAAAAAGCTTGGGGAAAAGGGGGCAGTAACACCGGACGTCGTTCGTGAAGTTCTGCGGAAGAGTTTATGATACAGGATGGCGGTACAGTGAATTATATATATCTGAATATTACTGAAAAGAGTAAAGTCGCTTTAATTACACTGAAAAGGCCTGATAAGGGAAATGCCCTTTCTCCAGAAGTTCTGCAGGAACTTGAGGATGCATTCAGAAAAATTGGAACGAGAGAAGATATAAATGTTATCGTATTGACTGGTGGTGAAAACATATTCTCTGCCGGATTTGATTTGAATGAAATCAGAAATATTGAAAGAGAATCAAACGGATCATATATAAACCTTTTCCATCGTACTTACCGTTCGATAATATTCTGTCCGCAGCCGGTTATCTGTGCCGTAGGCGGACCTGCCATCGCCGGCGGGTTTGACTTAACTCTGATGTGTGACATCCGCTATGCCTCTGAAAAGGCAAAGTTCGGACAGCGTGAAATTCTTTTATCCCTTACACCTGTACTTGATCCATTATGGAGAATTATAGGATTGGGCAGAGCTAAAGAAGTAACATTAACCGGAAAAATATATGATGCCTATGAAGCTGAAAGAATGGGATATGTCAGTAAAGTATTTAAAGATGGTACTCTTCTTGAATCAGTTACCGGTATAGCAACTGAAATGGCTTCAAACAATCGTAAATGTCTAGTAGAGACAAAAGCCCTTTCACATAAAGTTTTAAGTGAAGACCTTTCAGGAGCAATGGAGATTCAGGAATGGCTTTTCAGAAGTTATCTCGGTTCAGATGATAATCACAAGAGAATAGATTACCTTCTTGATAGAATTGCCGTCGCAAAAAAGAAATCCATATGATTTAAATATTTATTATAGTAAAGGATAATACTATGAACAATTCAAATCCGGACAACAACAGGACAAGAACGAGAGAATTTTCGTGGGAAGATCCCATGATCGGAGCAATAAAAGCTCATTCAATGGATGGGCTTGATTACCTTAAAGAAATCGAAACAGGAACAATCCCCCCTCCGCCAATCGGCCTTCTGATGGATTTCAGGATATCGGAAATCAGACATGGTGAAGTTATTTTTGAAGTAACACCGTCTGAATTTCATTATAATCCGATAGGCATGGTGCATGGCGGATTATTTGCTACTATCATGGACTCTACAATGGGCTGCGCAATACAGACAGTACTAAAGGCCGGTTCCGGTTATTCAACTGTTGACCTGCAGATAACCTATGTCAAATCAGCAAAGATTGAGACAGGAACACTTGTCTGCACCGGGAAGGTGGTACATATAGGGAAAAAAATTGCGACAGGTTATGCTGAAGTAAGAGATCTGGATGGTATACTCTACGCACACGGTTCAACGACCTGTTTGATTCAACAATTCAGTCGCTGATATTTTTTCAGCAACATTTTACCATGCGGACTTGCTATCGGAATTATATTTTTACTTTTACAGGCAGGGCATGCTTTATAACGTGATGTCAATCGCCAGAGTGAATAAACTACGCCCGGTACTATAAATGTAAACCATAGAATAATTTCTATAGAAATACTTCCCGGTGTAAATGTTTTTGCTCTTACTGATGACCCGCAGTTTGAACAGATATGTGTTGAGTTTCCAGGCATAATACCTCCGAAATTATTATTTACAATTAGGAATTCTATTATACATGAAAGTCGAGCGGTTTCACGTATTGAGTCGATCGACATAAACCAGAACGGGAAATGAATCGACATTTCAACCCGGCCTGAAGGCCGGGACCGGGGTTTATATGTAGAAGTTTAGATTTCATCTGACACTCTGACTTTCTGAGTATGTCTGAAAGAT
>CAYTNW010000013.1:0-100492 GCA_964439325.1 uncultured Leptospirales bacterium | reverse complement strand
AATAATAATGTCGGATTAATGAAGTTTCAAGTACTATTCTTTTTAATTAAAAGAGAACTAAATTCAACAACTTTTATATTAAATTTTTGTTATTAAAACAGTCCAGATCATTTTTTTCAGGCTCTGACCCTTAATATGGAATAATCTGCACACAAGGGGGTCAGAGCCCGATACAAAACCGGCGCTATAGCCCAAAACTCTAGAAGAAACCGTCAATAATCTATACAGGCACATTATCCTGATTGACGAAATTATTTATACAGTATATAAATGATAAAAAATTTCTAATGAGACATAATCAATTGTGAACATCGTAAATCTTATTACTTCAATAAATGATCAGCTGAGACAGCCGATACACAACAGAGGCTTTGTTATTAATGAATTTTCACCATCAGCAGGTGACAGTGACCTGGAGGAGAAAATTTTTAAAGGGAAAAACAACTATACGCTGCTGGAAATTTCAGCCGCTGACGATTCGCTGGTGGAAAACCTCACAGAAAGAGTGAAGATGCTCTATGAAAAATCAAAACTCATCTGCATCACCAGGGCTCTGACCCCTCCTTTGAGAAAATTTCTACTTAAAGCGGGGATATCCGACTGCGTTACAGACTTTTCACCGGAACGGATTGCTTCGTATTTAGAAAACCTGAATAAGAAACCGGCTCCCAGAACCGGAACATTTATCATTTACGATGATGACCAGCACCGGATAAACATGCTCAATTCGATAATAAAAAGATTCGGCTACAATACTCTCACTGTTTCATCCGTTGATGAACTATTTCTGATGACCGGCGAACCTGATATTATGATGGTTCTGATAAATATCGGGACAGAGGGGATTGACCTGAACGGTCTTGTAAGAAAATCATTTATAAATACAGAGATCAGAAAAAATCCGGTCATTGCATACAAGTGCATGGAGAAGGGACTGTTTGTTCATGAGATAATCAACGGACTGAACAGGCTTACAAAAGCGATACTCTCTCCGGAAGAACTTTACTGTATGCTTACAGACATGCTCTTCAAGAAGGAGCTGATATCACATACACATACATATATCAGCACGCTGAAATATGAAAAATACTCACCATATTCAATGAAAACAGTTCAGCAGATATACTATGAATATAACGGAAGCCCCTGCCGGCAGGAATCCCTGTTTGAAAAAGAGAGAATAGACTCAATGATAGATTCCGCAGAGATGATAAGAAATACACTGATAAGAGCGGATGGAATAATCTGGCTGAAACACCAGGATTCGGAATCGGGCAGACCTACCTGCGGAGCAGCGGGTGTCTGAAATTGACATCCCCTTTCCGGAGCGAGTCTATTGTCTGGATTGGAATGATATATTTATAATTATTAATCCTGTTTTCAGGAAAACATGGTCTGTCCTGTCTGTGGCATGAAAGACAGAGTTTCTCCCTTGTTTTAAGGCTTTCTATTCCAAGTATAGGATACATCCCCATTTTTATCGCTCTTCTGTATCCATTCTCCCTGCTTTCGTAATTGACATGGTTGCTTGCGGTACGGTATTCGCTCCCCGGTCCGTGACAGGCTTCACAACCGACACCCTCTTTCACAATTGAACTGACAGCGCCTTTCCCTGTTGAATGGCATCTCAGACATTCTGTCTTCTTTTCCGGTGACGTAATTTTCAGTTTTTTTGCGATTTCAGCCCCTTTTTCTCCGGTAAGCAGCGTATAAGCCCTTGCATGAGGAGATGAAGCCCATATTTTGTACTGGTTGCCGATAGCGTCTTCACCATGACACTCTTTACATGACTGAGAACCGATAAACTTGAAGGCGGTCTCATTATCTTCGATTCCTATGACCGCAAGGCCGGGAAGGAGGATAAAGGCGGATATTATCAAAGCGGTCAATCTGAACAATTTAATCTCCTGATTATGCCTCATAATACTTATTTATGCTTCAACCGGTCTTTTCCGGTTTAATAACCGAAAGATAAGATTGACTTTTTTTATACAACATGTACTGTGCTTGCTGAGAGCTGCCTTGAAGCCGGATGGCAGACTCCCAAATTCCGGATAAAATGCACAGTATTATAGAACCATAATTAATAATTTTATCGTTCAGTTAACTATAAAAACTTCAACAAAATTTGCTTTTGTGCATAGTTTCAATTATATTAATGTAAAATTTTGCGGAGAGTAAACCATGGGAAAAATCGACGGTGAAGAGTATAAAATAGGCCGGTTTTTCGTTGAAAACGGCATAATTACTGATTCCCAGCTTAAGGAAGCCCTTGAATTACAGAAGGACAACAAAGACAGGCTTCTTGGTGAAATACTTGTAACTCTCGGCTTTATGACAAAAGAGGACCTGATTATGGCCCTTGAAATGTACATGATGATGACAGATTCTGACAACCTTGGTATTGATGAATGGCTTGATCAGGACGAAATCGATATGATGTTAAAAAAGCTTGATACCTCCAAATCAAAAAGTTCTTGACAAATAACCGCATATACAAAACAAATGTACCCATGCTAGAGTATGAAGATAATATATGTTTTGCCTGCGGGCAGGAAAATGATGTAGGGCTTAAATTAAAGCTCAGGTTCGATGACGACACAAAAACGGCTTACGGTGAATTCAAAGCCCACGAGCTTCTTGAGGGTGTACCGAATATCATCCATTCGGGAATAGTTGCAACCATTCTCGACGAGACGATGGTCACGGTAAATAAATACCTTGAAGTAATGGCAATAACAAGCGAACTAACCATAAGATATCTGCAGCCTGCTTTCGTCGGGGAGAATCTCCATATAAGGGGATGGTTTGTTAAAAAAAGCAAACGTGTAATTGAGAACAGGGCTGAAATTGAAAATGAAATGGGTAAAATTGTCGCAAGAGCAAAGGGCAAATACCTCGAAGTGGACGAGATCCCGCAGCCTGAATAAAACCTGTCGTTAACTGAATTTAAAGTTATATCTTAAACAGTTCTTGATTAATAAATAAGCCGAAGTGGTGAAACTGGTAGACGCACCGGACTCAAAATCCGGCGGGGGCAACTCCATAAGGGTTCGATTCCCTTCTTCGGCAAATAATATAACTGACTATCAACAATCCTTTCTTTATTCAGACTGTCCGGTCACAGGAATGATCAGCCTTGTATTCCATACATTTCACACGGCAGAAAAAATCTTACCGGAACCATAAAACTGACCACTCCCGTGATTTAATTTCAATTTTTTTTATGCTCTAAACTGTCAGGCTATTAATCATACCGCACTGCTCTGCCGGTTCCGCTATATTTAAAGTCAGGTGTCTTCATCAATACGACACCATCCGAATACTGATCGATAACGGCATCTATCAGTATAAAAAATATAATATCATTCAATTTAAAACGCTTTTATCTCAATAACAGAGGAAGCAGAAAAAGCAAAAATCCGGATCCGAAGATCAGATGAAATACTAATTTGTTATTGTCCCAGAAAATAAACTGAAAAATAAACCTCAGCAGCCAGAATATACTAAACCCTGCCAGTAGCATCCTCCCCAGTGATGTATAAAAAATCTCACGGGCATGTATAAATAATACAAATCCTGTTAAAACAAACAGTACTGTCAGGCACAGGTTGAGGACCTGCATAACACCCTTATTGACCGGTGATAATTTATCAAGCTCCTCCCTCCAGTTGAACATGGGAATCTTCCAGAACATGATGTGAAAAACCGCCAGGGAAATACTGTACACCCCGGCACAATAAATAAAAAATATACCCCATTTTTCCATAAAGGTTATCTCCTTTAAATTTGATTAATTACCGCAATGTTGTTTTTTTTGAAGAACTCGTTTCTGTCAATTCTTAAATGTAAGAAAAGTAAGATTTATTTTAACTTGACAGTAACTTTATAAAATAAAGAATTACAGGCAAACAGTTTATTGAGGGAAATGTTGATGAAAATAAAAGAGAATAAAAATAACGATTTAACGGTATATGGTACTGTAAAGGTCAGCGATAAGGGACAAATTGCTTTACCAGTGGAATTGAGAAATGAACTGGAGATAAAAAGAGGAGACCAGCTGCTTGTTGTAAGGAAAAAAAACAGTAAAAGCTTTACTCTGATGACAATGGATGATATCCTGCTGACAGTAAAAGACAGATATTCAAAAGATTCAATTGATGATTAAGAAACTGGGTAAAATAAACCGCTTCTCTGGTCTGTATATAATCGGAAAGGATACTTAATAATAATTCGAACGACCCGGCATTAAACTTTATAAACCGGCTCTGCCTGAAACAGCATGAGATGCATTACTGCACCATTCATTCATAAAAAATATAAAGAAAATCTCCTCAAAATTTTAACATACGATCTGCTCCGGATGAAGGGTCTGTGGTCACCCTTCGCCGGATTTATTTAAGATTATCTTGCATAAATAAAACATGAGAGATATTTATCGCCTGGTGTTGCGGAAGAATATGATATCATAATTCTCCGGCCCGGCAGTTCATATACAGCAGTATATCTGTCGCCAATAACAAGGTTAAACTGGTCCAGAACTCCAAGAGGTTCTTTCGCTTCGTTGACCTCATATATCTGCACATTAACTGTTCCGGAGCCGCTGTTTCCATAGGTAACAATCCTGATTTTTTCATAAGCACTTACATCAAACGGTCCCAGCGAAAGAGAATAGAAAGAAGGAGAAGATTCCATCTGCATATTGTTCCCCTCGTACAACATGACCGTGCTTTCAACATCTGAAGAGGGCTGGTCTGAGCTATCAGAGTTATCGCATCCGGTAATAAAAAACAGATTCAGAATTATAGATAGTATTATTAATGATTTTCTTAACATGACCATCTCCATTAATTTAGGGTGTCTTTATCCTTCAATGAATTTGGCAGAATATCAACAGTAATAGAGTGTTTTGTCAACAAATAAACACTTTAATTTGCGTCAGAATAACCTGCAGGGAGTTATAACTTTTTCATTATTGGAAAAGGAATTATATGGCTTAAAATCCAGCAGCGACAACTCATAAGAGTTCGTTTAACTTCACAGGGAAGGTATAAAGCTCTCACTTATGGCCTGATATAAAAACGGGAACACTTCGATACTTTTTAATCGGTATTTTTAGATATTAATTTTTGGTAGAACTGATCCATGTTAATCGGACTTTCTAAGAAAATATTTTTTTGTTTGAATATATATGGCATTACTTTGATTTAACATAATAAATGAATCTTTACAATTACTTAATCTATACCATCCATATTTAAAATCAGGATCCAGACTGTTCACACCATATAACCTCTCAACAGGTCGCAAGTCTGATTTTATTCATCAAATTAATCTTCATCAATAATTTTAACAAAATTCGCAGCCAGTATTTTTTCCCGGATCTGACTATCTGGAAAAAGTTTCTCTATACGTTTTTTAACATAAGAGTAATCGTATTTGTTATCTTCCGCATGAAAACCGTAAGGCCCGTCGGTTCCGAAACAGCATCTGTCTGTACCGAGATACTGCACTGCCTTTCTGATTATTCTGTCCGAAACATAATAGGGCTGCGACAGGTCAACATAGATATTGTCAATTTCCTTTATCTGTTTCCATGTTGTTCTGAATCCCGGGAATCCGGCGTGTGCCAGTATCAGTTTAAGGTGCGGAGTTTTATCCAGAAGTTTCATGAAATCACCATGGGAGTCATATCCGGTATGCATCAGCAGCGGTTTACCGGTCTTTTCCAGAATTTCTGCCGCCGGCTGAAGCCTGACGGGATCATATCTGTGCCAGAAAGGATGCGCCTTAACTCCGATAAAACCGGGATGATTAATCCAGCGCTCAAGTTCGGCGACCTGGTCGTTAGTTGATCCGGGCCGGATAAACGCCCAGCCGAGAAATCTTTCCGGGTATCTGTCAACGGCTGCAAAGACCTCCCGGTTATCTGGCCGCTGATATATTTCATATTCGCTCCCCAGCAGAGAGATATTTCCGTTATCCGAAAAGTTTTCAACAAAATGCCGGCCGATAATCTTTGTTAAATTATGTGTCAGACAGAAACGGACAAATTTTATAACAGGGCTGGGCATTTCAGGCAAAGGTTCATTCATGCAGGCCATCAGAGCAGCTTTTTCTATACCGTTAAGATCCATACGGCTCAGCATCTCTTCAACAGACATCAGCCTCTGATCAAGGTGAAAATGACAATCAATCGCTTTCATTACATTATCCCCCCTGTTAATTACCGGATATAAAAATTAATTTTATGTAATTATTTTAAAACCTCGTAGTCTGCACAAAAATCTTTCCGTTTGCATTTACCACACTGCGATCCCACCCGGAAGGCATCAAACTGTTTTATACACTGATTACCAGTTCCTTATCCCCGGAATTCATCCCTGTTTAAAAAGTTCTTGTTGAGCTGATTTCAATCCCATACCCGCTCAAAAAGATTCGCGCTTCCTGTGTAAATAAAAGTTCCGTCTATTATAACCGGTTTGAGATGAACACGCGGGCAGAGGATTCTCTCCAATCCGCTGATAATATTCGGATAGCGGTCATAATCTTTGCGGAAATTCGGCCACGGCTCTTTTGCATGGAGAAGTCCGACGAGAACATTTTTATCCATCAGGTCTGATAAAATTTCAAGAAACGGCACCATTGACCTCCACTTCTTAAAATGAAGATCCTTGATATCAGATGCTGCTATCCTTAAAAACTTTTTTGAGGATGGAATCTTTTCCAGAATAACTTTTTGATGGATTTCTTCATCAGTTATAAATTCTGTTTTCTGCATTTATGCAGTATGCATATTTTATCTCTTTATGCAACAACTTTATCAGCTGGTATTTTAATTCAGTAATGATACTTTTCAGATCTTCAGTAGTTGATACAGATACTGAAAACTTTCAATCTTCGCTGTCGGGCGTCATGATAAAGACGCAGCTCTGCTGTTGCTTTAAACCGACGGACACTAATTTCATTGTTGAAATGACAATTCCCCCAGTTATTATTTTTTAATGTGATGTTGATTAGTTCATGAAGGAGTAATAATTTAAAAATAAAATCTGCCGGGGGTAATTATGAAACACCTTATCACTGCTGCATTAATACTTGTTATCGGTTTTGCTGCATATTCAGAAGAATCAAAAAAATACAGCAAATATGTAGATGAGCTGAGAAATATCGTAGTAAAAAAAGATGTTAAAAAGCTCGCCGATCATCTGTCTCCGGATGGAATAGAGATGATAGCAACCGTTAATCCCGAAATCTGGACAAAGGAAAAAGTCGCCGGATTTCTGAATTCGAAAGATCCAAACAGCATAAAGGATATATTTTTCAATGTTCTGCCGTCAGAGCTGAAAGAGAAAAAAATTGAAGTTTATGAGGACGAATCAAAAGACGGATTTGAACTGAACAGCGACCTGAAAGGTAGCGGAATCCATATTAAAATAAAACTGAAAGGGGATACCTGGATCATTACCGGTTTTGGTTATTTAGGATAACAGATATAAAAAGAAGTACCACGTACAGTCAGTTATGATTTTTTATATAAACCGATGCCTGTATCGGGGACGCATGTTCTCTTATGAGTGAGGTGTTCAACGTCCAGCACCAGGAGCTTTGATAAGAAATACAGCTGTTTCTCTCCTCAAATCCTTACTTTAACCCGGGCACTGCATAAGGCAGTGATCCATCAATCTGTCATTGCCGGGATACCGGTTCTCTACCCTCTGAATCCGCTGGTTGTAATCGTCAGCTAAAGGTCTGCCGTTCTGTTCAATTATCGCTTTCCGGAGTGAGGCTGAAAATTCTCCTGACAGAGTGACGGTGCGGGCAGCTTTAAGTATTCCCGTTCCCGCATCAATAAGGTGTATCCTGAGTAAATCCTCCTGCTCCGTATCAGACGGAACTTCGGGGACAGTGCGAAGATTGTCCGGCACAAGATGAATAGAAAAGGGAGAATAACCGTTAACCGGCACCATCTGTCTTTTATAGTCGGTAAACCTGTATACAAAAAAAATAATATCATCCTCAAGGAAGAATCCCAGCTGCAGCGGTATTTTCCGTATAACCTCGGTTACGTACCTTGTGGGATTTTTTAAAAAGAATCTGAGTTCATGATTATTGCTGAAGTAGTTGTATTCAACTGCCTCGGGCCAGTTTGTGACCCCGGGGAGATACGGCTCCACCACTGTTAAGGTATATTTCTGATTTGATGCTATTTCACTGAACTCCCGGTCTTCGGTTTCTGTAATGAAACCGGAAAGCTCATCGTACACTGCGTCGACGATTATAAAACCGTCACGTATCGTATATCCTCTCAGGACGGTCTTTACCGGAGCCGACATCAGCCTCTCCTCGTAATCCTGCTGCGTCATCTCCGACGGAAGATCCCTGTTAAGCACGCATAGTATCCTGTGACCGCTTCTCCCTGTATAAACATACCATTGAGAGATATCACCGGGGAGCGGTGTATGATACTTCACTCCCGGCTCTACCTTCTCCTCCAGCAGTTTCTGAATTATCTGTTCTTTTGACATTTCGGTTTCACCATCTGAATTTTTATTATTCCGCTGAGTTTATACTGACATCATTACCGCAAAAGCGGATGACCCTGAATGATGCCACGACGATCCGTTCTGACACTAATATACAATACAGGCCGGTGGATTCCTTCTCTTTTTAATCAAACCCCGTATCGGGACTGTGACATTATTATTCCAGGCACTCTGTTAATAAATAAATTTTCTTATGTTTTCAATTTCACAGAAGTTTTTTTATAAATTTTTTTCTGAAATAAAAAATTTCTATCGAACGTTTGTTTTATTTTTCTTGACAAATTATTTCCCCGATTTTAATGAATAACCGTTCAGTAAACAAATTTAATGATCCGGTAACACTTTTCAACGCAGCCTGTGTTTAAATAGTACTGATCGGTCATTCTCACTGAATAACAGAGCAGAGATACATTAAACATCGAAGAATCAGATATACTTAAGGGCTGCATATCTGAAGGGAGTTTTTATATTCACACTTTTTTTGAATTGTACATAATTTTTTCAGAAAACATAGCTTCGACATTCGGTATGAATTAAACCAGTCAATTATTATAAGATTTATAAGTTAACAGGGGGATCGGCAAATGAATGGAGTAAGAGGAGTCATAACTGATGATGTAGTCAAAACTGTAGACAGGGTAATAGAACATGTAGGGAAGGATATTATATTCGCCATGACCCTTGCGCTGGGAAAACCGGTTCTGTTCATAAATGAACTCTACAGACGGGCAAAAGAGGACCCGGAGATTACGCTAAAAATTGTAACAGCCCTCGCTCTTGAACGGCCGACAGGGAAAAATGAACTTGAGAAAAGGTTCATAGAACCTCTTGCCGACCGCCTCTTCGGACGTTCGCCGCAGTTTGACTATATGCTCGACTTCCGGTCCGGAGAACTTCCTAAGAATGTCGAAATCTACGAATTTTTTAACAAGGCCGGCGGATATATGAACAACCCGGCGGCACAGCGCAACCACCTCAACTCCAACTATACTCATGTAGCCCGTGATGCATTCAACATGGGAGTAAACGTGTTCGGGCAGCTTGTTGGCTGCAGAGAGATAGACGGCAGACTTATGCTCTCGATGGGATGCAACACGGATATCTGTGTGGAGGCCAATGCGCTGGTGGATTTCGCCAGGGCCCAGGGCAGAAAATGCGCGATTATAGCCGAGGCAAACGAGAACATGCCGTTCATGTACGGCGACGCTGTATACTCTCCTGACCGGTTTGACATTGTGTTAAAAGGGCCTCAATATAATTACGAACTCTTTGCACCCCCAAAGGACCCGGTCATGATCAGGGACCATATGATCGGACTTAACGTCAGCACGCTGATCAAAGACGGTGGAACGCTCCAGGTCGGAATAGGCGCTCTTGGCGACGCGATCGTTGCCGGACTTGATATGCGGGACTCAAAAAATGATCTCTACAATGAAGTAGTTAAAAAAGCGGGGCTCATTGAACGGTACGGCAGCCTGATCAGCAAGATCGGCGGGACGGAAAAATTCGAACAGGGACTGTATGGATCATCTGAAATGTTTGTGGATGCGTTTATGCAGCTTTACAAACGAGGAATACTGAAACGTAAAGTCTATGATAATATTGCAGTTATGAAACTGATTAACGAAGGGAAACTCTCATCAGACAGGATCCCGGAGAATATACTGGAACTCCTTTTTGAAAAAAAAGGAATACAGAAAAATATCAATAAAGACGACTTTGATACGCTTACCTTTTTCGGAATACTTAAAGAGGGGCTTATCTACAGGGATCACCTGATTTACGACGGGGATACCGCATACCAGACAGACATGAACCGTCCTGAAAACCTTGCAGCAATCAAAAAACTGCTTGGTAACAGCCTGAAAAACGGACAGGTGATTCTCGGTGCGTTCTTCATAGGACCAAAGGCATTCTACGACGCGCTTAACTCTATGCCTGAAGAGGAACGGGCCCAGTTCGGAATGTCGGGAGTCGAGAAGGTCAACCAGCTCTACGGTGATGAAGAACTCCGGGCCCTTCAGAGAAAAGACGGCCGTTTTGTCAACAGCGGAATGATGGCCAACGTTTTCGGGGCCGTAACATCAGACCAGCTTGAAGACGGGCGCGTGGTGAGCGGCATAGGGGGCCAGTATAATTTCGTTGCAATGGCGCATGCACTGCATGACGGAAGGCTGATCATGATGATCAGAAGCACAAGGGGCTCAGGTAAAAATATAAAGTCAAATATAGTATACAATTACGGCCACTGTTCCGTACCAAAGCATCTGCGCGATATCATAGTCACAGAATACGGCATAGCCGATATTCAGGGGAAGCCGGACGGACAGGTTATTGCAGAGATGATTAATATCGCCGATTCACGGTTCCAGAAACAGCTTGTTGACCAGGCCAAGAAAGCCGGCAAGCTCCCCCCCGATTACGAAATACCGGAAAGATACAGGAATAATTATCCAGAAAAGATCGATGCTCTGCTGCGACCATACCAGGCGCAGGGCGTTTTCCAGAACTTCCCGTTCGGTACAGACCTTACCAGCGAAGAGGTCTCGCTTGGCACATCACTGAAAATGCTGAAAAACCTGAAGGAGACCCAGCCGATGAAATTTGCCGGGAAGCTCACAGCCGAACTTTTTAAATCTGTTCCGGAAAATGCGCTCCCCTATCTCAGAAGAATGGATCTTGATAACCCGGACGGTTTCAACACGAAGTTTCTCCGTAAAACTGTTATTCTGGCATTGAAAAATGCTAATAGAATATAATTCCTCACAAGTCTACAGTTACCCCGATTCTTGCCGGAATGGATGATTCTCATCCATTCCGGTTCTTTGTACTGCTTTATCAGTTATTAAAAACAATTCCGCAGCGTCGCAGCCGGGTCTATTTGCGGGGATTGATGTATGATTCAATCATTGAGATGACAAATGCCATGTACTGTTCCACTTTTATTTTTTTCTGTTTAAAACGCCATCGTCTGATATACCAGTCATGGAGAAGAGATTTGATCGCGGTGCTTACCAGGTCGACATTGTCAAAAACAAATATTCCCGATTTTTTTCCTTCACGCAGGATGTCGGCGAAAAAGTTTTCTGACCAGATCTCGGTCAGCAGGGGGATATTTCTGTTTTCACTGATGATGTCTTTGGTTTCCATGAAAAAAAAGAAAAATATATCCGGTGCCAGTTCACTCAGAAAAATATGAACCTCAATAGCCTTATGCAGCTTCTCCCTGGGATCTTCAATGTTTGCTGTTTTTCTGGTAAGCCATTCCCTGAAAAAGTTATCCCCCTGTTCATGCAGAAATTTGACAATCTCATCCTTGTTTGAAAAATAGTAGTAGAGAGCTCCAAGGCTCAGACCGGTTTCCCGGCTCAGATCCCTTATACTCATTGCATGGAAACCCTTTTCTTTGCACAATTTCAATGTAGCTCTTGCCAATATTTCATAATTCTTTACTGCGAGTTCCTCGTTTTTTATTTTTAGTTCATTGCGGTTATTTCTGTAAAGTTGACGGCATGAATTCTCAATAGCCTTATCAATCTCTTTTTTATAACTTTCAAGTGTGTCGGATGCCATAAACCCTGCCTTTATTCATTGGACTTACAATTCGGCGTAATAACTGTTTGTATAAACAATAATATATTTCTGTCAAGTGTATCATGTCAATATACAATTATAATAAAAATTATATCGAACGACCGTTTTATTTATTGACAAATTGAAATTTTTTCTGTTTTTAAGCCATTATATAAAAAACCGGGCCGGGAGGGGATCAGTAACACAAACTGTCGCCCCGGATATACCATGATGTCATGCTTATAAATGAATCATAACTGGCGTTAACAATGCCCGCTATCCGTCAGATATATACAGAAGCCTGGAGAAGTTAAAAAAACAGGAGAATCAGATGAAAACGAGAATCACAGAACTTTTTGGAATTAAATATCCGGTAATACTCCCCGGTATGAGCTGGATCAGCACACCGGAACTTGTTGCCGCGGTCTGCAACGCAGGTGGCACTGGATGGCTTGCCACAGGCCCCCTCTCCACCAGAGAAACTGAAGCCTCAATAAAAAAAATCAGAGAACTTACAGACAAGCCATTCGGTGCGGGATGTACCCTTCTCATGCCGGGTGCAAAAGAGAACGCCGAGGTGCTTATAGACATGCAGGTTCCGATAATCAACGTTTCACTGGGCAAACCGGACGATATCGTTAAAAGGGTGCACGACTACAAGGGCAAGGTGATCCAGACGGTAATAGGAGAAAAACACGCACTCTCCGCGATAAAGGGGGGAGTTGATGCGCTCCAGGTGACAGGATACGAGGCGGCAGCACACGGAAGCAAGGTTGCAAACCTCTGCCTGATCCCTTCTATAAAAGAAAAGGTTGATATACCGATCGTTGCAGCCGGAGGATTCGCTACGGGTCAGGGACTTATTGCTGCAATGGCTCTGGGCGCTGATGCTGTTGCGATGGGTTCGCGTCTGGCTACAACCAGAGAGAGCCCCGTGCATCCGAGGACAAAGCAGGCCCATCTTGCCGCAACTGTCGATGATACAATATATTCAGACAGGTTTGACAGCATCTGGTGCCGTGTCATGAAGTCACCCTCTGCCGAGAAATCGGTTAAAAACGGCATGAACGTTTTCCGGGCGGCGGTGGCCGGCCCCAGAATAGCGATTGATATGGATATTTCACTGTTTAAAATAATGCTCGGTATGCTCGCCATGCCGCGAAAAGTAACGACACTTATGCATATGGCGACAGCTTTCGGAAAGATCAAGGCAGCGACAGAAAACGGTGATTATGACAAAAAAGGCGTTCAGCTAATAGGACAGTGCGGCGGACTTATCCACGACATTCCATCTGTCAAAGAGGTGATCGACCGGATAATCAGTGAAGCTGCTGAAACACAAAAACATCTGGGAACCATTGTACCCTGAGAGAGTAAATTCACTCTTCGGTGTTTTTATCACATTGACATTATATCATATCTGTATTATCCCCCCCAAACGATAATGCGGAAAACATCAGCGTGCTTTTAAAATAATCCCGGCTCCCTGACTCAGGAGCCGGGATTATTACGCAAACATTCTACGGTCTTGCCTCCCGGAAAGTTTTTTCAACTATCATGATCATAACAGAACTCTTACGGGATGTGATTTACTGTATTATCACAGCAGAGACAGTATTGTCAGAGTGGTGAATATCAGATCTGGCGGACATTTTTTTTGCTTTGCTTCTGTTCATACATAAGCCGGTCTGCAAGGGACATAAGTTCAAATATCGAGCATGGTGCAGATGAATCATACTCTGCAATACCTATACTCATCGAAATCGGATAGCTCAGCCCTGAAGTTAAATTTTCTTCGTCAATCTTTTCATTCAGGCGTTTCAGTGCAACATCCGGCAGTTCATCACTGTCAGTAATCAGAACGGCAAATTCGTCTCCGCCTAGACGGGCAATTATATCCGATTCTCTGAATGTCTTTCTGAGAATGGCTGCAGTCTTTTTCAGCGCGCAGTCTCCCTCTTCATGGCCATAGGTATCGTTTATAAATTTCAGCCTGTCTAGATCGATGAAAAACAGCAGCAGGTTTTTATTTTCCCTGACGGATAATTTCAGCCTCTGCTCGGCAAGAGTTACAAATCCCCTCCTGTTATACAGTCCGGTAAGGTTGTCTGCAACGGCCATCAGCCTGATCTCATCCTCTTTCTGTCTGCGTTCTGTAATGTCACGTGCAACGAACATTACGCCATGATTCAAAATCGTTGACGTCTTTACATCAAAATAAAGCGGGTGATCATCACCGGGACGGTTGATTTTCATCTCATAGGAGAGGGGGTCAGAGAAACCCTGCCTGACCGATTCAAATATAACAGCCTGTAGATCGGAAAACTCCGGAGGAAGAAGGTCTTTAAGAACCAGTCCCGTAACATCCTTTCCTGCAGCCAGTTCTCTTGCTGCAGGATTTGCATAGGTGATAATTCCGTCCATATCGATTGTCACAATTACATCAAGTGCCGTCTCTGTGAAAGTACGGAACTTCTTCTCGCTCTCGAGCAGAGCCTCCTCGGCCCGTTTACGCCCTGATATATCATGCGCAATACCTAGGAAACCAAGAAACTCTTTCTTATCATTGCGCATATTTGTAAAAACGATTTCTGTCCATATAGTCGATCCGTCTTTGCAGTTTAATTCCAGCTCGTGTGTCCGTATCCTGTCCGGATCACCTGTCCCGTCTGCCTCAATCAGCATCTCTTCGGCAAAATGTCTCATCGCTTTTTCAAATGATGCCGGTGCGAGAATATCTTCAGCTGTTTCTTTCATTGCCTCTTCAACTGTATAACCGCGAAAACGCGTAACAGATGGACTGACATAGGTAATACGAAGGGTATTGTCCATTGTAAAAATAATATCGTAGGCGTTTTCAGCCAGGAGCCTGTATTTTTCCTCAGACTCGCGCAGTTTGTTCTCCGCCTGTTTTCTTGCGGTTATATCGCGTATAATCCCCCTGAAGCCCTCAGGCTTTCCCTCCGAGTTCCGCATAATGGTTATTGAACTCTCAACCGGTATTGTCCCGCTTTTTTTTGTAATAAGCTCCCAGTCGAGCCCCTTGACGGATTCTCCTGTACGGAATACTTTGCTGTAGGCATCAGTCAGCTTGCGCTCATTCTCCCTGTCAACATACTGGCAGAAGTTCAGACCCATCATTACATCATCGGTGTAACCCAGATTCTTTGCCGCAGTGGTGTTGAAAAATGTCAGGTTTCCGGCGAGGTCAACTTCGTAATAGGCCTCCTCCATATTGTCGAGGATATTCTTGTAACGCTCTTCATTCTTTTTTAAATGCTCTTCCATTTCCTGCCGGGTTTCATTCTTGCTTCCGTGTTCCGCCACTGATTCTTCAAGATCCCGCACCCTCTGTTTTAACATGGAGTTTTCTTCTGTCAGTTTCTTAATAATTCCTGAAAGGTCGTCCATCTGGCATGCCCCGTTTTAAATAAAAAAATGAAAAATTTAAAAAACCAGAAAATCGCCGATACTCTGTTGCGGCAGCATATCAGCATTTAGAACCGGTTTGAAAATTCTTAATTTCCCGTTTATTCATTGTTATCCGATAAATTCAACAATATTTTAAAAGAAAATACTTCTATCTATTATTAAATATTTCATTTTTTTACTTGACTGAAAAATTTTTACTTTAATAATTTGACATATATCGAAATATAAAACTAAAGAAATGAAGAAGAATAATTTAAAAAAGACTGATACTATCAGAATGGCTAAGATATTCAAGGCCCTGTCAAACGAAAACAGGCTTGAACTGTTTATCGAGATTCTCAAGATCCGTGAAACCTGTCTCGTCGCAGAAGAGACAGAATGCTTTATCACGGATATTATGGAATCGATGAATATAGGAGCACCAACAGTTTCTCATCACATCAAAGAGCTGACAAATGCAGGACTTGTCGTAACAGAAAGAAAAGGGAAATTCCTTGCAGCAAGAATTGATGATGAGACACTTCAGGAGGTAATAGGGTTTCTTACACCCAAGAAATAAAAAAATTTTAAAATATAATTCGATAATTGTCAAATTTTATAATTATAAAAAACAGGTTTCTGTCATCTAACAATTCCGCAATACCATGATTCTACAGACAGGGCCCGTTTTCAGGAGAAAACAAAATGAGCAGCAAAAATGAAAAGATCCGTAAAGGACTGGTTTTATGGTACAGCCAGACAGGAAACACTGAAAAAATCGGCAGATCTATTGCCTGGGCATGGGAAAAAGAAGGGCTTGCCGTGGATTCCGGCGACTACAGGGACATCGATAATCGGTCTCTCAACAGCTATGATATAATTGCGGCAGGAACGCCGGTGTACTACTACCAGGTTCCCTCTAACTTCAGGGAGTGGCTTGAGGATATACCATCCATAGATGGCATATCCGTGGCAGCTTTTGTCACTTTCGGCGGAGAGGGGGGCAATCAGCACAATACCGTGTGTGAACTTACAGATCTACTGGCAAGTAAAGGGGGCATACCTGCAGGCACAGCTGAATTCAGCTCCATGATATCATGGTGTGTCACCTGGCCGTTTATGAATACCAAACAGTTTCTCAGGTACAGCGACAGGCCCGGTATCGAAGCCTTCACCGCGGCTGAAAAATTTGCGGCAGAAGCTATTGTACATGCTGCTGCCGGTGAATCTGTTGAGGTGTCAGGAAGACGCAGTTTTCTAAATATCATCAAAGGGAAACCGTCTATCGGTTTTACTAAACTTCTTATTACAGGCCACAGGGTTGATACTGATAAATGCATACAGTGCGGTATCTGCAGAAAAGCCTGCCCGGTTAATGCCATCAGTCCCGAAAATGGTATTGTGGAATCAGAAAGGTGTATAGCATGTCTCGGTTGTATCAATAAATGCCCTGCCGGAGCTGTGAAGATGAATTTCATCGGAAGAGAAGTTTACGGTCATAGTGAACTTTTCAGGAAAAACAGAATTGCAACAGAGTGACTATGCTTTGATTTTTAAATTATTCTTTATATTGAGCAGAATAGCATGAATCTCTTCAACGACGAACGGTTTCATTATAAAACCGTTCATCCTCGATTTTCCCGACTTTATTTTTGAGTCTTCCGCCATATCTGCCGATATCGCGTAAATCATAGAACGCTTATTTGGTCCGTTCCCGGTCCTGATTTTCAGAGCAGCCTTCCTTCCATCAAGCACAGGCATCTGGAAGTCGAGGAGTATGAGGTCGTATTTATTCTGCTCAGCCATTTCAACGGCTTTCTGCCCGTTATTACAGATATCGCATCTGCAGCCGGCCTTTTTAAGTATATTCTCAAGCACACGCATATTTATTAAATTATCTTCCGCTATGAGAATATTGAGATCAAGATCTTTAACCTGAGCAGGTAAACGTTTTTCAATCTCCCCGTTAAAACGTATCATCTCAAGTATAACAGTAAAAACACTTCCGCTTCCTGGTACACTTTTAACCTTCAGCGTCCCGTTCATCAATTCTGCTAAACTCTTTGTAATCGTAAGGCCAAGCCCCGATCCGCCTGTAAACGTCACAGGATCATGGATCTGCTCGTATTTGTCAAAAATCCGGCTTATCTGTTCATCAGTCATCCCCACACCGGTATCTATAATCTCAAAAGTCAGTTTAATACTTCCGGTGTCAGTCAATGCCGACGCGGCTGTTATTTTTACTTCACCCTGCAGAGTGTATTTGATGGCGTTTCCACCGAGGTTAAGCAGTATCTGCCTGAGCCTCTTCTCATCCCCCTCCACCGAAACGCAGTCCGGGATACTGTTTTCAAACTTTATAACCAGTCCTGTATCGATCGCATACCCCTTAAGGATAAAAATTACGTCATTGAGCATTTCGCCTATGTTAAACGGCTTATATAAGAGTTCGAACTTTCCCGCTTCAATCTTTGACAGGTCCAGTATGTCATTTATTATATTGAGCACATGGTCTGATGATTTTTTTATACCCTCCGCGTAATACCTCTGCTGCGAGTCAAGCTGAGTCTCAAGAAGCATATCGCCGAATCCTATTACGCCGGTCAGCGGAGTACGGATTTCATGGCTTATATTGGCGATAAACTCACTCTTTGTTTTCACCGCCCTTTCGATGATTTCCATCTGTTTTTCATTTTCAGCAAGAGCTTTGCCGAGCTTCAATTCAACGCTCTTGTTTATATTGATCATCTCCATTATACGCTTGAACTCGAATGAATAGTGTTTATGGTTTTTCGGAGCCGCGTAGTTAACCTCAAACAGGGCTCTGTATATCTCCTTCAGGGGACGAATGACTCCATGTATAAATGCTGTTATTATTGCAGCCGCAAACAGGATTATTAAATAGACAAAATATCTCTGAATAGTATCAGCCCTGTTTACATCGTCAATATACTGGGAGTTGTTGTCTACATTCAGATACGCGGCAGGTTCACCGTTGATATCGGCAAGCGGCATCTGTACAGTCAGCAGGGTCGGTCTTGAAACAGGCTGTACAATTTCAAAAATTGTACTGACGTTCTGGATCATAGGAAAGTCGGATCTTATCCCGTTTAGAAAAGCAGTATTGTACGGAACAGCAGTTATCAGATAACCGGCGGGCTTGCTTTTTCTCCCCATGTCTTCTGTGGGATGAATCGAGGCTGCGATCATATTGTAAATGATATTGTTTTTTCTGTAATAGAACGAAAATAACCTTTCTGTGCTTAATCTCTTTTTCAAAGAAGGAATAAGGTCATCGATATCTCCCGCTTCATCACCGACATTTTTATTCTGAAAATAGTAAACTTTCTTAAAGTCCGGGGAGTACAGCCACACTTCACCTATATTGTAAACCTCGCTGCTTGAATCAATATTATCAGCAAGAAATTTTCTGCTTCTGCTATTAAAGAAATCGACTGTTTCATCATACACAGTCAGATCCTGGACATACATTGATACAGGTTCATTCTTCAGCTTTAACTGTGATTCTATTATTATGATCTCTTTTGACCTGAGTTCGGATATCAGATGTTCCGCTTCTCTGGCCTCCCAATATTCGGTGAATAGAATAAAAAGCCCGAACAGGACAAGAAAAGAGACGATGAGAATAAGTCCCCGTGTCAGTAACCGCATCAACTCCCCCGTATAGTTAAAAAAGTATCTAAATGAGATAACCTGTCAATAAATTTAGCCCCGGTTATTAAGTAAACATAACCGTTGGTTGTTTTTTTATAAATTTTTTACAATATACTGAATTGTTTTCTTCATCCTTTAACAAACTGATCTGAAAAAAACTATTGGAGTGCTGATCTGTAAGTATATAGATCCATCACACCGAAGTCCGGCATTGTTATGTTTTAAAAATAAAGGCCCTCCCTTTTTCGGGAGAGCCTTTATTTTTTATACTCAAAACTGCAGCACCAGTTATCGGCAAGGTTTTTTATTAAGGGTTTTTAGGTGTGTTTTCTGCGGGAGCACTGCAGTTAAAGATTTACCTTTTATATATTTTCCATTGAATATAGAATCATTTTATCACTGCTGACGATTTCGCCTCTGAATTCTCTGAGAAGAGAGGACAGAACATCGGCAGAGGCTTTTCCACTTTCCGTATAATTTCTCCCTCTAACAAAGCTTTTACCTCTCTGTTTTTCTGTGTCAGTCTTAAATATACGTAAGTTCTCTTTTTTTGTAACATATGCATTCATTATACTCTCTCTTTAATCCATAATAAGCATGCCGGAAGACATGCAATCCCTTCAATGAAACTGAAAGGATACTGAATTTAAGCAATTAGTCCGTTAAAGCATCTCCTTAAAATAAAGCGGTGCAACAACTCACTAATAAATATATAGTATATATATGTATAGTATTTGCAAGCATTTTTTTATTTTTTTGAAAAAAAATAAAATATTTGCCCTGACAGGCATTTTTAATAACTGTGCTATCTGATGACAAAAGCCGGTCTCTCTGCCCGGTTTTAAAAGCAGAGCAGGGATCTTTTTGATAAAGCCGGCCGATTATTATTCGCCGCCGGCGTGATAAAAGATTAAGTTTTTATGACTATTTAAGATGAGTAAAGGATCAGAATATGACAAATTCACCGCCGGATCATGAAAAAATTTTTGAAGACATTCTGAAGATGAATCCCGAGGAAGCACAGGCGAAACCTGATGCTGTCGGCGAACATCATGGAACGAAAGTTCATGAATCTGAAATAAATTTCAATCTCCTCCCGGAAGAACTTGAGGAGTATCTCAACCGCTACGTAATAAGCCAGGAACCCTCCGTTGAAGTTATAGCGACGAAAGTCTGTACCCATTTCAACAGAATGAAGATAGAGATGACAATACCTGAGGACCAGCGCATCGTCGGAAATATAAAGAGCAACATGCTCCTCATAGGACCTACAGGGGTCGGTAAAACATATATCATCAAGCTGATTGCAAAAAAAATCGGGGTACCATTTGTGAAGGCCGATGCGACAAAATTCAGCGAAACCGGATATGTCGGAGGGGATGTTGAAGACCTCGTCAGGGAGCTGGTATATGAAGCCGACGGCGACATCACAAAAGCCGAATACGGAATTATTTATATTGACGAGATAGATAAAATCGCATCTTCGGGAAACGTTGTCGGCCCTGACGTATCCCGGACCGGTGTGCAGAGAAACCTTCTGAAGCTTATGGAGGAGTCTGAAGTAGATCTGAAAACGCCTCACGATCTCGCCTCGCAGGTAGAGGCCGCAATGGAAGCCCAGAGAACGGGTAAGGTAACACGCAAAAAAATTAACACCAAAAATATACTGTTTATAGTATCCGGGGCCTTCTCCGGACTGCCGGACATCATAAACAAACGGCTTAACAGGCAGAGCATCGGCTTTGACAAACTCCGCACATCGTCATCCGAAAAGCATGAGGTTATCAAACAGCTGAAGACCGAGGACCTGATAGAGTTCGGTTTTGAATCGGAATTTATAGGCAGGCTCCCCGTCTCTGTTGTCCTCAATGAACTTGAAGTCGACGGCCTTTACAGGATTTTAAAGAACAGACACAGTACAGTAGTTTTCGGCAAAAAGATGGACTTCAAGGCATATGGAATTGATCTCGAGTTCAGCGACGAAGCCCTGATGGAACTGGCCAAAAAGGCCTATCTTGAAAAGACCGGAGCCAGGGGTCTTCTGAGCGTCTTTGAAAAACTCCTTATAAAATTCGAGAAGAAGCTTCCGTCAACGGGTATAAAAAAGCTTTATATAGACCTTCCTCTTATCGATGATCCGGACAAAGCCCTGTCCGCCCTGCTGCTTGAAGACGGCATCAGCAGATTCCAGAAAGAATTTCTTATCGAACATGGTATATACCTCTCTTTCGACGACCAGGCGAAGGTCCTGCTGGAAAAAAAATCGGCTGAACAGGGGATTAAGGTCAGAGACCTGTGCGACAGTCTGTTCAAAGACTTCTTTCATGGCATAAGGCTTATGAAGCTTGAGAATTTTACAATTCCGGGCGAAGCCGTTGAAAACCCGAAGGAATTTCTGGACAGCTACATTAAAAAGAACTATAAACAGACAGAGTAGCATTTCTGTAATGCAAAAGCGCTGAAGTAAATCAGCGCTTTTTTATTTCAGTCGGTGAATGAACTGTCCTTATATTTCTTAAGCTTCTGGATCAGAAGATTTTTACGCTCCACCAGCTGTTTTCCCACATAAGTATCTTTGACCTTTTTCGGTTCATCAAAAGTATCTATCATCTCAAAGGTAAGCCTGGTAGGTTCCTTCTTTTTTCTCAGATCTATAATTTCGTCTGATGCGGGGAGTATTATCGCATAAAGTGAATACGGGGTCTGTATCAGCGCATGGCCCCTGTTTAGGTAGGCCTCAGAAAATCCGCCGTCAATGTTTATTGCCCTGCCATTGGCGCTTGCGATTTTCTGGCCCTTGCTGACGTCTACAGGAGTATGTCCGAAAACAATTCTCTCGACATTGAACTCATACGTAAGCTTGTTGATAAACTCCATGCTGTCGATATTCTTACCCCAGTAAAGGGTCTTCTCTTTATGCGTCTCCTTGTCTTTATAAAAATACCGTTCAAAGGTTTTCATTGCGTCCTTGCCGAACAGAGGCGATTTGGGGCCGCACCACAGATAGAACATTGTAGCAAGCTGGAAAGGCTCCTGTTCTCTCCCTGCGAGGTAATTTTTTCCTATGTCCTTTACCACTATTTCTATATGGTCCAGAAGCTCCTTACCCTTCTTGCCGTACAGTTCCTCAAACTGGCCGTCTGCCGTACTGGGAATAAGCGCGTGTATGTTCATGATATAATTATTTATGTGATAGAGTTTCCCCTCTACAAAGAGATACTCCATAAGCCTTTTTATCTGTCTGCTGCGGGTAAACTGATGGACCAGGTCATCGATGATATCCTTCTCTTCGTCCGTCAGCCTCAGAGGGTCATCGAGTATCAGCGTCGGGAAATAGTTGTCCACCAGTCCCGATGTCTGGCCGCGTTTTATCATATCGGCGAGTTTTTCAAGGTTCAGGCGGTTCTCCATGTCAAGCTGGGGATATTTTTTTATGGTCTCCTCCTCCAGCTTGAACTGGATCATCGCAAGGGTCTTCTCCATCTTCTTCGATATGTCAAGTTTTGCCTTAAAATTTCCTCCGACCTTTCCCGGATAAAGTTTCTCGGCGAATGCCTGAAGTTTGGATATGTCAATTCCAAGACGCTTCAGAAAATCGAGCGTATCGTATCTTACGCTTATCCTCAAGGCCTCGGCTATCAGAGACCTGTTCCCGGCCGCGGCGCCCATCCAGAGGATATCGTGGTTCCCCCATACGAACTTCACGTATGGCTTCAGATCCTTCTGTGAAAGAATCCTCAGTATTTTATCGGGCTCATCACCCCTGTCGAAAACGTCGCCGAGGACAATCAGCTGGCCAAGAATTACCTGCTTTACTATTTTTGCCAGCGAGGTAATAACCTTGTCTGCGACTACATCATTTTCAAACACTATGTTCGGGACCGGAAAGTTTAGTATAAGATTTTCAAGAAGCGGCCTGAGGTCTTTGTTTATGCCGCCTCTGATCTGGTCAAAATCATGAACTCCCTGGACCTTGTACCTGATGATATTCACAAGCGCGGATATTACATCCTGCTTCTCCATCTTCATATCATCCGATTCGATATATTTCTCTTTTTTTATTATCCTGTCTATGTGCTCAAGCTTTTCGTTGGAAAAAGTCTTCGGAAGGGCTTCATATGCCGACCTCCAGACCAGACCGAACCTCCCCTTAAGAATGGAAACAAAACGCTCACCGGCACCATGAGGATCGCTGATCCAGAGAGTGGTATCAATATTCATTTCGAGCCGTGATTCAATATCAGCCAGTTCCCTTATGATTTCATGGAAAGATGTTATGCTGTGATCTTCTGACATAGTTCCCCCGGAGTTCAGTTGCAAATTGTATAAAAGTAAATTTTATTCAAAACAGATCTATTGTCAATTTATTTTATACTAATAAAAATAGCGTATTACAGAGCTTTTTTCATCACTATCCGCCGAAAAAAAATCGTAATTATTCATCAATATTTCTAACAGTTTTTGCTAAAATGTCGATAATCTAGTAAAATCATCCGGAGGTAAAAAATGAGCGTATCAGAAATCGACAATCTTTTCAGCCGGGGTCTTGAATCAATGAAAAGAGGAAACTATAAGGAAGCTGAAACATTTTTTGTTAAAGCCAAAGCATTGACGCTTGAGATGAAAAGAAAATAAAAAAAAGCCGGCGCAAACGCAGCCGGCTTTTTTTTGCCCGTTGCTATTTTATAAAAGAGAGAATTATATCACCCATCTCTTTGGTTCCGATCTGTTTTTTACCGGAAGACATTATATCCCCGGTCCTGTAGCCCTGTTCCAGTGCTTTTTCGATCGCCTTGAAGATCATCGTATATGCGTCGTTCAATCCGAAACTGTATTTCAGCATCATCGCGCCGGAGAGGATCTGAGCTATGGGATTCGCTATACCCTTTCCCGCTATGTCCGGAGCCGATCCGCCTGAGGGCTCGTACAGGCCGAAAGATCCGTCTGACAGCGAAGCCGACGGGAGCATTCCGATTGAACCTGTGATCATTGAGGCCTCATCGGAGAGTATGTCGCCGAACATGTTGTCGCAGAGCATTACGTCAAACTGGTGCGGGTCGCGAACAAGCTGCATTGATGCATTGTCCACGTACAGGTGGTTCAGAGCGACCTCCGGATATCCTTTTGCCACCTCCTCCACTACCTCTCTCCAGAGAAGCGAGGTGGAGAGAACGTTCGCTTTATCAATTGAAGTGACTTTTTTATTACGCTTCATCGCGGTTTCAAACGCCACCTTTGTTATTCTTACAATTTCGGGTCTCGTATAAATCAGCGTATCGTACCCCTTCTCGTTGTCCTTGTATTTTGGCTGTCCGAAATATATACCGCCGGTCAGCTCCCTGATGATCAGCACGTCGAAGCCGTCGCCGATTATTTCAGATTTGAGCGGGGAGGCCTCCTTCAGCTCTTTGAAAATTATCGCGGGGCGCAGGTTCGCATAGAGGTTGAAATGTTTTCTCAATGGAAGGAGCGCTCCCCTTTCGGGCTGTTTTTCAGCCGGGAGTTTCTCCCACTTGGGCCCTCCGACGGAACCGAAGAGCACGGCATCGGAATCCTCGCAGGTCTTTACCGTATATTCAGGGAGAGGCTCGCCGTGGTTATCAAGAGCCGCGCCTCCCACATCCGCATATTTGTATGAAAGCTCAATCCCGAAAATTCCGGAAACCCTGTCCAGCACCTTTATCGCCTCTTTGATTACCTCAGGGCCTATTCCGTCACCGGGGAGCACCGCTATTTTTTTTACTGACATATTATTCTCCAGAGTTATATTTTACAGCTATCAGAAATCAGAAGATGACAAATCCTGTCAAACTAAAATCAGACTTTATTTACAGGGCATTTAAAAACTTTACTATTTGCAGGATTCCAGGGTTTATATAAAATTTAAGTTTAACTGTTATTAAATCCCCCTGCCGATATCGCGGTTTCCCCCTCTGATAAAGGGGGCTTTTTTTAAAAAACTTTTACACTTCATTATATTCTCAACTGATGCATCACGCTTATTTATAAGGGAAGGCAGCCGTAGAGACGCAGTTACTCTTTCAAGGGGCCGAGAGACTTATTTTCTATAGATGATCCATCCCGCTAAAAATCGGAGAATCACACATTTCCATGAAATTTGTTTATTGCAAAAAATTACAGTATATAATAGATTAATCCCGATTCAGATTATCACAGGAGACCTTTATGAAAAAACGTAAAATCACAATAATAAACACCCTTTCGGCAGTAATTCTGACAGTGCTGATGGCACTACCGCCGTCTGTGTCTGCCGCGGAGTATACAACAAAAGACGACATTTTAAAGAGGTTCAAACAGGACAAGCAGAAAATCGGAAGGACCGATAAAGAGATTAAAGAGACGATGGATGCCGTTATTGCCGAATTGAAAAAGAAAAACAACAAGTTCAGAGTCGAACTGAACGAAATGATGAAATACAAGATCTCCGAGATCACCGGCGTCAAGCCCCCCTCTGAAGATGAGATAAGGAAGAAGGAAGAGGAAAGGAAGAAAAAAGAGGAGGAGCTCAGGCGGGAGCAGGATGAGAAAAAGAGACAGGACGAACTGAAGCGCCGCCAGGATGATCAGAAAAGACAGGATGAACTGAGACGCCAGGAGGAGGAGAGGAAAAAGAGAGACGAGGAGATAGCGAAAGAGCGAGACAGAAGGCGCCAGGAGGAGATGAAGAGGCAGGAGGAGAAGAGGAGACAGCAGGAGGACAAAAGAAGGGAAGAGGAACTGAAACGTCAGCAGGACGAGAAAAGGAGACAGGAGGAACTGAAACGCCAGGAGGAGATGCGAAAATCGAACATGGCTGACCGGAATATACCCCTGGACCTGGCACCGTCACTGGCCCTGCCGGTATTTGCGTGGAACAGCGCCAGGACCTCTACTCTTGTGAAGTACCAGGGGATATGCGGAAGCTGCTGGGCCTTTACCTCTGCAGCTGTTTACGAAACAGACTATCTGTTAAAAAACGGCAAAACGCTCGATATTTCAGAGCAGTCCATTCTAGACTGTGCGGTTGACAGAAACGGAAACGATGCCGGCAGCTGCGACGGCGGATGGTACGGCGGAGTATTCGATTACTTGATGGTAAAGGGTGCAAAATTAGAAACCGAGAATCCGTACAAGAGCAAATCGGTTTTCTGCTCCGATCCTTCAAAATCAAAATATACAATTACCAAATGGGGATATATCAGAAGGGACGCCGGCATTCCATCCGTACAGGAGATGAAGGAGGCCATTTCAAAATACGGCGCCATTGCAGCAACGATAAAAGTAACACCGGCGTTCCAGGCATACAAGAGCGGAATTTTTGACGAGCACACACCGGTCTCTGCACCGAATGACGTAAACCACGCTGTTACAATAGTGGGCTGGGACGACAACAAAAAGGCGTATCTTGTGAAAAACTCCTGGGGCCCGCAGTGGGGAGAGAACGGTTACGTCTGGGTTGAATACGGCTGCAACAATATCGGGTACGGAGCCGCATGGATCGTAGTTACGAACGAATAGTCCGGAGAAAAATCATGTATCTTAAAAAAATTTTTTTAACCGCGCCTCTGTGTCTTTTCCTTGCTGCAGGATGCAGCACTGCTCCTGAGGTTGTGGTCAAGGGCGGGCCGGTCAGTCAGACTATCACCGCCAGGCAGGGAAAAACCTTTTCAGTTCAGCTGGAATCACAGATGAGTACCGGTTACAGCTGGAAACTGGCAGAAATTCCGTCATCTGTTACACTCGAGAAAGAATCGGTCATAACCGAATCGAAACAGATTGCCGGGGGAATAGATATACAGGAATTTATATTCAAGGCAGTTGCAAAAGGCGACCTGCTCCTTACTTTCAGATACGGGGAGCACTGGAAGGAGAAGCCGAGGTATATAAAAACATCCGAGGTAAAAGTGAAAATCGAATGAATTCTCATAAGTATATCTTCACCTGACTGGTGGAGATATACTTATGAAATATAGCTGCAGCTGTTTTCTTTGCCCACAGAATGCTGAATAGATTACGGCAATCCGGCTGAAGCGGATTCTCAAATTAGGTCCTTTTAACATCATATTCATATATGAGCCGGGAAAGCATTGAACTATCTGATCTGCAATTATAAAATGGTTTCCAATATTACATAAATTCACTTCTGTATATTTCTTCATTAATAAAGGTTTCTCGCTCTTTATGTAAACTATCTTCACTGTTACGTTAAAAAACAGCTATTCATCCAAAAGAATAATTAATTTTTAATCACATTTTAATAAAAAAATAAAAGAGTTTGACACTCGGCAGATTCTCTGAAATAAACCGTCTGACGGGCAGAAAATTTTGCGTAATCCGGTACTTGTTAATTCGGACTTGACCTGTAAAATCCGGCCTGCGGCTTCTATTTTTTTCTCATTCGGCGGACATGCAACTTTGTTTTTAAAAGGTTACTCAACAGGATCTCCGGATAAGTATCAAGATTCATAACCAGTTCAGACAACACCGAAACAGCGCGAAATATCTGACGTAACAATCAAATTATAATCAGGGGGGTATGCATGAATGCAGCAGTATTATTATTAACTGCTTTTGTTTTTTTTCTCATAGCCTATAGATGGTATGGAACTTTCATCTCAAAATTATTTGAAGAAGATGACAATAATCCTACGCCTTCAGTATCAATGAAAGACGATGTTGATTATGTGCCGACAAAACCTCTTGTACTCTTTGGACATCATTTTGCAAGTATTGCCGGCGGCGGCCCGATTATAGGACCAACAGCCGCCCTGCTGTTCGGCTTCATGCCGGTCTGGCTATGGGCTGTGCTCGGATCTATATTCATCGGCGGTGTCCATGACATGACGGTTCTTTTTGCCAGTATAAGGGAAAAGGGCAAGTCTATATCAGAAATCGCTAAATCGACCCTCGGAAATTCAGGATTTTTCCTTTTTATCGGTTTCACGATACTCCTTCTGCTTCTGGTTACATCATCATTTCTGGGTCTGACAGCGACAGCGCTCACATCGCAGCTTCCGCTGGAGATTCTCAAACTTCCTCCTGATCAGACGATAGTGAAAACAGTAACGGACGGTACAATACTGAAAGCACAGATCGGAGGTATAGCTTCAACCTCGGTAATTGTGATAACCTGCTGCGCTCCGGTTGTCGGCTTTCTCGTTTATAAAAAGGGGATTAACACATACCTGGCAGCTGCGATTGCCATTGTTATATGTATCACATCTGTTTTCATAGGGATGCAGTTTCCCGTTACTTTTAAACCTAATACATGGATGATTATCCTCAGTTTTTATACACTTCTTGCCGCAGGCATTCCGGTATGGATTATTTTACAGCCCAGGGACTTTACCAATTCATTCCTGTTATATGCAGGGATTTTTGCTCTCTTCACAGGTGGAATCATAGCCGGATTTAAGGGGGTAACCTTTAACGCTCCCGCCATTAATGTAGCTGAGGGTTCGGCAAAAGTGGGATCAATATGGCCATTTCTTTTCATTACAGTCGCATGCGGAGCGATCTCGGGCTTTCACAGTCTCGTCGCCGGCGGAACATCTTCGAAACAGGTATCAAGAGAATCAGATGTTAAAAAAATCGCCTACGGCGGTATGCTGCTTGAAGGGATGCTGGCCATCGGCGTTCTTGTTGCCGTGGGGTGCGGAGTCATGTTCAGCGATTATATGAATATTGTTTATCCAACCGCTGCAGGAGCAAAATCAAATCCTATTCTCGCTTTTGCAACAGGCGCAGGGGGGCTGCTTAACATATCCTTCGGTATTTCGCCTGTTTACGGTACAATTTTCGGAATACTTCTAGTTGAAGGATTTGTAGTTACAACGCTTGATACTGCCGTGAGACTGAACAGATATCTTTTCGAAGAACTATGGCAGGTTATTTTTAAAACTGTTCCGGCAGTATTAAAAACGTATATTTTCAACGCCCTGTTATGTGTTATACTTATGTATATACTCGCATATAAAAATGCGTTCCTTGTTATCTGGCCTATATTCGGAACGGCCAATCAGCTGCTTGCATCGCTGGCGCTTATCGCTATTTCTGTATGGCTTGTAAACAGGGGTAAAAATGCATTATTCACCGTTCTTCCCGCGCTTTTTATGATGGTTACCACCATATATTCTCTTTTTATACTCCTTATCGAAAAATACTGGCCGAAGCAGAACTATATACTCTCAACAGTTGATCTGCTGCTGATGATTTTCTCAGTAGGAGTTATTATCCTTTCATTCAAAAAATTGAGGGAGCTCAAAGGGAAAATTGTCTCATAAATACCGGCCGCAACTGCTCCGAAAATTTGTGAACTTTAAAAATCCCCATCCGGGGATTTTTAAGGTTTTATAAAAAACGTGATAACTCGAATCATACATCGGGCAGTGGTCAATGCATATTCAAGCCGGCAGGCTGCTGCGGGGAAATTTTTTATCAATAGCCGTCTCTATAGGTATCCCACATGTTTTCCATGAATTCACCTGTTGTTCGCCATGAATAGTCCTGACCGGATTCTGAACCCCAGATATCCTGAATAAAAGAGGCGCTGTATGCACTTGTTGCACTATACCGCCAGGCTGGAGTAAGGGATGGTAAAGCAGTGACAGCCATATGTCTGTCTTCATAATCAAACAGAGCGGCATTATTCCACAATACAGGAGTATCGGCGTTCATTATCCTTGCAGACAGTACAAAACCAGCCCATGAATAAGCATTTATAACACGATAGGTCACATTCCAATCATTTCCGTCCCAGGACGGATTTGTTGAATGCCTGATACCCCATTCGGGCATCCCTATATCCGAAGTGTCATACTCCGGGAGGTCAGCGCTGTCAGGGGGATAGTAGTGATTTGTTATATTAACATCCGCCTGTGTTACATAGAAAGTCTGGCCGTCTTCCTGAAAATGAATATAATCAGGGGGAACATTGCCGGGGCCATAATTTGTATAATGATACAGGTAATCTCCTGACTTCTGCCCGATATTCTTCATTGCAGTGCTGTTTAACATAAGCCCCGCGAAGAGTATCGGCCATTTCCTTCCGGCGCAATGTCCGCCGTCAGGTGCCCAGTTTCTTATTCCCCCGCTTTGAATTATACCGAAGTTGTCTATACCGAGCTGAACATACCTTATAAGCAGTGTCCTTTTCTGATCATCTGTAAAATTCAAATGGAGCATTAACGCACCGTCACTCACATCATGAGCCATACTTGATCCGTAATCAGGCATATTTTCTGACGGGTGTATGGAACGCCCTGTCCAGCCGGCAACATGATCAAGCCATACTCGCTCAAATTTTCTCTCGATATCGGACAATGCGGGAGTCTGATCGACCGGGGCGAGACTCGCCAGCAGGCTATAATTTAACTGGCTGACATTATACTGTATCGTTTTATCTGTTCCGCAATATGGAGGTCTGAAACTCCCCTCTGCCGGTATAGAAGAAAGAACTGTCAATACAGCAGCAGTCTTAAGCTGAGGGCGGCTCCCGGCTTCGTCAAAACTTACTGTTGAGATCAAGGACGAACCATTCTGAAGCACGAGAGGATTTGATGGTGATACACCCGGTGCGACATTCAGCGCCTCGGAAAAAGTATCGCCTGCACAGGCACTGTCGTATCCCTGCCGATTTCCCGGAACAGGGTTGACCATAGATCCGTTCATTACCCTTCCGGAAATGTCTGTCGATTCAGGTAAAATTCTCACTATAGTGACCGGTCCGACAGTCCAGTAATCACCGTTGGCAAAACGGCCATATTTATAATTCTGGTCCGGATCGGATATAATCCAGGTTATCCCGAACCGGGTAATATTCAGCTGCCCATTCTGGTCAACGGATACTCCTTCAACTGCCTGGATATGGCTTTCTACAGAACCTGATCCGCCATCTGATGAACATGAAAGAAACAATAAAAAAAATAACGGAAGTATTTTGATGCTTTGTGAAAGTTTATAGCGCTTCTGCATTTTTCACCCCTGCCCCGAGGCTCTTTTAAATGACGAATGAAAATCGAAACACTCTAATATGTGCACATACGGAAGTCAATTAATTATTCATTACTGTTACTGAACCGTAACCGCCGGTGGAGAATTGAACATCCGGCAGTTACGAAAAATATATTTCTCTGCCGCCGGAGGGTAAAACCTCGTACTCAGTGCCCCATGCTTCTGAATACTTCATTGTATTTATTGGACGCGTTCCAGAAAAGATAACCGTAAGCGCCTGAATCGTTCGCACCCCTGACCTGTTCCGCGATATATGACGCATTGAAGTTCGAGACCCTCCACCCGAATGCCTGAAGCCATGGCCTGACAGGGACCTTCCCCCCGGACAGTTCTATGACCTTTCTGCATCCCTCCAGCAGAAAGTGATACGGATTATCTCCGGGATTTTTAAATCCGTCGAAATTATCGCTGAAATGAGACGGGTAGAGCATCGGCGAGATTACGTCACAGCTCCGCGCAAGGAGTGCTATCTGCTGGCCTGTGGTATTTATGTCCACGTCCTTCCCCCACGCGACAACTCCGAAAATATCGATCGAGAAGAAGGCCCCTGCTCCCCCTATCTGCCCGTGGGCCCTCTTTAAAAAACGTGATATAACCTCGACCCTCTCCATTTTACCTTCGCTGTAGACGAAATCGGCATCGGCCTGGTCTCCAAGGGTGGGGAATCTGATATAATCAAACTGCACCTCGTCAACACCGTACCCGGCAAGTTCCGCGCCAAGGGCTATATTGTAATCCTGGACTTTTTTATTTGTCGGGTCACACCACATCTCTCCCGAATTTGCCTTCCAGACCTGTCCGGTTCTCTTTGATTTAATTCTGGCAGAAGGGTCTGATGCCCAGAGCAGCTGGTCATGAAAAACAGCTATCCTCGATATTACATAGATGCCGTTCTCCCGGCATCTTCTTATAAGCAGGGGGAGATTGTCTATCGCGCCCTGCCCTGAGAGATTATATTCGCGCACTTCACGGACCCTGCTCTTTATATGAACAATGCCGGAAACATCCTTTACATCAAATACTATCGCATTGATACCGATTGCTTTAAGCTCCGGAATCTTTGAAAGAAAGGATTCCGCACCGGTGTAATCACCGGAAAAATAGAGGCCCTTTGTAAATTTTATGTTCTGTGCCCTGTTTCCTCTATTATCGGAAATATAAGGGGGGAGGGATTTTTCAATCAGTACAACCTCGCCGGCGTTAATAATTCTCCTGTTTATCCTGTTGCCGGATAAAATATCCTGTTTCATTCTGTTCAGTTTATAATAATCGGTCAGTTCAATCGCTTCAGATGCCAGCTCGCCAAGTCCGGTATTTTTATCTGCTTTGAAAAAAAGCATGTTGGCAAAATGGAACAGCCCGCCGTGCAGCCTGCTGTAGGTCTTCACATACTGTTTATAACTGCTTCCGTTTATTACCGTCACTAAGGCTTCAGAGGAATCATATAGATTGAAGGTTCTGATAACGAGAGATTTTACGCTGTCCTTCACATATATGATGCCGTTAAAAGATGAAGCGACGATAAATATTGATATAATCAGGGAGATCCCTGCCGATAAAAAATATCTGAGCCCGCGTGACATATTTATTCCTGATTTTAGTTTAACAGTCTCCTGGAAAAGTACATTGATGGCTTTTTCAGGGCCGTTTTCGCGGCTATTAAGCTGATCTGCCACGAAAAAATTGATACTTCTATATTTCTAACGCCGCCAAGGACATCGATGTCCGTGATAGATATATAAAACCAGCGGATTCCTGTTTTTCAGGAAACTGCTAATAATATCAACGAAATGGCACGATAATCATTAAAAATAGAATATCCCCTGAGTAAACAAAAAAACAATTGAATAATAATGACAATATGAAAATAAACTGGTATTAATAATATAGTATGGAAAAAAAGTATTTACCGGTTATATTAAATCAATAACTACAGATTATGATAAAACAATTAGCGGTTAAAATAGGCTCTAAAGCGCTCTCTCAAAAAAGAGGGGTTTCTGACTTTGTACAGTACTGCAAGTCTATAATTTTCTCGTTCAGGTCTCTCAGATACCTCAGCTTCAGGTCTATCTATAATATCATTATCAACCAGACGAGATTTACAGGGGTTGACGCCACCAGAATAGTAATGATTATAGCCCTTCTGCTGGGCGGTACAGTAATAATACAGGCTCTGACAAGCCTCCCGAAGTTCGGGGTTGAGGGGTTCCTCGGCAACATTCTTGTTATAATTATAGCCAGGGAGCTTGGTCCTCTTGCGACAGCGCTGATTGTTATAGCCAGATCAGGGTCTGCGATTGCGACAGAAATTTCCGTGCAGAAATGGTCAAGAGAGATACTCTCGATGGAACTGATGGGCATAGACACAAAACTCTATATTATCTTCCCGAGGATTATCGCATCCATAATCTCGATACTGTCTCTGATCATTATTTTTGATATAGTCGCATTCATCGGCGGATATATCATCTCACAGACGGTCGTATTTATTCCTATGGATGTTTTCAGCCAGGCAATTATGGATTCTTTTACGATGAAGGATATAATCGCAGCCCTGATCAAAAGCATAATTTTCGGTGTTACGATTCCGCTTATCTGCTGCTATTACGGACTGAAGCCGACGTCAAAGTTTGAAATTCCGATATACGTTTCAAAAGCGGTAATACGCACGCTTTTCGTATCGATAATAGTAAATATAGTAGTTTCTTTATTATTTTATCTGTGAGAGGGGAACCGGTTGGACGACCTTATTCTTGATGTGCAAAACGTAACATACCGCGTGAACGACATTACGCTGCTCCATGACGTTTCGTTCAGTCTCAAGCGCGGAGATAACCTGCTGATATTCGGGCCGGAGAGTTCAGGGGTAACCAACCTGTTCAACCTGATAGTGCGTACCGATTCCGGCTATACAGGCGAGGTAATCTACAGAGGTGAATCACTTAAAACTCTTGATTATTTCGGACAGCTGATGCATAAAAAAGATATCGGATACGTCCATGGGGACTACGGCCTTATCAGCAACATGACGGTTGAGCAGAACATCTCTCTGCCGCTTGAATATCATTCGAAGATGTCGGCGGCCGACATAAAAAAACATGTGGGAAAAATTATATACGACCTGAACCTCGACCATTGCAAGAAACTGCGCCCGATAGACCTTACCCGCTCCGAGATGCTGAAAACGACCTTCGCGAGGTCTCTCGTAATGGACCCTGATCTTCTGTATCTCGAGTACGCGTTTGAGGACCAGTGTCCGCTTAACGTAAAGACGATGATGGAGATACTGAGCGAGCGGTCAAAGCTCAGAGACAAATCGCTGATAATTATCACATACTACCCCTGGAATTTTATTGATATTTCCGATCTGTTTATTATGTTCTTTAACGGGAAAATAGTTTTTAAGGGATCAAAGGAGGATTTTCTGAACTCCGACAATCCGTATCTTGTACAGTATAAAAACAAGTCTACAGAAGGACCGATGGTAATTCTATGAAAAAGTTCACTATTAAAAATCCAAACGAATACAGGGTCGGAATATTTATACTGATCCCGGCGACAATGCTGCTGCTTTTCATAATCCTGAAACTGGGCTACTCGCTCTCAGGCTCAACTATCGATGTTTATCTGAAAATAGATAATATATCAGCGATAAAAAAAGGGACCGCGATTAAACTCAAGGGTTACGACATTGGACGGGTTGTTGAACTGCAGCCGGTTTACAAGCCGGGACTCCACTTCCTTGCGACTATGAGGATAAAAAGCGATATAGACCTTCACGAGGACTGCTCAGCTATGATCCTCAACCAGAATATAATCGGTGACACGGTGGTAGAGATGAGGAACCCCGAGAGGAGAGGTTCCCCCTTAAGAAACGGCGACGTAATTGAAGGACTGGAATATGTAAACCTTGAGGCGATATTACAGGATGTCCACAAGCTCCTCTCAACGGCCAACGCCACAATAGCCGGGTTTAAGGACATATCTTCTGATAATAAACAGAACATCAACCAGATGCTGTCCAATCTTGGAAGCAGTATGGCCAATGTAAACAGTATACTCAGTGATTCACAAAAAGATATACCGGCGATACTTCAATCATTCCGTGAGACAGCTAAAAATTTTAATGAAATTTCACTTGAATTTAAAAAACGTCCCATGGGATTCATAATGAGCGGTGAAAAGGAAAAGAAAGATAAAAAAGATTCAGAGAAATAGATTATAGATCTCCGAAGTAGTGGCAGGTCGCAACCTGCCACTACTTCGATGTTGGCATGCTGATTAACGGCCATACCTGATAAGGATTAGTCCATATTTATAGTCTCTTTAACCTTATACGGCGGCATATCCTTTGATTCATGATATATCCTTATCATGATCTCCGCCAGTATCCCCATCTGTATAAAAAGAACTCCAATAATGATCAGCATCACAGTCAGCATAAAGAGAGGATTCCTCGTCATATTCGAGTACTTGAGTATCTTCATAACTATTACCGCACTACCGGATATCCCGGCGCATACAAGAGACACAAGACCGGTACCACCGAAGATATAGATCGGTTTGGTCGAATACGAGCCCATAAACTTTACGGTGATCAGGTCCAGTATTACCTTAAAGGTTCTTATAATACCGTACTTCGATTTTCCGAACTGTCTCGCATGGTGCCCGACGGGTATCTCCGTAATTCTGGCCCCGATCCATGAAGCGTGTACAGGAATAAACCTGTGCATCTCACCGTAGAGATTGACCTGCCTCAGCACTTCACCCCTGTATGCCTTAAGCGAGCAGCCCAGGTCATGAAGCGGAACTCCGGTCACCTTTGATATAAGCCTGTTGGCGATTTTTGACGGGAGTTTCCGAGAAAAAAACTTGTCCTGCCTCTTGTTTCTCCAGCCGCTGACCACATCATATCCTTCATCGATTTTTTCCAGCAGCCTGATTATATCTTCAGGCTCATTCTGCAGATCGGAGTCCATGAACACTATGACTTCACCCCTGGAGTGATCAATACCCGCAGCCATTGCCGCGGTCTGTCCGAAATTTCTCCTGAAAATTACAACTTTAACGCTTTTATCTTTCTTCGCTATCGCCTTCAGTATATCAGCTGATGAATCGGTACTGCCGTCATTGACAAAAATTATCTCATAGGTCCTGTTAAGTTTCTGCAAAGCTGTAACGACCGCTTTATACTGCAGATCAAGGCTCTCCTCTTCATTAAAGACCGGGAGCACCACAGAAAGGTAAGGCGATTTTTTTCCTGCCGATTTCGTTAAGACTTTTTTCTTTTCAGATGCCATTTCAAAACTCCGGTTGAAATTTAGTTAAGGCTGTTCATAAACTGCTCTGAGTAACAATTCCCGCAATAGACGGGGTGCGGGAAAACTCTCTCTGTCAAACCAGCAAAACAGCCCCTTTTTTGCAAATAATTCCTCTGTTCAGAGGTAATATTTTAAAAAGCTCATATTTTTTCAAATATTTTTATTGATTGTTAAAATAAATAGAAGAAGTAATATCTTTATTGACCGGATTTAAAAAAACGTACAGTAAAGCCGGTATAAATACCATGTCCGAGTAAATCATGGCCGCAGACCTCAGATAACGGCCGAAGGTAAATACTGGATAAACCGCACAATAAAGAGGGAACAATGAGTCACAGCTCAATAACCGGATATATTGAAAAAATTGCCGCAATTGAATCAGTTTATGAAAATCTTGTCAGAGATTATTCAGAAAAACAGCAAAAGAGGATAATTTCATCGCCATGTTTTTTCATTCCGCCGGAGATAAACTCTGCATTTGACATTATCACTCTAAAAATTCCGGAGTTTATATTAAAAAACGCCGCTCTCTCGGAAAGAATCCGGACGCTGTATGATGCGGTAATTATTCCCGGGGAGGAGAGTCCCTGCGGCAGAATGATCAGTACAGTTTCAGATTGCTATGTTTTCAGAACTCCGGAGGGATACGGCGAGGATTCGGCTGTTTCGCTTCACAACGAGATTGCACTGATGCTGAAGACCCTGTTTGATATTGACCTGAAATCGATTAATATTGAATCGCTGCAGCGTGAGACCTTAATCTATGAAAAACTCAGAAGGATGGTAAGATCTATCTCGGCGCTTCGGGCTGAAAACAGAACGTTATTGAGCAATACAGATCTTTCGCTGATCTTTGAAACTGCCCTTATACTGCCGCCGGTGACTGCAATTGAGTATATTGCTCCGGTACTGGAAGAGATGAGAAATGTCGGAGGTCAGGCAGGCGGTTTACCGGTCCGCGGAATGCTCTACGGAGGTAAAAATATACCTTCATCCATTGCCGACTATATTGAAGAGAGCGGAATTGCGGTTGTTGAAGACGACTCGTGCACCGGCAGAAGGGTCTTCGACATGTCGCTGAACGCGGAGTCCGAATACATTTTTTATGAGCTCCTTGATGCATACAGCTACCGCCCGATGTCACCATGCATCAGACCGGTAAATGAAAGATATGAGCTTCTCTATAAACTTCTGAGAAATTATAACATTGATACTGTTATATTCTACAGAGATCAATTCTGTTCCGATTCGGAAAAGGATATTGAATATCTCCGGATCAGGATGATGAGAGACGGCATCGACCCGCTTGTGATCGACGACAGCAGCTACCGCGAGGTCATCTCCGGTTATGTCAGCAGAACAGCCTCCTAATCCTGCGGCTAACTACTACCCACAATTAAGGCAGTAATCTAATATTCGCCCAGAACGAACAGCCCACGCACCTGCCAGGGCACTTCCTACGGTCGCCCGCAGGGGGACGGCTGGTATTAATTAAACTGGCGCGATATTTTTATTCTCAGTTATTTACCGGCAGTATTAAAATAGTCAAAACCGATATTAAAGGCCTCTTTCAGAAAAATATCGTTCTTCAGATCAACGCCCTCGTTCTCTCTCTCATGCTTCATCTTCTCTTCCATCTCTTTATCCTTTTTGATGGACTTGTCCGATTCCTCTTTAAGGCTTATAGTTTTGTTTTTCAGCTTTGTCCTGTACTCAGCTATCTTTTTACGAAGCTCGGCGTATTCCCCCTTGTCAGTCCGGGAAGTTGAAGTCCTGGACAGGTTTTTAACTATTACGGGGTTCACATCCCTGTACTTCTGGAATTCGGCACTCTCTATCTTTTCCCACTTCAGCGGGTATTTGTTTTCACTTTCGTTCATCTCCCATATCGCGGTAATATCCGGAACATTGATATCAGGCGATATTCCGTTAAGCTGGTTAGAGGTCCCGCCCGGCTGATAGAAGATATGCGTCGTAATTTTTATCGCCCCGAGGCTGTTCTGCAGAACGTTATACGACTGTACGGTCCCCTTTCCGTAGGTATTCCCCGATCCCACTATAAGCCCCCTTTTGTAGTCCTTGATCGCTCCTGCAAGAATCTCAGAGGCGCTGGCGCTGAACGTATCTATAAGGACAATTAATGGCCCCTTGAAATATATCTTCGGGTCATTGTCGTAGTATATTCGCGGCGGAGTGTTTTTTCTCACCAGCTGAAGCACCGGGCCCTGTTCAATGAAAAGTCCGGCTATATCGACCGCCTCTGTCAGCAGTCCCCCGGGGTTGCCGCGCAGGTCGAGAATCACGACATTGACCTTTTCATCTGTCAGCCTGGCCAGGAGGTCCTTGACGTCTCCGGAAGAGCTCTTGCCGGAAGCAGGGTCTTCATAGAACGACGGAAGTTTTATATATCCGATCTTGCAGGTCTTCCCGTTTCTTTTCATTACCTCTACATGGGATTTCGCGTCGCTGTCTTTTAATTCAATCTCCTCGCGTTTGATCGGTATCACGAGCCGCAGCGGTTTGTCGGATTTGTCGCTCTCTCTCAGCAGCGTGAGCTTCACTTCGGTCCCCTTCTCTCCCCGGATAAGCTTTACCACATCCCGGAGGTCCATGTCTATTACATCGACCGGCTCCCCCTTGCTCTGTGCGACTGCCACTATCTTGTCATTCGGTTTAAGCTTCATGTTTTCGGGGAGTTTGTCGGCGGCTCCTCCGGCTATTATCGATTCCACCATAACAAAACCGTCTTCGGACCTCAGCCTCACGCCTATCCCCTCAAGCTTCAGTTCCATTGAAATTTTAAAATCCTGATGCTCTTCAGATGATAAATAATTCGTGTGGGGGTCAAGCGACGACGTAATCGAGTTCATAAACATGTTCAGCAGCTTGTCCTCGTCGATCTCATCGATACGTTTCTTCATCAGCTTATATTTTTTTTCAAGTTTCTGCTTCCCGTCTTTAATATTTTTCCCTGATGAAACATAGTTAAGAAGCTGGAGTTTTATGTTCTTTCTCCACCGCTCCTTCATGTCCGATTTGCTTTTGGCGAATGGAGTTTTCTCCCTGTCTACATTTATATATTCATCTTTAGTGAAATCGTAATCCTCTTTCAGCAGTTCGTCGAAAAGCTGCATAGCCTCATTAGTTCTCTCTTTATATATGCTGAAGATCTCAAATACAGCCCTGTAATCATTCGCGGCTATAAAGTCGTCAAAGAGAAGCTCATATTTTGAAAGCTTTGTTATGTCCGACTCGTAGAAGTAATATTTACCGTAATCGAGACTGTCTATATAATTATTGAATATTCTTTTTGAAATAGTATCGTCGATCGTGTTATACTGCGCATGGATTGCAAGGACCTGGTTTATAAGGAACTGCATATCGCTCTGTTTTAGACACTCCGATTTCTTGAAACATGAAAAGATAATGACCAGCGTAAGTAGTGGGATCAGCCTTTTTTTAAACATAAACGCTCCTGAATTATATTGCCGTGAACAATTATGGATTTTTTGTATATAATCATCTGTATTTACCGCTTAAACTGTATTTTTTAAAACTGCATCAAAACAAAAAAACGCTAAATAGGATAAATGTTAAGCCTGAATACGATAAAAACTATATCTACAGAAAATAGTTTATGGATTTTTTCAAGGTATTTTTTAGAATTGAGCCGGATTAATAAAGGGATTTTTTTATTGACACTGACTGTTGAATATCAAAGCGTTATAGAAACCGGAGGATTACATGCTGTACAGAAAGGGTTTTACCGAGCTTTCAAAATTGCTCTGTGAAAAGAAAACATCATCCAGAGAAATTGCCGAATCTCTGATAAAAAGAATAAACGAGACAGACAAAAAAATAAATTCCTTCATCACATTCGATCAGCAGAGACTGATTAAGGAGGCAGAAGCCTCCGATTCAAGAAGGGCTGCGGGCAGTCCGCTCTCCCCCTTTGACGGGATACCTGTCGCGATAAAGGACAATATAAACACGACAGAGATCAGAACCACATGCGCTTCAAAAATTCTGGAGAATTTCGTGCCTCCGTTTAACGCCGGGGCATATGAAAAACTTCTTGAAAAAGGGATAATTGCTCTCGGTAAAACAAACCTTGACGAATTCGCCATGGGTTCATCGACCGAGAATTCATTTTTCGGGCCTACAAAAAATCCGTACGACACATCAAGAGTCCCCGGGGGGAGCTCCGGCGGATCAGCCGCTTCGGTCTCGGCGTTCATGGCGCCGGCCTCGCTCGGCTCGGATACCGGAGGATCGATACGCCAGCCCGCCGCGTTCTGCGGAGTTACCGGAATAAAACCGACATACGGCAGGGTCTCGCGTTACGGCCTTGTCGCATTTGCATCATCCCTCGACCAGATAGGAACCTTCGGCCGCAACGTCACAGATGCGGCCTCGCTGCTGCAGATCGTCAGCGGCTACGACAACAGGGATTCCACTTCGATCAACAGGGAAGTTGACATTGACCCCGGTAAAATCACCCACGAGGTGAAGGGCCTCAGGATAGGAGTTCCCTCTGAGTATTTTAACGGCATCAACGACGAAATAAAAACGCGTATCGAAAATAAAATAAAAGAGCTTGAGAAACTCGGCGCACTGATTAAACCGATAAGCCTTAAGTATACCGAATACGCGATACCGGTATACTACCTGATCGCCACCGCCGAGGCATCATCCAACCTTGCGAGATACGACGGCGTCAGGTACGGATACCGCGCCGGAGACCTGAAAGACCTGTCTTCATTGTATCTCAAATCGAGAAGTGAGGGTTTCGGCAAAGAGGTGAAAAGGAGGATAATCCTTGGAACTTTCTCCCTGAGTTCGGGATATTACGATGCATACTATCTGAAAGCCCTGAAGGGGAGATCACTGATCATAGACGATTTCAGAAAAGCCTTCTCGGAGGTTGATGCGATAATAGCCCCAATAACCACAACCACCGCTTTTAAAATAGGCGAAATGGCCGGCGACCCTCTGCAGATGTATATGTCTGACATACTCTCTGTATCGGCAAACCTTGCCGGGATTCCGGCCCTGTCTGTTCCGGCAGGCCTTGACAGCAGCGGACTTCCGATAGGCTTACAGATAATGGGAAACCATTTTGAAGAACAGAAAATTATCAATATCGCCGCGGCGGTGGAAGACACATGTGATGAGATCGCTCCGTCGATATAGGATTCTGTTTCTGGTTCTGTCCGCGGTGTTATCATGCAGTTCATACAGCGAGTTGACAGTTAACCGGAAAATCGCTCTGCCTGATCAGGCGCGGAATTTCAGGTTTACCGATTCTTCAGGCGATACATCGAAAAGCCCGATGGCCGACCTTAAAACCGGCACCATGAAGGGGAAACAGAAAAAGCTGTCCGTGATTACAAAAAAGTATCTTGCAAGGGGAAAGGGTTTTACCCCGGAGTCCGGTATAATGGACAGAGGGGTGGAGGAGGTTCTGAACGGAAATTACTTCGAAGCTGAAACCCTTTTCTATGCTGTTCGTGACAATATAACAGACGGTTCCATTGAAAACAACCTTGCTGTCGTCTACGAGCTGACTGAAAGAAAAAAAGAGGCGTTGAAGATGTACACGACTGCGCTGATTAAATCCCCGGAAAATCCGGAGTTCAGATGTAACCTGTCTTCATTCATCGATCAGAATAAATATGGAATTGAAAGTGTAAAAAAATGAATTTAAAGCCGGAAAAATCAATGCTGAAAGACAATTTTTTAAGATCACACACGTATCTGAGGGTATCAATAACCGACAAATGCAATCTCAGATGCAGATACTGCATGCCCCCCGACGGCGTCAGGTTTCTCCCTCATGACGAAATATTACGGAACGAGGAGTTTGTAAGGCTGGTTGACATCTTTGTGAGGATGGGAATAAAAAAACTGCGGTTTACAGGCGGGGAGCCGCTCATACGCAAGGGTTTTTTCGACATAATTTCAGGGATCGCAGGTCTGCACCCGGAGACCGACCTTTGTGTTACGACAAACGGAACCCTGCTTGACGGCCACATAGCAGATCTGAAAAAATACAATGTAAAGAAACTGAACATCAGCCTCGACACAATGTCCAGGGAAAGATTTATATCACTGACCGGCGTTGATCACTTCAATACCGTGATAAACAACATAGAGAGGTCGCTTAGCGAAGGGTTCTTTGATATAAAGGTAAACGGCGTACTGCTTAAAAGCACGCTCGACGAGATTGACGATTTTCTGGACTACTTTGCGGATAAAAACATAGTCCTGAGATTCATCGAAAGAATGCCGGTAACGGAACAGGATGAGTTTAACGAATTCATACCCTCCGACGAACTTGTACGGATCCTCGGCGAAAAGGGTGAGCTTGTGAGGAAAAACGGCGACGATACCGACGTTTCTCTGAGATATGACCTCAAATATAAAAAGGGGAACATCAGGATCGGTATAATTCCCCCTGTTACGCACAGGTTCTGCTCTACTTGCAGCAGGCTAAGGATCACGTCAGAAGGGAACCTGAAAACCTGCCTCCACTCCGATAAAATCTACAACCTGAAAGACCTGCTCAGGGACGGGGCTGACGAGAGTGAAATTATAAAGAGAATTGAATCGGCCGTAAAAGAGAAATGGGAGGGGCACAACATCAAGTGTACGGCCGACAACACCGGATGCAGATCGATTACCGCCGGAATCAGATCCATGTCGAGTATCGGAGGGTAGCTGACCGATGATTATCCGGAAGACAGGCGTTACAGGTTTTCTCTTCGTACTGAATATACTTCCGGCATTTGTTTTCTTCGTTCTCCCGACAGAGTGGCTATGGTTGATGATCGGGGTCCAGCTTGCAATACTATTGTACTTCTTCAAATACGACTTTGCCCTCTTTGCACATTCCCTGTTCTGGCCAATATTCCTTGCATCTCTCCTTCTGCTGCAATGGCCGGCTTCATTCATTGTACCTGTAATCATCCAGCTGTCTGTTGTAACCCTCTCTGACAGAATCAAAAACGAGGTTAACTGGATGAAACCCGGCAGGATTGACAGACCTGTTCTCTGTCTTGCAGTACCTGTTGTGCTGGTCAGCTCTTCTGCCCTGATACTATGGGTATATCTTCTCAGGCCGGATCTGACCGATTTAACGATAATGGTCCCCGCGTCGTCATTACCGGTGATTATTGTCACTGGTCTGATATTTTCTCTTTTCAATTCTGCATGGGAGGAGATAATTCTGAAGGGGATACTATGGAACGGGCTTGAAAATCTGATGGCCGGTTCCCTGGCTGTGAACCTCACACAGGCTTTTTTATTCGGAGTTATGCATCTTAACGGTTTCCCCCGGGGAATAACCGGAGCTTTTCTTGCCGGAATATACGGTCTGCTGATAGGTTTTATTAGAAAAAAATCAGACGGACTGGCAGCTCCCGTAATAACCCATTTTTTCGCAGATGCGACGATATTCGGTATACTGGCTTTTTTAAAGTTTTAATATAAACGAATCTTGTTGCTGCTAAAGAAATCCGGTCCCTTATACTTTTCCGGCCTGCCGATACCAGAACGATTTCTCAACTGCACTAAACGAAATCACTGTCTATATAAAAAATGATTGATTATTTATAATTTTTAATGTATCTATTCCCGGTATTGTATTAATACAGAACTAATTCTTTTTATCTATCAACAGAGTCGCATAAAGTCTTTATGTTCTCCCGGTCTTTTCTGAATCGATAGAAAATTACTATAAAGTAAAGGAGTCTTCTAATGGAAACAATAGCATTAATATTAACACTTATAAGCGGTATCGCCTGGACTGTGGTTTATATCTCCTTAATACGCACCGGTCTGCGGGACAAGACATACGGCATGCCTGTTTTTGCCCTGGCGCTTAATTTCGGATGGGAGGCCATCTACGCAGTTCATGGCCTGGCGACCGATATCGGAAACATACAGACATGGGTAAATGTTGTGTGGTGCATGTTCGATATAGCTATACTGTATACATTCTTAAAATACGGCCTTGAGGATTTTAAAAAATACGCTGAAGAAAAATATTTCAAGCCGTGGACAATCCTTGTTTTCGTAATGGCCTTCGTGCTGCAGTACGGCTTCCTTGTCGGCTTCCCCGATGCAAAGGGTCCCGGACTTGCCGACTGCCTCTATTTCGTAAGTCCCTATCTTGGATGCTGGTATTCAGCATTCATCCAGAACCTGATAATGTCTGTTCTTTTTATCAACATGCTCGCGATAAGAAAAAACATCAAAGGCCAGAGCCTTACTATTGCGGTAAGCAAATGCATCGGAACGCTGGCACCGACTATCACTTTCGGCATTATCTTCGAAAACCAGCTTATACTGATGCTCGGTGTTTTCTGCTTCATATTTGATTGTATTTATATATGGATGGTTATGCAATACCGGAACAAGGCTTGATCGCTGTACTGAATAATTCCGGTAAATTACTGAATTTGAAAAATTAATTCTCTCTTTACCGGAATCAGATAAACCGTAAGTTTTAAACGGTATGAAATAAAACAGAATTATATATCAGGAAGTAAAAGATTATGAAAAACGGGATATTTAAACGGTTCTTCCACATTGAGTTAAGATTAAATGTGGCATCATATTTTTTTACTGTCCCCCTTGCAGTATACATAGCGGTTTTTTGCGGCGATGTTAACCGCGAGAGACTCTTTGCGATTTTTTACGCCATCCTGGTCCTGGCCCCTGTTATGGAAATTATATTCGGCTGGCTGAATTACCGGCGTATTAAAAGGGCTCTTTTGATACTGAATGATACATCTTCATCGCTGTCTGATCTCTCGCTCTCCCGTGATATGCTTCTACGTGAGCCTCATAGACAGGCGATTAATATTGTCGCTCGATGGGTATTGATGCCGTTTTTGTCAGTATGTATCGGACACTTTTTCGTCCCGATGGAGGGCTTGCAGTTCCTCGCTGTACTGATAGCGACACTCTTTGTTATACCCTCAGGTTATGTTTATACATATTTCATAGTGGAGGAGGAGCTCTTCACGGAACTGAGATCTCCGCGTTTTACACCAATTAATACAAACGCCGCAGAGGGTTTTTCTCTAAGAAAAAAGATATCTCTCACACTTTTCACAATGGCATGGAGCCCTTTAGTCTGTTTTACATTCATGATACTTGAAATAAACATGAATATCGTTCATTTTAAAAACGTAGGTTACCACATAATACTGATAACGATCATGCTGTCGATAGTACTTTTTTATATCGCATATATTTTTATAAAATCCCTCAGCAAGACGATTCATCTTTCGACCATTTCCATTAACAAACTCGCAGAAGGAATTCTGAAATCGGACATAGCGCTTACAAGCCGGGATGAAATGAGTTTTATTAACTGCTGCATCAATAACCTATGCCTTGTCCTGTCGAGAATTATGACAAAAATAAGCTCGGAATCAAAAAACCTTTATGCTGATTCACAAAATCTTGAAAACAATATGGGGAGACTGAACGGCAATGCGCAGGAGGTCGCTTCTTCTATTGAAGAGATCAGCAGCGCCCTTGAGGAGCTTGCCGCTTCCAGTGAAAGCATAGCGAACAATTCAAAACTTCAGAACGAGCAGACGGTTATAGCTTCGTCTCTGGTCGACAAGATACAGAAAAACTCCGATACGATATACCGTCAGGCCTCAACCGGCGCCGATATATCAAAAACCGCCCAGCAGAAAGCCGGTGAAAGCGAAATGGTGCTGAAGGATACAATCACACAGATAAAGAACATCCAGACAAGTACACAGTCGATCATAGATGCGGTATCGGTTATCACCGAGATCGCCGACAGGGTAAATCTCCTGGCGCTTAACGCGTCTATTGAGGCTGCAAGAGCGGGAGTATACGGACGCGGATTCAGCGTTGTTGCCGAGGAGATTTCAAAACTCGCCGACAATACACAGCAGAACGCCGCGATCATCACAAAGACGATCGAGACCACAATGCATCATGTTAACTCCGGAATCTCTTCCGTTGAACTGACATCTGAAAACTTTACTTCGATCATGGAGTTTGTTAAAAAAATAATCGTTATCGTCGCGGATATAGCGGCCGAGGCAGGGCTGCAGAAAGAGTCGAGCAGTGAGATGATCAGGCATTTCACCGACATGATGAGCATGGCTTCCGCCAACCTCAAAGCAACAGAGGAACAGTCCACAACATACTCGGAGTTTATTTCAACAGTTACGCGCATCTCCGGTTCAATGCAGTCCATCGCCAACGAAACCATACTGGTTAATGACCTGACCAAAAGCCTTGAAAGACGCGCGACTGACCTGAATATGGAGATTGAATTTTTCAAACTGGAAGGCTGAACCTGATATTGCAGATAAAAGCTCAGCCTTCAGTCTACCTGAATGCGGCGAGCTTGTCAGACCTGTCTATACCGATGCTTTTCAGAAAGTGGACATTCTCTGCACGGATCCTGTTTCCGAAACTCTCAGGTTTTATCAAATCAAATTTTTCGAGTATAGAACTGCGCACCTTCATGTACTGCACAGTGTAAAAGAAGTACCCCTTCAGTTTTTTGTCATAAATTAAAGTTTTGTAAATAAGGTAGTCCCCCGGATTGAATATTCTCATTCCATATATTGAGGCGTTGCCGGAAGAGCGGTTTATCATTTTAAAATCAATATCACTGCACACAAGCTCGCTGGTGAAATTCAGGAGTCCGAGCCTGTTGTCTTTAACAGCGAAACGTGAAACAGTCACTTCGGGTACATCGGTACCATTAACCCTGCCTTTTGTGTAATCCTCCGGAGACGGAATTCTGCAGCTGTCGACAATCAGGGTTGATTTCTCGTCCCGTGTTTTCGAATAATAAACCATCCCTTTAAGGTAATTGAAATCGGTCATAGCTCTATAAATTTTCAGTTTGTTAACGCTGCTGTTTTCCATGTAAAAAAAACCTTTTTCAAACGCCACCATATCGTAACTGTTCAATGATGTCGTGATGAAGCTGTTCTGTACAGCGGCGGTATTCTCGACTCCGGAAGTTGAAACCTCCCCCTTCCCTTTCAGAACTGCCGAAGTGAGAAATTCGCCGGTTACAGCGGTTTTCTTTTCACCGGGAGTAAAATATGAGTCGGGTGATATCGCCGGGGCTGAAAGTAACGGCGGCAGGATTATAGATACCGCACAGATTATGATGGTCTTTTTTAATTTAAGCATTGCATTACCGGTAATACTATTTCAGATACCGCGTATTGAACAGAAGTCTGAAAACTTTTCAGCCTCTGACTGAAGCTCTCTGAGGTAAGCTGCGGGATACGGGACCAGTTCCCTTATTCCGCTGTCGATAAGTTCATTCCTGTTTACAAACTGCTGCAGGTAGTATCTTTTTACACGCCCGATCGCTCTTCCGATTTTTTGAATATCATCGACTGTTACGTATCCGGGAACACAGGTTGTCCTTATTTCATAATCTATTGAAATATCCCTCAGAATATTCAGCGTGGAGAGAACATCTTTAAAGTTTACCGGACGCCCCGTAAGCGAAGGATATTTTTCAGGGGATGTCTTCATATCAAGAGCCGCGTAATCGATGAGTTTTTTTTCAGCACACTCTGAAATCACATCTGGGAAAAAACCGTTTGTATCGAGCTTTATTAAGAGGCCGAGAGACCTGACCTTTTCGAGAAAGGGGATCAGCCCGCTGTCAAGCGCCGGCTCCCCCCCGGAAACCGTTATTCCGTCGAGAAGGCTTCTTCTTTTTTCCAGGAAAGAGAGAACATCACTCTCCTCTATTTTTTCTAGCGACGGGGAATTAAGTGCAAGCTCCGGGTTATGGCAGTATCCGCACCTCAGATTACACCCTCCGGTGAAAATAACCGCGGATACCCTCCCCGGATAATCAACAAGCGAAGTTTTAAACAGCCCTCTTATATTCATTGATTGAATATACATTCTCCATCAGAATGGAATCGAGGATATACTCCTTCCTGTCGGAAAACTCCTCCTGCTTCCCTTTATTCCACTGATTAACCGGTCTGAAATAACCGGCAACTCTTGAATACACCTCGGTCTGAATTTTAATTCCTTTTTTATTCATGTTATGTCTCCTGAGATAAAAATATCTTCTTAGTCTTTATCTTAATTATTTATCGGCATTATTTGTCGGCTTCTATACCATATTTCAGCAGTTCTTCCTGTGTATGTTCAAAGGGACAGTATTTATGTTCCCCTGAAATATACCCGTGGATAGGACATATGCTGAACGTAGGGGTCAGCGTAAAATAGGGGAGAGAGTAGTTCCCGGCTATTTTTTTCACGAGAGTTTTAACAACATCTATATCGTCGATCTTCTCTCCAAGGAAAAGATGAACAACCGTTCCACCGGTAAACTTGGTCTGCAGCGAATCCTGGTGGTCCAGGACCTCAAACAGATCGTCCGTATATGAAACGGGGAGATGTACTGAATTTGTGTAATACGGCTCGTTTTTCCCGGCGGTCTTGATCTCCGGGTATTTGGTTTTATCGCTTCTTGCGAACCTGTATGTAACGCCCTCGGCCGGAGTAGCCTCAAGGTTGTAAAAATGGCCTGTCTCCTCCTGGTACTTCATGATCTTCTCTCTCATGAAATCGAGGACTTTGAGAGCGAAGGTTTTTCCCTCTATCGTCGAGATATCGGCGTTAAGAAAATTTATACAGGCCTCATTCATCCCCACAAGACCTATCGTGGAGAAGTGGTTCCCCCAGTATTTTTTATCTCTCTCCCATACGCCGGAGAGATAGAATTTTGTATACGGATAGAGATCGCTCGCGGTAAAATTCTCAAGCGCCTTTCTCTTGATCTCGAGAGAGTTTTTCGCCAGTATCATAAGGCTTTCAAGGCGCGAAAAGAATTCATCTTCGTTTTCAGACAGAAAGCCGATCCTTGGAAGATTTACCGTAACAACGCCGATGCTTCCGGTAAGGGGATTCGCTCCGAACAGCCCTCCCCCTCTTTTACGCAGCTCCCTGTTGTCAAGGCGCAGACGGCAGCACATCGACCTCGCGTCTTCCGGGTCCATGTCAGAATTGACAAAGTTCGCGAAATAGGGGATACCGTACTTCGCAGTCATCTCCCATATCCTGTTGAGATTCGGATTGTCCCAGTCAAAATCTTTCGAGATATTATAGGTCGGTATAGGAAAAGTGAATATCCTGTTTTTCGCATCACCCTCCGACAGACACTCGGCGAAAGCAGAGTTGAACATGTCCATCTCCTTCGTGAACTCGCCGTATGTTTTATCCATCAGCTCACCGCCGATTACCACATACTCCGCGGCTACAGTGGATGGAGGAGTAAGGTCAAGGGTTACATTGGTAAACGGAGTCTGGAAGCCGACACGGGTCGGTATGTTCATGTTGAAGACAAACTCCTGCAGAGACTGCTTTACTTCATCATAATCCAGATTGTCATAATATATGAAGGGTGCAAGGTACGTGTCGAAATTCGCGAAAGCCTGCGCTCCTGCCGACTCACCCTGCAGAGTATAGAAAAAATTCACCACCTGTCCCAGCGCGCTTCTGAAATGTTTCGCAGGTTTGCTCTCCACCTTCCCCGGCACTCCTGAGAAACCCTTGATCAGCAGGTCTTTCAGGTCCCAGCCGACACAGTATGCAGACAGCAGGCCGAGATCGTGAAGATGAAAATCTCCATTTATATGAGGTTCCCTTATCTCGGGGGGATATATTCTTTCAAGCCAGTATTTTGATGTCAGAGATGTGGAGATATGGTTATTGAGCCCCTGCAGGGAATAACTCATATTGCTGTTTTCATTGACCCGCCAGTCAGACCTGTCGAGGTAGTTGTCTATAAGCTCAAGACCTTCATTGAGGAGATCCTTGCCGTCCCTTATCCGACGGTGCTGTTCCCTGTAGATGATATAGGCCTTTGCTACCTTCGCATGGCCCCTTTCGATCAGCATCTTTTCCACAAGGTCCTGCACGTTTTCAACAGTGGGGATCCTTCCGTCTTTATATACAATCCCCAGAATATCCTGTACAGAACGAGCAACGGTCTCGGCCGTATCCCTGCTTGTGCCGCCGACAGCCTTCGCTGACTTGAATATAGCGTCTGTTATCTTGTCAAGATTGAACGGAACTATCCGTCCGTCCCTCTTACGGATATATCCTAGATCTTCTTCATTTTTCATCAGGGTTGAACCTCGTGTTACAAATAAAAAAATAAAAAAAGTACCATACGCAGTAGCGATCTACTGCCTGATACAGGGAAATAAGTTGTCAGTCTTATTGTAGTAGGCTATTTACAGATTGAGCCTTTAATCTGATAAAAAGATTCAAACAGAATTCAGAATTTAAGTCAATCAAAAATATTATGTCGCACAAAAAATATTATAATTAATTTTATAAAATGCCGATCTAATAGTATAGAGTTCCAAATTTTAATAATCCTGTGATATACCGGAGTACTATATGAAAAGGCATTCACTATTAATAATCTCTTTGATTACATTTATTTCTATTTTTATAGGCAGCACCACTGCTATGTACAGTTCGACTATTATTGAAAAGATCAGGCCCACATCTGAAGAGCTGCCTGCCGGCTACATGTTCGGAAAGGTGCCAGGTTTTGCCAGGGAAGTGCTGAAGGAAAACCCCTGGAGCCTCGACCAGAGTGCAATAAAAAAGATGACCAACAGGATTTATCCCGGCGGAGAGTACAGCAAGGTTACCGATCTCCATATGACAATAATAACAAATAAAAACCATCCATACGGTGATGATATTATATGCTATATATTTATCTTTAAAAATGAAAAATCAGCCCGTGAAGAGATGACCAAAATTAACGAATATGTCGGTTATAACAGAGACAGGTCTATTGTTATAGAAAAAAACAATCTCGCCGTCTACTTCTGTGTCGATGATACAAAAAATTTCGATTACATACAGACTATGTCAGAGACAGTTAAGAAAAAACTGGATACACTTTAAATTCACTGTCTTGAAAACATTACGTCATTTCATCCGAAAGCTAATGCTCAGACCATAACATGTGATTGAATTTAATTTGAATTTTCAATTATATATTTTATCTATAAATACTTCGTATAATAGACGTCCAAGGCAGTAAAATTGCCTTGTTTCTGTCTGCCGTTTATTTTATAGATATAGTTACTTCATGAAAAGATGCTATTAACACAAAAAATCAAACACCCTCCTGTAATAAGGAATAAACGAAAAGCTTTCGTCCTTAATCCATTTGTATCCGCTGGATTGTGAAAGGCATTCTTTCAATTTCTTGTCCAACAAATTACAAATGATTTGCTTCCGTTTTTTTTGTTAATATCCACAAAACCCTGTTTCTGGCGAAATCATCAATCGCCTTATACTCATACAGACTTTTTAATCTTCATAACATCTATCTGAACATTAATACCGGTTTTATAAAAAATAAATAATATATATTAGAGAAAATTCCATTTTAATTTGATATTATGCTATTATGATATACTTTACAGCCGTTCTCTTTTTTTTATTAGTACCGCTTTTGAATCTGACCAGTAGATAGCGCCATTAGGACATTTATGAACACACTCACCACATGAATCGCATTTACTGTAATCAAAAGATATATATTCGGGATGACATGGTACAATGAAAGTTATGCAATACTTTATACATTTTGCACAACTGCTGTTTGAAATAATTGTAATAGCCTTTTTCGGACAGGAATCAAAACATATATTGCATTTTTTACATTTTAACATATCAGCATCTGGTATTTTTTTCATGATTTAATCCTTTTTTAAATAAACAGGTTTTAGATAGTGATTTTTTAATTTCATTTTAATTCAAATGTTCAACCTGACGTTTTTATTATAGGTTTTTCATCTTTGCTCAAGCTTTGAGCACAGACTGATTCATCATCTGTTTCCAGAATTAATCCTGTTATCCTGCGCAGCATGGTATTTGCTTGTGTTTCAACGCAGTGTATTCCGGAATGAAGTGTAACCCGTATCTTTGTCATAAGTTTAATCTGAATTATATGAATAAGTTATTTTTTCATTGTTATAGATTGAGACAGACGGTATAGAATGTTAAATACATTCTATACCGCAAATTATTATTCGCTACATCCATGTTCATGCTGTGTACATGTAATTCCTGAATCCTTCAGTGTTCCATTCAGCCAGTTTTCGGCAACTTTTCTTACATCACCGGAACAGCCTCTTAATACATCTATCCCGCTGCTTCTCAGAACATTAACAGCGCCTTCCCCCATGTTACCTGCTAAAATCATTCTAACACCCATCTTTGACAATATCTGCGCTATGTCCGATTTGCATCCGCAACCTGCAGGTGATGGTACAATTTCATCAGAAACTATTTCTCTGTTGTCATTTATAGTAAAAACCGTAAATGCTTCACAGTGACCGAAGTGATCATCAAGGCTGTTCCCATGTGTCGGTATTGCAACTTTCATATATTCTCTCCTTTTATTAGTGATTCTACTATTGAACTGAAACTTTTCTGTGCCGGTGTTCCATTCGGAGCAGAGTTGCCAAGGTGAGGCATGCCGCCGTCTCCACTATGAACAACCTGTGATTCAATCGGAATTGAACCAATGTAAGGAACTCCCATATCTTCCGCCATAAGCTTCCCGCCGCCGGATTTAAATATCTCTGTTACAGTATTACAGTGAGGACATACAAAACCGCTCATGTTTTCAACAACACCAAGTACTGTGATATTAAGCTGTTTGCAGAAATTAATCGATTTTCTGACATCCGCAAGAGCCACATCCTGTGGAGTTGTAACAATGACCGCACCGTCGGGTTCAGTGATTAACTGGCAAACCGATAGTGGTTCATCGCCTGTTCCCGGAGGTGAATCGACAATCAGATAATCAAGATCCCTCCATACAACATCTGAAAGAAATTGTTTTATAATTCCATACTTCAAAGGTCCCCGCCAGACAACAGCCTCATCCGCGTTATCCATTAAAAATCCCACTGACATCACCACCAGATTGTCACTGTATTTTACAGGATAAATTTCATGCAATCCTCCTCCCTGCGCCCTGACACCCTCAAGTCCTAGAAGCTTCGGAACGCTCGGGCCATGTATATCAACATCAAGAAGACCGACCTTATATCCCTTTTCCGAAATTGATACTGCAAGGTTAGTTGCTACTGTACTTTTCCCCACTCCTCCTTTTCCTGAAAGGACAACTATCTTATGTTTTATTTTATTCATATTGTCTTTCAGAATCTGATCACTCTCGTCTCCACTGGGATTACTTCCATGCGAGCAGGCCGATGGTTTGTTGCCATTTTTATCGTTCATACTCTATTTTAAACTCCTTCTGTTAAAATTTCTTTTTTAATTTTATACCACATGGCTTTTACAGCTTCAGATGCGGGACCGTTTGAATATCCGGTTATGCTTTTACCTGCAATCTGAGCTCTGGTCACATCATCATCGTATGGGATCTCGCCAAATAGAGGAATACCTTTCTCACGGCAAAATGCGGCTATCTCATCCGACTTTTCGGGATTAATGTCAGATCTGTTAACACATACTGCAGACTTAACCTTGAAGTGTTCTACCAGTGCGTGTACCCTTTTAAGATCATGAATACCTGAAACTGTAGGTTCAGTTACAATAAGAACAAATGAACACCCTGTAACAGTGGCAATTACCGGACACCCTGTTCCAGGTGAACCATCAACAATGATAAGTTCATATTTATTATCAAGAGCGATTTCTCTTGCTCTTTTCCGCAGAATTGTAACAAGCTTGCCTGAATTCCCCTCGGCAATACCAAGCCTCGCGTGAACCATTGGGCCGAACCTTGTTTGAGACTCAAACCATTTGCCGGACTGGTGAGGTTTCATCTCAATAGCGTCAGCCAGACAGAACGCTGCACATATACCGCACCCTTCGCATGAAAGTGTTTCTACAACAAAGGATTTTCCTATGGCATCAAACCGGCAAAGTTCAGCGCACTTACCGCACAAAGTACAGTCTTTACGATTTATATAAGCTTTACTTCCGCCGGTGAATATTTCTTCTTTTATTATTTCCGGCTTAACAATCAGGTGAAGATCTGCGGTATCAACATCACAATCAGCCATAACTTTATTTTCTGCAAGAGAGGCGAATGAAGCAGCCACACTTGTCTTTCCGGTTCCACCCTTACCACTTAGAATCACCAGTTCCTTAATCATATTGCACCACCTGAAACTTCTCTGCTGATATGGTCCGCGATCTTTTCCAGTTCATCACTGAATTTCTCCCTTATGTACGAAACGGAATCTCCCCTGGAATATCGTACAGCAATCTCTCTTGTATTCGGAATAGATGCGATTAAGGGAATGGATTCATCCTTACAGAAATCGCTTAAGCGGTTATTACCTGTCGAAGCCCTGTTCTCAACAACCCCGAAAGGTATCTGCATAGCGCGGGCCATCTCTGCGGCAAGTTTAAGGTCATTAAGCCCAAACGGTGTCGGTTCAGAAACAAGAAGAAGGAAATCACACCCTCGAACAGATTCAATTACAGGGCATGATGTCCCCGGCGGGGAATCCATAATACGGATTTCGGATTCAGGATAATAATTTTTTACATCCTTTATCAGCGGCGGTGACATAGCCTCTCCGATATTCAATCTCCCTCCTGCATATTTAATTCCGTTGATTTCACCAAGCTCAATGACACCGGTTGTTCTTTTTACTTCACTGATCGCTTTCTCCGGGCATACCAGAAAGCATCCTCCGCATGAATGGCACATCTCCTTTAATACAAGGGGCTTACCTTTAATCAGCACTATGGCACTGTACCGGCATATTTCGCCGCATTCCCCGCAACCTGTGCAGAGTTCATTGTTGACAGATGGTATCAGAACTGTTGTCTGTATCTCTTCATCTATTTTAGCCTGTAAAAAGAGATTCACATTAGGCTCCTCAACGTCACAGTCGAGCATTACAACAGAGATCTCTTTATCCGCGTAATATGAGGCAAGTGACATGGAAATTGTAGTCTTTCCAGTCCCGCCCTTACCGCTTGCAATCGCTATGTCCATCTATCAGCTCCCCCACAACTCCTATATCATACATCGCTTTACAGACCATACATCCCCTGTAAGCAATGGAAACCTTTGATGAAGGGCTGTACAGCTCCTCAAGTTTTTTCAATGTTTCAGGGCTTAAATCCTTTTTATGCTCATCCACCGCGGTAAGTATACCGCTTGTACGGATACAGTTAAGCAGTCCCGCATTGTCCATAAAATCAGGAATTGTTCCAGCTCTCATCTCTCCAATGTCGCAAAGGTCAAACCTTGCATCCTCTTTAAACGGAAGGCAGTAGTGCCATTTATCATCTATAAACGGGCTCATACCGCAATGAGTGTGCAGCGACAACCTGTCTATAATCGTGGCGTTCGGCATTTTGTCAAATTCCCGAGCTGACACTTTAAGTTTTTTCATTACATCTTTTTTGTAATACGGGTAAAATGATCCGAGTGCATCTTTATTTTTTCCTGAAAGGGAGAGAGATGGAGACATATCCTTCATATCAGAGGCGTCGCCAAGCGGAGCAAGGGGCGTTACTCTCTGAAATACGCCGGGATATATTCTTCCAAGTCGTTTGTCCGTATCGTCTTCAACTGATAGTGTGACAAGTATCACGGGGAGTATCTTCATCCCCGGTTCCTGGCTTATGCGGATCAGGTTATCCATTGCTATATATCCCGATTCACTTAAATTCTCCTGATATTCTGCTATGCTGATTCCAACTATCATTTTCTTATCTATCTGAGATGACAATCTTTTGAAAAAGTCTCTGGCAAAATCTATATTTTCAAACACCTTTCCGTTACTCGGCATTGATATAGTTTTAATCAGGTTCAGTTTAAAGAGTGATGCCAGTATATCAACAATGTCTTTCCCTTTGCTCTTCCATATTGTAGGCTCTCCCCCGGTAACAAACTGATATTCAAGACTGTATGATTCAGCAAGATTTCTCAAATCGCCAAGATACTTTTCAAATATATCGTACTCAATTTTCGCAACACTTGAATTAGCCGAGCGGAGACAGGCCTTACACTGCTTATTACATCCATTCGTCATCTGAATAGCCGGATAAAGATTATTCGGTAAAACAATCTTCCCGGTCTGCGCGGCTTTCCATTTTCTCATCTGCATATAATTCTGAAAACTTGCTAACATTGTTTTTTATTCCTCCTCTTTGTATTCTGTTTATTTGTAAAACCCTCTCCCGTACAATGCATAGCAGAGGGTGGCCGGCCTTCAGGCACGGCCGGGTGAGGGCATTTCATTTATTAAAAATTAAAAACTCTCCCGACTGAAGCATTTATAAATTTATCATTAAACTCCGAAGCAAAGCGGGCAGCAACTTTAAAACCGGTGCAGTGCGAAACGGCAATTTTATCAACGTCATATCTTTTTACCGCATCAATTGCCTTTAATACATACTCTTCCGGAGCGCTGTCAAGATGAGTGCCGCCGATTACTGCATGAAATTTTTTAATCCCTGTACTCGCGGAAAACTGGTCAAGTATCTCTACCATACCTGCGTGTGCACATCCAAGAAGTACAACAGGCCCCACGGCAGTTTCAAGGAGAAGTGAAAGATCATCAGTAAACAGATCATCATTCACTCCTGTCTCTGATCTGACTTTCAGCATCCTGTCCCATGGCTTCCAGCCCGGTTCATGCTTAACAGCGCTGAGTGATGTAATTGAATCAATTATTTTGCAATTGCCGTCTATAACTTCAAAAAATTTAGCACCATTCTCTTCATAAACTTCTCTTGTCTGTCTCATCCCTACCGGAACAGTCACACCGGATGGGAGAAGAGCCACTTTATCATTAAATGCCGCACCGTTAAGATAAACTGGTAGAGTCCCGCCATGTTCTCTTAGAACATGTAATAATCCTCCCGTATGATCGTAGTGTCCATGACTCAGGATGATTCTTTTTATCGCCGGTATACTTTTCCCCAGAGTTTTAAGATTATGTACTATTCCCAGCCCCTGCCCTGTATCAAAAAGAGTAAAGTCCTCGCCATCCTCAATGAGAAAAGATAATCCATGCTCCCCTATTAACGCGAACGGAACCTGCACGCTGTTTTCACATATAACTGTTATTTTTTTTATCATAATTAACCTCTTAAGTTTAATCACAAAAATTTGACAGGGCACTCCATACCGCAAATCAATATGAAGTACCCCATCAGGAGTTTTATGGAATAGAAAGAAGCCCTCCAGCAAACTAACTGAATATACTGTTATTCATTTTCTTCAAGTTCTTTGAGTCTTTTATTTATCTCATTCAATGACGATCCCAGAATTTCAGCCTGATGCCTTAATTCATTGATTTCGTTATCCTTATTATAAAATACTCCTGTTGCTTTTCCATTACCGGATAATCTCCGGCATACCCCTTTCCCGTTTCGCCCTGTTCCGAATTGTCCAAATCCTCCAAAAAATCCCCCTCCGGAATTTCCATTTCTTAATCCGGCACCTCCTTTACAGAGACCTGCGCCTCTACCTGTCCCCGGTCCTGCGCCTGCAGGCCCTCTTCCATCTCTTCCAGCCATATACAGCCCCCTTAAAAAATTTATATTATTACCAGTGCCCCTCAACATTTGCAGTGGATGTAAGTTCCAGTTCACCCTTACTGTACTTATCAAGGGCGGTACCGACAGTTTCGTCTTTCGAGAGGTAAATTTTCACACCTGCGGCGTTCAGCGTGGTAAATGCCTTCGGCCCAACATTACCTGTTATAACACAATCCGCCCCGGCATCAATTACAGTTTTAGCCGACTGGATACCTGCACCCTGTGCCGCTTCAAGATTCTGTTTATTATCCACATATACTGATTCATTTGAATCTATATCATAAATCAGAAAACCCTTTGCCCGTCCGAATCTCTGGTCAACAACAGCTGCAAGGTCTTTACCATCGGTTGATATTGCTATTTTCATATAATCTCCTTTTTGTCATTTTCTGCTGATTCATTACCGCATGCAGCCCCTGCAACAAGTTTTCTCTTTCTCATCATCCCCGCGCAGCTCCCTTTTTCAGGAAGGACAGATTGAAGAGTATTATCAAGGAACGATTTAATAACCTCATCAACCGGGCCGCTGATCCATGGAATATGTTTTATCCCTGTTTCTCTGATAATATGGGATAGATACCGGCTCACCGCACCGCTGATAATAACAGCAACCCCTATCTCCTTCAGTTTCTGAATTCGCATTCTATCAGAATCAGTGTTTAGATTGATCACAATTCTCTGAGAGACTGTATTACTCCTAACCTCATAGAGTACAAATCTCTCCGACACATCAAGAAGCGGTGATATACGCTCTTCATATACTGGTATTGCAATAAGTTCACTTTTCATATTATACTAATATGCACATTCCGTGCCATGAGCAGGGTTTGCTACCGGGATAATAAGTTAATTATGTTTTGAATGGTGTATATGTACTCTTGTGGAATTATGCCGGATTTAAAGATAAAACATGGTGTTTGGAGCATTGAAAAAGATAGCGGAATGGGATAATCTGATAGAGTGTCATTGCATAGTGCAGCATGTTGCGCGATTATTTACTGCATAATACAATGGATGTTATTAAAGCCTTTAAAAAATAGAGGATGGAATAACAGAACACCGGCATACCGGTGTATATGCTATCTCCTATTATTTGCTAAAAAAACAGCGGGTTAAAAATATATATTTAAAACTGCGTTTCCACATCAGCCGTAAACACGTTTCCTGTTGAATATATCCCTCCGCTTCTGGCAAAGGTGTTCAATTTCCCTCAGACAGTTGCTCATCTCTGTAAAGTGTTCAACAATATGCATATCTGTCTCCAGACATGTCATCGGTTCAATAACAGCATAGGCCTGCAGGATAAATTTTTCCAGTGATAAATCTGTTTCCCTGAGTTCCTCCTCCTCAGAGGGTGATATTTTATCAAAGTTAAATTCACTTCCAGTGAACTTATAATCCATCTCCTTTTTCATCCTTTCAGTACGTGTCCTTACCTGAAGCACCCTGGACATAATTTTTTCCATACCCATGTTTTTGGCTTTTATCAGGCACTCTTCATTTTTTTTAACTATTTTTTCGAATAATGCGGAGAGTCTGTTGCGGATAATCCCTTCCCCTTCACCAGTCGGGTATTCATTATAACCTTTGAAATTATTATACAGCGTTGATTCGTTCATATAAACCTCCGGTAATTTTTTACTCCATAATATTGTAATATGCACTTTCCGTTCCATCAGCTGAAATAACTGCATACTGCTATCTTTAACTGAGTTTACATGTTATTTGTGCCGGTTTCAAATAATTCATTAAAATTAATCTGTTTTGCGGGGTGTTCAGGTATGTGATTAAATATCAGGCGGATATTTTGATAATTTTAAAGTGGAGTTCCATTGCATTCTGCAATTAAAATCGCAGTTATTTATCGCATAATGCAATACAATTTTTTACAGGTCTAATCGGCGTTATCAAGTGATCTATTCAATATTAAGTTTTTTTATTTTTCTCCAGAGGGTTGATGAATCTATTCCCAGATCCTCAGAGGCCTTTGTTTTATTCCCGCTGTTTTTTTCAAGAGCCCTTATAATATAAACTCTCTCCATTTCGGCAAGTGTAAGGTTTTCGCCGAAAACAGTTTCAGAATGTCTCAGATGATTCGGGAGGTTATTTATTCCTATGTATGCTTCACGGCATAGAACAAAGGTGTGTTCAATAATATTTTCAAGCTCGCGGACATTTCCCGGATAGTTATAATCCATAAGAATATTCATAACCTCATCGGTAACACCCTCAATATTTTTCCCTTTTATGATATTAAATTTTCTTATAAAATGATTAACCAGAAGCGGAATATCCTCTCTCCTTGAAGCAAGTGACGGGAGTGTTATATTAATAACGTTTATTCTATAATACAGATCCTCCCTGAACTTTCCGGTTTTAACCTCTGTCATAAGATGCTTATTTGTCGCTGATACAATGCGTACATTAGACTTAACGGGTGTTGTACCGCCAAGAGGTTCGTACTCTCTCCCTTGGATAAACCTCAAAAGTTTAGCCTGGATTGCAGGTGACACCTCTCCAATTTCATCCAGAAAAAGCGTTCCACCCTCGGCAAGTGCTACTTTTCCCGGCTTATCCTTCCTCGCATCGGTAAAGGCACCCGCCTTATACCCGAAAAGTTCCGATTCAAGGAGATTGTCAGGTACCGCAGCACAGTTGATTGTAACTATTGGTTTTTTACATCTATTGCTGAGATTGTGAATCCCCCGCGCAACCAGCTCTTTCCCTGTACCGCTCGGTCCTTCAATCAGCACTGTGCTGTCGCTTGTCGCTATGTCGGTGAGTATGGCAAAAAGGTCTTTAAAATATTTACTTTTACTTACTATATCCTCTATGGTATAATTTGATTCAAGTTCCTTACGAAGAACTTCCATCTCGGACATGTCTCTGAATGTTTCAACTCCTCCAATTACATTTCCGTTTTTATCCTTTAAGAGTGCGGTACTTACAGTAATCGGAATTTTATCACCGGTGGAATTTACAACATAAACTGTTCTATTTATAATGTTTCTTCCAGTTCCGAGAGTCTCTTTCAAAGCGCACGAATGCTCACATATGCTCGCGTGAAACACTTCAAAACATAGTTTACCAATTGCATCGCTCTCATCAATCTTCAGAATTTCAGCAGCTGCCCTGTTTATAGAGGTTATTCTGGAATCCATATCTACAGTAAAAACGCCATCGGCTATACTATCGAGTATTATATTTTTTTCTTCATGTTCAATCATAAGACATTTTAATAATTATCTATAAAAAATGCAATAATAATCGTTAAGAAAGAAGATGATCACACAATGGCATCATACGGATATCCCTCCGATTCCAAGCAGTTGGCTTGATGTTATATCGACTCTCCAGTCAATGCAGGAGGTGGTTTACTAAGAAAAATCAGAAATGAAAAAAAGTTTAAAAATGCAGCTATTATTGAAGACGGTTTTAACGGTGTGGAAACCTGCGAAGTTATTCAAAACTCCGGCATAAATATAACTGCAATAGAAATACTCCCTCCGTTTATGACATTCCTTAATGTTGAGATGGCAATACTTGTTGAAAAACGTATTGAGACTAGGGGCGCTGATATTATTGCAAAATACTGCCTCGTGGAATTTATAGTAGAAAATGGAATTCTTACCGGTGTCAAACTTAATGCTGTTGCAGTTCTTCCATTTAAACTGGCAGTTATCCCAAGCGCCGTATACTGATATAGACCATTTTTAACCTTCATAACATCTATCTGTTCACGATCACCGGGTATTGAATAATTATCTATTTTTTACTTCTTTTCACGTCTAGGATTGATATAGGTTTAACCTTAAACTCCGAATTCATTATATCGATTAAGTTATTTTATTATTTTTGGTCAAGAGATTACAAACTGCCAGCATGGTATACCTTCTTCTTGGATCTTCTTAAATTTTCTTGAATAATTGAATCCATTGTGAACACTGTTATATTTCTTTGTTCAAAGATTATTATCAATTAAAATGATGTCTATGAATTTGACATTTTATCTTTCCAGATATCTGTTTATACCCTTAGCCGCCTCTCTTCCATGATGAATGGCCCATACCACAAGCGATGCGCCTCTGACCGAATCTCCGGCCGAGAAGACGCCTTTAACCGATGTCATACAGTTTTCATCCACTTTTATATTACCGTTCTGATCAAGCTCCAGACCGTAATCGCTCACAATCCCCTTATGAGCGACATGGGTAAAACCCATAGATAAAAAGACCAGGTCGGCCTGGAGTTCAAATTCAGTTCCGGGGATTTCGTTCATAACAAGATTACCGCCGGCATCCTTACCGCTTGAAACCCTTATCGCGGATATTTTTTTCACCTCGCCATTCTCGCCTGAAAACCTCAACGTCTTGACACTCCACATCCTGTCGCACCCCTCTTCGTGGGAACTGGATGTTTTTTTCACCTTCGGCCAGAGAGGCCAGGGGTCACCGGCCGACCTGTGCCCGGACGGCTCCGGAAGGATCTCTATCTGAGTGATGCTGCCGGCCCCCTGCCTGTTTGCGTTTCCGACGCAGTCCGATCCGGTATCGCCGCCCCCTATTACTACAACTTTTTTATTCAGCGTCTTTATCAGTTCATCTTCAGGGATTACATCACCGCGGACCCGGCGGTTCTGCTGCCTGAGGTAATCCATCGCGAAATATATCCCTTTCAGAGACCGTCCCTCAATGTTCATATCCCTCGGTTCCCTCGCACCGATCCCGAGCATTACCGCGTCATAGTTTTTTGACAGCTCTGTTGTTGTTATGTCCTTTCCGACAGTTACGTTTGTCCTGAATTCAATCCCCTCCTTTGTTAGAATGTCAATTCTCCGGTCTATTATCCTTTTGTCCAGCTTGAAGTCCGGTATACCGAACCGGAGGTATCCTCCGATACTGTCTTCAGCTTCAAGAACCGTCACGCTGTGCCCTTTTCTGTTAAGCATGTCCGCACAGGCAAGTCCCGCCGGTCCGCTCCCCACAACAGCCACTTTTTTCCCGGTTCGCACCGCCGGAGGTTCAGGCTTAACATAGCCTTTTTCAAATGCCTTTTCTATCACCGAGAGTTCATTCTGCCTTATCGTTACAGGTTCGTCATCTATAGAAAGCACGCATGATGCCTCACACGGAGCGGGGCATACCCTTCCTGTAAACTCGGGGAAATTGTTCGTCTCTTTCAGTATGTCATATGCGCCTTTCCAGTCTTTTCTGAAAATCAGGTCCTGCCACTCCGGCATTATGTTTCCCACAGGACATCCCCAGTGACAGAACGGCACTCCGCAGTCCATGCACCTCGAGGATTGACGTTCCCTTTCGCTGTCAGGTAAAAGAATTTCAACCTCCTTGTAGTCGTTTACTCTCTCTTCTACCGGCCTGTAGCCCGACTCCATCCGCCGTATATTTAAAAAACCTTTCGGGTCTCCCATCAGTAACTCTCCTGTAGCTGTTCTTCTTCCCTGATCGCTTTCAGCTTCTCATCGATCAGCGCGGTCTTCATCTCGTTAAGAGCACGCTTGTATTCAAGAGGCAGAACCCTTACGAACTTCGGCAGGTATTCATACCACCTGTTGATTATATCCCTCGCTAGCGAACTGTCTGTGTAATGGATATGCCTCTTCAGCATCTCGATTATAAAATCCTGGTCATCATAGTCCCTTATCTGCGAAAGCTCCACCATCCCCTTATTGCAGAAATATTCGAAGTCGCCGTCCATATCAAGAACGTATGCAATACCGCCGCTCATACCCGCGGCAAAATTTCTTCCCACCTTTCCGAGAACGAGTATCCGTCCCCCTGTCATATACTCGGCGCAGTGGTCACCCGTACCCTCAACTACCGCATGAACGCCGCTGTTTCGGACACAGAACCTCTCTCCGGCAATCCCCCGGATGTATGCTTCGCCAGAGGTCCCGCCGTACAGAACAGTGTTCCCGACGATTATATTGTGATGAGCTATAAACGACGACCCCTTCGGCGGTACGGCAATCAGTTTTCCTCCGGAAAGCCCCTTGCCGAAGTAATCGTTAGCGTCACCCTCGAGCCTGAAGGTAACGCCCTTCGCGAGAAATAGTCCGAAGCTCTGGCCTGCGCTTCCATGGAAGGTGCAGTTTATTGAATTGTCAGGGAGACCCTGTTCGCCGAATTTTTTCGAAATCTCGTATGACAGCATCGCGCCCGCCGAACGGTCGGTGTTATGGATCGGCATCTCGATATACGCGTTTACCTCTTTACCGGATTCAAGAGAGTGCTTCACCCTTTCAATAATTTTTCTGTCAAGTACATGCTCAATCCTGTGGTGCTGGTCTTTAACGCATCTTATCGCATGACTTGACGCCTCTTCCGGTCTGAAGAGTATATCTGTTGTGTCGACATATCTCGCCTTCCAGTGTTCTATATCCCTCTGTTTAAGAAGGTCTGTTCTTCCAATTAAATCATCAAATTTCTGTATTCCGAGAGAGGCCATTATCTCTCTCGTCTCCTGAGCCATGAAACGGAAATAGTTTATAACATATTCCGGTTTCCCTTTAAACCTCTTTTTAAGCTCCGGGTCCTGTGTCGCTATACCGACGGGGCACGTGTTGAGATGACACTTTCTCATCATTACGCAGCCCAGTACTATCAATACCCCGGTTCCGAAACCGAACTCCTCCGCTCCAAGTATCCCGGCTGTCACTATATCACGCCCGGTTTTGAGCTGGCCGTCAGTCTGAAGCCTTACCCTTCCCCTGAGATCATTTTTTACAAGGGTCTGATGCGTTTCCGCAAGCCCTATCTCCCAGGGGAGGCCCGCATGTTTTATTGAACTGATCGGGCTTGCACCCGTTCCGCCGTCATATCCGCTAATCAATATGTTATCAGCATGCGCCTTGGCCACGCCGGACGCCACAGTCCCGACACCCGACTCTGATACCAGCTTCACGCTGATACGCGCTGACGGATTCGCGTTCTTCAGATCGAATATCAGCTGCGCAAGGTCTTCAATCGAATATATATCATGATGGGGCGGCGGTGATATCAGCGTAACACCCGGGGTTGAATGCCTGGTCCTGGCTATAATCTGGTCCACTTTATGCCCCGGAAGCTGGCCCCCTTCACCGGGCTTCGCCCCCTGTGAAATTTTTATCTGTATCTCGTCCGCATTGGCAAGGTAATTGCTTGTTACCCCGAACCTTCCTGACGCCACCTGCTTTATCGCGCTTCTTGCCGATGTTCCGTCAGGTCTCCTGATAAAACGCAGAGGGTCCTCTCCCCCCTCTCCGCAGTTGCTTCTCCCCTGTATCGAGTTCATCGCTATCGCTATCGCCTCATGGGCATCTTTGCTTATTGATCCGAACGACATCGCTCCGGTAGTGAGCCTTTTCATAATCTCAACGGCAGGCTCAACGTCATCAACCGGGATAGCCCTTGTCGTGTTGAAATCAAAAAGTCCCCTGATGCAGTGAGGCTTTCTGTTCTGTCCGTCCACAAGCGACGTAAACTTTTTGTACTTCTCATAATCGTTTGTCCTTGTGGCCCACTGGAGCATATATATCGTATCGGGATTCCAGGCGTGTTTCTCCCCCCCCTTCCTGTAGCTGTAAACGCCGTCAGATTCCAGTAGCGCTATCTTTTCAATATAGGCCTTCCGGTGCCTTATAACGGTTTCTGCAGCAACCTGGTCGGCCCCTATTCCTGATATTCTGGACGGGGTGCCGGTAAAAAATTTCTCCACAAATTTTTCAGAAAGGCCTATCGCCTCGAACACCTGGGCTCCGCGGTAGCTCCTTATTGTAGAAGTACCCATCTTGGAAAGAATTTTAAGCAGGCCCTTGTTCAGCGCTTTTATGAAGTTACTCTCGCTCTCGGAGTATCCCCCCTTGTGTTTTATCTTACCGCTGTTTACAAGCTCATTTATCGTTGCAAAGACAACATACGGATTCACGGCATCGGCCCCATAACCTGTCAGAAGGGCAAAGTGCATAACCTCCCTGGCCTCGCCCGTCTCAATTATTATTCCGGTCCTTGTCCTCTTTTTCGCTTTTATCAGGTGGTGGTGTACCGCAGCGCATGCCAGCAGAGACGGTATTCCGGCCATGTTTCTGTCAGTTCCACGGTCAGAGATGATCAGTATATTAAATCCCCCGTCTACGGCCTCCTCCGCTTCCCGGCAGACCTCGCCGAGCCTTGATTCAAGCAGCCCCTCCTTCAGTTCAGCCGGAAACACGGCATTAATCGTCTTTGTCTTAAACAGGGGATTAATTGTTGTACGGATCTTCTCAACTTCCTCATTGGTAAAAACCGGGGTGAATGATTTAATCAGACGGCAGTGTTCCGGGCTTTCACTGAGCAGGTTCTTTCTCGGCCCCATATAACCGGTAAGACTCATTACAAGCTCTTCCCTTATTGAATCTATAGCCGGGTTCGTGACCTGCGCGAAAGTCTGCTTGAAATAGTTAAACAGGGGCTGAGGCTTATCAGAAAATACCGCGATCGGAGTATCAGTACCCATCGAGCCCACAGGCTCCTGCGAATTCTCCGCCATCGGAACTATTATATCATCTATATCCTCCCTGTTATAACCGAAACAGACCCTCAGAGCGTGGAGTCTTTCTCTCTCAATTTCTGCAGAGACTTTGCCGGCAGTGTTTATGTCATCAAGCACTACCCTGTTTTTTTCAACCCACTCCTTGTACGGCCTGCTTCGGGCAATACTGTCCTTCACCTCCCTGTCCGGGATAATTCTCCCCTCCTGCGTGTCTACGAGAAGAAGTTTGCCCGGCATCAGCCGCCCCTTAAGTTCGATATCCTCAGGGGAAAAATTCTGAACGCCGACTTCCGATCCCATAACAATCAGACCGTCCTTTGTAATTATATACCGTGACGGCCTCAGACCGTTTCTGTCGAGCGTTCCGCCGATATACCGGCCGTCGCAGAATACCATCGAAGCCGGACCGTCCCACGCCTCCATGAAAGTGGAATGGTACTCATAAAAATATTTCAGGTATTCCGGTATCGGGTTCTTGTCGTTCCACGACTCCGGTATCATCATCATCAGCGCGTGCGGCAGAGACCTCCCCGCGGCTACAAGAAGCTCAACCGCGTTGTCGAACGAGGCTGAATCGCTCTTTCCCGGTTCTATTACAGGAAGAATCTTCTTTAAATCGTCTCCGAGAATTTCAGAACTGAAATCGGACTCTCTCGCCTGCATCCAGAACCTGTTCCCCTTGACAGTATTAATCTCACCGTTATGCGCCAGCATCCGGAACGGCTGCGCAAGGTCCCATGACGGGAACGTATTCGTACTGAACCGCGAATGAACAAGGGCCATGGAACTCTCCATCCTGTCGTCACGGAGATCCCTGTAATAATGCCTTACCTGGCCCGGCATAAGCATCCCTTTATAAACAATGGTCCTTGATGAAAGTGAGGGTATATGAAAAAGCTCTTTCCCTCTGATCGAAGACTCTCGGACCAGCCTCTCGATGACTTTTCTTACGACATAAAGTTTAAGTTCAAGATTTATCCTATCGTCGGAACCCTTACCGATAAAAACCTGTTTAATCACAGGCTCCGATCTCCGGGCAATGTCACCTATCACGCCGCTTTCAACCTCGACATCACGCCATCCGATAAGCTTCAGGCCTTCTGCTGCTGCCGTTGTCTCTATAATGGCCGTACAACTTTTTGATGCCTCGTGATCGGGGGGGAGAAAAACAAGTCCGGCCCCGTACTCTCCCGCAGAGGGGAGGCCCTTCACTTCATCAGCAAAAAAAACATGCGGTATCTGCATCATTATCCCTGAACCGTCGCCGGTTTTGTTATCTGCACCCTCGGCACCGCGATGCGTCATCCTCTCCAGGACCTCAAGTCCACGCCTGATAATATTGTAGGACTTCTTCCCTTTTATATCCGCGACAAAACCGATACCGCACGAATCATGCTCATTCGCAGGATCATAAAGTCCGCTCTTTTCAACTCTGTTGTAATTCATTAAAATCTCCGGAAAAACCGTATTATAAAAACTTATCTCTGTGCTCCGACTCTGATCAATCTGATATCTGATTTAATAACCGGATACTCATTATTATTTAACTATTAAAAATATACTCTTACCAGCAATAAAAAAAAACGACAAGATGTTACAACTTTGTTAAAATATAACAAAACATTTCACTTTATTGATTATTAGAACATATTTGTATTTTTATAAATGCTACTGACAAACTCTGCTTCAATTTTGATCCATCGGTCATTAATCAGTTTTTCAAATTTATTCTAATATGAAACTTATTTCGTCGATTTATAAATTTTTCGTTGAATGCTAAAAATTTCTTGACTTCGGAATCATGTTCCATTATTGTAATAGTGTTCATAAATATTAAGTCTATTGTTCTTATTTAGTTCTATCAAATATAAAAACGTCCCTTTAAGGGAATATTGAGCGGTTATAATATCGCCATCCCGAGGGAGGTTTCCGGAGTCTGAATTATCTGTTATAGACAAATTCACCAGAGAAACAATAACAGATAATTCAGGCTGAATATCTTCAGATCAGGCCATTCATCCATCCCCCCCCAGGAAGTTTGAATGGTGTCAGACAGACAAAGACCTGGATTTCCGGAAGCTCCCGACGGATGGCTTATATAACAATCCCCTTTAACTTCACGGATTAAAAATATTAAAGTTTCATGAATTATCTTCATCAAAAGGCTTTTAAACATGCCGCGGACAGACTTTTTCAGATGACTGATAAAGAATTGTTGAAATAATTATAAACATATCACTATTTTATCTGTAATCTGTTTCTTATGCCTGAGACGCCATATTATCGTCTCACGGTGCGTCAAGGCGGTCCTGCTGCAGCTTCCGCATTTTACAGCAAAGGGATCTGTATCAGTGAATAAGGTTTTGCAGTGATAAATCAGCAGAAATCCATGAATAGTGATGGAGAGTTCAACATGACAGAGATCCAGCCGTTATTAAAAAACTCACCTATCGGTGATGCCTCTATCGGATACCTTCATTATCCGTCAGACGGACCTGACATGATGCTCCTTCACGCGACCGGATTTCTTCCATGGCTCTGGCATCCAGTCGCCAGATCTCTCGCGGAATCTTTTAACATAATCGTCCCCGACCTCTCGGCCCATAGAGACAACAGCCCGGAGGATGGCGGTATAGGATGGGACCTGCTTGCGAAAGATCTCGCTCATCTGTGCAATAATCTTAATCTGAAAAATCCCTTTATGATCGGACACTCGATGGGCGGTACAGTAGCGACTCTTGCGGCAGCCCTTAATAACGTTAAGCCAGCCGCGATGATTCTGATTGAACCGATATTTCTCCCGGAAATAAGCTACACTGTAAAAATCACGGTGGAGCAGCACCCCCTTGCGGCAAAATCTATACAGAGGCGCAGCGAATGGAAAAACAGGGAGGAGGCCCTTGCGTATCTCAAAGGGAGGAAGCTTTTCAGCAGATGGGACAAAGAGATGCTTGAACTGTATCTTAAATACGGCATGACATCAGGAGACGGAGGGGAGATGAAGCTTGTCTGTTCTCCGAGAAAGGAGGCTTCGCTGTTTATGGGGGGTAATGCGAGAAATCCATGGCCGCTGCTCTCTTCGATAGAATGCCCGGTCCTCCTGATAGAGGGAGAGAAGAGCGATAATAAACTTTTTATAGATTTAAAAAAAGCCGGCTCTCTTTTTCCGGACTCGTCTTATTTTGAAGTGAAAGACGCCGGCCACCTTATACCTATGGAGGAGCCGGCCGTAACTGCAGGCCTGATAGAAAAATTCTGTTCCGGAAAGCAGATTACTCCCCGGCAGTATTAAAAAACCTTTTTAATAATTTGACAATTGAATTAATACATTTAATGTCACTGCGAGGCATGGAATGCCGCGGCCGGCATTATTAAAACATCCTGTTTTAGTACCGGCAGGCGAACATCGTTTTCGCTCGCCGGCATTATTAAAACATCCTGTTTAGCCAGGGCTCTTCCGATGGTCGTGTACCGGCAGGCGAACATCGTTTTCGCTCGCAGTCTGTTTTTTAAATATATCTGTTTTTATCATGAAATTATTGTTTTTCAAACAGATTGCTTCAAGGCGTTCATCCTGAGCCTGTCGCAGGGTACGCAATGACAGTGTGTAATCAGTTCGAGAATTGCTGTAATAAATATACTTAATTTTCTTAGATTCAATGGAGATTAAAATGCCCCTCTGGATTATGCTGAAGCAGATGCTTCCCGGACTTCTTCCGCTGTTTGTATTCATCGCCGCGGATGAAATCTGGGGAACCGAGACCGGTCTCTATGTGGCCGTCTTGTTCGGAATAGTTGAACTCTTTATCACAAGGATAAAAAACGGCAGATACGACCGCTTCATTATCTTTGATACAGCTTTCCTTGTGATACTCGGTGCAGTATCGATACTGCTGGAGAATGAAATATTCTTCAAACTGAAACCGGCGCTGATCGAGGGAATACTCTGCGTCATACTGGCGGTATCTGTATTTACCCCGGCGAACATTGTGCTTGCGATGTCGCAGAGGTACATGAAAAACGTCAACATGACTCTGACCGACGCGGGCATAAACGCGATGAGGCGCATGCTTAAAATTCTTCTCACCGTAACATCGCTGCATGCCGCACTCGTGGTCTATTCGGCCTTTTACATGTCAAAGGAATCGTGGCTGTTCATCAGCGGCGTTCTGTTCTATATTATCTTCGCTGTTTTATTCTTCGCCCAGATTTTATACTACAGAATAAGGTTATGGAGAATACGGAGAGCAAACAAAAAACAGAGAGAAAAAAAATGAAGATAGCCGGCACTATCGATAAGATGATGAATGAACTGGAAAAAGCCGGAACACCGGCTGAGTATATTATTATGGGTAAAAGATATTTTTACGAATGGATCATCGAGCTGACCGCAACGGGCGATATCACTCTTGAAAAGAATAAAAAAAACTACAAATTTACCCACCGGGGGATAAAAATTATTCTATGCGAGAGTGATATGCTTGAAGTAGTTCCCAATGCGAAGCATCTGCTCGACTGAGCGTCACCAGACGCCGGTCTCCAGATAATCCATCATCCCCTTCGCGGCCTTTCTTCCGGCGCCCATCGCCTGTATTACAGTGGCCGCACCGGTAACGATATCCCCTCCTGCAAACACCCCCTTAACCGAAGTCTTCATAGTCTCGCTGTCGGCCAGGATGTTTCCCCACTTGTTGCATTTAAGATCCGGGGCGGTTTTCTGTATTATCGGATTCGATCCGTTCCCAATTGCCACTATCGCGGCATCAATTTTTATTATAAACTCGGAGCCTTTTACTTCAAAGGGTTTTCTCCTTCCCGACTCGTCCGGTTCTCCAAGTTCCATTCTCACGCACTCGACTCCGCAAAGTCTTCCGTTCTCATCCCCCAGCAGCCTTACCGGATTTGACAGCAGGTTAAAAATTACACCCTCCTCCTCGGCATGATGAGCCTCCTCGTGCCTCGCGGGCATCTCTTCCCTCGACCGTCTGTAAATGAGATGCACCTCTTCGCATCCAAGTCTGACTGCCGTCCTTGCTGAATCCATCGCAACATTACCGGCACCGAAAACGGCCATGCTTTTTCCCCGTATAACCGGAGTATCATAATCAGGGAACCTGTATGCCTTCATCAGATTTACCCTTGTGAGATATTCGTTCGCCGAGTATACACCCTGCAGATCCTCTCCCGGTATATTCAAGAATGACGGAAGACCGGCGCCGGTAGCAACAAATGCAGCGTCAAAGCGCTTCATAATATCGGAAAGGCTCTCCGACAGTCCAACAACCCTGTTTGTTATAAACTCGACTCCAAGCGCCGCGAGGGCGTCTATCTCGTATGTTACAATCTTTTTGGGAAGTCTGAATTCAGGAATACCGTATACCAGTACTCCCCCGGGAGTATGCAGCGCTTCGTAAACAGTAACGCTGTATCCCGCGCCCGCCAGTTCACCGGCAACAGTAAGGCCTGCCGGACCGGACCCGATAATGGCGACCTTTTTATTTTTCTTCGCACCGACCACAGGAGCCGGCAGATGCTCCACCTCTCTTTCATAGTCGGCGACAAAACCCTCAAGCTTGCCGATTGCCACAGGTTCGAATTTTTTTCCGAGAATACATTTCTGTTCGCACTGCGTCTCCTGAGGACAGACCCTTCCGCAGACAGCGGGGAGCGAACTTGATTCTTTTATCTTTTTAATCGCGCCGGTGAAATTGTTTTCCGCGATCTCCTTTATAAACGCGGGGATGTCGATATTTACAGGGCATCCCTCGACACATTGCGGTTTCTTGCACTGGAGGCATCTTCCCGCTTCGAGCACGGCCATCTCGGGCGTATATCCGAGCGGAACCTCATTAAAATTTCTTTTTCTGTCTTCCGGTTTCTGTTCCGGCATTATCTGTCTTGGTGTTTTAGCATTCATGACTGACCGCTCCATCCAGTTTGCATTTATGTTTGTAGCTGTTAAAAGATAACTCTTCTTCCGCGCTGTAGGTTCTCAATCTCGAACCAAGGTTGTCAAAATCCACAAGGTGCCCGTCAAACTCAGGACCGTCAACACATGTAAATTTCGTCTCTCCGCCTACGGTGACCCTGCAGCCTCCGCACATTCCGGTTCCGTCTATCATTATTGAATTGAGGCTTACAAATGTTTTTATACCCTTCTCCTTTGTGAGCTGGCTCACGGCCTTCATCATAGCGACGGGGCCTATTGCTACGACAAGATCAATTGTTTCCTTTGACACTACTTCATTAAGCATATCGGTAACGAATCCTTTTTTTCCGAGTGATCCGTCGTCGGTGCAGACGATGTTTTCATCACCTACCCGTCCGAGCTCGTCTTCAAGTATAAGAAGATTCCCCGACCTTGCACCGAGGATATTGATAATCCTGTTCCCCGCCTCTTTCATCCCTTTTGATATAGGATACAGAGGAGCAATACCGATCCCACCCCCTATACAGACCACTGTCCCGTATTTCTTAACCTCAGTAGGATGACCCAGCGGGCCGACTACGTCAACCAGGCTCTCTCCTGCTTTCATATCGGCAAGTTTCTTTGTAGTGGTTCCGACGATCTGGTAGATCAGAGTAATAGTCCCCGCAGATTTATCAACATCGGCAATTGTAAGCGGCATTCTCTCTCCGAACTCATCGATGCGGAGAATTATAAACTGTCCCGGCTTTCTGTACTCCGCCACATATGGTGCATCAACAACCATTTTACCCACAGAAGGGCGGATTATATCATTGGAATGAATATAATGCATTGTAATATCCTCTCAATGTAAATTTGTATTATAAGCTATTCAAATTAAGCGTGCCGGAAATTTCAAGATTAATTTCCGGCACGCTTTAAATTGCACTATTTGACTATACTGCACCGGAATGACTGCTTTTTTTTTCAATCAATCCCGGTATAAAAGATATCATGCCTGTCAGATCAGCTTTTACCGCTGAAATTCGGTAAAAATGTTCTCGGAAAAACTTTTAACAGTTTCACCGCACCGGTAATCCGCACGGCTATCCCCTTTCCGTATAAAACCTGAACCACGCCTTTTAAACCATCGTAGATAGCCGGGCTGTACGGGTTCCACCAGAAGTTCTTACGCGCAAAAGGGAGCAGTTCATTAACGATTACCTGCGGTTCAGTCATTTCTGCGAATCCGATGTCGCCATGAGTTCTTCCTATGCCCGATTGCTTGAAACCGCCCCACGGTGTCTCGGCAAGCCCGTGACTTATCAGGTGGTCATTGATGCTGATAGCACCGGCCTCAATCCTCCTTCCGATCTTCATCGCCTTGCTGCGGTTTTTTGACCATACCGACCCTGTAAGTCCGAGATACGAATCATTTGCCATCTTTATTGCATCATCTATTTTATCATAAGGCATCACTCCGACAACAGGACCGAAGGTTTCGTGCTGCATCACCAGCATATCATGATTTACATCGGTAAGCACTGTACAGGGCAGAAACTGGCCCTTAAGATTTGAAGGGGGATTCTTCTGTGCATAAATTTTAGCGCCCTTCTTCAATGCATCCTTTATATGCTCATTCACCGTATCCATCTGCCGCCTCGTGACCATCGCCCCTATCTCCACGTTGAAATCCGTATCAGGCCCGATTCTGAGGGATTCGATCTCCTTCTTCAGATATCCCAGAAACTCATCATAAACCTTACGCTGGACATATATCCTCTCTACTCCGCCGCAGGACTGGCCTGAATTACTGAAACCGGCCCACACTGCGCCGGTTGCTGCACGCTTCAGATCCGCATCCTCGCAGACTATCATCGCATCATTGCCACCAAGTTCAAGAGACACCGGAGTCAGCGTCTCGGCCGCCTTTTTCATTAAATATTTTCCAATCGCCACAGATCCGGTAAAAAAAAGTTTGTCCACTCCGGCTTCAAGAAAAGCGTCACCGGCAACACTTCCGGGCATATTGACATAATTAAAAATACCGGCAGGGAGCCCGGCGGAATTTATGCATTTATTGAGCGCATTCCCTACAAACTGTGTCTCAGTTGCTGTCTTCAGTATAACCGCGTTCCCCGCAAGGAGGGCCATTACCACCTCTGAAAACGGAATCGCAAAGGGGTAGTTCCAGGGGGAGATGATCCCTACCACTCCGAAAGGGACACGGGCAATTTTACTCCTCTTGTTGATAAACATTATGTTTCCCATCGGAAGATTTCTATCTTTTAAAAATTTCGGCGCCATTTTGCAATAATAGGAAAGTGCCATTGCACAGGGGAGAACCTCGGTTCCCAGAGCTTCAATTCTTGTCTTTCCATTATCTCTTGATATTGCCTCGGCAATCTCATCGAGGTTATTCATTAGATAATCACGGACTTTTCTCAGATATTTTATCCTTCTTTTTACAGGCATGGCCCCCCATGAAGGCTGTGCTTTTTTTGCCCCCTTCATAATCTCTGTCAGCATTTCGATAGAATCCACACTGAATTCAGCGATCTTTTCGCCGTTAGCCGGGTTCAGGGATATTGTTTTTTCAGTTTTTGATATTTTTTTCATACTATTCCCCTAATCAGTTTTATTTAATAAAACTGATTCCACCGTCTGTTTTCCTGTTTTTTTGGTGAATGATTTTTATTATTTAACATGCCACGTTTGGCACATAAAAACAATAAAAAGCAACCTGATTTATCATCCCGGACCCTTTTTTATCTTTTTTGTAATTCTGCTTTTATCAGCAAAACATAATTACAAAAAAGATTCCGGCCGCGTACAGCAACCGGAATCTTCAGTGTTATATTGTGTGTTAAGTCTCTGCTGGTTAACCGCTTCCTGTGAACTATACTACACCATAAGCAAGCATAGCGTTAGCGACTTTTGTGAAACCGGCAATATTCGCACCCATTACATAGTTGCCCTTCTGTCCGTATGCTTCAGATGCGTCTATACATGCCTTGTGGATATTCTTCATGATGCCGTGGAGTCTCTGGTCAACTTCCTGTGCTGTCCATGAAAGCCTGAGGCTGTTCTGTGACATTTCAAGACCTGATGTTGCAACACCGCCGGCGTTTGCAGCTTTTCCAGGGCCATAAAGGGTTTTGTTGCTGATAAAAATATCAACTGCTTCAGGAGTTGAAGGCATATTCGCGCCCTCAGATACGCATATACATCCGTTATTGATCAGCGCCTGTGCATGGCTTCCGTTGATCTCGTTCTGTGTCGCTGAAGGATAAGCTATATCAACTTTTATACCCTGCTCTTTTATTACATCCCATACGCTCTTTCCGGGATAGTATACAGCACCGTATTTATCAGCATACTCCTTGATTCTTCCTCTTCTTACGTTTTTCAGGTCGAGGATGAAAGCAAGTTTGGCCGCGTCGATACCTTTATCATCAATTATTGTTCCGTCGGAATCACATACAGAGATTACTTTTCCGCCCAGCGCATTAACTTTTTCAATTGTGTACTGCGCAACGTTACCTGCACCGCTTACTGCAACGATTTTGCCTTCGTGTGTGAGGTTTCTTGTTGCAAGCATCTCTGCTGCGAAATATGTTGCACCGTAACCTGTAGCTTCAGGTCTGATTAAACTTCCGCCGTACTCAAGCGCTTTACCTGTAAGTACACCGTCATGCTCATTAACGATCTTCTTGTAATATCCGTACATGTAGCCGATCTCTCTGCCGCCCACACCGATATCACCTGCCGGAACGTCCGTAAACTGACCTATATGTCTGAACAGCTCTCTCATGAAAGCCTGGGTAAATCTCATAACTTCTCCGTCAGACTTGCCTTTAGGATCGAAGTCAGATCCACCTTTACCGCCGCCCATGGGGAGAGTTGTAAGAGAGTTCTTCAATATCTGCTCAAAACCGAGAAACTTGATTACACTGAGGTTAACAGTGGGATGTAATCTTAATCCGCCTTTGTATGGTCCTATTGCGTTGTTGAACTGTACGCGGAATCCCCTGTTCACCTGAACTTCGCCTTTATCATCAACCCACGGAACTCTGAACTGAATCGCTCTGTCAGGCTCGACAAATCTTCCATAGATATTCGCTTTTACCCACGCAGGGTTTTTTGCTACAGTGGGCTCGAGAGAATCAAGAACCTCCTGAACTGCCTGGAGAAACTCAACCTGGTTAGGATCTCTCTCCTTCACTTTTGCATAAACTTCTTTCAGCATCGACATAATTATTCTCCTTTCGGGTTACTATTAATTATTATTTATATAACAAATTACAATATGCAATTCGTTGTATTCATTGTGTTATGCGACGTTATTTCCGCGCCTTTGAACCGGATTTCATATGAAGAGGTCCGGAAACTCAAGATATCTGGACCTGGTGCAACTTTCACAATCCGGAATATATAATACATTTTTGTATTACCGTCTTTTTTGTAATTTATTTTTTGCTACATAATTGTCCATAGGTATTTACGCAAAAACTTATATCGGGTTAAAAGTTTACAAAGCCGTAACATAAGCTGAGCGGAGGGTATTATTGAAAATTAAAATGATCGTGATTAATCAGGTTTAAATATGAAAAACTTAAGAGAATTGACAAAGACATAAAACGTTATAAATTAAATATATCAGATCCCGGTTTTTAATTACATTTTTGTACCGATGCAGAGCTGATGCAACGTAGGAGGTTTTATGAATAAAAGGATCTATCTGATACTTATCACGCTGATTATCGGATTACCGCTCTATTCCGCTGAAGATGAAACCGCTCAGAGACATAATTTTCTCGGACTGGCGGCCTCGACAGTATCCGGCACAGGTTTAAGCTACAGCCGGTTGTTCGGAGCAGACTACCTGCTGAAGGCAAGCGGTATGTATTATGAAAACCGTGAAGAAAAAACGAATCCGTTAAATGCCGCAGAGAGAGATTTCAACACCACAAGATGGTGGGATGCAGGGGGTGAGCTGCAGAAAAATATTTTTAGCGCATCAAAAGAGGGAACCTCAATAAATTTTTACCTGCTGGCAGGGGGGAGCTACTGGCATGAGAAAAAAGACCGTCCGTTCTCCGCTGAAGATAACGGGACATTCAAATACTATACTGCCGGAACCGGAGCCGGAGTCAGATTGATTATTGCCGGAAGATTCTCGCTGAATATGGATATCACATATCAGTATACAGACAGGTTAGGCAATAAGGAGAAATATACCGGTTTTGGGGGAGGATTCGGAGTGAACTTTCTCTTCTGAGTCATGCGAAAATAACAAATTTGATTTAAAATCAATACGTCCCCTCACTTGACGGGAGGGGCGCGGGGAGGGTGTGCGTCCGGTTATATTAATGATTATTTTAACCCCCTCCTACCCTCAATCAATCGCTTTTTTGGACATCCTGTCCGCGATTGATACTGCGGCTTCCCTGCCGGGAGCCCCATCGATGGGGAGGGATAACTGACTTTCAGGTCATCACTGATTATCATCTCATTGTAAATCTCACCGTATCTCTGACCCTTCTTGCCTTCTCCCTGGCTTCATCTATCGTTGATCCCAGGGCCAGACCCACGCCCATTCTCCTGTGACCGCGGACTTCCGGTTTTCCGAATATTCTTACAGCGGTAAAATCCTCCGCTACGGCTGCGTCGACATTATCATATATTATATCGTCAGAATCTCCATCTGCGAGTATCGCAGCAGAGGCCGCAGGCCCGTACTGCCTCAGTGCTGTCACAGGGAGACCGAGTATCGCCCTTACGTGAAGTTCAAACTCCGACATGTTCTGGGAGATTATTGTCACCATGCCGGTATCATGCGGGCGGGGAGATACCTCGCTGAAAAAAACCTCGTCCCCCATAATAAACAGTTCAACACCGAAAATTCCGTATCCGCCGATCCCGTCAGTTACGGCCTTCGCGATTCTCTTCGCCTCGGTCAAAGCTGCATCGCTCATCGGGTGAGGCTGCCATGATTCCCTGTAATCGCCGTCAATCTGGAGATGACCAATAGGATCAACGAAGGTTGTCCCTCCCCTGTGCCGCACAGTAAGCAGCGTGATTTCATAATCAAAATTTATAAATTTCTCGACTATAACGCGTCCGGCTCCCGACCTGCTGCCTGACTGGGAATAGTCCCAGGCCCTGTTCAGATCCTCTTCCGACCTGATAATGCTCTGTCCCTTGCCGGATGAGCTCATTATAGGTTTCACTACACATGGTATACCGAGAACTTTTACCGCATCAAGAAATCCGCTTTTATCATCTGCAAACTTAAAGGGTGAGGTTTTCAATCCCAGTTCTTCTGCTGCAAATCGTCTTATCCCCTCCCTGTTCATCGTCAGCCTGGTGGCACGGGCATTGGGTATTATGTTATACCCCTCCTTCTCAAGTTCAAGAAGCGTGTCTGTCGCTATAGCCTCAATTTCAGGAACAATATAGTGCGGTTTAACTTTTTCAATTATCTCACGGAGTCTGGCGCCATCAAGCATACTGAAAACATATGACTCATGCGCCACCTGCATCGCAGGGGCATTTTCATACCTGTCACATGCTATTACATAAATGCCGAGCCGCATGGCTTCAATTACAACCTCTTTTCCAAGCTCGCCTGAACCGAGCATCATAAGTTTTGTACGGGAATTCCCGTTTGGTGTACCGATAGATAACATATAGTCTCCCTTTTAAAATAATCCCTTTAAAACTTTATTTATTATCAAAGCAGTCAATCTTTTTTCTAAACAGAGTATTTCTTTTGTATTTAAAATTAATTCTAAATTATCATGAAAATATCATATCCGCAAAAGTTATGAAAAAATTTTGTTGTATTAATAAACATACCACATCAAGTATCCCTGTTTTTAATTTTTTAATCCGATTTTTTAACTAATCGCTATTAAATATGAAAATTATCAGAATAACAACAATCAGGGAGTATTTTGAAAAATCTTTTTGATGGAATATTAAACTTTCAGGAGAATGAATTCCTTAAACATAAGGATTATTTCACCTCACTGGGGAAAAAACAGGAACCGCATACTCTTTTTATAGGGTGTTCCGACTCAAGAATCGATCCGGCACTGATCACAAACACTTTGCCCGGAGAATTGTTTATTGTCAGAAATATCGCAAATATTGTACCGCATTATCGGGAAACAGCCGAATATGTCGCAACAACTTCAGCAATTGAATATGCATTAAATGTGCTGAAAGTTGACAACATTGTTGTCTGTGGTCATTCAAATTGCGGAGGCTGCAGCGCTCTGTGGAATGATAATATACTGAAGAACTCCCCGCATACAAAAAAATGGCTGGAACTGGCTCAACCTGTCAAAAAAAATATTGAAAAGCATTTTAATTCAGCAACATCGGAGCTTCCCAAAATAGAGCTGATGACTGAACAGTTTAATATTATTGAACAGATGAACCATCTTTTCTCTTATCCTGATGTAGAGAAACGATACAAAGATAATTCACTCAAAATTATGGGATGGTATTATATAATTGATACAGGTGAAATTTTTAACTATAATATTAAAAATAAGCAATTTGAGCCGATCCAAAAAAATTATCCCTGAAAAAATCACTAAAAATTAAAAAAAAATAGAGTGACATAAATATCGTCCTTGGTTAGCGTGAAAAAACCGGAATCTGAGATATTAATTTATGACTGAAAAAGCCAGATACAATTTAAAAGAAGTTCTCCTGCTGGAAAACTATCGTGATAATGATGAGCTGATGATGCTCAGGGATAATCCTGTTATGCTTATAGACATGGGTTATGATTACATTGACAGCTGCGAATATGCTAAAGCTTTTAAAATGTTTACCGCCGGCGCTGCACTCGATAAAAAAGATCCCGATATATTAAACGGCCTTGGAATCTGCCTCTGCGAAATGGGCCTGCTTAAAGAAGCCAGGCAGGTTCTTGATTATGCGATAACAATACATCCTGACGATCCTGTGATTTTTGCAAACATGGCGGGCGTGCTCTGGGAGCAGACAGAATACGACATGGCAATTTACTATTATAACCGTTCTATCGAGATAGACCCCAGAATTGAGGAAACATTTTTTAACCTAATAAATCTCTACATTGAAACAGGCTCCCTCTTTATGGCTCTTATAACGTGCACCAGGTTTATTGAATCATTCCCCGACAGTAACGAAGCGCTGGAACTCCGCGATGATATTATACTGAACCTCGGAATATCCTTTATTTAATCCTGTTAAGATAACTCTCGGTCCCCTTTTTTTCACAGGAATCTATCAGTTTTTTAAAATCATCTTTTCTGTCTATTTTCCAGCTCTTACCCTCTTTTATCATTCTGACAGAGACCGTTTGTCCCACGGCATTTTCCGATCCATGCTTTGTGAAAACAATACTCATCGTGCAGATATTACCGTCGATTTTTTTTGCAGTTATACTGTACTCAGCCCCGTCCGGAATGAAGCTTAATATATCCACCGAGGTATCGCTTTTCATCCCTGTAATTTTCATATACCTTTTCATCAGGCTCACGGTATCGTCGGTGTAGAAATCGAGTACAGCACCGCTGTTCCCCTTATCGCGAACAAATGACAAAACCTCTTCCGGTGAACCAGCCTCCGCCTTGTCCCTGCCGCAGCCTGGAATAATAAACGTCAATGCAAGAACACAACATGCGATAGTCATTTTATAATTAAACATGATCAGTGTATCTCTTCTTTTGGAGTTAAATTCCGGTAGATTATTGATGATTTATATTTGTGGTGCAGCTCCGCAATTATAATCTCTTTAGCCGCCACATTAAGCTCGTCCCACATTACAGGATTTTTCATATTTGCTGCTCCGACAAGTATTACCCCGTTTTCTTCATCGAGATATACCGATTCGGCAACTGCAGTTCTGTAGCCGGAATCAGGATCAAAATAAGGAAACTCGGCATATATTTCCCCCTTCCTTCCGTCAAAATTTTCTATTATTTCCAGCACAAATCCCGACATAAGCATATTGACTTCAAAGGATTTACTTTCAATATCTATCATTTTTTTATCGAATTTATCCTTTTCCATTCTCTGAAAGTTCCCTGTAATCACGCACCCTTCTGCAGAAAACGCATCTTGAATGAAGACACGATATTTCTTTTTTTATTGTTCCCCATTGAGGGAGAGTCCGGAACCGACCACCTCCCGCCGTCAAGAGCGGACAATACAGTATTAAGGTTCTTTTCGTTGATTGTGTTAAGATCCAGTCCGCAGAAAAAATCAACACAGCCGGCCGCACCAGATCTGTACATATCCCCGCAGAGATTACCCTCTTCGTTGACAAATATGCAGGAAATCAGCAGCTTGCCGCCGCAATTCGACCTGTCAGACTCATGCAGCATTACATTATCAAGATTGACAGGCCTTCCAGCGTCATTACAGGTGATATTCATGATTTTTTCTTTAATAGCTGATATCAGTTCATCTTTTGTTTTTATAACTGCTGCAGGCATATCTATCTCCGGATAAATTGGTATACTCTTTTATCGACACAAAGAAAATTATGATTAAGGATTATTTATCCGTTTTTTTAATCTGGTGAGGTTTGAAATATTTTTTAAAAAAAGCGGGCCATGTTCAAGCCGCTAATATCGGAAGAAATAAAAACGCCGGCTTTTAAAACCGGCGGAACGATCTGAAAAATTTTATATGCCGCGAGAGGGACTCGAACCCTCACAGGAATTCTCCTACTAAGCCCTGAACCTAGCGCGTCTACCAATTTCACCATCGCGGCATGTTATAAAATTTCTATTATTTTTGACCTTTTTTTGTCAAACAATTTTCAGATGTATTTTTCAATACTTAATATTTTAAAGCTTTTCTCTTCATCATCTATCTTAAAACTGACTTCATCACCCGCTTTCTTGCCCAGCATCGCCTTTGCTATAGGCGACCTGAATGACAGTATGCCGTTTTCGAAATCCGCATCCCACGGTCCGAGAATTGTATAAATCCTCTGCGATCCGCCGTTATCAGTCAGGGTTACCCTTGTTCCGATGTTTACATTTTCAACATTTATCTTCGCAGGATCGAGGATCTCGGTCTTTTTCAGCTCCTCGTCCAGTCTGGATATAGCAAGCTTAAGTATAGACTGCTTCTCCATCAGGGCGTTGTAATCCACATTCTCCCTTATATCGCCTGAAGCCTCGGATACCGCGGCCAGCTCCCTGGACAATGACACCATTTCAACATTAACCATATGCTCAAATTCGGCTTTTTTCCGGTTATATCCCTCTTTGGAAACCAGCAGTTTTTCAACATCGGTTTTCCACTCCTCTTCCACCAGATCATGTGCATTCTGTATATTGCTGAATCTGCCCTTGACGATCTCCTCGAATTTTGCCAGCTGGGATTCCTCTATATAGGCAAGGTTTTCATATATATCGAATATTTTACCCACTAGCTGACGATCGCATGTATTCACAATTTTTTTAAGCACTTCAGAATCGTCATCGAACAGCACCTCTATCATCATATTTTTGAGCCTGTTACCGTCAACTTCGATCTTCTTCAGTTCATTCATAAGCCTGAAATATGAAAGAACGAGGCTCTCCTCATGATAATCAAGCCAGTCGTAATTCCAGGTACCGGTAAATATATTTTTAGCGACCCAGATAAAGATATCGGGATACTGCTTTGCGCCCGGTATGACACGGTCTATGAACTGGTTTATAGTATAGTACTGGTGAGACCTCATCAGTATATTTACAATATATTTATGTATCCTCACAGGAGTTTCAAAAAGAAGCTCAAAGAGTACAGAGGGCCAGTCTTCACGGTTTTCGACTATCAGGTTTACAAAATCCTTTTTATAATCGTACGAACTGATCTTCATTGAAAGCAGCGGAAGCTCCTCGCTGCTCTTTATGAATGAGATAACTTTCTCCTTAGGCGAATCAAGCTTGACCTTTGAGGCATCGGAATATCCCGCAAGATCTGTCAGGATAAAATAGGAGAGTATCTGTCTCGTGTTCGAATCTCCCTTTGCCTGCTCCATAAAGAAATCTATCAGATAAGAGGCGACACTCTCCCCCTCTTTCTTGTCGATATTATTGATAAACTCAATGGCTATATCCAGTTTTTCACTGAAAGATTCAGTCTCGGTAAATTTGCCAAGCAGCTCATCTGCAAATGTTACAGGCTTGTCTCTCATGAAAACAAGGTTTTTCTTCTTCTCCGAAACTGCAAATAGAGGATCTTTTTTTATCAGGGTCCTGGCCTTGCTCCACCATTTTACCCAGTTTTTCTCTTCAACAAAATCGGGTATCAATTCGTTTTTGATGTCATCGACAAGGATCTCTCCGCCGTATGACTTGATTAAAAGCGCAAAAAATTCCATAAAATTGTTTTTGAACATCTCGCTCAGGACCTCGGGATCTTCATACTTCATTACGTAAATGTGGTCCTTTGTGACAGGTTTAAGGGAGTTCAGAGCCATCTGTATAGACATGCTGTGGCCCGGTTTCTCGCGGAAATTGACGACAATCCCCTCTGTATCTATGTTTTCTATTATACCGAGTCCCCATGAATTATGAAACACATAGTTCCCCTTGTCAAAGACGATATTCTTCTCAAAATCCTGTATTGCGAACTTAACCGGTGCTTTAAAATTATTCAGTTTTGACAGTTTCAGGAACTGATTGAACTGTGAATGGCTTCCATATTTGACTTCATAGAGCTTTACAAGCTCTCTTCTTGAATGGAGATCCTCGGGCCTGTAGTTAAGAATTTTCTTTAAAAGATCTATGGCCTGGTCCGGATTATCTTCATCCCTGTATTTGTGAAGGAGATTTTTCAGAAGATCTGCGGCAAGGTCTGTCTGCTTCGCATCGACAAGCATCCTCTCGATCCTTTCAAAAAACTGGATATCACTCCACGATACCGTTACAAGCTTCTGCCATAACGGAGATACCTCATCGAAATGTCTCGCTTTGATAAACCCCTCAATTGAAAGCTTCATGTACTGGATGCTCTTTTCCTGGTCCTGATTAACTATGGCAAATGCGAGTTTCTTGGCGACCTGTGCGTCAAACCTGTCTATCTTCATTAAATTTTCCCAGACAGGTATCGCCTCCTTATTTCTTCCAAGACGCTCCAGGCTTGTGGCGAGAGACCGAAGAGCGAAGCTGCTCTCACCGTATTCCAGTATTTTTTCCGCGATTATCTCAACAACCGCCCATTTATGATTTTCCGTAAATTTTTCAATCAGTCTTCTGAGGTGTTTCTTCTCGTCAATTTTCTCAAACTCGCAGCCGAGAAGTCCGGCAATATAGGCTGCTGTTATGGAAGCCGGCTGTTCTTCAAGCTGCTCCTTGCATAGTTTCATGGCCTCTTCAACACAATTATCTGCCAGAATAGAGTTAAAGATATCATCAAGAATTTTAAACCTTGAAATTCCGACATCCTTCGAATCTATTCTTCCCCAGCTTTCCTCTTTGAAAAGCGACAGAAGTTTTTCCATTATTTTTTCTTTAGACATTTTTCCATCCCGTAATAGGTGATTTTTACACTTTGGTTAAATAGAAAATACCCATCCTTTAACTTCGATGGGTATTTTCTGTCATCTGACTCCGGAAATCCGGAGATAATTTGCTAAAAATTTATCAGTGAGTTTACAACATTTTCTGCGTAACGCTGCCTATTTTTGCGTACCGCCGCCTGTATTCGAGCCTGACCCCTTATTTGAGTCTTCAAAAGCTTTGTGCAGATCCTGTCCGTCAAAATAAACTTCATATGTATCTGTCAGGACTTTAATCTGATCAACAAATACGTACACATCGCCGGAATTCTTTACGCTGGTCCCTGAATACTCTCCGCCTACATTTGTAACTTCCCTTACAACCAGACGTACTATCTTCGCAACCCTTGAAGCGGGATATGTATCTGAAGACTGAGGCATATTTGTAGGGATCTGGAAGGTTAAAGGTCTCCATCCTACAAAATTGACTGACTGTTTCTCCAGAATGTGAACGTCTCCCTTAAAGTCTTTTACCCATACTTCAATAGTATAAGGAAAACCCCTTGCATGGATCCACATCGATATAGCCTTGGCTTTACCAGGAAGCTGTATACCTCTTTCAGTTACATCTTTTCTCAAAGCCTGGTCGTATGTTTTCACAGGTGTACGGTCTTTCCAGTCTACTTCATACGGAGGCTCCATTGAAACCGAGTTATTTCCAGGGTATCTGAATTTAAAAAGCAGACCGAGCGCTTTCTTCTTTTCTTTCCCCAGACCAGTAGGTGAATACGCTTCTTCGATTTTCATATCGTTTGAGCCGGCATCAACAGATTTCATCTTAAGCGTCAAAACAGGGTTTTTCTTAGCCTTTGTCTGCTCATCACCCTTAGTATACTCTTTTGGAGAAGTAGTAACATACCATCCGTCATCCTCTATCTTCTCGGCAATTTTCATATTCTCAAAATCTTCAACAACCAGAGCTCTAACCTCCCCACCGGTAACATCGGCGGGAAGATTGGTCTCAAGCTTACAATCAGCATTTCTGACTGACAGGCTTACCATAAAAGAAGCTGCCATACAAAAAGTTATTATAAACATTCTGTTCTTTTTAATATTCATCATGACCTCCATTATCCTCATCTAACCGTTACCAGTTATCCTTAATATTTTCATCGCCAGTAAACTCAGAGAGATCCGTTACAACCCTGAACTGGTCCATATAAAAATAAAAAGGTCCCGGAGCTTCAAAATTATCGCTTTCGACGAAGAAAGACACAAAATGAAGGTTTTTATCCATAACTGCATAATTTGAGGACTGAGGCAGCCATCCCGGTATAATTACAGACATCTCCCTCCAGCCCCAGAAATCGAGTCTGCCTATTTTCAGTTTGTGCAGCTGACCGCGGTAATCACGGACTTTTACATAAAGCGTATGCCTGAATTTTCTTCCGAGAACCCAGACTTTCATCTCTTTGGCTTTTCCCCTTATGATGTACTCATTAGGCGGGAAAACCTCAACTCTGTCATACCCTCTATTCATGAAAAAGCTTTTAACGCCAAGAACGTATGAATTCTTGTGATTTATTCCGGTTTCTTCCTCTTTTGCTTCATCGGCAAACTCCTTACCGGATTCACCATTTTCATTAACCGGCTGGCCGTTAATATCTACTGGCCTCGGCTTGCCGGGATACTTTCTTATTTTAGTCTCACCAAGCGGACATGTTGAATCAGCTCTCCAATCTTCACAATCTTCAAAATCATTAAGCCAGTCGACAACCAGCCCGTCTAATTTCGGTTTATTAGCATTACTGCCTGTTGTTGTCTGATTATTGGTTGCTGTTCCTTCCTGTGCGAGCAGGTGCGAACCCCCATTGCCGACCAGTAGAACCAAAGTTCCGATAAAAATCGACAATGCAGCCACTTTCAACTTCCTGTTCATCGTAAACTCCTTTAATCAATATTGATTAATTCACGCTAATATAATTGAATAATTACACCATACAGTTTTCTTGTCGGTATAAAAAAAAGAAAAATTTAATAAATATTATTCGCCTGAAAACAATAGACTACATTTAAATTTACATATAACATAATTCTTTGTCAAGGAAAATAATCAGATGTAAATTATGCTTATAAATATTACAAAAAAACAGAGTGATGCGACATAACCGGGCTTTAACTCCATCAAACCTCTACCCGACGCTGATATAACATTAATATCTACATATTAAAGTACAACTAAATTAAAAAAAATATTGATAAAAAAATTAAATATTTCAGATTAAAACAAAAAAAAGGCAATTATCGCAGTTTATAATATTAAACGCTGCTTACGGCTCCCCCCTGAAATTATGGGGGATAAAAAGAGCTGAAATTGCTCCGGAGTTATCATTGAAGAAGAATGTCAATAGCGACTATCCTGTACTTTTTAAAGTTGTGATGCTTATGGCCGGGCTGATTGCAGGATTTGTATGCATCAAATTTATATTTCTTTTTGCTGGCGTCAAAACGGAGTCGATGGAACCGGCACTCAAACCGGGAGATAAAATCGTGATTAACAGGATTTCAAAAATCCGAAACGGCGATATCATTGCCCTCCGCAGCCCCGCAGAAGATGATAAAATCGTCATTTCAAGGATCATCGCATCGGAATATGAAACTGTAGAGATACGCAACAAGGTCGTTTACATAAACGAAAAAATGTATGATATAGTTTCTGAATCCACGCGCGACAGCAGTAATATTTATCCGATGAAGTTCTGCTACAGGGACAACATGCCACCTGTCAGGATGGGGAGAAATGAATTCTTCGTTCTAGGGGACAACTTCGACAGAAGTTTTGACAGCAGGATCTTCGGTAAGGTTTCAAAAAGCGCAATTATAGGGAAAATGGTCTATAAAAAATAGTTTCGCGAAACAGGAGCGGGTTTACACAGGGAGGAGATATGGCCAGAGCTATTATTATGGCTGGTGGAGAAGGTACCAGACTACGTCCGCTGACATGTATCAGGGCTAAACCTATGGTTCCGGTCATTAATAAACCGGCCATTGAACACTCGGTAAGACTTCTTAAAGCATACGGCATAACCGATATCACTCTCAGCATATACACCCTCCCGGAAAACTTTCAGAACTATTTTGGAGACGGTTCCGAGCTCGGAGTAAAAATTTCGTATTCGGTTGAAGAGAAGCCCCTCGGTACTGCAGGGGGTGTAAAAAAGGCGATAGGAGACATCGAGGATACGACGATCATCTTAAGCGGCGACGGTATCATCGATTTTAACATTACCGAGATACTGCAGTTTCACAAGGAGAAACAGTCCTACCTTACTATAGTATTAAACAGGACCGACAAGCCCACCGATTACGGCGTTGTGATTACGGACGGTGACGGCAGGATTGAAAGGTTCCTGGAAAAACCGTCCTGGAGCGAAATACATTCAGATACAGTCAACACCGGTATGTACGTGATAGAACCGGTGCACATAAAAAAATATATTCCCGATGAAGAGATGTTCGATTTTTCACTGGACCTCTTCCCGATTTTAAAGAAGAAAAAAGTTCCGATATACGGATTTGTAACAGACGGATACTGGTGCGACGTCGGGAACCTTTCAACCTACAGCAATGTCCACAAAGACATACTGGACGGGAAGGTCAATATAGATATACCGGGCAAAAAAATCACCCGCGACATATGGGTCGGCAGGGACGTGGAGATTGATCCCGGCGCTATAATAAAAGGACCGATCATAATCGGGGATTTTTCACGTATAAAGAAGGGCGCGGAGATTTCCGAGTATTCAGTAATAGGCGACAACTGCCTTATCGAAGAGAATGCCTCTGTTAAAAAGAGCATTATTTTCCATAACACCGTCGTCGGAAGAAAATGCGAACTTCGCGGAGCGATTGTGGGAAAGAGGTGCGTTCTCGGCGAAGGGGTATCTATATATGAAGAGGCGGTTGTAGCGGATGACTGTTCTCTCGGCACAGGAACCGTAATTCAATCGGGTATCAGGGTATGGCCGGATAAATCGATTGAACAGGGGACGAGAATTACAACCGATCTCATCTGGGGACAGACCGAGAAGAAGACACTGTTCGGCACCGAGGGGATTACCGGAACATTTAACGTCAAGATCACGCCGGAGTTCGCTTCAAAGATCGGTTCGGCCATAGGTGCGTATCTTGGCAAAAATTCCAAGGTTATAATCAGCAGGGATGTCACCAAGGCTTCATGCCTTATCAAACACGCTCTCACATCGGGCCTTCTTTCAATGGGTATAGATGTATTTGATCTTGATGTGGAAACGGTTCCGATCAACAGGTACTGCACCAGGTTTTTAAACGCCGACATGGGGATCTATATACAGGTTGCGTATCTGAAGGGGCTGCAGAACATACAGATCCTGTTTTTTAACAGGAACGGTTTTCAGATCCCGGTCTGCGAGGAGAAGAGAATAGAGAACATCTTCTTCAGGGGGGACTATCCCAGAAAGGATGTGTTCGAAGCGGGAGAGATCATCCATCCGTCGCACCATATCGGGTCCTATATCAGCAACATGGTCAACTATATCGACAAACCGACCGTTAAAAAGGGGAACTGGAAAATCATTCTCGACTGCCTTAACGGTACGGCATCATACATCTTTCCGGAGCTTCTTGACTCGATGGGAATTCAGACGACTGTGCTCCGCGGCCAGATGAAAGAGACTCTGAATGAATACGATATCATGACAGGCACTATAAAGTCTATCTATAACGTCGTCAACATGTCCAAAATGAACAGGGAGATCGGCGTTATCATCGGGCCCCACGGCACCAATATCACTATCATCGATGAAATGGGGAACGTTCTCTCTGTTGATGATGTCAGCGCCATTCTGAGCCTCTACTATCTGAAACATTCATATTCAAGGACGATAAGTCTCCCGGTCAATACCTCCAATGTCCTCTGCAGACTGATAGAGGATAATGGAGGATCGGTCAAATGGACGACGACAAGGCTCCGGACGCCGGACGATTCCATCGACATCTTCTACGGGGGCAAATCTAGACATCCGTTCCTTGAGCAGAAAATTGATCCGATGATCACATTTCTCAGGGTACTGGAATACCTGTCGCTTGAAAAAAAAGAACTCTACGAGGTCAGGGAGACCCTCCCTCATACAAACCTGATCAACACATCGATACAGTGCACGATCGAAGAAAAGGCGGCCATTATGGCGATGCTTTCGATGGAGGCAGATAACAATAATGTAGAGATGATTGACGGAATAAAAATCATCAAAAACAATTCATGGATTCTGCTGATGCCCGATTCATCACAGCCTCTTATCCATATCTATGCAGAGGGGGACTCGATAAAAGAGAGGGACGGGCTTATTAACAACTATTCTGAAAAAATCAAACAGTTCAGGCTTGGACAGATATAAGGACACTGCTATGTACGAAATAAACAGGGATAAGCTTGTAAAGACATTTGTGGAGCTGGTGGAGATACCATCACCCTCCTGGCATGAAAAAAAAGTGATGGATTATGTTATTAAAAGATTCAAGGCACTTGGAGCTGTTTGCACTCCCCACAGATGCGGCGAGTCGCATAACCTGCTTATAAAAATTCCCGGTGACTCAAAACGTACCCCGATACTTTTCTCCGGGCACATGGACACGGTCGTTCCGTGCGACAATGTAAAAGCGGTTGTAACCGACACAAAAATTTCATCTAACGGCAAGACCGTTCTCGGAAGTGACGACAAGGCCGCCATAGCTATCTTTATTGAGGCTATCGAATACATTAAGGCGAAAAAGATTCCTCACGGCAATATTGAAATTCTTCTTTCATGCGCCGAGGAGCTTGGCCTGAAGGGGATCAAGGGCTTCGATCTCGGCCTGCTGAAATCGAAATACGGATTTGTTTTCGACAGCAGCGGCGACATAGGACGGATCATTGTCAAAGCGCCGTATCATTCCAATATGAAAATCGTCATAAAGGGACGGGCTTCTCACGCGGGCATGGCGCCGGAGAAGGGGATCAACGCGATTCGTGTACTCTCAGAAATAGTCACACTCCTGCCTAACGGAAGAATTGATGATGAAACCAGTCTTAACGTTGGAATTATATCAGGGGGTCGGGCTACCAACATAGTCCCGGAGGAGGCCTTCTGCGACCTCGAAGTAAGGTCGATACAGAAGGACAAAATGCTCGATGTTGAAAAGAACGCAAGAGAGGTAATAAAAAAAACGTGTGCGAAGTTCGGAGCGAAGCCTTTCATCCAGAGAACTCTTGAATACGAAGGATTCAGCATCAACGAAACCGATCCGGTCGCTGTTATCACATCCGAGGCGATGAAAAAAATAAAGATCAAACCCTCTTTCGTTGCAATGGGAGGCGGCAGCGACACGAACATTATCAACAGTTCAAAAGTCAAGGCCATCAACCTCTCATGCGGAATGCAGAAAATTCATTCCACTGAAGAATTTATCCTGATAAAAGATCTGGTCAGCGGAACAAGGCTTGCGGTATCCCTGATAGAGACTGTTAAATAACGGGCTTATATACGGATAAAACGGAAAATCAGCTGATTTAGCGGAAAAGATGCCAATACAGAGCATTTTAAAAATTTCTTTACTTAATCAATGAAAGGATATAGATTATCTGTAATCTCAATTCTCTTTGATGGATGAAAACTATGCTGCCGGAAAAATTTAAGAAACTGAAAATGATTTATGCCCCTGCCGCACTTATTTTCATCTTTTTTGCAATGCCGGTTTACGCAGTTGAAAATCTGACAATAGATAAAAATGAACCGCATATCTTTTTAGGGAACAGGTGTGAAACCCTCGAGGACAAGTCCGGAAACATAAATGTCTTCACTATAATTTCCGGGGACCTGGACAGTGATTTCAAAAAGGTAAAAAACATGATTCCGAACTACGGGGTCACCAAATCCGTGTACTGGGTCAGGTTCACGCTGACAAGCAATGTGCGGAGCGAATTTACCGAACTCCTTGAGATCGGATTCCCGCTTCTGGACAATGTTCAGCTGTTCCTCTTCTCCGATAAAGACGGTCATATACTGCTGACGCAGCATGAAACTACCGGAAGGGATTTTTCTTTTAAAGACCGTAAAATAGAAAACAGAAACTTTGTTTTCCCTTTCAGGATGCATCCCGACGAAAAACTGATCTTTCTTTTGCGAATCGAAACCGATGACGGAATGATCTTCCCCATCTCTCTATGGAATCCGGATCATTTCACCCGTAAAGTACAGCTAGAACATTTTCTTTTCGGTATCTACTACGGAATTATACTTGTAATGATTTTTTATAACTTCTTTATCTACATCTCGACAAGCGACAGGAACTATCTGATATATGTTTTATTCATCACTTTTTTCGGGCTCTTTCAGCTCGCGATGAACGGTCTTGCGATCCAGTATCTCTGGCCGGAAACTCCATGGTGGGGGATTAGGGCCAATCCTTTTCTGATAGGGATGAGCTCCTTCTTCGGCTCTTATTTTTCCATAAAATTTCTCAACATGGAGACCAATGTCCCTGTATTCAACAGAATACTTCAGTTCCTGATGGCAATGGGCGCGATACTTGTTGTGGCCTCTCTGTTTGTCGATTATTCAATTACTATCCTTGCCGGACAGATCATACCTCTGGTAATGATACTGGCCGGAATAAGCGCCGCTGTCGTGTGCCTGAAGCGTGGAATCAAAACCGCAAGATTCTATCTTATAGCATCGTCGGCCTTTTTTATCGGAGTGATACTCTCGACACTCCGTATAATCGGCCTGCTCCCTCACACTTTTATTACCGAATACGGGCTTCAGATAGGGTCTGGGCTGGAGATGGTCCTTCTCTCGTTCGCTCTTGCCGACAAGATAAACATGATGAAGAAGGAGAAGGACAAGGCCCAGCTTGAACTGATAAATTCCCAGCAGATTATTGTTACTAATCTTAACAAATCCAAAATGGAACTGGAGGAGGCGCACAGGCACCTCAGCGTATCAGAAGAAAAATACCGTCTGCTGGTTGAAGGTTCCAGCGATATCATCTTTACCCTTGACGAAAACCTCGAATTCATAAGCGCAAACTACGCGATTGCTAACGAGCTGAGGCTTAATCCCGAAACGATACAGGGATTGAGTTTTATCGAACTTCTTTACAGGGACGAGAGGGACGACGGCGTATCGATTATGATTGTGAAACAGAAACTTGAAGAGCTTCAAAGAGAAAAGAAACCGGTTGTATTCAGGGCGTTTTTCGTATCGCCGATCAACTCCGAACCGAAAGAGATGCAGGTACGGCTTGAGTATATCAATATGGCCGGCAAAAACGAAATACTCGGAAAGATAACCAGCGTTATTGATGACTCGCTGCTCAAGTACCTTTCATCGGAAATACAGAAATACTCGATTGGAAACCATCTTGTTACAGCAAACGAGATTACCCACCGGATCACAAGAAATCTGACAAAATATCTCGACCCGGGAAACATAAAAGTTATACAGATAGCCCTCAGGGAGATCATCATCAACGCAATAGAGCACGGCAACCTCGGTCTGACCTTTGACGAAAAATCCGCGTCTATGGTTAACGATAACTACTTTAACCTTATCAGGGAGAGGCAGCTCATATCAGATAATCAGGATAAAAAAGTACATATTGACTATTCGATAAACGATGACTGCGTGATCTATACTGTCGCGGATGAAGGAGAGGGATTCAACAAGGAAAAATACACAAGCGCATTCCAGGAGGAGATAAACGAACAGCTCCTTTTCCACGGCAGGGGAATCTCAATTGCCAGAAACGCCTTCGACAGCATAACTTATAACGATAAGGGAAACCTTGTAACGCTTGTTAAATACCTGAAAAAGACCGACGGGGAACAGGCCGGATAGAATTCTATCGGCTGAAAAAAACGTTGGCTATAAAATACGCGCCGCAGATCAGAGTAAAAGGCATCGTCAGAAGAAAAATGGCCAGTTCGCTTTTTTTCACTACGTTAGGCCTGTACACCTTTTTCCCGAAAAAGCTTATATCGTAAAACTCGGGGCTTTTTGCCCTCCTGATCGTCCTTAACGCAATCCCCCCTTTGACGTACAGCAGAAAAAAGAAAAGAAGGCCCGATTCCAGGACCATCATCTTTTCCATTTTAAACTTCTTCACAACATCGGAGGTATTCATTAATATTATCAGAGAAAGAAGGCCGATTAAAAAAATCGCGAAGCCGGTCATCAGCAGCCCTTTCATGCTCCCCTTTTCCCGCCTTGTGGCATACGCGATTATAAATTTAATATTAACATAGATTGAAATCTGCAGGAATATTAATAGCCCTAGAAAAAATGCGTCTTTCATATTTTACTTCTATAGGTATATAACATAAAATTCAACTCTCCTGAAAACCCACGGTTTGTGACTATTCAGTTATTTATAAACATAATTAAAAATTCACCGGTACACAACTGCTGCGCTGAACATTTCAGCATTGGTTCGCATAAGCCGGCGCATACAGGGCAAAACAGCAGTACTGCACGGTTCAGTTTTTTAGAATGGATTGTACATTAAAAAAAAGCAAGAATTTTTATTATTATATATCAGATTAAGATGCAGGAGCGGACTGCTGTACTGCACGGACCAGCCTGTTGCGAATCCGCGGTGAATAGCGAAATACAAAGGAGCGGCATGTTAAAATACTATTGAAGCGGCTCTATTCAGCCGCTTCAGCGTCGTATCCGGCTTCATCAAAAAGTTTAATCAGGTCTGAATCTGAGAGATCGGAATCGAGCGAAACCTTTTTTGTCTGGAGATCAATTTTCAGATCCTTAACTTTTCCCGATTCATTCATCTTCTTTTCTATTCTCATTTTGCAGTGGTTGCACGACATATCCGGTACATTAAATGTGTGTTTCATACTATTCTCCCGTCCTTACATTTTTTATGCTTATTGAATTTAATATAACTGTAATTGAACTGAAAATCATGCATAACTCCGCAATCGCAGGGTGCATGATTCCGATAAAGGCGGCCGGTATCGCGATAATATTGTAAAAGAAGGCCCAGAAGAGATTCTGCCTGATCTTTCTGAAAGTGATCTTCGAGATTTTAATCGCCGCCGGTACAGATGAGAGCTTTCCACCTGTGATTATTATATCGGCGCTCTCTATCGAGAGATCCGTTCCTGTTCCAAGCGCTATCCCTATGTCGGCGGCCTTCAGCGCAGCCGCATCGTTGACTCCGTCGCCGACCATACAGACGATTGCCCCCTTCTTCTGCTGTTCCTGCACCGCGTAAAGCTTCTGCTCGGGCCTCACTCGGCTGATTATTTTTTCAATACCTGTTCTGGCTGCAACAGCGAAAGCCGTCCTCTCGCTGTCCCCGGTCAGCATCACCGGAACTATACCGAGATCCTTTATCAGTCCGACGGCAGAGGCTGAATCATCCTTAACCTTATCAGCTACCGAGATATAGCCCTGCACCTCTCCGCCTCTGATATATTCAACCACTGTTTCGCCCGAGTCCATCAGCGCCGAATACCTGCCTGCATCCATTGGATGCCCTACGCTGATGGTGAAGCCGTCAAGAGTCCCGGCAATTCCCTCCCCCGGTTTTTCTGCAATATCGATGACATTCCGCTCAGCGGAGATCCCTTTTTCAGAACAGTACTTTTTAACCGATTCCGCGATCGGATGTATCGAAACACTTTCAAGGGCAAGCACCACCCCGAGAGATTCATCATCAAGTGAGGTCCCTGTCACCTCCGGTTTACCGGCAGTGATTGTACCGGTCTTGTCAAAAAAAACTGTTTCTATATCTCCCGCCTTCTGTATAGCTTCACCATTCTTTATTAAAAGGCCGTTTTTCGCAGCAAGCCCGCTCCCGGCAATAAGAGCCATCGGAGTCGCGAGACCGAGGGCGCAGGGGCACGCGATCACAAGAAGTGCTATAAAAATAAATATTCCGGTTGACAGAGCCCCTGCATCGGGATTTATCCATGGCAGATATTCAGAGAGTCTGACCAGCAGCACCCTCATGCTTTCGTAGTTCAATCCCCATATCAGGCCTGCCGCTGCTGCCAATATGAAAATTACTGGAACAAATATACCGGTTATTCTGTCTGCAAAGGCCTGTATCGGAACAGAAGAGGACTGGGCGTCCTCAACAAGCTTTATCATCCTGGCCATAAACGTATCGTCGCCCGCGCGGAGGACCTCCACCCTGAGAGAACCCTGTTCAAGAATTGTTCCCCCTGTCACCTCATCCCCGGTTCTGCGGAAGACCCTCTCAGCCTCGCCTGTGATCATCGATTCATCAACATATCCGCTCCCTTCAAGGACAATTCCGTCGAGGGCAATCCCCTCTCCCGACCTTACAACTATAACCGACCCCACCGGTATGCTCTCCGCCGCCACCGTCTGAATCTCACCGCTGACAAGCATCGAAGCCTCTTTGGGTCTCATTGCAAGCAGCGCCCTTATCTCCCCCGAAGCGCTGTATTTAAGTCTTGATTCAATATACCTTCCAGTCAGATGAATTGAAACGAGCATCACCGACAGCGACCCGAACGAACTGATCTCAACACCGAGCAGCGACAGAATGGATGTCAGCCATGACGCCAGAGCGCCTGTGGCGACAAGGGTATCCATATTCGCATGGGCATGGGAAGCGGCTATGAAGGCCCCCCTGAATATCTGCCTCCCTGGCCATAAGAGGACAACGGCCCCGGCTGCAGACTCTATCGCGGTGAACCACGGGATATGGACTCCCCACATATGAAGAATCATAGCTGCTGTCAGAGGTATCATCACGGCAAGAGATATGACCATTTTAAGTTTTGCAGCCCTGAAATCTTTCAGAACCTTTTCCGCATCGGGAACATTCTCGACACCTTTATACCCGGTGCTGTCTATCCTCTTTTTAATGTCATCAAACGTAATTTCCGGATCTGTAATAACATACCCCTTCTCTGTCCCGAGGTTGATCGATACAAAATGAACTCCGTCCATCTTTTTAAGCGACCTCTCCACAATCCTGACGCAGGACGCGCAGGTCATCCCCTCAATGCCGAAAGTGAACCTTTTTTCGTTATTATCCGGATTAATCATCTTTTTTGCCTCTGAACTTTTCTACAGCATAACATATTACTTTCAATATAAAAAAAGAAAAGATTTAAAGTATTTTGTTACATTCTAAAATATTAAAGATCTTTTCGCAACATTTTTTTATAATCATAATCAATAATAAACTCTTCAGACTTCCGGTATCAGGCTTTTCAGTTATTTTTTGAATTGTATTATATCAGCTTTTACGGCTGTATTGTTATTTAATTCCGGATCAATGCCTCTACAACATTTCCGGTTCAGTTTACATATTTTAAGCAAAAACGAAAAAGGATCATGAAAGAATTAAAACAGAAAATATTAAACGGGTATTCTGTTACAAAGGAGGAAGCAGTGCAGCTTGCCGGAGAACCGCTGGAACTGTTATGTCAATCGGCAAATGAGATCAGGGAACATTTTTGCGGAAACGCCTTTGATATATGCACTATTATCAATGCTAAAAGCGGTAAATGCCCGGAGAACTGCAAATTTTGCGCACAGTCCTCTTCATACAATACGCAGATAGAAGAATATCCGTTGCTGGACAGAAAGACTATTGTAGAAAATGCGGAATACAATGATCAAAAAGGTATGCTACGATATTCCATCGTTACATCAGGCAGAAAACTGAATGACGATGAAGTTGATATAATGTGCGAAAATATCCGTGAAATACGAAGGAAGACTGATATTTCAGTATGTATTTCGTTCGGCCTTTTAAATGAAAGCCAATATAAAAAACTGAAAGAGGCCGGGGTCAGCCGCGTGCATAATAACCTCGAAACATCCCGCAGAAATTTCCCGAATATCTGCTCGACACACAGCTTTGATGATAAAATCGCAGCCATCCAGGCTGCACAAAAAGCAGGATTGAATGTCTGCAGCGGGGGAATAATGGGTATCGGGGAGAGCATGGAGGACCGTATTGATATGGTGCTTTCAATCCGTGATCTGGGAATCCGCTCGATACCGGTCAATCTGCTCAATCCGATTCCCGGCACTCCCTGCGGAAATATTCCTGAACTGACCAGTGACGAGATGTGCCGTATCACAGCAGTTTTCCGTTTTCTTGTTCCGGACGCATCCATACGCCTGGCGGGGGGCCGCGGGCTATTGCCCGACAAGGGAAGAAAGTGTTTTCTTTCGGGAGCCAATGCAGCCATATCGGGAAACATGCTCACAACATCGGGTATAAGCATTGAATCAGATATGGAGATGCTGAAAGAGTTAGGCTACCGTGCTGTTTTGTGGAACAGGTAATAATGTTTCAGCAATATCAGCCGGAACGGATTATCTAAATGATCCGCAGATCTGTTTATTATAGAGAATAATATCTGTTCGCTGCTGTATTAAAACTATCGGGGAGGTAAAGCATGTTCGGTGTTTCAATTTATCTGGTGATAATTCTGCTGCTGATTTTTGCGGTCTATCTTGCGTGGCGTAAAAAGGAGTAAACGGCAGATCCGTTTACTCCCGCTGTATCTACTGCTCCTCTTTTTTGCCGGCCCTTTTCCTGTCGGCCGCTTTCAGGAGTTTTTTTCTCATCCTTACAGAGACTGGCGTAATCTCTAGAAATTCGTCGTCGGCAATATACTCCAGCGCCTGTTCAAGACTGAACTCCCTGTGAGGAATAAGTCTCACCGCTTCGTCTGAACCGGCAGCGCGCATGTTTGTAAGCTGCTTTTTCTTGCAGACGTTGACAACCATGTCCCCCTCCCTGCTGTTCTCACCGACAATCATACCTTCGTAAACGTTAACGCCGGAGGGTATAAAAAGCTCCCCCCTCTCCTGCAGGTTGTCAAGTGCAAACGGAACCGACGTACCGGGCTCCATCGCAAGGAGTACCCCCTTACCTCTTCCCGGTATCGGCCCCCTGAAGACGTCATACTCATAGAAGCTCTGGTTCAGAATACCGGTCCCCCTGGTATCGGTAAGGAACTGTCCGCGGAAACCGATAAGTCCCCTTGACGGGACTTTAAACTCGATACGGGTATAGCCGTCATCACCCTGCTTCATGTTTATCATCTCGCCCTTTCGGACACCCATCTTCTCAATAACAACGCCTACAAACTCGTCGGAGACATCCACAACCGCAAGTTCAATAGGCTCGCACTTCTTGCCGTCAATCTCTTTATATATAACTTCAGGTTTTGAAACCTGGAACTCGTAGCCTTCGCGCCTCATGTTCTCGATAAGTATCGACATCTGGAGCTCTCCCCTCCCCTTGACGACAAACTCATCCCCGTTTTCAGATCTCTCTATGTTGATGCTGACGTTCGACTGGACCTCGCGCTGCAGCCTCTCCCAGAGGTGCCTTGAGGTAACGTACTTCCCCTCCTGTCCCATGAAAGGGGAATCGTTCTGCATAAAGGTCATCGCCAGCGTCGGCTCATCTATCTCGACGGCCTCAAGCGCCTCGGGGAAGTCCTTGTCCGCGATCGTTACCCCTACGTCTATCCCCTCAACGCCTGCTATTGAGATAATGTCACCGGCATAGGCCTTTTTGATCTCCGAGCGTTTAAGACCCTCGTATGAAAATATTTTTGAAACCTTCGATAGAACATTCTCTCCGTCTCTCTTCATCAGAGTAATAGTGTCGCCGGCGGCAATCTGTCCGTTATGGATTTTACCCGTACCGATACGCCCTATGTAGTTGTCATAATCTATTGCGGAGACCAGGAACTGGAGCGGCAGATCGATCTCCCCCTCCGGCTCCTTGACATATTTTATAATAGTATCGAAAAGCGGTTTAAGGTCGGCGCTCTCGTCCTCAACCTCGTACTTCGCGATCCCCTGTTTTGCAGAGGCGTAAACCACGGGGAAGTCGAGCTGTTCATTGGTAGCGTTAAGTTCTACGAAGAGGTCGAATATCATATCGAGCACTTCGTGGGGCCGGCTGTTAGGCCTGTCGATTTTATTGATTACAACGATAGGGCTGAGGCCAAGTTCAAGCGATTTTTTAAGGACATATTTTGTCTGAGGCATCGGTCCCTCGAAAGCGTCTACGATGAGAAGCACGCAGTCCACCATCTTCATAATACGCTGGACCTCGCCGCCGAAATCGGCGTGTCCCGGAGTGTCGACAATATTTATTTTGTAGTCCTTATAGTGAATCGAAGCGTTTTTGGAGAATATTGTGATCCCCCTCTCTCTTTCAAGATCGTTGGAATCCATGACCCTCTCTTCAACATGCTGGTTGCTTCTGAAGATTCCTGACTGGCGGAGCATGCCGTCTACAAGCGTTGTCTTGCCGTGATCGACATGCGCGA
>CAYTNW010000012.1:0-105808 GCA_964439325.1 uncultured Leptospirales bacterium | reverse complement strand
TCTCCTTTTAATGTTGCCGGACTGCCCATAATCCATGCAACCACAGACTGCCGAAGATTCTCCGGCAGTCTATGATGCCCTCCCGGCATCACAGACTGCCGGAAAGCCGGCAGGACTGCATGGATTTGAAACAGCCCGGTTCCGTACAAAGGAAGGTTCGAGAACCGGTTAATTTTCAAAGAACAGGTACTTAATTGTACCTCTTCAACTGTATAATGCATAATTTAGAGTGCACCGAGAAGCCTGAGAACAGACTGACTGTTACTGTTTGCGTGTGAAAGCATTGCAGTACCACTCTGTACAAGAACCTGGTCTTTGGTGAAAGCAACCATCTCTTCCGCCATGTCAGCATCTCTTATACGGGATTCTGATGCCTGTATATTTTCATATGCAGTCATAAGACCCTTAGCGGCAAATTCAAGCCTGTTGTAATACGCTCCGAGGTCCGCTCTCTGTTTTGAAAGTCTCTGCAGTGCGTTATCGAGAGTTCCAAGTGCCGTGTTGGCGCCCTCAGGGGATTCAAGTGACATCGCAACTTTTCCTGTGCCGTCCTTGAACTTAAAGGATGCAGCAGTCATAGTTCCGATATAGACTCTCTCCCTCTGATTCTGGTTAGCTCCCATATGAAACCACATGCTTGCTTTAGGGTTAACTTTTGAAAACTCGCCCATCAGGACCTTGAATTTGTTAAATTCAGCCTGAGAGGCAACTCTGTCAACTTCCGAGACAAGGGCTGAAACCTCAACCTGGATAAGCTGCCTGTCTTCACGGCTGTAAATACCGTTAGCAGACTGAATAGCCATTACCCTTATCCTCTGGATGATAGATGAAGTCTGGTTGAGATATCCTTCAGCTGTCTGGACAAAAGACATACCGTCTTCTGTGTTCCTTTCAGCCTGTCTGAGACCGTTAATCTGGGTTCTCATTTTTTCAGATACCGCAAGGCCGGATGCATCATCTCCAGCTTTGTTGATTCTCTCACCTGATGACAACTTCTCCATACTCTTGTTTACATTCCAGTGAGAAAACTTTAATGATCTGTTAGCGTTTACCGCGCTCATGTTGTGATTAATAATCATATTACACTCCTTTGTTTCTGTATGTTTCTGGCTTCCTTGCCAGTCTGATTCCGAAGGCAGTCGGAAATCAGTCATTCTTAAACCGGTTTTATGGTTTTTTAAACAACAACCGGGATTAATCGGGCATTTTTCAAATTATACCCTAAAGCTCCCCAAAACACCGAGCAGGCAATAATTACACTATTATACAGTTTTCAAAGAACAATTAAAGCAGGGGATACTTTCCCCTGTTCGTATAATCGCTCCCTTTGGCTGGATAATTTAGCTTTATAATCTATGGTTATATAGATTTATATGCGTTTATATCAAAATAAAGGCATTTTTCGCTGTTTTTTATCTATATGATGATTTTTTTCACTTTTTTAAGTTTTTTTTGTTTTTTAGCCGGTAACGAGGGGTCAGAGCATAGTTTTTCTTTAAAAAAGGCTTATACAGGGGTCAGAGCCCCATAGGCTCTGACCCCTGATCAAATCAATCTGTCATTTAACACTAAAACGATTGAGGCCTTGAGAACAAACTCCCCCCGAAAATAAAATATTGACAGTATATAAAAATTATATGAACTGTGAACTGTAAATGGTGACAGAAATGGATGATAGGAAATATATAGTACTGCTTGGCGACGGGATGGCCGACCTCCCCCTTGATGAACTTGGAGGGAAGACTATTCTTGATTACTGCAACACTCCGAATATGGACTACTTGGCTCAAAATGGAGTATCAGGGATGACAAGAACCGTACCGACAGGGATGTCGCCCGGCAGCGATACCGCTAACCTGTCAATATTCGGATACGACCCGGCGGTATATTTCTCGGGCAGAGCTCCCCTTGAAGCGATTAATCTCGATATAAAACTCGGTCCTGATGATACTGCCTTCAGATGCAACATAGTAAACGCGGCAGATGGCGTGATGAACGACTTCACCTCAGATCATATCGACAGCGGATTCTCGGAGATAATAATGAATCAGCTTTCGAAAGAAATATCCCTGCCGGAGATAGAATTCTATGCCGGTGTTTCATACAGAAACATAGTAGTGTGGAGAAATTACCCTTTTAAAGAAATAACTGTTACAACTCCGCCTCATGATATTCAGGATAAAAAAACCGATCAGTTTCTCCCTTCGGGTAACGGTTCGGAGTTGATCAAAGAACTGATGCTCAGGTCAAAAAAAGTCATTTCGGAATCAACCGCGATCAGGGAAGCTAGGAAGAAATTCCAGGGCGAACCGGAATCGGTATGGATATGGGGTGGAGGCTGGAGACCGGAGATGAATACCCTGATGGAAAGACTGGGCCTATATGGACACACGATCTCAGCAGTCGACCTGATACATGGTATCGGAAAGGCCGCCGGACTTACTCCGCTTCATGTCGAAGGGGCAACCGGTTATCTGGATACAAATTACGGCGGCAAGGTGTCTGCGCTTCTCAATTCGCTTAAAGATTCAAATTTCATATTTCTTCATGTCGAGGCCCCTGATGAATCGGGCCATGAAGGTAATATAGAACATAAAATAAAATCTATTGAAGATTTTGATTCAAAAGTCGTCGGGCCGGTCATTGAAGGTATAAGGGAGTATCCCTCTTATACCATACTCTTGATGCCCGATCATCCGACACCCATAAAATTCCGCACCCACACACCGGATCCGGTACCGTTCTGTATCTACAGCAGCGACCGGTTTATCTCGGAGAAGAATAAATTCAAAGCCGCATCCTTTTGTGAAAAAGATGCGGCGGCAACAGGTCTGTTCATCGACCATGCTCACAAACTTCTCGAAATAATGATCAGAGGTTCCATTTAGCCGTTTCCTGAAAAACAGGAAACGGCTAAATGCGATACAAGGAAGTATCGCCATTTTTGAAGCTTTTTTCAAGTGCATCAGCTTCGAAAATGTAAGGTTTCGTGAATTCACTTCACGAAACCGCTTGTAAAAAAGCCACGGATGGACTTTTTCAGTAAAACAAATTGATATCAAGGAGGACACAGAGGTTGTTTAAGAAATCCGCTATCATATCGGCTATAGTAATAGCTGCCATTATCGTCATCACAGCAGTATATTTTTTAACCAGGGGAATTTCAGTTGAATCGGCAATCACCGATTATGAAGATGGCGATTACATCGACGCTATAATCTCCCTTAACACACTGGTTAAAACCGCGAATTATGAAACCGGCGAAAAAATTTACTATTACAGATGCAAATCTCTTAACACTCTTGCCGAAGAACTGGAAAAAGATTACGAAGATGAACTCAAATCAGCATCCCTTGAAAACAAGGACAAACCTGAATTTGAAAAGTATAAGCAGAAAATTGAGAAGAAACTTCGCAGTATAAACAGCAAAACAGGCGGAGATCTGGAGTTTATCCCGGCAGCGAAAAAAAGCAGGATTGCGCCTAAAGGAATTTTCTATAACGAATTCGCTTCAAGGTACCGCGGGAGCCAGTTTATTGAAGACCTGGATTTCTATGAGATAAAAAAATCTGTTGCGTCAGACCAGGCCAGACTTTTTGATTACTTAAATCGATTTTATAAAAAATATCCCGGTACAAATTACACACCGCAGATGATTACAATAGTTTTTGAGGCAATAAAAGACGGTGCCCCGGGTATGGAACCTAACAGCGAATTTCTGAAAAATATGATCTACAACTACGCGGCGAAGTATCCCACAAGCCAGGAGGTGTCGCGGCTTTATATCTCGGCAGGGGACAGCGTAAATCTCCGCAACTCTCCCGGCGTAACAGGTGCTCCTGCCGGAAAAACTGTAAAAGACGAACTGCTTATCCAGATCGAAAAATCGCTTGATATGATGCAGGTCGGCGATGCGAGAGATTACTGGTACCGCGTCTCGACACTTCGCGGAGTGAAAGGCTGGATCTTCGGAAAATTTTTAAAACCACTCGATATACAGAGCATTACAACTTCCAACCAGATGGAGGTCTGGAGCGTTGAGGATTATTTCACCGCATGGTCGGATTCAAACACCCCGGAAAACTGGAATCAGATGAAAGATTCAGACGCAGGTGCAATCAGTTTTAAAAAGGTCTCAAACGGTAATATCGTTATTTTTAAATCCAGGGGCATCGCAGGAACCGGACTCTACAGTCGAATAAACACTTCAAGAACTTTTAAAATTATGGTACGAGGAAGATTTGTCTCCGGTGCTCCTGTGATTCTTACGGCATACTCAATAGAAAAAGGGGAGAGCTATTCCATAAAGCTTGACGGTGAAAAAGTTGATGTTAACGGCAGAAGCATACCGATAAAAGGGACTGACTGGCATAATTTTGAGCTCGCATCTGAAGACGGCAGATTCGCAATGTTTTCGATCGACGGACAGATGGTTTCAGGCAGAATTCCATCCGTTACGGAAAATGTGTTCAGCGACCGGGGGATTTATCTGCTTTACCAGCCCGCCGGCGGAGTATCTTCATGCGAGGTTGAATTCATAAAGATTAAATAGCACTTAACAGATGATGCTGATCTGAATACGCGCGGAGAGCCATTGACGGACTCTCCGTTTTTTTCTACACCTCTCTTTTCCCGGGCCACCAGTTCCATTTACCGAAAAGTACCACTATTGCCGGAACAAGCGCGGTACGGACCAGGAAAGTATCAAGCAGAACTCCCACGGTCACAGCAAAACCGAGCTGTACAAGGCCGAGCAGCGTTGAAGACATCATCGCGGTAAAGGTCCCGGCCATGATTATACCCGCGGATGTGATAATCCCGCCTGTATGCGCCACCGCGCTCCTTACACCGGAGTTTGTATCATTACCGGCGGTTTCCTCCTTTACCCTTCCCATCAGAAATATGTTATAATCCATACCTAACGCCATCAGAAGGAGGAACATGAAAAAAGGGACAAACCATATAAGGTTCTGATGAAAATATGTATTAAACACCAGCCGTGTAATCCCCATAGTAGCATTATAGCTGAGCACAATTGTTGCCATCAGATATATCGGAGCTATCAGACTCCTGAGGAGGAGCACCAGCACTATTATAATCCCTGCCGATACAAGGACCCACATCAATTTCGTATCATTGTTCATCGCATTACGCAGATCGGCAAGAATCGCCGTTCCGCCGGTCTGATATGTGTTCTTGTAATACATGCTGTTAATGCGTTCAACGGTATCCATCGCCGCCGGCGAAAAAGGTTCATCCTTCAGATATACACGGTAGCGTGACGCGTCTCCGCCCTGAGACGTATAGTTATTCATAATTTTTTCTATCGTATCCCGCTCCTGACCTGTCGCAAGATTTAACGGAAGAAAATAACCGTCGGCACGGCGTGAGAATTCAGAGCTCAATCCGCGGACGGCTGTTATGAAGTTTTCCATACCGGCAAGAATTGAAGCTAATGCCTCCTTCTCCTGTTGCGAGCCCAGTGACGGGTTATAAACCGCATCAGGCATCTTAACACTGGCGTCATTCCTCATCCTCTTCAGTTCTCCGGCAAGTTTAGCCTGCAGTCCGGTCAGTTCGTTTCTGTTCCTAACCAGTTCCACTGTTTTAAATACTGAAGACATGCCGTTAAGTTCTGAAAGTTTACTGCGCATCAAAGCCGAGGTCTGTACAGCATCCGAATATCCGTCCAGACTTTCAGATCCGGGAACAGCCTTGCAGAGCCCTGTAAGATAACTATTCAGAGTATCAAGACGGTTAAGCATAAGTCCAAGATCAACATCAACAGACTGCTGACTTCTGCTGCCCACCTGGTCTGTAATCGCTGCCAGCTGGCCGGAAACATTCATCTGTTTATATGATTTCAATATTGCATCTTTCAGTGTTGAGAGAGAGGTTGAAGCTGCATGGTAATTCGTGCTGACCGACAGATCAGGGAAAGCAAGTGCAAGTTCGTTCAGATAATTCTGAATCACGTCAAGCTGCGTCAGCGAATCACCTGAAAATGAACGGCCTTTTCCGGTGCCGGCCGAGAGTTTATCATGTTCCGATCCCATGCCATCGGCTATACGCTTCAGCTGGCTGCTCACACGCAGCTGGTCTGAGGCGTCAGGCTTAAATCTTCCCACCGGTCGCGTAAGACTGTCGACGTCCGATACTCCGGGAACATTCAGCAGCCTCTGCGTCATCTGCTCTATCTGCATGATACCGGCCGGATTCCTGACCCCGCTCATCTCTGTCGTCAATATCTCAACAGGCTGCATCTGTCCCGCGCCGAAAGCCTTTTTTATTACATTGTATCCCGCCTTAGAGGATTCTTCATCCGGCAGATCTATAAGCATATCAAATGTGACACTCAGACCCTGACCATAAAAAGCGAAAGGGAGCAGCAACAAAACCGCGAACATCAGTGTGATCACTGGAAATTTTGTGACCAGATAAGCGATCCGGTCCCAGAAAGGGGAATCATGGGCATGAGACGGTTTTTTCGGCCAGAAAGCGTATTTCCCCAGAACCGTCAGCATGGCCGGGGAAAAAGTCATAACTGCGAAAAGTGTAATAAGCAGACCTATTGCCAGACTCGGTCCGGTATTGGAAAACAATTTCAGAGAAACGAAACTCACTGCGATAACGGCAACAATAACCGTACCTACACTGCTGGCGATTGTCTCCCCCACGCTCCCTATGGCGGCAGATGCCGATTCACCGGATGCGGTATTATCTGCCATGTTATCACGAAAACGGCTGATGATAAACAGGGAATAATCCGTTCCGGCTCCGAACAAAAGCACGACGAGGAACAGGTCTGTCATTGTTGAGATCACCATGCCGTGCGATGCAAGCCATGCGGAAAGTCCTCTTGAAATTCCGTATGAGGTGCCGATTGTTATAAGTGAAACAAGAGGGAGCACCGGGGTGCGGTATATTACCAGCAGTATAATTATTACAAGAATGACCGTGATTTTTGTAGTCTTGACGGCGCTCATCAGACAGGCATTTTTATAAGCGTTGGTAATCGGTATTGTACCTGTCACGTATCCCCTGATTCCGAAAGGCGCATTTTCAATTTTCGTCTGAATTTTTTTCAGAACATTTACAACACCTATGTCCTCGTACGATCCCTTGATACCGACAGACATAAGCGCTATCCGTCCGTCAGGACTGATCAATCTCGGAGCTAGTCTGGTATCAGCCGGTGACAGGATTAAACCGATGTATTTCTGATCAAAATCCGATTTTACCCAATCGGCAAACTCCGCAAGATAAGACTGTATCGCCGGATCGTGGGCGGAACCGTTTCCAACATCAAAAACCAGTATTGCTGAACTTGGAGAGTAATGACCTTCAAAATACTGCCCGAGCATCCTGGCAGCCTGTACGCTTGGCGCGTGTTTATCAAGATAGCCTGCCTGATCTGAAATGGCAACCTTCCCCAGATCAGGAGCAAACCATGTTACCAGCAGCAGTATCATCAGCCAGAATGCTATAATCGGATAACGGAACCTGACTGAAAAATTTCCTATTGTTCTAAACATTTATATATCCCGGCGGGCCGTCTCTGTAAATATCACAGTGATGAAAGAGTATCATCATTTTTCTTTGTCAAGCTAAATAAGACGGGCCGGGTGAATCTGCAAAACGGATTCTATCCATCAATCCTTTTATATGTTTTCCGTTTTTCAGAAATAATTTTCTCAACCTTTCCCTGTTTCTTCAGACTTTTGAGGGCCCGCAAAACATCAAAATCACGGATATCAAGTAATTGCGCAATCTCCTCAACCGTGGATCCTTCATCACTGATTGCGTCAAAAACATAATCCTCATATTTATAAAAATATTCAACTCTCGGCCCGGCACCGTTCATCCTTTCCACCAGTTTAACCTTCATCGGGGTGAAAAAACTCTTCACTCTCTCCATGTTGCCTGAATCAGAGGGCTTTATCCAGTCTTCGGTACTGGGGCGGTCAAGGCTGTTCAGGTGGATTTCATCAGGACGTATCTTTGCACATGCTTCTTTAAGCCTGGTCAGCTCATCATCATTATCGTTTATTCCTGCAACTATAAAGATTTCAAGACAGAGCGTCCCTTTAAATTCATCACGCAGACGGACCAGCGAATCAACTATCCTCTGCGGATCGGTCCCGGTTACAGGCCTGAGTATCTTTTTAAAAACATCTTCACTCACTGCATCCAGCGACGGATATATAATATCCGCATCAAGGATGCTTTTTCTCACATCCTCTCTGTACAGCAGTGAACTGTTGGTAAGCACGGCTACCCTGTATTCCGGGAATTCTTTTTTTATAAATCTGATTATATCCCCTATCCGGCTGTTAAGGGTAGGTTCACCCGAACCGGAAAAAGTGACTACATCGATCTCAGGTTTTTTGTTCAGAACCTCGCTGATCTCGGCAATAATTTCGTCGTACGGAAAATACTCCTTTACTTCATCCGTAAGAGTAGTTGTTGCACCGCACTCGCAGTAAATGCAGTTGAATGAACAGAATTTCAGCGGAATAATATCAAGACCCAGTGAAATCCCGAGTCTTCTCGAATTTACCGGTCCGAAAACATATTTCATTTTTTCTTCACAGGCTCCTTAATCTCCAGTTCAAGGTCCAGAGAGACAAGTCTCTCCCTTTTTTCGCAATACACAATAATTTCACCTATCCGGTTCACCCCTTTAGCAATCTCATTGTTCCCCTGCGCCCTCATCTGGATCATCATCTTTAAAAAATTATTTTTCTTTATATCAAGAAGAAAAAATGTATTATCATTGATCACTTTGCCGAACCTCCCGGTGTTAACAGAGCTCTCAACCATCACGCTGTTCATTCCGCTTTTCATAAACCCGGAACTTGTACCTGCGTAAATACCTCTCCTGTCATAGCTTACAAAAAATCTCATCTGACTGTCATCTATGAACCAGAAACCCCTGTTATTGCCGACCTTCTCCTCGCCGTACTTCTTTTCTTTAGAGTATTTAGTTTTCATCCCTTTCCTCAGTTTAAGCCAGAACTCCTCGATTTTTTTCGGATCGTTCATTGGAACAAAAACAAGAAAGTCACCCATCCCTCCTGCAGCGCCCGATTCAAGGGCCATAACGTTGAATCCGCCTGTGTGATAGGGAATAAAATCTTTCTCAATATCAATCCCCATTTCTGTTTTGATCTGCTGTTTGAAAGAGTTATATTTTAAACACCATTCAATATCGCCTTTGCAGAAATTGTTCAGGTAGTTCAGATCAACAGACGCATAAAAAACTGAATCTGCCGACGGAAGATAGAGCGATTTTCCCTGTACCCCGGTTTTCAGAAAACCGAGGATCATGTCAACAAAAGGATTTTCCTTAACCAGACTGGCTGAGGCGTTTATCTGGATCTTGTTTCCGTCGATTCCAATCCCAGCAGCAATATAGTCAATCGAATCCAGCGCCGAACCCTGTTTCTGTTCCGTCATACCTTTACCGCCCTGGGCAAGGATAAAATTATCATCTGAATACAGGGCCGAGTTCTGCCTGTCCACACCTGACGGAACATTTAACTGTGCGATAAATTTCTTTGTAATAAAGGCGTTGAGGTCATACTTATTCTTCCCCTTCGCCAGATAATCTTTATAGTTATCATCAAGGATCAGAGTCCCGTTACGTGAAATTTTTACATCGATCGATCTTCTGATAATATCGGCTGTGGACCCTATCAGCAGGTAGCCGTTTGATGGCGCTATGTAAAGATTATTCTTAACCTGATAAACGGTTACATCCTTATATTTTGTCGTAGCGGTTGAGATCTGTACCCTGGGATCATCAGCACTTGCTTTTTTTACAAGCTCGATAAATTTCAGCGGGAATTCTTTCTCATTAAGTACAGGCAGAAAAACAAGCATCACATCGTTGACGTTGTCCTTGTCAAAATTCGCAAAAGAGACAGGTCTAGATGTATCGATTCCGGCATTCTTTATCGACTGCTCATCAAAATAATCAATACCGGTTTTATCCCTGAATTTATCCCTTTTCGAAACTGCTTCCATCTTCTGCTGGTCATCCATCAGATAAAAAACAAGGTAATTAACCGTTTTAAGCAGCCGGGAGATATCCCTGGTCTTGACGAACAGATTCGCATCAGAAGGGGTCAGAGACTCGGTATCTCCGGCCATCTGGCTGAATGAAACTGATACCGCAAGAAATAATACAATAACTGCTAAAAATAACTTTTTCATTTACTCCCCTCTTTTTGATTCGTTTATGGCCATCTCGGTATATGAAAAATCTGGTTCTTAAACGTAATAGTTCTTAATGATAAAATTCCCATTCACAGTTGATATTATCTGTGAAACTTTTATGTTTTTGTTACTCCGGAAAAATCATCATATACCAGATCTAATATAATTAATAGCGCTTTTTTTAAAGCATTTTTTTCATCAAACAGCTTTTCATTACAAAATAAATAAAAAAATAGTTGAATACAATATTACAATAAATCATTTTCGAATTAAAGAATGTATTTACGCTAATCAGCTGAAAAAGGACTATAATGAATTTTCAACGAGCATTGCATGAATAAGACACTCTTATCCGCTTTTAAAAAATAGTGCATAAACAAGGAGACATAGATGAACTCTGTTGAGATAAAGAAAAGCTATGAAGAGATAAATGATAAAATAAAAACAGGTAAGGCCGTCGTGGTGACAGCTGATGAAATGCCGGCGATAGTCAGGGACGAAGGGGTTAAAAAGGCTTTTGAAAAGGTTGACGTTGTCACAACCGGAACTTTCGGAATTATGTGCTCATCAGGGGCTTTCCTGAATTTCGGTCACACAAAACCGCGGATGAGGGCAAGCAGGGTTTTACTCAACGACGTGGAGGCATATGGCGGGATTGCAGCCGTCGACTGTTATCTCGGAGCGACACAGGTTAAAGAGGACGATCCGCTGAACAGAATCCATCCCGGTTCATTCTCATACGGGGGAGGTCATGTTATTGAGGACCTCATTGCCGGTAAACATGTTAAACTAAAAGCAAGCAGCTACGGTACCGACTGCTATCCGCTGAAGGAGTATGAAAAAACAATAACGATAAAAGATCTGAGAAACGCTTTCCTCTATAATCCGCGAAACTGCTACCAGAACTATAATACTGCAATCAACTGCTCAAAAAGGATGATATACACCTACATGGGGATACTTAAACCGGACATGGGAAACATAACCTATTCCAGCGCCGGACAGTTAAGTCCGCTTCTTAATGATCCGTATTACTGGACAATAGGAACAGGCACAAAAATATTTCTCGGAGGGGCTGTCGGAGCTGTAACCTGGCAGGGGACACAGCATGCCCCGGCCGGACAAAGAGATGAAAACGGTATGCCGATGGAGGGATCCGGCACAATTGCAGTCAGCGGTGACATGAAGCAGATGAACACTGAGTTTATAAGAGGCGCCTCGATAACAGGTTATGGATGCTCGCTTATGGTAGGGATAGGCATTCCAATCCCGATCCTTAACGAAGACCTGGCGTATTTCACAGGACTGACAGACCGGGATATAAAGACCCCTATAATTGATTACGGGATCGACTATCCAAACGGTGAGCCGCGCGCGTTAAAGCATGTTACATTCGCCGAACTAAAATCCGGGACAGTGGAGTTTAACGGCAGAAAAATTCCATCTTCACCTCTGTCCAGTTATCCGAAAGCCGTAAAAATCGCGCGTACGCTTAAAGAATGGGTTGAGCAGGGTTTTACAATAGGAGTGCCGCAGATCCAGGTACCGGGCGTTCCGTTCAGCAAAAAGTAGATGAAACACAGGACAAGGTTTTACAGGGATTACACCGACACAGACGGTTTCGTATTTAATGTAAAGATCGACACCTCAGATCTTTACATTAAAGCGGACGCGAATCTTCACGATACTGCATTTGAAATTCTTAGAACTGCCAGAGAAGAACTGGAAGAACATATCAATAAACACAGCGAATTTCTTTACTCGCTGGATCCTCTAATCCCGTATGGCGATGAAACGGAAATTTCCCGCGCTATGTACAAGGCCTCAGAGGCGGCCGGTGTAGGCCCCATGGCTGCAGTCGCCGGAGCGATCGCCGAAAAGGTCGGCCGTGAACTGATGAACTATTCCGGTGAAATAATTGTTGAAAATGGCGGAGATATCTGGTTGAAACTGGAAAAACCTGCAATAATCGGAATCTATGTCAATAACGTTTATTTCAGGAATAATCTGGGTATAAAAATAGATCCTGTTAAGACGCCGTGCTCTGTCTGTACATCAACGTCCAGGCTCGGCCACTCGCTCAGTTTCGGCAGGGCTGATTCAGTAACCGTAATTGCAGATACAGGCGCACTTGCCGATGCAGCAGCCACTGCCGTCTGCAACATGGTTCAAACCGCCGATGACATGGAAAAAGCCCTCGAATCGGGGATGTCAATACCGGGGGTAAGAGGCTGTCTTATAATATTCAGGGACAAAATAGCGCTCCAGGGGGATATTGAACTTGCCCCGATGGAATAAAACATTTTTAATAAAAACACTAAAATTTCTTGCAATAAATATTTACAGTGCAGGAGATGTAGCAGTAAACGGACAGAAGTTTAACGTGAAAAACATTAGTATCATAATTCTGCCGTATCACGGTTTTTACGGCAATAAAACGAAGCTCTGATTATCGCAATAAGAGTGATCTGAGAGGAAAAAATGAGATCTATAAATGTGCTTTTAATTTTTAAGAAAGAGATAATGTATAAACCAATAATATACAAGATTGCTAAAGACTTTGATATCGTATTCAACGTGCTGGAAGCTAAAATTTTCCCCAAGCTTGAAGGGAGAATAATACTCGGGCTCACCGGCAGCGACCCGCAGCTTGATGAAACATTAAACTACTTCAAAACCGAAGGTGTAGAGGTCCAGATCCTCGCCGATATGATCAAAAGGGATGATCAGAAATGTGTTAACTGCGGGGCCTGTACAGCAGTCTGCCGTGTCGATGCGCTTTATATAGACAGGGAAACGATGGAAGTGCGTTTCGATCCGGAAAAATGCGTAGCATGCGGACTATGCCGGCTTGCATGTCCGGTTAATGCCATGTCGGGAACAGCAATAGATCGTGAAATCTGATAAGATTAATCTCCATTCATATCCTGGTGTAGTGGATGTTTTAAGCAACTCCATCCCTCTGATGCTGACAATTCTGGATGAGAATAATAATATCTTATGGCAGAATAAAAAAACTACGGCTTTCTTCAATAAATCGCTGACCGGAGAATCATTTGAACATATTTTTTCGATAAATCCCGATGCGCTCAACAACCGGAAACTTAAAGCCATCTCGACGGTACAGGACAAAAAGGGGATAATAAAAATACTTGAACATAACATTATCACACACGTAAAAAAAAATACCCCGGCTGTAAAGGTTGTCATAACTGAAGATGTAACAGAAAAAATCGGGAACGACCGCCGCCTTGGATTTCTGCTTGAGTTTGAAAGCCTGCTTACAAGGCTGGCTCTGGAATCGATCAATATCCAGGCTGAGGATATAGATTCCCAGCTTAACAAGCTGCTCTCTTTGACCGCCAAGTTCGCCAAAATCGAGATGTGCGGCATCACAATATTCAATGAATCCCGCGATGAGATGATCCTTGCGCATCACTGGTGTGCTCCCGGATTTTCTCCATCGGCCTATTCGAGAAAAATCTTTGAAATTCCAAAGGCATGGATTAAAAAAAAGAAAAACGAAGTCATAGTAATTCCCGATGTAAAAAAAATCCTTTATAAAACAGAAGACGGAACAAAAGAATTTTTCAACTCATCGATACTTTCATCAATGCTCATACCCCTCTATGACAAAAACGGACTTTTCGGTTTTATAGTATTCAGTTCGACAAGATCGATAGATGAAGCTCCGCACGAACTCAAATCTATTTTCAGAATAACTGCCGAGCTTGCAGTGAACCTTTATGAAAGAAAATCCGCCTATACCCAGATCGCCATATCCGAGAAAATAATATCCAAGTCATCGGGAATGCTTGCATTTTTTGATAAAAACGGCTACATAAGAACATCGAATGAATCTTTCAGAAAATTCCACTCGCTGTCTGAAAACGATACTGACAACCTGCAGTTAGTCTCGCTATACAGAGACCGGCTCGGTTCAAGGGAGAATAAATTTCTGGAATACGTCAATCGTTCACTCAAAGGTGAAGAGATACATACAGAGATATGGTATAAAAACAGAGACAGGCTCAGGCTTCTTGATATATCCCTGCACCCGAACATTGACAGCGACGGGACAACAGCGAGCGTAATTTTTAACTCGAATGACATAACCGACAGGGTTCAGCTCGAAGCAAGAATACTTGAGGTAATACACAAGGAGAGAAAAAAGATCGGTATAAGCCTCCACGACGATCTTGGACATGATCTTCTCGCGGTGGCTATCAAATCAAGACTTCTTGCTGATAAACTGAAATTCGTATCGAACGATTTCTCCATTGAGGTCAACGAAATTGAGACAGCTATTAAAAACGCAATAAACGAGGTCAGACGCCTGTCGCATGGATTAATCCCGTATAAAAACCACGGGCTGGAATTCAAAGAGATGATAGATGCGGTAGCACTGACAATAAAACGCGATTATAATCTTCAATGTGAATTTAATATTGACGAAACTATACAGATCAGCGATGAATCGATAATTAAAGAAATATACTATATAATAGATGAAGCGGTAATGAACTCGTTAAAGCATTCCGGATGTACCGAGATAAAAATTTCGATGTGTCCGAGAAACAGAATGATAGCGCTGAGTATCACCGATAACGGCTGCGGATTACCGGACGACTATAACATAGATTCCGGAGTCGGCCTCGAGATTATGAAATACAGGGCAAGAGCTATCGGAGGATTCCTGGAGATAAAAAACCGTGCCGGAGGTGGAGCGGTTATCGAATGTGTTTTTAATCCTGAAAAAATTACGCCATAAGGGGACAATATGGAACAGCAGTTAAACCAGAGAGCAAGCATCGTGATAGTAGATGATCATCCTATCGTGGCAAACGGTATTCAACAGCTTATTGACAGGGAACCAGACATGAAGGTCATTCAATCCGTCCAGGATGCTGAAAGCGCGATTAAATGCATTGAGAAAAACACCCCGGACCTGATGATAGTAGATATATCTTTGAAGGGCGCAACCAACGGGATCGATCTTATAAAAAGCCTTAAAAAACGATACCCTAAAATAAAATCACTTGTTCTGTCCATGCATGAGGAAAACCTCTACGCTGAACGTGCTATAAAAGCCGGTGCTAAAGGATATATAATGAAAAATGATCTCACTGATAATATCGTAAAAGCGATCAGGAGTATTCTCAACGGGAACCTTTACCTCAGTGAACTTATTACCTCAAAACTCCTCAACCAGATGGTTAACGAAGAGGAGAAGAGCAGTTATGATGACACAGAAATGGAAAAACTGAGCGACAGGGAACTTGAAATTTTTCAGTTTATTGCAAGGGGAATTAAAACCGGTGATATCGCAAAAGAGATTAACATAAGCGTAAAAACAGTTGAAGCACATAAACTCCGCATAAAAAACAAGCTCAATCTTAAAAGCAGCAGTGAACTCAATAAATATGCTATTGAATGGAAACACAAAAATTAATAAAAACCGATGACAGGTAATTAATACGCATGGGGTCAGAGCCCCCTGTATATATAATACAATTTCCAGGAGGGGTCAGAGCCCCCTTAATGAACCCGATTTTCATCTTTTTTCTTAACAAATTAATCACGCATGTTCATAAATATTATTAAACCCCGTCTATTTTTTAAAAAATTTTTATTTTTTTAAAAAATTTTTTTGTATTTGCTTGACGAAAATTGAGAACGTTATTAGTTTATTATTGTTAGCACTCAATAAAGATGAGTGCTAACAATAATAAAACTTAAGGAGGGTCGTTATGAAATTCGGTATAACAAGAAGAAGCAATGAATCAACGCCTGAACTGAGATCATTCCGGAATGATGTGAACAGGCTCTTTGATGATTTCTTCAACCTTCGTACGGCCGGGCTGTTCGATTCAGAATGGCTCCCCGCAATAGATGTATACGATGACGAGAAGAATTTTTACATCAAAGCCGACGTCGCAGGAATTGACCAGAAGGACCTCGACGTAGCGATCAATGGCAATGTTCTTACTGTATCGGGTAAAAAGTCTGAAGAGAAAAAAGATGAAGGTAAAAACTACATCTTCTCCGAAAGACGTTCAGGATCTTTTTCAAGATCGATATCTCTTCCTGCGGGATGCACGCAGAAGGATATTAGGGGTGAACTGAAAAATGGAGTGCTCACCATAACAATTGGAAAAGAACCGTGCATGAAAAGCGAAAAAATTAAAATTGATGTTCACTAAAGGAGGATGCTATGTATACTTACAATATGTTCAATGACATGATAAAACTGAGGACTCTTTTCGATGACTTTTTTGATCAGAAACCATCATATGATTCATCCAGGGAATATCCGCCCGTAAGAATCAATGAAGAGAACGACCGGGTGACTATTCACGCCCTGGTTCCCGGGATTAAATCGGAAAACATCGACATACAGCTTGTCGATGACAGCCTGGTAATCAGCGGGGAAAAGAAGGATGATTATGAAGATCATAGATATATCAGAAAAGAGAGACTTTTCGGAGAATTTAAAAAAACCATCAGACTCCCTTACAGGGTAAAGAATGATGATATTAAAGCTGATTTAGCAAACGGTGTTCTGACAATAACTCTGCACAAGTCAGAAGATGCTAAACCCAAAAAGATCGAGATTAATTAAGGAGGCTGAGTATGATGACCGAAAAAAGCTTGAAAAACGGTACTGAAAACACAAAGGCATACACAATACCTTTGGCTGATATATACGAAACAGAGGAACTGTATTCTGTAAAACTTGAAATGCCCGGCGTTCAGAAAGAGAACCTGGACATAGTGATAGATGATGATGAATTAAAAATTACAGCTGCTTCGTCAATAGAAGAGAATGAAAAAGCTTTAAAATATGCAGAGTTCGGTGCAAGAAATTTCAGCAGGTCGTTTAAAGTCGGGAATGACATCGATAGGAACAGGATAGATGCAAAACTCGAAAACGGAGTACTTGCTCTGACCCTGCATAAAAGCGAGGCGGTAAAGCCGAAAAAGATCGCGATCAACCAGATAAATTAAGCGGACAGACTGCAGCGGGGATGCCGACAGAAAACCCCGTTGCCTGTACGGCCGCAGGATTTATAGTTTAAGAGACAAAACGGGTTCAGGGGCGGAACGGGGGTTCCGCCCTATTTTTTAATTTATTTTTTTTAATACTTCTATAATATTAGCGGGCACCTTGAACTTTATCATCGAATCAAGAACCAGCCCTCCGAACAATATTGTCAGATAATAAAGTTTGATCTTCTTTACCTTCCTGATCGCCACAAGTAGTTCCCTGTACTCCTTTTTCTGAAGATCAAACAGAAAGATGATCGGAATGGTATCGCTGTTGACCTTATATACAAGCGATATTCTCAACAGATTTTTATCGACTGAAATTTCCCATTCCGGCGTCTGATCTTTCAGTTCCATTATAATATTATCGTGATCAATATAGAAGAATTTTATTCTGTTTTTATGCCTCAGGTAAAGAGTAACTCCCGGATAATCGGAATACTCGTAAAAAAAATCGAGCGCCCCCCCCTCCTTCAGTAATTCATCTACATTAGACTTTCTTAATTCCTTAAAAATATCAATAGTATCCCTTTTCGGAATATATAACTCGTTCTTGCTCACAAATCCTCCTGCCCGTCCGCTGCATGTTGCGATTAACCGGACTGATTATTACATTAATTATATTCTGTTTTATTTAAACAGATCCTGCATAAAAGGGAGCATTGTAATATCATTTACAATTACAAAAACACCCAGTATTATCAGAAAAACAACTCCAAATGTCTGAATCTTTGTCATCACTTTCTCGTCAATGGGTTTACCTCTTATAGTTTCAATAAGGTAAAATACAAGATGACTGCCGTCAACAGCCGGAATTGGCAGCAGATTCATAAACATAAGAATTACTGAAATTTTCGCCATCAGCAGTATAAAATCAGCAATACCCCGATAGTAGAGGACATCCCCGGCTATCTTCGCTATCCTGATGGGGCCAGACAGGTTCTCTCTGACGTCCATCTTGCCGCTGAAAAGCATTCCGAACCCTTTGATGTTCATAACAAGAAAATCCCACGGCTCAATCAGTGACTGAACAAAACCGTCGCCCGGACCATACTTGACATATACCGTTTCATAGACAATACCCATCTGTTCTATGCCGATCATGTAACGCTTTTTAATCTCAACCTGGCCGCTGAACCTTGTTCTGCTGATATCAATTATCACATCATGGCCGGCATCCGCAGCCCTGGTTATATCTGCCAGAAACATCGTATAATCATTGATAGGTTTCCCGTCTATCCTTACCTCTCCGCTGTTAATGAACTGTTTTATCTCCTCGTTTCCGGCAAAACTCTCAACTGTCTTCTTCTTGTCTGAAGATGTGACAATAAACACCTCCGTCAGAACAGGCTTCAACATCGCTGTTTTCTCTTTGCCCTTATCAAGAAAATCCACACGGATATCCTTCCCCTCCCCCTTCTGGAGAGATTCAGATAACTCCGACGGAGTATGAATATAGCCACCGTCAATCTTCACGATAATATCGTGAGCCGAAAGTCCTCCCTGTTCCGCAGCACTCCCCTTTATGACGCGTGCAAGTGTTATCCCCGTCGTATACGGCATTACACCGAGAGTATATCTCTCTTCGCCGGAATCAGCCGAAGGCCTGACCCTGAAGATTTTTGTCTCGCTATCTCTCTGGACTTTGACTTCAAGTTCACGTCCGTCGGAGAAGAAGACTTCGCTCTGTATATCGGAGAAGGCCTTTACCTCTTTACCGTCTATTGCTACAATCCTGTCGCCGGTTCTGAGACCGGACTGGTAAGCAGGTGAGATATATGTACCGGATGTCAGCTCTGCGGGTATAAGAATTTTATTCGTCTCTTTGGTATATCCCGTCAGATTCATAATGTAAAATAAAACAATACCGAATATAAGGTTAAATACCGGACCCATCACAACAGTGACAATACGCTTCATCGGATGGGCGGAGAGAAATTCATACCCCGCTCCGGTTCTCTTCTCCGACGGATCATCGCCGTAGAACTGGCAGTAGCCTCCGAACGGAATCAGAGTAATCTGATATGTGGTATCTCCGATTTTTTTCTTCCAGAAACCTTTTCCGTAACCCATCGAAAATACTTTTGCTTTAATCCCCACAAGTTTTCCGCCAAGCAGGTGCCCCAGTTCATGCACAAAAATACATAAACCGAGGAGTACCACCGCTCCGAAAATATATGTCAGTGTCATCATAGATGTTTCTCCTTAATAATACTTAATGCCGTGTTCCTTGCTTCACTGTCAGATTCGAATATATCCGTGATATCAGGCCGGGATATTAATTCGACAGAATCTATTGTCTTTTCCACCACGTCGACAATATCCGTAAACCTGATCTTTTTATCTAAAAACGCGTAAACGGCCGCTTCATTCGCTGCATTCATTACGGCCGGGACGTTGCCGCCGGCTCTCCCCGCATTGTAGCAGAGCTCGAGGGCCGGGAACCTGCCGCTGTCATAGTTCCTGAAACTCAGGCTTCCAACCTCGGCAAGTCCGAGTCTTCCGAAAGAGTTACGTATCTTTTCCGGATATGTAAGAGCGTTAATTATCGGAAACACCATGTCCGTCCTGCCCATATGGGCATAAATAGCGCCGTCAACCGTCTCCACCATTGAGTGTATTACGCTCTCCGGATGAATTATCACACCGATGTTATCATAACTGAAGTTGAAAAGATGATGCGCCTCAATTACTTCAAGTCCCTTGTTCATCAGTGTCGCTGAATCGATAGTGATCTTGCTCCCCATGCTCCAGGTCGGATGTTTCAGCGCAATTTCCGGCGTCACATCAATGAGGCTCCCGCCTGGATAGTCCCTCAGGCTCCCGCCGGATGCCGTCAGGATCACCCTTTCGACCTCATCTCTTTCAAGATTGCAGAGCAGTGAGAAAACCGCGCTGTGTTCACTGTCGACCGGTATAAGCTCCACACCCTTTTCAGCGGCGAGTCTGATAAAAATATCCCCTGCCATTACCAGGGTCTCCTTATTCGCAAGGGCAAGTCTCCTGCATCCATCAAGCGCCGCTATCGAAGGACGCAGACCGGACGATCCCACAATTGATGAAATTACAATATCAGTTTTCCTTGATGCAAGTTCGGTTATCCCCTCTTCACCGAAAAGAAACTCGACATCCTGACTTTTTTTTATAAGATTCTTTACATAATCAGACCCGTAGAGCGACTTATCGCCGATCGCAACAACTGAAGGCCTGAATTCGTTTATCTGTTGAGACAGAATTTCAATGTTCCTGTTACAGGCAAGTCCGTAAATTCCGAATTTATCAGGAAGTGTTTTTATTACGCGGAGGGCCGACAATCCTATCGAGCCCGTGGAACCGAGAATTGATATAAGACGCATTGTATCAGGGTATCCCCTTTAACACAAGATAATAGTAAAAGAAGGGGAGAGAAAACATAGTGGCATCGAAAACATCCCACATCCCGCCATGCCCCGGTATGATAGAACCCGAATCCTTGAAACCGCCGTCCCTTTTAACAGCCGATTCGATGAGGTCTCCGGTATTGGCCAGTACGCTGATTATGATTCCCAGTATTGTGCTTTCAATCATCGAGAAAAGTTCACGTGAAAAAAACGACACGCAAACCTGGTTAGCAAGAATGAAGCCTATAATACTGAAAAGAAGCCCGGAGAAATAACCCTCCCATGATTTGTTCGGAGAGGCCTCAAGGCCGGCCTTATGTTTTCCGAAAAGTATTCCGCCGAAATACGCGCCGCTGTCATTGAGCATCACCACTGCAAGCAGTATCATTATGTAATAGACTCCGTCTTTCATAGACTTGAGTAATATCAAATGTGATATCGACAGCACAATATACATTACACCGAAAACTGTCACAGCCAGCGAATATATACCGCCTTTAAGCGGCCTGGTAAAAAGCTGCTGCACCAGTATTACAGCGACAAAAATCACGAAAAATGCGATTATTATTCTCCCGTCAAAATTTCCGAAAAACCTTGAAAAACCGAGAGTCTTCCCGAAAGCAAAAAAATACATCAGGAAGTTAAGGACCAGACCGAAAAAAAGACCGGTTCCGATTAAAGCCCTCCCATCATCCCCCCTGTCAGAGATGATATAGTATTCATACAGGCAGATCAGAGATATCAAAATCGTAGCTATAAGGACAGGGATATATAAAAAACTATTAGTAATAATTACATAGATCAGCACAGGCAGCGTTACAACCGCACTTAGTATTCTGATTAAAGTTTCCCTATTTAATCCGCTCATATTCCGCCATATCTCCTTTCTCTTTTCTGATATTCAGCAACGGCATTGGTAAAATCTTCAGGCCTGAAATCCGGCCAGAGTATATCCAGAAAAACAAGCTCGGCATAAGCGATCTGCCAGAGCAGAAAATTGCTGATCCGGTATTCGCCGCTTGTCCTGATTACAAGATCAAGCTCAGGCATCCCGGAAGTATAAAGATACTTTTCCAGTTTTTTTTCAGTAAGCTTTTCACTCGACCCCGCTTTGTGAGACCATTCATTAACCGCTTTTACAATTTCCTGTCTCCCGCCGTAATCAACACAGAAGTTCAGAATCAGGCCTTTATTCTTCGATGTTTCCTCTACCGCTTTTCTTATCACATTTCTCGTAGACGGCGGAATTTTCGAAAGAGAACCGGAGTGTCTTATCTGGATCTTTTTTTCTTTGATCGTATCAAGTTTGGTTGAAAAGAAATACTCAAGAAGCTCCCATAACCCGCGGACTTCGCTAACAGGTCTTATCCAGTTCTCAACCGAAAAGGCGTAAAGCGAAATGGCCTTAACCCCTAAATCGATAGCGCAATCCATAATAGGTTCTATTACATCAGCACCGGCTTTGTGCCCCTCACTGCGGGGTATATTCCGCTGTTTGGCCCATCTGCCGTTGCCGTCCATTATAATGCCCACATGACGGGGTACTTTCCCGGGCTGTAAAGATTCTTTTTTAATTTTCATCCGGATCTGTTTATTATCCATCCCTGTTTTAAATCTATTCAACAGTTCTATATTAAGCATAAATAAAAAACAAGCGGTATTTTATATCTATACCGCTCTGCCCCGGCACTCGCTCCAGGGATAAGTTATAAAATCCGTGCCGCTGGCGGGATCAGGCGGCAAACCGGATTATTTTATAGACTTAAAATCTCTTTTTCTTTATTATCCGTCAATTTCTGAGTCTCCTCAATAAACCTGTCTGTAATTTTCTGAATTTTTTCCTGGGCTGCCTTGGCCTCGTCCTCGGAAACCTCTTTTTCCTTCTCCAGAGACTTAATCATGTCGTTTCCGTCACGCCTGACATTCCTGATGGCTACTTTACACTCTTCAGCCTTGTTCTTCGCCAGCTTTACATACTCTTTTCTTCTCTCTTCAGTCAGTTCAGGGATCTGGATCCTGATCAGATTGCCGTCATTTGAAGGATTCACTGAAAGATCCGATTTTAAAATCGCTTTTTCAACCTCACCGAGATTTCCTTTATCCCAGGGCTGTATTACGACCAGTCTCGGTTCAGGAACGGAAATAGTGGCAACCTGATTCATCGGCATCTCCGATCCGTAGACGCTGACCCTGAGAGCTTCAAACATCGCAGGGTTGGCACGCCCCGTACGAATGATGGAAAAATCCTTCTGAAGCGACTTTATACTTTTATTCATCCTGTCTTCGACATCATGCAGAATATCGTCAATCATTGGTTTTTCTCCGGCTGGAAAATTTTAGTTCCTATTTTTTCTCCAAGGACAATCTTTTTCAAAGCTCCTTTCTCGAACAGGTTAAAAACCACGATCGGAAGGTTGTTATCCATGCACAGCGATATAGCAGTGAGGTCCATAACCCTCAGCTGCCTTGTTATCATATCAATGAAAGTGATCTCCTTGATCTTAACCGCATCTTTATCCTTTTCAGGATCACCGGTATAAACACCGTCAACCTTCGTAGCCTTTAGAAGTACATCAGCTCCAAGCTCAACAGCCCTCAGACTCGCGGCGGTATCGGTGGTAAAGTAGGGATGGCCGGTACCTCCGGCAGCTATTACAATTCTCCCCTTCTTGAGGTGATCCTCCGCTTTCTGAATAGTATAGGGTTCAGCGACATGCTTCATCTCAATCGCAGTCAATACCCTTGTCGGCTGATTCATCTTTTCGAGCGTATTTTCAACTGCCATGGAGTTCATTACTGTGGCAAGCATCCCCATGAAATCACCGGTTGACCGGTTAATTCCAAGAGAATCGGCCATTGCGCCTCTGAAGATATTCCCTGCGCCTATTACAAGCGCGATTTCAACGCCTAGATCGGCTACCTCTTTGATCTCCGAGGCTATATGCTGAATGATCTCGGGATTGATTCCGGTTTTATCCGGACCGGCAAGAGCCTCACCGCTTAATTTGAGCAGTATTCTTTTATAGTAAGGCGTATTGGATGTTTCCATTTCTGCTACATACCTATTTGAAATCTTGCAAATTTCCCGACTTCTATATTCTCACCGAAAACGGCAATTTTCTGTTTTATCAGGTCTTTAATTTTTATACTGCCATCCTTGATATATTCCTGTTCGAGCAGGCATACTTCGGAAAAGTATTTTGTCAGCTTTCCCTCGATAATCTTTTCAACCACATTCTCAGGCTTTCCCGAGGATTTCATCTGCTCCCTGTATATATCCTTCTCTCTTTCAATCAGCTCGGCCGGAACATCCTCCGGTTTAACATAAAGAGGATTTGCCGCAGCAATCTGCATAGCCAGCTCTTTAGCAAGAACTACAAAATCATCATTTCTTGCAACGAAGTCTGTCGCGCATTTCAGTTCTACAAGTACACCTATCTTTGCATTGCTGTGTATGTAGGATGCAACTATACCCTCAGTCACCTCTCTGCCCATCTTCTTATCTGCAGAAGCCAGACCCTTTTTCCTTAAAAAATCAACGGCCTTCTCCATATCGCCATCTGTCTCAATAAGAGCTTTTTTACAGTCAACCATACCTGCCTGTGTTTTCTCTCTAAGCTCTTTTATCATTTCACTTGTTACTTCAGCCACTTTAGTTGCTCCTTAAATAAATTAAATTTCTCCATTAGACTTTAAAACCTCAGATGCTTAAAAAAGCTGAGGTTTGACCCCTATGCCCTCAACGGCCGAACATACGGCCGGGTGATGGCAATCGGTTTAACCGCCTTTTTTTTAAGCAGTCCCTCACTCCTGCAAAAAAAAGCAGATTATCCTGTGATAATCTGCTTATCGTTTTTACCACTGATCTGCATCATCGCCATCTGAATGGACGGCTTCACTTTTCAAATCTTCCGAAGGTATTACCGCTGCCGCTTCAGCAAGCTCAGCCTTAACAGCCGCTCCCTCCTCTTCCTCAAATGCGATTTCGCTTGACTGGCCGCCTGACTGGCCCTCGATAATTGCTTTAGCCATAACTTCGAGGAAAAGCGCTATAGCCCTGATCGCATCATCATTTCCCGGTATCGGATAGTCTATTTCATCAGGATTGCAGTTTGTATCCACCACTGCAAAGATCGGAATACCGAGCTTTTTAGCTTCCTGTACCGCAATGTCCTCTCTCTTGGGATCTATAATAAAAAGAGCATCCGGAAGACCCTGCATATTTTTAATACCGCTGAGGACTTTATTTTTCTTGGCAAGTTCTCTCTGAAGCTCGAGAATTTCCTTCTTGGTTTCAGCATCCCATGAATCTGAGCTCTGCATTCTTTCAAGCTCTTTCAATCTCTGGATTGAGTTGCTGACAGTTTTAAAATTTGTCAAAAGTCCGCCGAGCCATCTTTCAGAAACATAATACATCCCGCATTTTTCAGCATATTCAACTATAGCGCCCTGCGCCTGTTTTTTTGTCCCTACAAAAAGAATTTTACCATTGTTAGCAGCAACATCTCTCATTGCAGCATATGCGATCTTAATTCTCTGCATAGTCTTCTGTAGATCGATTATATGAATCCCGTTTCTTGCAGTAAATATGAACTGAGCCATTTTAGGATTCCATCTTCTTGTCTGATGCCCGAAATGCACACCTGATTCGAGCAAAGCTTTCATTGATACAACAGCCAATTAAGTACCCCCTGTTTAATAAAAAATTTTCTGACGCACCAGCAGAACGCGATTAATAATAACGCGGCGGCATGCGCCTGTGCGGGAGGTCTGCCGGGAGACAATCTGCCCCATGGACCCCATAAGAATTACAGTCATTATGACTAATCTTAATATATCCGCTAATATTGCCGCTTTTAAAAGCAGCAAAAGTTTTTAAAGATTTTGCCTGTTCAAAATGGAAGAGGCAACCGGACACAAGACCGGTTTAAAATCCGTATCCCGATAATTCCGGGACACTTTTGATAGCCGCAGGAGCGGCCTTAAACTCTGCGAAAAATGAATATCCCGAGGACAAGCCCGGCAATCGACGCAAAATTTAATTTTATACTGAACGTAATGATCTCAAGGTTAAAACCAATAGGCCCTGTAAGGCTTGTGGTTATCTCTTTTAGTGCAGGAACAAATTTTACTATTAAATTACCCAGCGCGGAACCAAGAACGGCTCCCAGAATGACGAACGCTATAAAATAGCCTGTATTTGATCTGTCAAAAATCATATATAACCCTGATTAAGTGCATTTATTTCCAGATATGATAATTGTCAAGGTCTTTTTTCAGAAAAGATTTCTGAACCTGTAGCAGGTCCATTCGATAAAAAACTCGACAAAACTCCTTTTTTGAAAGCTGTCAAGGGTTATCTCCTCGCTCCTTTCCAGATCCCTTAAAAAGACCTGCTCCATAGTCTCGCCAAAGGACTGGTCGAGAATTACGGCATTCATTTCGAGGTTTTTCCTGAAGCTCCTCCTGTCAAGGTTGGATGAACCTACCGTCGACCATACACCGTCAATAACAGCGGTCTTGGCGTGAAGTACCGAACCGGCATATTCGAATATCCTGATCCCTTTCTTCATATATCTCTTGTACAGATACCTGCTGGCATACTTTACAAAAGGGAGATCGGTAATACCGGGGAGGAGAAGTCTTACATCAACACCCCTTTCAGCCGCCCTTATCAGGGACCTGTATATTTTCGCATCGGGGATAAAGTAGGCATTTGTTATATAGATAGAATTTCTTGAGTTCCTGATCGCCGACATGTAAGACTGATGTACAGGTTTAACTTTTTTTCTCGAACTGGCACAGAGTATCATCAGCAGTTTTTCACCGCTTTTTTTCAGCTCAGGGAAATACAGGCTTCTGCTCATAACCGCCCCGCCGTTCCTGTACCAGTTTTCCAGAAAGAAAAACTGTATGTCCGCAACGGCAGGGCCTTCGATTATAATATGAGTATCCCGCCAGTTATCCCCGCCGAATTTTTCGCCGGCATACTCTCTGCCTATATTGATCCCGCCGATAAAGGCTTTACTGCCGTCAATTACAATAATCTTCCTGTGGTCTCTGAAACTTATACCCCAGTATTTTCTCCAGGGGACAAAAGGATGATAATCGATAACTTCAACGCCGGCCTCCTTCATCATACTGAACATCGTTGAAGAAGCTTTCATGGATCCAACCGAATCATAGATAACATTAACCTCAACACCACTTGCCGCCTTATCGGCAAGTTTTTCGGCTATTGTCCAGCCCAGCGGATCACTGCTGAATATATAAGTCTCAAGATTGATACTTCTTTTTGCATTTTCTATAGAGGAGATTATACTGTCAAAAAACATATCCCCTTCTGTTATAAGGGTAATGCTGTTGCCGCCGGAGATACCTCCAATACCCATCTTTTTCATCTCCCTCATATAGCGCGGGAGAAAAAAACGGTTTCTAATTCTATTGATGCCGGCCTGAGTTGATTCTAATTGTTCACTGATCTTCTTCATTTATTTATTATCAACGATATACTTCATAGGTTTAACCATCTCGGTTTTTATCATCTTTCTAAACTTCTCTCTCATCTCGGGATTATCGGTCATGGCTATCATCTTTGCGTTTATATCGATGGTTTTCGCATCGTTTTGGGGAAAATCAAAAATCCCGTTTTCATTGTAATATTTAAAATCAGCCTGGAAAACAAACTTCAGTCTCCCCCATATATCGTCCCTGAAGATACGCGTTCCCCCTACTCCGAGGAATGTCGCCGGCTGTACATAGCCGGAACCGGCACTCTTCACAAGCCTTGAAGCCATATTATCGATCAGAGCGTCTGTCTCCTCGGACCGGTTTTCATCCGTTACGATATCGACGAGGTTTGCCCCATGCCATTCCGTGTAAGCCTGCATAATCTCCCTGAGATTAGATATGTCACACAGCGGTCCAGAAACAAGGTAACCGATCTGTTTCCCTTTCAGCGTAGGGGTATGTGTGTTGAAAAAAGCCCTGTCAAAGACCTGCTTCCATTTTGCCGAAAAATATCTGTCCCTGATCTCCCCTGCAAATATGATTATATCAGCTTTTCTGATCTCATTATTATAAAAATCAATGAAACCGTCTTTGCCGGTATAGACGCATTTATAATCGAGGCCGCACTCGCAGCATCCGAGACATCCCCCCTTTATATCAACATCCGAAATGTTTATATAAGCCGTATTGCCGACGAAAGCCTCTTTCATTCGTCTGATCATTCTGTCGATATTATCATCTTTATACGCCCGGTCTGAGAGAATCAGAACTTTTCTCCCTCCGGTACTGACCGGGACCACAGCAGTTTTAGAGATATATTCAGGCATTGAATAGTCAGGTTTTCTAAAAACCTTTGATGTTTTCAATCTCTTTTCAGCGGTTTCGAAAACCGAATCTGCATACTTAAGCAGCGTTTCCCTCTCCCCGCTTTTCATAATATCATACATGTCGGGCGAAAATGCTCCGGCAAAATTCATATCAAGATCCTCACAGATACCCCTCATGTAATTATGAGCGGTGTTATCAAAAAAATGAATTGATGTTGTTATTACTGCAGCGTATTTACCGGCGAAGGAAGCGGCAGCTCCCCTCTCCCATATAAGTTCGATAAACCTCTTATACTGTGACGGCACAAGGCAGACATAAAGGGGTACACCCCATATTACAAGCTCTGACCCCTCTATCTCTTTAATCACAGAATTAAAGAATTCGGCATCATCTTCAAGTTTATTTATTTTCTGGGAGATATTTATATAACTGAACTGATGAGAGTTATAATTCTTTTCGATATATTTTACATACTGCATTGTTACGCTCAGATCCCCTTTGGGACTGCCATTTAGAACTGTGATTTTCATATACTCTCTCCTTAACCTGCCGTAGTATATATGCAATTAATTGCATATATACTACGGCGCTATATGAAGTCAACTTTTTTATATTTTAAGACTAATTATAAAATAAAAAATGCTATAATGCCGATAATTGTATTGACATATCAACTGAAAATATTATTTTACTATTATTAAATTTTTTTTTACGATAAGGAGATCAAAATGGCCGGTTATTCTATAAAGGATTTAAAACAGGTAACAACTCAGGAAGAAGCTGGGCTAAAACAGGCGATTGCTGAGGCCTGGGTTACGATGAAAAGAACGAACTGGGATGATACAAAATTCTGTACAATAAATCCGAATGTTGTTTTGAGCTTTTCACAGGCGAAATGCTTCCAGGTCTTTTTTGAAAACGATGGATGGAAAGTTCAGCTGAAGAGAAAAGACAGAAATTATTATTTTGATGTTTATAATCTGACTGACTGATTTAAATGGTTTAAAACCCGCATCATGATACAGATGCGGGTTTATATGCCCCATTCTTCCGCCTGCAGAACCGCACAAATGGAAAAATTTCAGGAAACTATCGATTCCGTCCTTAACAAACTTAATCTGGGTAAAGAGTATCTTGATTTCATCCCTGATCTTAAATCGGAAAGGGTCATGTCCTCCGTATTTCAGATGCTGGCAGACGCGTACAATTCAAAAATGCCCTTCAACATGCTCCTTGGTATTAGAGTAACAGAACTTTCACTGCAGAGGGCCGTGATAGAGATCAATTCCAGAGAGGAACTCTACGGCAACTTCATACAGAAGATACTGCACGGCGGTGTAATCTCCTCCGTGATCGATCTTTCCGGCGGTATTATCGCACAGGCACATGCTCTAAGCAAAATGAACGGAGTAAGCATCGAAGAGATGATAAACAGATTCGGTATGATGAGCACGCTGAACATGCGTGTCGATTATCTCCGGCCGGGTGCCGGCAGCAGGTTTGAATGCATATCAAAAGTTGTCAGGGCCGGGAATAAAGTCGCCGTAGTCCAGATGGAGATGATCGATTCCGAAAACAGACAGATCGCAATCGGAACAGGTTCCTACCTGATCGGATAAATATCCTGTTATTTCTTCTGTACTTATTCTTTTTTAAAAACAGTTCACATAAAAACCGGTGAAATTTTTCTTTGCTCTGACCCCTTTTTTAATATCATTATTATATATAAGACAAAGGAGCAGACCATGAAACCGGAATTAAACCTGCCATTAATACAGAACGCCGACCTTAAAGACAAGATAGTACTTGTCCGTGTGGACCACAACGTTGTTAAAAACGGTATTATTCATGACCCGTACAGGATCGACGCCACAATAGGTACGCTATACCACATAAACGCGCGCGGCGGCAAAATTATACTGATGACGCATGTCGGCCGGCCTAAAGACAAAAAAAGCGGTGAAATAAAGATCAGCGAAAAAACTTCTGTCCAGCCTATAGTAGACTACCTTCAGCAGAAACTTCATATAAAACTTAAAGTCCCGGAATTTCTCCGTGATGAAAAAAACGGTTACATGGGAATAGAAACATCCATCAATCATATAATCAGGGAACTGAAGGATAATAAAATAGACGGGATATATCTTCCCAATACCAGGTGGTTTTTCGGAGAGGAGGCAAAGGATGATAACAGGGAAAGGTTTGCCAACCAGCTCGCGGGCCTGGCAGATATCTTTGTCAATGACGCATTCGGTTCATGGCAGGCGCACGCATCTACGGTTTCAGTGAATAAATACCTCCCCTCTTATGCCGGGTTTCTGCTTCAGAAGGAGATAGAAAACCTGGACAGGATATACCACCCGCAGAAACCGTTCCTTGCTGTTGTAGCGGGAGCAAAATTTGACACAAAAATTGACCCCCTCTACGCGCTTATACGTCAGGCTGACTACCTTGTGCTTGGAGGAGTGATCTATAACGCGTATCTCTCTGCAAAATACGGAATAAAAATCAGAGGCATTGAGGAGGATGATCTTATACTGGCGAAAAAATTCGTGGACTTTTCATCTCAGTTCCCGGGTAAAATAATTGAGCCGAGATTTATTGTTGAATCGGATGTCCCCGACGCTAGAGAACAGGGTAAATACAGAAAGGTTGATATAAGAAATTTCAAACAGGGGATGGAACTTAACTATGTATATGATGTCGCAACTGAGAGCTTCAGCGAACCCGATATGGTCGAAATTTTTCAGAAAGCGAAAACGGTCTTTGTTAATGCAGTTATGGGATACACTCCTTTCTTCAATGAAGGAACAATTGCGCTGGATCAGCTGATCGATAAAACAAGGGGTTCTGTTAAACTGTATGGGGGCGGAGACACGATGCAGGAACTCAAACGTCTGCTCCCGGGCCTCTATATTGTCGCTATTGACTCGCCGGAATACTATATTTTTACAGGCGGCGGCGCTGTGCTGAAAGCCATTGAGCAGGGTTCAGTAACCGGCCTTGCCCCGGTTAAAGCCCTGCTTGAGGGTAAAGCCTGATACCTGGAAGAGGATCAGTTGCTGCGGACTTTCTCAAGATAACCGGCTATCGTTGTTTTCAGTTCGACCGCCCTTTCCCTGTCGACAATCGTTATCTGGGCTTTTTTACTCTCACCGTCCTGCTTTAAAATTCCGGCCTCTATGAATTTATCAATCGCGTTGTTATAGTTAATAAGAGATAGGGCTTCCGAACACTGGACCTCGCTGAGGTGGTACATTCTGGTTCCGCGTTTACGTATCGCTATGGACAAATCTTTCCTGGATAGATGGTGCCCTGTAATATCTGATATAGTATTAAGCACTATAAGATAAGACTCGATATAATCCTGTATCATACCGGCAAAAAATTTCAGCACCTCACCGCCTGCATCGTCAAAGATTATTTCTTTTCCGTCACTTCTGACCGCTCCTTCAGCTTCAAAATGAGCAAGAGTATCCTTAATGACCTTATCTGTATCGTTCAGCAGGTCGGGGTAAACAAACTCTTTTGACAGCGCATCCCTGATTTTTTCAAATTCAGCCGTGACCCTGCTTCTGGAGGCTTTTCCGTTTGCTGAAGTTATGAGCAACGCAAGTGAAATCATGTTAACCGGAAGCGTCATATGCGTGATTGAATTTTTATAAAAATTTATCCGTCCACGCTGGTCATGATCTATTGTAAACAGTTCCTCGTTCTGGTTTTCGCCATTTTTATTTTTATCATCCGATGAACCGGCGCTGCTTATTATCCTGTCATATGCGTAAGATTCAAAAACCATATCCATTATTGCATCAAAATCAGGATTCTCCCTGAGAGGTTCTGACAATTTATAGTCTGTCTTCTTCAGATAGGCATAGATCATATTGATCCTTCTCTTGACAGATTCCCTTGTGAAACCACGGGCAGTGGTGTTAAGAAGCGCGGCGGTGGTTATGGCAAACGGCGTTACTATTACAATTTCATTAATCCTCTTGATTATATAATAACCCAGTTCCACAGTAAGCTGATCGGCATCTGTGATATTTTTTTCCTTCAGAAACTTCTCCCTGACCTCGCTCAGTGTAAAGGGTTCGTTAAATCCCATATAAACTGCTCCGTATTTTCTATTAAGCAGTTTTCTGCTTTTTATAAATCCGGAAGTGGACTCTTCAGTTTTCTCCTTACCCTTCAGCTCCTTCAGATATGAATTCTCTTCAAGTATTCTGTCATAGTTTACGGTCATCGGAGCAAAAACAAGCTCCCTGTTGTAACCTTCATCTATCGCTTCGATTAAGTATTTTATGATACCCATTTTCGGCTGGATAACCTTGCCTGTCCTGGAACGTGTTCCCTCTATAAAAACCTCAATGGTATAACCTTCATTTACAAGGGATTTGATGTACTGTTTAAAGACCACAGCATAAAGATTCAGTCCCTTGAATGTTCTCCTCATAAAAAAGGCGCCGGATCTCCTGAATATTTTTCCCATCGGAAAAAAGGTAAGGTTTGATCCGGAAAGTATATGAGGCGGAATGAGCTTATTCTGGTAAAACATACTGGAAATGATAATGTAGTCCATGTGGCTCTTGTGGCTTGGGACGAGGATAACAGGTCCTTTGCTTGACGCCTCCCTTATCCTCTTGAAGTCCTCAATATCAAAGTGAATGCCGTCAAAAATTTTCCTGAACAGATAATCGTTTGCAGCTTTAAAAAATCTTATGTAGACAATTGAAAAATCCGCGGCTATCTCCCTGAAATACCCATAAGATTTTTTTCTCAATTTTTTTTCAGAGGTCCCCTTCTCGTTCATCTCCTGCTGTATCACATCAAGAACGTTTTTATGATACAGAACTTTTTCCATCATCTCCTGCTGTGTTTTTATCTGGGGGCCGAGAATACTCCTCTTTTCATAATTGTAGATCTCCATCAGGCTGTTTCGCACCTGCCTTGAGAGATGTTTAATATCAGCTCCGTTCTGCGCATCAAGCACTTCTTTCAGATTGACCGGTTTCCCGATTCTTACGAAAGCCGGAGTCGCACTTTTCCACATGGTCAGCATCCCGCTGAGAAGACCCCTGTCTCCGACCGCTTCCGAATTGAGTACCGTTCCCGATTTTTCAGGGTTCCTGTTCCAGAATACAACCTGTGGGAAAAGAAAAATCGGGTCTTCACTCTTCTTCTGTGTCTCAAGCAGGTAGCCTATAGCATCAGTTTTAATCTGCACATACCTGCGTATAAAAAGTTTTCTTGAAAGCATCGAAAATGCTATGCTACCGCCGTCAAGCGTCCGGGAGATGTATTCATGATTTGGAATGAAGCTGTAATCACCGGATTTAAAAATCTTTTTCAGATATGTCGTGATTTCATTATTTATGATTACCAGTTTCTGGTAGGTATATGGTATAAATCCGAGGCCGAGAACCGGCGCAGGAAGATTATGTTTTTTAAGAAGATTTATCAGTATATAAAGCGAAGTATAAGTTGTCTGCATCGATGCATATACTATTTTACCTTTCGCCGCATGTTCACCTACAATCATGATGCTCTCTTTATCGAGCTCAATATTGCGGAAAAAGACCCTGACCAGAAAACTGAAGATTCTGTATTTGTCTTTTTTTATTATACCGCTTTCTATATAGGGTGAATACAATTCGTTGCTGCCGCTCATCTCAACACCGCCATTAAATTTCTTTTTCAGAGGCTATTGTTTCAAACAGGTCACCAATACCAACCATATCAAACAATTTAATAATTTTTTTACTGGTGATAATCAGGATGCAAATCACGCCCTTATCAAGAAAGTAATTTCTTAAATTGATCAGCTCTCCAAGACCGAAACTGTTAAGATAGGAATGCTTTCTCAGATCAAAAGCAACTTTATAAACGCCTTCGTCCAAAATGTCCATTATCTCGTCGCCGAAAACTTTGAGATCACTGCCGAGAAGGCTCCCATCCTCTCTGGTGAAACTTATAACCGGAACTTTTTTAACAAATATATGAGTAAATTGCACTGTCTCCACCCCGGTTGTGCACAATAAAAGACTTCGTTTTAGGCGCAAGTATTTTTTATTACTTTTACCTCCGTATTTAAAACATAAACACTATTATAGAATACAACAAAACAGATTTAAATTATTTTGGAAACCAAAAAAATTTAAGAGACCCTGAAAAAAAATTTTTTAAAACGAGCCATCCACAACCGTAGCGGATCGCAATATGCCAGGTTCTCCTCAATATAAAAGAATAGAGGTCAATTGTTTATAAATGATAAAAACCCTTTGTAGACTATAAACAGATAATAAAATGTAGTTAATACCGATTCCTGATTGATCTGGAGACACATATTAAAGAAATCATACATAACAGCTCCGGACGGATCAAAAAAAAACAGTAAGAAAGATATTATTTTAATGGAGTTAAAATAAAATAATTGACTTATACCAGCTGAAATTTTCTATTTAGTTAAATTATATCGGGGTGTAGCGCAGCCAGGTAGCGCGCTTCGTTCGGGACGAAGAAGTCGGGAGTTCGAATCTCCCCACCCCGAATTTGACTTCGTTCCCAAGAATTCAATAAACTGGAAAACCTCTAATAAGAAATATGATACTTTACCAGGGGAAGTTCCCTACAACATTAAAACTCAAAACCGGTATCATCAACATAATCAAGGAAAAACTGTCTGAAATTGAGGGTAAAATCTGTATTGATATGCTTGATCTTAACCTGATACTTGATGAAGCCATTATCAATGCAATGGAACATGGAAACAACTGGGACCCTGAAAAAAATATTTCCATCAAAATGATCCTTACTCAGACCGGCATCCAGATAGAGATTGAAGATGAAGGAGCGGGATTTGACTATTTTCACAAAATTGCGTTGGAAGAGATAAAGCCCCGGCTCAGCGAAAGAGGGAGAGGGCTTCTGCTTATGAAAAAGTTCTGCGACATCGAATGGAAAAACTGCGGTAATATTATAAAAATAAATATCCCCTTCGAACTCACTGCCTGATTATTTATCCTGTTTATTTACAGATCGCTTTTTTTTAAAAATATCCGGTAAACTAATAAACTCCATTTTTATATTGATTTTTCCGACAATAAAGTGAACAATAATATTATACCGGTGGCCTGTCACGGCTCCATACGTTTTCAAAAGAGTTTTTTTATTATAGCAGATATTAATCAAACCGAGGTTTTGTATACATGAAAAATACGTTCACTAAAAAGATAATATTAATAATGATACTCATATTACCGGTATCGCATCTCACTGCTGCATCAATAATAAACGAAACCTTACTGGCAAAAATAAACACTGACGGTGATGAGACCTCCTGTACTATGACCGGAGACGATAAACTCTTCATATTTGCCAGGAAAATGAAGGATAAAGACAACAGCGATCTCTACTATTCCGAATTTGTAAAAGGAAAATGGACTGAAATAAAACCTCTCTCCGAACTGAACACCGACTCTGATGAAATCTCCCCATATGTTTCACCAGACGGGAAGTTCATCATGTTTTCATCTGACCGTCCCGAGGGTTTAAAAAACACCAGCGCGGACCAGCAGTCATACGATATATATTATTCAGAAAAGAAAAAGGGAGGATGGTCAAAACCAACCCTTTTATACGGAACAATTAACTCGACTGACGACGAACTGTACCCCTTTATAACGAAAGATAAAAAAACACTCTATGTTACCAGGCTCCCGTTTGATGAAGGCTCAAAAGCTACTATTTTAAAGGTTGCAAACAGGGATGGTGTATGGGAGGATCTTCAGACCGCAGAGATTTCGAAAAACCAGGATGCCGATATCTACATGTATAAAAAATCATTCTTCAGACCAGGTTCATACATAACAGGTTTTAAAAAGGATGATTTGAAAAACCGTAAGGTATTTTATTCAGATGAGGCACAGAAAAAGATCACAGAACTGGACTTCGTTACTGACTCCTCCGGTTCTTCTGGAGACGAGATTTCCGTCACTGAATTAAATAAGGATACTGTCATTATAGCCTCAAATGCAGCAGGGATCGGCGGCAGTTATGATCTGTCTATCAAACAATTGGACATAGAGGATACCCCCGTTAAGATCGAGAAGGCTCCCGAGAAAGTTAGGGATGTCACTGAAAAAGTGATCGATACCCCTGAGAAGGTTACAGTAACCCATGATAATCTTACTGTTAAAATTGAATCGGCAAATTACTCCAATCCCGACGGAGTGAAAATACAGGTGCTTTTTTTCTCTTCGCTGCAGAAAAATGCATGGCCTGTAAAAAATGAACTGAGATCCCCTGACTCTTCAGGATTCATAGAGATAATCCCCGATACTGATACTAAAAGGGTTCTTGTTCTGCCCGGCGGTTCTGATATGAAACCTTTCGCGGTGGAATTCCTGATAAAGAATAAAAAAATACCTTATTCAATTATTAAAATCGAGCCGGCGGCCAGAAGGGAGTTTACCGCAAAACCTGTTTATTTCGGTTTTAATTCAGCTGAAATCTCCACATCGGATATCCCCTATCTTCAGGAGATGATCTTTTTCCTGCGTGAGAATGAGGATGCTGAAATTTCCCTCGAGGGATATGCAGACGGAGCGGGATCTTACAAATCAAATCTTGAAATAAGCAGCCGGAGAACCGAAAAGATAAGAGATTTCCTGATAAAAGCCGGGATTGATGGTGACAGAATAAAGGTTAAAGGTCTCGGTTTTATAAAAAAGAACACCTCTGACACGGCACAGTATAACAGAAGAGTAGATACGGAAATAATTACCGAGTAACGAACTTCGTTCAACTGATAATTATTTTACATTATATTGATTATTCAGATCAGAGCAGACTGCCGGGGAAATTATAATTCAGTTTAATTACAGGGTCCAAGGGGCTCTGGCCCCTTGATAGTCACCGGGAATGTACCGGCGGACTCCCTGCTGTTAATATTGATTATTTACCAAGAAGTTTCTTTTTCAGATTATCCTGAGCAGGTTTTGAAGAGAGGAAAATTCCCCAGAAAGCTTTTTTAACCTGAATGCCCTTGAGAACTCCAAGAACCTTTGCCTGGCCCCCTTTCGGATTATAAACTACAGAAAGACCTTTACCCGGCTCATAACGATGAGAAATTAAATCATCTTTTGAAAACTTGATACCTTCATATAATTTAACATAATTATCTTTCTCAGTTGTTCCATAACCGGCTTTTGCAGAATTCTCAAATCCTTCAACTATCGCGCCGACAAATTTATCCTTAGACACCATTCCAGATGTAACAAGTATATCCATAATCATAGGCTGATCTGCATCAATTATCTGTGTATCGCCACCGCCTTTAAGTTCAGCCGGAACATAAAGCGTTGCCCAGTACACCTGCATCATCCATTTATTTCTTGGGCCTTCACCGTTTTTAACTAGTTCTTTTCCACCCAGATTATAAGAAAAACCGGGCATACAGATAGCCAATGCCAGAATCGCGGCAAAGGACAGTTTTAAAATTTGTGCTCTTTTCATATAAATATGATCCTCCAGTAATGTTTTAATAAATTTTATCTATTTGCCGGCATAGATGCAAAAAAAAACATGCCGGTTGCTGATGAAAAAATGCCCTGACCCATATGTTATTCCATAAGATACATACTGTAATAATTAAATCAGTACTTATTATTGTGGATTTAAGACATAACGGGTGAATCAGACACTATATAAATATTAAATTTTATATAAAACCTGTCAAGTGATATATGCCGAATGGACGGTTTTATTAGTACTATTTAGATTGACTTTTTCCAATAAATACATAACTACCTACTTTTAGAGATACTTTTCAGACTGAATAACCGACAAAAGCACAAATAGTTGTCAGTTATTTTCGAACTCCAATACCGGTTTCTGGCACGGAGCTCCTTTTATTATATAAATAGATTCATAAATATAACAGTTCTTCTCATCAATGGAATGCACGAATCCGGTTACAATTATCGTGAATAGTCGTTTTAATAAAAATACACAGCGGAAGGTGAATATGGACTATAAAACAATTCAGACTGAAATTCTCGAAAAAGGGATCATGCAGCTTTCATTGAACAGACCCGAAAGCTATAATGCTGTTACCCATCTGATGATGGAGGAACTGGAGCATTTCTGGAGAGAACGGTTGTACGATCTTGAGACTGTAATCGTGATAATGAAGGGTAACGGGGAGAAGGGATTCTGCGCCGGTCTTGATCTGAAGGAATCGATGGAGACTGCTCCCAAAATGTCTGCTGACGAATTTTACAGATTCCAGGCGCGTCTCGCTCGTATAAATCTTCATATGAGAAGGGCTCCACAGCCTATTATCGCACAGGTCCACGGCGCTGCATCGGGACAGGGATTCAGTTTTGTTCTATCATCGGATATAAGGATAATCAGCACTGACGCCAAATTTAACGCAGCATATATAAATATCGGTCTGGGCGGAGCCGACATGTCATGCAGCTATCTGCTCCCCAGGATGATAGGAGCCGGGCGTGCGTATGAATTCATGTACACCGGAAAGTTTATGACATCCGAAGAGGCATGGAATCTCGGACTTGTGACAAGAGTCGTGGAAAGAGAAAAGCTCCATGAGACGGCTATGGAGTTCGCAAGAATCATGATGACAAAAAATCATATGGGTCTGCGTCTGACAAAAGAAGCCATAAACATGAATATCGACGCCGGCGGAATGGAACAGGCTCTGAACGTTGAAGACAGAAACCAGACACTTCTGGCAATGGGCGCCAAGCTGCAGATGAATAAAATGAAGTAATGCTATAAAATGCATCAAAAAAAAAGGCTGACCATATTTAAGGTCAGCCTTTTTTAGCAATAAACAAGATATCTACTTGATCATAGCTGTCATTTTAGTATTTGTTGATGCTGCTTCTTTTACAATTCTTTCGATTACTTCTTTAACGGTCGGCATGTCGTGAATAAGACCGCAGCACTGACCTATAAGCTCAACACCCTTTTTGTCATAGTCTCCAGCTTCCGTTGCTGCCTGTATCTTGCCGAAAGCGGTAGCCATATGAGCAAGGGTAATCATCTTGTCCGGCTGCGCCAGCATACCGAGCATAATTTTCATAAGAGGGAGATCCATATCTTTAGCAATCTTAGGGCCGACGAGCATGGCTTTGAAAAGATTCATTCCGGACTTGATCGATTTCTCGGCAGATTTTGATTTAAGAACACGGCACCATAGCCCGTCAAAACGGTCTGAATAGAGAGTATCTTCAACACCTGCTGCAAGATGGGCCTGTTTTGTTCTTTCATGAACAGGGCTCTCTTTTGTTGTCGCAAGTCTTGTACCCATAGCAACGGCATCTGCTCCAAGAGCAAGAGCGGCTGCTAGACCCTGGCCGGTTGCGAATCCGCCGGAAGCAACGATTGGAACATCTGTGATCTCTCGTATTGCAGGGATGAGACAGAGATTGGCCACTTTCCCGCCGTGAGCAGCAGCTTCATATCCTGTTACCTGCAGAGCATCAACTCCGCCTTTAAGAGCTGACTGGGCATGTTTTTCTCCGATTACAGTCTGGATTACTTTTCCGCCGTATTTATGAACTCTTTTTACTATGTCATCCGGTTTTCCGAGGGAAACATTGATTACCGGCACCTGCATATCAATCAGTACTTCAAGGTTTTCTTTAGCACCCGGCATCAGAAGAGTCGCGCCTGCGCCGAAAGGCTTTTTTGTAAGTTCCCTGATTTTCTTGATAGAGGCTTCTGTCTGCTTGGTGGAAAGAGGGCCGGTTGCCAGCCATCCGATACCGCCTGCATTACATACAGCCGCAACAAGTTCCGGTGTACTGATCCAGCTCATCCCCGGCAGTACTATAGGATACTTGATCCCGAAAAGTTCAGTTATTCTTGTCTTCATTATGAAACTCCTGTTTTTTTATTTTTTATTCAAATTCATTCTTTAAAAACTCTATAGCTTCCTCGCACCATTTAATATGGCCGGTTTCAAAAGCGATTCCGCTCCTCAGGTTAAGATAGCGATATTTACCTTTTAGCGGAAGAGACTTTACATCTGAAAAGAATTTTGTTTCATATTCCCGGAAACGTCTCAGTTTTTCCTCATGAATAGTTTTCAACTGTTCAAGCTCTTCTACCAGGACATTTTTCGGAACTAAAAATCCTACATACATCTTCACCAGCATATCTTCTTTAATAGGGCTCGGTTCGGATGGACGGGCAATCCATTTTATCAGATAAGCCTGACCGGCTTCCGTTACACTGTAGGTCTTCTTGTCCGGACGGTCCTTCTGCTTAATTAATTCAGAAGTGACAAGTTTCTCTGTCTCAAGCTTGGCAAGTTCCCGGTAGATCTGCTGATGGGTAGTTTTCCAGTAAAATCCTACTGAACTGTTAAACTCCTTCGCCAGATCATAACCGCTGCACGGTTTTCCTCTTCCTACAAGTGTCGCGAGTATTGAATGTGACAAAGCCATATATTAACTGATTCCAGCAGCTGTTTAAAACTGCTCTCCCGTCTTTATTTTTAAATTCAAGATTTGTTATTATTCAACTAGTTGCATATATAAAATCCTTATTTAACTTGTCAAGAATTATTATTTATTTTAAATGCAGTTTATTGGAAATATTTTTTTTAAAAAATTTATTGTCCCGGATGCTCTGACCCCTTGTATCTATATCTTATACTCATAAATATACAAATTTTTTCAGCTATAAAACGGCAAAACCATAAGTATTCTACAACTGATAATACTATATATCCAGCATTCATTATTATTTTCCTTAATTTTTTCAATACCGGCTATTCAAGATTTGACTTATATGCACTTATGAGCGGTAGTGGCAGATTGAGGTTTTGTCTGATGAAAAAAATTACCATAATAATTCTGAATTTTTTCATATTGATGCTCACGTTATCAAATTCTCTCTCGGCCGTGGAGAAAAAACTGTATAACGACCAGAGAATATTCGCAAGAGCTGTGGTTGAAAAAATAGAACATGTTAATGAAGATAAAAATAATATATATGATATCATGGTCCGTATTCATCTTAAAATACTTGATGGCCCGAAAAAGGGGGAAAGTGGTATTGTTGAATTTAAAGGTGATGACAACATGCCGAAGGGGATGTTTTATCAGACGGGAGATGTTGTCTTTATAGGTATATCGAAACTGCAGCATTCCGGAGATATCGATTATATTATTATGTACGATGTAGAAAACACCAGAGGGATCATTATTCTCGGTGTTATACTACTCATCTCGGTGATCCTGGTTGGGAGGCTCAGAGGAGTACTATCTCTTGCTTCACTGGGTGCGACAATTTTTCTTCTTTTTTATCTCCTTGTACCGCTGACGCTGAAGGGTAAATCTCCGATACCGATGGCTGTCGCGATATCACTTTTTTCAATTGTCATTACTGTTCCGATAATAATGGGTTTCGAGAAAAAAACCGTTGCCGCAATTATCGGTTCATCAAGTGGAGTGATTATAGCAACTATACTCTCACTACTTTCCGGATGGTTGCTCAGAATCACAGGTATTGTCACAAATGAAATGATGACTTTATTTTATGCTTCCAGCATTGACATAGATCTTAAAGGTCTTGCGCTTTCAGGATTTATCATTGCAGCTCTTGGAGCCATTATGGATGTATGTATATCAATCGCCTCAGCTACAGAGGAGATATTTCGCGTCAATCCAGAAATTACTTTTGGTCAGGCTTTCAAGTCAGTCGTCACAGTAAGCTCTGACATGCTTGGAGCCACGATGAATACACTTTTGTTTGCATACGTAGGGACATCCCTCCCCCTTGTGCTTATAATTGCACTCAAACTGGAACCGGGGATTCCCTTAACAATGGTAATAAATTATAATCCCGTTTTAAGCGAGCTTGTACAGTCAGCAATTGGCTGTATTGGTATGTTTCTCAGTATGCCCGCAACTGCTCTGATCTGCATTGAACTGCATTTAAGATCACAGAGATCCGTTAAAAAAGCCTGAACAGGGGGAAATCATGTTTTCAGAAGTTATTTACACTACAATAATAATCACTTCAGCAATACTGATCGTTTTTTTAACCTGCAGATACAAACTAAATCCGTTCTTTATTCTGATACCGTCATCATTTATACTCTGCATGATAAGCGAAGTATCCCCTTCAAATACCCTGACAGCAATAAGAAACGGTTTCGGCGCAACTGCCGGATATTACGGTATTCTGATAATCGCTGGAACTGCGATAAGCGTCATACTGGAAAAGACCGGGGCATTGATTACCATCACAGACGCCGTTACCGGTTTCACGGGGAGAAAAAAAGCGCCCGCATTCATTACAGCAGCCGGGAGTATTTTATCGGTATCGTGTCCGTCTGAATCGGGATTTATACTCTTTGCACCTGCAGGAAAACTTATTGAAAAGGAAAACGGAAAACCAGCAGGTTCTGTTACAGTTGCTCTTGCTGCAGGAATCTGTACTCTCCACTCCATACTTCCGTTGTCCGCCGGTCCGCTCGCTGCGGCCGGCATGCTCAACAGCGGAATGTTAAAATTCTTTTTTGCAGCCGTCATATGCTCTTTTTCCGGAACTGCAGCGGCCTACTTCTGGTGCAGATATTTTATATCCACCGACCCCGATCTTTTGCACAGGCTGGCGGATAAAAAACATATAATGACAAAAGAACTTCCGGCACCCGGAATATCTGTTCTCCCTCTGGCTGTACCGTTATTCTTAATATCGTTAAAATCATTTACCTCCTCTGCATCGAGGCCGCTGGGCAACGGTATAATCTTTTCTTTTTTCGAGTTCACCGGAGAGCCCTCAGTTGCAATTCTTATCGGTCTCTCTCTTGCCCTGCTTCTTCTGAGAAAAAACGATTTCGGCAATACCTTCAGTTCATGGGTTTCGGAGAGTATCGACCGTTCAGCGAAACTGCTTGTTCTCGCGATGGCCGGCGGTGCTTTCGGCGCAGCCCTGAAAGCTACACCATTGGTTAAAACTCTCTCCGGGAATTTCGTTTTTGCAGGAGCAGGACTTCTCCTCCCCTTTCTGATTTCAGCAGCGGTAAAAACAGTCAACGGCTCATCTACTATAGCGATGATTACTGCTGCATCATTATCCTCTTCTTTCATTACGACAGCGGGGCTAGATCCATCATATGCAGCTGTCGCCATAACAGCCGGTTCACTGATGGTATCTCACGCCAATGATCCGTATTTCTGGATAGTGTCACATTACAGCGGGATAAGCACGAAGGAAACTTATAAGTATTTTACAACCGCTACGCTGATCTCCGGCCTGGCATCATTCACTGTCGTCTGGCTGATATCGTTGTTATTTTAATGCCGTCGTTAAAAACTTAATTCCGGTGATAATAACATATTATATTTTTATAAAAAGAAAAACTTTCCGGAATCCATAAAATATTTATTGCATGGATCTCGGGCAGAACTACAATAGAAACATACTAAAAAAGGAAATGTATTAATATGAACAGACCCGATACAGCATCTCTATATAAAACAGCATTTATCTTGAGCATGGTGACTATTTTCTACAATATTATCGAGGGTATTGTATCATCATATTTCGGATATACAGATGAGACTCTGGCACTGGCCGGTTTCGGCATAGACAGCTTCATTGAAGTTATCTCGGGAATCGGAATAGCCCATATGATTGTAAGATTCAGAAAAAATGATTTCGAAAAAGATAACAGATTTGAAAAGACCGCTCTCAGAATTACAGGGATATCTTTTTATCTCCTTACCGCAGGGCTTGTGATTACTGTAATCTATAATATCTCAACAAGAGCTGTACCGGAGACTACCTTCTGGGGGATAGTAATCTCATCTATATCTATTGTCACAATGTACTTTCTTATGAAGGCCAAGCTCTCGGTCGGCATGAAGCTTCAATCACAGCCGATAATTTCTGATGCCGGGTGCACAAAGGTATGTCTTTACATGTCGTTAATACTCCTCGCTTCAAGTGCCATCTTTGAACTTACAGGGATCAGTTTTGTCGATTCCATCGGGGCTGCCGGTCTCGCGTTCTATTCTTTCATGGAGGGGAGAGAATGCTTTGAGAAGGCTGAAGGCGCAGAGTGTTCATGTTCCTGCGGAGGAGGCTGCGGACACGGCTGAGTGCTCACTATAAAAGGGGTCAGAGCCTCTCCGATTTGCTTTCATACTTCGGTCCACGGAAACCGAGATCAACCATTACACCATATGTCAGTGCAAGACGGAGATTACCGAAAAACGCCTCGCTCCCCTTTACTCCGGCAAATCCGCTGTCAATCCTGTCTTTCCAGAGATGTTCGGTCATTGACATAACATGTTCCGTTGTAGGATTTTCATTAAATGCATCAATTATCCCCTGACGGAAACTGACCATGAAACTCATATGATCATTATAGACAAAGTTTATGTCATCAGTACCGGAGATTATACCGAAATGACAGAATCCAAGAAGTTCGGAATTTAACCCTTTTATTTTTTTCATGCTGGCAATGTAATCATCATAGCGGAAGTTCGGCGGCATCGATGTCGGGGTTGTAAGCATACTTTCATTTGTATAGATTGTTCCAAGGGCCTCTCCGGTAAAGGTAAATATGGTCCTGTCTCCGAGAACAACCGATGGCGAACAGTGATCAACTGTATGACCCGGGGTATAGAGCAGTTTCACTCTCTCCCCTCCTGAAAATTCTATTGGCAGAAATTCATCCGGCTCTACTATGCAGAAAACATCATCAGGTATATGATCCATAGTTCCTATAAATTTTCCGAATGTTGTTTTCGCTCCACGCAGATGATCTGCTGAATTCTGCAGATTTTTCATGGTTATACGGTTTGTATATATTTTAAATTTTTTATTTATACCCTTTAACCTGTTCCACAGCTCGGCGCTCCCCCCTCCATGATCAAAATGGTAATGGCTGGGGACAATCCCCTCAAGACTTTCAAGCGCGATACCACGGCGCAGAAGAGACTGTAGTACTGCATCAATATTATCGGAAGTTCCAATATCCATCAGCAGCGACCTCTTGCCGTCGCTGTAACAGAAAACGCTTGTTATGGTTTCCATATTAAACTGCTGGGTATCGACAAGGTATATATTTCCCATTTTACACTCTTTTTTGTAGAAAGCCATGCTCTGTCCCCTTTTTAATAAATCGGCAGGATTGAAAAATTTAGCAGCAATTGCCGGAAGATCCACTGCAATCGCAGTTAGGCTCTGACCCCTTTATCATTCCGTTGATTACAGCTGCGGCACATCCTACTCCGGATTTAACAGAAATAGCATCGAAATCGCAATTTTTTTCACATGCACCGCATTCCATGCACCTGTCTTTCTCAACTATTGATACCTTCCTGTCTTCAATTTTGAAAACAGCATGAGGGCAGACCTCCAGACACATACCGCAACCGGTGCATTTCTCAGGAAAAAACTTCAGAGTCACTATATTTTTCAGATATTTCATAATAATCTCCAATCAGAAATTTTGTAAAGTATCAGGAATATAAACGATAACACTAATCCGGATACATATATTGGGAATGCTATTTTCAGCTCCTTCTGTACACCAGAAAGGCTTGTATAGGTTGAAGCCCCGGTAAACTGAAGAGCGATGTATGAGGAAAGTAACGGGAAAAATAACATTGCCGATATAAGAAGGAAGATGTTATTACTACAATACAAACCGGAAAAATATATCCCTATGGTATAAAAAACAGTTCCTGTGATAAAACCCTTCATGGCAAAGGACCTGAATGGTATAAATGGAAGTAATAACGGAGTGAAAAACGAGCCAGCCAGTATTGCAACAAATCCTGACACAAGAAACAGGAAACCTTTCTCTACTGCATCTCTGAAGATTATACCTTCAGGTTTAAACCCGAAAAATATTAATACAACTATTGCATAAAGAGGATATTTAGCAAGGGCCTGGCGGAGCTCGATCGGAGTAAGGATTAATCTATCAAAAAAATAAAATCTTATCCTTCGCATTTCTTCAGTACATTTATAACCGTTTTTTAGGTAGGGGGTCAGAGCCTCCGCATGAACAGGTCCGTACATAATCCTGAATCCGCTTTTTCGCTTAATCTCAGCAGGATTGATTCCGGGTGCTCCCAGCTGAGGAAGGATTATTTTTTTGTGACTCACCAGTTCAGAAATTTTCGTCCTTGAAATCTGCTTCAACAGCTCCTGAGTACCAAAAGTACCCTTCCCGGCAGCGCACCAGACATTAATTCCTTTAGTATCAAGCACGATTATCCACCCACTGATGCCGTTTAACGAAGATCTAAGAACATCAAAACTCATTTTATAATTTGCAGTTACAAAAATATCGGAATTCTGATCAGGGTTTCCAACAGCATAAAGTCCCGGATTTACAGAAAAATTCATCCGAAATGAACTGATTCTTGCTCTTATTGTTTCAAGTTTATCACGGGAAGAAAGCCTGGTCGAAACCACAGGAATTTTTCCTGTGCTGGTACAGAAATAACCGGTAATGTATTGAGGTTGAGGGGTCAGAGCATTATCATAATCGTTTGTTTCTTCATTTCCGGGGTCAGAGCATTTATTTAAAGATATTCCAGAAACAAACAGCAAAGACTTTTTATCAGAAGTTTTTAACATTTCAAATTTCATATTTGTCATTTTTCAATATTTATTTATAATACCTTCAATAGTTATCATTAAAAAAATATCTTTTAAAAACACGGATCTATCCTCAATCCCATTAACATCCAGACAGTAACTGGACTTCAAAGCCTCAACAATACCGAAGATCAAGGCAGCAGACATCAAATGATGTGAAGTCTTTAATTGTACAAGAGAAATTTCAAAGATTATCTCATAACCAATTCAACTGTTTATCAGCTGAAATTTTTCAAGACTTCAATACATACAGGATGTGAAATCGCCCTGACAAAATTTGCCCGTTTTACAAATTTATTTTTTACATTTTACCTTTCATTTATGTTGATATTTATTTTAAAATTTATACGGTAAAGTCAAGAATGTATTACTTCTAAAAATATTATTAAAAATAGCTGCTTTAACCTGCTAATGATCCGACCATTCATTTCAGAAATACAAAGCGAACCGTTTAAGATAAGCCTCTTCATATAATAATAATTTCTTAACACAATCGTTAAAAGAAGAACCCAATTTGAGAAAATAGTGATGGCGTGTAATTTTAATATCTAATTTAAAATTTTCAGTTAAATAAAAATTAATAAATCCTATGCCATTTTTTCTCGGATCGCGTGAAAGCCCCTTCCGAACAGGATTATATCCTATATACCACAATAACCATAATAGATATTCTTCAGGATTTTCAGAATCTTCTATAATAGACGAACCAAAACGCTCGTTCCAGAATGCACCTATTTCTCCCATCGCGCGATTATATTTTTCAGCCATCCTGGCCTTTATATACTGCATGATAGCAGAAATAATCTCCTTCCCCTCCAGAGTCCGGATTATCAGATGTATATGATTCCCAACCGTTTCTGCTGCAATAAGCTCAAAGTCATACTTTTCCTGACACATAGAGATAGATTCCTTAAAATATCTGTTTGCATATCTGCTCTGCAATAAATATTTTTTTCCGTGACATCTGGTATAACAATGATATGTTACACCTTGTTCAATTTTTCTCAGTTTTCTCGACATTTTCCCTCCGTTTTTTATCATTAATACGTTTGTGGAAAACTCTAGAAAAAAAATTTGCATCCGCATATGGGGTCAGAGCATTTTTTTATATAATCGGCTCTGACCCCACCCCCTGAATTCAGACCTCATCCAAAATTTTATTGACATAAATATTTATCATTCATTTTTATAAGATTTATAAAGAGGACGAATAATGCATATTAGAGATATAATCAAAAATAATAAAATTTCATTCAGCTTTGAATTTTTCCCTCCAAAAACAGAAAAATCATCAGAAGAGCTTTTCAAAACAATAAGTGAACTGGTAAATCTGAAACCGGCTTATGTAAGCGTAACTTACGGAGCAGGGGGTTCTACGCGCGACCTTACACATAACCTTGTTGTTAAAATACAGAACCAGACAAACCTTACAGTAGTTTCTCACCTTACTTGCGTAGGATCAACAGCTGATGAGATACATTCTATATTATCCAGATACAGGGATAATAAAATTGAAAATATTATGGCTTTACGCGGAGATCCGCCATCGGGGTCAGAGCACTTCGTAAAAACAGAAGGCGGATTCCAATACGCATCCGAACTTGTGGAATATGTAAAAAGAAATTTTCCGGGAATGGGTATTGGTGTAGCAGGGTATCCGGAGGGTCACCCGGAAACCCCGAACAGAATTAAAGAAATGGACAATCTTAAAAGGAAGGTTGATGCCGGAGCCGATTATATCTGTACCCAGCTTTTTTTTGATAACAGGGATTTTTATGATTTCTGTGAGAGATGTGAAATCGCAGGTATAAAGATACCTATAATCGCCGGCATAATGCCTGTTACTTCTATCAAAGGGATGTATCGTATGGCTGAGCTAGCACTTGGCACAAAAATTCCAGCAAAACTTCAGAAAGCAATATCACGTGCTGAAGATGACTCCTATGTGGAAAAAGTAGGTATACACTGGGCCACACAACAGGTACATGAGCTTATTGATAATAACGTAAAAGGTGTACATTTTTATACTCTTAACCAGAGCCGAGCGACCAGAGAAATCTATACATCTCTTGGAATTTCCAATTCAATGAGCTTAAACAGGTGAGATTCATATTAAATTGTTGACATTATACAATTATTTGTCCAATGTAATATGATTTTAATAATCACTTGAATAGTTCCTTATGAGTAATGTAATATATAAGCAGTCATAAAAACTTGATATATTTTTTTAGACATAACTTCCGGGGCTTTTTGAGCAGATTTCAACTCTAAAATCCTGAAAGAACTAAAGTTTTTATGGCTGTCCGTATGTTTTCCGGTTTTATATGTCCGGAAACGGTCTATATTGCATTTATTCATCAGTACCTAGATAAACATAACTTAAATCAGGAGTAATAATTATGAGTTTTACAGAAGACATGAGAGCTAATGCCAAAAAAGCAGGGAAAAAGCTTGTTCTTGCCGAGGGGACAGAGCCCAGAACAGTTAAAGCTGCAAGGATCATCACTGATGAACAGATTGCAAAAGAAGTTTTCCTTGTTGGTAATCATGACGCGATCGCTAAAGTAGCAGCCGAGCAGGGTGTAAACTTAAGTGGTATATCGCTTATTGATCCGGCAACATCAGATCTGAAAGCCAAATACGCAAATGCATTTTTTGAAATGAGAAAACACAAAGGCGTTACAGAAGAAGAAGCTGCAAAATCTATGCTCGATAACCTCAGATGGGGAGCAATGATGGTAAAACTGAAACAGGTTGATGCTATGGTTGCAGGAGCTGAAAACTCAACCGGAAAAGTTCTCCTCGCAGGTTTCAATATCATAGGAACATCTGCAGGTGTAAAATCCGCATCTTCATGCTTTGTAATGGATATGCCTGATAAAAAATGGGGTAAAGACGGACTTATGATTTTCGGAGACTGTGCAACCATTCCAGATCCTACAGCTGAGCAGCTCGCTGAGATAGCTATTCAGTCTGCTGAATCATGCAGAAAATTCCTGAACACAGAGCCTATTGTTGCTCTCCTTTCCTTCTCAACAAAAGGTTCAGCAAAACATGAAAATGTTGATAAAGTTGTAAAAGCTCTCGAACTGATTAAAAAAATGGCTCCGGATCTCAAAGTTGATGGAGAACTTCAGGCAGATGCGGCTCTCGTTGCAAGCGTTGGCCAGCAGAAAGCTCCCGGCTCAACAGTTGCAGGTTTCGCAAACACACTTATATTCCCGGATCTTCAGTCAGGAAATATAGGATACAAACTTGTTCAGAGATTCGCAGGCGCAGGAGCATACGGACCATTCCTTCAGGGTTTTGCACAGCCGATAACAGACCTTTCAAGAGGATGCTCGGTTGATGATATCGTTAACACAGCAGCCGTAACTCTTACACAGGCATAATCAGAATTCAGCCTGCCGGGTAACCGGAATGAGTATAGAATAAAAAAAGCAGGGGTCAGAGCCCCTGCTTTTTTTATCAAAAACTGTACAAAATACCAGTTTTAGCCATGTTTTAATAACAATTATTCTGCTGGCGCTCCGCTGAAAATCGCAGTAGAAGATCTCAATACGGCCGTCTCCTCTGCCAGAATTGATTCTATTTTCCCGAAGTAATTTAAAAAATTTGCGCCGATATAATACTGTGAAGATAAAACTCTTCCTGAATAATAAGCTGCTTCAAGATTTTCATTTATAAGTTTATTTTTCTCATCCCCTTTGAGATCTCCGGCAATTTCCTTCAGTTTCTTTGTTGTAATAGTAAGACTCCAGAGATGCATCCACGCGTGCGTAAGCATAGTCATCGCCTGGCGAAGCGGTCCGGCGCTTATAAAAATCTCCATGATTTTTCCTGCTGCGAGATTCTTCATCAATACAGCTACGAGTTCATCCATCTTTACAATTGCCATCTCCAGCGGGGATATATACTTTTCATCCACCACACCTTTTGCTTCATCTATTGTTTTACGTATCCGTTTCTTAAAGACGTTGAAATAATACTGGTCCTTGTTCATCAGAAGCTTTCTTGTCATAAGATCTATTGACTGTATCCCGTTTGTCCCTTCATAAAGAGTAAGAATTTTAGAATCCCTTGCGAGCTGCTCAACGGGATAATCGCAGCAGTATCCATAACCGCCATAAACCTGCATTGCTTCAGATGTTATATCCCATCCAAGATCAGAATTCCCCGCTTTACAGACAGGTATAAGAAAATCAGTAAGAGCTCCGGCTTCTTTTGCTTCATCGCCTTGCGCATTATGAGAAACATCAATATTGTAGCTGGTAAAGTATGTTGTCATCCTCATTGCTTCAACATTTGCCTTCATCCATATGAGCATTCTTCTGACATCCGGATGCTCGATAATCGCGACAGATGGAGCACTTGGATCCTGTGATTTTGTGACATGTGCCATCTGTTTCCTGTTCTTCGCGTATGTAACAGCATGAAGGTATGCGGAACTCGAAAGTGCAAGTGCCTGGTTTGAACACTGCAGCCTTGCCTCATTCATCATCTGGAACATGATCTTCATCCCGTCGCGCTCTTTCCCCATAAGAAAACCGACACATTCACCATTATCTCCGAAACTCAGCGAACATGTGGGTGATCCGTGAATACCCATTTTATGTTCAACGCCTGTGCAGACAACATCATTCCGCTTGCCTAAAGTACCGTCAGGATTAACCATAAATTTTGGTACAAGAAATATTGATATACCCTTTGTTCCCGCAGGGTCACCTTCAAGCCTGGCAAGAACCGGATGCATTATATTTTCATACATATCATTCTCACCGGCAGAGATAAAGATCTTCTGTCCCGTAATTCTATATGTACCGTCAGAATTCTTAACGGCCTTTGTCTTCAATGCTCCGACATCCGAACCTGCATCAGGCTCGGTAAGGCACATAGTGCCGCTCCATTTCCCCTCGATCATCTTGGAGAGAATCACGGCTTTATCAGCACCTTCGTAAAAATTTTTTATAAGGTTAAGTGCGCCTCCGCTCAGTATTGAAAACATATTCCACGCTACAGAGCCGGCGTTGAAAAATTCATTACAAGCGATGTTCATTACAACGGGCATTCCCATACCACCGATCTCCGGATCATTGGAGATACCGGGAAAACCGGACTCATTAAAAGATGCCATTGCAGGCTTATACTGTTCCGGAACTTTTACATTTCTGGTCGATGGATCATACTGAACACCGGCTTTATCCGTTTCCATGTTGACAGGGTATACCTGTTCAACTGCAATCTGTTCTGCCAGTTCAAGCGTTGCCTCGTATGTATCTCTGTCAAATTCAGAAAACCTGGGCATGCTTGCCAGCTCATCAATTTTAAACATCTCAAAAAGAACAAATCTCTGGTCTCTAGTGTCTACAAGTTTGTTAAGTCCCATCCGCTCCCCCATTTTTATTATGATTTTTTTTGATAAGTTTTAATTAAGGCGATTTTATTGTATGTTTTTGAGTCAACCTGCAGGGCGAAAATCCTTCCCACTATACAAAAATAGCTATCATTTTAAATAATCAATGTCAAATAATTTTTTATTATTACCATTTTATCACATCTTATTTTGAAATTTTATTAGCCTGGCACGTATTAAGACGTAATAATATTTATATTCACTGAAGCGATATTGAATTAGTAGTGATTGGACTATTCATATTTAATGAAACAGAAAATCTCTTTTGATAAAAAGTCAGACACCCGGCCGATTGTAAAATTTAATTCAATAGTGATTCAGATCTCTTAAATGAGGTCATCACGGGCAGGAGTTATCTAAAACCCCCGGGAAAGATTATTTTAACTTAACTGATCTGAAGCCGTTTCAGATAGATGATATAAATGCATCAATGCGATACTCATAATTTATAACAAAAACCGTTATTTGATATATTCTTCAGAAGAACTCGGGAAAGCAGTTTAAATTATTGATACCTGAGATAAAAGTTTTTACAAATGTCTTGACTTTTTTTGTTCAAATTTATCATTCGAAAACTGACCGGTCGGTTTCAAATTTTTCAGAAGAGAACCGGATATATAATGACCCGGACCAATAATAAAAAACAACAGTTAATCAGAAATTAATTCGATAATTAAACCAGAGTCTGATCTGCAGGCTGCCCCGCCTTAAGGCAGCAGAGTGTTTTTTTATTACATATCCGGTTTAAAAATTTTGTCAACAGCCGGATATTTAAAAAAAAACTCTTGCTTAAACATTATTTTTACAATAGAAACACACAGAATCTGGAGGTAGCATAAAATGAAAACACTTCGTCTTATCGCTCTCATCTTTATCTTCCTGTCCGGCTCTCTTATCTCATGCTATAACGCAGGGGACATGCAGGAGGCGACACAGAACAGTACTTCAGACAATACTAACGATACTTCAAATCAGACCGACACAGTCACGCAGACATGCCCGCTGCCCGGCGGTACTTCGACACTTACTGCTGCAACTGATGAGAATACGGGCGAAACCTATAAATATAAATGGACAGATAAAACTAAAATACCTTCAACATATAATGGAGAAACTATCTATCTCGCTGCAAACGTTTTCACCCCTGTTGCTAAAACCAGCGGAGAAACATTTCCGCTTATTATAATGATGAACAGCTGGGCTCTGGAAGAGCATGAATACTACGCACAGGCTTATCACTTCGCGAAAAAAGGATATGTAGTCCTCAGTTATTCGCAGAGAGGATGGGGGCTTTCCGGCGGCAAGGCATCATTAAGCGGGCCATGGGATTACGCCGATTTTTCCCACGTCTTAGACTGGGCGATCGCGAACCTTCCCATCAACGCTGAAAATATAGGGGTTTCGGGCATATCGCTCGGCGGAGGAGCAAGTCTCCATGCTATAAGCCACGATTCACGTGTAAAAACATGCGCCGCTATATCCTCATACATGGACATGTACCGCAGCATGTATTCCGAGGACACTCCGCGTCTGTTCTGGGGCATCATTCTCTGTGGAACCGCCGCTCTGCTTGCTAATGCCGATTCCCAGATTTACAAAGTATGGAACTCCACCCTGAAACATATAAATATCGACTGGCTCAAGAGTTTCCTTGCAGGAAAGTCACCGGTGGACTATATTTCTGATCTTAATAAACTTAATAAACCGGTATACATAAGTCATAATTTTGAGGACTATATGTTTCAGCCGGACGTGGCAATCGATTATTTCAACGCACTTACAGTTGATCACAAGCGACTGGACCTGAACCAGGGTACGCATGGGACGGCTGAAGCCGGAGGAATTCTGGGCTTCGCGAACTACACTTATAGCAACGTTGATAAATGGTTCGACTACTGGCTAAAAGGGATCGATACCGGCATAGTACCCAAAACCAAGAAAAGCGCCATTATCACAATGGAAGAGAAAAACAACCTGGTGCGTACTGTATATAATACTGATGACCTCACTGTCACCAACGGTAATTATGTGTGGCCCGCAAAATCGATTACAAGCGAAACACTCTACTGCGAACCAAAAGGAACTTACACAAACGGAAAACTTTCTTATAAGCCTGGCACCACCAAGGGGATGAACACAATCTATTCAAGCAGCATAACCTGGATTCTTGATGCGATGATGCTTCAGACTCAGGCTGGATGCATGGTTCTGCCGGTGCTGGAACAGTTCAAGGTACCTCTAATCTGCAATCTGTCGCTACTCAACAGAACTACAACTATTGTTTACGAAGGTCCGGTACTGACTTCGGCAAAAAAAATCAGGGGGACAGCACTGGCTACACTTCGAATGTCATTATCCAGATCAAACGGACAGGTGGTTTTATATCTGTACGATGTAAATGAAAACGGCTACGGCACCTATATCACTCACGGATTCAAAACTTGGTATGATGCAAAGGCCGGATATGTTACTAACGAAAAAGTACCTTTTGTTGCAATGGCCTATGATGTGCCGGCCGGCCATCACCTGGCGCTGGTAGTCGACACAAGCGATCTCGAATATACCAGACCCGACTGGCTGCCGTTTCTGCTGACACTGCATCACGGGGATTACGGGCAGTCAAAACTGACTATTCCCTTTGAAAAATAGAGATATTAAAGATTTTGAATTAAGAAAACGACCCGCTTCAACGGGTCATTTTCTTATCCTCTCACCTCATTAAACTATTAATAAGTTTTTCCTGTGAACAGTATTCCGTGGAGTATTTAAAAATTTTCTATCAAAGATAATTTCTGATAATTATATTATAAAATATTCCTATAAAAATCATATAACCTCTATTATGAAATTTCATTTGATTTTTACCATAACAATCTGATATTAATCAGATAAAGAGAGATAGTGCAGTGCCGGAGATAATGATGAATAAAAATAAACATAAAACTATACTGCTTGTTGACAGTAATGCCGGCAATACAGTTGCGCTCTCGGATTCTATAACAAAGGCCGGTTACAGCGTAATTACAGCAGATTCCGGCGATAAAGCAATAAACCTGATAAAGACAGATAGAAGTATAAATCTAATAATTATAAATACAGATATTACAGGAACGACAAGCGGTTCTGATACTGCTAAAAGCATTTTAACAATCAGAAACATCCCGTTGGTTTTCCTTACAGAACCAGGAGTAGACAGCCGGATTAAAAACACACAGGGAATCCAAAACTACGGTTATATAGTCAAAAACTCGGGTGATATCATTATAAGCTCCTCAATAGAAAACGCATTTGAATTATTTGAAACACGACAAAAGCTTAAAGATAACGAAAGAAATTATCATGAAATATTTAATTCATCAAGCAATGCTGTTTTCATACTTCACCCGGCTACGCTGGAAATTCTTGACGTTAATGAAACGATGCTTTCGATGTACGGTTATTCTGATAAAAATGAAATTACCGGCAAGACTATAGAAAAATTCAGTGCATATGATTCGAGGTTTAACAAGGGAAAAACCGGTGAACTGATAAAGGAAGCTCTGAGTCAGGAACAGAATATCTTTGAATGGAGAGCTAGAAAAAGTAACAATGAAATTTTCTGGGTTGAGGCATCTCTCCATAATGTAATACTCGGAGGAGAGGAACGGATTGTTGCATCAGTTCGCGATATTACGGAGAGAAAACTCACAGAAGAGGCCCTCGTGAAGAGCGAGGGCAGACTGAAAGAAGAACAGAAATTTGTTCAGCTGCTGCTTGATACATCCCCCGCATTTATTGTTGCCATTGATGTCAGCGGTAAAATACTTTTAATGAACCAGGCACTGCTGAATGCCCTTGAATACAGCATGGATGAGATCATGGGGATTGATTATGTGAAGACAATAATCCCTGAAGATGAACATGAGAAGCTTAACAGATATTTCAGCAGAATAATTTCGCAGAATTATGAAATCATAAACGAAAACAGCATCATCAGCAAAACAGGCAAAAGATACCTCGTCGAGTGGCACAACCAGTATGTAAAGCTCGGAGAAAATGAAACGGATTTTTTTGTCGGAGTCGGCATCGACATTACAGAACGCAAAAAAGCGGAGAACGAAATCATAGATAAAAACGAAAGTCTGATGGCAATGTACGAGGAGATGGAGGCGGCCAACGAGGAGCTGATCGCGGTAAATGAACAGCTGCAGAGAACGGAGGAGCGCTACAGGGGGGTAGTAGAAACTCAATCCGAAATGATTGCCCGGTTCCTCAGTGACGGTACACTGACCTTCGTCAACCGCGGCTGGAAAAAGTATTATTCTCAATACCTCGGATTAGACGAAGATGTTACAGGTAAAAAAATCACAGACCTTGCAAATATCAGCGATCTCGATGCGATGAACTCTTTTATTGACACGTTGAAACCCGGACAGATTTCGGCTGCGATAGAACGTAAATTCACTACAAAGTCCGGAGAAACGCGATGGCAGCAGTGGTACATCCAGAAGATCATTGATGACAGAAGAGGGATTACGGAACTTCAGGTCGTAGGAAACGATATCACAGAACGTAAACTCGCTGAAAACGCTCTGCGTGAAAGCGAAGCAAGATTTAAATCACTTATAAATCTGGCTCCCGACGCGATCTTCCTGACAGATTCTAAAGGTGTAATAATAGGTGCCAATCAGCGTACAATCGAACTGACAGGATACTCCTATGAAGAATTAATGGGAAACAATATAAGGCTCGTAATAACAGACGATGAACGGAAAAGACTTCCGATGCAGATTGACCTCCTGAAGCAGGGGAAAATCGTCAACAATGAGAGGATCCTGACCAGAAAAGACGGCTCTAAGGTTTTTATCGATTCCAGCACTAAAATGATGCCTGACGGAACATATCAGGCTTTTATCCGTGACACCTCCGAACGCAGGCAGGCCGAGGATGCAATTTCTGCGGAGAAGGAGCGTCTCTCCGTAACTCTACGCAGCATAGGAGACGGTGTAATTACAACGGATACATCCGGTAGAATAATTATAATGAACAAGGTGGCGGAGGAACTCACCGGTTGGCAGCAGCATGATGCCGCAGGCAGACCCCTTGCGGAGGTTTTTAATATTATAAACGAAATTACACGGAAGCCGTGCGACAATCCCGTGGAGAAAGTTCTGAAAACAGGATGCAGCATTGAGCTTTCAAGTCATACGATACTTGTATCACGGGACAGGTCCGAGAGAATTGTCGCAGACAGCGTGGCTCCGATCCGGGACAGACACAGTGTAATTATCGGAGCTGTGCTTGTATTCAGGGATATGACAGAAAAACTCAGGCTCCTGGACACGATACAGCAGACAGACAAGCTGAACTCTCTGGGTGTGCTTGCCGGAGGAATTGCTCATGACTTCAACAATCTGCTCAGCGGAATTTTCGGCTACATAGAAATGGCAAGAATGCACAGCAGCTCTAATCCGGAAGTATCAAAATATCTGGATAAAGCCTTCACTGTATTTAACAGGGCAAAAGATCTGACGCAGCAGCTTCTCACATTTTCCAAGGGGGGAACACCAGTTCGGAAACCCGGAGATATCAGCGTGTTAATCCAGGACAGTGCATCATTCGCGCTTTCGGGATCAAATATTACCTGTGAATTTATTTTCGGTAAAGATCTGCCTCTTTGCGACTTCGACGCAAACCAGATGGGACAGGTAATCGACAACATAATAATCAATTCAAAGCAGGCCATGCCGATAGGGGGAAAAATCGTTATCTCCGCCGAGAAGTGCATTTTACGAGAGGGGGAAAATCCCGTACTGAAACCGGGTGATTACATCAGAATAACAATATCCGATACCGGCATAGGAATACCGGTTGAATTTATAAAGCGGATATTCGATCCGTTTTTCACCACCAAACAGCAGGGCAACGGACTCGGTCTTGCCACATGTTTCTCCATTATTCAGAAACATGACGGCTACATCGAAGCTGATTCAACACCGGGTAAAGGAACCACTTTTAAAATACTCCTCCCCGTATCACTTGAAAAAATAACGTCGATCACCAATACGTCTGTATCGGAACACAGCGGAGAGGGTAAAATCCTGGTCATGGACGATGAGGATTTTATACGGGAGATCGCCGATAGAATCCTCTCCTCAATGGGATATTCAGTTGTAACGGCTAATGACGGAAAGGAAGCCCTTAATATTCTGATTAAGGCCAGACAGAGCGGAGAAGTATTCAAAGCTGCTCTACTTGATCTGACCATCCCCGGAGGGATGGGCGGAAAAGAAGCGATTTCGGTAATAAAGAAAATATTTCCACTGATGCCTGTATTTGCCACTAGCGGTTTTTCTGAAGATTATACAATGTCCCATCCCGAAGAAAACGGTTTCACAGCCAGTATCCGGAAACCATACCGCAAAAACGAGCTTTCCGAGCTTCTGAACCGCCATCTTGCAGCACAATAGACAGTCTTGTATTGTTTCAACTAATTCAGTGGTTATATAAATATCAATCAGCTAATACTGGCAATTCCTTATATTTTTAATAATTAATACCGGGAATAGCTTATACAACCTTCGGCTTCAACAGATTTCTTTTAGATATAATAAAATTTATATTATCTACATTTTTCACATAATGTATGCTTTTTCAGAAAATCACACCTTTCTGCCTGCAAAATCTTACATGCCTTATACTTTAACAATATTATTCTAATAACATATAAAAAAAAGCTCTTAATATTCCTCGATTTTCTCAAAATAATTGACATAAATCAATGGTTTTTAGAAAAAATACGCGCAGGCTAATTTCAGAGCAATTGTAATTGTTACAAATTCCCCTCTGAAATTCGGAAACAGCGGCGGTCTCATCCAGATACTGCCGCTAGGTACTGTTTGGATTTATAAAAAAATAAAAACACATTAAAATGTAAAGGGGTAAGCAAATGGACATGTACGGAAGAACAGGGGTGATTACCGATGATGTGGTAAAAGTAGTTGATGATACAATCAACTATATAGGAAAAGAAATCAATTATGCTACATCACTTGGTCTTGGAAAATCGGTTTTATTCACAAACGAATTATACAGAAGGGCGAAAGAGGATCCTTCAATAAAGCTTAAAATAATGACCGCTCTTTCGCTAGAACCGCCTATGGGTAAAAGCCCGCTTGAAAAAAGGCTGATCGGTCCTCTTTCAGAGAGACTATTCAACGGATGTCCGGAACTCACTTATATGATAGACATCAGAGAGGGAAACCTCCCGGACAATATTGAGGTATGGGAGTTCTACTGGAAAGCCGGTTCCAGAATGTCAAATTTCCAGCACCAGAGGCGGCATCTCCCTTCAAACTATACTCACGTATCAAGAGATGCATACTTTACACAGAAGACCAATGTTTTCGGACAGATGCTCTCCTGCAGGGAAATCAACGGGAAAATGATGTACTCAATGGGATCCAATACGGATATTGACGTAACAGCCAACCTCTTCCTCAACCAGGGGAAAGCTGCCGGTGAAAGAAGGGTTCTGATAGGTGAAGTTAATGAAAACCTTCCGTTTATGTATGGAGATGCGATTTACGAAGCTGACAAATTTGATGTATTCCTCAAAGGACCGCAATACAACTACAGACTCTTTGGTGCACCCAAAGATCCTGTCACTATAAAAGATTATATGATCGGTCTTAATATAAGCACACTGGTTAGAGACGGAGGCACCCTGCAGGTTGGTATAGGTGCTCTTGGAGATGCGATTGTTGCTGGTCTTGAGATGAGACATTCCCACAATGACCTGTACAAGAACATTATTGAAAAAGCCGGTCTGACTAAACAGTACGGCGACCTCATTAAACAGTTTGGCGGCACTGGTACTTTCGAAGAGGGACTCTATGGTTCTTCTGAGATGTTCGTCGACGCTTTCCTCCAGCTTTACAAGAAGGGGATACTAAAACGCAAAGTTTACGATAATATCGCCATTATGAAACTGATCAATGACGGCAAACTTTCTGACAACAATATTCCGGAAAACATTCTCGAACTTCTGCATGATTATGACGGACTGCACCTCCGCTTCAGAGAGAAAGACTTTGAGATGCTTACTTATTACGGAATTCTTAAAGATGGTCTAACTTTTAAAGACGGTTTCATTTACGACGGAGACACAAAGTACGATGCGGACATTCATCATAAAGAGAATCTCGATAAAATAAAGAAACTGCTGGGCAAACAGCTCAAGAACGGACAGGTAATACTGGGAGGATTCTTCCTCGGACCGGAATCTTTCTACAAATCTCTGAACGAAATGAGTGAAGAGGAACGTTCTCAGTTCGGTATGTCAGGTGTTGAAAAAGTAAACCAGCTCTATGGAGATGCTGAACTTCGTACGCTGCAGAGAAAAAAGGGGAGCTTTGTCAACTCCGGTATGATGGCTACACTTAACGGATCAATCATATCAGATCAGCTCGAAGACGGACGTATCGTGAGCGGTATTGGTGGCCAGTTCAACTTTGTAATTATGGCTCATGCGATTCCGGATGGAAAGCTTATAATGGCAATACGAAGCACAAGGGGATCGGGAAAAAATGTAAAATCCAACATAGTGCCGAGTTACGGGCATTGCACAATCCCCAAATACTGGAGAGATATTGTTGTTACTGAATATGGAATCGCCCACATCAGGGGATTGTCAGAAGAGCAGATATGCCAGGAGATGATAAAAATAGCAGACTCAAGATTCCAGCCTCAACTCATAAAAGAAGCAAAAAAACTTGGCAAACTCACAGCTGACTGGGAACTTCCTGAACAATACAGGAATAATTACCCTGAAAAAATTGAAGCTTTTATCAAATCATACCAGGCACAGGGACATTTTCCAGCGTTCCCTTACGGATGTGACCTGACTTCCGATGAGGTTATTCTTGGTGGTTCTCTCAAAGGACTGGTGGCCTATAAAACCGACAAACCGGTAATGACAATTCTGAAACTTGTTGCCGAAATGTTCAAGCCGACTCCGGAAAAAGCCGCGCCATACCTTAAAAGAATGGATCTTGAAAAGCCGAAAAATTTCGGAGAGAGATTCCAGCAGAAAACAGTTATTCTTGCACTTAAAAACGCCGGTAGAATATAGGCAGTACAACTCTCCATACGGATCTGTCAAAATCCGTATGGAGAGAATACCGGAAATTATAATAACACGCTAATTTAGAAACTCAGACTACCCTTTATATCCGTCAATAGTTTTTCTGAAACTGTCCATCTGATTAACCAGTTCTTCAGAATCAAGATGAAGCTCTTCCGCACCGGCGGTATTCGACATCGATATTCCGTTAATCTCTGAAATATGTTTTAAAATTTCATTAATTCCGTTTTTCTGCTCATAAGCGGCAGTCGCAATATGACCCGATCTCTGTTTAAGGCTTTCAACGCTTCCAGTCGCTGAAAGATTTGTCTCGTTCTGTTTATCCCTGAATGACACAAGGTTCGAGATCTTCTCGTTTATGGCATTAACTCCGCCTACTATGGCGCTAATAATTTCCACGGTTTCTTTTATGACGCCCATACCCTTCTGGGTTTCGTTCTCGTTAGTCGATATCAGCGCTTTAATCTCTTTAATGCTCGATGCGGTTTTATCGGCAAGCTTGGATATCTCATCGGCAACAACTGCAAAACCCCTGCCCGCATCCCCGGCTCTTGCAGCCTCAATCGCCGCGTTAAGCGACAGGAGGTTTATCTGATCGGAGATATCGTTTATAATACCGACTATATTCGTCATCTCCTGCGAACTCTCCCTGATCTTTCCTACATTCTGCTCCATCACTCTGAGCGACACCTCTCCGTTCTGCGCCTTTGAGGTTATGTCCTTTGTTGTATTGAGGGAATCATTTATTATATTTCCCATTTTTATTATTACGTCTGAGAGCTCTCTAAGCCTCTGTTCCATAGAGGCAACATCATCATTCTGTATTTCGGCAATCGAGGAGACGTTATCTATACCGGCGGATATCTCCTCGATATTGGCAGCAATCTCTTCAATCGCTGATGCAAGGTCCTGGGTATTTCTGGAGAACAGGTCACTTTTTGATGACATCTTTTCGATGGATGTCATTATTGCCGCGGAGTTGTCACCAAGAACCTGCTTTATGAAATTATAATTTCTGATATTCCTCTCGGATTCCTGTTCCGCAAGCTCGACGCTCCTTGTAAAAACTTTTGAGATCAACAGCGTTATAATAAAGAAAAATATAAATGAAAATGCTGTGTTATTAGTAAATATTATCAGCTGTTTCATGTTGACGTTTGGAACGATCGACTTCATTATGATGAAGATGGCGGCATCAGTAATCATGAATGCTGCTGATATAACCGCCAGGAATTTAATCGAACTGAAAACCACACATAAAGCCAGACATGGATATACGAAGAAAATATAGCTGGAAAGGGCAAATTCAGGATTCATGAAAGGCTCCCTTACGAGCCCCCCAATAACGGCAAGAGAACAGACCGCTATAACAATCTTTGACGCTGTATCATACCCTCCCTTTTTTAAAATAAACATTCCAAGAAGCATCCCGAAAAAGATAACAGGTGTAATAAAGAGTGTTTTAATGAAATCATTCCAACCTGCAAAGAGCATGCTGAACTGTAAAAAGATAACTCCGAAAAAAAGTATCAGCTGCAAAATTACAAGCATCTTGGCTCTAGTAAAAAGCAGATAGTTATCTTTATCATATTTAGATAAAAAGAAATTTAAAATTTTCATTTAAATGCTGTCCTGAACGGTTTTATTTAATCTCAACAGTTAATGTAATATATCGACAATTTGATTTTCAAGTATTAATTTATTAGTTTTTTATCATCAAATTCCCGTTTAATCGCACAGTTCTATTGTTACATGATTTCTTGCTGTATCGCCAGAAAAAAACGGAGAGTAATGCTTCTCCTCTCCGCCACGTCAGATCGATTTAATATAGACTGCATTATTACACTAATCAACAGTAACTAAATGAAAATATCGGATGCATTAATAAATATTACTGCGGAAGTGTGTGCAAAAATTCAGCCCTTCCTATATACCAGTCCTCTACATGTTTTATTACATTTCGCGGGTGATTGTCAAAATCCCAAGTAAAAATCTCGACACCTGTGATGTCAAAATGATCAAATCCCTTTATGATCCCGTAATAATTCCAGACCCCGCGGTCTGGAATTCTGACACCATTCCAGTCGACTATCAGATCCCTTTCTCCTTTATAATTGTCCGGATACAGCCATGGCCCGTTCATTGAAATTGTATTTACAACACCATCATTAGGCCACCAGCTGCTGTCGATCGGGACACGGTCTGCAACAGGCATATGATAAAAATCACCATTGCGCGCGCGCCAGTTTCCATGATAGCGGTCATCATTACAGGTATAGGCCCCTATCATCGGACCGGTAATATACCACGCGGCAAAGTTAGACGCGTCAGGCATATGATAGAACTCTCCGTTATCACGCATCAGGATAGATTTTGACGGATGGCTCGATATTCCGGCATAGGAAAAATAATAGATATTTTTCTGCGCATGCACCCGGGCATTCTGTTCCATACATCCCTCCGGACTCAAATCCCAGAGACATATATCTTTCATATCGGAATTGAAATATGTCTCTGCAGCCTTGTTGACCCTGGTGAAGTAATCATTGAAAGACTCCCCCTTCTGACGCGATACCAGACCGAACTGTTCCAGTTTGAAATCATAAATATTGAATATTGTATTGGCAGAATCGATACCAATACCCTCAAGCATAGTTACAAGCAGCTGCTGTATAAACGGAACAAGTTTTACAACACCGTTTGCCAGAGTTGTTCCGTTATGAACGCCGGCAAAAGTAGAAATACTTGATACCAAATTTTTTGTCTCACCGCTGCCGCTTAAAAATGGAGATATCGGCTGCTGTCCTGAATAATCAGTCTTCTGTTCATCCGGGCTCCCCTGCTCTATCAGCTGTGCAAATACCCGTGCAGTCATCGCCCCCTGGCTATGGGCAAAAATGTGAATTTTTTTATTTTTCCCTGCCATACCCCAGTTACTCAGCAGCGCCTTTCCTGTATAATCACGGCCAAAACGGTTGTGCTTATGCTTTGCCGCATGTGCCATCCCGTAATCGGTTTTAGTGCCCTTCAGCTGTGCATATAGTTCACAGGCCCTGTCGTAATTGCTGGAGAAGGGCCCCACTACAGCAGTATAACAATCGATCCCCCTCTTTTTTAAAATTTCCTGCAGATCATTATAACCTCCCCAGTAGTAATGCCCCAGAGGGCCTCCGACTTCATCTCTCCCCCATCCTATAAAACCGTGCAGAAGAACTACGGGGTACTCATTTCCCGATGCTGTTAATGCCGTTGTACCGATGCTGTTTTCAGTTGTACTGCTGATTGTATCCGCTTCATCATTCGTGTTGCTGATCCCTTCTGAAGGGGAACCTGTATCAATAGAGTTCTGTTCGCACCCTGTAATAACTGCAAATACTATCATGAATAAAAAACTGACAGTGAAAAGTGAATTCCTGTTCATCTACTCTCCTCCAGCTGATTTAAATTTCATTATCCCATCTATGCATATACCTGATATGAAGATTAAAAAACTCGTCCGATATAAAAACTGACGCGTCGGTTCTTATTGTTATTATCAAAAAAACCGGCTAGCCGGTTTTTTTGATAATAACAACTATTCTCTGGAAGTCAATTTTTTTTAATATTATATCCGACAAAAAATATATTTTATACATAAAAATAAAGAATTTATCAGATATTTCAAAAACTGAAAATCTATTTGGATAATTTTTTTTTGAGGGAAGTAATCTGTTAATTCCGGGGTCAGAGCATGTATAAAAAAAATTAACATCATCTTTACCAGTCATCAGAAGCCATAAGAGATCTCGCTGGTACAGTCTGATGGACAATTATTAAAAACGGGACTAAAACCGGTAAATATAGATAATGGGACTTTTCTTATTATATCTTCTACGGGCTGATCAGCGGTCAATTATTTCTATAAACCAGACAGAACTAAATATTAACAGGATTCTTAAGTCCTATAGTATTCTCTATCAGAATTATACACTGATCGATAAAGGTATTCAGATCCATAGCAAGAAAATCCCCTTTTTTCTGTACGAAATAATAAAGACCAAGGCGCAATACCGATCCAAGTATGGCATTACTCAATATCTCGCTGTTGACATCATCTCTTATCAATCCCTGTCTTTTCCCCAATTCAAGATCACTTTTTATTATCGCGAGAACCTTATCCTCAAAAAGATTTATAGCCGGTTCTATGGTCTGATCAAGCGCAGGACCGGTTCTCAGAATTACACGGCATCTGTCGATATTACTGGAAAAAAAATCTATTGTTTTGGAAAAACGGCGCCTTATGAATGCAAGAGCAAGATCCCTTGAGGGCTTATCAGCCCTGAAATCATCCATATTTTCCGCTATTTTCTCCTCCCACTGCAGTATGTACTGCTCGATAAGAGTAATGAAAATATGCTCCTTGCTGTCAAAGTATTCATAAATTGTTCCCTTCGCGGTACGGCTTGCCGCAGCGATATCAGCCATCTGGGTTTCATAATAACCTTTATTGGAAAAAACATGTCCTGCACAGGACAGAATCTGTTCTCTTTTCAATTCACCTTTTCTCATCTCTAATTACTTCCGGTTTATTGTTGTTAAACACTTCTATAAATATAATCGAAAAATAGATATTATTTTGACAATCTAAAAATCATTAAAGACACCCGGACTTTACGAGAGCTATTTATATAATATACAGTAGTAGGAATTCAAAAAATAATAAATATTTTATATATAGATATTACTCAAATGACTAAAATATCCGTCAAAAATTATTAAAAAACCGACCATTCAGTTTTTTTATTGACAAATACTTACTCTCAGAAAAAATAATAGTAGCACACTTTTATAAAAATGTACACGTTTATCTTTTAAATTCTTCAAAGAGTTTCAACTCGCTGCAGAGTTTAATATACTGCAGAGAAAGCACAGTTTTTTGAAAAATATATAGAAAAAGTCTTACATTATGGGGGCATTATGACTAATTTTTCTGTAGCGTACAAAGAACCGGACCAGACGCATTTTATAAAAAACAAAAAACCGGTACACCTTCCTCTTGATAAATATTTTATCTACGAATATAGGGGATTCGGATTATATTCTATCAATTTGAAAAACACTCCTGCCGATGAACTTGAAGTCATTCTTGACCAGTGTGAAGCAGTGGAAAATGCCTGCTGGGATGCACAGGAAAACTTTCATGAGTACGCAAAAAAAAGGAATCTTCTCACATACGCAGTGAAAGATGGAAAGATAGTTGCATTTCAGATCGCTTCATACTGGATCTATAATAATTATTTCATATACGATCTCGATGAGACAATGGTTATTAAAGAGTGCAGAGGGAACAGCATGGCTCTTGCTCTCTCCGCCGTAAGCTGCAGAACCCTGTATCTGAAAATGTCTAACATGAAAGAAGTCAACACAATGACCTTTATAAGTCTCACACCGAATATCAGACTCATTAATATCCTGGACAGACTCCGCTTTGCAATACGTTTCGTAGATACCTCTTTCAATCCCTCTCTAAATCTGATGAAAATTCACGACACGGTTCTTGAGCGGAAAGAAGCAGTGCTTGTTCATGAGGATTTCCCGTTCTTTCTCAGGGGGATATTCCCGGGGTCTCTGAAACAGGGAGACTGCAGCTACAGGACATCAGGAAGGATTAGAAAAATACTCCCCCCAGGACTTGATCTGAAATCCCGTGGAGATGCCTTTCTTTTTATAGCCTGCTTCAGCAAGACAGGTATTATTCCGATCATGGTTGTCCTTCTTATCAAAGCACTTGGATTTAAGGTTATATTCAGCAAAAAACTCGGTCTTATAAGTTTTCACAAGATCAAGGATTTCTAGTATAATTTCAGTGCTGTCCAGACAGCCGGTAATTTTCTCTCACCTGATGGAACTGAAGGGATGTATAGCCGTATGCACCCATCGGGAGAGAGAAGGCTTCAAGCAGAACAGTTGCTGATGATTGTAAAACTGTGAAAAAAACAACATAAACCTGCTCCATAGATCCGTTTTTTAAGATTTAAATCCGTTCAGCTCCACAAAAAAAATAAACAATAATCAGTTATTATCTAAAAAATATAATTATTCATTTCCAAATCAGTGTATATTACATATATGCTGTTTAAACCCTCCATTCAGGAGGACAAATTTCACTCAGGGAAAAATATTATGACGGAATATAATGAAAAAGAAATCACTCTGAAAGATCTTAAAAAAAAGTTTTCAAAAACCGAAATGTATGCTTTTTTTCTTATCATCCCGCTGGTTGTATATGTCGTGATGGTCACAGGAAACTACACCGGGGCGAAACTGAAACCTCTGCTGATTGATGCAGCCATAATTTCAGTTATTATGTCGATTATCCACTCAACGCTGAGAAACAGCAGGGTAAAATACTTTCTTGATGCAGTAAAAAAAGGTGATCCTTCTCAATCCGGGAAACTTAAAAGCGAAATTCTCTCTTTCGCAAGATTTGAAGCCCGTATTGTAACAATCAGATGGGCTTCAGGACTCATCTTTATTTTATCCATGCTTTATTTTCAGATAGACATTAATATGTCCAATTTCCTTTCGCTTTTTATTGTTATTCTGGTCATTATTCCATTCAGTTATTTTCTTTTCTATACCTGTGCCGAGAATACGATGTCGCTGCTTCTGTCAGCGCCGGAAATGACCGTAGCTATCGCCGACAAAAGTTATAAACCATTCAATCTTCTAAACAGGATTTTTCTTTTCGTAGCCTCGGTAGCTTTACTGCCTCTTGGAATTTTAGGTTTTCTTCTTTATCTCATAAACACTCAGCAGCTGGTGCTTAATCAACTGGGATTTCATTTATTGTTCATAACCATTCTTGCTTTTCTCTGCCTTGGTATTTCCATCTACGAGATGGGTATAAGCACAACGAGAAGCGTATCTTCACTGGTTTCGGCGCTTGAGAATATCAAGGACGGAAATCTTACTTTCAATTCTGTACCGATGCTTACAGCCAACGAACTCGGTAACGTGAACCAGCATGTTAACGCACTTCTCGAAAAACTGAAAGAGATCGTTAACAGTATGAAAAAAACATCGGGAGTTCTGTTTGCCACCAGCAATGATATAAACAACGCCTCTTACAGTCTTTCCGGATCGGCCAATGAACAGGCTGCAGGTGTTGAGGAGATATCCTCAACAATGGAGGAGATGCTCTCTTCGGTAAGCCAGAACGCCGACAACTCAAACGAAGCGAACCATCTGTCTGAGACATCATATAAACTTGCCGGTGAAGGAACGGGAATCGTTAACAGAGCAGTACTGGCCATTAATGAGGTTAAAGAATCCTCAAATAAAATATCTGACATTATTACACTTATCAACGATATCGCTTTCCAGACAAATCTGCTTGCTCTTAACGCTGCTGTAGAGGCTGCAAGAGCCGGAGAAAGCGGCCGGGGCTTCGCCGTAGTGGCGACTGAAGTAAGAAACCTTGCGCAGAGGTCCCGTGCGGCTTCTGATGAAATTAGCAAGCTGATTAAAAACTCTGTTGAAAAAGTCAATACCGGCACAGACCTGGTCAACATGAGCGGTGAATCGCTGAAAGAGATTTTCAAATCTATTGAAAAAACGAAGCTCATAATCACAGAGATGAACATCATCAGCAAAGAACAGAAAAACGGCCTTGGAGATATTACCCAGTCGTTAAACCAGGCGGACCAGATCAGCCAGCAGACTGCCGCAGCCGCTGAAGAACTCTCATCGACGGCGGAACAGCTTAAACTCAACTCAGAGGAGATGCAGGCGCTGATGCAATTTTTTAAAATCTGATCACAGCAGAAAAAAGGTAAATAAAACACGACTTCTGCTTTTTCTCTCTTCATTTATACAGCGAGGCAGCTCCTTACTATCCGCTCCTTAAAATTTTTTCAAATATACTGTTTTGCATTACAATAAATAAAATTAATATACTTCACCCTTTCCAGGATAAAATATACAGTTCTGTTTTTAATTATTACAGTTGAATACAAACAGGCCGAAAATCTAATGAGGCTGTCAGAGGAAATGAATAAAAATAAAAAAAAATATGGTCAGGGACGGAATCGAACCGCCGACACGGGGATTTTCAGTCCCCTGCTCTACCGGCTGAGCTACCTGACCACTTTGTCAAAAGACTATACATATCTATTCTGCACGGATAATATGTCAATAAAAAATCTCATAAAAAAAATATTTTGTTTCCTGCCTCTATTTTCTGTCATGGTTTCAGCCTCTCCCCGCATGGAAAATCCATGGACCTATAATCTTGAAAAGGGGCGAAAACAGTACTCCGCGAAGATGTACAACGATGCTTTCGACAGCATGAAACTCGCGATCAGGAAAAATCCCGGGTGTTATGAGGCCGCAAATGTACTGGCATATATTTCACTTATCAGGGAAGACATGCATACAGCGGAGAAATATCTTTCTGTTTCGCTCGATATAAACGATTCGCAGCCGGATATCCATACATCGATGGGGAGGATAGATGAATATTTTCAGAGAGACGACTCAGCAATCATGCACTATAAGAAAAGCGTTTCCCTGAATCCCGCAAATCCGAAAGCCCTGATCAGTTTATCAAAAATTTATTCGAAGAAAGGGGACAGGGCATCAGCTGAAGAGTATTTCAAACTCTGCAACGAACTCGGCATCTCCAAAAGCACCTCTTTCCGCTTAAAGGGCGAAGAGCTGAAAAAGAAAAAGCCTGAAGCTGCAGCGGAGGAGTTTAAAAAAGCCCTGGAGGAGAATCCGGCCGATATAGAGGCGTACAAGGGACTCGCCGATTCATACAGGCAGACAGGTTCATATGACGAAGCGATTACGATACTTGAAGAATTGAAAAGAGTTAAACCGGACTATGCACTCGCCTATATCTATCTTGGAAATATCTATTTCAACAACAAGCCTGAAAAAAAAATGAGAAGATACTTCATCTCCCTTGCTGTAAGCAATTATGAAGCAGCTATAAAACTTGAACCGGAAAACTCCGACATTTACTTCCGGCTCGCGGAGATATATAAATTCACAGGAAACAGAGTCAAGTATGAAGAGCTGCAGAATCTGGGAGAAAAGATGTATAAAAATGAAAAATAATTATCTTATCATTTCAAGGAGATCTTCATTGAGCCTGTACTGACACTGTTTGACCAGCCTCACACCTGAAGCGTTAACGTCACTGATGCCGGCTATTCCAGAGATAAATTCATCAATCCTCACAGACGATTCTTTTCCGGTATAGAGTATAAGCCTGATCGCCTGCCCCTCAACTCTATATGAATTCAATACCTGATCGAGAGGATATTCCTGTTCACCCTTTTTCCCCTTTTTCAGATAGGATACACGTGTTCCGAGATAAGCCGCGGCATGATCTAAAACGTTACGATCGCTGAAATATGCGACATACTCAACAGCATTCGTAAGCGCCATTATCGTCAGACTTTTCTCTCTCTCCCTGACGCTTTCAACCCTCAGAAATTCCGGAAGCCTGGGATTTATTTTTTCAGGGAGCCCGGCAATTTCAGAAGCACTCAGTGCGGTATAAAGCTCGACATCCGCTATTTCCGAGAGGCTCTCCACACCGAGAGGTACCGGATATCCGCAGGAAATTTTCTCTCTCTTGTTGAATCCCTGGCTGGATGAAACAGGTACCCCGGCCATACGGAAGCCTCTCTTGATTATCTCGTTAAAATCTATATGGCCTATATATCTGCCGCTGCCGGTTTTCGAGAATACAAAGCGGAGGGTCTGTACTACTGGGTACTTTAACTCGAAATTCAACCGCGCTGTTCTGTAGCTCTCCGTATCGAGCACTTCGCTGTACCTCTTTTCAGGCTGCCTGTATGATTCTATGTCGAGCCTTCGTTTCCTCATCGCATCGACGGCTTTTTCGCTTCCGGTTTCAATAACCTGCCACGGGTATGAGACGCCGGTTTCCCGCTGCTCCATCCAGTTTTCCCATGCAGGCAGATGCGCCTCTATGCTCTGCATCCATGTGTCAAACCTGAAGTACTCATGCCACGAGTCAAGCCTGGCTCCGCCAAGATATGCGTGATAGATTACCGCTCCGGTTCTCGTGTCCCCCCTGGCGATCAGTCCCTCAAGAAAAGAGGAGCGGACATCATGGTTCTTGATTGTCACCTGCCTCGGTGAGGCGGATTTGACCCTGCGTATCACCTCGTGAAAATACTCCATGCTCATCTGTCTCTCGCGGTCAAACGGGGTGTGAGGTTTGGGGACAAAAGGGGATATTGTTACGTTTATATCCTTTCTGCCCTTTCCGCGTTTAACAATCTCTTTAAGCAGCGAGATTATCTCCTCCGCTTCATCGACCTCACCGCAACCGGGGAGACCAATCATGAAATAGAGCTTAATCATCCTCCACCCGTTGTTAAATGCATAGTCAACAACATCAAAAAGATCCTCTCTCTTCACCTTCTTGTTTGATATACTCCTGAGCTGATCAGATGCCGACTCGACGGCGAAAGTCAGGGAACTCTGTCTCAGACTTGAAACCGTTTCAATTATCGGAAGAGTGTTTCTGTCCACCTTCAGCGACGGCAGGGCTATTGACACGCCGCGTTCGGTAAGCCCGGGGAGGACCCTGTTTAAAAGTTTTATTATGAATTTATAATCGCTGATTGACAGCGCTGTAAGAGTGACCTCGTCGTAACCGGTATTGTCTATCTGATAAAAAATACTCTCAGCCGCCTTTGAGAAATCGAAAGGACGGTATGGGAGACTGTAATATCCCGCATGACAGAACTTGCAGAGATTGAAGCATCCACGCGCGAGTTCGACGACCGCCCTCTCCTGCGAAATTCTTATAGACGGGACGAGAGGCTTAACCGGCGTGAAACAGGCCGCGGGGCCGGCTGACACTTTCTTTACCTTTTTAAAGCCGGAGATATCTACTCCGAGTCCCGAATAATGAAAGCCGTAGTTTTCCGGCAGCAGCACGCCATCGATTTTACCGATCTCCGAGAGTATTGCCGAGCGTGTAACAATCCCCTGATCTTTACAGCGGAGTAGCGTTTTAATGATTTCGGGGAAACCATCCTCCCCGTCGCCGATAAAAAAGATATCAACGAAATCCGAATACGGAAAGGGATTTGAGACGGCCTCCCCTCCGGCTATAACAAGCGGTTCGGCATCTTTCCTGTCTTTACGGAGCAGCGGTATTCCGCCCAGGTCCAGCACCTGCAGCATGTTTGTAGCAAGAAGTTCATGCGACAGGTTAAACCCCACAGCATCAAGCCGGTGGAGCGGCGTATAAGTTTCAAGCGTATAAAGCGGGATTTTCCTTGCACGGAGTTCGCTCTCGAAATCCGGAGCTGCGGCAAACACCCTTTCACATGCTGCATTCTCAACCCTGTTTGCCGCATCGTAGAGGATCCTGATTCCGTTGTTCGACATCCCCACCTCATACAGGTCGGGATATGATATAGCCACCCGCACCCGCGCTTCAGGTTTTACCGTGATATTCAGCTCGTTGCCGAAATATCTTGCGGGTTTCTGTACAAGATGCAGAAATTTTTCCAGACCCTCTTTTATGCTTATTTCATTCATCGGTAATTTTTATCACTCCCTCTGTGAGTTTAATAAAATCTTCAAGGGGGAGTTTTTCCCCTCTGATGTCATGTCTGATTCCGCAGTTATCGAGTATGCTCTCGACAACTTCCTTCTTAATCTCAATATGAGGCGAATCGACAAGAGTTCTCAGTATTGTCTTGCGCCTGCCCCAGAAAGCGGATTTTACAACCAGATGAAAAATTTCTTCATGTTCCGGTTTTGAAAAATACGCAGGTTTCCGTAAAAGCTCGAGGAAGGACGACTTTACATCCGGCTTCGGATAGAAAGCCTCCCCTGCTATATGAAAAAGTATTTTTGAATCGAAGTAATATGAAAGGGTTACAGTCAGCGCTCCGTAGTTTTCACTCCCCGGTTTTGCTGTAACTCTCTCAGCCATCTCCTTCTGCATCATAACAAGAATTCTTTTCGCAGAAAATTTTTCCGCTATACGGAAAAGGATCTCGGAGGCACAATAGTAGGGAAGATTTGAAACTATCAGATCAAAACTGTCTGCGATATCGGCCTTCAAAAAATCGTCATGAATAATTTTTACATTATCTTTAATATTTCCGCCGGATATAAAAACATCAGCAAGATATCTTGCAAAACCGGAATCGATCTCAACGGCGGTATACGATCCGGCCTGACTCGCGAGGGGGATTGAAATAGAACCGAGGCCAGGCCCGATTTCCAGTATGCTCTGACCCTCCGGAAGGCAAAGGTCTGTTATTCTCCGGATGACCTCATCATTAATCAGAAAATTCTGACCGAGTTTCTTGTTCGGTGCAAGACCATATTCCTCAGTAATTTTTAATATATCGCCTTTATTCATTATATGCTGTCTGTTTATACGGATTTAAAATCAACATCGTTCATCTCTGACGCAGGACCACGGAAGAACAAGACTCCTACGACCATCGCATATCTGTAAAGAAAGATTTATCTGAATGGAAAAGAAAAACTCCAAACATCCCCACTTTTACAAATAAGCAAACTTCAGATTATAAAAAAATACAAAAAATCTGTTTTTGCCAGAAAACTTGTGTTGAATTTTTAATTATTTTTTACACATATGAAAGTTTTATATACTATATACTTAACAAAAGTGAATTATTAAGGTTTAACCATAACCTGTAAAACTATCTCAAAATCTCCTGAAAAAATCCTGCAAGCGGACTTTTTCAGAGTCGGTTATGCAAAATAAAACCGGAACGATCACGAAAATCGCCGCAGGTAAAAAAATGGAAAAAGAGATCAAAACATTAAAAAGAACCTACAAAGTTATCTATAGAAATACTACAATAAAAAACAAGATCATTTATGGCACGATTGCCACAATACTTGTCACCTCAGCTATTGGTACAATTTTATCAATGAATGACATCCGTGATGTCGCAAAAGAGGGACTTGTTCAGCATGTAAGAGCGGTAAAAGCCATGGGGGAAGCTGTTTTATACCAGACATCACAGAACTGGGAAAATAACATGTTCAACACCGCCGTTGTCAAAAGACATATGGATAATAAAGAGTTCTCGATAATACCTATAGTTTCGACATTTAACGCAATAAAACAGGCGGGTGAAAACACAATCTTCCTGTTCAGAACACCGGTGGTGAATCCAAGGAACGAAAAAAACAGGGCGGACGAACAGGATCTCCGGATATTCGAAAAATTGAAAAAGGAAAATCTGAAGGATTACTACTATATAGATCATAAAACGGATCAGCTTCATTACTACCAGGCGTTAAGGATGAGCGATCATTGCGTTAAGTGCCACGGAGATCCGGCTCTTTCAGAAAAATTATGGGGTAATAAAAAAGGGCTCGATTTTACAGGGAGCAAAATGGAGGGCTACAAAACAGGCGATTTTTACGGAGCCATGGTTCTGACCTATAAGCTTAACGCGCTCTCTCCAAACCTTGTCAGGGACCTTGTGGTCAACAATTTTCTTTATCTATTAATCTATCTGACAGGTATTGTTATAATCATTTTTATTATTAAAAAAGCACTGAAGCCCCTTGACGATGTTTCGATGGCGCTAGAAGATATAAGTCACGGCGAAGGTGACCTGACGAAGAAGATAAATATCAAAACTCATGATGAAGTGGGTCATGTCGCGGAGCTCTTCAACCAGCTTATTGAGCAGCTATCCTCAATGATAAAAACGATAATGACCGCATCTGATCATATAGCACACTCCTCTATCGAGATGACAAACTCAAGCGGCCTGCTCGCAGGAGTTGCGCAGGACCAGGCCGCTTCAATAGAAGAAACATCCGGCGAAATGGAGGCAATTAAAGCCACGATAGATATGGTATTTGAAACAACCAAGGGACAGGCTGCAAAATCAGGCGACAACAGGGTATTGATGGAGAAGCACTCCGAATCGATCAACCAGATCAGTAAAACGGCCCAGAGTGCAAGCCGGATGGCGGACGACACATATAAATATGCGATCGACGGAGAGCAGGTTCTTGTTCAGACTGTTGAGGGGATGAAGGAGATAAACGAAAGCTCAAACCGCATAACAGACTTTGTATCGATAATAAATGATATCTCCGACCAGATAAACCTTCTTTCGCTGAACGCAAGTATTGAGGCGGCCAGGGCCGGAGATCACGGCAAGGGATTCGCGGTTGTAGCCGAGGAGATTGCCAAACTGGCGGAACAGACTGCGGGTAGCACAGGCGAGATAAAAAAACTGATCCTGGAATCGAGAAAAAAGGTTGAAATGGGCTCCAGCCTTGTTACAAAAACCGCGGACTCGCTGCGGCTTATTATTGCCAACGTAAAAAATACAGCCGATCTGATGGAGGAGATAGCAAAAGCATCCGTTGAGCTGGATGAAAACAGCAAGAGGGCGGCCGAGAACGCGAAAGGTGTCAACAAGATGTCTGAAGAGATCTCAACTATGATGCAGGAACAGAGTATGAGCAGCAACGAGATCATCACGGCAATAGACAAAATTAATGAAATTACACAGAGCGTCGCAAGCGGTTCAGAGGAACTGGCGGCAAGTTCGGAGGAACTCTCCTCACAATCGGAGCTTTTAAACAATCTTGTTAGAAAATTTAAAATTAATTAGAGTTTCGACGCTTCGACAGACGCTGTTATTAAGAGGTTAAGTTTCAGCCGGCTTAAAACTGATACCCGGAAAATATCACCCTGTGTAATTAAGCCGGAGTCTCCGGAAGTTAAGCCTGCCCGAACTGCCGGATTTCAGCCCAGAAGATAGCCCTCCAGATGAAGCAGCTGAATGCATTTATAGACATGTTCATTGTAGTTTATAAGAGTAACATTACGCCCGTCAATGGACAGTTTTGTTCTGAATTTAAGAATTATTGATAAGAACATAGAATCGATTGTCTCAAGCTGTTTTAGATCGAGTACAAGATTTCTATGGTCATTCTTAATAAAGTGTTCTATCTCATTTTCAAAGAATCTGATATTCCTTAACATATCAAATTCTTTTACCTGATAGATCTTTTCATTTTCATTTTCAATTATTTCAAACATATGTTTATATAATTTTAAAATTGTTTAAGGTCTATAATATAGACTTATATTATCCATGTTTTAAAAATTAAAACTCTCTTTTAAGGGATTACCTGTTTTATTGGCTACAAATAAATACAAATAGTTAACAATAACCAGCATTTTTTTCATATACAGATTATTTTTTTTATCAAATAAATACAATTGTCTGTAGACTTCTCAAACAAGTATTTTAGATACAATTCAATTTATTAGATATCCACAAGAGCATCTTTAAATTTTTTCCCATTATCTACATAATGGTCTGCTGCTGCTTTTATAATTTTTATCTCTGCTTCACTTATCTGTCTGACAATTCTGCCGGGGGAGCCCATCACAACAGATCCGTCAGGAATAACCGTCTTCGGCGGCACCAGCGCATTTGCTCCAATAAGGCAGTTTTTACCTATTACAACCTCATCGAGAACCACGGAATTTATACCTATAAGAGTATTATCTCCAATAACGCATCCGTGAAGCATTGCAAGATGCCCAACAGTAACACCTTTCCCTATAATCAGCTTGTTCCACGCCTCGGCATGAAGAACACATCCATCCTGGATATTGCTTTCATCACCGATAATTATTGTACTGGAATCCCCCCTTATTACTGCATTGAACCAGACACTGGCCTCATTTCCTATTATAACGTCACCGATAACATGCGCACTTTCGGCAATATAATAATTTTCACTTTTAAAACTGACTCTTTTGTCTCCCAGATTGTATACCATTTATCCTCCATTTCCCGTCTGCCGCAATTTCAGTACAGTTTCAGGAATTGCTTATAGAAAAAGTATTTTTATAAAAATTATACCATTTCAATATAACTAAAATCAACTCCAATGTGTGACAAAACAGATAAAAAAATGTGGACACCAGATTCATTTGAAAATTTAATCAGGCATGGTAACTCAGAATGAAAAAATATGATATTCTACACGAGATTTTCCACAGGGCAGGCACAGAGAAGTTTATGACACTCTATGAGCTTGAGACTGAAAGCGGTCTTTCCGGCTCAAAGCTTCGTCCAATGCTGGAAGATCTCAAAGAGGAGACTCTTATTGTCGAGCATCCGGAAGGGTTTCAGGTTTCGGAAAGCGGACTTCATTTCTGTAAAAGACGCTGGATCTGATTCTTATCATGCGGGGTCAGAGCCCCTCCAGGGGTCAGAGCCTCTGTTAAAATGTACACTTATTTGATTTGTATAGTTTTTTTGAAAAAAATAATAATGAAGAGGTCTATATGCCGGTAGAATGGCTTTCAGAAGAAAAATGTAAAAAGATGCTCGGGCAGCAGGTTTATGGAAGGCTGGCTACTACCGGTAAAGATAATATTCCATATATCACTCCGGTGAACTACGTTTATAAAGATGGCTCTATATATATACATTGTGCGCTCAAAGGGAGAAAACTCGACAATATTTCTGAAAATTCCTCTGTGTGCTTCGAAATAAGCTCGCCGGGGAATCTTTACATATCTGAAAGGGCATGCGGTTTTGCAATGAGGTTCTGGTCAATACTTGTCTTCGGCAAAGGGGAGATCGTGCACATTATAGAGGAGAAAAGAATGGCTCTGGATGCTATTATGCTTAAGTACGCCGGCAACTTCGAGTATACCGATCCCACCGATAGCGATCTTGAAAAAGTAAATATTCTAAAAATAAAAATAGAAAGTATCAGCGGAAAACTGTCTGTTGATCCGGAACAGGAATAGTCTGTTCCGGAATATCGGATGGGGATTTTCACAGAAAATTGTATTTCCCCCCTCTATGCTGATTATATAGAACTCCTGCCTGGTAAAAAATTTCTTTTACTTTGACTTTCCATTAAAAGAGCATTATAATAAAAGGAGACTACGATACGGCAATGAGTTTAAACAGTGAAAAAAACAGAATCGAAAAAACTTCTTCCGGCCGGTATTTTTTTTATAGCTGTGTCGGCATCCCTGGTCACAATCTGGTTAATTAACTGTCCAATAATAGATTATATTAAGCTGTATAACTTCCCCTTTAAATTCAACTCCGCTGTTACACTTCCTGTTTTTATGACTTTTTCTGCGGGTACGGTTCTAGCCTGTGTTTTGGTTATTAAATGTTTCAAAAAAAATCTTCATGAAGTTCCGGACAGATCTGTGTCAAATAATGAAAATCTTGATGAACGGTTCCACACAGCACTTGAGCATATGACCGAAGGATGTCAGATCATAGATCATGATTTCAGATATGTATATATTAATAAAGCCGCAGCGCTTCATGGAAGGTACCAGCCTTCAGAACTGATAGGTAAAACCATGATTGAAATGTATCCAGGCATTGAGAACACAGATATGTTTTCAATACTAAGGCATTGTATGATGACCGGAGAATCAAGCCGGATGGAAAACGAATTCACAAATAACGACGGTTCAAAATCCTGGTTTGATCTTTTTTTTCAGCCGGTTTCAGAGGGGATTTTTATTCTCTCACTCGATATTACAGACCGGAAAAATATGGAACGGGACAGACAGAAATTTTACAATGAGCTGGAACAGAAAGTCAAAGACCGGACTGCGATGCTTAAGACTGCAAATGAAGAACTCGAAAAAGAGATTCATGAACGCAAAAGATTTCAGGACGAAATAGAGAAAAGCAACCGGGAGCTGTCGGTTCTCTACAGGATCAACTGCGCGGCTGCCGAATCGCTCAACCTTGAATCAATGCTTTATAATACGCTCAACTCAACCCTTGATATACTCAATATTGAATCCGGCGGAATATACCTTGTAGATCACATCACCGGTACGATGATACTGCGGGTTCATCGAGGCCATTCCGATGATTTTGTGAAGTCAATCCAGCAGATTAAAATAGGAGAAGGAATATCCGGTAGAGCTGTAGCGGAAAAAAAACCGATTGTAATTGACGTTTCAGACTACCCCACAGAGCGGCTCTCTCCGCTTGTGATACATGAAGGTTTTCAGACGATAGCCAGCTTTCCGCTCTTATCAGCAGGTATTGCATTGGGTGCTTTCAACATGGGTACACGGAGGATACGGGCTTTCCCGCCTGGAGAAATGGAGCTCCTGATTTCAATCGGACAGCAGCTCGGGAATACCGTGCGGAACGCCCAGCTGTACAGTTCGCTGCAGCAGCGGACAGCCGAGCTTGAAACCGCGAACAGAGAACTCGAAGCTTTCAGCTATTCTGTATCGCACGACCTCAGGGCCCCGCTGAGAGCAATTGACGGTTTTTCCCGGTTTCTGATAGAGGATTACGGAGAAACATTAGACAGCGAGGGGAGAAGGTTTTTAAACGTGATCCGTTCCAACACGCAGAAGATGGATCATCTGATCACCGGATTATTGTCTCTATCAAAGCTGACCAGAAGCGAATTGACTTTATCGGCGCTGGATATGAATTCAATCGCCGATTCTATCTTTCATGAAATTATAACCGGTGAGGACAGCAGAAAATTCCGTTTTAAAATTGATATGCTGCCGGCTACCTACGGAGATGCCGCACTGATCAGACAGGTGTGGTATAACCTGTTATCAAACGCTGTCAAGTACACATCACCGAAGGTACATCGTGAAATCCATGTTGGAGGGTATGATGAAAATGAATACCATGTATATTTTGTAAAAGATAACGGGGTGGGATTCAATCCGGAATACAGGCATAAACTCTTCGGAGTCTTTCAGCGTCTTCATAAAAGCGAGGAGTTTGACGGTACAGGCATCGGTCTTGCAATTGTCCAGAGAATAGTAAACAGACATGGCGGTACGGTCCGGGCAGAGGGCAATCCGGGGGAAGGGGCCGCTTTTTATTTTTCTATACCGGGGAGGGAGATAATTTATGACAAATCAGAATGCAGTTGAAATACTCTTGGTGGAAGACAATCCGAATGATGCGGAGATGGCGCTTCGAGCGCTTAAAAAAAACAATATTTCAAACAGTATCTATCATGTTTCCGATGGAGAGGAAGCGGTTGATTTTATTTTTGCCCGGGGCATATACAGCAGCAGGAGCGCCATGACGAATCCCAGACTTATTCTGCTTGACCTGAAGCTTCCGAAGGTTGACGGGCTTGAAGTGCTGAAAATACTGAAAGAGGACTCCTCGACACGGACTATCCCTATCGTCATACTCACATCCTCAAGAGAGGAGAAAGACCTTGTTGAAAGCTATCAGCTCGGAGTAAACAGCTATATCGTAAAGCCTGTTGATTTCGATAATTTCTGCAGTTCGATAAAAGATATCGGGATGTACTGGATGCTCCTGAACCAGCTGCCTGATAAATAACAGGACTCGGACCCATTTTAAAAAACCTGTATTCCGTTCAGCTGCTGCAAAAAGATAAACAGCCTCAGAAAGGAAATATGATAGATTTTACTCAGTCTGAATATTATTATGATTTACAATCTGAAGCCGTTCTCTCTGAAAAGCGAAACACAGGCATCGACAACATCCACATCATAGTTTTTGCCCCGAAAATTTGTGATCTCTTCAAGAGCAGCCTCAATCCCCAGCGCGGGACGGTAAGGACGGTGTGATGATATCGATTCGACAACATCCGCCACTGCAAGAACCCGTGCCTCAATCAGAATCTCCTGGCCTTTCAGCCCCTGCGGATACCCCGATCCTCCGACCCGCTCATGGTGCTGATACACTATCTCCGCAATCGGCCATGGGAAATCTATTTCATTAAGAATATGATGCCCCACAACCGTATGGTTTTTAATCAGAGCAAATTCATATTCGTTCACCTTTCCCGGCCTGGTCAGAATATCTGAAGGTATCGATATCTTCCCGATATCATGAATTATTGCGGCAAAATGAATTCCCTCTATCTGTTCGTCGGATAGCCCGTTTTTATGCGCGATTGCATCAGCAAGCGCCGCAACCCTCTGCTGATGGCCTGCGGTATAAGGGTCTTTCGATTCAATAACACGCACCATAGTCTGAAGGAAACCCTCAAGGGCCTTTTTCATTTTTTCAGAGCTCTTCTGGAGCTCTAGCTCGGCCTGTTTCATTTTCAACCTGTCCCCTGCATCGTTGATCTCCCGTCTGACAGCGGGTGCAAGCCTGGAGAGGTTCCCCTTCATTACAAAGTCATTTGCGCCGGACTTCATCGCGTGAACAGCAGTCTCTTCTCCTACAGTCCCGGAGACAATTATAAAAGGGATATCGCCTCCGTACTCACGGGATATTTTGAGGGCTTCAAGGCCGGAGAAGCCCGGCATACTGTAATCGCTTAGTATTATATCCCACTTTTGGCTGGTAACGCGGTCTATCAGTGATTCTTTATCGCAGACAGTATCAGTAACAGGATTGTATCCGTCGCAGGACAGAGCCCTCTCCATAAGCTGGGCGTCGTAAGGATTATCTTCAATAATCAGTACTCGGAGCGGTGATTTCATAGATCCTCCGTTGAATAACGAATTAACAATAACAATCTCCATCTGTAGCTGTAACTGCATTAATATCATCAAACAGGTTTCGGTAATACTCTGGAAATGTTATTCGGTTATAGAATTAATACTCCACTATAGAACCAATGTCAAATTTTATAAGACAATTTTGAAATAAATGGTGAAGGCAATTCCCCATCTTTTTTTTTGAAAAATATAAAATCTTTATATATTCAATTGAATTACGATTATGAAAAATTTGATCATATAAAAATATTATTTTAATTATCAGCGGAGGGATATTGACCGGCAGTTCGGTTTGAAATATCGGGATTTATGAAATTGTAAATCACCGATAATGACACCTGTCAAAAAACGGCATCACTATCGGCAGTTCCTCACTTCATCAGTTTTATAACCTTGTTGTTTTGTCCTCACCGATACCTGTCATACCGTCGAGAACGTACTTTTTACCGTTGATATCCTTCACATAACCGCTTAAGATACCAAACGGAAGAGTGTAGCTTATATCAATAAATCCGAGATGAACCATCATCGGAAAGATATCGTCTATATGGAACATTATATCTACAGTGCCGTAATCATCAGTCACGTGCCATTTCATTCTGTCTATATGTTCAAAGTATACAGGAGGTAAAGGGCTTGATGTCCCCTCGAGCCACAGAACGTTTTCATTGTAATCGTCCTGGTTTATCGACTGATTGCGGGTGAGATTGAATGCGAGGTATTTCTCTCTGCCACCTATTCTGCAGCGCCCCATTGTCGTCAGCCAGTCGTAGTGCGCATGAAAGGGATAGTATCCCTTATGGTCATCTACAATGCAGACAGTGTTTCTGTTGCTTTTATAAGTCTCACCGTTGATCCTGACAAAGCCCTCACCTTTAAAGAAATCCTTTTCGGAATAGAGGGGTTTGTTGTTATCAAACGGGATACTTACGACCGAGGGCGGAGAGAGTCTTTCGGCCCGCATATCGAAGGCAAAACTGCCATACTTTCTGTTCGACGAGTTGCCCCGTGCATGACAGAGGCCGTCCTGGAAGGCGTTGTCCATCTGAAGAAACGATTTTCTTGTTTTAAGTCTTGTTGTTGAACTGATCAGGTTCGGGGCCACTTCACACCGTGACGGCGGAACAAAGTTGACCCAGCTTGCGGCTTTTTTTGTTTTCCTGTCGTACCATACAAAGATACTGAAACCGATTATGCCGATATTGTAGACAGCACTTACAAGAGTACCTTCATCCATGTTTATCTCAAAAGCCTCCCATACTGTAAGACGCACTTTATTCATGAAATGCGGCAGCATACCGGCAGGCTTGACACAGTCGAGAAGGTTCATGTTCGGTATCGGTTCATCAAAGGTCCCGAAAAGAGCCTGGCCGTTCACAACAAGATCGCGGGGTGTTTTTATGGGACGTCGTTTTTCTGAAATATGCGGCGGATATTTATTCATTATTTCTCTCCTGAAAATTTCGTGAATATCTTTCTGTTAATCTCCGTTGTAGCCATAACTTTTTTATTCACAGCAATGGTAAAAGTACAACCCTATTTTGAAAATCAATCCTTATACCAGTAAAATTCAAAACTCACTCCAGCATACATATACCTGACATCGACGCTTGTTATATAATATGAATCCGCCGGTGTTCCGCCTGATGTTGAATAATACCAGTCATGCGTATCTGATACAGTTGCGGCTGTAGTACCGTTGAGCAGTATACTGTATGAGTCCTGTGTCTGGGCCTGGTTATTAATAAATTCCCTGAAGGTAACCATAAAATCTCCATGACCGGAATTTTCCTGTGAAATATTATTATAAAGCTCCTGCAGATCATTACCTTCAACCTTGACATAACTTCCATTTCTGTAGATATACCAGTCAACAGAAACCGCTGTTACCTTCTGCGGTGTGCCGGAATCAACAGTGAGGGTTAAAACCGGCATGTAAACTATTGTATAATCAGTGGTTGCACCCACAAAGGGATTAACAAGTGAAACATCAAAATAACCGTAAGTCGTTTCCCCTTCAGCAAGCTCAAACCATCCCGCCGGAGGAACATTCATTATATTACCATTAAGCATAACATGCTTCGATGTACCCGTAAACATCTGACCTACACTCAACTGGCTGTACGGGATATAATCTCCCTTTTCATAAGTAACAGTGACAAGATCATTTAATGTTTTATCATAATACCTGTATACGACAGTACCAGGGACTTTTACTTTAACATTGTCTGAAGCTGACAGAATCGCATGCAGCTGATTCCAGTCATAATTGAAAGCAAGACTGAAACCGTTGTAGGTCAGTTCATTCACACCACGACTTGTTGTCTGTACAAGCTTCGCAAAAGAAATCGAATTGCCTGACCACGTGTAAACAGGCACAGGGAGAATCTTCGTGTTGACATATACGTTTTTGATATTCTTGTAAACGTTGTCCATACCGGCACGGGCTTTCAACGTCTCTGTCGATATATCTATTTTATCAGCATTATCATCAATAGATTTTGTCGACTGCGCTTCAGATCCGTCATTGCTCCTGTTTACAGTACCCATATCAACTTCACTGAGATCTTTTATCTGATTTACCGGCATCCTCACCAGAGTATTGTTATTAACGCTCTCACTGTCACTCATTGCAAGATAGCTTACGAGGCAATCCTTTCTCAATGCCGTCGCGGCGGCATACTCCGCCGGATCGTTCATGGAATAAGACAGTATGCTTTTCTTAGAGTTCACAAGTATAAGCGCCCAGTCCCCATTCCACACCTCTCCAAGAACAGTTTTTCCTTTAAGCCGGCTTATATCGACGGCAAAATTCATTTTACCCATCAGGTCATAACTGACATCAAAGGCAACATAATTCGGAGCATAACTGCTGGTGGGATCTTCAAAAATGCCGGCGGTCCATGTTCCTCCGCTCCCGCCCTTTAACGGAACCGCCCAGACTTTATCAACATAGCTTATATTCAACTGCCCGGACGAAGTGGAAAAGCCGGCGCCAAGAGATCCTTTAATAAGAGTAAGCAGGCCGGAGGAAATCGATACCGCATTGTCACCAATCTTTTCGAGAAAACATGAAGACACGATCAGCCCTGTTATAATGATAAAGGGTATTACCAAAAAATTTATTATCACTTTCATTACTTAATTCTCCAGATAGATATTATTTTATCACAGACAAACCCTCTGTTTAAAACATGAACTTGACTTTGAAAGAAACAAGGAACTGGTCTTTCACCGGCATTCTGTTTAATGTTTCATCATAGTTATACGAACCGCCTGCGAGAAACTGAGTCCTGGACCCCAGGACCTTAATGTTTACTCCCGAAACCTCAGCCATATAGCCATAAAGATATTCATCAAAAAGATCACGGGAAACCGATAAACCGGTCCTGATAACTATATAAAAGTCATCTGTGGATTCCTTACTTCGAAGCGGAGAATCCCGAAAAATAAAAATTCTGTCATAAATAAGTGCATCTGCGATGACTGATCTGTTTTTATCTTCAGAATATATATTAAACGTTGCCGAGGTGCCAAGTGATAGAAAAGAGAGGATAAAAAAATCATCATACTTAAAACCACCCTGTACCGTGGTTGATAAATCATAATAGCTTAACTGAAAATCAAACCTGCCCGAATCTCCTTTATCAAAAACGTTCCCCGACAGATCCAGTGAACTCGCTCTTTTTTTATCACTGTTATAGAAAGTAACTATATCATAGCCAAACAGCTTTAACAGCGCAAATGCTTCAACGCGGTTCTCATTTGTCTGTATTGCCCCGTTTTTATCTGTATAAGCCGAAAATTTCAGATCATCATCTATTTTGACAAAATATGGGGTCTGCTTCATTACAGCGCCCCCTATTAGCTGGAAATCGCTATCGAGGGCGAACCTGACACCGCCGAGATAATTATAACTTGCCCATCCGTCAAGATTGCTGTAAATACCGGTCTTATGCTTATCATCTATCAGCAGGTTTATACCGTTTACGACAGCAATAAAACCAAAATGCTCCACACCTATATATAGACCGAGATTCCCCTCCACCGGGCCGACATTCCATGGTCCAATGGGTGTGGGAGCTGTATATTCATAACCCGGTGTAAGGACATTGTCATAATCAAGATATACATACGGTTTATACAGATCAATTTCGCTGTTATACGTCTTTATCCTGCCAAGAAGATCCGCTGAGGTTTCAGTCATCCATTGAAATTTCTCCGGAGAGATGACCTTGTTTTCAGAAGAATACAGCTCTGTACTGCCGACGACTGCAAATAAAATGATAATAATGACGAGATTAAATATACGACATTGCATTAGACTTTCTCCTGATATGAATTAAAATCAACCTGCCTTTATCAGAATAGTAATAAAATGATGCTGCAGATTGTTATATTTTAAATAATAAATATTCGTCTAATAGTCAAATATGAATGCAGTGAAATTGCGTGGCTTTAATGCGCTTTTAAAGCGGCAGGCTAATCAAGCGATGAATAGAGTCTCCCCCCTCTCCTGAATACGTCTATATCTCTCCTAAAAAGGGTGCTGAATATTCTTTTTTCAATTGCATCGTCAATCGTTCCCTCGAAAAAACAACTGCCCTGATCGATTACAAATATTCTGCTGAAAACAGGCGTTATCTCCTCGACATGGTGAGTGACATAGATTATCGAATGGTTTCTCCCCTTCATCAGGTCTTTAAGAGAGTCTAGGAAGTCTTCTCTTGCCCCTATATCGAGGCCGGTCGCAGGTTCATCAAGTATCATTATATCGGGATCATTAATCAGCGCACGGAGCATCAATATCTTCTGTTTCTCCCCGTCCGAAAGATGACATATCACGTCATTCTCACGCCCGGCAAGATTTGTCTCTGCAATCAGCGAGCGGGCTTTTGCAATGTCCGCATCAGTCGGCTTCCTGTATAGCCCGATAGATGCGTACAGGCCGCTGAGCACTGTATCTATAACTCTCTCTCCATGACTGAACTTCTCACCGAGCACCGAGCTGACATATCCGATCCTCTTCCTGATCTCTCTTATGTCCGAACCCAGATGTCCGCGTCCGAACCTGACGACGTCACCCTCTGACGGAAAAATGTAGCCAGTGATAACCTCAAGGAGCTTTGTTTTCCCCGAACCGTTTCTTCCGAAAAGGACCCAGCTCTCCCCCTTTTTTATGTGCCAGTTAATATCGCTGAGAATTCTTCTTTTACTGCCGTATATATCGAGCGACACATTTTCAAGCTTTATCATAGACCTTTACCTTCAGGATACTTTATATACTTAATGCTGCATATTATCTGCAGACTGCAAAACTCTGCAGAATTATTTTATCTCTAGTTCAGTCAGATCAGAGGCTGCTATAACATGCGGAAAAACTGCCGCAGCCGAATACTCTGCATCTTTTCTCATCTCCGCAGTAAGATACCTTGCAGCGTCAAAATGGGCCAGTACAAGCCTCCTGGCGCCGGATTCAACAGCGATCCTTGCCGCTGTTTCAGGATTCAGGTGAGGCCATTCATCGTTGCTCTGTCCGGTTAAAAACGAACACTCCGTTATCAGGAGGTCAGCATCTTTCCCCAGCTTCACGGCATTTTCGCAGTAACCGGTATCGGTACAGAAAGCAACCGTGACACCGTCCTCTGTTATGCGGTACCCGAGGCACGGATCGGAATGCAGCATCGGAAGGAACTCGGTCTCAAAGGGGATCTTTTTTCTGTCCGCGGGGAGCTCAATCACTTCAGCCCTGTACTTCAGCCGGTCAAGAGATACAGTATAAGGCCTGTTCACAAGCTGATCGATAACGCCACGGGTACCATGCTGTCCGACAATAAAGAGCCCCTCGGGACAGTTTATCTTCGACAGGCCATGCAGCCCGGAGATATGATCCATATGAAAATGGCTAAGGAAAAGGTATACCGGTTTCGAACCGTCAATATACCTGTCGAGCTTGAAGAAACCGCTGCCTGCGTCGAACACTATATCGTATTTACTGCTCTTTACCAGCACGCACAGTGTGTTACCGGTTTCTGTTTCAAACCAGCCGTTTGTACCTAAAAATATTATATTCATAAATTTCCGTTGTCTAGCGACTTTACTTTCTCTATATTTCTATACGGGACGGGCGCTGCTCATTTCCCCTGAGACTCAAAATCTATACTGTAAAGCTGATCCCCGATAAAATAAAAAAGCATCTCATAATGCACGATGAATCGGTCGCAATACTTCACTATCCTGTATGAATTCTGCATCCCGAACCTCGTGTCTATCTCCACCGCATAGAGTGACCCGTCGTCCAGCCGTACAATGAACGAATCATTCCGCTTTGGATAAAATTCAAATGCGGTTATGCCTTTCTCCGGCGCGTAAACCTGTTTTTTATTCATCGTATTTATAAAAAAAGGAAGCTGTTCTTTTTTACCGACCCATTTTACAAAAATTCTGTTCCCATCATTTGTCAGCAGAACCTTGTCTTTAAGCTTCCTCATCGGACCGAGTTTCAGGGAAAGAATATCCCTGCTGTTCCACAGAGGGAATATGCTCTTCGCAGGTTTTTTCGCATCTTTAAAAAGCTTTACTACGTCCTGGTAGTCGCCGTTTGGAGCGTATTTGATACGTTTTTTATTCTGCGAAGGTTTTTCTGCGGGGATATATTTCGGTATCTCCAGAGACTTGAACTCTGACGGCACAAGAAGGGGAAAACATACCTCGACAAGCTGTTCCTGTATCCTGATATACTTTTCCCAGGGACGGTAACCATTTTTTTGAACATTGACGGTATAGGATCCCGGTTTCAGGTTCTGAACAAGCATGTTGCGGTCGATAAGGCCGGAATATTTTTTCACTTTGCCGTTTAACATCACCGATGCACCGGCTTCGCTGTTGGAAACGTACAGCCCGCCGGTCTTTACTATCTTAAAATTATCCGATAACCGGTAGCCGTATGAATAAAAAATAACAACCGGTATCACTGTAATGAATACAGCGAATAAAGCCATAATATATCTGATCTGCTGTTTTGGCGTCATATAATCTCCATTACTTCGCGCACTCTTACCGTGCAGCGTATTTCCTTTAAGCAGCTATACGATAGAACCATTTTCAGTTCCGTTTATTCGGAACGGTGTTTCGGAGTTACCCAGAACCCCATATACCTGCCGAACATCAGCCTCGTCTGCGCATCAAGCGCCGGTATCGCACCGAAAACGGTTATTGTAACCGGAACCAGAAGCCACTGAATTATATGATAGAATCTCTTCGGGCTGCGTTTTGTTTCAGGAACGCTCGGCATCAGGCTTACCGCCACCATTGATGAAAGAATCAGGTTGCTCATCGTGATCATCATTATATCCCTTGTGATATATGGAAGATTGAAGCTGAGCATCGTCATATTAAACTCTCTCCCTCCGAGAATAATCGGAAGCCATCCCAGAAGAAAAATCATAAGTGGATTAGTCGCGAGCGACCAGTACCCGTCAACGTTTATTATAAAGATTTTGAATTTTTCCCACCTCGGTATATTTCTGTTCTTTGAGAAGTTGAACATGATATACGCGAAGTTCTCAACACCATATGCCCAGCGTCTCTGCTGTTTGTATATGTTCTTCATAGTCTGCCAGAAGTTATGGGCCAGATTCGCATCCATTGAAACGGGATAGGCCATCGGGGTCACGATATAATTTCCGTCAAACTTCATATAACAGTTCCAGAATATCCTTGAATCCTCACTTACCATGTTGCTCTGCCAGTACCCGACCTTATATAAAGTGCTGAAGGGTATCGAATGAGAGCTGAACGTCGCCATCCTTTTCTGTCTCTCCTGCTGTACCATCTGCCAGAAAGTTCCTGAATACGCGACAACCCGCGATACGGCCGGCGCTTCAAAAATATTATTATTGAAAACCGGCACCGGCTGGAACGAAGTTCTGTAAGGATTCTCATTCGCAAGAAACATCCATGTGAGACAGGCGAAATACTGGCTGTATACAATTGTGTCTATGTCGAAAGCCGAGACCAGTACATCATCATATGAAATTTTTTTCCTATCGAGAACAAGCTTTCTTGCCTCTTCTGCGGCGTAGGATATATTTGAGCCCTTTCCTGCCATCTCTCCGGCGATTCCATCGGGATGAACGGTAACCAGAAAATGTCCGAACTGCTTTCCGAACTTCTTCTTCATACTGGCGGCGATCTTCTGCGGCTCTTCACCCGCCCTCTCCTCTGAGGCGAGCACAACGATAAACCTCCTGCTGTCGTACTTGCAGTCAAGCAGAGATTTAAGGGTCTTCTCTATAAGTTTTTCATCCTCCTTATAGAAGGGGAGCATTATCATATGATAAATATGGTCATATTTAAAATGTACGAGTTTCTCAACCCAGTCAGCGGCCATATGCTCCTTTATACGCTTCCAGTTCTCCTTCAGATGAAGGGACAGGTACGCGGTCTTCAGAAGCCAGAAGACGTCGAACGCGATAATGAATATCGCCGTATAGGTCGGAATATAATATGAAAGAACTACAGCAAGCACTATCGTAAGCCATGATAAAAAACCTGGAAGTATCTCATAAAATCTGTACAGGACATAGTCTCTGCCGGAAACTTCACTCCCTTTGCCGATCCTGTAATTTTCATATATGTATTTTTTCGGCACCTTGATCTCTCCATTACTTATCTGAATTTCTGATGAATTTTGTTCTGAACTATTCTTTTATCCGGTTATATGCTCTTTGATGGAAGATTATCAAACCGGAACCGGAGAAAGTTTTTATTTCCGCCAAAAATTCTGTTATAACTGCATCTAATTTAGTTATAATTTAAATATATAAAAATAAAAAAAATGCGATTTCTGTCAAGAATTTGTATAATAAAAAATTATCTCTTCGCAGTGAGGAATCTCAATCATCGAAAAGTTCCTTCTTGACAATTTGTATCAAGACCTCTATACTTAATCCATGAATAAACAATATAATTAATAAGGAGTCTTTATGAAACGCAAATCTATTATTCTTATCAGTTCAATAATTCTTACACTGGCCGGTTTTATCGCGGCGTATGCCGTTTCGGTCGGACAGGAACTGCAAAATGTTAACATCAGGGACGCTTACGACAAGCCGGCAACAATTCCTGATTTCGGATCAAAAGTTCTAACACTGATTTACTGCGATACAGACGCATCTGACATCAGCGATCCTATTTCTGACGCCCTCAAGGCAAGAAATTATCCTAAAAGCACAAATCTTGGTATTGGAATAGCAGATCTTAAAAATTCACCTGTTCCGAACTGGGTTATCCGTCAGATAATCAAAAGAAAAATAGCAAAATATGACGCCACAATACTCACAGATGTGGATCTGACAGTGGCAAAAGCATGGGGCCTTGGAGACTGCAACAACAAATCAAATGTGATTATTCTCGGAAAAGATAAAAAAGTGAAATACGCCAAAACTTTCGATAAAAACAACAAACCGACTCAGAACGATATCGATACAGTGGTAAAACTCGTTGATAGTATTTCAAAATAGATATAATTGACTTGAAAACATCTGAACACGATTTCATGAAAACCGGAACGGGTTTGTATTATCCAATCTATTAAGTTTGTATATTGTGTACATGCAGTCGTGTTCAGACCCCTAATACCCGCCGGCTCCGCCAGCTCCAGTAAACTGCTGCAGCTGATAGTCTGATTAATAAAAATATTTTGACAAATACTATATAGACAGAAGAATGTATGCTTCATGCCGGAAACGGTATAATAACCTGTACAGAGGCAAAACTGCGATGAAAGTAACAGATGGAGTATATTCGTATATATGGAACGGAGTTTTTGAAAATAACTGCAACAGTTTTTACTTCGGAGATCCTCTTAACATTCTCTTTGATCCCGGCCTTAAAACCTATACAGACACCCTTCTTGACAATATGACAAAAGACGGAGTCGATATTGAAAAAATAGGTTTTGTCATAAACACTCACAGCCACCCGGATCATATTGACGGCAACATAAACTTTACAAAGTATGATATTCCTGCCGGAATGCATAAGGATGAGATATCATTTCTTAAAGAGCAGGGACCGGAATTCTTCAGAATGCTGGGCCTTGAGTATCCGGAAGTAAAATACGATATCGAACTCGTTGAAGGGATACTTCAGATTGGAGATGTCGAGCTTCAGGTCTTTAAGACTCCCGGCCACTCCCCCGCTTCTGTCTGCATCTACTGGAAAGAGAAAAAGACGCTGGTCTGCGGCGACCTGGTGTTCAAGGACAGCTTCGGAAGGTTCGATTTTCCAGGAGGGAATCCGGAGATACTCAAACAGAGCATACAGAGGATTTCGCAGCTTGACATAGAATACCTTCTGCCGGGACATATGGATATAGTCGCAGGCAAAGAAAATGTGGAAAAAAATTTTAAAAAGGTTTTTGAATACTTCAGCCTGTTTTAAACATTTGAGGCTCCCGTTTCGGGCACATCAGATCACCGGAGTCAGGAGCTCAGAGCCAATCATCCGCAGCATATGGAGAGTTTATGGAACTTGACGAAAGAGTCATATCCCTTGAAACAAAAATTGCCTACCTTGAAAATTATGTTTCAGAACTGAACCAGGTTGTTCTGGACCAGGACAGGCTGATACGAAAAATAATCTCAGAAATTGAGGTAATGAAAAAGAAGGCCGAGGAGGAGGAGAAGAAGGAAAAACTCCCGGAGAACGAAAAGCCGCCCCACTATTGAGACGGCAAAACCGAATTTTCATAAAGCCCCCGCACCTGCCAGGGCACTTCCTAAGGTCGCCCGGAAGGGGCAAATATTGATCTGTATATAAACTAATTATATCGATAAAGTTTCTGCTTTGCCCCCCATGGGGTGCGGGGGCTGTTACGGCACGTACTTCTTTACCAGCGGTATCCTCCTCCCTATACCGAAAGCCTTTGATGTCATTTTAAGCCCCGGTGCAGCCTGGAACCTTTTGTACTCGTTGATATTTATAAGGCGCAGAACAAAATCAACCGTATCCCTGCTGTAACCGCACTTTTCAATCTCGTCCGCGGATTTTCTCTGTTCCACATAAAGTTCGATTATACCGTCAAGTATATCGTACGGGGGGAGAGAGTCCTGGTCCTTCTGCCCGGGACGAAGTTCTGCAGAAGGGGCCTTTTCTATTATCTCGCGCGGTATAATATCCCGGCCCGCTTTACGGTTGATATGCTCCGAGAGTTCATAGACAATCGTCTTCGGAAGATCTGATATCACCGCAAGACCGCCGCACATGTCCCCGTACATTGTGCAGTACCCTGTGGCGCACTCCGATTTGTTTCCTGTTGTCAGCAGCAGCGCCCCGGTTTTGTTGCTCACAGACATAAGCAGCACGCCCCGTATCCTCGCCTGGATGTTCTCTTCTGTTACATCCTCCGCCATTCCGTGAAACAGCACGTCAAGGTCGCTTACAAACCTTTCGTAAAGTCCCCTGATCGGTATAGCAGTTATCTTTATACCGAGATTCTCTGCCAGTTTATACGAGTCATCAACACTGCCCGATGACGAGTACATCGACGGCATAGTTATACCGGAAACATTTTCTGCTCCGACGGCATCGCATGCAATCGCGGCTGTCAGCGCCGAGTCGATTCCTCCGCTTAAGCCCAGCACGCATCTTTTAAAACCGGACTTGGCCATGTAGTCTTTTACTCCGAGGGCGAGCCCCCTTCTGATGTCCTCAATATCATCGACAGCTATTTTGACCGGGCTCCCGGAATCGAGCTCAACGATCAGGAGGTCCTCTTCAAAGCTTTTAGCATGGGCATATACTTCACCCCTGCGGTTGATGCAGAAACTGTTCCCGTCAAAGACCAGACTGTCGTTTCCGCCTGTCTGGTTCACATAGACTATGGAAATTCCGTGCTCTGAAGCCGTCTGTGAAAGCATATCCATTCTTGCCTGTCTCTTACCCTTGATATACGGAGATGCCGATATGTTTATTATCAGGTCTGCCCCCTTATCGGCGAGAAGTTTCACCGGATCGGAATGATACCTCCTCTGCTCCATGAACCTGCTGTTGTCGGTGTTAAGAGCCGCCCATATATCCTCGCAGATTGTAATGCCGATTTTACGTCCCATGTATTCAAATACCGATGATGCCGCAGCGGGAGAGAAATACCTGTACTCGTCAAAGACATCATACCCCGGAAGAAGGGTTTTATTCTGATGGAAGATAATCTCCCCACCCTTAATTACCGCAGCCGAGTTAAAGAGCATCGGCGGATTCTCCATGTCGTAGCTTACAAAGCCTACCACCGCCGCGCACTTTTTTCCGCCGCAGAAATTTTTTATAAACTCCAGTGACTTCAGGTTGTCGTCAACCAGCTTCCCCCCTTCGAGCAGGTCCATCGGCGGATATCCGATAGTGGACATCTCGGGGAAAATTACAAGGTCCGCGCCGTTCGATTCCGCATCTCTGATAGATGAGATTATTTTATTTTTATTACCTTCTATATCCGCAATTACAGGATTTATCTGCGCTATTGCTATCTTCATATGCTCTCCTTATGATCGCCCCGAATAAGATAAATTATTATACAAGACTCCCTCCGCTGCATTAAAACGGCAAGGATAGAAAAATTTTGTCAAACCGTATATTACGCCGCTATACAATTATTTATACAGACTGCGGAATTTCCAGTTACACGATATAACTTACCGGTACGGTTTTAAAAAACAAGTTAATTTTACACCCCTTTATTTATAAAGAAATAAAGTTAAACAATCAAAAACTTGACAATTTCATACCTGTAATTAATTGTGGAAGTTTCCTAAAAAACGCACCCAGCACAGGAGAAACAGATGATTCCGGTAAAAAAACTGAAGGAACTGACACCCGAAGAACTTGGCCAGCTGTTCAACAGGTTCGGAGAAGACTTCAGCTCAATCATGATTAATACGGTCGTTCCAATTGTTAATGATGTAAAGCAGAACGGCGAAGAAGCGGTAAAAAAATATACTGAAAAATTTGACGGCGTAAAACTCTCAAGCGTAATAGCCACGCAGGAAGAAATTGATGAAGGACACAGAAACACCCCGAAGGACGTCCTTGATGCCTTCATGAAGGCAAGGGCAAACGTCGAGGAGTTTCACAGAAGGCAGCTCAGGGAAAACTCGATCTACACACGCGAAGACGGCATTACGCTTGGAATCAACTACCAGGCGATTGAAAGCGCAGGGATTTATGTTCCCGGAGGAAAGGCTTCGTACCCCTCTTCTGTACTGATGGGGGTTCTGCCGGCAAAGATCGCAGGGGTCAAGGATATCACAGTAATCACCCCTCCGAATAAAAACGGAAAGGTTCCCGATATCATTTACGCGATCTGTAAAGAGTGCGGAGTAAAAAACATCATCAAATCGGGCGGAGCCCAGGGAATAGCCTTTGCGGCGTTCGGCTCACCAAAGCATAAAAAATCGGACATCATCGTCGGACCGGGAAACATATTCGTCACAGCCGCGAAGACTTACCTCTTCAGCATGGGCGTAATACAGATAGATTCAATGGCGGGGCCGAGCGAAGTACTGATTATCTCCGACGAAAAATCAGACCCGAAATGGGTAGCATGGGACCTCCTTTCCCAGGCGGAGCATGAAGAGCGCGCACTTGCGGTGCTTGTGACTACATCGGAAAAACTTGCACAGGAAGTAAAAAAAGAGATCATTGAAGATATAGAGTCTGGACGCGGCAGGCATGAGATAAAGAAAACAGCGATACAGAAAGGGATTATAATCGTCACCGACACCCTTGAACAGGCTATAGACTTCAGCAACAGCTACGGCCCCGAGCACATGGAGTTCATGGTGGATAACCCGCTTGAATACATTGGCAGGATTAAAAACGTCGGTTCGCTCTTCCTCGGAAGGTTTGCTCCGGTTGCCGTCGGAGACTACTATTCAGGCACCAACCACATTCTTCCCACAGGTGGCGCGGCGAGGTTCTCTTCGGGAACGTCAGTTGAAACATTTTTGCGAAGAACGACATTTCAGCTGCTTGACGGGAAGTCTCTGAAGACAACAATGCCGTATATACAGCTGATGTCCGAGTATGAAGGCTTTGACGACAAGCATGGCGGCTCTGTAGCGGTCAGATTTAAAAAGTAAATTAAGCGGAGAAAATATATGAGTAAAAAAGCCTGGCTGATTCTGGAGGATGGAACACAGTTTGAAGGAAAAATGTTCGGTTCTGATAATGAGTCCATCGGTGAGGCTGTCTTTAACACATCGATGAGCGGTTATCAGGAGATACTCACAGACCCGTCATACAGCGGACAGATAGTCGCGATGACATATCCTATGATCGGGAACTACGGCGTGAACAAAGAGGATGTCGAGTCCGACAGAATACATGTTGCGGGCTTCGTAGTGAAAGAGTACAGCAGAACATATTCCAACTTCAGGGCAACAGGCTCTCTCGGAGATTATCTGAAGGATGGCAGAATAGCGGCAATAGAGGGGATAGACACCAGAAAACTGACCCGCCATATAAGAGACAAGGGCGCGATGAGGGCGGGCATATTTTTTGACAAAAAGGATGCCCGCGAAAAACTGATGGCCCATCCTTCGATGGAAGGTCTTGACCTGGCATCCAGGGTTTCATGCAGGGAGAAATACCGCTTCGGTGAAATCAAACACTGCAATCCGGAGATTGCAGTGTTTGATTTCGGTGTAAAGACAAACATACTGCGACTCCTTCACGGTTCAGGTTTCAATATCACAGTCTATCCCGGCAATACCCCGTTAAAGGATGCCCTGCTCGACGGAACAAAAGGGGTATTTCTTTCAAATGGTCCCGGAGACCCGGCAGCGGTCGTTTACGCGAAGACGCTCGTTGAAGACGTGATGAAGGAGAATGTTCCCTGTTTCGGAATCTGCCTCGGACACCAGATAATGGGAATAGGATTCGGAGCAAAAACCTACAAGCTTAAGTTCGGTCATCGCGGGGGGAACCAGCCGGTCAAGAATCTTGAAACCGGTAATGTCGAGATCACATCACAGAACCACGGATTCGCGGTGGACATTGAATCGCTGAAGAATAACAGCGATGTCGAGGTAACACATATAAATCTTAACGATAACACCGTTGAGGGTATACAGCATAAAAAGTATCCTGTGTTTTCAGTACAGTACCACCCCGAAGCGAGTCCGGGACCTCATGATTCGCAGTATCTCTTTGACAAGTTCAGAAAAATGGTCTCCTGAGAGAAGCTACTCCCTCTCCCATTCGGACGCTTCATAAGCCAGCCTGTTAAGGGCTGCTTTAAGTTTTTTGCTTCTCTCTTCCACCGGCGGGATTTCTATCTGGGAGTATCTCATCATTGTTTCAACGGCACGTTCCAGAATTGTGTCCCCTTTTGCGTCGTTGAAAAAACTCATGATCAGTGATTTACCGCTGATACTAACCTTATAATCGATTAGAGCCTCGATGGCATTAAAAAGCGACTCTTTAAACTCCTCTTTACCCACGATATTGTCCTCTGCAGCGTAGAGACCATAAAATCAGATGAATGTCTATAAAAAAACTTAAGCCCGTTTTTTAATTTTTCTTCCTAATCACAATTGGATATGCTTCATAGCTTCATCAAAGATATGTCTGCTTGCATCGCTCATATCTGTTATACTGATCCCTGTATCCCATCCTCCGGCATTATGAGTAGAGCGTATTATAATCCCTTCAAGGTTTATTATCCTTTCTTTATGTTTATGGGGAATTGTCATCATTACAAAAACTTTAGTATACATGGGACACTCTTCATCGGTTCTACAGAGAATTCCGTTTTTGCTGAGATTGACACCTTCGGCGCTGACAAATTTTTCATGGGCAAAGCCGACTTCTACCAGCTGTTTAATCTCAAACCTGGGATGCTCTCTCTTTTCAGTTTCCATCATCACCCCCTTAATTGTTTTATACTAAAATACTGAAAGCCCCTGTATTTCCAAGTTTTTAAATAGATAATAACAAATTTTATAAGGGATAAAGCCGTCGTACCAGATAATATATTGCAGCAGATGCGTTAAGCAAAATATTCATTTCGTCCTGTTTTAGCTTTTAACATTGTATAAAACAAATCAAAAAAACTGGATAGATCTCAAATCTGATATTTAATATATAAAATTACCTTGAAATATTTTCAAATTTTACATAATAAAAAATTTTGATTTAATAGTAATCACTGCTGATCTAACTATGACCCGGGAATATCCATTTTCGAAACCTATATATAATATACTTTGTGATATCATTCAACAGAGACAGTGATATATGAAAAAAGTAAAACCACTCCTTATGATATTATGCATGATAACAGCTCTCACCATTAAAGCATATGTCTTTTTTCTGCATACCACTGATGTTGCGCAACCTAAACTGAGTGCAGAAATACGGCGCGCTGCTATCCGCGTCGGCACCCTTGATCGTACGTACGGGTTCTATGTACCGGGGAATTTGCCGGATAAAGCCCCGCTTGTATTTGTTCTGCATGGATCATACCAGGATTCCGAAGATATACGCAAATTTACAGCTTACGAGTTTGAACGGATCGCAGATGCCGGTGTATTTTTGGAAAAACCGCTGATAAATTTATATGACCGCTTTGAACTGTTCCGGCTGAAAACTACCGCTTTATCTAATGTAACAGCCGGGGCTGTAATACTTGCGAAAGCGAGAGCGTAAAATATAAGGTGCTCCCCTAATCCGGCATACTGTATCATAATGATACTCCATTACATGACTGATGGCCGAAGGAGTTTACCTCCTGCGGCCATCTTTGTTTTATACCATATATTTTAAAAAAGGAAAAATGCTCCTAAAAAATATATCTGACACCGGCGGTACAGCTCCAGATACGTCCCGGATTTACGACATAGAATTCAGATTCATAATCATCATTAAAAACATTATTAACTGATGCAGCAGCAGTCAGCTTTATACTTTCAAATACAATCCATTCCCTCCAGAGTTTTACGTCCGTAGTCTGATACGGTTTCATTTCGAAATACGGAAGATCGGTATTCTCATTGTTGTAATACCTCTGTCCGGAATAGCGTAATGTAACTGAAGCGTTAAAAAGTGAAGGATCTTCAAATTTGATACCAGCGCTTCCGTAGTAATCGGGTGAATTTGATATCTGATTTCCTTTGACATTTACATTTGTACCTGTTGTTGGGGTTGAATCTTTAATTATACGCGCATGATTCTGTGTATGGCTGACAAACAGTGATACAAAATTTCCAATCTTCTGTGATATCAGGGTTTCAAGCCCGTAAATCTCGGCTTCACTGGCATTTCTTGTTCTCACTATTGTAGTATTTACGATGCTGGGGTGCTGGTCGTATCTATACAAAATCATATCGGTTATCTTCCCGTAATATGGAGTAAGATTGAACGATGTTCCGGTAGAATTGAACGTGCCTTCAAGACCAGAGTCAACCATCCATGAGCGTTCTGGTTTGAGGCCTGGATTAGCCTCTCTCCATGTGGTTCCAGTATTTGTATTCTGAAAAAGCCATGATGCAGTACCGGGCCAGAATCCGGTACCGCCGGAACTTCTAACCGCGAAATACTCATTAATTTTAAATTTAACACCACCTCTATATGTTACTGTATCTTTTGATAGACCTTCTGGATTTTTCGGATTTGACGAACTGTCATATATATCATGATATTTCCATCTGTCATATCTGACTCCTGCAAGAAAACTGAGACGGTTATCAACAAGAAAAAGCTGATGCTGTGCGTAGACAGCCATCTGGTCGGTATTGGTTTCAGAATCCGAAACAGGGACTCCGGTATCCCATCTCCTTGATTCAGATTCAAGTTTTTCAGTACTATAGGAGCCTCCAAGCGTAAGGATGCCCGCTTTGTTCAACAAAAAATCGCTCTGAAGATCGCCCACCATCCTTTCCAGTTTTGATTCATTCGCATATGTCTTTGTTGTATCAAGAACAAGATCTCCGGTGGTATTAATGCTCAAGCCCCTGTTACTCTTTGACGGCCTGTCCCAGAACTGATGTCCCGCATTTGCCGTTATCCTGACAAAAGAGCCAAGTATAGTATATGCCTTAACGCTTCCAAGCCCCTGTTTTCCCTTATCTATCAGTTTACTGTTGTCCTGTCCCCCTGAAATATCAAGCGACTCGTAATTATATGCGGCGTAAAAGCCGGTTCCCCTGCCGTCTTCCCAGCCGAATTTTGTTGCCATGTATGAATTGTCATACTTATTTTTATCAATAGACGCGGTTGAGAGATACGCCCTTTTCCCCGCATTATACAGGTCAATCATGCCATCAACCGGCTGCATGCGGTAACCGTCTGAACTATCCGAAGAATATGAAGCATAGTAATTAAAACCGTCAACTTCACCTCCAGCACTGACATTTGATCGAATTGTATTGTTGCTACCGTATCCCATAGATACTCCGGCCCCCATTCCCTCTTTTCCCTGTCGTGTAATAATATTTATAACACCGCCGGCAGCGTTGGGTCCATAAAGCGCTGATGAAGTTCCTAAAAGGACGTCAATTCTCTCTATATCATTATTATTAATGGCTGTTGTAAGCATTGGTGTTGTTGATGAAGTAACCGGAAGTCCGTCCACCAGATAGAGTGTTCTTCCGACGAAATAACCTGTTCCTCTCATGTTAATCCAGGGGGGAGCTGTTATTACTGATTGTCCCACATGGACGCCGGGTACATTACGAATCAGTTCCCCGTAGTTATTCCGTCCATAATCTACCTGTGAATCGATATCATTTCTGTCAACACTGTAGGCGGTAACCGGGAGGTTATCCGCAAGGGTATTGGTTTTAGTGGCAGTTATTACAATTTCATCTATTCTGGCATCTGTGCTCTTTTTTTTTCCCTTGATCTCTTTATCATTTTTGTTCTCAGTAATTTTATCCTCACCATCCTGCAAAAACGTTTCACCTGTTTGTGAAAAAACATTGTTTCTCTGTGAAAAAGACAGAGAAAACAAAATGAAAAATAGACATATTGCACAGTGTTTTTTGAAGATCATTTGTCCCTCCTTTACAATTAATATTTTTACAATTGAGTATTACTATTTTTATATTAATAACACTGTCAACATATTAATTTAATTTTTGTAACGGAAATTTTTTTATATATACAACAGGGGGCTAATTACAGACTCTGTCCTGAGTTACGCCGTTCAATCCTTCACCGATCAGAGTAAAACCCAGGGTTATTATTATAATCATTATCCCCGGTATTGCAGGGAGTAGCGGATAGGTATAAATATACACAATATACTCCCCGATCATGGAGCCAAGGTCGGGATATTGGACAGATCCGGCAAGTCCGAGAAAACTTAAAGCTGTAAGAGAAAGCAGTACCGACCTCAATTCATACCCGGCAAGCACCATAATTGAAGAGACTACGTTGGGAAATATATGCATGAAGGCAATTCTAAGATTTCCTGCTCCCATAACCTTCGCGCTGAGACAATACTCCCTGTCCTTTTCAACAAGCACATTGTTTCTTGAAAGCCTCGCGAAGACTGCCCATCCCGATATTACAAGACCTCCTATGATCCCACTTATTGATGGTCCGGTTATACCTACAACTGCCAGAGTCAGGAGCAGGGAGGGAAAAGATAAAAAAATATCCGTGATTCTCATGATCAGCCGGTCAGGAATACCGCCGGTTATACCAGAGAGCATTCCCAGAACCAGACCTGCAGATATTACAGCAAAGGTGATAAAAAAGGAAAGTGACAGAGATGTTCCGCAAGCCTGAACCGTCCGTTCAAAAAGACTTCTTCCAAGATGATCAGCCCCCAGAGGATACTCGTAGGAAAATCCTGAAAATCTTTTTGAAAGATTAATCGAGCAGTGATCATTCCCGATTATTATAGCACCTGAGAATGAAACCAGCACGGAGAAAAATACAAGAAAAGCACCCGCACGGATCTTCCAGTTCTTGAATTCCAGTTTCATTATTCAATCCAGGGGGAGATATATCTTATTATAATTTCCGCCAGATAGTTAGCGAATATACTAAACATCGCTCCTGACATGATACATGCCATTACTACCGGATAATCCCTGTTAAATATTGCATCAACAGTCAGACGTCCCATGCCTGGCCATGCGAATACATTTTCAACAACAACACTCCCCGACATAAGACTACCGAAAGCTACCCCCCACATGGTAACAGCGGGAGCTAGAGCGTTTTTAAGAGCGTGAGAAATAACCACACGATTCCAGCTTAAACCCTTGGCCATGGCGGTAGTGATATAACTTTTCATAAGTATCTCGCGGGTGGCAGCGCTTAAAACCCTGCCGTATATCAGGGCCGTACCCATTCCCAGGGTTAAAACCGGCAGGATCAGGTTCATCACCCCCCCTCTACCGGAAAGGGGGGTAATGTTCAGCGTCATTGAAAAAAAATAGACCATCAACGGCCCCAGAATAAAAACCGGAACAGATGATAAGCCGACAGTGGAAAAGAACAGAAAAACATCGAATCTTCCGCTTCTGAGCATTGCTGATGATACCCCGGCAGCGGCTGAAACCGCTACAACCAGGAGAAACGCAAACGACGCGAGTTCGGCTGTTGCGGGGAGGGTTCGCCTGATCATATCACTCACCTTTTCCCCGGTTCTTAAGGATACACCGAAATCAAAACGGATTACTCTGCCCGCCCATAGAATATACCTGGTGGTGAAGGATCTATCCATACCGGCTCTTCTTCTAAAATCACTTACAGCCTCATCGGTAGGTTTTTCCCCCTGCTGTTCAAGCATTACATAGGCAACGTCGCCCGGTATCAGATTCAGCATTGAAAAACATAAAAAAGTGACTCCGCCGAAAAGAAACAGAAGCATAATGAGCTTTAACAAAATAATTTCAGCCAGGCGTTTCATCTCTGCGAAGCCTTCCAGATAATTATTCTTACATCCTTTGTAAAGCTGAGAGTCTCGCTATACCGCGGATTTGAACTGAAAAAAGAATCGACTTCTGCGCAAACCTTCTCTTCGCTAAAGCCATGGTCGGCCAGTTGAATGCTTAATATTTTTTTTAAATTTTTAGAAGGCTGGTAAATTGATATCGGATAAAAAAAACCATTTTGTATAATCTTTCTTCCGTTTTTTTCAAGGAGACAGGCCAGTGTTTCCGCATCATTCTGTACGGGTGGTTCCTCTCCGGTAATATTTGTCCAGATGGTGTTTTTTATTTCCTGCATGATTCCCTTTACAGAAGATACAATAGAACAGAAACCATTTGAACAGTTTTCCATCTTCATTAAACCGTTAAAATCATTAATGGCCGGACAGAAACCGGCGCAGACAAGATTATAAACTTTTTCATCGCTCATTCCGAACTCTGCATTGATGACGGTAATGCGGTCCGCGATCTCTCCGGTAATCCGTCCGGAAATTATACTGCACATTATTTCCGAGTTGTCCATTGCCGTAACGGAACACCCCTTTAGCGCAAACGGTATTGAAAGAGTTCCCGGCCCGCACCCTATATCAAGTACTCTGAAATTTTCCATAATGCCGGTTAACTTCAGAATCCGTGAAACCGTTTCATGGCCGAATTCAAGTGATAATCCTGTCATATCTTCATAGAATGGCGCAACCTTGTCCCAGAACAGTGATGATTTTTTCTGGTTCATATTAATCCCCGGCTATTTAATTTTTAGTCCCGCGCCCTGAAGGTCGGGCTTAAAAGTATAATTCATTGTTATGCTGTCAATCTCCACTCTGTGCGCAAAATAGGTCAGATCATGATAGAGCGGATATACAGGGGCCTCATTCCATACCTCTTTTACAAGAGACGCATAGAGTTTTTTTCTTTTACTGAAATTCATTTCACTTCGTGCAGACTTGATTTTCTGTATAAAATTCCCGCTCCCAGGGAATAGCAGGTGTTTATCCCTTAGAAAATTGTTAAAAAAAGTATCAGGGTCACCCGTCATCAGAGTCCTGGGCTGAATAAGTATATTGAACTCTCCCCGTTTAACCGCTTCGGCATATGCTCCGGCCTCGAGGACCGTGATTTCTGTTTTTAAACCGGATCGTATTATACTGTCTGATATTATTTCTGCTATAGGGAGATAGGGGAACCTGTTAATCGTGCTCCTGTTAATGAGGATAATAACTTTCCCGGATGAATTGAATGTATTAACAGCTTGAGGAAGAGCGGGATTATATTTTTTAAAATGCCATCTTTCAGCAAGTGGTGAAAAAAGCGTTTCGGCAGGATTACATACTCCACCAGTAACTGCATTAACAGTTTCACTCCAGTTGATTTTACCAATAAGCCAGAGCCTGTTATTCCGGTCAGCAAAAGCGCCTTTCAGACAATTAAAAAAAATATAGTGAGTTGAGGCAAGAAGTTTCGTCTTCAAGACAACGGATTTTTCATTGTTTAAAAGCTCCGCCTGATAGGGAAGAATTCCTCCGATATCCGCTATGCAGAAAGTCTCTCCCCTGATAAGAGAATTAATTCTCATTGAGGAATCCGGAATATTCTGAAACTTTACATGTTTAAAGAATGGTTTTTTGCCCCAGTAATTTTCGTTCATATCCACCGAGACTGAAACTCCCGGATTTATCTCACCGGCAATAAATGGACCAGTGCCGTCAATTCTTACTATTGATCCATCTTCCGAGAAGCCTTCGGGATTGAATATCGGACTGCCATAATAGGAAATTATTGAGGGAAAATGTGGGAGCGGAACTTTAAGGTTAAATTGAACAGAACGCTCATTTATTTTTTTAACTGAAGAGATATCCTTTAAAAAACCCATTGAGTCATATCTCGGATTTTTTATTTTTCGCTCAATATTTCTAACAATATCATCGGCTGTAAGCAGTTTACCGCTGTGAAATCTTACATTATCCCTTATACTGAAAATCCATCTTTTGCCGGAAGTATCCATGACCCAGTCTTCTGCAAGCCATCCCTGAGGCTCCAGTTTTTCATCAAGACGGGTCAGAGCCTCCCAAACTCCCGTGCTGCCGTGAATAGCTGTTTCACTTGCTGATCCGCTGTACATATCTCTTCCGCATGCGATAGTGAAAACCGTATCGCAGTTAATTTCAGGATTATTTTTTTTGTGAAAACATGAAATAAGAAAAACAGAAAGTATCAGTAAAGGGAGCAATACTATTATTTTTTTTAAACCAGCTGAAATCTCTGTAAAGAATTCCGGTCTGGTAATCACAAAACAGGCTCTCTTCTTCGATTTTCAAAGACGGATGATTTTTTAATTTCTTCGAAGAGCTTACCCATCAGTTAGTAATCTCCCTGCTGTGAAGCCGTCTGAGCAGATCTCTCAGGTGGCTTATTAGCAACAGCCCCGCATTATTCATTCTGCTGTATCTATCATGATATAGATGTTCATGGATTATACCGGGTGTAATAAGTTGTTTAATTAATTTGAAAACTTTTACTTTTAACATTAATACCCACCTGCTCACAGCTTACTAATAATACAGCTGTACAATCCTGCAGACGTGTTATAAAAACATATTTAGTAACATTCTGTCAATACTAATAATTTTTTTTTATTCATTTATAAAGAATTATTGAGAAAAAATAACTGAATAACTGGCCATGTTTAGAGGAATTGTGCTTCATAGTTCCAACCGGGAGTTCAGGGTGCCTTCAATAGTGTAATTACACCTCCGGCTAAATCTTCACTGAAAAGAATAACTCTTCATTAAAACTTTTGCAGAAAATATGAACTTTCACAAAGAAAATCTTTTAATCAAAAAACCGGATGCACAGCCTGATTAATAATAATTAATTAACAGCTATCTTTTTCTGATGACTATCGCCGTTATATCGTCATTAATCCGGCCGCCTTCTGTCGACTTTTCAAGATCCTGAATCAGATGTTCAAGCACAATCTCAGCTTTGCTGTCAGGGGCCTTCGCAAAAGACTCCTTTAACCGTACGTCCCCGTACTCAATATCTTCATTGCAGAGACGGCAGTCAGTAAAACCGTCAGTGTACAACAGCAGCGAATCCCCCCTTTCCAGTGAAAATCTCAGAACATCAAAACCCTGCTGGAGATCG
>CAYTNW010000011.1:0-114868 GCA_964439325.1 uncultured Leptospirales bacterium | reverse complement strand
TTGTATGTCTGTTTAAGCGGCCTCCAGTCCCATAACCTTACGCTTTCCAGTGTCGCTTTATTATCGGTCAGGTCTTTATAACTGAGATCTTTCGTGTTCTTAAAGTCGATCTCTTCGACTTTATTAATTCCGTACGCGAGACGGGTAAAATCGATGTTGTTCTGAATGAAAGGCTTTTCCTTGTCCAGTTCGTTAGGTACAACAACAAATCTCTGCTGGAGGGCCGGATAAATAGTTCCAAGAAGAAAATATACCGGTATTATCGTCAGCATTACAAAGACCGGCAGTTTGAAACTTCTTTTAAAAACATTAAAAAGAAGAAGGGCTCCGGCGATGAAAGAAATTATCTCTGCTGCCCTGTATGCCAGGAGTCTGGAGTTCACAGCAGTATATCCCGCGCCGTAAAATTTACCAACCTGTGAAAACAGAATTTCATATGCAGAGAGCTGGTAACTGAAGCCGTAGAGTATAACGATCATAGCCAGCAGTATGGAGAGGTGGGCCCGGCAGAAACCGGAAAAATCTATACTTCCGTTTTTGAAAAAAATTCCCTTGTTAAAAAAATGTATCACGGATGAAAATATGGTTATTATAACAAGAGTGCTCATCAGCCAGCCGTACAGAAACTGGTAGAACGGGAGAGAGAAGACATAGAATCCGATGTTCTGATGGAAAATCGGATCAACGGGAAATCCTTCGAAAGGGACTGAGTTTTTATACATCAGATACTCTTTCCAGTAGGCCGATGCAGTGCCCCCCATTACGAATCCGATAAAAACAATTGCAAGGGTCAGCAGTATCAGCAGAAAGTGCCGTGAAGAACCGATTGCCGGGATCTGTATCCTGTCGAGAAAATTTTCAACAAAAAATCTCCCTTTACCGCCGAGGAGCCTGATCAGCAGAAAATTCAGCATAAATAATCCGATGAACGACGCTCCGAATATTGCCTGAACGTTGAACTTGGTCATAAAAAGCACCCAGAAAACATCGAGGCCGGAGTTGAGCCTGAACCATTCATAATCTATATAAAAATTGGATAAGTTTTTAGCGAGAAAATAGAGCACAAAAACCGTTATTAAAATCGCCACTGCTCTTTTATTCATTTTTATAACCTCTTCATTTTATTTGAATACCTGAAATATACAGGAGCATCCAGCCGTAAGGAGAAGCTGCTCACCATATTTTACCGGGGTGAGCCCCTGCATCTATGGTCTGTAACAGTTAGGAAACTTTTTACTACCTGAGTTGCAGCTTTCAAATATTTCAATTAAAATAACAGCATTAAACAGAACAGTCAATCCAATTTATACCATTTTTTCACCTGCCGGGGCCATAGGTTCGGTTTATGATGCCGTTAAATAAATCCCCCTTTCCTGAATTCCATTATCCGACCTCTGGCCGGAGTTATCAGTTTCAGGTCCCCGGAGTTTAGGGCTAATGATACCATATAAATAATAAATAAAATGGAGGTAGAACATTATTTTAATTGATTTTTATCGGGATATTTTTTTATCTGTACAGGAAGTCGGAAATTGAGGCATCGCCAAGCGGTAAGGCAACGGACTCTGACTCCGTTATTCCAAGGTTCGAATCCTTGTGCCTCAGCATAAAAAGAATTGCCGGGTCATCTGGTCCGGCAATTCTTTTTTATCGGAATATCACGATTTGTGTCCGCGGAAACCTGTAATTCCGGAAATACTCCCCTTTTCTTTGCTCAACTCTTTTTCCCGCATTAGAAATATTACGATCATGTAACATTTTCAGGAATATTCGTGTTTAAAGCGATTTTTTATATCACTAAAATCAGAATATTGTAAAATAACCGATTAATTATTTAATGTGCATTTTATATGGATTTTTCTCTCCTGAATGAAGTGCTAGTTTTATTTATAATGGACGCTTCTCTGTAGTTTTTTCCTCTGAAAGAGGTCAAGTTAATTTTATATATTCAATCTTTAACATATAAAATTAACTTGACATTTCTATTGCATATGTTCCCCATGTGTCATTTACACTGATAAATAAGGTTGACTAATTTTTTTATTATGTCAAATTTGGCAATTAATAAATAAAAAAGCGGTTGTTTTATTATTTAATATATGAATATGATGTATTAATATATATAATGTTTTGCCCACAAAAAAATAAATATAAGAAGGAGATGCGGTGTGAATTTCTTTAAATTTTTCCCTGCGGTTTTCTGTCTGCTTATTTTTGTACTCTCTGCCTGTGGAGGCGATCCCTGGACCCAGAAAGGCAACCCTGTTGATACTGATGAAGTAACGATTACCAAGGTTACCGCTTTTGGAACACAGAAGGACGGAGCTCCGTATAAAGGGCAGGTAGGTGCGGTTGTAATGTCGCACAAGGTGCATGAAGAAGCGGGTTTGTCATGTGAAAGTTGCCATCACAAGAAAGGCAATGATGCACGTGTCAAGCAATGCGCGAAATGTCATAACGGAGAGGCCGGCTATAATACAATGCATGGTCTTTGCGTTGATTGTCATATCGCAAAAGGTAAGGGTCCTCAGAAATGTATGGAGTGCCACTGACCTGGTTTTTAAAAATGAAAAGCAGTAAAACAAAAAAAAATGTCTTAATTCTGGGGATCGGGAACATTTTACAGAAGGACGATGGCCTGGGGGTTCACATCGTTGAAGAAATAAGTTCCATGAAAGATCTTCCGAAAGATGTAGAGGTTGCAGATGGCGGAACATTCGGGTATGATCTTCTGCCGCTTATGTCAGGGAGAAAACGTATAGTAATTGTTGATGCGTTAAAGGTTGATGATGTGCCGGGGAGCATCTATAAATTCCCCGCGAAACATCTTGCCGACAGCAATCAGAAGTTTTCGCTTCATGATATAGGAGTAAAAAAAATCATAGATATGCTGACTCTGACGGGTGAAAATCCGGAGATCGAGATAGTCGGTATCGTACCGGAGGATATCAATTCAACGGAGATAGGCATGAGTGATTCTGTAAAAAAAATAATACCAAAAGCTGTGGAATACATTTTAGAAGCCGCAGTTAAATGAGCCTGTTGCGGATTTAATTATTATCAAACGGATCCTGGATAAAGGGTTCCTTGATTAAATCTCCGCGGAGTAGTTCTGCGGACAGTGAAATATGGTTATGCGACAGGGATAATAATTAGAAGGAGGATTTTATGGCATTGAACAGACGCGAGTTCCTGAAAGTTATGGGCGGAACTACTGCTGCACTTGCTTTTCCGGGAGTCATGATTCAGGGATGTAAAAAAGCTTTGGAAAAAGCTTCAGCACGAACAAATGTTATATGGATTGAAGCCCAGTCCTGTTCCGGGTGTTCGGTTTCTCTCCTTAACAAACTCAATCCTGATATAGCGACTGTAATCACGGAGCATATCAGTATCAATTTTATGGGAGTTGTTATGGCCGGTACCGGATCGGTAGCTACCGGAGTTCTTGAAGACGCGATAAAAAAACAGAGAAAAGATTATGTACTTATAGTTGAAGGCTCGATTCCGACCAAACATGAATTGTACAGCACAGAGGGAGAAATGGACGGAAAAGTAATGAGTTCTAAAAAATGGATTGAGGAACTCGGTAAAAACGCCATTGCCTGTGTTTCTGTAGGGACCTGCTCATCTTACGGTGGAATACCTTCAGGAAAAAGCCCTGTATTCGGTGAAAACCAGACCGGCGCTGTTTCATTACAGGAAATACTCAAGGATAAAGTAGTTTTAAACATACCGGGATGCCCTCCTCATCCGGACTGGATAGTGGGAACTCTTCTTCATGTACTTCTTAAAGGTCTGCCGGAGCTTGATGAGTTTAACAGACCGAAAATGTTTTATGGAAAAACTGTTCACGAAAATTGTGAAAGGCTGTACTCCTATAAACGCGGTATCTTTGCTAAACAGTGGGGCGATGATGGATGTCTTTACAACCTCGGATGCCTCGGAATGGATTCGGGATGCGATATTCCTGTAAGAAAATGGAATAACGGAGCGAACTCATGTACTGCCTGCGGTTCAGGCTGTATAGGATGTACCGAAAAGGTATTCCCGGATTACGGAAAGAGAGGTATTTATCAGACTCTGCATGCGGCAAATGACACAGATAAGGATACTGTTGCCGGGACTTTAAGCAAAGTTGTTAAAGGGGGAATAATCAATGGCTAAAGTATATATAGATCCGTTAACAAGGATAGAGGGACATCTCTCAATCGAGATGGATGTTCAGAATGGCAAGGTTGTTGATGCAATGTGCCGTGGAGATATGTTTCGCGGTTATGAAACAATTCTCCAGGGAAGAAATCCTGTTGATGCACAGCAGATAGTAATGCGGATCTGCGGAGTATGTCCTGTTTCACACGGGGAAGCTGCAAGCAGATGTCTTGATGACGCATTTAAAATAAAACCGAACAAAAACGGTCGTATTTTAAGGAACCTGATTCTCGGAGCGAACACACTCCAGTCTCATGTGCTTCATTTTTATCACCTTGCGGCTCTCGATTATGTTGATATCACAGCGATTCTCCAGTATAAGGGCTCTGATGACGGTCTTGTAAGGATCAGGGACTGGGTTAAAAATGAACTGGCAGTGAAAAAGGGGAGAAAAGACGAGATCACAGCAGGCGGTCCTTTCCTTCCTCGATATGAGGGAAAAGATTTTTATATCAAAGACACCGCGACTAATATCGATGCCATAGCAGGATATGTTAAAGCTCTCGACATCCGTCAGAAAGCTCACCAGATGGTTGCGCTGTTCGGCGGAAGGGCTCCGCATCCGATCGCTCTTGTACCGGGCGGAGTAACAACCGTTCCCACAGGCAGCAATGTAAAAGCATTTAAGAAGCTCCTCAAAGAAGTGAATGAGTTCGTAACAGGAACATATACTCCTCATGTAATTGCTGTTGCAAAAGCATATCCCGATTATTTCAAAGTCGGTAAATATGACAGATTCATGTCATACGGAGTTTATGACAAGGATGAAGACCGTAAAAAGTTCATGTTCGAACAGGGTATCGTTGACGGCGGTAAACTTGAGAAACTTGACACTTCCAGGATCAGGGAGCAGGTCAGGTATGCACGTTATAAATCCGGTTCAAACCTGCATCCGCTTAAAGGAGAGACTATAGCTGATCCAAACAAAAGCGGCGCGTACTCATGGGTTAAAGCACCAAGATATGATGAAAGACCAATGGAGGTCGGCGCACTTGCAAGGATGGTGGTTGCATATACATCCGGTAATAAAGATGTTAAGAAAGAACTTGATGGAGTTCTCAAACTGTTCAATTCTGAAGTTCCTGCCGCAATGTCAGTACTTGGAAGACACGCTTCAAGAGTTATCGAATCCAAACTTCTCGGCCAGAATATGCTTCAGTGGCTTGATGAACTGGATAAAGGTTCAAGTCCGAGAAATTCGTACAATATTCCCGAGAATGGAGAAGGTGAAGGTCTTGTGGAGGCTGCACGTGGAGGACTTGGCCACTGGATAGTAATCAAAGACAGCAAAATTGCCAATTACCAGGCAGTCGTTCCTTCAACATGGTTCTGTTCACCGAAAGATGACAAGGGAGTAAGAGGACCTGTTGAGCAGGCACTCATAGGAACACCGATTGCCGACAATATGAATCCCATTGAAGCGGCAAGGGTTGTAAGATCCTTCGATCCGTGTCTCTCATGTGCTATCCATGTTGTTGAAGGCGATAAAGAGATTGGAAAATTCAGAGTCTGCTAATTGAAGGTATGCATATAAAAAAGGTGCCCGCTTTTGCGGCCACCTTTTTAGTAATTTTAAAAAACTGGTCAGTATTGAAAAAAAGTTGACTAAAACAATTTAATATGTCGCTGATGGCATATTAAATTGTTTTGATGTAACAGGCAATTCGGGGCCGCTGTTAAAGGCGGCTCATTTTTTTTATGACTGATTAAAAAAGCTATTACTCATAAAAAATCGAATATCAGGGGAAATTTTTTTTTAGCATTTTCCTGAAAACAGGAAAATGCTAAGTCCTTCACGAAACCGATCCGTAAAAAGCAATGGATAGACTTTTCCGGTGACAGTTTAAAAAAAGAGTATCTTTTAAAAATAATAATATAAGAGAATATGCTGATCAGGTGGTCCCGTCGCATAAAAACGGCATCTTAAAAAATCAGGATTTATGCCATTGGAATGCTTAAATTATATCAATTCGGGTAATCAGGTTAAATCTGGAGATCCGGATAAAATCAGGAGGATTATATGCGTAAAGTACTGTTTGTTGTAATTGCATTGTTGTGGGCCAATATGCTTATCGCGGATGATAATTATTTAAAGGAATTGGAAAAAAAAGCAGGGGAAGGTGATTCGTATTCCCAGTACGAGCTTGGGACGGAGTATTTAAATGGTACCAGCGTTAAACAGGATTATAGCGAAGCCATGAAATGGCTGAAGCGCGCTGCTGAACAGAAAAATTCTGAAGCTTACTATCTGCTGGGGAATATGTATGCTAATGGAACCGGTGTAACTGTTAACAATTCAGAAGCTGTAAAATGGTACCGGCTGGCGGCGGAGGCAGACCATGCTGAAGGTCAAAGAACTCTTGGTTCAATATACCAGTACGGTTTATATGGTGTTCCTAATGATCTGAAAGAAGCAGCAAAATGGCTGTCGAAGGTTGCAGTCAGTTCTGGAAACAACTCTACAAAGATGGAGCTTGCGGAAATCTATTACGGCCTGAAAGAGTACGATAAAGCGATTGAGATATATAAAAGTGTGATGATCGGATACGAACCATATGTTTTTGCTGCCGCTAAACTCGCTGAAATATACTATAAAGGGCAGGGGACAAAACCGGATTACAAAGAAGCATACTACTACTGGAATATCTGTAAAAAAACAAACATGAGTGTTGATAAAAAAATGTCATTTACCGGTAAGATCAATAAAAAAGATATGACCGGAATCGAAGCTAAGGCTGAGGAATTCGTGAAAAATTATGAAATGAATATGGGACGGGGTGGTGATTAAACTGTTGTATAGATTGCATTGAATAAGAACCTATGCTGCAACAGGGATAAAACAACAGGCTATGCTGCTTTGTCCCTGTTCATCAAGATTTGTTTGACTAGTGAGTCATTTCGTAGCTGGTTTTACTTATGTCTTTCTCGGTCATATCAGGAATGAGGTCGTAGGTTTTTTCCAACAGATACAATTCGTCGAGTGGAGCAGGGTCTTTCCTTAAAACAGACAGATTGTATGCTTCTTTTAGATAAGCCCCCGGTAATAATGGAAGAAACCTGTATTCGGAATTCCTGCTCAGTGCGTCGCGATAAAAATTTCCCAGATGATACATCAGCCATGGATCACGATTGAATTTCGCGATTGTGTATACATGGGGAAGGATGTCCTTTACTTCTACAAACTTAATTCCGGAAAAGAACCTTTTGTTTGCAAGCTGTAGAAGCCTGTACCCGTCATGTCCGCGGATAGCATCATCATATAATTTTTTCAGTGCAGATTCATCATTAATATTTTCAGGAAAGTCATTCCATTTTCTGGGATTTTTATTAACAGGTTTATCATTATCAGGTTTATCATATGGGTTAGGGTAAGGTCTGTAGCCCGGATTTCCAGCGAAGAGTATTTTTTTATCAGGGGCTTTCCTTTTTTCTTTTAGAAGTTTTTCAGCCTCAGCCTGGGATTTGGCTTTTTCTTTTTTTTCTTTAGCCGTGTTCTCATCGCGTTCTTTAATGAGCTGTTTTATCTTCTTTTCAGCGGCATAGCCCTCTGGCGTTGAGCCCCAGATTAAAGCCATTTTAATGTCTTTTAGAGCCTTATCATAATTTTTTTGTGCAATATTGTTATCTGCTGAAGCGAGGAGTCTGTTGTATGTCTCCTTTTTCTGCTGTTCCCAGTCTTTCTCCGCATTAGCAAGCGAATTCAGTGTGGAAGTCGAAACAGAAGATTTGTTGTTCTCTTTTTTTACGGCATTTTTTTCTTCCCATTGCAGATATGTATTCACCGCGTCATCCATAACAACTCTTACGGCAGCGGGAAAATCGTGTGCATCATCGATAAAGTATCCGTTTTTTCCTGTTAGAGTTAAATAGTATTGCTCCTTCAGCCACAGGTAGGACCGCCCCAGTGTGATGAACTGTATCTGTGTTCCATTATGGTTAACATCTGAACGAATAAGATTCCCTTCAATAGTAGGTAAACCTTTGCGTTCTATAATAAATTTTCTCTGGATGCAGTAGATAGGACAGTTTCCTGGAATACCTTCCCATTCTCCTGACCATTTGTATTTCCTTTTGTCCTGCGAGTGTATTGAGATGGTGCAGAAAAGGAGAAACAGCAGGACTGAATATTTAACCACTTTTTTCATATGCTCAACCTCTGATATTACATTATCAGGATTATGTTTTGAATTTTTGTCAAGAATGTTCCCGTGTATATCAATCGATAAAATATGTAAAAAGAGATTAAGTCGCGGGATTCTGTAACAAAAATTTAGTCTTGACATATGATTTTTTAATTTTTTAAAATAAAAAAAGTTACAGCATTGATTTAAATTACGGTCTAAGGCTGATGATTTCATCGCGGGGTTATCTATGAGTTTTAAAAATAAATTATTGTACTTTTCTTTGTTTTCATCCATTATCGGATCTCTTCTCTGCAGCGGACCTGAACCTGTTTCGCTTGATCTTTCCGGTATGCCTGATGGAATTTTTCTGGAGGTTATGCAGGGTCAGGAACTGGAGGTTGTTGAATCATTGTCAGATTCATACTGCAGTATGCCGGGAGCAGATAATTGCAATCCTGAATTTAGCGGTGACCTGACCTACAGCCAGAGTACCGGCGGCACAGCGCACTTTACCGGTGTTGTAAAAAATAACTACAGCGGAAATCCTGTTGCGGCTGATGTTGACATCACTCTTAATAACTGGGCGGGAATTCAATATCAGTCCACATTTAACGGATTTATCAACTGGAAAAGAGTAGCGGAAAACGTTGAGTATAACGGTAATCTGTCAACACCTGCACAGACAGACATATATGCAGGAGAAACTACCGCATCCAGCGGCGCGTTTTACAAGTATTCTTTTAATTACCGCAAAACAACAATAACCGGTACCATACCTTCTGTATTCTGGTATGAGGGAACTGTGACGTTCAACAACATAAGATATACATTTACTAAAGACAATAACTGACAATTTTCGGGGCCATTTTATGAAAAACATTTTTCTTGTAATACTACTGACGCTTTTTTTTATTCCAGTATCTGTTAAAGCTGATGATGATTTTATGGGTCAGCTTGAATTTGGATTCTGGTATGCATTCTGGTTTCCATCCTCTGCTGCATTAACCACAGGTAAAGAGCTTGATATTTCCATTGCTCCTTCACTGCTTAAAGAAGTAAAATTTGCGATGAATTTCGGAGAAGAAAATGAAAATCATTTTGCAGTGGATTATGTAGCGGATAATTTTTTTAAAAACTACGAAATTGAAGCTCAGAAAAGAGTCGGTGAAGAGAATACTGAAACAATGAAACAGCTTATGGGGCTTTTCAGACGGCAGTTTGGAGAATATTTTCTTTTTGAAGGTCTGGCTACATTCGGCTCCTTCAAGGGAAAGGCCGGTTATAAACATGATGACCTGAGCAATCAGGAACTTGTAGATGAGATGAAAAAAGGGGAGACCTTCATAATTGATAATCGGCATTTCTCAACCGGCGATGTTTTTATCTGGAACACCAACTTTCAGATATATGATGCCCGGCTTGTGTTGAATCTCGGGGAGAGCTGCGGCGGTGTTAAATTTGACGGCGGTTCAAGCGCAATTGCAGCCGGTATCAAATTTATGAATTATACTGCTCCTATTAATTATAATTTCAAATCTGAGACCGGTACATCCGCATATACTTATACTTCAAATTTTACCGGTACTTTTTTTTCACTCACTTTTATGAACTGGCCCGGCCTGGACGATGATGAGGATAAATTTCGTTTCATGGAAGGCTGGAGCCAGATATATATAGGGAGGGGGACGCTTAAAAATGATTTTATTAAACCGATAAGTGTAAACGGTTACGGTTATGATATGGGAATAAAAATTCTGATCCCTGTCATAAGCGACTTCGTCAAAGGTTCAATATATATAGGAGCCCGCGGTGTTTTTCAGGTTTTTATGGGTAAAGAGCAGACAGCAATCACCTCATCTTCGGGAACAAGCACAGGTAAAGCCGATGTAATAATGTCCGATTATTTTTTCGGTCCTATTGCCGGCGTTCAGATTGTCTTTTAATTATTCTTTTATCAGGAATTATCAGAACTTAAGTTTTTATTTCATTAAGGTTCAGTTAAAAAAAAGCGTCCATGAAAACGGTCGCTTTTTTTGTTATGTTAAAAAACCAATCTATGTTGAAAAAGAGTTGAATAAAACAATTTAACATGCCAAGAATGACATGTTAAATTGTTTTATTTTAATGTAACAGGCAATTCGGGCCGCTTTAAAAGGCGGCTCATTTTTTTCTGTCCAATCCATTGCTTTTATGTTAAAAAAAGTCAATTATTTTTCAGATTATATTAAATTTGCTCTGTAGTTCCATCGCAATAATATTCAGATCTTCAGCGATTTTCCTTAAATCGCCGGTGTATTCAACGTTGCTCTGAATCGCCTTGCTCGTTATATCGAGAGTTTTAACTACTTCTTCTATCGCCAGTTTCAGTCCGGTCATCGTTTTCTCAATAACTTCATAAATTTCAGAAATGCTTTTACTTAAATCAAAGATAGATTCATTCTGATCTCCGGTAGATTGTATTATTCTTTCGATGATGTTTTGCTTATCACCAGAGTCATGCTGTCAGTGGAATGCCTCGCTATATGAAAAAATAGAAGTATTGAGTAGTCATAAAAATGCGTATATGGTCGCGGAAACTCTTGTGGAACAGAGCATCGTCGCGTAAAAAATATCAGGAAACATGAAAAGTCCCATCGCTACACCTGAGAGATATCCGGCGGAGGCAACCGCGCAGACAAAGAATGCCTGTATGTTTGAGGCAGACCTCCGGCCCGATATGATTCCGGAGTATGTTTAAACTCTTAAAAAAGCCGGTCTGTTAAAGAGCCGGCTTGTCAGGCGTTTATTATCTTTTTAATCAGTTTTGAAAAGGTACCTTAACTGAAATCTGTTCCGAAGACGAACTGCCGTAATAAAAATTTACAGTGAACGCATCGTTCGACGGTGAGAAGTATAAGTAATCGTAAGTATCCGCAACCATTGCCAGATGATGTCCGGCCGGGATATCATACGCGGTAGGAAGAATCGGTACTGTTATATCCATGATCTGTCCCGGGACCGCATCCCAGAATGTTTTAAAGCCGTGGGTAATGTATGTCGAAGTTCCGTCTTTATCGACATCGTAAAGGTATAGTATAATCTGACCCTGTATCTTATTCAGTGATATACGGAGTTTTGATTCGGAACCACCCCTTATTTTGCGGTCAGCTCTGAATTTCGGAGATTCCCATGCTATGGACTGGTACTTATTCAGCAGATAAATATTTGTGGTGATTGAGGCTCCCAGCTGTTCAAGAATCGGTGATACAACCGCACCGGCAGTAGCTCCCGACAGTGTGCCCGAACTTATCTCATTATAATCTGTTCTGGTATTTTCAGAAGATGTCAGTTTTCCACTATAAGGAAGCGTTCTTGGTACACAGTAGAATGTCTCTGTTTTTACATTTAACGGAGGCCATGTGTATACACCGTCGCTCTTTTTAAATGATGCGGTGTTAAATTCAGTTCTTTCGAGCGTTTTTTTAATCTGCATTGTTACAATGGCGCTTCTCCCCCTGTCCGGAATAATCCCGTTGTCGATTCCTTTGAGCCAGTAGTCAAACCACTTCTCTACATTGTCGAAGACATAGTTTGAAAGTCCGAACACTCCTGTCAGTTCACCTGTGAGGTGAGTTCCCAGGCTGAGATCCACCCTTTTATGAGTGACAGTGAGAGAGTTGAAAAAATCGAGAACGGAATCAGGAGTGAAAAGATAATCCTCCATAGCGTTTGCTATATAGACCGGTCTGTTGCGTTTATTTATCTGATCGATATAAGTAATTGGAGATCTCGGCGTACACCACTCTTTTACATGATCGATATTGTTCCCGGACCATGTTGAGTAACAGATATCATATATGTCGTCGCACATATTGCCGAGAAGAGCCCCCGAGAAGAGGAGTATTGAACCCCAGACAGCGCGTGGTGTCTCCTGTGAAAACATATGCCTGAAAAGGTCAGTCCATGCCGATATACCGGCTGCTGTTTTAATTCTGGAATCGTGGGCAAGGGCATTCAAAGCCGTACCGCCGCCGAGTGAAATACCGCATATACCTATATTTGCAGTGTCGACAGGTGAATTGGAGATAAGCCAGTCGAGTATTGCAGTAAAATCCGCACGGTCGTCATAACCGCCGAGGTTAATTCTTCCGCCTGAAAAGATCCAGCCCCTGCTTGAAAATTCCAGTACAATATACCCTTTCTGTGCAAAATGGATTGCCTGGGCAATATACTCATGAGATTCAAGCGCCCAGCTGTTGGCAAATATGATTGCCGGGAAAGTCTGCCCTTCAAATTTTGCCACAGGGATACATATGTTGGCTCCTATTGTCGTTGGATTGTTGTTTCCTGGAGCTGCAATCGAAACTTCTTTGTAGTTATATTTATATGTTGTTGTAGCTGTAGTTGAAGTTGTAGATACAATTGTACCGTTTCCGGGTAAAGTCGTAGTTTCCGGTACTACAGCGCTTGTATTTTCAGAACTATTACCTGTTTCAGTCTGAGTTACAGTACCGTTGTCGTTTACACTGGCCGGATCTGTAGTATCCATACATGAAACAGTTGTAATAGATATGAAAAAAAGTAAAAAAATCAGGCTTTGTATATATTTCATTAATGCCCCCTCTTTATCTCTGTAGAGGATTTAGCCGCAAGTAGACTTGGGTGTCAACAAGAAAAAACTGAACAGTCGGTTTTGTCTGTATTTTTTTTTGTAAAAATAACTTAACAAATCTGATGTTGCGTTAATAGAGCATAAATATAAAATGTATCATAGAAAATGGGGTATATTTATAAAGGAATGCTGTGTCAGGGGATTTTTCAGCTATAGTTTCATCATATATCTTATGCCGCGTATCATATGGTTGACTGCACCGCCATGCAGATAGACAGCTTTGACGGGGCATTATTCGCTGCATAAGTTTTAATAGAATTCGATCGTGAAAGAATTATAATTCCCCCCTCTCCCAGTTTTCAGTCATCTCTCCGCTATTGATCTTTATTTTATCAAAGGCGGAATTTTTTATTCCCGAGGTAATATGAATTTTACTTCCTTTTGAACATTTTTCAAATCAGTTATTAGATTATACTATTATTCTATACGATCTTTCGTCCGCCATTCCGTAAAGGCCGCGTCTGTCGGGGCCGGTGTATTTTCCCCCTTTACCTCTCATGGGATCGATTCCCACCATCGCCCAGCCCCCTGATCTCATAAACATTTTTATCATGTTTACAGAGATCATCTCATTGAGAAGACGTGAATCAATTATGCTCTCTCTGTTATCCTGAAATACTACTTTCATATTCATACCATACCTCCTTTTAAGAGAAGTAATCTATATAATTTAGAAATCCTCTATTTGTTAAGTTTCAGGAAATATATGACAATATTATAAAAATGTCAATTTTTGATGTTGCCAGGTATCCATAAAGATTCATTAAATCGTATAATTTTCTATATATTTGCTGTATTTTTTAAAATTACCGGCTGAACTATAACAAAATCGCGAAAATGATGAAAACTATTATAGTGATTGAAGACAAGAAAAACTCTAAAAAAATTGAATTTTCCTGCTTACTTCGATATAATTGGAGAAAGTTTTTATTAATTAGCCGGAGTTCTTTATGAACAATGCAATCTATCTGACTATTGAACCTGAATGGAACAAAATAAGAGAAGTTCGTATAGAGACTGAAAATTTTCTGAGGATGCAGAATCTGAGAGAGGATGTAATCAGCGCTATTATTATGAATATCTGCGAACTTCTGGAGAATGCTGTAAAATACGGCAGTTTCAGCAGCAGTACCTACGGCATAACAGCATCAATATCAGTATCGGAAAGAAATATTGTTGTTGAGGTTAAGAGCCCTGTAAAAGACAGGAATGATGTTCATTTCAAGAAACTCGACAGGATTGTGCAATGGATACGCGGTTATAAAAATCCTTCAGAAGCCTATGTCGATAAAATCAGGGAGATCGCTAAACAGTCCGCCGCCGATAGTCTGAGCGGCCTTGGCATGGTGCGGATTGCCTATGAAGGGAAATCGGATGTCGACTTTTTCGTTAATGATAATAATGTAATATCCGTTTCTGCTGTATATCATCTTTCCGAACCAGAAAAGTATTTGCAGTAACGGGCGTACTTTTCTATTTTGCGTATGTTTTTATTTTTATTGTTAATTCCGGAGGATTAAATGAAACCACTGAAAATTATTACAGCTGTTCTTCTAGTTATAGTTATAATAATCATTTCATATCTTGTGTATATGGGCATGTTCAGATCTATTAAAACAACCGAGAGGGAGTCGGGACCATACGTCTATGCGTTTAAAAAATATACAGGGCCTTACAGCGGCAGTGGTGTGGTGTTCAATGAAGTGTACAATGAGCTAAAATCTGCCGGAGTCGTCAGTGAACTCGGGATCGGTATATACTATGATAATCCGGCAGTTGTGGATTCGTCAAAATTGAAGAGCGACTGCGGTTCGATCATCGCTGAAGCGGATATTGCGAAAGTAAGGAAAATAAGCAGTCTGTCAATTTCGACAATACCGAAAGGGGTGTTTATGGAGGCGGAATTTCCCATTAAAAGCAGACTTTCTTATATGTTTGGCCCGATAAAGGTCTATCCTGTTTTTAAGGCGCTTATGGATGTAAAAAACTACAAACCGTCGCCAGGTATCGAGATTTACGATATGAAGAATAATAAAATTATATACCTGATGCAGGTTATTAAATAAGGCCGGTTACAGATATTCAGGTTTTTTTATGTTGCAGCTGGAGTGAGTTTTTAGTACAAACGGAGGCCGGAATCCGGTCTCCGGTATATTACGGTTGTTACCGGTAAACATGGCAATACTAAATCTCCTGGAGCAGTTTTTTTATCTCCTTAAGTTTTTCAATATCGTCCGGTGAAATGTCCCTGTTGCTCCCAATAGCTTTTGAAATCAGATTTATCAACAGACCCTTACCCCAGTTGTCAAGTTTCAATGAATTTACTTTTGCCATCCCGTTCAACACCTTCTGTATATTTTTACTCTTTTTTAGAAACTTCAGCAAGTCGCCTGTTTCATCAAATCAATGATAAACTCAAGGAATGGCAATATGATATTACTGGTTTCTATCCGCAAGTAAAATTAAGTATCTGCCGGTGAAAAAATCAATTTGCATTGCCTTAATAAAAACATAAAAATAGCAATTATAAAGCCGGTTATCATATCAGGTTATAAAAATCTCTGTTGAAAACATATTCTGATCATCAGAGTAAAAAATTATTATAGATAAGCGATTTATTAGTCCGGATTTATAATTTCGGGCGATATAATTTTTTTTACGGATAAATTCCTGAGAAAAGGGTAGAAACGACTGAAAGTGGAGTTATGAAACCTTTTCACATTACATGGCGTATATTACAGCATCAATCTTACAGATCTTCCGGCTGTATATGCACCGTATTAGAAACTTGCGGTTTTATCTTCAAGGGTTTGATAAGAGATTAGTTCAGTAAAATATGATCTTCATTAATTTCAGGGGCTGTCGGTAAAAAGACAGCCCCTTTTTTGTTACTCCTGATGACTATACAATAATACTACTGCATCAATACCAGATAAATGAAGACAAGACTTCCAAGAATAATCCTGTAATATCCGAACAGTTTAAAATCGTGGCTCGATATGTATTTAATAAAAACTTTTATCACTATCCATGCAACGATAAATGAAACGAAAAATCCGAGTGCGGCAACCCTGATCTCCAGCGGGGTCAGCATGCGGCCGAGTTTCATTACGGAATAAACCGACGCAGCGGCCATTGTAGGAATTGCCAGAAAAAACGAGAACTCCGCTGCGGCAACGCGAGAAAGGCCAAGCAGCATCGCTCCGATGATAGTAGCGGCTGAACGTGATGTTCCGGGGACCATTCCAAGGCACTGAAACATCCCTATAAAGAAAGCAGTACGGTATGTCAGGTCTGCTATGGAGTTTATTCCCCCTTCCTTTTTTCGGTTTTCAATATAAATCAGTATTATACCTCCGACAAACAGAGCGATCGATACGGTTACCGGATTGAACAGGTGTTCTTTTATCACAGAACCGAACAGGGCGCCGATGATCAGTGCCGGTATCACTCCGGCACAGACCTTGAACCATATGATAAAAACATCTTTAACCTCTTCCGGTGATCTCCCCTTTTTGTACGGGAAGAGCCTGTCCCAGAAAACGACTATGACTGAAAGTATGGCTCCGAGTTGTATAACGACATCAAACATTACGGCAAAATCACCGGTAAAATCGAAGAATTTATTTACTATTATCAGATGGCCTGTCGATGAGATCGGAAGAAATTCCGTAATCCCCTCTACTATTCCAAGTATGGCTGAAATCAGGTATTGTGTCATTGAGTTTTCCTTTTATTGAGCAGTCTCCTGAAAAGTCTATTTGATGGTCTTTTCAGGGCCGGTATTGCGATATAAAATCGCAACAATCATTTATAATTTCGATCTCATGTTTTTAATTTCAGCCGATTAAAAGCAATAAAAAATCCAGTATCGATTGAAAAATATTGTCACCCCCTTCTTTTTCTTTATCTTCAGGGGGAAAAATGAAAGCCCGGTGATAAAAAATTTGAATTGTATTTTAATACTGATAAGTTTTTTATGGAAAACCGGATCAAATCTTTATCCGGATTATTCCGGTGTAACTTAATTATTATACAAATACCGCAATAGTATTGTTATTAATAGCAGTTTCCTCAAGACTGAGATCTGCTGATGCGATAAAGGGCCGCTCAGGGATATCCATCTCCTTCGCGGCACCATAACGTTCTGTTCGACAGAAATAATGCCATTTTCGGGGCCAATATACATGTTGCAGCCTGGAAAATGCACGGTTTCGTGAATTCACTTCACTGAACCGTCTCTGAAAAAGCGATGGATAGGCTTATTCAGGGTACTGATAAATAAATTGATAACATGGGAATCCTGGTTCAGCCGGTGTTTTAATAGTGAAACAATAACCGGCGTCAGAGTCGGAATTTCCCGGGAGGGGTCAGGTGAGTACAGGCTTTTTATTCTGGATTATATTTGTAGTTCTGGTCAGCGCGATGCTTTATATAGATCTTTATGTTACGGATCATGAGGCTCATGAAAAGTCCATGAAGAGCAGCGCCATATGGAGTATTATATGGATCTGTGTTGCTCTTACATTTAATGCGTCACTTTACCTGTTTTATGACAACGGGCATGAAAAAGCCATGGAGTTTCTGGCAGGTTACCTTATAGAAAAATCCCTCTCGGTGGACAATCTTTTTGTGTTTATAATGATATTCCAGGCATTGAATATCAAGAGGATAAACCAGCCTCATATTTTAAAATGGGGGATTCTCGGTGCGATAATATTCAGAATCGCCTTCATATTCCTAGGAGTCAATTTAATAAAACATTTTGAAGCGACAATTTATGTGTTCGGTGCGATTCTTCTTTACGCGGCCTATAAGATGCTGATGGATGCGTTTTCTGAAGAGGAACAGGTCATGGAGCTTGAAAATAATTTTATGATGAAATATCTGAGCAGGCACTTCCGGATTGATATGGCTTACAAGGGGAAGAAATTTTTCACTAAAATTGACGGGAAGAGCGCTCTGACCCCCCTCTTCATAGGTCTTGTGATAATTGAAACTTCAGATATAGTATTTGCGGTCGATTCAATACCGGCGGTACTGGCTATAACCCAGGACCCGTTCATTGTGATAACATCGAATATCATGGCAATACTCGGCTTAAGGGCGCTTTATTTTGTTCTGTCCGGTATGCTCAAGTATTTCAAGTATCTCAAACATGGTGTCGCTTTTATACTATTCTTCGTCGGGGTCAAGATGATCATAGGTCATTTTTATAAAATTCCGGTTTCTGTATCGCTGTTGGTTATTTTTACTACTCTTCTGCTTTCTGTGGGGTTATCGCTGATCATGCTGAAGAGAGAGAAAACGCGGGCTTAAATTTAAAAATGAAAGAGATACTGAAATACGACCATAAAGACTTCAATCCGGCTGATCTTTTAAAGATAAAGGGTGAAAAAAAAATTTACGCCGCATTCTCAACCTTCGGAGAGAGAGAGGCTGATCTTGTCGTGGATAAGATTGCAGTGCTCAAAACCCTCCCGGATGGTTTGATCGATAAAATAGTATTGAATCACCGGCGCGAGGGTGAAGTGCCGGACAGGACTGAAAAAAAGGTATCTTCGGTTTATGACGATGTCGATATAATGATCTCAAATGATGCGGCCGTTCCCGATATGGGGAGAGAGAAGGGGAAGGGTGCGGATATGAGACGCACGATATACAGGTTAAACCTGGAGTGTGAAAACAGAACCTCCCCTGAAAATATAATAGTTGTCTTTCTTGATGCCGACGTGCTCCCGGAGTATTTCGGGATTCATTTTATTACCGGACTCGCCGGCGCAGTACTGAACGGCGCCGATTTTGCCAAAGGGGGATTCTGGAGGGCAATGGGGAGGGTGAAAAAATATGTGGCACAGCCCCTGTTTTCGGTAATAGATCATCCCGCACTCAACCTTCTTGCGCAGTTCTCGTATCCGCTTTCCGGTGAGTGTGCCGGGACACTGGTTTTTTTCAACTCCGTTTCATTCTCGCAGATTTACGGGGTGGAGACTTCGATGCTTGTCGATGCGGTGACCGGTAACTATTCACTGGCTGACGTTAACCTCGGATTATATGATCATGAACATCACAACGAAATTAATATTCAGAAGATGAGTTTCGGAATTATACGCACATATTTTAAATCGCTTCTCGATCACGGGATTATAAGTTTAAATGATAACGCGGGGTTGTCGGATATTTTCTCGGCCGTGTATATTAATTCTGGCGGCGAACGGGCGTCAATCAGTGCTGATCTTAGTGAAATAAGGTACCGTCCGCTTCTGGATATACTTTAACGAAAATCATCCGGGGGAGAGGATAATGAGCAGACTGCTTAAACTGGCCGGTGAGCCCGCACATACAAGAGATATTCATGTCGCGACATATGCGGTGGATGAAAACCACCTTATAACAGAGGGGCGTTTAACCGATGTCAGACTTAAGGACTACTATAAATTCACCGGCGAGGTGGTGGATGCCGGTACGCTGCATGATATGAAATTGATCCTGCTTATAAAAATTCCGGAACTTGTAATTGAGGACCTGGAGGTTATACTTGAAGCGGTTCCAAGACTGGACTGCCAGGAGATAACAAAAAGCCTCGATCCGGTTATAGGAATGTCTATCAGCAGCGGATTCTCCTCCAGGGTGCGCGAGCTTGCAGGGGGCGTCAAGGGGTGCACGCATCTTGTTCACCTGCTAACGACAATGGCCCCGGCTGTAATGCAGGGTTACTGGGCTTACCATTACCAGCAGAAACCTGATATTACAAAAGTGAAAGAGGGGAGAAAGGCAGGAACAATGGGGCGCGGCCTTAAAAATTCATGTTATGCGTGGCGGGAGGATGGAGACGCGTACCAGAAGATGATGAGGCTGATAAAGGAAAAAAACTCAGATGAGTAATCTCAATCATTATTGCAGGTGTAGACCTGTTTAAAACGCCTGTTATATTGATAAAATACAGTTTTTAACGTATTACAAAAACATCTTTGTTGACATGAAGTTATTCCGGTAATAGTCTGGAGAAGTATCGGCTGACTCACGTCTGTTTCAAATAAACTGAAATGTCTTAAAGAATTAGTGTTAATATTGACTTGACAACGGGTATACGTATGATTTTTTTTAAAATAAACAGAGACGGTATTATGACAAAATTGTATACAGGCAGTGTTATCCTGGCCGGGGCTTTGCTTCTTTCCGGATGTTCATCATTCATAAAAACTGAAGATTCCGAGAAGCTTTCATTGAAATATCAGGCCGGTGAATATGTACTTTTAGAGGATATAAAACGCAATGAGACACTGATCCCGAAAGATACGCCGGTAAAACTACTGGTTTTGACATCTGATGACTGGATAAAAATCTATGTCTATAACTCCAGCGAAGAGCTTCTCAATTCGCACAGGTTTCTGGCTCTTTACATGTTTGAGGATGATTTCCCGGATAAAAAATACAGCCAGGATTATTTTGATACCCGGCTATTAAAAATAGTAAAAACCAGGGATTCGGCAGATCAGCCGGTTAAAGAAACGAAGAAAGAGACTAAAAAAAATAAAAAAGTAAAAAAATAAAGGATAAACAGAATATGTTTGAAGGTGCGTATACAGCTCTCATTACCCCGTTTGAAAACGACAGGATCGATTACAGGGCCCTGGAGCTCCTTATCGAGAAACAGATAAGCGAAGGGATCGATGGAATAATACCGATGGGAACAACCGGTGAATCGCCGACGGTTTCTTTTGAGGAACACAGCGAGTTTATTAAACGCGTGGTTAAAATCGTAAACGGACGTGTGAAGGTCATCGCGGGTACAGGGGCGAACTCCACCAGCGAAGCAATATGGCTGACACAGAGCGCTGAGGATTCAGGTGTTGATGCAACTCTTTCAGTTAATCCGTATTATAACAAACCGACACAGAAGGGACTTATCGCCCATTATGAGGCCATAGCAAAAGCTACGAAGCTCCCGATTATTCTATACAATATTCCCGGAAGATCCGGTGTGAATTTTCTGCCTGAAAGCGTGGCTGAACTATTAAAAAGGACAGACCATATCGCGGCGATGAAAGAGGCCTCGGGGGATGTAGTACAGATGATGAGGCTTATCGAACTTTGCGGCGACAGAATCACTCTCCTTTCCGGCGATGACAACCTTCTCCTCCCGGTGCTTGCGATAGGGGGGAAAGGGATAATCTCGGTTCTCTCTAATCTGCTCCCCGCTGATGTTAAAAAGGTCGTAACACTCTACCGTGAGAACAGGATCGAGGAGTCTAAATCCGCTTTTTATAAACTTCTTCCACTCTGCCGGGCGATGTTCCTTGAGACAAATCCGATTCCGATAAAAGCGGCAATGGCTATGACCGGAGTATGCGGCGGTGACCTGAGGCTCCCGCTTGTTTCGCTGAGCGAAGAAAACAGGGCGATTTTAAGAAAAAGCCTTATCGAATATGGAGTAAAAATTAAATGAATATAGGTATATGCGGAGTCGGGGGGAGGATGGGGAATGCCATTCTCCGGATAATGGTTGAACGCGGCCACAGGCTTCAGGCGGCGTTCGAAGTAGAAGGTTCTCCTCTTATAAATAAAAACGCCAGTGAACTCATTAATAATCCGCTGGCAGACTGCGTGATCACAGCAATCAGTACAGAGACCCTGAAGGGAGTGGACGGGGTCATTGATTTTACAAGCCCTGCAGCATCTTTAAAACATATAAAGATCCTCTCTGACGTGAAGAAACCGATAGTGATAGGAACCACCGGATTATCTGAAAGCGAGGTCGATCAGATCAGGGCTTATTCCGAGATGATACCTGTAATACAGTCGCCGAATATGTCGCTGGGAGTTAATCTTCTTTTTAAACTGACCGAAATTGCTTCGATGGCGCTGACCGACGATTACGATGTCGAAATCTTCGAAGCGCATCACAGGTTTAAAAAGGATGCGCCCTCCGGAACAGCGAAGAGGCTGCTTGAAATAGTGAAAGAAAACAAGGCGGGACTCTCGAACGCTGCCGATATTAATGGCCGCGAGGGGATTACCGGCGAGAGAACAAGAAATGAAATCGGTATGCATGCAATGCGTGGCGGAAATATTGTAGGGGAGCATACGGTATTTTATACAAGCCTCGATGACAGGATTGAACTGACTCACAGGGCCGCAAGCAGAGATGTATTTGCCCGCGGTGCCGTATCGGCGATGGAGTATCTGAACAACAGGGCTCCGGGCTTTTATACAATGTACGATGTTCTGGGTTTTAAATGAGTGATGAAGAGATAAAAACAGGGGATACCGGTACAAAAGAGTTTACCGAAAATCCTTATGATTATCAGAACGCGCGTCCTGAGGATGTCGTGCGCCTGTTTTACATCCATGATGTTCCGATTATTCCCGTAGTGTCGAAAAGAGGGATACTGATCGGTATTTTAAAAAAGCAGAGTATCATATCGGAACTGAGTGATATTGAACGTGTTGAAAGACTGAAAATCGATGAATTCATAACACGAAATGCCGTAAGGATGACCTTTGACGATCTTATACCTTACGGTAAAATCAGGGAATTCATCGTAATAAATATATTCGGTGAACTGCAGGGAAAATGGAGCAGGATACAGCTTTTCACCGCCTGCGATTCACCCAAAGCGGCCAACCAGGAGAGCGAGGTAAAAAAACAGCAGGAGGACCAGGTCCTTGACTGGATGATATACCTGATCCTTGAGCATATTCCCAGGGCTCTTTATGCGCTTAACGAAAAGGGGAAAACCATTTTCTACAACAGCCACTTTGAGGATCTCTATGTGTCAAAGTTCGGATCGGATGTGAATGTCGAACTGCTGGAGAAGCTTTTCAGTGATCCGATGAAAAATGAACTGTTTTCAAGCGCCGATGAAAATGACCTGTCGTTTCATAACAATGAGCTCGATATCTTTTACGAGAAGATACCGCTTATCAGCAATGAAAAAAAATCGGGATTTCTGATCTTTTGCGATAAAAAGGGTTCCGCTTCCGATGGCCTGAAACTGCCCGGAGTTGATCTCAGGGGAAAATCTCTGCAGGAGATAACTGAAGCAGTTGAGAGGCACATTATTGTGGATGCAATAAGGAAGGGAAAAAATCTTGATGAATCGGCAGAAATGCTGAAATTAACCAGACAGGGATTAAATTCCAAAATTAAAAAATTTAGCATTGAAGTAAGTAAGGATTGATTTTTTTTATTAAAACACCGTTTTTTTAAATATTTCTCTTGACTCAAAAATTCTATATATTTATCTTAAGTAAAATTAAGTGCCTTTGATGTTTCACCTCGAACACCTCTTTTGCTGTTTAATAATCATAAATATCTTATTGAATAAAAAAGCAAAGGCATTGTTGGTTTATCCCTTAGAAGAAAACAGATAAAAATATACTCAAAGGACAAAACATGTCAAAAGACATCGAAATGAATGACAACCCAAATGGTGATACTGAAGAACTTCCGTTTGACGAGAAAGTTCCGGTAAGCAAAGAGACCTCTAAAGATGGTGCACTGGAAGAGAAACTCCCGGTTGTGAAAGGGAGCGAGGCCTACAAGCTTGACCTCGGAGAGCTTAAAGCAAAAACTATAACTGAATTGTATAGTATTGCAAAAGAGATGAAGCTCGAGGGACTATCCGGCCTCAAAAAACAGGACCTCATATTTGAAATTCTGAAAGGTCAGACTGAACAGAAGGGTCTGATATTTTCAAGCGGAGTTCTGGAGATATTAAGTGACGGTTACGGCTTTTTAAGATCGCCGAATTATAACTATCTTCCCGGCCCTGACGATATATATGTGTCGCCCTCGCAGATAAGGCTTTTCGGTCTTAAAACAGGTGATACCGTTGCCGGGCAGATCAGGCCCCCTAAAGACAATGAAAGATTTTTCGCACTGCTCCGTATTGAAGCAATAAACTATGAAAACCCGGAAAATATCCACAGGCGCGTGATGTTTGATGATCTCACGCCTCTCTATCCCCAGGTGAGGCTTAACCTTGAGACCGACGGTTCCGAGATCGAGATGAGGATTATGAACCTGATGACTCCTATAGGGAAAGGGCAGAGGGCTCTGATAGTCGCCCCTCCCAGGACAGGTAAAACAGTTCTTTTACAGAAAATAGCCAATTCAATAACAAAAAATCATCCGGAGGTATACCTTATCGTTCTCCTCATAGATGAGAGGCCGGAAGAGGTTACCGATATGGCAAGGTCTGTTAAGGGTGAGGTCGTATCATCCACCTTTGATGAGCAGGCAACAAGACATGTTCAGGTCGCGGAGATGGTTATAAACAAGGCAAGAAGGCTTGTTGAGAGAAAAATGGACGTAGTTATACTACTTGACTCCATAACAAGGCTTGCAAGGGCATATAACCAGGTTGTTCCCACAAGCGGTAAAATTCTTTCTGGAGGTGTTGACTCCAACGCCCTGCATAAACCGAAGAGATTTTTCGGCGCGGCAAGGAACATAGAGCAGGGGGGGAGCCTTACAATTCTCGCCACGGCGCTGATAGATACCGGAAGCAGAATGGATGAGGTCATTTTCGAGGAATTCAAGGGTACAGGTAACAGCGAACTTCACCTGGATAGAAAACTCTCCGACAGAAGGATCTATCCTGCTATAGATATTAATAAATCGGGCACAAGAAAAGAAGAATTACTGCTTGACGAAGAAGAGCTAAATAAATTATGGGTATTAAGGAAGGCTCTCGCCTCTATGAGCGCAACGGAAGCGATGGAGCTGCTGGTAGAGAAGATGAAGGCTACCAAGAATAACAAAGCGTTTTTTAGAGCAATGAATACAGCCTGAGAAATGCCCTATTGAAGAAATTTTATTAGTAACAGGAGATAAAAAAGTTATGAAACCTGGAATTCATCCGGAGTATAAAGAAACCATAATCCATTGCGCCTGCGGTAATGAGATTAAAACAAGATCTACGTCTAAAGATCTTCATATTGAGATATGCTCAAACTGCCACCCCTTTTACACGAAGAAGCAGAAGATTATTGATACAGCAGGTCGTGTTGATAAATTCAAAAAGAAATACAATATCAAATAAATATAAATATTTATATATTCAGACAAGGATGGGAGTTAAATCACCCATCCTTTTTTGTTTTATAGCTGTTATTTAATTTCGATAAGGGTAGGATTTCTCCCGGTTAATGCCTCTGCGCATTTTCTGAATTTTTCAGTCTGTAAAAACTGAAAAATTCAGTTTTAACATTTATTCTGCCTGCATGAAATCTTTTTTAACTACAAGAACAAGTCCGATAATACCGGCCAGGATAAAAAACAGAGCTATTATCTGCGCCTGGGTCAGGCCGAAGGTAGCAACGGGATTAAGCCGAATGAATTCGATTGAAAACCTCGCAAAACCGTTCAGTATCAGGTAGATAAAAAACAGCATTCCTGTCTTAAGCTCATGCTTGCGGAGTCTCATCAGTACAAGAAAAAAGATCAGTGAAGCGAATGATTCAAAGAGGGGCGCCGGGAAAACGTTTGCCGATACAGGTACTATGCCGTTAGGATAGGCCATCCCGAGAAATGAATCTGTTGCAGTACCGTAGCATCCATCTCCTGCAGCATGACATCCCAGCCGTCCTATTGCATAACCGAGAGCCATTGAAGGTGAAGCTGCGTCAAAGATTTTAAGAACGTTTTCGCTGTTCATTCTTATCAGAATAATTACAGAGACGAAAGAGAGTAAAAATCCCCCGTAAACCGAAAGGCCGGCCCCTGAGAAGATCATTGCAGAAGGCGCTGACAGAAACTCACTGAAATTGTCAAATATATGAAATATCTTGGCGCCTATAATTGCCGAGGGTATAACGACTATAAGGATTTTATAGGCCAGTTCAGGGTCGATTTTCTGTATAATAAACTCTCTCTCGAGAAGCAGAAATGACACGTAGAATGCCGCGCCCAGAAGAAGGCCGTAAGAGCCTATGGTGATTAATTTATAATTAAAGAGTATAGGGTACATATTTTTCTCCGTTAATTTAAACTGTTTTAAATTACAAACCGGCAGTATGTTGTATTAAAAAAGAAAACCGTTGCCGGGAAACCTTTGCTGTTTTATTCAGAATTACCATTATCAGCAAATATACTGATTGACTGATTTAAGAAATTCAAAATATCTTTGTCAACATATATATTTTTTTGTTAAATAAGTACATCCGTAAACTTTCACTGAACAGGCTCCGGATACCTGTATCCGTAATACAGGTCCTGTAATTCTGTATTTTACCGGAGTTTTTTAAAAGTTTTGTTTCAGTCTGACCGATCCAGTAATAAAATTCCGACAGTAAGTAAAATACCGGAGTGCCATATGAAAGATGATGAAAAAGCAGCACTTGCGAGAAAAGGGAACGAGTTTTATAACAGCGGTAACATTAAAGAGGCGATAAAATATTTTGTAAAGGCTGGTTACAGGGACGGTATAATGAGGGTAGCCGACTATTACTATTTCGATAAAAAACAGCCGCTGATTGCCCTTAAGTTTTATAAAATGATAAACAGGAAAGACAGAATAGATGAAATCTACGCAAGGATGATTTTTGCTCTTAACAAAATGCTGAAGCCGTTATCTAAAGAAGAGACCGGAGCGGGGAACGGCATTCAGACCGAGATTAATCCGAACGAAGAGATTGAAGTGAAGATCCATCCGAAGCTGAGAATCCTTGCCGAGGAGATTATAAGGGAGAATAAAGGGGAGAAGTGATATAAATGAAGAGATTTTATATTTATCCTGTTCTGATTTTTTTAATGATATCCGTTAACAACTATTCCATGGAAATTGATACTACTGGATATTTCAAGAGCAAGGTCGTTGAAAAGAGACTGAAAAACGGGATCGTCCTTCTGATGATGAACAGGGGGTTTTCTCCGACCCTCGCTTTTCATATCTCATTCAGGGTGGGATCTGTTGATGAAAGCTATAATACTATCGGTGCCGCGCATATCCTTGAGCATATGCTTTTCAAAGGGACCGATAAGCTCGGTACAAAAGATTACGCGAAGGAGAAACCGTTGCTGGACCGTATAGATGCGGTGGGTGAAACAATTGACAGGCTGCGGCTTGAGAACCCGGCCAGCGGTGAAATAAAAAAACTTGAGGCTGAACTGGGAAAACTTCAGGCCGAAGCGTCGAAGTTTGCAGTCAGTTCGCCCTATGATATGCTTTATACTTCAAACGGAGGAGTGATGTTTAACGCATCAACCGGGAGGGACATGACGGGATACTATATCCAGCTCCCCTCCGACAGGATAGAACTCTGGGCGAAGACAGAGGCGGCAAGACTGAAAAATCCCGTCTTCAGGGAGTACTACAGCGAAAGGGACAACGTATTCGAGGAGAGACTGATGCGTTCCGAAACAAGCGGTGATGCCGTTTTACAGGAGACTTTCTTTGCAACGGCATACTCTGCCCATCCGTACAGACACCCGACTATAGGATGGGATTCCAATATTAAATTCATGTCTATAAATGATATCAAAAAATTTTACAACACCTACTATATACCATCCAGAATGACCATCACGATAGTAGGTAAACAGGATCCCGACGAGACTTTCAGGATTATAAGTAAATATTTTGATGATATAAAATCGGGACCGGAACCGGGAGAGATAAAGGTGATTGAACCGGAACAGATCGGGGAGAAGAGAGTGGACGTATACTACAAATCGAGGCCCTCGATAATGATCGGGTGGAAAAAACCGACCGCTCCGGCAAAAGAGGACTATGCCTTTGACGTAATACAGACCGCGATCGGAAATGGTAAATCCTCCAGGCTGTATAAGGCGCTGGTTCTGGAAAAGAAGATGGCGTCGAGCGTATATGCATGGAACGGAGCGCCAGGCTCCAGGTATGACAATATGTTCATGATATATGCAGCTCCGGTTGAAGGTGTCGATACGGGGGTCCTTGAAAAAGAGATCTATTCACAGATGAGCAGGTTCAGGAAAGAGGTAGATACGGCGGAGATCGGCAGGGTAAAAAATATTGCCGAATCATCTTTTATATTTATGCTGGATAACAACGAAGGTATTGCCGGACAGCTCAGTTATTTTCAGACCGTTTTCAAAGACTGGAGATATATAGCGAACTATATTGAAAACCTGAATAAGGTATCGGTTGGGGATGTACATTCGGCTTATGATACATTTATAAATGATAACTATAAATCCGTGGCAGTACTGCATGACAACAGGAGTGGTAAATGAAAAAAATATCTGCGGGCCTCGCGATTGTTCTAGTAATGGTTTTTTTCTCATGGGACAGGTCCGGTGCCGAGACGTTAACGGGAGATCCTGGTTTTCTTTCCGGCCTTCCCGAGGTAAAAAAACACAGGATGAAGAATGACATAAATATCCTGTATCTCGAAGATGATCTTCCTGTAACGGCAATTTACGCATCAATCTCTTTCGGGAAGATGTATGAAAACAGCGACAATGCCGGAATAGCTGAAGTACTGGAAAAGGCCCTGATACTTGGCGGTTCTGCCGCGTATCCCGGGAACTCTATAAGCCAGAAACTTGAGTCAATAGGGGGGGAGATACATATCTCTGCCGGATGGGAAACAATCGGTATCCAGATAAAGGTCCTGAGCAAATACAGGGATCTGGCACTCAACATTCTTGGTGATATAATAAAAAACCCTGTTCTTGAAGAGCCGGGAGTGAACTCTGCAAAACGCCTTGCAGTTGAGAAACTGAAAAGGGACATGGATGAGCCTGATGAGGTCGGGGTCCTGAAACTCAGAGAGATAATCTTCGGCGGGAAAGGTTACGGTGCCGTGCCGACGGTAAAAAGCATCTGGGGCACAGAGCCTCAGAGTCTGAAAAACCTGTGGAGAAGATTTGCCACAGGCGGAAATATAACTGTCGCGGTTTCATCATCAGATAGTGAAAAGGAAATTATTCCTGTCGTTGAAAAGGAACTTTCATCAGTGGCTAAGGGCACAAAGGAGTATTACAGCATCGATAAGGAAAAAATTCTCGCCGGTTTAAAATCGTCTGCGGGGATTATCTATCTTGTACCGCTTGAACTGGAACAGGCGACAATCTATGTGGGTACGCTTGCGCCTGACATCAGGTATAAGGGTGACTATGCGCTGTATATAATGAATTATATACTGGGCGGAGGCTCATTTAATTCCAGGCTGATGAACGAAATAAGGGTCAGGCGCGGACTGGCATATTCAGTATATTCAATCGTCAGAAACAGGCGTAACGCAGGGGTTTTTATATCTTTTGCCCAGACAAAAAATGAATCAGTTGTTGAAGTCCTCTCTCTGATTGATGAAAATATTAAAAAGATCCATACTGTTCCTGTGAGTATTGAAGAGCTTCAATGGGCAAAGGAATCGGTAAAAAACAGCTATGTCTTTAAATTCAATAATATTGATGATCTTCTTGGCAACTATCTGGAGATTGAATACAACGATCTTGATGCTGACTACTATAAAAAGTATCTCGCCAATATTAATAGAGTGACTGCGGAGGATATTATGGAACAGGGGAGCAGTATGTTCAGCCAGGGGCTTGTTACCGTAGTCGTGGGGAGCAGAAAACTTGAAAAGGACCTCTCCTCAAGAGGAAAAGTCATCATCTGCGAACAGGACAAAACAGAAGGCAAATAATAAAAACCCGAACGGGCTTTTGAGTGTTCGGGTAGCAGTTTTCAGATACATGCCGTATAAGGTTTATTTTTTTTTATTTTAAAGACATCTAGTTACCGAAATAGTATTATATAATAAATCAAGGATTGATTTATAACTTGCTTTCTGTAAGGGTACTGATATAATCAGGACTTTCCCTTCTGTTTCGATAAACCGGTTTCAATAAAAAACGATTCGAAACTGTACTGGTTATTAACAGAGAGCCGGGAAAATGAAGTTCATGGAAGAACGTATGACAAAAAAAATTGTTGATTTAATGTCTTATAAGATTGAAAAAGAATTAAAAGAGAACGGATTTGTTGTAAAAAGGGACGGAGAGAAAAAGGTCAAATTGCTGATCAAACTTAAAATTGATGGTACAGATAATTAAGGTTATTTAAATCCCGGGGAGATACAGATGAGTAGTGAGCTCGAAACTAATAAGCAGAAAGTCAGAGATGAACTTGAAAAGCTGAAATATGAATATAAGGTCGATCTGCCGAGAATCATTTCCGAAGCGCGTGAATATGGCGATCTGAAAGAGAATGCGGAATATCATGCCGCCAGAGAGAGGCAGTCTTTCGTTAAGGCAAGAATAGGCCAGCTGGTGGACCAGCTAAACAAGTTAAATGACCTTAACTTAACGGATATACCTGAGGATAAAGTAGGATACGGGTCATCAGTTACTGTAGTTGACGTCGATACGGATGACGAGGTCAGTTTCACTTTTGTTTCTTCAAATGAAGTGAGCCCGGCGGAGGGTAAGATTTCTGTATCATCGCCGATCGGAGCTGCAATGCAGAATAAGTCTGCGGGAGATCATGTGACAATAGTGATCCCTGCCGGAAAACGGAACTATCTTATAAAGAAAATAGTTACAATTCATGGTAACGAGCTTATTTATAACGGATAATCGCGGGGTTTTAATATGGAGACGAGGGGGATCGAACCCCTGACCTCTTGAATGCCATTCAAGCGCTCTCCCAGCTGAGCTACGCCCCCGGTGAGATCTATATTTTTTTAAAGAAATAATTTGTCAATGACATTATAATTATTTAATATAGATTTTTTATTAATAGGAGAATCAGCTCGAAGATGAAGATGTTTTTAAGCCGGGCGAGATTAAATAACAAGGTTAAATTATGATTTTTACATATGTTCTGGTCTTTCTCTTCTTTATAATATTTACGATCATAATTCTGTACATTATGAGCGTATATATTCTTCCGAGAAAAATTGAAGAAATTCAGAAAATGATCGAAGCAGGCCAGACCAAGCTCGCCATAAAAAAGCTGACTGAAATAATAGAAAAGGACGACCGTAATCCTTACGCCCACTACCTTCTTGCGGAGGCATACAAGGCAGAGGAGAATATCCAATATGCTATACTTGAATACCGCCAGGTGCTTAAATTCGGAAGATTCGATGACAAGATAAGAGAGGTGGAGATAAGATCGACACTTGCGAAAATCTACAAAGAGAAAAAGTCTTTTGAAGATGCCAGGAAGGAATACCTGATACTTACAAAACTTGATCCGGCGAACTTTGAGAACTTTTTTGAACTTGGTCTTATTACTTATAACCAGGGCCAGCTTGATAATGCCACCAACTATTTCAAAAAAAGCGCATCACTTAACTTCAAGCATGACATGTCTTTTTATTACCTGGGGCATATTTACTATAAAAACGGCGCCTATGCCGATGCCAAGGGCTATTTTCTAAATACGATAAAACTTGATCCGGCCAACTACCAGGCGCACTATTACCTCGGGCTGGTACTGCGCCAGCAGGGTGATTATGAATGGGCTCTTAAAGAGTTTGAAATATCAATCAAGAGTGATGATCTGAAGGTAAAAAGCCTTCTGGCCCGAGGTACATGTTTTATGGAAAAATCGCAGTTCCCTAAAGCGATCATGGAGTTCGAAAGGGGAGTCAAGTTTGCGAAAAAAGGGAGCGATACCGAACTCAATCTAAGGTATTTTCTCGGAGAATGCCAGGAGAAGATCAGAGACGTTCATGCGGCAATAGTCAACTGGGAAAAAATCGCCGAGGTTAATCCGAAATTCCGTGATGTCCAGCAGAAACTTGCCGCATATGCCGAGTTCAGGCAGGATGACAGGATCAAGGATTTCATGATAGCGGGCCTTGCCCAGTTTGAGCATATGACAAGAAAAATAATTGCAGGTATGAATTATAACATCACCGATATCGAAATTATCAGTGATACGGAAATAGAGGTAATGGCCATTGAGACAGAGGGTAAATGGCGCAATACAAGACAGTCAAACAGAATCATAAGGGTCAACAGAACAACCGAGACTTTAACAGATTCGTATTTCAGACAGATACATGAGACTATGAGGCCGCGTAACGCGACAAGAATTCTTATCATAACCACAGGTGAAGTCTCTCCCAAGGCGCTTGAATTTGCCAACACAAGACCGATAGAGATCAAGGGTAAAGCCGAGCTTGTGGAGCTTTTGAAAAAAATATAAAGACATGAATCATATCAGAAACCTCCTCAGAACAGTTCCATTCCTGCTACATCTTAACGATGAAGAAGCGGATTTTTTTTTCAAATCCGGAAGACTGGCGTCGGTCAGAAAGGGGCAGCTTGTTGACATAAAGAAGACCAATTCTCTGAATATCGTCATAGACGGAATTTTTGAAATAGAATCTATCGCGAACAGGGATATTGTATACCTCTCACCGGGATCATTCTTCGGATTTCTTCCATTTATCGAGAACAGAAAAAAAGGGAACGTTAAGGCCCTCGTCGATTCAAGGATTTTCATAATCGGAGAGGATGATCTTTACAAACTTTTCCTGATGTCACACAAGGCGCTGAGGGGCTACATTAAAATGATAGAGAGCCTCAATTTTGATATCTCCGAAACCGGTAAAAAATATTTTGATCTGACGGGAAAGGTTATAACCGTTTTCAGCAGAAGGTCCGAATCAGGAAAGACGATGCTTTCTTCCCTGCTCGGTTTATCGCTGTCCGGCGAAAAGACAATAATTCTGGATCTTTCATACAGCGGAAGATCGGTGTTTGATCTGTTCAAACAGAGAATGACAGTACCGCTTTCGGAAAAAGACAAAAGCGAGAAGGGTGCCGAATCGCTGTTAAACGACAGGATCGTAAAAGTGAATGAAAACCTTCACCTTCTGAATATATCTTTTTCAGCGAGGATAAAGGTCGATCCGGCAATCCTCTCACCGGTCCTGTTTATACTCTCAAGGGATTATAAATATATTATTGCAGATCTGTCGGACAGCGATGAAGATCTGAGAAATAAGGTATTCGAGAAGACCGATTTTGTCTTTGCTCTGACCAATTCCAGAAAGGAGATGGATGATGTACAGCCTTTATTCGACAGGCATCTCAGGGAGGGGCAGAGGGTATTCTATGTCAGGAACGATTATTTTTCGTCGGATAAAAACAGGTTTTACGGGGGCCTGATCCTCAATAAATGTGAAGGATTCCAGGATGGCGGTGAGACGGATCTACTTCAGAAATTTGTTTCTGAAGGGAATATGGACGTATACACAAAGGCGGTTACAGCTAAAAGCAGGGCAATTGTTCTTCAGTCGGCGCAGCACGAATCGATTCTTATGAGCTCCCTGATACTTGAATTGAGCCGCGGAGATAAAAAATTCGATTACATATATTCATCGTCGTACAGCTATTTTCTATCCTGCATGCTGCTTCTTTTTGATGATTACGATATGCTCAAAGATAGTCTTCGAAAGTTTTTTTCACCGGAACAGTTTAACAAAAATTTTGAAATTACTTTTCCGGAAAAGTATATATTTAAATCGGGTAAAATTCTCAGATATGCTGCAGAACTTGCAGGTTCAAAAAGGATCGAGATGTTCAATTCTCTTCCGCTGGCCTATCTGAACTGCGGGGGGAAGCAGAGAATTTTCAGTACCGGTTCATTACACCAGATGATGGCTGCAAGTCTGGTTACGGAGCCGCTGTTCGAGCCGGTCAGAATCGCGGAAGAAGAATGCTCCTCCGGTTATCCGGTTAATTATGTGTTTCCATCCCATCTTCTGAGAACTGAAACAGCGGAGATTTATAACATATCGATAAACAACAGGGAGAGGCTTTCTTTTACAGATGACAAGTATAACAGATTCTTTACCGGCTTTATAGAATCGTCGGAGGAATCAAGATTCCCGCTGCCGGAATACCTTGAACAGAGTAAAAAATTAGTACTTGAATTATCGGAAAACGAGTTTAAGTTTGACAAAATCATTGAAGGGACAATGAAATTGTCCCAGTCGCTGATAACAAAAATCGTTTAAATAAGAGAGGGTTGGTTTGAGATCCGCAAAAACAAACGCTTTTCAAGTGGCTGTATTAATTTCGGGCATTCTGTATATCTTCATAGGTATGGCATTCATCATCTCGCCGATAACGATTTTTCAGTTTTTTGCTGAAAACGTATCTGAAAACTGGATTGATCTTGTAAGAGACCACGAGCTTGTTGCTCCCCTCTATTTCACTGTAAAATCTTTCGGAGTTCTTCTTTTATCCTCGGGATTATTAATGATTATGCCTCTTTTTGATCCTCTGAAATACCGTGGAATAGCCTATCTGAACGGTGTTCTGTTCCCTTTTATATCGGCGGTTATTTTATTTAAAAACGGCCTTTTTATAGGAGTGAAACGGGAGGATTCAATCCAGGGAAATTATATGCATGTTCCAATAGTAATTTTCGGGATTATACTGAGTGTTATATTTATTATTGTCCTTTCAACACTTTTAATTACCAGGAAAGACGCAAAAGAGGGGAAAGAATAATTTTTTTTTAATTGATTATTAATAACTATATAGTTATAATATATAATATCAATAATAAATGAACTGGAGTGGAAAATGGATCTTAATCTAAAAAAGACAGGAAAGAACATTACAATATATTTAGAAGGCAGACTTGATGTACATCTTTCCGCAGATATTGAAAAAGAGATTAACAGGCTTATTACATCCGAACCATCCTGCAATTTTATCCTTAATCTTAAAGACGTGGAATATATGAGCAGTTCCGGTCTGAGAATTTTTGTTTCTACAATGAGGATCCTTAAAGAGAGCAAGAGAAAGCTCGTGCTCTGCAACATGAATAACGCGGTCAAGAAGATATTTGAAGTTGTTGAATTAACAGACATGTTTGATATATTTAATTCTGAAAATGAGGCCCTGGATTTCCTGAATAAGGGATGATCTTCAGTACATGTTGAAGTTTAAAGAGAGTAAAAAAAAACAGGGAAGTTTTTTCAGTAATCTTTCAACAAACTATAAAGATTTAATTGATCCTGAAAAAGAAACATTATTATTGAATGAAGTGTCCCTTGGAATAGGGAACAGAGTTGTATATCAGAAGTTCCCCGGTTTTGTCTGGCCGTTGTGGCTGAATGAGTCCGGGGATTTTTATTCTCCCGGTTATCGCCCCTCACCGGGGCCGCTCCTTCTTAATACGAACTTCAGGGAATGGCAGACATTCACAAACTACATATCCGGTGACGAGATACAGATAGACAGAAGCGGTATGATCGCCGGTCCGGGGGGAGCAGCCTGGGCTGTTGAATTCTGGTATTCAGGAAACGGTATAATCTATCATCCGCAGAAAAATCCCGGTGATATTCAGCCTGTCCGGGATTCTGTCAGCGGCGAAATCTGCATTGCGGGAAAACTCGGCAGCACGGCGTTCTACGAAAGAATTGCCGGCGGGAGGTCGGGTGTTGATGAAGCCCTGGTCTCTTACGAAATTAATACCCCCTCTGCCGGTGATATACTTTTCGTGGTGATACGTCCCTATAACTGTCTTAAGCTGGGGGGAATTAATAATATCAGTTCTGACAGTTCAGGGCTGCTGCTGAGCATTAACGGGAAAAACTGCATAGGTTTTGAAAACAGGCCGGATGTCATGGTGACAGGATCAGGTGCTGACGGTGATGTCGACTGCCGTGTCGGAGGCTTTAAATCATCCGTTGAGTGCAGTTATGGAATGGCGTCGTCTGCGTCAGGATTTAATCTTAAGAAGGGTAATAATGTTATAAATCTGAGGATCCTGCTGGATGGGAACAGACAGCTACATGCCGGAAAGACCGAGTATGGCCGGTTGTTCAAGGAGTTCCGGGCTTTTTCCGATCTGCGACTTAACGAAGGGCTGAAGATTGAAATCGCTGATAAGAATATGGAAAAAATATTCAGGCAGTCCAGAATCACACTGTTCAATAACAATGCCGGAGATTTTGATCCGGAAACGATCGATGGTTTCAGAAATCTGTATTTTTTCAGTTATGCGATGAACAGGGCCGGTCTTGATCTCGAATCTGAAAGGCTTGTTAATGGAATGCTGGAAAAGTTCAGCTATAACGCTAAAATTCCGGAGTATAACCGTGCGGTCTGCGCTTCATATCTTATCGGTGCATTTTATGAATGTTATCTTCATAAAAGAGAACCGGTCTTTCTGCAGAACTTTTTTCCGGAGATCAGAAAACTCGGAGATTATATATACAACTACTCAACAGCTATACATTCTATCGACCAGCTGCCGGGAAGTGTACAGAAAGACCGTTTTGTCAGGCAGGCTGATGAATCCGATTTTATTATAATACTGTCAGCGGTTATAAATGTATCCTATCTGTCCAGATGTATGGGTATTTTCGGCGATGAGATTAAATTTAAAAATGAGGCTGAAAGAATACAGTCAGTTATAAAAAATATCATCGAAAAGAAAAGAGCATTATCAACGGAAGAATTTTCCGTATTTAGGCCATTAATAGCATTTCCGGAAAATATTATCACAGGTTACAAAGAAAAAGACTATGCTGAGTTTTTTTCAGGGATGTCTGGTGAAAAAAACTTCCCGTTATTTAATAAAATCTCCGGTATCGACCTCTTTTCAAGCGCGATGATTTTAATACATCTGATTGCGTTAAAAGACGCCAGGTTTGAATCATTCTATAATAAGTTTTTTTCACTGATTGACGATTTTTTTATTCTTCCGGAATTTGTTGATCCTGAAACCGGAAGGGGTATAGGCGGGGATGGAAATCTGAAGATATCAGCCGCCCTGATACTGGTCATAATCAGAAACAGGCTGTTCCTTGACAGGGCGGAAAGACTGGAGATATTCCCTGCTCCGGAAAGGGGATGGTTTGAACCGGGAAAAAAAGTAGGGGTTGAAGATGCCTTAACCAGATATGGAAAAATTACATTCACAGCCGAGACCTTTGAGGATGAAATAAAGCTTACTTTTACCGGCCTTCCAAGGTTCATCCCGTCTGATATAATGATAAATATTCCGCTTGAGACATCGATCATGGAATCTGATGATTTTATTCTGAAGCGAAAGTCAGGAAATGCCTATATAATAAACGGCTGGCCTTCAATTGTGAGATTTTCGATAACAGAAAAGATTAATCCCGCTTTGTAGAATTGATATTACCCGTATAAACGCAAAGAATTATTGATTAAATGGCGCAGTATGCCGATTATAAGAAAGTAGAACTTTTTATAAACGAGAGGCCTATGCTTGTTCCATTTCTTGTAGCGGCAATTATTATGCTTGGGGCAATAGTTTTTTATCTCTATTATCTCGCTCCCAAACTTAACCCAAAAAACAAGGCGGAGCTCCTCCTGGGAGAAAACCGTGTCGATGAAGCTATCGTCGAATTCAAAAAGGTCCTTGAGAGAAGCCCGTCAGATGTGACGATTCACTGGCGTCTTTCGGGATTGTATATGAACCAGGAGAAGTTTGACCTGGCTATAAATCATCTTGAATCGATCGTAGATATCAATCTTTATAATGCCGATGTGGAAAAGGAGGATGTATACAAGCTTCTTGCAGACCTGTATCTCCAGAGGGGAGATAAATTAAAAGCATTTGAAAAATTTTATGAGATATTGAAGGAGTATCCAAGCGATGCCGAAGCGCTTTATCATGTAGGTTTCATCTCGCTTGGTCAGGAGATATTTGAACTGGCCTATAAAAGCCTGGAAATGCTTGCGCGGCTTAAAAGAAAAAATTTTGAAGTGCTGTTCGGTGCCGGTATAGCCGCACTGCAGAGCCAGAGGATTACTGAGTCGATATCGCTTTTTAAGGATGCACTTGAAATACAGCCTGAATCTGATATAACAAATATTGCCATGGCTTTCGCGTTATACAGAAAAAAGGATTACAAAAGCGCGGTCAATTACGCGAAGTTTATTGTTGATAACTCGAAGGATGAAAATGCCGTATTCATCGCAAAGAGGCTGCTTGGGTTCCTGTATATCGGATTGAAGAAGAACGCTCTGGCGATAAAACTTTTCGAAGACCTGAAAGAGTACTGTATACAAAACGATTTTACTGATGAAATGAAAGTGGCTTTATACGATTACGGTTTTTCCAACATAGTTGACGACAGGAGAGAGGAGGCCTATACAACATGGAATCAGCTCTACCAGATGGAAAGAAGTTTCAGAAATGTGCTCGACCTTATAACAAGGCTTAGAAAGGAGATGGATGTTAAACCTGGAGCGAAAGTGGATGAGTCGAAACCTGTAGCGCTGGAAGCTTCCGTTTGGAAGGACAAGGCGTTTTCAGACAGGTTCCTCTGGGATATCTGCGGACTTAAAAGTGAAAAGGAGATGGACCTGCAGAGCATCATATCTTCAGGAAAACCGTCTGCAGCACGTGAGAAGAAATCAGTCGATGATTCCGAACCGGTCAGGATGTCAGTTGCCGGAATTGAAGATATCTTCAAACTTGATACTGAAAGTTTCAGAAGCGCATCCTACCGTGCATGTGAAAAGCTGGGGCTTGTTATAGATGAAATTATGACTACATACCGAGAAACTGACGGCGTAGATTTTCTGGCGACACAGAAAGACGGGAAACTGAAGACACTGATATGGGTGAGACGGTGGAAGGGGACCAATATAGGGGAGATTCCGCTCCGTAACTTCGCGCAGGCGATAAACGATATCAAGGCGAAACAGGGATATTTCATCACAGCGTCGCCTCTGACTGCCGCCGGCGAGAGCGCATTGAGGGGACTTGAAAAAGTCAAATTGATACCGCCGGATGAGTTTGCCGTACTGCTTAAGGGCGTATTATAAAAAATGGGCAGTATTTCCCCGGTTATAGTGAACATCGCGGATATATCTCCCGATGATTTTTTTAAGGTCAGTAAAAAGAGTTTTCCTTCAACACTGACAGCATCACTCATGCAGTCCGGTATGCTTGAGATTCCATATATAATCAGGGCAGAATCGGGTTACAGAATATTTACCTGTCATAACAGAATAGGAATTTTAAGAGAATCCGGTATTACTGAACTGGGATGTTACGTGCTGGAGAAACCAGATCTGAAGATATTCACCGATCACGCTTCACTGAAGGTGTACAGAAATGAAATAGGACCATTTGGAAAAATTAGAGCGCTGTTGATTGCTAAGTCTGTATTTAAACTTCCGGATGCTATGATAAGGGATCTCTGTGTAAAAACTCTCAAACTATCCGCTGATACAGCGGAGAATGAGGAGTTCCTTAACAGGGTAATGAATTTTCCAGAAATATTAAAGAGCTATCTCGATGAGAAAGACGTCAGTTTCAGGGTAATAAAGGATCTGTCGATGCTTCCGTCAGAATGGATTGAGGTCTTAAATAGATGGCTGAGCAGTATTCAGGTGAGAGTAAACATTTTCAGAATGCTCACAGATTATATTTTTGATATCTACCGGAGAGGGGACAGCGTGTCAGCCGTTGAATCTGTTGTATGCAGTGACGACAAAACTCTTCACGATGCAGTATACAAAGTCAGATATCCCCGGTATTCCGCGATGAAATTAAAAGTTGAGGCGCTGATCGGGGAACTCTCAGCAGCGGGACTGACAATAGATTTTCCGGAATATTTTGACAGAGGTTCCGCTACAATAAAACTGGATATAAATAAAAAATCGGACTGCGGCGAACAGCTGAAAAAAATATCAAAAATTGACGTTGAGAAATTAAGAATGCTTCTTTCGTTGCTGCAGGGCTAATGCACGGTATCCGCTCCGTCATCCTCCGGTTTTTTTAAATCCACAATATCGCTGAAGTTAGACAATGAAAGAATTATACTGTTGAAGATGAATCCTGTAATTATAAACTTCGTGAATTTTTCGTTATCAGTGTAAAGATTGAATAACTGGTGAGTTACATATATGCAGTTGTCCATGATCTCCTGAAGAAAAAGGTCCTTTTCGGTTTTTTTTTCTTCAGGATTGGACTTCTTCAATATTGATGCCTGTTTTGACTGGGAGATAATAGCTTCAAGAAGATTCTGAAAAAATTTATCAAAATCCTCCGTGTACTTTACCTCGAAGCCATCAACAAGTTTAATCATTTTTCGCCGACTTGTTTTTTAAGATTTTCAAATTTATCTTTAAGAAGGTTTCCCAGGCTGGAAGAGGATGTTTCACTGTTATTCTTTAAAAATGAATTGTAATCGTTTAACTCCTCTTTTTTCCTTGCGCCTGTTTCACTTAAGATTAGTTTTCTGTTCGCGCTCTGAATATCTTTTACAGTTACTGTCAGCTCTTTCCCGGAGATATAATTTTTCTGCATGTCGTTAGGAGAAGAGAGTTCATTTTTCGGAATAAAACCGAGCATCCCGTTTTCCAGCCTCAGCGACACTCCGCTGTTATTGACGCTTTCAATTATGCCTTTCTGTGTTTCATTGATGATGTTTTCAGCAGGGGTCTGCCACGGATCGGTTTCTCCGGTCATAAGCTGCATTGAAATTTTTCTGTTTTCGCGGTCTATCGACAGGATCATCGCGCTGACTACATCGTTTCTTTTGACGACGTCTTCAGGTTTTTTTATCCTTTTTGTCGGGCTCATCTTGGATATATGGATAAATCCTTCGATGCCGGGTTCTAATTCAACGAAAGCACCCTGCGGGATCATATTAACGACTTTGCAGTTTATTACCTGGTTCTCGCTGTAGTTTTTAATATTTGTCCATGGTTCATCCGCAAGCTGTTTCAGACTCAGGGTAATTTTATTTTTGTCCCAGTCTATGCCTATTATTTTCGCTTTGACCTCGTCCCCCTCTTTTATGGCGGAGGTATCTGATGATCGTCCCCATGAAATTTCCGACTTCGGGACCAGCCCCTCGATTCCGTTAAAGTGGATGAATATTCCGAAATCATGCTTTGAAGCGACAGTACCTGTAACGGTATCGCCGGTTTTGAGACTGTTCTTTAAATTGGTTTCGTTCTCTTTTTTCGCGTCTTCAAGCAGAACCCTTCGTGACAGGATGATGTTCTTGCCGTTTTCCTTGAACTCTATGATTTTGAATACGAAAGTCTTGTTCAGATATTTTGTTTTGTCGTCTGATGCCTTGATGTCTATCTGGGAGTAGGGGCAGAAGCACCTGTGTCCGGATATTGTTACGTTATACCCCCCCTTTACTTCGGCTGATACAAGCCCCTCAACCGGCATTGAATTACTGTATGCAGTAAGTAGAAGTTCCGGCGTAATCTCTCCTGATCCGATCTTGAGGCCGGCCTTTATCTCCCCCCTTTTAATGGATACTATATATACATTCAGGATGTCCCCTTTTTTATATAAGAAATTTCCATTTTTATCTTTCAGTTCGGCGGTATCGATCAGGGCTTCGCTTTTTCCGTTAATATCCAGAAATGAATCCTCTTTTCCTATCTGGACCAGCGTACCCTGGATTTTGTCACCGACAGAGAAGTCATCTTTGACTTTTAAAGATTTTTCAAATAATTCCGAAAAGTTTTCTTCTTCTGTTTCGTCTATGCTGAATTTATCGCTCATTTTTAAATACCTGTAAATTATTTTAATCAATAATTATATATCATTTTTCATTGTAAACCTTTTTTTAAGCGGCTGGAGGGAGCAGAATAAAAATCGGACCGTCGCTGCAGACTATATAAAAGAATCTATGATACTTATTACGCAGTAAAATTAATCTAACTGGATTGTGTCCGGAGAGTTTAGACTGTTCACTTAGTTACAGGTGCCGTGTTCGGATTAATTCATATCAGTGATCTATATCAGAGTTTTAACTGCATCCCGGTGACATCGTGATACTGAAAGCCAAGCTTCAGGTAAAAGTCTATCACTCCGGTATTGCTGTTTCTGACCTGGAGATTTAATTTCGGGCAGCCGAGTTCTTTAAGCCTCTGAACGGAATACCGGACAAGCTCACGTCCATGACCGGTCCCCCTGTAATCCGGATGGACTCCAAGATAGTTGAGCCATCCCCTGTGTCCGTCATAACCGGTCATGACTGTTCCGGTTATAATTCCGTTCAGCTCTGCAACAAAAAAAAGGTCCGGCTGGAATTCTGTTTTTAATTCTATATCCCTTTCCGGGTCATTACCGGGGACAATGAGCCCGCATAAATTCCATATATTGATTACTTCTGTTTTGTCGTCCTGATTAAATTTTCTGATAATGATGTTTTTTTTCATATCTATACTGATCCTGCTGATTTAAATATAGTGAATAGTATTAAGGTCCTTTTGCGGCTGTCAATTATTACGCCGTTCTGTATATTGATAATATGTAAAATTTGCTTAATTACCCTGTGGTATAGTTATGGACCCGGGCATTCTTTCAGTTCTGTGAGAAAAAAAAGGTGCATTGAATGCACCTTTAAGATAATTAATGTAGCTTTGTATTTTGACTTAACATTTTATATTTTTTAAGACGGCATGGTGATGAAAATTCCGCTTGGATCTACTTCATTTCTCAGGATCTGAAGTATCTCTTTAGACGGAGTTTCAGTTACCGGAATCTCACCTTTTGGCCGTATAATTTCAAATCCGGAAGCGAGCTGTGCCAGTTCCGGGGATACACCCGGATGAAGGGTTTTTATTCTCATCCTGTGAGTCTCAGGTTCGAAATCATATACTCCGGCCGAAGTGATTACAGCCATTGGACCGTCGTTCAGCAGACCCGCTTTCTTTCTGCTGTCTCCACCCTCCATCCAGCCCGGAGATGTGATGAAATCGACTTTTTTTGCGAATTTCTTCTGGTCCTGCAGACCTACGTAAACGAGTTTATCGACAAGCGAAGAAACGTCGTTATTTCCGCCTGACCCTGTGAGCCTGACTTTCGGGCTTGTGAATTCGGTTCCAATCTGATGAGTATTGGCATTGCCGTACATATCGATCTGGGCAAATCCGAGAAATCCCTTGTCAACCATTCCGCAGGCCGCCTGTCCGAATGAATACGGCATCTCCATTATCATCGGAGATTTTCTCCATGTCATAGGTCCGCCGACTGACCAGGGCATCTCAAGCAGAACCGGGTCCTGACCGCCGGACTCATAAACGAAAGTTATATGAGGTGCATGAGTTTTTTTCGCGAGAATCGCGGCAACCATCGGTATACCGGTCCCGATATAGATAACTTCATGATCATTTATCTGTTTTGAAATGATATATGCAAGCATTTCAAGTGGATTCATTGGTTTATCGTTAGTCATGTTCTTCTCCTTTTTAATATATGAATTTTCATGATAATTGTTTTAAATGGAATCAGTCGATATCCCTGACATCCATTCCATCCTGCCATATCTTATAAACAAAGCTTACACCGTCGGTTTCGTTGTTATCTTCTGCAGCTCTCGCTCTTCTTCTGCTCTTCTTGATCCACTCGATTCCGCCGACTTTTTCAATAAGCCCGTTGATATCTTTTGTACCGAAAATCCATTCATCAAAAAATTCTTTGCATTTTGCATCATCGTCCGCCGCCCAGCTGAAGAATTTTTCCCAGAAGTATCTCATCCAGTAATATTCATTGGGCATATATCCCGGTGCGGCACCGAAAGGCAGCTCCACAACCGCGTCAACATTGTTAAAAGGGATCTGTGCGCCTTTTGCGTGATAACGTATGTCATAATTGGAAACGATCTCTTCAGCGGTGATAATAACTCTTCTCGATGCTGCCGCTGTCGCTATATCGTTTACCGCCGGGCCCCAGAAACGGCAGTTACCGAATTTGTCTGCAGCATTCACATGTATGATTACAACATCCGGGAAAAGAGCCGGTACGAAGACCACAGGATCATTGTCTTTTGACATCGGATTCTGCATCACCTTCAGATACGGGTTGTGTCTTACTATGTCAGAGCCGAGACCCTGTTTTGAAAAGCAGCCCGGCATACCGAGCTGTGCGGCTTTGAAGCCCTGACCCATAAGTCCGTGGCTCCAGTCGGAGACAATTTTTACTTTGCCATTTACCACGTTTCGGGAGAACATCTTGTCAATTCCCCTCATTTCGGCACCGGAGTATGATGCGTGGACGTGTGATACGGTTCCGTATATGACACCATAAGTCTGGTTAGTGTTTGGTGAACCGATTGCCTGAAGGTTTTTCTTCCCCTGACGGATGATCTCCCACCATGCCTGAATTGCGCTTCTAACATAACTGAAGCTGCTGTCGCACCAGATGTCTCCATCGTGAACATATTCAGAGATGGCCTCCTGAAGAGAAATTCTTTTGTCTCTCTGGGAATGGTCTTTTTTTAGATGGACCTCCCTTGCTGATCTGTAATCAACAAGTCTATCGAGCAGCGATGTATCCTCGATTTTTAAATTTTTTAGGGCTTCCTGATTATAATCAAAATTCACGGCTTCCTCCCTTCTTTTGAACCTCTTTATATTTTTGTTGATTATTAAACAAGACAGACCTGTATGTCTGTTTAATAATGAAAAAAACAGACAAGTCTGTCTATATTTAGAGATTGACATTTACCGTCCGGCATGTCTTTTGTCAATAATAAAAGTCAGGAAGGTTTGATTGAATTGAAAGAAGGGGTAAGAAACAGAATACTCAGAACATCAAAGAAGCTTTTTTACCAGCAGGGTGTAAAAAACACAGGTATAAATCAGATAATTGAAGAAGCAAAAGTTGCAAAAGCAAGTTTCTATATGCACTTCCCGTCAAAACGAGATTTAATACTGGAATGTTTAACCGAGTATAATAAAGCTATAAAAAGCCAGATGGCCGGCGTTGCTCAGGAAAGTATATCTTTTAATGATTTTGTAAAAAAGTGGATACTTGCGATGAAAAGAAATTTTCAGGTGGTATACAGGGGCTGTCCTATTGCAGAATCCGCTTTTCATATCGACAGCAATGATCCTTTAATGATGGAACTTCTAAAAACCATAATTCGAGAGTGGGAGGATCTTGTGGCTGAGTTTTTGCAAAAAATGATTAATAATGATAAATTACCCGCTAATCTGGATGTGGAGAAGATCTCAAGGCAGATGGTTCACCTTTATGAAGGGGCAGCCACGATGTGGCGTATAACTAATGATGACACTTACATCGATGACCTGGCTGACCTGATGCCGAGTATGCTTAAATAATTCAATTTTTATTCAAATATTTTTAATAGCCAATTTCAGAATGGCGTTTATATACCGATAAAAGTATTGACATGATAAATGTTGTTTTATAGCTTATTAACATTAAAATAGCACTAAACAGGATGGAGAATTTTATGAAAAAAAGACTTTTTGTAATGTGTATTATTCTATCAATATCATCAGCAGTTTTCGCGGCGTCAGCAGATAAAGACAAATATATAGCAAATCTTGATCCTTCCAAGGATGAGAAAACTATTATCGAGGCTGCTGACTGGGCAGGAGAAAAGAAAGAGGATGACGCTGCGAAAAAGCTTGCGGCCCTCCTTACAGATTCAAGAGATATGGTAAGGCTCCATGCTGTGATGGCTCTCGGTTATATCGGCGGAGATGACTATGTTGATTCAATAAACAATCTTATACTGAACGATAAAAATTCATCTGTAAGATATGCCGCAGTTCTTTCAACGATGAGAATTAAATCGGACAAATCAGTAGCTGTATGGAAAAAGGCGAAAGAAACTGAGACCGATCCGTTTATACAGGATCTCTATAAAAAAATGGAAGAGAAGGATAAAGGAAAGTAATTAATTGAGTTCAAAAAATGAAGACGTCAAATACCTGGTATTTGACGTCGAATCGGTACCAGATGCCAGGCTTATAAAAAAAGTAAAATATCCGGAAGAAGACTTTAATGAAGAGAGTGCCGTGAGGAAATACCAGGAGGAGATCCTGGAAGGTTCCAGCGGCACTACTGATTTCATCCCCGTTACTTTTCAATATCCAATTGCGGTCTGCATTGCCAAGGTGGCAGAGGACTTTTCACTGATAGATGTAGTATCACTGGATAAACCCGCATTCAGAACATCGGAAATTGTACGGCTATTCTGGCATGGAGTCGAAAATCTTTATAACCATGCGTCACTCGTTACTTTTAACGGGAGAGGATTTGATATTCCCATAATGGAATTAATGGCTTACCGATACGGTTACACGGTTAAAAGGCATTTCAAGGACAAGTGGGCGGGACGGAACCGTTACAGCACCAAACATATTGATCTTCAGGATTTTCTATCGAATTACAGCGCAATAAGGATGAACGGCGGATTGAACCTTCTTGCGAAAATTCTCGGTAAACCGGGCAAGATGTCCACGAAGGGTGACCAGGTTTACGAGATGTTTCTCCAGGGACGGTTACAGGATATTAATAACTACTGTATACACGATGTGCTTGACACATATTTCGTATTTATCAGGACAAGGGTCCTTGAGGGTGATATCACTCTCGAAAAGGAACAGGATCTGATTCAGAAAGCTAAATTCTTTATCTTTAATAATATTGAAAGAATACCTGCTCTAAAAGAATACTTCGACAATTGGGGCGACTGGGAGCCGTGGCCCTGATCAATTATCAGATTAATTTTTTATAGATCCCTGATTTTAAAACGGGATATCAGAGATTTCAGTTCTATCGCCTGGCTGTGCATCTCTTCGCTTGATGATGCTATCTCCTCTACAAGTGCCGCGTTCTGCTGTGTCATGGAATCAAGCTCTGTGATTGCTGTGTTAATCTGGCTTATCCCTGTATTCTGTTCATTCATTACGGCGGTTATTTCTGTAACCATCTGGTTTACGCTGAGCGATGAGTCGATTATTTTTTTTAATGCTTCTCCGCTCAGGTTTACTTTTTCACTACCGTCAGTGGCATTGTTTACTGATTCCCTTATAAGAACAGCTATCTCTTTCGACGCGGATGAAGCCCTCTGTGCCAGATTTCTCACCTCGCCGGCTACAACAGCGAAACCTCTTCCATGATCACCGGCCCTTGCCGCCTCTACTGCCGCGTTAAGAGCGAGAAGGTTGGTCTGAAACGCAATTTCGTTGATCAGATTAATTATTTCAGAAATTTTACGGCTGGAGCTGTTTACCTTGTCCATCATCACAATTGCGTCATCAACCATTGTGCCCCCTTCCCGGGCAAGTTCGGATGATTGATTCGCGAGGTTGCTCGTTGTATTTGCATTTTCATAATTCTGACGGTATGCATCGGCTGACTCTTCAATTGTCGATGCGATCTCTTCTACCATTGAGGCCTGCTCTGATGTGCGCTGGGACAGGTTCTGATTCCCTGAAGAGATATCAGCGACCGCTTCGACCAGAAGCAGCATACCGGACTGTATGTTCTGTATCATGGATTCAATATTATCAGTAGTTGAGTTAAGCGATCCGGCAAGTATGCCGAATTCATCATCGGATTTGATCTTCAGCCGTTCAGTAAGGTTTCCCATGGCAAGTTTTTGAGTAAAATCAATATTGAGCTGAATATTTTTGATTATATACCTGTGTATTAAGAATATCAAAAATGCACACAGGGTCAGGGCCGTAATTGTAAAAATAACAGTAATCAAAAGAGCTGAAGCCTTCTGTCTTTTAAACAGTTTATCTGCTGATTCGGCATCGTGGTTGTATTCTTTTATTATTGAATCAAGATACTCTTCGGAAGATGTAAGCTGGCTGATCATCCCCTGGTCGTATATTATTATTTCACCGCTTATAACTGTGCCGGTGGTCTTTAGTATATTGGCTGTGGATTCGAACAATACGATCATATCTTTATATGAATCAATAAACGTATTATTTTTCTTCCTCTCATCTTCGTTTTTAATTCTCTTTTTTAAAAATTCAATATCGGCGGTAAATTTGGTATTAATATCACTCTTATTTTTTTCGAAATCATAAAAACTGTGGTTGATTATAAGATCTGAAAAAACAATATAAATATTCGTAAGATTATTCTTGATATCGGTGATTCTCACCGAGTCTGAGTAGCTGAGTGTCGTTTTATCCTGCAGAGCTGAAAGCCTGGTTATGGAATAAGCCTGATACAAAATAACGAGCATGAGTATTGAAACAACAGCGCTGAAACTAATTATCAGTTTTATGGATATTTTAAGATTCCTGATTGTATTAACAATATTTTTCAAATCTTCACCTGCCCTGTACTTTATTTTTGTATTTCAGATTTTATTAATGTTATTCAAACCGATTAACATAGTATTTATTTCAAATCTTGCTTATGTATGACTCAACATTATTTTAAAAACGGTCATAAAAATCAATATCAGTAATATATAATATTTAAAATATAAAGATTTATTAAATAGAATGAAAAAAAATGTGATATTGTACATTTTTTTTATTATTATAATATCTGGCATATAGCGGTTTTTTAAGGATAAGTAAACAGATCTGACAGTATGATCAGATCTTGAATTATTATCTGTTTCAGCTGTTCCGCTATCAGTAATGCCGTATAATAAAACAAATCGGAGGCTTTATGAATAAATACGCTCTAAAAAGTATCGGCTTTCTAATTACAATTGTTCTGGTATCGGCATCAGCAACACTTGTGGCAGCTTCAAAGGATGATGCAAAAGCTATGATAAAAAAAGTTGAGGCATATTATAAGGCAAATGGTAAAGACAAGACAATGGCGGAGATACAGAAGGATAAGGGGCAGTTCGAGAAAGGCGAGATATATGTCTACAGCTTTGACTTGAACGGAACAGTTATTGCACATCCAAAGCTGCCTACCTGGGTTGGTAAGAGTTTCATGACACTAAAAGATACAGATGGAAAACTTTTTATAAAAGAAGCCATCGAGACTCTTAAGACAAAAAATGAATGCTGGATCGATTATAAATGGAACAATCCAGAAAAGAAAAAAATAGGACTTAAACATGGTTATTTTGTAAAGATTGGAGATTTTATTCTTTCCAGCGGGGTATGGGAATAGTCTGAAATAGGGTGCTGGTCCTTTTACTGAATGGGTTAAAAAAAATCAGCACCCTGACTGTTTAATCTACATTTATTTTAGTTATCAGCTGTTTAAACACTTTCATTGACCTGAAAGAATTCAATTTCACGTAACAATTCGCCGGCACTTTTTGCAAAAACATCTGATGAAACCGAGAGATTTTCACTGGCAGTAGAAGTGTTCTGAGCAGCATTGTTGATCAGCGTTATCGATTTTGTAATCTCTTCTATTGCGGTCCTCTGCTCGCCGACTGAACGCTTAATTTCATCCGCCCGTTCCAGTAAAAGTTCAGCGTCACTTTTAACGATTTCATTTATATTTATATCTTTAACGGTGAGTTCGTTTATATTGTTTATGATAGAGCCGAAAGATTCAAGACCTTTGAAAATTTTTTCAATGTTTCCGATTGCAGTATTTAAAGCGGTAAAGGATTTTTCCATACTTATATTTGTCGATTTTACCATATGTGATATTGTCTTTGCATTCTCTCCTGTCTGAGTTGCAAGTGATCCAATTTCGTCAGCAACCACAGAAAAGCCCCTGCCGTAATCTCCTGCGCGTGCTGCTTCAATACTTGCATTAAGACTCAACAGGTTTGTTTTATCAGAAATATCATCAATAATTATTGTATAATTCAGCATGCGTTCAGCATCATTTATCGCTATTTTCATCAGTTCCAGTATATTTCCGATCATGCTTTTTATTTGAATTATATTGTTATCAAGATCGCTATTTATATTAATAGCCCTTTTCATCTCTTTTCCTATTGTTTTAACAATTATGTCCAGCTCTCCTATATTTTCTATTAATCTGCTCGTCTTCTTATGCTGATTTTCGACGCTCTCATAGATAAGGTCACCGCTTGCCGATAGCTCTTCAAGCGTGGATGTAATTTCCTCAACTGAGGCAGCAGTTGTCTGGCTCTCATTAGAATAATGTTCAGATGTATTAAACAGGTCATCAGCAGAAGAAGACAATTTTCTGGACATCGTTTTAATTAACAATATGACATTTCTTATCTTTATCTGCAGATTGTTCACGTGATTACTCATCAATCCAATTTCATCCCTTGTTATTATTGGTACAAGGCCTGAATTAAAATGCCCATCAGACATTTTTTTTAATGCAGCGAGTATGCCGGAGATTGAATTGTAGAATGATTTTGCAAAGAAGTAAACAGTTACTATCACTGTAATGAATGAAAATATTGAAATCAGTATTATATGTATAAACTGGTTGTCGATATCAGCTATTTTATAATTCATTAAAACAATGATAATAATGAAAATGCCAAGCGGGAGTATCAGGACCGATATAAATGAATAAAGAAATTTAATATATATATTTGAAATCTTGTACTTTTTCTCCGTAAGGGCTTCATTCGCAATTTTTTCATCCTTAAGATATCTTGCTAAAAAAATCTCGGACTGAAAAAAAAAGAATATAGCATTGCTTGGTACAACTATCAGCATTGCAGCAAATGAAATTAATAATCGAGATAATGTGACTTCACCTTCAAGTGCAAGCATCAGAATAGTTATTCCAATACCAGACGGATAACGTATAAAAAGCGAAAGGGCTTCAAAACGTGGATGCATCAAAAGTCTTTGTCTGATTATAATAAGCTGATCATTTTTTATTAGATCCTGTTTTTCCAGGGCTTTTAGAGATGGATTCAGCTTCATCCATCTCAGTATAAAAGTTATTACTATTGGAACTATACCACCGCAGATAAATGCAGATATAACATAAAAACTGCAGTCAAATCCGCCAAATACCATTACGATATAAGCCATTATTGGAACCGGTAAAGCATATGCTATTGCTTCAAGCGATAAGGTTAATCTGATTACTGGGTTATTAAATAGATTCATTTTTCTCTCTTAGACTGGTGTTGATTTAATATGTATATTTCTTTCAAGATGCCGTTTAAAATACCTCTTCACGCCGGCGATTTAGATATCAGGTTATTAAAGTTACGTGTATTAAAATTGGCTTTCTTTGATCTTATTCCGCAAGCATATACTTCAGAATTCTCTTTCTGATAATCTCCGGTAATGGAAGCATAAGCATCAGTTGTATCTGTCTGATACCTTTTGTATTATTATGTATTTTCCTTCTAAGTGCAGCCTTGTAAACAGCTTGTGCAATATCCTCCGGAACAAGATTGATGCCGAGTTTTTTAATGGATGGTGCTTTTGTCCCCTGGGCGAGCAGAGGCGTTTCAACGAAAGGGGCTCTTACATCTGTTACAAAAATTCCATACCTGTCGAATTCAAGGTTCAGAGATTCTGTCAGAGAACTCACTGCTGCCTTGGTTGCTGAATAAACAGCCATATTGGCCGTACCATACAGCGAAGATGCTGACGACATGTTGATAATACAGGGATCATCGCTTTTTTTTAATAAGGGTAGGCTCAAATAGACGCAGTTGAGTATACCTTTAAGATTGACGTCAATTATCAGATGTGAATCACTGATATTGATATCATCAAGAGGCCCCATCCTGATGATACCGGCATTATTAAAAAGCACGTCCATACTGCCGCCGGTGTTTTTTGCAAAATGTTCAACAGCTTTTTTAACTGTGGCCAGACTCGAAACGTCCATATCTTGATAGCAGCAGTTATTATTGCCGATCTCCCTGCTTAATGATTCAAGGCCCTTGAGATTAAGATCATAAAGACCAACGTACCATCCCTTCCGGGCAAAGTACAATGCTGTCGCCCTTCCTATACCGGATGCAGCGCCTGTGATCAGAATATTCTTTTTTATCATATACTATACCTCATCCTCCGGTATTCTATTTGAGAACCGGTAAAAATTTCACCGGTTCTCAAATTACTGTTTATAGCAGAAGCTTTGTTCCGGTAAGCCGGTCCCCGACAGATCCGTCACTGCTTGAGTTTTTCCTTCACCGGTATTTCATTAGACGGCGCTTCAAATATCAGTATTTGCGGCTACCTCAGTTTAAAATCATTTGTCTGATGATGCTCAAAGAGGGCCAGTCTGTTAATCTGGTTAGTGCCCTCGTATATCTGGGTGAGGCGCGAATCTCTCATTGCCCGTTCAACTCCATTAGAATGAATATAGCCGTGGTCACCCATCAGTTCCATGGCCTGGTTGCAGACCTTGAATGCCGTATCCGAGCCGATTACTTTAGCTGATGCCGATGCCGACTGGTAGCACCTGAATTCCTGGCAGCTCTGCCATATCATTGACCTCGCAGACCAGAGGCTCATCGCCATGTCGGCAAGTTCGTACTGAACCTCCTGGTATTCTATAAGCTTCTTTGTTCCAAGGTTAGTTGTTCTGCAGAATTCCAGACAGCGTTCAAAAGCGCCGCGGCCATGTCCCAGAGCCATCGCTCCTACAGACGGACGGGAAAAGTTCAGAGTGTTACGGTTATTTGCCCATCCGCTGCGGAGTTTTCCAATGACGTTCTTTTTGGGTATGAAAACGTCTTCAAATATAAGCTCAGATGCGTCGGATGCTCTCTGGCCCATCTTGCGCTCGCTTCTGCCAACGGAGAATCCCTTCATCCCCTTTTCTACAAGGAAACATGTCCAGGATTCTATCCCCTCATTTTCAATCTTTGCGAAAACAGTGACCTTGCCTGCAATTGCACCGTTTGATATAAAGCATTTTTGTCCGTTCAGGATATATCCCTTTAATTTCGGGTCATACTTTGCCGTTGTTACCAGTTTTGCCATTGCGCCGCCTTCGCTCTCTTCAACGTCAGAGCCGGCGCCCGGTTCTGTTATACAGAATGCCATGCATTCCGGTTTCCCGAGGTAGCGTGTTTTCAGGTAAAGAGGAATGAGATGGCGTATGTATGCTTGCATACTCCCCGCTAGAACAAGCGGTCCCACGCCAAGGCTGTGAGCCATCAGAAGAAGCCCCAGGCCCCCGCATTCAGTAGCAAATTCCTCGGACAGAATTGTAATCTGTAAACCGACACTTTTAAAATAGGGGAAAAAACTCGCTCCCCCTCCGCCGACAGGCCGGGGCAGGAGGATGTTCAGAAATCCCTCTTTTGCGGCTGCTTTCAGCAGGGGTTTCGGATCGTAATCATGCGGATGCATATCCGCGTAAGGGGCAAGCGGCCTGATGTGTTTCTGTGCGAAATCACGCGCCCTTCTGCGCAGCCGTCTGACACTCCTGGGGAGGGTTGCTGTATCATGCTCCCACAGGCTCATTTCACGTCTGTCCAGCAGCATTCGTCCGATGATGTTCATGTTATTCGCAGCAATTTTAGGGTTTAACTGTTCTATTCTTTCATGAAGATTATTTTCTTTTACCAGATTCATTTTTCATTCTCCTTTTCGATGTTAGCAATAAACTGCTTGAGAAAAACGGGTGAGCCAGAAGCGGATTTAAGTACAGTAATGTCCCTCAGCCGCTTCTCCATGCCGAAGTCTTCCATGTAGCCGTAACCGCCGAAAACCTGCAGTGAATCCGTGACCGCCTTTGCGCAGAGATCCATGACAGTCAGTTTTACTCCGGCAGCCCTGGACAGTGCTTCATCTGAAATTACCGAATACCCTGTTAATGATGAAAGTATGGCTTCAGCAGATTTTGCAAGAGCATCCGATGAAGAAATGAGTGATTTTATTATCGGATGATTTTCAATGAATGTTCCGCCCTGGTATCTTTCAGAAGCATATTTTCTGGCCGCCTTAACCGCACCTCTGGCAATACCAACGGCTATTGCGCTCATTCCGGCCCAGTTGATAAACATCGCGAGCTTTGCAAGTTTGATTGCATTTCCCCTTGTATCAATACGTGACTGCCTGGGAACTTCAACATTTTTAAATTCGACATGTTCAACCTGGCATGCTCTAAGTCCGGTTCTCGCACCGGCATCTCTCCTGAATATGCCGGGAGTATCAGCAGGTACTATAAAACATCCCCATCCTTTTTCATCACGGGCAAAAACCACATAGCTGTCCGCCGGATTAATAGAATAAACAAAGGATTTAGAGCCGTTTATTAAATAAGAAGATGATTTTGTTTCAAATGTTGTCTGTAAAAGAATACCGGCGCTGTTATCGGCAGAGTGATGCAATGATTTCCATAACGGAGGCCACATCCCTTCCTGTAATGCAAGTCCTGAATTCTGAAGAGAGGGATTTATTGTATGTCTGGATTTTAAAAAGATATTAGTTGCAACACCCTGTACATGAAGGCACATGGCTATTCCGCCGCATGTCTCGGCAATACTTGATAGAATTGCCAGAGATGATCTTATGCCGATATCAGCGGTTGCATTCCCCCAGACACCAAACATGTTTTTTTCATTGGAAATATCAGGTGTTGCCGCAAGACCGATATGGAATGCTGTGTCCATAAGTCCTGTCAGTAAAGACAAGTTTCCGTCGGGATATTCCCCCTCAAAAATCGGAAGTACGGATCTCTGGGCATATTTTCTGGCCAGTTCTTCGAAATGGAAAATTTCCTCATCAGATATGCAGACAGTCGGTTCTTTTACATTCATTTTATTAATCCTCTACTGTTTGTTTTATAGTACTTTTTGAAGACTTTGCTAAATATGTATTCGCTGTGGCTGAGATCTTTTTGTTGAGTGCTTATGTATGATTTTAAATAATACGAAGAATCGTAAGCTGTCTTCTACTGGGTTAAGTTAAACAGGTTAATATTAATGAGATTCATTTTTTATACATATTTAAAAGTATGAATATATTCCGGAGTATTTATAATGTTAATCAGAACCGGAATGCGTTATAAGCGCGACAGGGGGTATCTCCATAGCCCCGGAGCTATGCGGTTGCAGCTTCGGGTAGAATTCCTGATAAATGTATTAGAAGAATTGTAACAGATAAGAAAATCGCGATTTTTTAATGTGTCAGGACAGTTCACAGAACTGGATAGGGACTTGTTGGATAAAAGGGAGTTTGTTTATTGAAAAATCTGCATTTTATATAAATATCATCCCGGAATGTAATTAATAAAAAAAGGGAATTCCATAATTATAGATTTAAAGGAATTCCCTGAATGGAATGATCTATGAGCTGGTTAAGTTTGAGACAATAGTGAGAGTATTATAACTATAAAAAATATAACTCCTTAGTAAAATGTCCGGTAGATATGAAATTACCAGCTGCCGCTTGCAAGAAATTCTCTTATCCCCATCGCGGCTCTCCTTCCTGCGCCCATTGCCTGAATAACAGTAGCTGCTCCTGTCACAATATCACCGCCGGCAAATACTCCACGTACGGAAGTTTTCATAGTCCTGCTGTCAGCAATTATGTTGCCCCATTTGTTACACTGGAGATCAGGAGCCGTTTTCTGTATTATCGGATTTGAACCATTACCGACGGCGACAATCGCGACATCAATATTGATTACAAATTCCGAACCTTTGATTATAACAGGTTTTCTCCTGCCTGATTCATCCGGTTCATCCAGCTCCATCCTGACGCATTGAACACCATTCAGTCTGCCGTTATGATCGCCCAGAAACGATACAGGATTTGTAAGGAGGTCAAAAATTATTCCTTCTTCTTCAGCATGATGAATCTCTTCTAAACGTGCCGGCATCTCCTCTTTTGAGCGCCTGTAGATAAGATGAACTTCCCTGCAGCCGAGCCTCGCAGCTGTCCGCGCCGAATCCATTGCCACATTCCCTCCGCCGAAGACAGCCATGCTTTTACCCCTGATTACCGGTGTATCATACTCGGGAAATTTATATGCTTTCATCAAATTTACTCTGGTAAGATACTCGTTGGCCGAATACACCCCCTGCAGGTTTTCTCCCGGTATGTTCAGGAAAGAGGGAAGGCCTGCTCCTGTGGCCACAAAAACGGCGTCGAACCTTTTGACAATATCATCAAGTGTTTCGGAGAGGCCGACTACTCTGTTGTTCACAAACTCAACACCCATAGCCGCAAGTGTATCAATTTCGTAACTGACGATCTTCTTCGGAAGTCTGAATTCGGGTATGCCGTAGACAAGCACTCCGCCAGGCGTATGCAGCGCCTCATACACTGTCACGCGGCAGCCGTCTTTTGCACATTCCCCCGCAACCGTCAGTCCTGCCGGCCCGGAACCTATCACGGCGATCTTTTTACCGTTTTTCGCAGGCGGTGCTCCGGCAGGCAGGTGCTCCTTCTCCCGTTCGTAGTCGGCCACGAAACCTTCGAGTTTGCCGATTGCAACCGGTTCGAACTTTTTACCAAGTATGCACATTGATTCGCATTGTGACTCCTGGGGACATACCCTTCCACATACCGCAGGCAGGGAGTTGCTCTGTCTGATTATTTTTAATGCATCGAGGAAATCGCCGCATGCAACTCGGGAGATAAACTCTGGTATGTTTACGTTCACAGGGCATCCCTCCATACACCGGGGCTTTTTGCATTGAAGGCAGCGTGACGCCTCGGTTTTTGCCATTTCATGGGTATATCCAAGCGTAACTTCATTGAAGTTGTTTTTTCTTACTTCAGGTTTCTGTTCCGGCATTTTCTGTCTAGGTGTTCTTTCATTCATGTGTAGTTACCCCGTCAAGTCTGCATTCATGTTTGTATGCTTCGTAGGATACGGCTTCCTCGGCATGGTAGGTTTTCAGTCTCAGTTTCAGATTGTCAAAGTCTACAAGATGGCCGTTGAATTCAGGCCCGTCGACGCAGGTAAATTTTGTTTCACTGCCGACTGTAACTCTGCATCCTCCGCACATGCCTGTGCCGTCTATCATAATAGAATTCAGACTGACTATTGTTGTTATACCATAAAGCCTTGTGAGGTCGCATACCGCTTTCATCATAGGGACAGGGCCCACTGCGACGATAAAATTGATTTTTTCCATGCTCAGTACTTTTACAAGAATATCTGTTACAATCGCTTTTTCACCCCTGGTCCCGTCATCTGTACAGACAATGCATTCGTCGGCTATTTCTGACATTTCATCTTCCAGTATCAGGTGGTCAGCAGATCTTGCTCCAAGAATATTTATTACCCTGTTTCCGGACTCCTTCAGTGCAGATGAAATAGGGAAGAGGGGTGCAATCCCTATTCCTCCTCCTACGCATATGACAGTTCCATATTTATCAATTTCAGTGGGATGGCCTAACGGTCCAACGATATCCGTTATATATTCACCCGGCTTTATTAAAGCCATCTTTCTGGTGGATGTTCCGACTACCTGATAGTAGAGAGTGATGGTTCCTTCAGTGCTGTCAGAATCCGATATCGTAAGTGGTATTCTCTCTCCGGATTCATTTATGCGAAGTATGATAAACTGTCCCGCCTTTCTGTATCGGGAAACATAAGGAGCTTCCACAACCATTCTCCCCAGAGTGGGCCTGATTAGTTTGTTTTCTCTTATCAGATGCATTAACTTCTCCTGAAATTCAGGTTAAAATTTTTTTATTATTCAATTGTTGTAATACAATAATTACATGTCTTTTAATGACTTTTCAGCTGTTTAAAACAAATAATATCGGACAGTGATCTGACAGACGAAGAGTTGCTGATAGCCTTATAAAACGGCCGTGCATGCATTATAGGATATTTCTGTACAATAGGTAATTGTACAGAAATATCCATGCTGTTATCTATACCTTTTCCAGTATATGTATGCACATTGCGGCCTCTTCAACGCCGATATTGCCGCCGCCGTTTTCAGCCAGTCCGAGTCTTGCTCCGACTACCTGACGGTTGCCTGCGTCATTTCTCAGCTGAAGGACAAGCTCATGTATCTGTGCAAGTCCGGATGCCCCGATCGGATGACCTCTGCATTCAAGACCGCCGCTTGTATTGATAGGCTTTTTACCGCCGAGTGTTGTTGCGCCTGATTCGGCATAAGGGCCTCCCTCTCCCGGAGGGCAGAATCCCATTGATTCGCACTGGTGCAGCTCTCCCCAGCTTGTGGCGTCATGCAGCTCGGCAAGGTCTATGTCATCCGGGCCTACACCGGCTATTTCATATGCCTTCTTCGAAAGTCTTTCTCCAATATCAGGAGTGTCGTCGGGTAAGCGGTCAGCGCCCTGTCCCAGAACAGAAGCCCTGATTTTTACAGGTCTGGCTCCAATCAGTTTTTTTAGAAACTGTTCTGAACATAGAACAACTGCTGCTGCACCGTCACCGAGAGGTGCACACATCGGGCGTGTCAGAGGCCAGGCGACCAGTTTATCCGCCAGTACATCTTCAACAGACATCTTCTCCTGGTATTGCGAGTACGGATTAAGAAAGCCATGAAGGTGGTTTTTTGAACAGATTACAGCAAGCTGGCGCTGTGTTGACCCGAAACGGTCCATATGCCAGCGAGCCCCCATCGCATACGCATCCATGAAAATACTTCGCCCCTCTCCCGGCTTTGACCCGTCATCGGGAATCTGTATTTTTAAAGTCTTGTTAAATCCCTCAATCATTTTTAAATGGTTCGGAAGGTTTCCTAAATCCATACAGGATGCATAAGCTCCGAGCGCAACTGCCTTTTCCGGATGAGTGATTTTTTCAGACCCCACAGCAATGGCAACATCGTACATTCCGGCTTTAATCCCGGTCCATGCCATATGCATCGCGGTTGAGGCACCGGCGCAGGCGTTTTCAACGTTGGTTACAGATATCTTGTCTATACCCAAACCGCGGAAAATTACCTGTCCCCTTATCGAATGCTGTCTTTCATACATGCCCCAGAATGTGTTGGAAAAAAAACCGGCCTGTATATCCTCCTTCCTGAGGCCGGCGTCCTTAATCGCCAGGTCTATAACCTTTTCAGCCATTGACTTGACCGTTTCTTCAGGGTATTTGTTAAAACGAATCATACCTGATCCAATGATAAATACATCATTCATACTTAACTCCCTTTTATAAAAATTTAGTAATTGCTATTCAACCCACTCAACCGGCGGGAATTCCCTTTCGACGGGCTTATCTATCTGCACCGATGGATGGCCCACAACAATTGCAGTTGCCACATGTGAATATGGCCACTCAACACCGAGTTTTTTCTGCAGCTTTTTACTCAGGTTAATCGGCTCGGCTGCAAATCCCGCGTAGCAGGTGCCAAGACCCAGCGAATGAGCAGCCAGGGCGATGTTCTGGCAGCACATGCCGGTTCCGAATATCGGTTCTGAAATACCCATGTAATGAGTAAGCACGAATATGACAGTAGATGTGCCGAAGAATACATCCATCTCCTCCTCCTGGAATCTTGGAGTGAGAAGCGCCTGCATCGCAACCATCGGCCTCTGGTCAAACTTGCCGTTTAACGCCAGCGCGAGGCCTTTTTTCAGGAGTGAACTGAATGGATTTTTTTTCTGGTAGATGCGGGTGACTTTTCCGAGTATCTTTACGCACTCTCTGCTTATCTCATCAAGGAAAGCCCGGTCTCTGACGACAATGAATCTCCAGGGCTGAGAGTTGCCTGCTGAAGGGGCAAATCTTCCGGCCTCAAGAATCCGGTGTACCAGCTCTCTGGGGACTACCTCTTTAGTGAAAACACGGTTTGATCTTCTTGTGAAAATCACCTTTTCTGTTTCAGTTAACCTGTTTTCAATATCCTTAAAAGGGGATGGTCTCTTCTCCATGAACGGATTCGGATAGCCCCTGCCAGGTTCAGGAATTGTCATGGAACCGTTTGAATAGCGCCCTTTTTCGACTCTGTAGTAATTTGGAAAACCGAGAGCATCGTGCGGACATATTGCTTCACAATTCCGGCATGCAAGACAGACTTTCGGGAAGTATCCGGATATACTTCCTGTAAATTCTGACCTGCATTTGCCGCAGTCCATACATCTGGATGCCTCATCCGCTACCTGGTCAAATTTTAAATTTATGCTTTCCGGGTCAACTGACCATTGAAGGGGCACTGCACCGGAAGTCCTTGTTGAAGAATTTCTTTTTATCTTTTTACCATACTGCGGCACATTACGGAAAGAGATCTCCTTCTTTTCGGGTATATTGAACTTTTCACCTTTAAGACTTGCGTCAATGGACATTGCTGCGCTGCGCCCTGCGCCGATCGCCGCTGTCACGGTCAAAGGACCTGTCCGGGCGTCACCGCCGGCGAAGATATTATTCTGCGATGTCCTGTATGTACTGTCTGTTTCAATCCATCCCGTTTTACCGATAAATTTTTCTAAACCGGTAGGATTAAGCTCCTGACCTATCGCCTCGATCAGAATATCAAAACCCATTTCGAAATCACTGCCGTCAATCGGAACCGGACGGGATCTTCCAGAGTCATCAGGATCCCCGCATGACATCTTCTGGCAGATGACCTTTCCGTTCTCTGAAGTTTTCAAAGGGGCGCACTGATATTCTATCGCTATACCCTCATCTTCGGCTGCCCGGACCTCTGCCTCATGAGCAGGCATCTCAGATTGTGTTCTGCGGTAGATTATAGTTACGTCTGCCCCTGTTCTTCTTGCGGAACGGGCGGCGTCTATAGCAGTATTACCGCCGCCGACAACAATGATTTTTTTACCGGTATAATTTTTACCCTCCACTGAGCGGAGGAAATCGAGGCCGGAGATAATATTTGTATCACTGGTTTTTTTGATCCCCAGCGAAACACTCCTCTGGGCACCTGTTGCTATATAAACCGCATCGAAATTTTTCTGAAGTTCATCAATGGTTATATCGCTGCCGATCTTTGTGTTAAGCTTCAGTATAACTCCGAGATCAAGTATTCGCTGAATCTCTGCCTCCATAATATCTCTGGGGAGCCTGTACGCAGGGATGGCGTATTGAAGCATTCCTCCCGCTTTTGCATCGGCTTCATAAACCGTGACATCATGACCCTTTAATGCCAGATGGTAAGCGCAGGACATTCCTGATGGTCCTGATCCGATCACCGCAACCTGTTTGCCGCTTTTCGTGACAGGCTTGTTAAAAGATAATTTTTCTTTTAAACCCCATAGGCCGATGAAGCGTTCCACCTGGTTGATATTCAGTGATTCATCAAGGTATTGCCTGTTGCATCCCTCTTCACATGGATGGGGACATACCAGTCCTGTAACAGCAGGGAAAGGAGTCATTTTCGTAATTTCGTTCCACACATCCCGGTAAGATCCGCCATCGGAAAGAATTTTCATATACTTCCTTATATCTATACCGGACGGACAGTTAAACTGACAGGCGGGTTCCTGCTTGTCAGAATATTTTCGTTCCACCAGTGAAAGAGTCTGGCATGGGCACTGCTGGAGGCACAACCCGCATCCGATACATTTATCATCATCAAGTTTTAACCTGAAAGGTACATCCGGTACTGACTGGTCATGCAGAAATCTGTATTTTTGCGTAAAGCCGCCGTTCATAAAAATCCTCCTTTCAATCTTTTAAAACATGCCGGTGTATTTTACGGGTTTACCTGTTGCCGTCCCGTTATGATTACAAAACCGGCATGCTGAATGAATACTCGCGCTTTTCTGTTTCAGATCTTATTGCTCCTGCGCCATAATTTCAGATTTTCCGCATCCTTTAATAACTGTTCCCTGAAATCCGGATGGGCAATACTGATCATACGCTCCGCTCTTTCCCAGATTGTGGCGCCTTTGAGTGTGACCATTCCGTATTCTGTAACAACTTTATGCACGCTTGCCCTGGGGTCAGTTATTCCTGATCCGGGAGTGAGGGTCGGCACTATTCGTGAGCCGAGTGTTCCGTCTTTCTTCTTATAGGTAGACGGGCATGCGATGATTGATTGTCCGTTTTTAGAACGATATGCTCCAAGTACAAAATCGAGCTGGCCCCCTGTACCTGAAATTTGTCTTGTCCCCATTGTCTCAGAGTTAATCTGTCCTGTGATATCAATCTCCAGGCAGCCGTTTATGGATACCACGTTATCGTTCAACCCGATAATATACGGATCATTGGTATAATCGACCGGGCAGGCATATGCATCTGTATTGCTGAGAATGAACTCACGGAAAGCTTTGGTCCCGACTCCCAGGCAGAATGACATCTTCCCCTTGTCGATCTGTTTTCTTTTTCCGGTCACGAGGCCTGCCAGGTAGAGCTTCATAATGCTGTCAGTCAGCATTTCGGTGTGGATTCCAAGGTCTTTTAAATCAGACTTTGCAAGCAGTGATGTTACTGCAAAAGGTGTATTGCCGTAGCCGATCTGCAGACAGGCCCCGTCACCGATCGCGTTGTATATATGTTCTGCAATTTTCTCGTCAGTCGCTGTCGGAACCGGGTCCGGCAATTCGCCGAAATCCGGGCTTTCACCTTCAACTATATAGTCGATTTCAGAAATGTGGACTTTACAGTCGGGGTGCTCATTGGCTAAAGGAGGTATATTCGTGTTGATCTCGGCGACAAATATTTTTGATCCGTCCACGAGCCCTTTCCCGTAGGCGGGACAGTTTCCGAAATGAAAATAGCCGTCCTTGGTCATTGGTGATACCATCCGTGAGCCCACATCTACTTTCAGGTCCCCCTTGCGGTACATCAGCGGATATTCATAAAACAGCGCGGGATGCGGGTTCATGTTTTCGTGTTTTATCATCATTCTCTCGATTGGTCCTACAAATATCGGAGTACTGATAAAAGAGCGGCATTCAGAATCGGTTTGCACATACTTCCAGACTCCGATCCTCTGCATGCATCTGACCTTGACATCGCTTAATTCATCTACACGCTTGGCTATTTCCCTGTCAAGGAGCTCGCCGCAGGCGTTGTAACCGTAAAGATCAACGGTATCGCCCGACTTTACCAGTTTTCCTGCCTGTTCGGCAGTGATCAGTTTACTTTTGTATTCATTTTGATACGTCATCTTCATTGCTCCTTTTTTAAATATTGATATTCTTATCTTTTTAATTCAAGATGTCAGAACATTCATACAGCTGCGGTCAGATCGTAATAAGATCGCATTCCGGCCTCGACGGAATGATGCTGACAAATCTCTGATCTGCCTCTGACTGCTAAAAACATTTCGAATTATAAAAATCTGCTGAACAGATGAACCGGTCAGCACTGACATTCATATAAACTATATCTGATGGAGCTGTCTTCTACAGGATTAAGATAAGTTTTATGATATTAATGCAGTTGATTCATATTAAGCATGGATATGTTTTTTATAAACCTGCAGAAATATTTTATTGTTATGAATTGGCATTAAAAGTAAATGACTTGAAGAGATTGTTTTTTGAATACCGGTATTGTATGAAGGTCCGTTTCTGAAGTGAAGGCAAATGATCTATCAGGAATTTTATATATAACAGCATAACATGTGTTATATTTAATTTAATAAATGAAAAGAACGGTGCATATTTGGGCCGCCAATGCACGATGATAATTCAGCACCCGGACAGTTTAATTCATGAATGCTGTTTCCGGACATCAGCTGCCGATAAACAGGTTGAGATTATTTCAAACTACTTACTGTTTATAACTGTTTTACGGTATTGTTCGGGGCTCATTCCTGTAGACTTTTTAAAACAGTTGAAAAAGTGGTTATAATTTTCAAAACCTATATTATAGGCAATATCGATGATTTTTACTTCATGATCGCTCAGCATATCGCTGGCCTTTTCAATCCGTTTTGTATTTATATATTCGGATATGGTTTTTCCGGTTGTTTTTTTAAAAAGCTGTACCATATAGTTTTCATTTAAACCGAATTTTTTAGCAAGCATCCTTCTATCGTAGGTTATTGTATAGTTATCATTAATATAATCAATCAGGTCGTGAATTACCTCGTTGGGCTGTCTCTTTATGTTTGTTTTCTTGATTTTATGAAGCTCTGTCTGTAATCTTTGAGCTTTTCTTCTCAAAGATTGAAAAATTGTTTCTTTACTGTCTATCTGTGTCTGATAGTCTGAAAACATGAAGAGAAGGTATACCGACAGAAGAATCGGAGCATGTATGAAAACTTTCGTATATATTGAGTCATAATTCATAATCCATATATAATAGTCATTGTAAATAGTAGATAAACAGACCGGTATAGTTAGAATGAACAGCCAGTGTCTTCGTATCAATCCAAACAAGCCTGTGAATGCGTATATCTGGAAGGTAAAGGTGCAGATTAATACCCATAACCTGGTGTACACAGCCAGTTCCCTTGTTGTCTGGGTAAAAAGAATGCTGAATATATCGAGACAGTATAGAGATATCAATATCAGCGCAAAGGTATTGGTTTTTTTCCTTTTAATAATCTGCTGGGTAAATAATGCCAGAAAAAAGCTTATTGAAGAGTAGGAGATAAACAGTATCTTGAACCTTGTAAGTCCATTGATATAAAATGGTATCTCCATGATTGATAAATATAAAAATACTGATGAAATGGTCAGCATGAGGATGTAAAAAAATATCTTATTGGACCTGTTATAGCTGTACTGTATCAGAAAGAAGAAGAAGAAAAATCCGTTTATAATTATAGCTGTGTAGTTTATTAAAGATGATATTGTATTCTCCAATTTATAGGGATACTGGTCCCATATATGTGTTATATTGAGGTTACCGCTTACTCCGCTTATTACATGAGAAAATACACGAATGGAGATGATATTCTGGTCATTAAATCTGATTAAATGCTTTGGAAGCAGATAATAGCGCGGAGTTTTCCATGCAAATCTGTAGCTCAGTGGACTTCCCGCCTTTGGCATGCCCCCTGTAACACCGATAAAGCATCCGTTAAGATATACTTCATTAGCAACACCGATGTTTCCGAGATCCAGAATTAATTCAGAATTTGAAGATGAATTATCAATAAAAACTGATTTCCTTAACCAGATTACAGCTGACATCGAATCATTCTGTTTAAGGAAACTCACCCAGTTTCCTGGAAGGTATATATCCGCAGCAACGGCATCATTATAGTCTGGTTTTGCTATTTCGGTATTATCATTATAGATAATTTTCCATTTTCCGGAAATATTTATAGTGTCGGGATCTACGGGAGTTTTTAGAAAACCTGGTGTTGCCAGAATAAAAAGAAGCAGGACTATTGCAATAAGAATCAGGTTATAAAATATTCTCATAATTGTTTCCTGTTTTTTTAAATTTAACTATGTATAACGGTAAACAGTCTGTCAGATGATTTTTTGAATTCTTGAATCCGGATTATAACAACTGTTAAATGATACTAAGGATCTGATTTAAAAGCAATCATTAATTATCACCTGTAATTCGCATTGTTATAATTTATAAAGATTAATGATTAACTCTATTAATATGTATCGGGTTAACTTAACCAGGTAGATGACCATGGTGAAGAAATAAATCTATAATATCTAAGCAAAAATCCGAAATTAAAAAATTTATACCGGATTAAAATAATACGACTGGTATTGTCGGAACTGAAAAAGGATGGTTTATTTATGATTTATAATCTTAAAAATAAAGTAATATTGATTACCGGTGCGTCAGGGGGTATCGGTGCCGCCTCTGCCCGGGCCTTGTATAAAGCCGGAGCAGACCTTGTCCTTACAGACATCTCTCAGAAATCAGTGAATCTCCTTGCGCAGGAGTTTGATTCAAAGCGTGTGCTTCCATTAGCTCTGGATGTGTGTGATTTTAAAGCTGCGCAGCAGACCGTTAAAAAAGCTGTCGATAAATTCGGCAGGCTCGATGTGGTTTTTGCCAATGCCGGGATATCATGGCATAATTCTGCACACACTATGCTCAGCTGTGAAGAAAAAGAGTTCGAGCGCATTATAGAAGTTGATCTGCTGGGCGTATGGCGTTCGATCAAGGCGGCTTTGCCGGAGATTGTACGAAACAAGGGTCAGGTTCTTGTTTCAGCATCGATTTATTCTTATGTGAATGGTGCCTGTAATGCTCCCTATGCAGTATCAAAGGCCGGTATTGAAATGCTTGCACGCAGCCTGAGGGTGGAACTCTCGGCGAGGGGCGCAACGGCATCTGTTCTTTATCCGGGCTGGGTGGATACTGGAATTGCCGAGATTGCTTTTGGAGGCGATGAACTGGCCTCAATGATGATCAAGACGGCGTTTCCGGCTTTTTTACGCCGTTTGATAAAACCTGAGGCAGTTGCCGCAAGTGTGGTCAAAGGTCTGCAGAAACGTAAAAGCTGTATTATGATACCTTTAAGGTGGGTTCCTGTGGCAACAATGCGGGGTATTTTCAATATTATAACAGACAGTTCTCTTGGCGGTAACAGGAAGCTTCAGTCTATGGTACATCAGCTTGAACAGCAGCGGATGAAATAATTATAAGACAGAGGTCAATAAATATTGCAGCCCTGTTTCCAGACCGGTTTTTTAAAGCAGTTTTATCTGCGGATTCTGTCAGATAATCCGCAGATAAAATTAAAACTAAATATTTTCCGGCAGTTTTCTTACAGCGCCTTTATCCGCTGATGACGCGAGCAAAGAGTAGATCTGAAGCGCTTTTGAGATCTTTCTGTTTCTGCCGCGGGGTTTAAAAGCATCTTTTCCCTTTGCAACTTCTTCATCTCTTCTTTTAGCGAGTTCTTTTTCGTCAACAAGGATGTTTATCTTTCTTTCAGGTATATCGATTTCAATGATATCGCCGTTTCTTATCAGTGCCACATCACCGCCGGCTGCCGCTTCGGGGGATATATGGCCTATTGAAAGGCCTGCTGTCCCGCCGGAGAACCTCCCGTCTGTAATAAGTGCGCACTCTTTTCCAAGATGCATTGATTTTATGTATGAAGTGGGGTAGAGCATCTCCTGCATACCCGGACCCCCTTTCGGCCCTTCGTAAAGTATTACTACGACATCACCCGGTTTGATCTCTCCGCCCAGTATCGCGTCGCACGAGGCCTCCTGTGAATAATAGACTTTTGCCGGTCCCTGGAATTTGTAAAGAGAAGTATCCACTCCGGCAGTTTTTACTATGCATCCGTTATTCGCGATGTTTCCGAACAGTACAGCGAGACCGCCCTCAATATTGTAGCAGTGTTTAATGTCTCTGATACAGCCGCTTTCCCTGTTCCTGTCGAGTTCGTCGTACGATTTGTCCTGTGAACCGAACTTCAGGTTTCTTCCTATTCTTCCCGGAGCGCTTTTGTATAAAGAAACCGCTTCAGGTATTACTGTGCTTCTCATGATATCGTATTTGTCCAGGGTCTCCTTCAGCGACGGAGAGTCGACTCTTGAAACAGAAGTATCAATAAGACCGGCGCGGTCAAGTTCACCCATAATGGACAATATCCCGCCGGCCCTGTTTACGTCCTCCATGTGGTATTCGGAGCTGGGAGATACCTTGCAGAGGTTCGGAACTTTTCGGGAGAGTCTGTCTATATCGCTCATCGTGAAGTCGACTTCCGCTGCATCGGCAACGGCAAGCAGGTGAAGAATCGTATTTGTAGATCCGCCCATGGCGATATCAAGGGACATCGCGTTAATGAAAGATCCCTTCGATGCGATTGACCTCGGCAGCACGGAGGTATTTCCTTTTTCATAATATTCTTTCGTCATCTCGACAATGCAGCGTGCCGCGCGCTCTGCCATTTTTCTCCTGTTGGAATGTGTAGATACTACTGAACCGTTTCCGGGGAGGGCCATCCCTAAAGCCTCGGTGAGACAGTTCATCGAATTGGCAGTGAACATCCCGGAACATGATCCGCATGTGGGGCAGGCGGAGTGTTCGAGGCGGGCGATGAACTCATCCGGTACAGACGGATCTGCGCTCATGACCATGGAGTCGATCAGGTCATATTTTTTTCCGTCCTGTACGCCGGCTTCCATAGGACCTCCGGACAGGAAAATTGCCGGTATATTGAGCCTCATCGCACCCATCAGCATTCCCGGTACTATTTTATCGCAGTTCGGTATGCATATCATAGCGTCAACTTTATGGGCGTTGCACATAAATTCAACACTGTCCGCTATTATTTCCCTTGAAGGGAGAGAGTAGAGCATGCCGTCATGACCCATTGCTATACCGTCATCGATAGCTATTGTATTAAATTCGGGAGCGAAATAGCCCTGGTCTTCAATCAGTTTCTTGAGGAATCTTCCAACTTCGTTAAGGTGTACATGGCCGGGAACGAGTTCTGTAAATGAGTTAACGATCGCAATAACAGGTCTGCCGAACTGTTCCTCTTTCATTCCGTTGGCGCGCCACAGGCTTCTGGCTCCTGCCATCCTCCTGCCGACTGTGGTTGTTTCACTTCTCAATGGTATTTTCATATAATCCTCTTGGTTTATATATAATTTGCTTTTTTAGATTGCTATCTGAATCAGAATACTTTTCAATCAGCCCCTGACGGTCATCAACCTGATTAATAAACAGATTTTTTATTGAATCTGTTGTCAAGATTTTTTAGGTAAATTATTTTTAGACTTTTTTTTATCTGCTGTGCGGTCTGAAACCTTCTGACAGTGCACGGGAAAATTTCATTAAATGGACGATTCGCCGGGTAAACATCCCCGGAGTGAGTTTAACGGGATTGATCTATTCGTTAATCGACAAAGCCTTTATTACATCGTCTATCGCATATGGTTTTGTTAAAACACTGGTAAAACCGTATTCCTTGTAGTTGGCCATTACCGGATTGTCGGAATACCCGCTGCTGACGATCGCTTTTACGTCCGGATCCATTTTTTTAAGTTCTACAATGGTCTCTTTACCCCCCATTCCTCCGTAGACGGTGAGGTCCAGAATAACATGGTTATATCGCTGGTTTTGCGCTAATTTTTCCGAGTAGAGTCTGACAGCCTCTTCGCCGTTATGGGCACAGTCTACTGCGTATCCCTGGTGTTTGAGCATTTTTACAAGTATCTCCAGGATGTAGTTTTCATCATCCATTATCAGCACGGTTCCGGAGTTGTTTATACCGGATGTCTTTACAGTTGATTCGATTTTCTTAACCGGTACACCGGCTGATTTTAAATAGATAGTGAATGTGGTGCCGGCGTTTTCAACAGAGTTAACTTCGATATAACCCCTGTGCTTCTTTATTATGGAATAGGTGCTGGTCAGTCCAAGCCCGGTACCGTTTGATTTTGTCGAATAAAACGGATCGAATATTTTAACGAGATTTTTTTTCGGGATTCCGCATCCTGTATCGCTGATTTTCAGCATAACGAAGGATCCGGTTTTAAGAGGTATCTCTTCCGGCGCTTTTTCGATGTTGTATGCTTCAATAGTAATCTTTCCGCTGGATGACATCGCCTGTACTGCATTTATAAGAAGGTTGTTGATAGCCTGGCTGATCTGGTTGGGGTCAATCATTACAGGTTTAAGATCATCCTGAATGTTAAGTTCGCATTTAATATCAGGATTTTTGATAATAAATTTGGCGGATTCATTAATTATTTCTTTCAAAGATGAGGGGAGCAGAATCGGCTCTCCGCCCTTCGCGAAGGTCAGAAGCTGTTTTGTCAGAGCTGTTGCCCTGTCCACAGCCTTCTCTACATTCTGGAATGTTTCATTAATCTCATCAGTGAATGTTCCCTGGCTCTTCATCACGGATATATTTCCCGAAATTCCGGTCAGAAGGTTGTTGAAGTCATGCGCTATGCCGCCGGCCAGAATTCCGATAGATTCCAGTTTACTCATCTTGATCAGTTCAGTATCTATTTTACTTTTGATTGTTATATCCCGCAGTGCAAGCACAATCCCCAGAGGTTTGTTTTCGTGCTTTATTATTGCGCTGTTTATCTCTATAATCCGTTCGTTGCCCTCTTTGTCGATCATCTTGAACGGTACGCCTATATTATTGAACCGGTATTTTTCCGTTACCTTCCCCAGCGTGTCGAAAAAGAGATCTTTGGATGAATCATCAATCAGGCGGAGGACTTCTCTTACATGTGAACCTATCGCGTCCCTGCTGCTGACCCCGGTCATCTCCTCCGCAACCTTGTTCATCAGAAAAATCTTCCCTTCTGTATCATATGTTATTACACCGTCACCTATAGAGAGAAGAGTGGCCGACAGGAACTCCTTCTCCTTCTCAACCTCGGTGTTTGCCATAATAAGTTTGCTCTGGGCGGCTACCAGTTCGCTGTTCAGTGTTTCGAGGCTGTTGAACTGGTTCTGGATTTTTTCATACTGTTTATGAATCGTGTTTGAAGCGTTTTTCAATGATGAAATGTCTGAAATGATCATGAATATGCCCCTGTTGCTTCCGGCAGCGAGGTATGAGATCGACACAAGGACATTTATTTTAATGTCATTCCGGCAGACGAGCAGCGCTTCGAATTGCGTATTCGGAATTTTTCCTGAAGATATCTGCTCTATCTGTGAATTAATATCGCCGGCCGGTCCCGATTCAGACGTGAAAAAATCGTAGGCGGTTTTTTTATAGAAATCTCCGGAACTGTAACCGGTCATCTTCAGCATGTTCCTGTTGGCAAAAACCGGCATATCGTTTATACAGTACATGATCGCGTCATGGGCGGTTTCGAAGAAAAGACGATACCTCTCTTCTGATTCTTTCAGTGATGACAGATACTTTTCATTCTCTTTTTTCAGTACGTCAAGTTTATCGGCGACCCCTATCGACAGGAATATATTACCGGAGGCAAGTCCCAGCAGATAGCCCCATTCAGACAGGAAGCTGACCCGTATAAGGCCGAAACTTCGAAACATCAGAAGAAGGATACCCACAGTTAAAAAAAACCATGATCCGGAATAATATATCGCAAGTCTTTTGTTTTTCCAGAACATCGGGATCATAGTAAAGAATATAAGGGCCACACAGGTTATTATCGACACAAGAACGGAAAGTCTTGTCGATATGCTGTAGGAGGTAAACATAGATATCACACCCAGCAGCAGCGAAACAACTATTAGGGCATTAAGCAGATAGTTGGTCAGTTTGAGATTTTTCTTCGTGTTGAGAAAATTCTGGGAGAACTTTATATCAAATATTGCTGATAAAAAAAGGGAAAGCGGATGACTGTAGTTGCCCCACCAGATCATCTCCGGCCACATGTATTTTCTTGCAAAACCGTGATGGATAAAAATCAGAGTTATCGTCGAGAGGATAAACAGGGCCAGATACAGGTATGTTTTATCTTTGGATACAACAAATATAAAGGAGTTATAGAAAAACAGGGCAATCATGATGCCGTAAAAAAGCCATAGCAGTGAAACTTCGATAACTACATTATGCAGAAAAGATTCATAATCCGATGCCCGCAGCATTACGAACAAAGAACCCTCGGATTTTATTTTTATATAAATTTCAGATTCCCCCGGGGGGCTTGTTATTCTGGATATAAAATTGTAATGATGCAGGGGCATTGTCGAAAAGGGGAGCATGTCTCCGGATGCAGTCTCGATATATCCCGATTCAGCCGGGATATAAAGGGTAATGTAATCAAGAAGGGGATATTTGGACTCGAAGATCCATGTAAGCGGTTCCGGTTGTACATTATTAATTATTATTTTATACCAGAGAGTTTTATCTGTATAACCGATATTAATTTTATCAAGGGTTACATTTTGAAACAGATCGCTGCTGAGATTTCTGATATCATTAAATTTCAATCTGCCCGAGGGATCTTCAAAATATGTCATGTACTGGTTCAGGCGGATATTATCCATCTTACTGTTTAATACCAGGGGTTCTGAAAAAAGAGCGGAAAAAGGGATTGAACAGAGAGTTATTATTAGTATTAAATACAGTTTTATTTTGAAATATTTTCTATTGACAATCATATGGCTTCTTATTACTGATTTTTATGAAATATAATCGCAGATTATAAATGTACGTCAAGATTTATTAAAAATAAATGTTCCGGTAAGTCATAAAATTCCATTTTTTTCTTAACAGGCCGCGCTGACAGCGGCATTATTGCTATTAACAATATCTAATTAAGAATGGAGACAGGTACCGGGCATTTCTGTCCGGTTTGGGAATTGCCGGCTTTTAGATTAATACTATAACATAATGATAAAAAAAAGGATTCAAATGCCTCCTGAGAAAAAAAGTAAAAAAAGTTCATCTGTAAAATCACCGTCAAAGAAAACCGTCAAAACTCCGCCGCGAGAGACGGGCGGTAACGGCCCGTTTTATATGCTTGTCATAATTATTCTTGTGACGGTGATAGTGCTGCTGTTGAATAAATTTTATGAAAACGGAAAGTTTACAATCCCGTATCCTAAAGAGATTGCTGTTAAGGGTGATTCTGTGAAAAAAGAATCTAAAGAGAAAAGCGCTGAGGATAAAGCAACGGCGCAGAACAGCAGTGACAGCGATAAAAACCAGAAGGCTGCCGGTGATGATGAAAAAAAAGCCGTAGAGAATAAGGAGGTCGTTGTTTATTTTCTCAGGATTGACGAGAAGAGTGAAAAAACCTATCTCAGTACCGTGAAAAGAAAGATTTCCGATAAACAGCTTTTATCATCAACACTCGAACAGCTCATAAAAGGGCCGACTCCGTATGAAAAGGGGAGAGGTTATCTCACAGCCGTTCCGTCTCACCTGAAGATAAAGAATATAGAGATGAAGGGGAATACAGCTGAAATAGATTTCAACGGAGTAATTGAAGAGGGGGCCGCAGGGGATATCATTTTAAAAAGAATTCAGCAGATCGTGAATACAGCAACTCAGTTTGATAATGTAGAAAGCATTATAATAAAGATAAACGGACAGAAAAGAAAAACAATAGGCGGAGACGGTCTATTCATCGGCGGACCGCTCAGGAGAACATGAGATGGGTGACCTGCTTGAAATCGAGATAAAATGTTATTGTGATGACACAGAAGGGGTAAGGAGAAAACTGTCAGAAATCGGCGCTAAACCGGTTGAACAGAGGAGGGAGTCCGACGTATATTTCAACCATCCTTCTCGAGATTTTAAGAAAACAGATGAGGCACTGAGGCTTCGTAATGTAAATGAAAAATGCAGGATTACCTATAAGGGACCGAAGTTAAGTCTTACGACGAAAGCCAGGATTGAGCACGAGACAGAAACCGGCGATTTTAAGACTATGAAGAGTATCCTGCTGAGCCTTGGATTTGTTGAGAGCGGAGTAGTAGAGAAGGATAGAGAAATATACTCATTCAGAGGGATGGAAGTTTCGATTGACCGGGTCGAAGGGCTGGGAGATTTTGTCGAGATTGAAAAAATCGGCGAGCTCAGGGATGAGGTTGAAAAGGATCTGTTCGAAACCGCATCAATCCTCGGACTCTCAAGGTTTGAGAGGAGGTCTTATCTGGAGTTAAAATACTTTTCATAAAAGCATGATTTTATGAAATTATCTTCTGATTATTTCAAGGTATCCTGGATGCATCCTTTTCCATGTCTCTCCCTGATCTATGGTGCTGTTCAGGAGCCGCATTGCGAAGTTCTTGTCTTTAAGGGAAAGCCCCTTTTTTTTGAGAATCCGGTTAAAAGCGTATCCGATCACCGTTTCAACGTGATACGGTTCTTTTTTTGCTTTTTTATTTATCTTTTTCACAAGAGCAACGCAGTTTGTTTCGAATGATTCATCTGTATTAATTCCTTCAAAATAATCATTTACCATTCTGTTCCATTCGACGGGACCAATTTCTGTCAGAGACGAATCCTTTTTCTGCAGTATAGTTTTCAGTGATATTTTTTTTATTCTGGATTTTTTTACACGGGATCTCTTCGGTGCGGCATATGGCACGGCGGTTTCGTAATCCTGCTCGCTAGAATGGAATAATCCCTTAAGATATTTATATTCGACCGAGTCTTTTAATATCTCGCTGTATATTTCGCTCCCCGCAGCACCGCGCTCCTCCAGTATTCTCAGAAGCCGTTCAATGAAATGAGCATATTGCCGGTTGAACTCCTCGTTTTCATCATCAAGCCGTTCTTTCAGCCACAGGTAGGCGTCATAAAGCCTCGGTACAGGCATCGATTGCGCGCTGCGCGTCAGTTTTCTTATTGCGGATTTGAAATCCTTTTCAGTCAGCTCGTCTCTGACCTTCAGGGGAAGGGCCGGTACAGTCTGTTCATTTTTATCATCCATAAAAAAACAGAGAGGACTTATATAATATAATTCAACAATAAAATAAAAAAAACGGTTATTTCATGCGGCTTTAAAAGTGCGGCTTTAACCGGTTTGGCATTATAACGGCATCTTGATTGATGTTCTAAAAATGCGCAGAGTGCATGTTTCTGAGATTGTATACAGAATCTTGAAGATGATTAATGTACTGACCTGTAAATCAAAATTGATGGGGCTCCCGGCAGGGAGGCCGCAGTATCAATCGCGCGCAGGATGTACAAAAAACGATTGATAGAGGATAGGAGGGGGTGAAAACAACAATTGTAATAACCTGTAGATTTAGCTCACCCTCCCCGAACTCTCCTGACGGTCACGGATGGACTAATGCCGTAAAGGATACGGATATCCATGAGCGGCCATCAAGGGAGGGGGAAAGCGGTTCTGATGTACCGAAAACCTTCTACCTCAGTGTGTATCCCTCTTTGTCGAGCGCGGAGATAACTTTTTTCTGAAGGCCATCAATCTCTGCCGGTTCAAGTGTTTTTTCTTTTGAAGCGAAAACTATTTTTATCGATACCGATTTTTTATCTGCCGGCAGCTGTGATCCCTCATAGACTGAGATTACGTTTATATCATTTATTTTTTCTCTGTCTGATTTTCGGATGATATTCAGAATTTCTTCGCTGTATGTTTTTTTATCGGCAACAACTGAAATTTCGAATGGTACTTCCGGATATTTCTGAAGCTCGGTGAATTTAACAGGGTTCTTTTCAGAATTGAAAAGCAGGTTCAGGTCAATGTCAAATATCGCCGCTTTGCCGGTAAATTCAAAAGCCTTTGCTGTTTCAGGATGAACTTCGAAAATAAGCCCTGCTTCTTTCCCTTCAATCTCTATCTTCATCGATCTTCCAGGATGGGCATACGGAGGTATGGATGATGACGCCGGAATAAGCCTGTAGTTCTTTACCCTCAATTTTTCGAACATGCCGGTAACGATAGCCTTCGCTTCGAAGAATACAGGAGATTCAGGTTTTTTAATAAAAACAGTTCCTGTCGTTCTGAAATTTTCAGAGATCAGATTTGCCGATTTACGGTCGTCTTTAAGGTATACGCGGCCGAGTTCAAAAATATCAAAATTGTCATGGAATCTCTGGTTGTATTTTATGAAATGCATCATATTCGGAACAAGGCTTCGACGCAGCCTGTCATGTTCAATAGAAAGAGGATTGCGGAGTCTGAGTTCCTTATCCTCATTAACCTTAAGCAGGTTAAGGGTTTCCTCGCCGGTGAAAGAGTACCCGGAAACCTCCGTCATGCTGTAATTGTTTGAAAGAATATTTTTAACATCTCTCTCGAAAAATCTGAAGAGATTTTTAACCGGCGGCACACATTCAACAAACGGTGGTGCCGGATTGATGTTTCTATATCCGAAAACTCTTCCCACCTCTTCAACAATATCATCCTTCATGGATATGTCTTTGGTTGACCTGAAGTGAGGTGCAGTTATATGCAGATTGCCATTTTCATTTTTTACATCATATTGCAGGGATGTGAGGGTCTTGACTATATCTTTTTCATCAATATTCTGCCCGATTTTCCGCCTTATGTAATCAGATGTTATATCAATCTCCGCCTGTTTAATCGGTACCGGATAATCGTCAACAATTTCTGAAACAGCTTCAGCTCCGGGGATGATCTGTTTTATGAGTTCATAACATCGAGCCAGTGCATCAATTGTTATCTCCGGGGATAGAGTCTTTTCGAATCTCATGGCTGCCTCGGTTCTAGAGTCAAACCTCTGGGCTGTTTTACGGATATTAACCGGATTGAATGTGGCCGCTTCAAGAACTATTTCAGTGGTACCGTCCTCGACTTCGCTGTTCCCTCCCCCCATCACCCCCGCGAGGGCTATCGGGCCGCTGATGTCGGCAATTACGATGTCCTCCGTCGTGAGGTCATGAGACCTTCCGTCGAGGGTTGTGATCTTTTCACCCTTTGCTGCAAGTCTTACGATTATCTCGTCGCCTTTGAGTTTTTTACGGTCGAATGCGTGCATCGGTTCTCCGATCTCCGCCATCACATAGTTGGTTATATCGACTATGTTGTTTATAGGCCTCATCCCCAGCGCGGTTACGGCTGATTTGAGCCAGTCAGGTGATTCGGTTATTTTTATATTATCAACTACAAGAGCTGTATATCTTGAAGACGCGTTTTTATCCCTGATTGAAACCTTCAGTGTGTCGTTACTTTTAAGCCCTGAAAGAACAGACCTGTTGGCAGGTTTTCTGATCTCTTTGTCGAACATTGCAGCTATTTCACGGGCAAATCCCTCATGACCCCAGAGGTCCGGTCTGTGAGTGATTGACTTGTTGTCTATGTTAAGCCTGACGTCAACCCAATCAGAAAATATTTCACTGAGCGGTTTTCCGATTACGGTGTTTTCCGGGAAAATATGTATGCCGCTGTGTTCGTCTGAAAGGCCCAGTTCCCTCAGCGAACAGAACATTCCGCTCGACTCGACCCCGCGGATTTTTGTTTTCTTGATCACAAAGTCTTCGCTGAATTTTGTTCCCACAGTCGCAAAGGCTACAATATCTCCGGCCTTGTGGTTGGTCGCTCCGCACACAACCTGGAATTTTTCCTTTCCGGTATCGGCATAACAGAGAGTAAGTTTGTCGGCATCAGGATGAGGCTCTACACTAATAAGCTTTGCTGTATAAATATCTTTAAAAAAACTGTTCAGGTATTCTATCCCTTCAATTTCAGCTGTGGACATTGTAAGCCTGTCAGCAATTGCTTCCGGTGTGATATCGGATATATCTACCATGCGTCCTATTATTTTCAGTGAAATCCACATAAATCTACCTCGCTGCCTTAAAATTGTTGAACGAATCTGATGTCGCCGCTCATGAAATGGCGTATGTCATTTATACCGGCCTGCATCATTATAAGCCTGTTGAGACCCATTCCAAAAGCGAAACCTGACCATTGATCAGGGTCAATATTGCCGGCACGCAGTACATTCGGGTGTACAAGACCGCATCCGAGGAACTCAATCCAGCCAGAATGTTTACATACACGGCAACCAGTACCGCCGCATATCATACAGCTGAAGTCGAGATCAAAACCAGGTTCAACAAAGGGGTAGTAGGCCGGACGCAGTCTTACCTTTACCTCTTTTTTAAATATTCCCTGAAGCACCTCTTCCATGACATATATCAGGTGTGAAACCGAGATGTCTTTACCGATCATCATCCCCTCAACCTGGTAGAAAGTATGCTCATGCGATGCATCTGTCGCCTCATATCTGAAAACGCGCCCGGGCGCCATAATGCGGAAAGGGGGTGTCATTTTCTCCATTCCGCGGATCTGTATAGCCGAGGTATGTGTCCTTAAAAGATTGCCGTCTTCAGTCCAGAAGGTGTCCTGCATGTCGCGCGCAGGGTGGAATTTCGGTATATTGAGAGCTTCAAAGTTATAATATTCTGTTTCAGCCTCGGGACCGTCAAGTATCTGGAATCCCATTGAAGTGAGAATATCCTCAATTTCATATTGTGTTTTTGACAGAGGATGGAGATATCCCTGTTTTTTCTCTCTGATTGAAACTGACGGATTTAAAGTTACATCAATCCATTCGCTTGACGCAATTCCGCTGAATTCGTTTTTTGTGATTTCTTCCTTTTTCGCGTCTATTGCGTCTTCTATGATTTTTTTGATTTCGTTGGATTTTTTCCCGATTGTATTACGAAGCTCGGGAGTAAGCTCCCCGAGGGACCTGAGTATCTGTGTCAGCATCCCCTTTCTTCCGAGTACCTTAACGCGGATATCCTCAAGTTCATCAAGGAGTTTTGAGGAGTTCAGCATCTCCATCGCTTCCTGTTTGATTTTATTTAGTTTTTCTTCCATAATCGAGTTCCTGAAATATTTATAATATTCGTTAACGTTAATTGCGTTTATGTATGATTCAATAAGTTCGCAGGGGTATTAAAAGTCAAGGAAAATAGGATTAGGATTAGTAGGATTAACACGATTTTGGGCAGGATTTGTAACAGGATTTAAACAGGATTACAGGATTTAAAAAAAGATTACAGGATTAAGATTATAATTTTAAACAGAAAGTAACCTTTATCTTAATCGTGTAAATCGTGTCATCTTTTAATCTTGTTAATCCTGTCAATCCTGTCAATCCTGTCAATCCTGTCCATAGCGATTTTAGCAGCGCCGAGTGCAGGTATTATGGACTGGTTTTTTACAGCGATAATTTTTACTTTTTCTTTCATCCCTTTCATAGCTCTTTCATTCACGGTTTTTTTTATTATCGGAATTATAAGTTTATGTGCCTGTGAGAGCCCCCCTCCAAGAACAACGGCTTCCGGATTAAATATATTTATGATGTTCACTATTCCGGTAGCCAGGTGGGATGATATATATTCAATTGATTTCAAGGCTAGATCGTCGTTCTTTAAGGCCTCTTCATAGACCATTTTTGCCGAGAGTTTTTCTTTTTTCAATCTCTGATGAATGGTTGAGTGTTTAAATTTTTTTAAATTTGAGTTTGTATATTTTACAAGAGCTGTAGCTGATGCATAAAGTTCAAGGCATCCAGTGTTTCCGCAATGGCATTTTATCCCGTCAGTAACAATGGTTGTATGTCCGATTTCGAGAGAACTGCCATTCTGTCCTGTAAATAATTTACCATCAATTACCGCTCCACCACCAATCCCTGTGCCCAGCGTTATCATTACAAAATTATTTAAATGTCTCCCTTCTTTCTCCCACCAGAAACCTGCACAGGCTACATTCGCATCGTTTTCCAGAAAAGTTTTTATTCCTGTGAGTTTTTCAACATTTTTTATCAGCGGATAGTTTCTCCAGCAGAATACGTTTGAACCGTCAATCGCAATTCCTCTTTTTCTATCAATTGAACCGGCTGCACCGATACCTATGGCTTTTATTTTATGTTTATCTATTTTTGCATCAAATGAGAGTTTCTCAATCATGGATAATATACTTTGATTTATTTCGTTTGCAGTTACCGGAGTTGGAGTATCTCCCGAACTCAGAATTTTGCCTTCCCTGTCAGTCAGAACACCTTTAATGTTTGTGCCTCCAATATCAAAACCGATATACATTGGGTAACTCCTTCATTATCATTCTGTTCCCGGCTGAGGAACCGGGTATGGTTTTAAACTGCTCTGTTAAAGCGCTGCGGATTTCTCAGTCATTAAAGCGAAACTGTATTTTAAAAGAATAACGTTTAAAATGAAACATGTCAATATCAAAACATTTTTTACATTATGAGTCTTTTTTATAATAATAATTGTAGACACATGGATGCGGTTTTAAGAAAATCATTATATGAACATGATAGATTTACATTGTCACACGACGGCATCTGACGGGATAAAATCACCGTCAGAGCTTATAGATTTTGCGATCGGGCAGAACGTAAGGGTCCTGGCGGTAACCGATCATGATACTGTTTCCGGTCTTGAAGAGGCTGTGAACTACGCGTCAGGCAAGGATATTGCGCTTATACCGGGAATCGAGTTCAGTATCGATTACCAGGGGGGCTCTTTTCATCTGGTGGGCCTTTACATAGACCATCAGTATAAACCGCTGATAGATAAAACTCTGCACCTCCAGGAGGTGAGAGATAAAAGAATTTACAGGATAATCGAAGATCTGGAAAAACATGGAATCGAGATACCGATTGAAGAGGTTCTGCTTGAGAGCGGCGGCGGCGCAATCGGACGGCCCCATGTTGCCAGAGTGCTTCTTAAACACGGTTATGCAAATAATATTAATGAGGTTTTCAAAAAGTATCTGGTCAAGGGGAAACCGGGCTATGTAAAAAAGGAGAGGATAAAGCTTGAAGAAGCTATAAGCCTGATCAGGGGGGCCGGCGGTCTGTCTATAGTCGCCCATCCGGTGTCGCTGAATTATAAAAACATCACAGAGTTTGAAAATCTGCTGAAAGGTTTTATCGATTCCATGGTTGACGGGATAGAGGTCTATTCCTCGATGCATAAGGCTTCCGAGATAAGCAGCTTTCTTGAGCTTGCAGAAAAATATAACCTGATAGTTTCAGGCGGGAGCGATTATCATGGCGACAAGGATGAGAAGATCGGATATTATCTTCCTTCAAAACCGATACCGTATGAGATCTACGAGAGAATAAAAAAACATCAGCCGGTCTGACCGGCGGCGGTTCGCGCTGTAGACTTGACCGCTCCATTTCCCGCGAAATAATTTCTGAAAATCCGCCGATTTTTTAAAAAAGACTAAGCTAAAAATGAGCACCCTGCCGATTATTAAGTGAAAACTGATTTATCTCAATGAATTCCGGCGCAGGAGTGTAACATGAATAATCTGATAAACGAAGCTATTATACCGATAATAAATGCCACGGGGATGACCTCTCTCAGAATGAATCATCTGATTTATCTGAAGGAATTCATCGAGAGAATCTCTTCCAGACCCTATATGAAAGAGGATGAACTTAAAAGACTTGAGGCTCACTACGGGGCCAGACCGGATATTATCACATGGGGGGACTACTTCCAGGCCGAGATGGCGACTTCAATGAAAGACGCCGATGACGATGAATTTCTGACTGCATATGAAACCGTAAAATTTGACATGATCTCCACCTACATAATCTTCAGGGACAAGGGGAAAGATTTTTTTGACTGGATTGATAACTCTTTCACAAAGATCGAGATGGTCGAAATCGAGAAACTTTCTGATCATGAGAAAGAGATTGTTCACCTTAAGATACTGATGGACTATTATCTGGAGATAGGTATAAACGGCAGGTTCACCGAATCTGAACTGAAGTGGCATTCTTCCTTTAAAGAAGCTCTTGCGATCTGATTATTAACAAAAAAATCTATTTTTCATAAGGCTGCCGTCGAAGGGCAGCCTTTTTTAGTTGATAGAAAATACCGGCTCAGCCAGATGTAATAAATAAATTGCTGGATTTTGAAAATCTTGGTATATTGGGAGTTCAGGGAGCAGCAGGAATTAAAACCAGTTTATCCGGTGAATTGCTGTTTATACCGCAGTATTTTTATGTTATCCCGTTCATTTAAAAAAAGAAAACCAGGGGCGCATTATTACCTGAATTATAAGTATTCGGAGGTTTGAATATGACATTATCTGAAATTGTGCTTAAAAGGGTGAAGGAGTGGACCGAATCGCCTTATGATGAGGATTGTATAAAAGAGATAAAGGGACTGGTAAAAAGCAAAAACGAGAAGGAGCTGAATGAACGTTTTGCCGTTGAACTGGAATTCGGTACAGGGGGACTGCGCGGTATCATAAGAAACGGAACGAACGGTATGAATAAATATGTCGTGGCCAGGGCGACGCAGGGACTTGCAAACTATGTAAAAAAATCGGGAGAGCCGGGCCCCTCTGCTGTAATCGCGTATGACTCCAGGCTGTACTCGAGGGAGTTTGCGATGGAGAGCGCTTCGGTACTTGCCGCAAACGGAATAAAAACATACATATTCAGCGAGATGAGACCGACCCCGGAGCTGAGCTTTGCGGTAAGGGAACTGGGCTGTGTTACAGGTATTGTGATCACCGCGAGCCATAATCCGAAACAGTATAACGGGTACAAGGTTTACTGGAAAGACGGGGGACAGATAATATATCCTCAGGATGAAAATATTATAAATGAAGTGAGAAAAGTCGAGACGCTTGGTGATGTCAAAAGGGAGGCCTTTGAATCGCTCGTGGATAAAGGAATGATCGTCTGGATAGGTGAGGAGATCGACAGTAAGTTCATGAAAGAGGTGAAGGCCCTTTCGATCTCTCCGGAAGAGATAGCAAAAAGCAGTGTTAAAATAGTTTATACCCCTCTCCACGGGACTGGCGGAACTCTAATCCCCGGCGTTCTGTCGGATATGGGATTCAGGGACATCATCTATGTTGAAGAGCAGATGAAGGCGGACTCTTCGTTCCCCACTGTAAGAAAACCTAATCCGGAGGAGCGGGATGCGCTCGATCTTGCGATCGATTATGCCACGCGAAACGAGGCAGATATCGTTATAGCCACCGATCCAGATGCCGACAGGATGGGTATTGCCGTCAGAAACGAAAAGTGCGAGTTTGAAGTTCTCTCGGGCAATCATATAGGATCGATTCTGGAGTTTTATATTCTGTCCCGGAAAAAGGAGAAGGGTATTCTGCCGGCAAACGGCGCGGTTGTGAAAACGGTCGTTACCACAGCACTGCAGGATAAAATCGCCGGATCGTTTTCACTGAAGGTGTTCAATGTCCTGACGGGATTTAAGTATATCGGCGAGAAGATCAAGTTTTTTGAAGAGAAGGGAAATTATAAATATATTTTCGGCGGTGAGGAGAGCTACGGGTATCTCCAGGGGACATACGCAAGGGACAAGGATGCGGTCGCCTCAACACTGATGATTGCGGAATGCTGCGCTTATCTGAAAAACAGGGGATTAACGATTACCGGTTACCTGAACAGCATTTTTAAAGAATACGGATTTTATAATGACAGAAATATATCGATCGATGCTGAGGGACTAAAGGGGATTGAGGTGATCGGTGATGTTATGAAAAAATTCAGGGAAAAATCTCCCGATGAGATAGGGGGGCTGAAGGTTGTTAAAACAATCGATTATGCCAACGATATCCTGTTTGATTCTGACGATGATGCCACAAGGCTTCCGGTATCCAATGTACTGCAGTACATGCTTTCAGACGGATCTATCGTAACGGTCAGGCCCTCCGGTACCGAGCCGAAAATAAAATTTTATTTCTCCGCGAAATCAGATTCGGCAAGGGAAACGGAATTGAAACTCGACAGGATGATAGATGACCTTATTCCTGGAGTTAGGAGCTTTATCGATATGCGGATTAAAAACTGACGGTTCGCGCTGCGGGACTTCCGGCCTGTATTTTTACGGTTTCCATCGTTCAGGAAGCCGTAAAAAGTAATCTTAAAAATTGACCTGTTTTTTGAACTGCTCCTTGAAGCTGCTATGCATCTCGGTGAACTTTTCTTCAGAAGTGATGTTATATCTTTTCAGCACCTCGTCTTCCAGATAGAAATAGTCGAATTTGCTCTCCTCGATCAGGCAGAGAGAGTTCGCAAGATACGTGATAAATACTATATCGATGTTTTCTTCACTGGCCAGCATCGGTGAGTGATGGTACGATATCGCCTCCCTGATGAAGTTGGGGAAGTTCCACTTCTCGGCAATCATCTTTCCTATGGTCGAGTGGCTTACTCCCATTGAAACCTCTTCAAGAACCGTTGAGGTCCTCATCTGTCTGTTGGCGGATATACGCTCTATCTGGTCTGTAAGTTCCTGGTTGGCGGACAGCAGAATGATTTTTCCGAGGTCGTGCAGCAGTGATGACAGATAAACCATGTCGCTGATTTTATTAAGTCCGAGTTTCTGTGAAAGCAGCCGCGAATAAAACGCCGCCTTGTTACAGTGGTTCCAGACGTCCTTGAAGGACGAGAAGCGCTCGTCCATGATTTTTTTTGCCGAAGAAGCTATAAGAATCGAGTTGAGATTTTTCAGGCCGATGATCTTTACGGCCTCTGCGATGCTTTCGATTTTCTTCGAAGTGATAAATCCCGCAGAGTTTGAGAGTTTAAGAACCGATGCCGCGAGGGACGGATCAAGTGAGATCTTTTTTGCCAGGTCTGCAATCGTGACATTGTCTCTGCGGCACATGGCCTGTAGCTCTATTATATGTTCAGGGAAGGTGGGGAGGTCCCGGACCTCGTTGACTATTTTTACACTTATGACCCTTTTTATCGCCGATGACTGGATCTTGTACGGGATTGTAAACGCCGACTGGGTAATACTGCCGTTTGAAACGATACTGAAAGAGCGGTCGCCTATACCGGAGTTTTTCAGGAACAGCATCGTCAGAGGAATACCGAGCCCCTCTCCCTCCTGGTCGTCGGCTATATCCATATATATCTCGGCGAAATCGCTGTACTCTCTCGCCTTGTCGATACGCATTTTTATCCTCTCCTGTTCAAAGGGGAGAAGGCCCGCGTTGTTTCTCACTATAATTCTAAAACCGTTTTCATCTTTTTTTAAAACAAGTTCAACCTTGAAGCCGTTTTGTTTCAGTTCTTCCGGCAGCTCCTCCTGAGCTTCGGTCATATAGGTCTTAAAGGATGCCATACCCTCTTCATAATGTTCAGGGTCCGTTATATTGAGATTATTTTTTATAAAGTGGATCCTTTTTGTGTTTGCTTTGACTGCGTTTACAACCATCTCTCTCAGAACGTTTTCAATTGTTCCCTGGAGGTAGAGCATATCGGAGTGCGACAGAATTTTGGTAAAGAGGGAATTGAGGAACCTGTTGATGTCCCTGCTGTTATAATGGAATGTCAGTTTAACAGGCTCTCCGTTCAGTACCTGATTGGAGAGCTCGGACGTTTTAGCAAGCTGCATAGCCCCACACTTGGTAATTAATTTTGGTGAATATATTGAAAATCAGCTATTTACCGATCTGATTATAAGTATCCTTAAATTCCGGCCGGGAAAAACTCTGGTCTCATTTTCAAAATTTAATAATTATCTCATATAATAATAGAGTCAAGTAAAAAAAATACGATCTAATAATGTGTACACAGTTATGTTAATGAATATTTTATGAAGAATATATGTAAAAGTTATATGAAAAGCAACTGCTTGAAGAATAAAACCGGGCATAAAAATTTCTTACGGAAGTAGATATTACATATCAGATTATCAAAAGAGCCGGGGATCTGTTATTTGAGTAAACTGACAGATAAAAGTGAAAACAGTACCCTATTATGTCTTATGAACAGTAAGTATACTAAATCGACTCTGTTCTGCCATGCCCGTTTATTTTTCCTGTCAAGGGGATCCTGTCAGGTAATTAATGGTAAAAAAAGCATGCCTGTTTATAAAAAAATAGTTACATTGTTACAATATAAAAAACATTCATTGAATTATCCATTGATTGTTTAGAGGACAGCGTTATGGACCTTGGCGGGAAAACAGTATTAATCGTTGATGATGACAGGATTATCTCGATGGCGGAGGCGTCTTTTCTTGCCAGGCAGGGCTTTAATACGCTTACAGCCGGTACCGCGGAGGAGGTTTTCGAAATACTCGATTCAGGTACCCCCTGCGACATAGTTCTGCTTGATATAGATCTAGGAAGCGGTATGAGCGGGCCTGATGTCGCCAGAAAAATTCTGGAGGTACGCGACATACCGCTGGTTTTTGTTACTTCCCATGTCGAGGGAGATATAGCTGTAAGGATTAAAGACATAAAGATGTACGGTTATGTAATAAAAAATTCCGGAGATTCAGTCATACTCGCGGCGATTGAGACTGCCTTTGAACTTTTTCATCAGCAAAACCTCACCGGCGGAAAGGAGAAGATATCAGAACATAAAACAAATCCTTCCTCGGCGCTGATATGGATGTCCGATGCTGATAAAAATTATACATGGTTCAATAACAGGTGGCTTGCATTCACCGGAAGAAAGATTGAAGAGGAGATCGGGTGCGGCTGGGCTGACGGAATTCATCCTGATGACAGGGAAGCATACATAAAGGAGTATACCAGGGCGTTCAACGCGAGAGAACCTTTTACTGTCAAATACCGCATCAAAAGATTTGACGGAGAGTACAGGTGGATAATGAACAGCGGATATCCGAAATACAATGCCCTGAACGATTTTGTCGGATATATGGGGTCATCTTTTGATATCACCGATATGAAGAAGTCCGAGTAAAAATTTTTTTTCAAAAAATCTTTTTGAGTTCCCGGCTGCGATGTCTTCTTTCAGATAATTTTTTTCAGTTTTTTCAGGTCAAGGGGTTTGGTGACATAACCGCTGAAACCGTCTTCAATGCATTTGGTGATCGTATCTTTAAGCACATGCGCGCTCATTGCGTAGATTATGATATCCGAATTGCCGGCCCCGGCTTCACCGGCCCTGATCTTCTTCATTGCTTCATAGCCGTCGAGAACCGGCATTTCCAGGTCCATCAACACCATGTCGAACTTTTCATTTCTGAGTTTCTCTATCGTTTCAATTCCATTTTCAGTTATGGAATATTCCCTTCCGAGTTTTTTCATGTATGCGTGAATAAGTTTCTGGTTCATCAGGTTGTCTTCGGCGATGAGTATTCTCATTGCGTCTTTATGCTCGTGTGTTTCAGCGGATTCAATATCTTCCACAGCAGGTTTCTCTCCGCAGATTAAAGGAATAATGAAACTGAATGTGCTACCTTTACCCGGTTCGCTTACGACTCTAATATCACCCTTCATGAGCCTGCTCAGTTGTTTGCAGATTGAAAGTCCCAGGCCGGTCCCGCCGTATTTCCTGAAAGTGGCAGCGTCTGCCTGGGTAAAACTGTCAAAGATTATTCCCTGTTTGTTCTGCGGTATTCCTATCCCGGTGTCTATAACTGAAAACTCGATAAATTCCCTGATGTCTGTATCATGTTTGTAGCCGCTGCCGTCAGATCTGGATACTCTCATTTCAATCCCCCCTTCGGCGGTAAACTTGATTGCGTTGCCAATCAGGTTAATCAGGATCTGTCTCAGTCTTTCCGGGGCGGTTTTGATGTATTCAGGAAGATCATTGTCGATCTTTTTTGTGAACCTCAGTTTTTTGCTGAGCGCCAGAAGTTCAAGCGTGCGGAAGATGTTTGCAGTAAGCACCCTTATATCGGTGTCTATTAAATCGATTTTTACTTCTCCGGCCTCGAGTTTTGACATGTCGAGGATGTCGTTAATCAGTACAAGAAGATAATCCCCCGATTCCTTTACAACGCTCAGGTATTCGTTTCTCTCCTCCCTGTTTTCGGTCACCAGGGCGAGGCTTGTCATTCCGAGAATTGAGTTCATCGGTGTCCTTATTTCGTGGCTCATCGTTGCAAGGAACCTTGTTTTGGCCCCTGCTGCTTTTTCTGCCTTGTCTCTCTCAACCATGAGCTGCCTTTCATATTCAAGACGTTCTGTAAAGTCCTGAAGCATTACCAGGGCAATGGCAGAATCGTTCAGCATGAAGCTTTCGATTGTGATAAGGCAGTGGATAGATTTTCCGTCCCCTGTCGTCAGGGCTATTTCCCTGTTTGCAACACGGCCCGACTTTTCTGCTTCGGTGATTATGTAAATTGTATCTTCAGGTCTCTGGTACAGCTCAAGATCAAAAGGAGTTTTCCCTATTATATCCTTTTTGGGATATTTGATAAGGTTGATCATCGCGTCATTGACATCGATGAATTTCGCGTCTTCAAAGCTGAGCATCGCCATAGGTGCGATACCGGAGTAGAACGATTTTGAGAATTTTTCTTCGGACTGGCTCAGCTTTTCAATAATGGTTTCATTTTCCAGTGAATAGCAGAGAGACTTCGACAGAATCTGGTTTACACGGGATGCTGTGATGAAAATTGTTATTAAAAAAAGGAGAATCATCAGGCCCGCTATGGTATGGATACCGTTGTTAAGAAAAATGAAATAAATGGAAAATGGGAGAAGTGAAAGACCATTGAAAATTGAAAATGCGATCATGCTCGTGGAGTGAGTGCTTACCGATCCCGATGACAGCGCGCCTAAAAGAATAATGATGAAGAAGATATAAGAATAGTTTTCGATGTTGTGCAGAAAGAAAAGCAAAGAACCCAGGACCAGGCCGGACATAGTAGAAGTTAAATAAAAGATCTTTCTCCAGATTTTTTTATTTTTGACCTTTTTCCTGTGATAAATTATCGTAAGAATCAATTTTAAGGTAAATGAAAAGAGAGCAGCGGGAAACCAGATATACAAAACCTGGTTATATAGGCTGTATTGGATCAATATGTCCCTGAAACTGAAGGCCCCGAGAAAAGCCATTAAAAACAGCGGTACAACCGACTGGTATGAATTCAGATAAAGGATATCGGTACGCAAGTCCTGCAGATCCTCTTTCCGGTTGGAATTTTCTCTTCTGCCGGATTTCATTTTTTTGCCAGGCCGCCGTTTAGTTTTATGTCACGGATCATTTTGTATAGATAGACGTCGAGGAAAACCAGCGTTGATCGGGGAAATGTTATCTTCACAAGCCTTTGAATAACAGGGTCATCGATGGCGCATATTTCACTGTAAAGCTGGTCAAACGGTCTGTTGATATTATCAGGGTTAATATAATTCCGGATCTTACTGTAAACATGCTGATGTTTATCGATTGTGTCCTTAATATATTCCAGTATCGTCTCATTATTTTCAATCGGGGCGTAATGTCCCTGACAGATCATCGATATTTTATCATTTTCGGCAAGCTTCAGGATTAATTTCTGGGACTCAAGCGTGCTGTTTAGTTCTCCGAACTGTATATCATTCGGAGTAAGAAAGTTTAGCGCATCACCTGTAAAAAGGATTCCTTTGTCACTGTAGTAATACATTACATGACAGTCTGTATGGCCCGGGGTCTCGATTGCGAACAATCCCTCCTCTATCTCCCATCCGTCAGTAACAAAATTTTTAACCCTGATTTTGATTTTTTTATCGTTGTTGAAATACCGGACGCGGCCCCTTCCGGAATAAATCATTCCAATGGATTTCAGTGAAAAAAGATATGTTACCAAAAAGAGCACGGCAGGCATGACAAACCTTGATGTCAGTTTTCTTTTCAGCATGAAATCGATAAACCTGTCGCTGAAAACATTCATTCTCTGCAGGAAACCTCTTTTATCGAGGTCCCTGTACATCGTCAGTATCTGCCCCGTGCCGTTTGTACGAAGATACGGGACTTTGACCTTTGCGTTCGGGTGATACAGAATTCTTCCGTTTTTCTCCGTCAGTCTTCCATTGTTTGCTATGTGATCATTGTGGTAGTGAGTTGAGAGTATCGTATAATCTTTTTTGTCTTTTAAAAATTCTTTGAGCTCTTTATATCTCTTTCTTCCGCACGATGTATCTATGATATACCATCCGGTCCCTGTATTCAATGCGTATGTATTGGATATATCACTGCTGTTTCCCCGTTTCTTCGGAAGGGTAAAGTAAATCAGTCCGTGTTTTTCGTAGTCCCTGTTAATCATATTCACTTTTATTTTTTTATTTTATTACAGACCAGTTAACTGTTATATAACATTGAGAAAGAGTAAAGTTACAGTTTAAAAATCATCCATACATTTCAGGATTCATACATGGTACAGTCTTCTTCCAAAATAGCGTTTTATTTTCACCGGAGGCGCAATAGTGTAATAAAACACTCTCCGAAAAATAAATAAAAATCAAAAACAGTGATCGTCCGTCATTTGTTGAAAACTAATATACAATTTTTATAAAATTTTTCAAAGTTATTTTTCAGTAAAATTTATCTCCATACCGGTTTATCCCGGATAATTTCATTCAGTAAAATAATATTTCAAGCTTTAAATAAATTTTATTCCCCGTTCAACCCGCTGTTGTGTTAATTGCTGAAAGAGCAGACTGTTTTCAGTAAATTGATTTAGACATTACGGTTTGCCGGTAACAGTTCAGGCAGACAGTACTCCCGGTAAAACCGGCTGCCGGAGGGAGATTTTTTTATTGCAAAAAACCGGGGGAGATAATAATAGAATTATCACTGTGTCAGTAAATATTTCTACAGGGGATATTTTATGAAAAACAGAAGGTTTGGATCTGACGCGATAATAAGGGTATTCAGCGGAGTATCGGTTATTTCACTGGCTGTTCTGGCCGTAGTGATTCTTGTTACAGCAGGGAATCCTGTATCTCAGGGGGGTGAATTGTTTCTGCTGAAACTTAAGGGTGCTGAGCCCGATGCTCTGATAAGGATTTATGGTATTCTGATGTTCACCGCCTTTACAAGTTTTTCGGGAGTTCTGGTCAATCTCTTCAGGATGAAGAGAAGATTTGATAAAATACGCCTGACCCCTCTGTTTACAGGAATCGTATCCGTTGCGGGCCTGATATTTATGAACATTAAATAGAGTCCATATGCATAAGGAAATAAAGGTAATTGAAGGATAATTAAATGAAGAGAACCGATCTTGAAAAGTCTATTGGAAATAAAATCACGAACAAAATACAGAGAAATGTTGAATCCGCGCCGTTCAGTAAAGATATCCAGAAACCGGTCGATAAGCGTGAACAGCGTAAACTTGACCAGGCCCTCGGTCTTGTCCCGTTTGCGGTAAAAATAAACTATGACCTGGTCCAGCAGATTCAGGACATAGCAGAAGAGGAACATGCCGGTATAAATGAAATCGTTTCCGAACTTATCCAGAGAGGACTGGAGAGCAGAAAGAATAAAAACTGATATACCGGGGTAACGGCTCCCCTGGCAGAGATTCTTCATCGATTAACATGTCAGCAGTGAAAATATTTATTTAAAACAGACAGTTTTGTTTTCTCCGCCCGGATCTGTAGTTATATATATACAGAGGGTGCAGTGATGCGGATAGTAATTGATACAAGTATTTTCTCAAATCCCGTTACGCGCGGAGAGTTCGGAGACGAGACATCAACGGCTATAAGGAATTTTATTGATATATCTCTATCAGCCGGTATTGAGATATTCATTCCCGCATCGATATTCAAAGAACTTTCCAACTTCGCTTCAGAGGAATCTATGGGCGTCATACGAAGAGCATCGGTGATACGCGGTCCCGATCTGTTTTCGATGCAGTTCCCCGCTGTAATATTCCAGACTTTCATCTCGGACATAAGGGAGAGGATAAACAAGGGGCTCCGCATAGCCGAAGCTGCTATTGAGAGCTCAAACACAGCCGACAACGTGCGCAGGATAAGAAACGAGTACAGGTCGGCGATGAGGGGGGGGATAATCGACAGTGTCGAGGACCTCGACGTTGTACTGCTGGCTAAGGAGATAGGGGGAGCTGTCCTTTCTGCCGATGAAGGGATAGCGAAAATGGCCGATTCTCTCGGCATTGAGGTATTCTCCGCAAAAGATTTTTTAATAAAATTCATTCCCGGTGAGAGCTATGAGATCGGAAAACCGGAGTAGAATTGAACACCTTCGTCACGGGACAATCAGCTATTCGCGTTATACGGAGCGGTGTCCGGAAAATGAACGCGGCACCGTTATTATTCACGGGGGGGAGCGTGAACGGGTCATTAAAGACTATCCACATATATACAGGGTCTATCTCCTCTATGAAGGTATAAAGCGCTTTTTCGGAAATGAATATTTTTATGTCGAGGAGAAGATCGACGGATATAACGTCAGGATCATTAAAAACGGCAGTGATATTATCGCTCTGACCCGCGGAGGTATAATATGTCCTTTTTCTACGGAATGGGTCCGTTACTGGAGGGATATCTACCGGCTCGATGAGTTTTTTTCTCTTTATCCGGATAAAATCATCTGCGCTGAATTTGCCGGCGACAATCCGTATAACTCGAAGAGAGACCGCTCGCTCCCCGACGGACTATACTGGTTCTGCTTTGATATAATGCGTGATGACGGCAGACTTCTTCCGGTTGAAGAGAGATATGAAATATTCGAAAGGCTTGGTCTGCCGCAGGTGAAATCTTTCGGAAAATTCAGACTGAAAGATTTTGCCCGGCTGAAGGAGATAATGCTCTCGCTTAACGAAAATGTAAGAGAGGGTATAGTATTGAAAGGGGCCGGCGGTAACAGGTCTATAAAGTATGTCACTGCGGAATCTGATCTCTTTGATATCGAAAATTTTCTGGTTTTCTTCTATGATATCGAACCCGGTTTTTATTCCAACCGTCTGATGAGGATATCGCTTTTTGTGCGGGAATTCAGCCTTGATCAGAATGTATACATCGACAGGATAGGGAGGGCATTGTTCCGCGGTTACTCATTTCTCTCCGATTACGGCGGCTCCCTCGAAAAATTTACTATATATATGCATTCGATGGAGAACTGGCGGGCTCTGAAAAAACTTATTATCAGGCATAAGGACATAGTGCATAATGATATAGAAACTGTGGAGATAGACGGAATTAAGCTTTACAGGATTATTTTTGAGAGAAGACATAAAAAAAGCACTGAAAGATACAGGGAGATACTCAGCGGGCACGAGGAGTAGGGGAGAACACCCCGGCCCGGTTCTTTTACTTTAACAGCTATTACCGGCTGAATTCAATAATGATTGTCTGACGACCTGTTCCCTTACCTTCAAGAAAAGATTTAAAGTCATAAACAGCCGATGGCTGATTTTCATATTTTTCGTACTCAACTATCTGTGTATATAGTATTGAAAAAATGGAAGCCGCCTGCTGCTGGTTCCTTGTTGTGTTTTTCTGGTATCCTGAACATATCATCATGGTTGCGTATTCTTTAATTTCTTCCATTTTACATAGCCTCCATGTTTTTTCTCTTACGTTCAAAACAGATAAAATATCCCTTTTGAACAAAGCTAATAGAATACCTTAATATTTCAAGCACAATTGGGCTTTTTTTTAAAAAAAAATGATTTTTTTATCGGAGCTTTATTTAATTTTTTACAGGATAAGCTTTAAAATAGCGTTTATTTTAATAGTAATACGCCGGTTATAGAGGTGAAAATTTTTTAAATTTTTTCAGTCAGCCTTAATTTAACATTTGCGTTTTTGCCGGTAATATAGACAGTATTATTTTTATTCGTCATTTTGGCATATTCATAGATTTATTCCCTAAAAAATTAATATTCATAAATATTAATGAAGAAAAATCATATAAATCGTTAAAATTATTCATCAGTCGTACCGATATAAAGATAAGCCATAGAAGGGATATTTAACATGAAAAAATTTGTCGGGAAAGTTAATGATTTTTTTCTGAAAAATGTTGATGAAACGGATTTTGTTCTGTATAAGAAGGGACAATTCCTGATGATAATCGATGTCTTCTTCATAATACTGATGGTTATTCTTAATCTTGTGTCTTTTTACCTTCCGCCGGAAAGGGCAAGAAGCGTACAGATAATCGCATCGATCGGTATTGTAATAACTTTAAGTGTGCTGGCTGTATTGAAGAGAGGAAAGGTCCAGCTGGGTTTGAATATGTTTTCTATTTTAACCTGTATTCTTGTAGTGGCCGGATTCATATCAAAACCGTATCACATGGCCGGTGTTTCAATGGCGTACTTCATGTATATGCAGCTTGCCTATTCCTCAATATTCTGCTCTGTCCTTCTGACGACGCTGGTGCTTTTTTCATATCTGGCAACACATATCGGCTATTTTGTTCTTAAGGCACTCCCCAATGCGCAGGGACTGCTTGCGGAAACTGTTAAATCGTCGCTGATTGACGGGACAATTACCATTCTGGGCGTTTATGCTGTGGGTGTTTCAGCGAGCTGGATTTTATTCAAGGCTTTTGATATTACGATGGCCGAGTCCAGGAAGAATGCCGAGCAGTACAGAAAAATCAGCGCGCTAAACGCGATCATGAACAAGACGTTTGAGAAGATTACAGAGTCTATTGACGTCACATCCGACGCGGTGGGTACTTTTTCCGAAAGCTTCCAGAACCAGGCCGCTACGTTTGAAGAGCTTGCTGCCTCAATGGAGGAGATTTCAGCCAATACGACGAATGTCAACTTCGCTTCAAAGGAGCAGAACGATTCAATCCGTCAGCTTTTTAAAAGCTTTGAAGTGCTTGCCTCATCGGTTGACCAGCTGCAGGAGTATGGTAACGACATATCGGTGATTTTCGTATCTGTACTCAAACAGACCAAGGAGGGGGAGAACACTTCTTCGCGTCTTGATATAACTAACAAAAAAGTCTTTGAGAACTCAAGCGAGATCCTGTCGGTCGTTACCGTAATGGAGGATTTCTTCGATAAAATAAACCTTCTGTCGCTGAACGCGACTATTGAAGCCGCGAGGGCCGGCGAGTACGGCAGGGGATTTGCCGTAGTTGCCGAGGAGATTGGGAAACTGGCAGAACATTCAAGCCAGGACCTTAAACTCATCACCGAACTTGTAAGCAAAAACAAGAAGGATGTTGAAGAGGGGAACAAGAATATTATCGAAATCATCGATTTTATCAAATCGCTTTTACAGAGTATATCGCTGCTCCAGGACAAGTCGGTACTGGCTCTCGAACAGATGAAAAAGCAGAAGCAGCTGAAGGAGGAGATGAATCAGCGCGCTGAAGCGGTAAGGACCAAATCCGAACTTATTGAGGCGTCGATGAATGAACAGGAGACCGCTATTGCCGATGTTGTAATATCTATAGAGAACTTTAACAATATGCTTCAGCACAACACAGAGACGACGAACGATCTCCGTGAAAGTACAGCGGATCTCAAAACCCTTGCTGATACGCTTAAGAGCAGCGATGATCTGAAAAACTGATTTATAGCTTTAATACAGGATTAATCAGAGTGTAATACCCGCCAGAGGCGGGTATTTATTTTTATGCAGCAGATACAGTAAGGGACTGCGGATTCAGGCTCCGGCAGCCGGGAAGATGCCTGTTCCGGATTCACAGCTTCCTGTCAGTAAGTCCGGAGTTACGGTACAAGGCTCAGTCCGAAATAGACTGATGGTCCGTAAAGCCCGTCCCTGACCCATACACTGTCTTTGCCCGCGATATCCTGTCTCCTGAAAATATACCTGTTGCCTACATACGGGGCATATCTGATATCTGTGAATACGGAAACAGAGTCGGTCAGCCCCAGCCTTATTCCAAGTATCGCCGAGGAGCATATTCCCAGGCTTGCTGAATCATCCTTTTCTCCGATATTGTTTTTATAATCAAGATTGCTGATGCCCAGACCGAATGCGTATCCGATACTGATGCTCGTGTAATCTGGGAGTGAATTAATATATGTCCAGAGTGGAATCCTCAGAGTCGGTATCCAGCTTATCTGGTATATGGTGTAAGACAGATCAACGCTGTTGTTGTCAAATTTCTGGTATGAATAGAGGAACTCCCAGCAGCTTGTATAAAAACCGGTATTCTCCCTTACCAGCCGCAGTCCTGCCGAAATCCCTGGTTTCATCTCCTCCTCGATTTTTCCTATGCTTTCATTGCAGTGAGCCTCATAATCGAACAGGGTCATTCCTCCGTAGATCTCGAGAAACTGAGGATATTCAACGGCCTTTCTCGGCCCTTTTCTTTTATAGTTTGATGAAGCGTCACCGGCTGCGACCTCTCCCGACGCGGACGCAATTATTTTGTAGTTTGCGGAAGCTACAAGCCTGGCATTGATTCTGAGCCCTATGTTCCCCTCTTCTCCGTATTTGTCAATTTTAGTCACGGTTCCTATTATTACGTATTTTGCGCCAAGTCCCTGGCCGACCTCTCCGGCGTCCTCATCAGTAAGCAGGCCAGACTGCTTCAGCGTCTGCTCCTTCAGCAGTTTGTCAATCTGGCTTCTCTCTGAGAGCTGGGCCCCGGCGTCTATAAGAGCTTTTGTCATCTCCTCTTCGGCAATCCTGGCGTCTGAGGCAAACTGTTTGTCTGATGAAAAAGGCATAACAGCGATAGTTTTCGTTTTGTCTTTCTGGGGGATTTTTTTTAAGAGTTCTTTTGCGATATCATCGTAAGTTCCCGCCATGAGTGAAACAGGCAAAAAGAGAATAAAAGCAAACAGTAGTTTTTTCATTGTATAACTCCGGTAAATATAAAATATCAGTACTGAGGCGGCATAGTACAGCAGCCGGTTATGCTATGATATAGTCTCATAAAACTTCGTATCAATTACAATTTATATATTATTATAAAAAAATTCAATTTTAAAAAAATTTTTTCTCAATCTGGAGCTTTTTCAATACGGAAATTACTGCTACGGTTTTCTTTTACAGCATGCGGATTTTTAAAAATATATTGTAATAATTAAACTGTTCAGTATATCTTAACTTATATTATTTAATGATCATATCAGAGCAGCGCTGTTTGTCCGGAAGCTGCAATGAATAAAAAAGGGGGAGGTATGTCATACAGGCATGTAATTGGAGTCGGGGCATCGGAGGACAGGCTTGAAAAACTGATTCAGCAGAGGCTGCTTCCCGGTGCGGATAAAGATAGAGTAGACCAGAGGATCTGGGACCTGTTTGGAGAAGAGTGGTGCGTGATGTTCACAGATCTTTCAGGTTTCTCAAGGGGGGTGGCAAAATTCGGTATTATACATTTTCTTCAGACAATTTTTGAATCTGAAAGACTTCTGATCCCGATAATAGAGGACCACGACGGGATACTTCTGAAAGCGGAGGGGGACAGTCTGCTGGTGATATTCAGAAATGTTGATAAGGCGATACAGTGCAGTCTGAAAATGCACAAAGTTCTTATTGAATATAATAAAGATAAAATACCGGAGGAACAGATACTTCTCTGCGTGGGTCTGGGATATGGTAAAATACTCAGAATCGGTGACCAGGATGTTTTCGGCGCCGAGGTAAACGCAGCCAGCAAGCTGGGTGAAGATACTGCCGAGGCCTGGGATATTCTTGTTACGAATAATGTTAAAAATAAAGCTGAGGTTATACCCGGGATTTTCTTCGAAGAGCTTGAAGACGCTCCTCCCGGAGCGGAGAGGGCGTATAAGATTTCGGTAAAGCTGTAATAGCAGTTACCGGAAATATTAACAGTTTCCTGATAAACAGGAAACTGTTATAGTGATACATGGTCGCTCACGGACGTCCTTCGCTACATTAGAACGTCCTGTTCGTCAGATGTATCACCATTTTCGAGGCAAATCAGTTTAAAAAAGCCCCGAAAATGTGAGGTTTTGTGAATTCACTTCGCAAAACCGACTCTGAAAAAGCCATGGATGGACTTTTTCAGAAAACGCTGATAAGGGGTTGTTATTCCCATCTTTTACTCAAGCAATCAGATCAAGGGTCGGTCCCGGTTTTTGGTCGGATATTTTTTCCGTTACATCCCCCTTTATGAGTTTTTCCTGCAGTCCGGTTGAAGAATCGGTTAAGCTCTTAAGGAGATTGCCCAAATCCTCGATGCTCCTTGCAGTTGCGGTTGTTACCGATGTTATGTTCATCCGCACACCCTCTCCGCAAAACGCGGTATTATAATATCAGCAGAAATATTATGAAAATTGAGGCTCAGCACCCCCGGAGCGGAGTATTATAGAATATTTTAGAACATATGCGTCTATAAAGAGTTTAAGGACGGTTTCCGGAAAGGTTTATAGTATATTTTTTGATATTGACACATATTCGTCCCTATTGGAATATTGTGCTACATGAGCTCTGATAGGATTCTTCAGCATTTTTGAAACAGGAGATTTTATGTTCGGAAAATTCACAGAAGAGAGATTCAATAACATCCTTCCAGGAATAAATATTAAAACGCTGGTACATGGCGAAAAAACGTTGATGACAAAATTCGTGATGAAAAGCGGCAGTTCGCTTCCGAAACACAGCCATCCCTATGAACAGACCGGTTACCTGCTTCAGGGCAAGATCAGACTGACTGTTGGTGAAAGGACCTATGACGTTATTCCGGGAGACAGCTGGTGTATCGAGTCCGGTATAGAACATTTCGCCATGATTCTTGAAGATTCCGAAGCGCTGGAGATTTTTTCTCCCCCCCGCGCAGATTATATAAAGCATTTTTCCATTGAAGACATTATCTGACAGTTTCCAGAAAAAAGGGAAGCTGTTAGACTGATATATGGCTTTTTCAGGAGACTGATTAACGATTAATGCGATGGAGGTCTGTGGATGAATGAAATTGAAGTGCTGAGGAACAGTCTTAATGTTTCAATATGTATGCTCGGCGTAACGGCGTTTCTTTCAATCTGTACTGTTACCTTCGGCGCCATCAATATGGGATTTCAGCGGAGCCATAATATAAAGAGCGTAAAACCTTTCTGCAATATACATACTTCGTTAGATGAAACCGGTATCAGTATAAGCATAATGAACGCCGGTCTGGGGCCGATGATTATACAGAAGATTGTCCTGTTAAAAAGTAAAAATGATGCTGTTAAGAACGGTACACAGATACTTGATCTGCTCCCTGTGGAACTGCATTATGATACAATTGTAAATAAAAAGGACTATTACATCCTTCCCGCAACTGGTGAGATGAAGATCGTCCAGTACAGTGTTGACCATAAAAATAAAAAAAATGCCGTTGAACTGCTGAAGAGTACCCTCGATGGTCTCTGTCTCTGTGTTATCTACAGGGATATCTATGACTATTCCAGGGAGAAGAGAGATATTCTGAAATTCTGATAGGGTGTTTAAACAGCACGGTTATTAAATCAGGAGTTCTCCGGCCTGGGCAGGCGAGATCTTTTTCATTTAAAGAATCATTCTATAAAATAGAAACTTTTAATCCCATATCCGGGACTGTAGACCTTTTTTTATGTAACAAAAATTATACAGAATTTACTCTAATAACCTGAAAATTAATTGTATTTATAAATGAATTTTCAACTATATACATATACCTGATCTCATGAATGTTTTTTACGGACAGAGATTGCAGTGTATCGCCGGTTGGCGGATTTTAAAATTTCACATCCTGCTTTTTACAAAAATTAAATTAAATAAAGTTTTCACAGGGAAGAGGAGGTTTTCCTTTTATGATTACTGTTAATGGTCTCACCAAGTCGTACGGTGATTTTAAAGCCGTAGATGATATTTCCTTTACCGTCAGAGACGGAGAGATAACCGGGCTCCTCGGCCCGAACGGCGCGGGTAAAACAACCACTCTAAGAATGCTCAGCTGCTATCTAAATGCGGATAAGGGTTCTATAACAGTCGACGGCATCAATGCTGCGGAGGAACCGCTCAAAATAAAACAGATGATAGGGTATCTCCCCGAATCGGCACCTCTTTACGGAGACATGCTTGTATTTGACTATCTTATGTATGTTGCCGAGGTGAGAGGAATACAGGGAGCGGAACGGGTTGCCGAGGTTGCCGGGATCTGCCGCATAAAGGACGTAATGCATAAAAACATAAACGAACTCTCCAAAGGCTACAGGCAGAGAGTCGGACTTGCCCACGCGATGATACACGATCCGCAGATACTGATCCTCGATGAGCCGACGTCGGGACTTGATCCGATTGAGATTGTTGAGATAAGGAATCTGATAAGGGAACTGGGTAAAAAGAAAACCGTAATTCTCTCGACGCACATACTCTCGGAGGTTGAGGCGGCGTGCGACAGGGTAATTATAATCAATAAGGGCCATATAGTCGCTGATGATAAGACAGAACTGCTGCAGACAGCTTCGGGTGGCGATAAAAAGATCATTATAAGGATATCCGGAACGGATTACAATACATTAAAGGACGCAATGATGAAAATCCCCGGTATAAGAAGCGTTAATCCCGTTGAAGATACCGAGCTTACCGCTGCGGTAATTTCTGTGCCGGGCAATACAGAAGTGCGGCCCGATATTTTCAGACTGGTCAGTTCAAATAACTGGCTGATGTATGAAATGAAACAGGACCAGGTGAGCCTGGAGAACATATTCAGAGAACTTACAGCCGGAGGCGCAAATGGAACGGTTTAGCGAACTTATAGCGATAATGAAAAAGGAGCTGAGAAGCTATTTTAACAGCCCTATCGCGTATATAGTAATCACGATATACCTCGTTTTTACAGGATTTTTCTTCTTCAAGGATTTTTTCTACTTCAACCAGGCGGAGATGCGTAACCTGTTTCAGATGATGCCGCTGATGCTCTGCTTCGTGATACCGGCGGTTACGATGAGGCTGCTCTCTGAAGAGAGGCAGTCAGGTTCCTTCGAGATACTGATGACTCTTCCCGTTTCGTCGAGTGACATTGTTATCGGCAAGTTTCTCGCAGGCACGGTTTTCTCTGCGGTGATGATATCTCCCACATTGATATACCTTGTTACAGTGATATTCCTCGGTTCGCCCGATTTCGGTCCGATTATCGGAGGTTATGTCGGAGTTATACTTCTCTCCGCAGCATATACATCTATCGGTCTTCTCGCATCGTCTTTCACCCGCAACCAGATAATCTCGTTCATTTCGTCATGGGCGGCATGTTTCATCCTATGGCTGATCGACAAGGTCGTGGTTTTCTTCCCCTCGCCGCTGGGATTCATTTCGTATTTCGGAACCGATTTCCATTTTCAGAATATCGCGAAGGGGCTGATCGATTCGCGGGATATTATCTATTTCATCTCGATATGCGTATTGTCTCTTATGTTCACTATTAAAGTGGTTGAGGAGAGGAGGTAGAAGATGAACGGGAAATTAAAGGAAATGGCGGTAAAATTTAAAGCCGGTATAATGAGCATAACTGACATGAAACAGAAAAATTTTCAGCTTATGCTGAATGTAATACTTATAGTTGTGATAAACCTCGCGGCAGCGGCCTTCAGCCTCAGGATCGATTTAACCTCGAAAGACAACTACTCCCTTTCCAAACGGAGCAGGGAGGCGGTGTCGACATTGAATGAAAAGCTGAAGATAAAGGTATTTTTTTCGAAAGACCTTCCGCCTGAGCACGCGGCTGTAAACAGATATCTGAAAGATATTCTTGAGGAGTACAGCTTTTACGGCAACAGGAATTTTTCATACGAGATAATAGACGAAGACAAGCTTGAGTCCCAGGCGAAGGATTACGGTATTACGCCGGTCCAGAGCAGGGAGTTTGCCAACGACCAGGTGAAGCTTAGAAGCGTCTATATGGGAATAGTGATACAGCATGCCGACCTGATAGAAAAAGTTCCGTCTCTGACATCGACTGTCGGTCTTGAGTACGAGATAACATCGCGTATCGAAAAGATGACCGGGAAGATCGACGGACTGCTGAAGCTTGAAAGGCCTCTGATGCTGACGCTCTACATGGATGAAAGAGTCATGGATCTTCCGATCGAGGGGATCGGCAAGCTTGAAGAACTTCTGAAAAATGCAGTGGCAAAAAGCAATCTGAGAAACTACGACAAAATCCGTTTCCAGGTTGTTAATCCGACGAATAGCGGCTTAAAGGATCTCGATGCTCTTTACGGAATATCTAAACTGAAGTGGGGCGCGATAAAACAGAGATCGGGAAAAACGATTCCTGCCGGTGAGGGATTTTTCGGTCTTGTGATGGACGGAAACGGCAGGTTTGCAAAGATAAACCTTGATGTGGCCCCGACGATAATGGGAACTAACGTCATAACCGGACTTCAGAACCTTGACGATACTATAAATAACGGAGTGGGGGACCTCCTCAGCAGCAGTCCGAAGATCGGTTATGTGAAGGGCCACGGTATCCCGGAAATCAGCGACAGGAAGAGCCCGGAGGGTGCAGGCCTGTTTTCCCAGATACTCTCCGATATGTACCATCTGGCGGAGATCGATCTTAAAGCGCAGGATATACCCGCTGATATAAGGGTGCTGATTATAAACGGACCGGCTGAACCGTTTACCGATGCCGAGAAATACAGGATAGACCAGTTCCTGATGAGCGGGAAATCTGTTTTATACTTTGTAAATTCGTTCAAGGAGATAGATCCCGGCAACCAGGGGCGGATGATGGGGGGGCAGCCGATTGTTGTTCCGGTAGTCTCAGGCCTCGAGGAGATGGTTGAGTTCTACGGGATAAAGATCGGGAAAAATGTTGTCCTCGACAGGAACTGTACTAAGGTCAACATGGGACAGATGCTGGCCGATTATCCACTTATTCCGATGATTGCGAAGAAGGGACTTAACGGCGATAGCGTAATTACTAAATATATAAACAGCGCCCTGTTTATAAAAGCGTCATCGCTTGAGCCTGATGAAAAACTGAAAGAGAGGGGAGTCGCGGCGTCGGTTCTCGTGTCGACATCACCCCAGAGCTGGCTGATGGAGGGGAGGATGAATTTCAATCCTCTCTTTATGAACCAGCCTTCCGACGGGACAATGAAGAGTTATCCGGTGACAGTACTTGCATCAGGAAGGTTCGAAAGTTATTTTAAAGGAAAGGATATCCCGGCCGATATTCTCGCCGCCGATAAAAAGAACGTTGTCAGCGCTGTAAATAAGCTGGACAAGACGATCGCTTCCGGCAAATCGGAGCTTGTCGTAGTGGGCTCCTCCGATATTACGTCATCCGGTTTCATCAATTCAGCAAGGAGAATACTCTCCGGGGGGAACTCCTCCGAGATATATTCCAATGACATTCTGATTCATTCGATGGTCGATTACCTCGCCGGTAACAGCTATGTGCCTGAAATGAAAAGCAAGAGCCTCGACTTTAATCCGCTGGAGAAAACAGGGGACCAGACCCGTTTTTTTCTTAAAATAATCAATATGGGCCTTGTGCCGGTTTTCACTGTCATCACGGGGCTTGTGGTATGGAGAAGGAGAATCGCGCGTAAACGCCTGATCGAGGCGATGTTTGCGGGAGGTGAAAAGTAATGAATAAAAAAGCGGTAATAACAATATGTCTGATACTGTTTCTTTCAGCGGCCATGCTGCTGAAGAACAGAAGCTGCAGTACTGTGCCGAAACTTGAAGGATGGTATGAGCCGGCGGATGAAATATACATAAAAGGAAAAGATAATACCCTTAATATGGTGAAAAAGGACAACATCTGGTACCTGAATGAACAGGCTTATCCGGGGGATGCCGGTCTGATCGATTCCCTGGAAAGAAAGGCGAGAGATTTTAAATTACTTGATTTGGTCTCGGAAAAAGGTTATTTTGATAAATATGAACTGACTGACGAAAAGGGTGTTTCAGTCATAATCAGGGGAAAGGGAAAGCTGCTAAGAAAGATCCTGATCGGAAAAGCCGGTTCAACCAACAATCACTCCTATATCAAAGTGGGTGACAGAGAGGAGATTTACCTGGCATCGGGGATAATGAGAAGCGATTTTACGCGTCCGGTTGACGATCTGAGAGATAAGGTTATCTTTGATGTAAAAAGCTCAGAGATAAAATCTTTCAGCATTAATTACGGGGGAAAAAATTTCAGCTTTATTCCGAATCCCGCAAAGGGTGAATCTGCAGACAAACAGAAGGATGCTAAAAAACCTGAATCCGGCTGGATATGCAAAGAATACGAAAAGGTCAGGCTGAATGATTCGTCGATTAATGCGATTCTCCAGATCTTTGCTCCATTAAAGGCGGCTGAGTTTCCGGAAAATGCAGACAAGAAGAGCACCGGGAGTGCCGTTTGCAGGGTTTCCATAATGTCAGGTGACAAAAAAATTGAACTTGAAATTTACAGCGGTAAATTTAAAGATATGAATTACGCCTCGTCCACCGGAAGTAGATACATCTTTACTATCGGTTCGTGGCAGACACAAAAACTGTTTATAAAAAATATAACGGATCTGGCCGTTAAATAAATTTTCAGAGGTAGAAATATGTCTGATGACATTAAGGATATTGCGAGTCAGCTCATAATTGCGGATGACTTCAGACCGGAAAGGATGACAATAATCCCGATATCGCAGCGCCCGATATTTCCCGGGATGATGATACCTCTTATATTGACCGGCGATATAATGATCGACAGTGCGCAGGAGATAATGGATTCTCCGAGTAAAATCGGCGGAGTCGTGCTGATAAAAAATCAGCATGACGGAATGGCCAGGTCGGAGGACCTGTACAATGTCGGAGTTTCGATAAAAATAATCAAGATAACACCTGTTGACGAGAGGACTGTGCAGGTGATGCTTAACGCGATCGGGAGATTTACGCTTAAGAGCGTCGTGCAGAGCGAACCGATCATCAGGTGGAATGTTGAGAACTATTATGAAGGGGAGTTCAAACCTACAGATGAAATGAAGGCTTACTCGATGGCGATAATAAGTTCCGTCAAGGATCTGATAAAGACCAATTCCCTTTTTCAGGAAGAGCTGAAGCTTTTCCTCAACAGGTTCAGTGTTGAGGACCCCGGCAAGCTTGCCGATTTTGTTGCCTCAATGACCCAGGCTGAATCCGCCGAGATACAGGACATTCTTGAAACGTTTGATGTCCGTCAGAGGGTGAAGAAGGTACTTATACTCCTTAAAAAGGAGATTGAGCTGAACAAACTCCAGAAAAAAATCACTCAGCAGATAGAGGAAAAGATTTCAAAGCAGCAGAAGGAGTTTTTTCTCAGAGAACAGCTGAAGGAGATCAAAAAGGAACTCGGTCTTGAGAAGGATGAAAAGACGACAGAGATTGATAAATTCCAGGAGAAGATCGAGAAACTTCAGCTTACGAAGGAAGCGGCTGACAAAATTGACGAGGAGATGAACAAGCTTCGTCTGCTTGAACCTCACTCGGCAGAATACGGCGTAAGCAGGAACTATCTCGACTGGCTGACGTCGCTCCCCTGGGGAGTATATTCAAAAGACAATTATGATATTGCGAAAGCCCGTACAGTACTCGACAGGGACCATTACGGCCTTGACGACATAAAAGACAGGATCATCGAATTTATAGCAACCGGAAAGATGAAGGGTAACATATCCGGTTCTATTATCTGTTTTATAGGGCCTCCGGGGGTTGGTAAAACCTCTATTGGTAAATCCGTTGCCGAAGCCCTGAACAGGAAGTTTTTCAGATTCTCGCTCGGAGGCATGAGGGACGAGGCCGAGATAAAGGGACACAGGCGTACTTATATCGGCGCTATGCCGGGTAAAATTATTCAGAGCCTTAAAACAGTCGGAGTTGCCAATCCTGTTATCATGCTCGATGAGATCGACAAGATAGGAGCAAGTTTTCAGGGGGACCCGGCATCTGCACTTCTTGAGGTACTGGACAGCGAACAGAACAATAACTTTCTTGATCACTATATCGACGTGAGATTTGATCTTTCGAATATTCTGTTTATAGCGACCGCAAACACGATGGACACAATTCCGGCCCCGCTGTTTGACAGGATGGAGATAATGCAGCTCTCAGGTTACGTACTTGAGGAAAAAATTCAGATTGCCAGAAAATATCTTGTAAACAAACAGCTGGCGGAACACGGCCTTAAAAAAGATATGGTGAAGATCGACAATACCGCTCTAAAAAAAATGATAGACGGTTATGCAAGGGAAGCCGGCGTAAGGTCGCTTGAGAATAACATCAAGAAGGTAATGAGGAAGGCGGCAAAAAAATTCGCAGAGAACAATACCGAGCCGGTGAACGTCACTGCGGATAATCTGGAAGAGTTTCTCGGCAAGCCGAGGTTTACCGATGAGTCTCTTTACGATAAACGGATTGCCGGCGTCGTTATGGGGCTCGCATGGACCAGTATGGGGGGTACCACTCTCTACGTCGAATCGACCGCGATCAGTTCAAAGGCAAAGGGATTCAAACAGACCGGGCAGTTGAAGGATGTAATGAGGGAGTCTTCCGAAATCGCATACACCTATATTCAGGCCAGAGCGGAGGACTACGGAATAAAGAAAGACTTCTTTGAAAATCATTTTATACATCTTCACGTGCCGGCGGGAGCGACTCCGAAAGACGGCCCCTCGGCCGGAATTACAATGGCTACATCGCTGTACTCTCTGGCAAAGAATCTGCCGATAAAGAAGAACATAGCGATGACCGGAGAGCTCACAGTTACAGGAAAAGTTCTTCCGATAGGCGGGGTGAAAGAGAAAACCATCGCCGCGAAGAAGGCAAAGGTTAAAACGATAATATATCCCTACGAGAATAAAAAAGATTTTGACGAGCTTCCCGAGTATATAAGAAAAGGCCTTGATGCTCACTTTGTGAACTATTTTGATGAAGTGCTGGAAATTGTATATTAGGCAGAGCCTGTTTTGTAAATATTACCCCCTCCCGTGAGGAGAGGGGTAATGTAATAATGAAAAATTTTTTTTTAAACTTTTTTTGTTGACATTATAGACCTCAAATATTTCTATACTTCTGTAAGTTGACGTGCCAATGCCCAGATGGTGGAATTGGTAGACACGCATGGTTGAGGGCCATGTAGGATTACCTGTGTGGGTTCAAGTCCCGCTCTGGGCACATAAAAAGGCTGCTGATGAAAATCGGACAGCCTTTTTTTATTGCATTTATTATGCTTATCTGTATAATCCCGTCGTGGTATATTCATCAATTCCCTGATTAGAGTCATATCGCTTTAATACGACGCCGGGCTGTTGTTTAATAAATAGTATTAGGAGATTAATAATGGAAAGAACTTTATCAATTATAAAACCGGATGGAGTAAGAAAGAACATCACGGGTGAGATTATCAGAAGGTTTGAAACAAACGGTCTCAGGATTGCCGCGATAAAAAAACTGCATATGTCCAGGTCTACTGCTGAAGATTTTTATGCCGTACACAAAGGAAAATTTTTTTATGATGAACTGACCGGCTTCATGTCGGAGGGTCCGGTGGTGGTAATGGTTCTGGAGGGAGAAAATGCGATCGCGTTGAACCGGAAACTTATGGGAGCTACAAATTTTAAGGAAGCAGACCCCGGAACAATCAGGGCAGACTTCGCCACAAGCATACAGCATAATATTGTTCACGGCTCCGATTCTCCGGAGACGGCGGCATTTGAGATAGATTTCTTTTTTAAAATCGGTGAGATTTTTTAAACATAGTTGTCTTTGTCACAGCCTCATCCCCGCTTTCCTGATTTGAGTTCGTTGATTGTATTTATAAGACGCATGTTTTCATCTATAAGGTCTTTTTCACGTTCAGATGAATTTGTGTCCTGTAAATATTTAAGCTGAATCTCCAGTTTTTCAACCTGGTCTCTGAGTTCGGTTATAAGCGTGGCATTGAGAGCCAGGCTCCGTTTATCGTTTTTCTGCTGGTCCTGAAGCATTTTTATTACCGAGTTCTGGTCGCTGTGCAGAGAAGCGGACTGAAGTATTCTCTGTAATTCAAGTGTAAGTTCTTCCGGCGCAACGTCCTTTGTGTTTGGACCTGCCGCCCTGCGCATTAGATTCACCAGGTCATCAAATCTTTTCCGTGCATTATTGAGATCATTCTGCAGAATTCTTGATGTAGTTTCCTGCTGGGTATATCTGGCAGCATTATCAAGTATTGACTTTTCATATCTTTTACGGGCTTTTTGCGATTCATCAAGGGCTTTATCCGCCTCCCGCAGGCTTTCAGTGAACTTCATACTGAGCTTCTCATTCTCTTTTTTCAGATGTTCAACCTCTGCCTTCAGGTCAATTATCTCATGTTCGGCTTTTTCCCTGTGATATATGATGCTCTTCATCTCTTTTCTGAAAAGGCGCTGATCCAGTATATTTTTTGATTTGAGGTCTTCTATCTCACGCTTCATCGTTTCCATTTTTATTTCGTAACTCTTCTGCAGCTGTGTTTTTTCCTCTTTCAGAATGCTGATCTCGTCGCGGTAGCGGTCCAGAGACTGTTCAAGGTATGCGATTGTTCTGCTGATCTTCTCTTCTTCGGAGAAATAATTTGAGAGCACTTCGGCGTGTTTGTTTATATAATCGCCCGGTGTTCTGATCCCGGCTGTTTTTTTTGTGAAGTCCTCCTGCAGTTGTCTTTTCGATAACCTTGATGCCTCGAGTTCCTTTTCCATCACCTCAAGTTCGCGCGTTATTCTGGAATGTTCGGTATCAATAAGCTGTTTCTGCGCGGCGTTGTCGCAGAATACCTTGTACATGCTGTCGAACAATCCTATCGCGTCGATAACGCTTGCAAGCTGTTCCGCAGGGAAAAGTTTCATGTAGCGTTCACGCTCGGCAAGGTAGACTTCATATATCACCGTATAAAAAATCGAGATCTCTTCAGCCCTGTAAGAAAAACTTCCGGCGTACGCTCTCGACTCGAAGGAAACCTGAGTTACTATGTTTTTTATTATATTCTGCAGAACGGAATGCAGATGGGCCGGGGGTATCTTCTGTCCGGCAGGATATGGTATGCCGAATATCCTGTTCCGCACAACGGCTGCAATTTTATTAAAGCGCCTGCGGACTTTCAGGGAAATCCTTCCGGGTAGAGAGAGCGATGCCTCGCCCGGATGACGGTATATTTCTCGGAACATGCCGAAATTTTTATGACAGGCGGCCAGTTCAAAGATGTTCAGAACGAAAGAACGTATCGAGGCATCGTATCTTTTATCATATCGGAATTCCCGGTTTTCAGGGAAGCGTACGAACTTTGAAGTCCTGTATGACTGCTGTAGTTCCGCCATGTGGTAGCGGAAAAAACCGAAATTGACATCGGCAGGCATACCGGCAGAATCACATGCCGCAGTAATGTCCGTGAATATAGAAGAGCAGAAATCGTCGTTGTTAAAAAATGAAACGTCGGGAGTTCCGTGTATTACATCACTTATAAATTTTTCAAGAAGGCTGATCCGTTCTTCATCGCCTGCCGGCGTGTATCCGGTAATATCGTCAGGCATGCCGTCTTCGGTAAGGCCTGTGTACATCGGATTTCCGAGCATGCTGTCCCGGATCTCCCTCGGTGTTTCGTTCAGCTGCATCATCTTGTAGAGGAAATACTTGTTGACTGCCCGGTAAAAGTTCAGTTCGTTAATGTTTTTCTCCGGTGATACCGTGTCTTCATCCTCTCTTCTGCGTCTTACTGTCTGCCACGGAGTAAGAGGTATGGCTCTTTCCGGAAGGGGAGGCGCTTTAGGGACGGTCAGTTTCATAACATGCCTGAAGAAGTTGAACAGACCTGAGTAATACTTGAGCTGATATTCGTAACGCTCATTTATGACATGTTCCTGGGTCGCTTTTGAAAAATAGGTGCGAATGACATTTTCCGGAATCTTTTCCAGCGAGATATCCGCCTGACTGATAGTCTCAGATGAAGGCATGTAGTTCTTCTGAAGCAGGCTGTACTGTTTAAGTATCTCCGGGTCGCGGTCTGCAAAATGTCTTGTGCAGTCGTACATCGGGACGACCATCCCCAGTATTGAAAGCAGAAGCTGTTCGTTTCTGCTGTAATACTGCCAGTAACTGTTCTTGCCGAGGTATTCGTTGAACTGTTTCTGATACGGCTTATTCACCTTGAAGAAATCGTATGTGGTATAGGGCCTGGTCCTCTGTGCAATCTGGATATGTGTATGAGCACCGGTGCTTTTGCCGGTATTCCCCACTACCTCGAAAAACTGCCCCTTCTTCACCGGGTGGACCCAGTTCGGCGTGAGGTTCGCTATCGGTTCGGCGAGTTCACCCTCTGTAGAATGGTTTTCTATATAATCCTTGTTGTCCATATGGCAGATGAAGATGTTGAAATGTGTCCTATCGTCCTTGATGATGATAAAATTGCCGACGATTGATCTCTTCGGCGATTTTTCATAATAGGTCACGGTACCGGTAAGGGGTGAACGTATCATCGTGCCCCTGCCGCTTGCAATATCTATCGCTCTGTGCTTTTTCTCGTTATATCCCTTTGAAAAATAGCCGGGATTGGGCATAATCATCTCTTCCTTTATGATATCCTGTATGGAAAATTCTTTAATCTGGAGTTCGTTGCGTTTTACGTCTTCAGGCACAATAACGGAAAGTACCCAGTGACGGCATTCGGCAATTGTCGGTCTGGTGTCGCTGTTTTTTATCAGGTCCAGGTACATCATGAAAAGCGTGAAGCTGTAAAGGTCGACCGGGAAGAGGACGTCGTTGTTCTGATAGTACTCGTTGATGCTGTTTTTTATCACGAGGTAGTAGGGGGCATTAAGAACAAAAGCTCCGAGAATGCGGCGGAATTTTTTTTCTTCAGCTCCGGTGCAGAGCATGTTGAAAAAAATCTCAAGATCGGTCTCTGAATATTTTGATTCGAGTTTTTTAAGGCCGTGCAGCGTGAAAAGCTGATCAAAGAGCCTGGAGTATATTTCCCCCTTATTTTTTATCGAGTCATAGATATCCTGTACATTACGTGTACCGGCTGTTTTCTGATTCATGCGGGAGAGTTTCTCTCCGATCAGGACTTTCAGCGCAGCATCGTCGTTCTCCTGGATATCTTTAAGAAAATTCATGCTTTTAAAGAGATATTCAAGGCTCGCGGTTATCAGTGTTCTGGCGAAGGGGTTTTCTCCCCCCATATCCTGCCATACGCTGCTGTAATGGAACAGGTCTGATGGAAGGGTGACGGGAGTTGTAATGCTTTTCTTTTCATCGGCTATTCTTTTTTTCAGATCTTCATAGTAAATCTGGTACGGTGTCGTATATTCTGGCGAAAGAAGTGCGTAGCTTACGCAGTATATGAATATCAGCGGCATGGCGAAAATCCAGCGCATGGCACCGTACTGGCCAATCGATTTTTTTACCGCACCGCCGAATCCGCGGTACGAAGGGATCTCTTCATAATTCTGTTCCTGAAACATCAAAACAGCGCTCCTTTTTTTATCGGATCAAATATGCCTTTATGATATTTTTTATACTTTTCCATAATATAGTACTTTACGAATGGATTAGTACCATGTTATTGCGAACGCAGTGAAGCAATCTGTTTTTAGCAATATAGGTCCCATTTAATAAAACCCGTATTGTACAAATCGGACTGCCGCGGCATTATTTGCCTCGCAGTGACATTTTGATTTAATTCAATCGTAAAAGCAATAGCATTTGTTTAAAATATTATACCTGTTTTTATAAATCTAATCAACTAAATCCTGTCACCCTAAATTCAGGTTAACCTTTAAATTTTTAGGTATTAACCCTAAATTTGTTTATTGACAAAGATAGCACCATAAATTATCAGTACCGTAAAGTTGAAGGAAAGGTGTCCGAGCGGCCAAAGGAGCACGGTTGGAAGCCGTGTGTTGCGAAAGTGACCGTGGGTTCGAATCCCACCCTTTCCGGATAAAATAACACCGGGCTGATCAGTAAAATATGTCATACCAGGTAATAGCCAGAAAGTGGAGACCTCAGACTTTCGGTGATGTCGTCTTCCAGGACCACGTTTCAAAGACAATTCAAAACAGTATTTCTCAGGGCAGGATAACGCACGCCTATCTGTTTTCCGGGCCGCGCGGTGTCGGTAAAACCACTATGGCCAGGATTCTCGCGAAGGCCCTTAACTGCAAAGAGGGGCCCACTCCAAGTCCATGCGGCGTCTGTGAAAACTGTGTTGAAATCAGGCAGGGTAACTCCTTTGACGTAATAGAGATCGACGGCGCGTCAAATAACGGTGTTGATAACATCCGCGAGCTCCGCGAGAATGTCAATTTTGCTCCGGCAAAATCGAAATACAAGATATACATAATCGATGAAGTCCATATGGTGACCACCCAGGCGTTTAATGCTCTTCTGAAGACGCTTGAGGAGCCGCCTCCGCATATAATATTCATTTTCGCAACCACGGAGATGCACAAGATCCCTGAAACCATTCTCTCGCGCTGTCAGAAATATTTTTTCAAAAAGATCCCCGTTGACCGCGTGGTAGAACATCTCAGAACGATTGTCAACAAAGAGGGTTATAAAATATCTGATGATGCGCTTTTCCCGGTTGCACGTATCGCAGACGGATCGATGAGGGACGCGCAGTCGCTGCTTGAACAGGTGATTTCATTTTCCGGAGTGAAGACCGGGTCAGATACAGAGATATCAGAGGGGGATGCACTCTCGATAATGGGCGTTGTCCCTACGGAGAGTTTTATTCGCATGATGGACCTCGTTGCCGATGCCGACGGAAGGGGGCTGATGGGTGAGGTAGACAAACTGGTCTCAATGGGGGTCGATATCACAAGGTATACGTCCGGTCTGATAGAGGTAATAAGGTCGCTACGGCTGATAAACAGCGGAGTGGATATACAGGCGATACTGGGACTCTCCGCCGGAGAGATGAAGTCGCTGCGTAATACTGCAGTGAAGTTCACTGACGGGGAGCTTGGAAGGTTATTCGTTATCGGGGCCGATCTCGTAAAAAATCTGAGATTTTCCGGGAACGACAGGGTATATCTCGAGATGACGCTGCTGGACATGGTTGCGGTGAGAAAGTCGCCGTCGATTGCCGATATAATAAGGCATCTTGAAAACGGGGGCGGGGGAGGAGATAAACCCTCTGAAACAGCTAAAAATGAAAACAAAGAGAGTATGAACAACGCCTCTTCGGCACAGAAGCCCCCTGATATCAATGAGGCGTGGGCCCGTTTTCTTAAAGACCTCGAGCTGAAAAAAGACAGGCTGTATTACATTCTGAGATCAATGAACGCCGTGTTCAGCTCCGGCGTGCTGACGCTTCAGTATCCAGACGGACTCGGAGGTTCAAATTACACGGAACTGCTTGATCCGGATACGTTAAAAAATATCGAGGAAAAACTTTCTGCGGTCACAGGATCGGCCGTAACTGTAAAAAACGGCAAGCCGGCGCAGAAAGCAGAAAAAAGGACCGAACCGGAGATTACCGGGAGAGAGAAATTCGTTGATGACGGAGTATACGAGCCTCTCCCCGAAGCTGAAATGATTTTAAATCCTGAAAAGGAAGAATATAATGTTGAAAGCCACGCAGTTAAGAAGCTTCAAAACGCCTTTCATGGAGAGATAATAAAAAAAGGAGAAGATGTATGTTAAAGGGACTTGGCGATATCGGCCAGCTGATGAAGATGCAGAAAGAGATGAAAAATATCCAGAAAAAGATTCAGAAGGCAAGAATTGACGGAGAGAGCTCTGACGGGAGCGTCAAGGCAGTGGTCAACGGGGAATTCAGCCTGCTTGATATATCTATTTCTGAAAGCCTGATTAAAGCCGGAGACGTAAAGAAAGTTGAAAAGATGGTATATTCCGCGGTTAACGACGCTGTGAACAAGGCAAGGGATTTTGCTGCCCAGGAGATGAAGGCGATAGCCGGCGGTATGGACCTCGGCAGCATGTTCAAGTAGAGGCGGCCGGACTTGGCGACACCGTCCTCATACCTCGACAGGGTTACTAAAGAGCTCTCAAAACTTCCCGGAATTGGACATAAAAGCGCTTCGAGGATCGCTTTTCACCTGCTGAAGATGTCCGGGCCGGAGGTGGAGAGCATAGCCGCGTCGATGATTGATCTGAAAAATAACATTAAAACGTGTGTTGAATGCGGGGGCATCTCCGATATGGAGATATGCCCTATCTGTTCCGATCCCGGAAGGGAGAGGGGGATGCTTTGCGTGGTGGAGGGTGCCAGAGATGTGCTGAATATCGAGTCCTCCGGCGAGTTCAGGGGGCTTTACCATGTGCTCTCCGGGCTTATCTCCCCGCTTGACGGTATCGGCCCGGAAGACCTGAATATAAGTCCGCTTGTAAAAAAGTGCAGTGCCGGCGGACTTGACGAGGTAATAATGGCGCTTAGCCCGACGATAGAAGGTGACGTCACGACGCTCTATGTCGCGTCGCTGATATCAGGATTCAATATAAAGGTGACAAGGATCGCTCACGGACTGCCGGTTGGGTCCGATCTTGAGTATGTCGACTGTGCGACAATTGCAAAATCTATAGAGGGGAGGGTCAGGATCTGATCATTTCCCCTTCTTCTCTCTCCTCTTTTTACCTTCAACATGGATAATAATCGGCATCCCTTCGAGGTCGAATGCCTTCTGGAGCTCTTTTTCGAAGTAGCGGAGCACGTCCTTTTTGAAAAATTCCGCATTATTGACGAAAAATTTGAACTGCGGGGGGACCGTATCAATCTGTACCGCATAATAGACTTTGATTTTCTCGCCAAGCTGCGGAATCCTGCCGAAACTTTTAATATTCCCCATCACCTTGTTCAGAGTTGGGGTATCTATACGCCTGTTCGCCCTCTCTTTCAGCAGTATCGCGGTCTCAAGGAGCTTGCTTATTCTCAGTTTATCACGCGCGGAGATTGAGATAATAGGGAAGTCCCCCGCTTTATAGAATTTGAAAATCAGGTTTTCCTTGAACCTGTCGAAGGTTTTGTGGTCTTTTTCCATCGCGTCCCACTTATTGATAGCGATTATTATCGGTTTCTTCGCCTTCAGTATCTCGTCAGAGATCTTTTTATCATTTTCAGTCAATCCCATCACGGCATCTATCAGGTGTATTACGACGTCACACCTGTGTATCGACTCCACAGTCCTGGTAAACGAGTAGTATTCGATGTCTTCCGTGATTTTACTCTTCTTTCTTATGCCGGCTGTATCGATAATACGTATGTTCTTTCCATAATATGTGAACATATCGTCCACCGAATCGCGCGTAGTACCTGGAATATCCGATACGACCGACCTCTCATAACCCATAAATGCGTTCAGCAGGGTCGATTTTCCGGAGTTCGGACGCCCGACTATCGCTATTTTGAGGTCGGGCTCCGGCACGGATGTCTTCTGTGACGGCAGAAGCCTTATTATATTGGCAAGCAGAAGGTCTATATTGAACCTCCGTACCGCTGATACAGGGATTACCTCGGTCATCCCCATCTCGTAAAAGTTGCTCATCACCTCCAGCTGGTCGCCGCTGTCCATCTTGTTTACCGCGATTATCGTCGGTTTTGACATTTTTCTCACAATGTCGGCAAGGTCGTAGTCAAATGCCTCTGGTGAAGGGTATTCCATCAGGAAGAGGATCACATCTGTTTTCTCCAGATGTTTCTTTGCACCGTCGATTATTGTGTCCGAAAGCTCGGAAGCGGAGGAGAGGTCGAGCCCCGGAGTATCGGAAATAACGAAACTTACGCCGTCATACACCATATTGCTCGATATTACGTCCCTTGTCAGTCCGGGAAACGAATGAACTATCGATTTTTTGTCTTTTATCAGGGTATTGAACAGGGTTGACTTCCCCACATTCTGTCTTCCGACGATCGAAACTACTGGTAATTTGGCTGACATTGATACTCCTCCGGGTCATCTCTGGTTCAATAAGACCGGTTTTTTATGTTACATTCAGAAAAAAATAGCACACCTTTGAAGTCAATTCATTAATAATATATATTTTTTCAAAAAAATAGCATGAAATTGATGATAATCGGAATAAATTTATTTATAATCACTCCGCAGCACCGATGAACTCTGATAAAGACCGTTATTTGCTGTTTGTATCCACTTTCTGTGCCCGATCTGCTGGAATAATATTTAAAAATGCCGGTCTGATGGTGCGAAAGTTGCTTATTCAGTCAGCGTTATTCCGGCAGCTATTGTAAATATTTTTCTGAAATTCACGTATAACAGGCGTAATTATATCTCTGTATGAAGATCAGAGACCGTTTTTTTGCGGTCTGTATCGAAAAATGGAGCCCGAACTTCAATGACAGAACCTTAAAAAGCCATGCTGATGACGAGGAGGCTGTGTATCTCATGTGTAATTGAAGCATAACAACCGGGAATTGGTGCTCAAAACGGCGGAGAACAGAGAAAAAAACGGTAACGGATCAGTGATACAGCAGGCCGGAGGCCGTTTTCTGCAGTCAGCATCGAAAAACGGAGCCCGAAGTCCGGTAAA
>CAYTNW010000010.1:104473-140150 GCA_964439325.1 uncultured Leptospirales bacterium | reverse complement strand
CCCGCGCAGGCGGCCTTAACCACTGTCATCCCCGCGCAGGCGGCCTTAACCACTGTCATCCCCGCGCAGGCGGGGATCTGTTTTGTTATCATATTTAACATCGCAAGGGGTGCAGCCGGGCACCCCTTCGCAGAACCCCCCGCTCCTCAAGCGGCGGAGGGCCTGGGCTCAATCGCCGCCAGGCTGCTGAACAAACTATTCCTTAACATCAATTGAATTCGAATTCTGATATATACTTCCCGTGTATTAACAGAATTTATTTAAGGGGCGTAAGGCAGCATCCTGCTGCAACGCCCCGTCGCGAACGTCCTGTTCGCTCCTTTCTTTTATTCACCCTTCCCTTAAGGGAGGGGCCGGGGGAGGGTGAACCACACTTTTATTTTTATTAAAATATTGGAGTTTTAGTATAAAAAATGTGTTGTTAAAAGCGTATGGATGGTTTTATATATGGCTGGCGTTGGGGACATTCTGAGACAGATCAGTAACACAGCAATAATTTTTATGCATGCTGGTAAAAGTAGTGCGAGAGAACATTAGTGCTTAAGCGATATAGTTTTTATACGCCATTAATGGCACTTTCCACTATTTGTTAGAATATTACACGCCATATGGCGTATAGGAACAAGTTATATGCCATAGCCAGCCAAACTCAATGGAGTGCCCGCCGTCCGTGGCGTGCGGAATAAGAGAAGGAAATATCAAGTATGATAAACAACACTGTTTCAAATTATTTTAAAGAATTTATTGAAAGTGAAAAAACAGGTGGGTTAATTTTAATACTCTGTACTCTTATATCTATTTTACTAGCTAACAGTATTTTTAGTGATCGTTATGTGCATTTTTGGCATCAAACCATTGATTTATCTTTTTTATGGATCAATCTTAACTATTCAATTCAACATTGGATTAATGACGGGTTAATGACAATTTTTTTTCTTCTTGTGGGTCTTGAAATTGAAAGAGAATTATACATTGGAGAACTTTCATCTTTTAAGAATGCTTTATTACCAATTATTGCTGCCTTAGGCGGCATGGTTATACCGGCAACAATACATTATATATTTAATAATGGAACGCCGACACAATCAGGCTTCGGAATTCCAATGGCGACCGATATAGCCTTTACTCTTGGTGTTCTTGCACTTATTGGTAATAAAATACCAGTTTCATTGAAAATATTTCTAACAGCATTTGCAATAATAGATGATCTTGGTGCTATCGTTATTATTGCTATTTTTTATTCAAAAAATATTTCGATCATGTATTTATCTATAGCTATATGTATTTTTATTTTTCTATTAATTCTTAATAGACTTAAATATTATCGTATTACGCCTTATTTATTTTTAGGCATTGTTATGTGGTATTTTATGTTAAAATCAGGCATACATGCGACAATTACGGGTGTGTTATTGGCATTTGCTATTCCTTTTAAAAAAAATGAGAACAATCCTTCATTAAAATTACAACATTTTTTACATAAACCTGTTGCCTATATTATTATTCCATTATTTGCAATTGCCAATACCGGAATAATTATTAATTTAAATAACCTTTCAAATTTATTATCTCAAAATTCTTTAGGTATTTTTTTTGGTCTTATATTAGGAAAACCAATTGGAATTCTTGTTTTTTCATTATTCGCTATATTATTAAAAATATGTGAATTCCCAAAGGATACCAACTGGAAACATATACTTGGTGCTGGAATACTTGGCGGGATAGGTTTTACGATGTCAATTTTTATAACGAATCTTGCTTTCTCCGAATATTTAATGATTCAATATTCAATAATAGCAATTCTTATTGCTTCATTCTTATCTGGAATTTTCGGTTTTATTTTTTTCAAAATTATTAATTTAAAATTAATTGTGAGATGATTTTTTATACTACAACTTTCGCCTCCGCCGTCCTGGCTTCGGCGATCTTAATGTAGTCGGGCTGGCTACAGCATATAACACGGCGTCATGCGCGGCGCTCCCTTTGGTCGCTTGGGCTACGCCACGTTTTCACCTTCGCTACGCTACGGTGAAAACGTGGCATACGCCGGGGACGTTATTTGCCATAGCCAGCCCAACTTAACGGGGCGCCCGGCGTCCGTGCCGGGCTTTTTAGGAGAAATCAATATGAAAAATAAATATGATCTTATATTTATTAACTGAAAATGAATATCTTTTAGTATCTTTAGTCTCAGGGGTGATTGGGTATATCATGTTAAAGACGATAAAGTATAATATATTAAATCATTATTGTTCATAATTATTTAATAGAAAAGGGATAGTTCAATATGGAAAAAAATAATAGATTTTTAAAAAATCTGTACTTAGCAATTATAATTGCAATCTATATACTTATTCTTGTCAGCCCTTTCATAGTTAAATTTTTAAACTTTGAAAAGATGGAAATCGCTGAATTTATAATTTTACTTTTACTTTTATCACTAGGATTTTGCGCAAATCATTTCTATAAAATTGAATCTAAATTATATGAACAAAAAATTATTCTACTAGAAAAAGACCGTGATAATTTGAAAAAAAGAATTGAAAGTGCTTTTAAGTATATCGGCAGTATAAATATACAGTTAGAAGAATTTAATTCAATTTTTACAAAAATCGGCAAATATCCGAAAACAAAGCAAGAAATGAAAATAATATTATCATACTTTGCTGAAAAAATTCTTATCATCGCAAATACCGAATGGGTACTTTTACGGTTAGTAAATATAGAAAAAACAAAAACACTTACAGAAATATTTATTTCTCGAGACAAGGATAAAGTGATTCCAAAAAATATTTCAAACAAGTATCTAATTAATAATATGCCTTTTGATAATCTTTCAGCCATATCATCTACTGATGAAACTTTTATAATTAATACCTATTTTATCTTTCCTGCAATAGTTAATAATGAACAAAAATATATGATTGAAACAATTGCTAATCAAGCAGAAATGTTATATATAATTTATTCTTCGAATTATTATAAAAGTAAAAAATTGTTAATTTAAATGAGATGAACAACTTGCTTTGCATCGATTATATTTGTGAAGGATAAATGCATGATCAATGTATTAAATCTATTGATGTATTATCGCAATAAAAATAGATTTGTAATATTTTCTATAAATCTATTTTTAGTATTTTTACTTGGATTTATAGATTTCTATACTGGTCATGAATTGGTTTTTGAGATTTTCTTTCTCATTATTATTTCACTTAGCATTCTTTTAACGAATATGACTTTTGGAATTATTATTGTCATTTTATCTGCATTTGCTGGCCTGTTAGTTGATATATCATATACTGAAAAATATACAAGTGTCATGTATCCAATAATGAATAACACCTTCAAGCTATGTTACTACATTGTACACGCTATATTGCTTTCTAAATTACTATATCTATACCAGCAAGCAAACGATCTTTCACTAATTGATCCATTGACAAATATTAATAATTCACGTTCATTTCAAATACAATTAGAACATGAAATTGATAAATCAAATAGAACCAAATTGCCAATATCTCTTGTTTATTTTGATATTGATAATTTTAAATTTATTAACGACAATTATGGACATTCAACAGGTGACGTTTTATTACAAACAGTAGCAAGTAGAATAATAAAACTAATTCGCCCAATGGATATAATTGCCCGCCTTGGCGGTGATGAATTTGCATTATTACTTCCTGAAACAGATTTAGAAAATGCGAAGCCTGTTGTTGAAAGACTTAAAGATGAAGTATTAGATATTGCAAATAAGAATAAATGGCCTATTACTTTAAGTATAGGTGTTGTAATTTTTAAGGAAACCACTCTTAAGTTTGATGATATGATAAAGCATGCTGACGAACTTATGTATCAAGTAAAAAATGAGGGTAAAAATAATATCAAATTCAAAATATATCCGGAAGTTTAAGAATAGTAATGTGAGACATTTTCTTTTAGATCCGCCTCCGCCGTCCTGGCTACGGCGGCCTTTCTTTACAGGCTGGCTACGGCACATAACACGGGGCAAGCGCTCGTCGCTGCGCTCGTCGGGCTACGCCACATTGCGCCCCAAAGGCGGGCGCAACGTCGCCTGCCCCGGGAACGTTAGGCGACAGTTATGCTTAACTTTCAGTGTTGTCATAATCGCTTTAACAACTTATCCAATAATACTAAAATAGGTATATTATATATGACTAAACCAAATGAAGATATGAAAAAATTGATGCTGGAATCAAGTTCTTCTCTAATTTCTGGACTTGAAGCATTTATTGATTCAGGATTAACAAATGAAGTAGTTAAAGCAATTCCAGCTGGAAATATTGCTTTAACAGCTGTAAAATCACCTTTTATTATCAAAGATTATTTTTTTGCAAAAAAAGTAAAACGATTTTTACAAGAATTTTCTGATACTACTTATGAACAACGAAACAAATTTATTGATGAAATTGAAAAGAAACCGAATTTATTAACTGACATTGGTATTACAACAATGCATTATATCGAACATTGTGATGATGAAGTAAAATCGGCTATTTTAGGAATTATATACAAACTAATGATCGATGAAACAATTAGACATGAAGATGGAATAAGAACATGCACAACTGTTTTAAATATGATGCTGCAAGATATTATTAAATTTTGTAATAATGGAACTGAAGAAATGAATAATGATCAACTCTTATCAATAATTACTTCTTCGCAAGGGTTACTAACACCATTATATGATGCAGGGGGGTATATGACTTCGCCTGGCATGGATACTCTTGAACATTTTAAATATAAGCATTCAACATATGGAATCTTTTTCCAAAAGTTTGTTAGTTGTGCGTTAAAGAAGCTAGATTTATTGTAAAATGCATTAAATAATAATGATCAAAAATATAAAAAAATTTTATTTCGAAGATACGCACAACCGTCGCCTAACAAAGCTTATGTGCTTCACTCCCTAGCGGTCGTTCGAACCACGCCACATCGCGCAAAAGACCGCGCGACGTCAGGTAAGCAAGGCGTTATGCGAAATTAAATCGTGAATGCCCGAGACATTGATAACACATTTGTAGCGAGACATCGGTAACAATTCTATGTTGAACAATTGTAACTGGCAGTTGAAATGATTGAAATGGAGGAATAGATATGTTATCAACAGTGATCTGTTTATCTGGTAAAAGCAAAAAAGCAATAGAGTTTTATCAAAAAACATTAAGCGCTACTGTAAAGACAGTCATTCCAAATAAAGAAAACGAACAATTAATTGATCATGCAGAGATATTGATTCATGACTGTCTATTAATGATTAATGACTTTGGTGGAAGTGATTGGACAAAAGAATCAAATGGCTATCTATTGTCTTTGAAGTTTAAAAATGAAGATGAATTAAAAAAGGCATATAGCTTGATGGAGACTGATAGTAGAACTATTTATCCAATGAGTACTGAAGACTATACTGCATGCCAGGTCGTTTTTATTGATAAATATGGTGTTAGGTGGGGATTCTGGGTATAAGGTCATATGAGAGTTGTTTACTGGATATTTTAGTAAGCGGATTGACAGGGAACTAATTACAAAAAAAGAAATCGACAAAGCCTTCCCTGGCTTGGTCGATTTTGAAAATACCCGGAATAGATTTGAGCCTAACGAGGCTGTAGAAAAAGTATAAATTAATTGCATTAAACAGCTGTACTTCGATTTCGCGGTCAGTGAGCGGCCGTCCTGCCTGCTTTTAAAAAAATAGTTGACATTATTAACGTAACGCGTTATTATACGTTATGATACAGTCATTTAAATGCAAAGAAACTGAGAAGATCTGGAATCAGGAATATTCGAAGAAGTTTTCAGAAGATATTCAAAGAGTTGCATTGAGGAAGCTTTTCATGATTCAAAGGGCAAAGGAATTAAAAGATTTGATGATTCCTCCAGCGAACCGATTAGAGAAGCTGAAAGGTGACAGAAAGAATCCATACAGTATAAGAATAAATGATCAATATCGCATATGCTTTCAATGGGAAGATTCAAATGCATATGAGGTTGAAATCGTAGACTATCATTAAAAGGAAAATTAAAATGAAAAAGATAAAAAACATACATCCAGGTGAAATATTAAAAGAAGAATTCTTAAATGAATTTCATATTACGGCATATAAACTTGCTAAAGATACAAATATTCCACCAACGAGAATATCACAGATCATTAAAGGGAAAAGAAGTGTTTCAGCGGATACTGCTTTGCGATTTTCAAAATACTTTGGAACAACACCTGATTTTTGGTTAGGACTTCAAATGGAATATGATTTAAGGGAAGAATCAAGCATCAAAGCAAAAGAAATAAATTCTATAAAAAGTCTTTATGAAATTCAACATGCATTATAAGCTTATACCAGCTTTTCGTCCGTCCGTGGACACAAAGCGAAAAAACTCATTGTAATAATGCGCTTACATCGTACAACGAGCCTTTCGCAAAAGTATAAATTAATTGCAATTTAACAGCTGTTATGCAGTAAATAAGTTATTGTAAGAACCTGATTCCATTATGTGAGGTTAAACAATGGCGAAATACAGGAAATATTCATATGACCAGGGTGTAATGGTCCCGGCAGATTTTTCAAAACAGATAGTTCCCGGGTCTCTTAAAAACACAATACACTGGCTCGTTGATAATAAAATTGATCTCAGAGGTACCGAATAAAAATATAAGAACGATGATGACGGTGCTCCGGCGTATTACCCGGCAATTCTGCTGAAGGCTGTTATTCCTGCCTGTTCGCGGGGGATTTTATCATCAGTAAAGATAACGGACGTCTGCCGCAACTTCGCAGAAGCAAAACGTTATGTGAAATTTCATACTACTGTACTAAACATAGAATGAACAGACTGGAGAATTTAAACAAATGGTTCCGAATGAAATAATTTCAATTATTCTTCAACTTCAAAATGAAGCAATTGCTACAGGTAATCCTCCTTTTGCCGCTGTAATAATTGTAGATGATAAAGTGATTTCTTCTAGCTATAATAACTCTCGAACATCAGGTAACCCGCTAGAACATGCTGAAATGTTAGTAATTCAGTCAGCAATAAAAACCCATGGTTCTAAGATTCTATCAAAAGCTCATTTGATATCTTCCAATGAGCCATGTCCGATGTGTATAGGTGCTTGTATATGGTCTGGGATACGAAAAGTAACATATTTTGTATCTCAAGAACAAGTTGCAGATATTCGCGGATGGGGAAAATTCATGCCAGCACATAAAATTGCTGCTGTTGATGATTCTGGTATAATTATAAATGGACCTATTAATCATGAAGGTATGTTAAAAATGCATCAAAATTTCTGGACAGTAGAAGGGAATTCTGAATTTAAGCATTCGATTCATTTATCGGAATCCAAAAACTAAAAACTAATCACAACTAAAATACATATTATTAAGTTTTTATTTAAAAAATATTCGTTTCATTTGAAACGTATGAAACATCACATAACAACGGAGTCTGTCGCAAAAGTCAAATTTTTACAAAATCAGAAATTCCATTTCTTATTATAAGCAGTTATAGGCGGTTATTAGCAGATATTAACAGTGAAAAAGTTTGAAATATAATAAAAATTACTTTTGCGACAGACTCAAAGCTTAACAGCTTCACTCGCGTTGCTTGTTCGGGCTACGGTTGGTGAGCGGAGTCGAACCACGCCACATCGCGCAAAAGGCCGTGCCACGTCGCATAAGCAAGACGTTTTCCGAAATAGCATAACGAATGCCCGAGACATAGGTAATGAAAAATGTATCGACAGATCAGTAACACTCCCGGCAAAGCTTTCAATTAATATTAAGAAATAATTCTTGAAAAATAACTCAAATTTTAACAGGTATTCATTTTTTAAAATTTTACGGAGAACTCCTGATGAAAAAATATCATATGAGAAAGCAGGAAAGACAAATAACTGATGAAAATGAGTTGAGGGATATATTAACTCAGGGGAAATACGCAGTAATATCGATGTGCAGGGATAATGAACCCTATATTGTTAGCTTAAGCTATGGTTTTGATGTTACACAAAATGCTTTATATTTTCACACTGGTCCAAAAGGGATGAAGATAGATTTTATTAATTATAATCCCCGGGTTTGCGCAACTGTAATTGACGACAGAGGTTATGTAAAGAATGAATGCGGGCATGAATATAGAACTATTATAATATCTGGTAAAATTTCTATATTAAAAAACATAAATGAAAAAAAACATGGCATTGAAATGATTTTAAATCATTTGGAAGATAATCCGAATATTATAAAAGAAAAAGCATTAAAAAATGATGATGTTTATAAGAATATTGCAGTTTTAAAATTAGAAATATCTGAGATGAGTGGTAAAAAAGGGAGGTAATTTTCAAAAACCAGTAATGTTTTATTATAAAATTACTGTAAAATCTAATAAACATTTCTTCTGAAAATTATCAATTTAATAATTCAGATTCCTCTTTTGAAGTTTCCGGCGAATTTCATCTGCCTGCTGACAGCAATATGAACTGGATGACTATTTCGAAATTCGTGGTTAAGGAGTATTTTTAGAGATAAAACTTCCCCTGTCACCGTACTGTTTTATGCAACCTTCCTCATGAAACGGATATGATATGCATAAATATTGTTGACAATGCATATGATTTTATTAGATTTTATGCATAGAGGAACCATATGAGAACAACCATCGACATTCCCGAGGAGCTTGTCAATGAAGCGATGGAATTGACAAATATTCATACAAAAACCGATGTGATCAAGGAAGCTCTTCAGAACCTTATACAGAGAGAAAAAGTTAAAAAACTGAAAAAGTTCTCCGGCAGGGTTGACCTTGATATCGATTTAAACAGGCTGAGAAAAAGATGAGTTTTGTTTTAGTTGACTCTTCGGTCTGGATTGAATATTTCCGTGGCGGTAATCCTGGCGTAACCAATCAGCTCGAAGATTTTATCGACGGCAACAGAATTTGTGTTAATAATCTTATCCTGTCGGAAATACTCCCTGTACTGTACCATAAAAAAGAAAATGAACTCATTGAAATAATCCGTTCTGTCCGCTCGATCCAAGTCGAGATCAACTGGGAAGAGCTCATTGACTTTCAGAGAATCAATCTTAAAAGCGGTATTAATAATGTCGGCATTCCGGATCTGATCATTGTACAGAATGTTATCCGAAACAACCTTATACTCTATTCGCTTGATAGACACTTTCAGTTGATGTCGGGAAAGTTTAAATATGAGATGGTGTAGGCATTTTTTTAATTCCCGGTTAATCAGAAGCCTGCTATTAATAAGACCCTGTTGATATTCTGAGATGCTAAAATGTCCTCCCCCCTTCAGATGTTTTAATTTGCTCCGTTATTTTGTAAAACTGCTCTATAAGTGTTTGACTTTTTAAAAAATAATTTTTTCTCATATACAAATTGGAGATTTTGTGATATGAATAGATTGCTATTACTGATACCTTTACTGTTTATCTGTTCATGCAGTTCATCTGTTTTTAACCTGAAAAGCGATAAGCTTGTAACGAAACAGGGCAAAATAGCTGTTATTGCAGGAGATAGGAGTGAACTTTCAGCCGCATTAGCTGAACAGATATCAAAGTCTTTACGGCAATACAGCAGATTCGAGATCTTATCCGGGAAAGAGATTATTGCAAAAATCGGAAGTATTTCCCAGCCTGTTAAAGGACCTTTCAGTTCAGCGTTTTTTGATGAGGTAATAGTTGATTATTCATCAAGTGATCTTGATAAAATTAAAAAGACTCAAAGAACACTGGATGTTGATTATCTATATATTATATGGAACCCGTCAACAGTTCAGTTTCACCGGCCTCTTGGAATAAAACACAGGGCTCATGTGCTTACACAGCTTTTCGGAAAACCTGATTTTCAGGAAATAGGCAATGCCAAATATGAAATAATTTATACCTATCTGGGGATTACAGGAAAAACCTTCAGCGAAGCCGTTTCCGAATCAGCGGATGAGTCTGCTGAAAAAATTGCCGCAGATATGGGAATGTTGAAAAAAAAATAAATTGAGGGATTATATTATGAAAACAAAAAGCATCAAAACAATTCTGATAACAGCAGCGCTGCTTTTAAGCAGTTCCTGTCATGTCGCTCAGACGAGATATCATTATCAGAAAGAATTCGAAATATTACCGGGCCGCCAGATCAAATCTGATTCTATAACTGTTATTCCCGGCAAGAATAGAGATATAGATTTTGTGTTTGCAAAATATTTAACTGATGAACTCGAAAAGAAGTCAAGTTTTAATGTTACCCCTTTTGACAAGGTGCAAAAAACAATGGCAAAACCCAGAGATTTAATTGTTGAAACAGAAGAATCAAAGAGAATTGATATAAGCACTTTAGACGGGGCAAGCTGGATTTCAGATGCAGCTAAAAAAAACATTTCTGAACTATCTAAAAAATTTAAAACTAAATATATTTATGTGGTATGGCTGTCCAATCTGACTCAGCTTAAAGGGGGAGGAAATTTTGTAGCGTTTTTTGTTGATGGCAGGTTCATCGAGCTGCCTCAAAATGAAGTTATTGCTCTTACTTATGAAGGGTATAATAAAGAAACGGGTACGTTTATTTCCAAACCGATGGCGGAAAATATCGATCTGCTGATGAAGGAAGCAGCTGACAAACTGTCTGATGAAATTTTAAATGTATCACATTTAAATAAATAGGCAGTGCAAGCGAAAACTATTCAGCACCTGCAGATTACCGTGTTGACAAAAACTGCTGCAGGCTATCCGGGCCTCAATTTTTGAATCAGATGCATTATATCCGGGGCGCATAACATTCCTTATGCGCCTGCAGCCGCCGTCCGGGCCATGGCTGGCGTACTTCTACTTCTCTCATTAAACATTGTGCGAAATTATGTTAAAAACAAATCTAACAACTTACAAGCAGGAAATGAATGAAACCAGTAAATGATTATACAATTAAAACTTTCCCGGCAAGCAGACAGTTTACTATTGATGTCGGGAAACTCGGCATGCGAAAGCATCATATAAAGGCATTGGTTGAGATTGATGTCACTGAATCGAGAAAGAAAATAAGAAACAGGCAGAGAGAGTCCGGTGTTCGGATTTCATTTACATCATGGATTTTAAAATGCATCAGTCAGGCGGTAAATGAACATAAGCAGGTACATGCCTTGAGAAAAGGAAAGAGCCGGCTTGTAATCTTTAATGACATCGATATTTCTATCCTCGTCGAAAAGAAAGTTGATAATGATCTTGTCCCTATACCTCTTATTATAAGGGATATCAACAGTATGAATGTATCAGACATCTACAATGAAATTGAAAGAGCTAAAAAGGAAGTGATAAAAGGGAAGGAAGATTATGTTATTGAACAAAATAAAGGATCAAAATCAATTACATTATTTTTGTTATTACCCCGATTTGTCAGATTAATGATCTGGAAAATATTGCTGGCCAATCCTTACTGCGTAAAGAAAATGATGGGTACCGTTGTTGTTACTTCTGTCGGGATGATCAGCAATATACATGGATGGGCTATCCCTTTCAGTATACATCCTCTATGCATAGCTATCGGATCAATAGTAAAAAAGCCGGGTGTTTTTAACAATGCTGTAGATATAAGAGAATTTCTGGAAATGACGATATTGATAGATCATGATGTTATCGATGGAGCACCTGCGGCAAGGTTTGTCGGAAGACTTACAGAACTGATTGAGGAAGGTTATCAATTATAAAATTTCACATCGCATAACGAGCCTTTCGCAAAAGTATAAATTAATTGCTGTTTAAGGATTGTACTACATCTGCTCTTATTCATCCGGTTTTATATTTCCCGAATCCCGCTTTATAAAAAAGTCTTCATGTTTCAGCAGAATAGCTTGAAAAATTTCATGTCAATATGTAGTTTATTAATAAAGGAAAGTTCTTTTTTTAAGCAATGCTTTAAAATCTGACCTGGAATTATATTATGAAATTAAATCGATTTTTCTCCGGTTTTCAGTCGGCAGTTCTCTGCCTGCTGCTTTTGATCACTCTCCTCTCCTCTCCGGATCTTCTATCCGCGAAGAGGGAGTTCAGAATAGGTGTCCTCTACTGGTCCTCAAATATTCCGGGTCAGGTTGCCATGCGCCGTGGCCTTGAAAACGAGGCCGCTGCCATTAACCGCAGGGCTGCTTCAGCCGGCACCCCCGTTGTAAAACTTGTGCAGAGGGTGGCCGGTGACGGTTCTGCCGGTATTGAAAACCAGATTAAACAGATGAAAGAGTTTGTTGATATGAATGTGGATCTTATCATCGTGCAGCCGACAGACAATGCGGCCCTTTCTGAGCCTCTCAGGTACGCCAACAGCAAAGGGATCCCCGTAGTCGCCTACGACCAGTACATCAGCGGCGGGACTCTTGCCGCATACCGGACTTCTGACAATTACCAGGCCGGCTACCTTGACGGAGAATATATTGCATCACGCTTCATCGAAGAGAGGGAGATAAAACTGGTACTCGTTGATTATCCTCACGTTTCCTCTACAGTTGAACGTGTTAACGGTTTCCTCGATGCCCTTCATGACAGCGGTAAAAAATACAGGGTGCTCAAATCTTATACTGCCGTGGAACCTGTCAGCGGTAAAAAAGCCGCGGCGGATATTCTGAAAGACTTCCCTCTGAAGGGTTCTATCGATGTTATCTTTACTGTAAATGACGGAGGGGGTTTATCCGTTGTTGACGGCCTGTACAAAGCCGGCCGCAGGGAGATTATGATTGCCACCATTGACGGCGACCCGGAGTCGGTGAAGAATATCAGATCAGGGAGACTCACGGTTATAGATTCAGCCCAGTTCTGCGGTCCCCTTGGCGCGGAAGCTATGGATACCGCATATGCTCTGCTAACAGGCTCTAACCCGCCATATCACGCGCTGGTGCCTGTCTTCCCTGTAACGCGGGAGACCCTGAATCTTTACCCGGGGTGGAACGGCCCTGTGCCGAAGGGTTTCAGAAAACCGTGGAAAAGCCCTACGCCTGTCTGGAACGGAAAAATGCGGATAGTGAAACAGTAATATGATCATTAATAAAAAAGTAAGACAGGACAATTCCTCCGGCTTCAGTGAAGACCGCAAACTGGCTTTCAGTTTCGGTGCGGTTATTCTTTCAATGATGCTTGTAATAACGATAGCAGGCCTTATACTTTTCAGATACCAGCAGATAACAGAGGAAAACCGGCTGTCGGGCGCAGTTGCCGGCATCCTGAATGAATCGATAAACAGAATCAGTTTCTCCGGGAAATACCATACCCGGCTTCTTCTTGAACAGATGAAGGCATCTGTGCCTGTTCTCGAATCGGTTTCTGTTGAACGCTTTGACGGTGAAATTATCGCAAGCAGCGATCCCGCCCTGAATGATACGTATATTCATCCTGATGAGCCCAGGGTCACAAAGGATTATTTTCAAAAAGAAGGGGTCCATGTTTCTGTACATGAACATAACGGCAAACTGGTAAAAGAGATTATTGCCCCTCTTAGTGAAGGCCTCGACCCTTCACCTTCCGGTATTATACGCCTTGGAATAAATATTGAAAACTCACGCAGATGGATGCGGATTAACCTGTTGATCATGTGTTCTCTCCTTCTTGTTCTTACCGCCTCGGCAATATGGATTGTAATGAAGCTTAGCCGGTATTTCGGAGGGAGGGTCCGCGACCTTGCAATCAGGATGATGACAATTCTGGATAACTCACCGGCCCTGATCTACATGAAGGATTACGAAGGGAGGTATCTCTTTATTAACAGACAGTGGGCTGAACTGTTCAATACCACCAATGAAAACGTCCGCGGCAAAACCGACATAGAGCTCTTTCCTCCGGAAATAGCAAAAGTATTTATGGACAATGACCGTCTGGTAATGGACAACGACAGGCTCCTCGAGATTGAGGAATATGCCCCGCTCGCTGACGGAATTCACAGCTATCACAGTGTGAAGGCGGCGATTAAGGACAGCGAAGGTAAAATTTACGGACTGTGCGGGATATCATCCGACATCACGGAGAAAAAGAAGGTTGAGGAGGCCCTGAGGGAAAATGAGGAGATTTTCAGACACTTCATGGAGAACAGCCCCATATACATCTTCTTCAAAGATGAAAACATCCGGTCAGTAAAACTCAGCAGAAACTATGAACAGATGCTGGGTATGCCCCTTGAAAACATCCTGGGCAAAACAATGGAGGAACTCTTCCCGTCTGATCTTGCCAGAGGCATGATAGATGATGATAAGCGGATTCTCAACAGCGGTCAGGTCATTACCGTTGATGAAGAGCTTAACGGCCGGTTTTACACAACCATTAAGTTTCCAATACTGATAAACGGCAGGCCGCGCTACCTGGCTGGTTACACAATAGATATTACCGAAAGAAAAATTACAGAAAAAGAGATTAACTCGGAACGGGAGAGGCTCCTCGTTACTCTGCGCAGTATAGGTGATGCTGTTATCACAACAGACGTCAGCGGCCGGATTATGCTTATGAACCGTGTGGCGGAGGAACTCACAGGCTGGAACTATGATGAAGCCATGGGAAAAGAACTGACTGAAGTATTCAGCATCATCTACGAGACTAACCGTACGCCGGGTGAAAATCCCTTTGAGAAGGTGCTGCAATCGGGAAGTATTGTAGAGCTGCCCCAGCAGACCCTGCTTATAAACCGGAAAGGAGGAGAACGCCTTATCGCGGACAGCGGCGCCCCTATACGCTCAGCTGACGGCAGCATCTCCGGCATAGTGCTTGTATTCCGCGACATTACTGAAAAACGCAGGACAGACATTATTGTGCAGAATTCCCAGAAGCTTGAATCACTTGGTGTGCTTGCCGGGGGAATAGCCCATGACTTTAACAACCTGCTCAGTGGTATTTTCGGATACCTTGAACTTATCCGGATTCAGCTTAAAAACGAAAACTATTCAAAGATTGACAATACCGTGGAAAAGGCAATGCAGGTATTTGACAGGACCAGGGCCCTCACCCAGCAGCTGCTGACATTTGCAAGGGGCGGAGAGCCGAACAAGAAGAATATCAGGATTTCAGAGATGCTTGTATCAAATACCGAATTTGTGCTGAGCGGAACAAGATCCAGGGGGGTTTTTGATATTGATGAAGCCCTGTGGCCGTGCATTGCTGATGAAAACCAGATCGCACAGGTCCTTGACAATATCATTATAAACGCGGTGCAGGCGATGCCTGACGGAGGAGAGATACGGATCACGGCCAGGAACTATTACTGCTCTGGTGCCGATAAACCGGCCATCCTTACACCGGGACCTTACGTTCAGGTAACAATAAGCGACCAGGGCCCCGGGATTTCAGCAGAGGACATTGGACGGATATACGATCCCTTTTATACAACCAAATCAACAGGTACCGGCCTGGGGCTCGCGACATCATATTCAATAATGAAGAGGCACGGGGGCGCCATAACTGCAGAATCAGTACAGGGAACAGGCAGTACATTCACTCTATACATACCGGCTGTAAACGATAATAAGCAACCTGCCCTCGAGACACGCGACCGCGCAGCTTCTGAATTCATAGGAAGCATTCTCATTATGGATGATGAGGATTTCATGCGCAATACAGCATGCGGGATACTTGAATCGATGGGCATAGAGTGTAAAACGGCATCGAATGCCGATCAAGCAGTAGCTATGTACCGGGACGCAATCAATGCAGGAAAGCCCTTTACGGCTGTTATCCTTGATCTTACGATAAAAGGGGGGCCCGGCGGGAAAGACACAATTGAAAGGCTCAGGCAGATCGATCCGGATGTTAAGGCTGTTGCATCGAGCGGTTATTCAGCAGACCCTGTAATGGCAAATCCTCAAAAGTTCGGATTCATGGAGAGCCTGATAAAGCCGTACAGGGCAGCGGATCTTCTTGATGTACTGAACAGGATTGCAGGCAGGAAATATAACGGTTAACCGGCAACAATGAACGAAAAATTAAAAAAACAGATCGATTTCATTATAGAAATCGATAAAATTAAATCCATCATAAGAAAAACAAAACTGTTTGATGGCAGCAGATACGAAAATGATGCAGAACATTCCTGGCATATCTGCATGATGGCTTTGATACTACATGAATACTCAAATGAAAGGATTGATCTGTTAAAAGTTTTAAAAATGCTGCTAATACATGATCTTGTTGAAATTGATGCCGGTGATTATTTAGTCTATACTGATAAAAATGCTGAAAAGAACGAAAAAGAGAAAAAAGCCGCTGAAAGAATTTTTTCTCTTTTACCGGATGAACAGAAAAATGAATTTATGTTATTATGGAAAGAATTTGAATTCAAAGAAACCGCTGAAGCAAAATTTGCTTTTGCTTTAGACAGACTGGAACCGGTTATGCAGAACTACTGCAATAATGGGGCTGCATGGATTGAACATAATATTAAATATGAAAAAATTGTTAATACTAACAGTAAAATCGAAGATGGTTCATCTGACTTATGGCAGTACGCAAAAAGTATAATTGATGAAATAAAAAATTCAGGTGTTATCTGAATGTATTAACTGCCGGTCATAAAGCATGTATCTGTGATGACTATGCAGTTCTTTTATCCGGATTATTTTTTCTGTAGTTCAGGTCCATATCCGGATATTATTCAACGCACCCGGGTTATGTTATTATTGATTTTACCAAGTATGGTGAAGAGACTGTTTTTTTCCTCCTCACTTAGACCGTTGAACAGCCGTTTGTTCATATCATCAGAAATTTTCCAGAGAATTGTTTTTATTTTTTTCGCCTTCGCTGTAAGTTTAATTTTTACAAAACGGGCATCATCATCCACTTTTACTTTTGTAACGTATCCGTTCTCCTCAAGTTTTTTAATAACAGACGAAACGGTCGATTTGTCTTTGGAAGCCAATCGCGCGATTTCCTGAAGAGTCAGGGGCCCGTGGCTGTCAATAATATAAAGGATATCTCCATATGAGGGAGCTATATCCTGAATATTATTCTTTAATAATTCACTTTCAAGAAAACCGAACAGGCTCTGCCGGATTTTTGTTATTGAGTACAAGAAATTGTTCTGATTAATTTCCATCGACACCAGCCCCTTGAATATTTTTTCACTGAATAATATCGCTCTCCCGCGGCCTTCCGAGAAAGTATTTAACATTCTCACCTTTTATTGTTAATTTATACAAGGAGAAAATGCAAAACATTACAAAAGACAGAAAGAATATATATACCAGTTTTATCTTTCCCGGTTTTTTTATTGATGGGATCATTTTTTTATCAACAGCCATTGATACTGCTCCTTTCTGGCAGTTTTCAGCACAGATACCGCAGCCGAGGCATATGTCCATATTTGCAGAGGGTTTCCCGTCTGCAGCTGTTATGGCCCGTACCGGACATCTGCCGGCACAATCCCCGCACTCAGTACACTTCTCGTGATTAAATACCGGCATATAAGGTCCTCTGGGACTGACCTTTAATCCGAATTTATAGCGCAGGTTTAATTCAATACAGCAGTCAGTACAACATGCGCAGATATTGTTCTGATAAGGGGTAATACATGACTCAAGTGAAAAAATCAGATTGTGCTTCCTGTCGTTTCTCAGGATTTCGAGAGCTTCATCCTTTGTTAATACCTTACTCTTTCTGTTTCCCACCTGCAGTCCTCTCTCTTCAGAGAGTTTTCTGGAAATTTTTTCCAGCACCGTAGTAAACCTTGAAAAATAATTAATTTTAATGCATGTAAAAACCGGTGCCTCACACTCATTTTTATCAAAAATCAGGCGACATGGGCATGGCCCCACTGAAACATGATCCGCTTTGCGGATAACCTCCTCAATATCGTCCAGCGGAAGCTTGACTGCACCCGTGTGTACATGTTTATAATAAGATTCCATCAGTTTCTTGAAGAACAGCCCGATTACCGGTAATTGTGATTTTTCACCCATAAAATAGTAAAACTTCATTCCATCAATTGAATTGATCGCAAATAATTTAAATAACTGTGAACGCAGATATGATTTATCATCGAGAATGGTCAGTACATCATTGATTTTTTCTTCCATCGACGGCACCCTGTAAATATTAGTTTTGTACAAAACTAATAAATTAATCCCGCTGCATCTGTCAAGTATTAAAAGTTTATTACCTTACTAAAAGAATCTTTTATATCAATTATCTATCCGGCCGCTTTTTTATGATGGGACGCGCCGCTTCATTAAAAACGGGAAGCGTGCCCCGGCTGAATCTGCTTCGTGGTCAGTGAGCCGGGTAGAACCACGGCTTCCTGTTTCAAAATATTATTGACATCCTGATATTTTATCTTTAATAACATCAAAGTTTGAAAGAGGGAGCAATAATTTCTCTCTGTCTTTCACTATTAATAATTTCTAATTTCGGGAGGACTGATGAAGAGGAAAGGTTTTATTACCGCCCCGCTTATTCTTCTGCTTTTTACAGCCGGTGCTGCTCTGTTCAGCATCAGCAATGCCCAGGAGAAGGTCTATCATATCGGAGACAAGGGCCCCGGGGACGGATGGGTTTTTTATGACAAGGGATCATACAGCGACGGATGGAGGTATCTTGAGGTTGCTCCTGATGATATCGGTAATGTTGCATGGGGATGCCAGGGTGTATCGATACCCGGAGCAAAGGGTACGGCTGTAGGGACCGGTAAAACAAACACCGAAGCCATGCTGAAGGGCTGTTCTGATAAACTCTCTGCGGCGAAAATGGTCAAGTCATACCAGCGCGGCAGGAAGAAAGACTGGTTTATCCCTTCAAAAGATGAAATCTTACTGATCTTCCAGAATGTTGCGGAGAAGGGTTTATATAATTTCGGCATGTCCTGGGGCTGGTCATCTACAGAAGCAAATCCGGGTGCCGCACTGAAGTTCGGTTTTGTCACAGGAAAATTTATTGAAGAAAGAAAAACAGTTTCTTCAGGTTTATATCCTGTCAGAGCTTTCTGAAAAAAGCCGGCTTTATCATTATTGGAAGACTGTTCTTATAATTATCAGGAGATTTAATTATGAAAAAAACGGGATCATTCTCAAAATTTGTCTGGCTGTTTCTGTTGTCAGGTTTTGCAGGAGCATTCATATTAATGAGCGGCCTGGCTGAAGAGAGGTTATATAAAATCGGCGACAAAGGCCCCGGAGGCGGAATTGTTTTTTTTGACAAGGGTCAGAAATCCGACGGCTGGAGGTACCTTGAAGCTGCGCCGGCCGATGCCGGATACTCCGGATGGGGCTGCAGGAAAGACGCTATTTCTGAAGCGTATGAAACTGATCCGGGCAAAGGAAAATATAATACCGATCTGATTGTCAGCGAATGCAAAGAGGCCAAGACTGCGGCAAAGCTTGCCGCTTCATACCGCGGAGGAGATAAAAAAGACTGGTATCTGCCAGCCAGAGATGAACTGGAACTCCTATATAAAAATCTTCACAAGGCAGGCCTCGGAAATTTTACCGGTGTTTTTTACTGGAGTTCAACTCAGAAAACTGTAAGGGAGGCGTTCGGGATGGATTTTAAATTCGGGCCTCCCGGATATTCTACAGACAAGGCCGATGAGCGCAGGGTAAGGCCGGTAAGAGCTTTTTTATTATAAATAAATATAAAACGCGGCTATTTAAAAGCCGCGTTTTATATTTATACAGATCTCTATTACTCAGTTTGAAATTCAACCTGTATCAAAACACCGGTGTGCACAGCAAACCTCTGACGGCCGGAGTACCTCAGCCGGTACTTACTGCGCCTTTGGAGCATATCTCTTAACAGATTCCGCGAGTTCCTTTCTGAACAACTCCCCCTCTTTATCATTTCCAACGTTTATCCGCCATGAATCTGTACGTGATTCATCATAATGGACACCGGATATATTTATCCCCCTGATTTCGATGTGATCCGAAACTATTATTCTTTCAATATCAGGAGTTTTTGCAATATCCTCAAATTTTGCACACCCGGCCGAGCAGCCCTCTCCGTCGCAGAGTCCCCAGAAGAACCATTCTCCTGTGATCACAAGGTCTGTATAGTGGTGATAGACAATCCCTGTTAAAAAGCCTTTTTCCATATACACAGTTTCGTAGCAGCGCGATGTTTCATCTTTAAGGCTGTCATGATTCCTGCTTTTAATATAATCACGCACCGCTGAAATGAAAGCCGGCTGCAGTTTCTCAAACCGGGTTTTCTCCGTGATGAGCCTCTTTTCACCCCTGTGCATAGATCTGCCTTCATCTTTGTTATCCGGCTTCAGTGAAATTAGCGATATGGAAGGATTCATTTTTTTCTTATTAAGGGCTTCTGCTGATTCACCTGACATCCTGATCCTTACCCCTTCGACTGTGAATTCAAGATCAGGTCCGGATGAATTCAATTTCCTGATGCTTCCGGTTTTTTCATATGGAATGATGAACGGTTTGTGCATAAAAGCAAAAAAGGGGGACTGTGAAAAAATCAGACCTGTTTCGGTAAACCTGACTTCAACACTGCTGCTGTACTGCATATAACCGATCTCTGCACTCTGCGAAAAGAAAAACGCGGTGTCTGACGAAACTGTTTCCGGTGCAGGAAACCTCAGGGCAAGAGTTCTCCATCCGCTTATCAGCGAAAAGAATGTAAGCACGCCGCAGTAAATACAGGCGCAGACCGCGATGAATGCGATAAAAATCAGAAAAGAGCTTTTTGCAGTATTCATTCTGTATAAATCATCCTCTGTCAAAAGAATGAAAAGAGATATAAAGATGATCGCAGTTATTGACCATCTTATCACACTCTTTGTCTTTTTCCTCCGTACCTGTAAGCTTTTATTCTTTTTTGTCATAGAGATAATATCCATACTAACAGCGGTATAATACTATGGAAATATTAACTCTCCGGAAAACCGGAATCAATAAAAAACGGCAAAAATGAATAATTCCTGCGGCCTGCTATTTTAACTTTTAGTAAACAGATCCGGATAAAGCCTTTTCGCGCAATCAGGGCATATTCCGTGGCTGAACTCAGCCTCCGAGTGCATCGAGATATAGTTTTCAATATTCTCCCAGTAGCCTGTGTCATTTCTGATTTTTTTACACGAGGAGCATATAGGAAGCATTCCGTTTAACTGCTTCACTTTTGATAATGCCTCCTCAAGCTCCAGGTTTTTTTTCTGCATCTCGTTGTTCAGGATTTTACCCTCCTGTTCCGATTCGGTAATTGTAACCCAGCTTTTGTAGAGGAAAAATCCGAAGATCACTATCAGTATGCTCATAATCGAGAGGATAGCAAATATTACAACATATCTGTAATTCAGCTGCGACAGAACTTCAGCCTTTGGAATAGATACACCGACACGAAGCGGCATATCCTGTATCGTCTGGACTGAGATTATCTTTTCAATCTTGTCCAGAGGTGAAAAAGTCAGCTGAACACCATCCTTTAATTTCCTGTCTTTTTCATTTCTCACGATTAATGATCCCATAGACTTTTCATTAAAAGGCACACGGTCAAGAATATAACCATCAGTTGTTGAAAGTGTTATTGCCCCGTCCGGTTTCGGTCGCACTTTTTCGTAAAGTTCATTAAGTGTTGAGAGCTCAATATTGGCAAATATAACCGCTATACCGGCATTCTGTTTCGTCACAGGATATGACACGGGAATTCCCCATCTGCCTGACACGCGGCTTATTACCGGCCTGGCGATGTAAAAACCTCGTGTTGCACTCTCTTTTTGCGCCATTACATATTCCCTGTCCCCGACAAATGCTAAAGGTTTTTTCGCATCTTTAGCCGGCAGATAAAACAGGCCCCCGTCTCTGGAGACCAGCCTTATGTCGATCTTGACACGGCTCTTGCTTTTTATTGAATCGACAAGGTGAAGAAACTCCCTGCTGGTCCGGGGGTCGGCCTTCGGATTATCTTTCAGCCACTCATCCAGCAGATGCAGATATGACCTTATTTCGTGAAACAGGCTCCCTGTCTGTTCAGCCACAACCTGGTTCATACGGAACAGTTCATCTTCGGCTTTGAGAATAGTGAGATTGTAGACGTTCTGTCTGAAGATCAGGCTTATCGTCCAGACTGTAAGCAGTATGACTATTATAAATATTATCAGAACATACGGGTTTGATGTTTTCAGGTAAAGTTTATTCAGATTTTTATAAATTCTTTTTTTCCCCGATCTGTCTGCTGTTTTCAAATGATCAACCCCGGTTATTGTAATTTAAGAGAATTCTGAATTAACAGACTTAAGGCTGTGCACCCCTTTTAAAAAATTAAAAAATTCATTATCATTTAACAGGTTCAAAATAACATATTATAAACTAACGTATATCTTTATCAGCGTCAAATTTTTTATCCTCATCCGTTGCGGACCGCCGATGGTCTCTACTGATGTTCAATGTTATTGCAACATCTCACTTCGCATATTTAACAATATCGGGTATTGAAAACACCCCTGAGATCTGTTCAGATAAAAATCCGCTCCGGTCAGCATTCAAAAACTTGACAGAATGGCGCTGATACTCATACGATATACAGTACAATCCTGAAGCTGCCCTGTATAAGTCAACAAAGGATATATAATTCGGGAAATTTCACCACACTATATATATTTATCGCTATAAACCATTACGGGGGACTTGATGAGCATCAGACTCTTAAAAGACCGCAGGTTCTGGCCTCTCTTCTGGACCCAGTTTTCCGGCGCGTTTAACGACAACCTCTTTAAGAACGGAATCGCAATCCTCATTACATACAGATCGTACACCGTCGGCGGTATATCCCCTGAACAGATGGTCTCGCTCTGCGGCGGCATTATGATACTGCCGTTTTTTATCTTTTCGGCAATCTCGGGCCAGCTTGCCGACAGGTTCAGCAAACCGGTTCTGATACGGATCATCAAAACGCTGGAGATTTTCATCATGATCCTCGGCACGTACGGTTTCCTGAGAGAGAACATCTACATGCTGCTTGCAGCCCTGTTTCTGATGGGTGTACACTCGACGATGTTCGGTCCGGTAAAATACAGTATAATCCCTCATATTCTTGATGAAGATGAACTCGTTGCCGGCAACGCCTATATCGAAAGCGGCACGTTTATCGCAATTCTGCTCGGCTCGATCATCGGGGTTCAGCTAATCTCCGTTCACGGTTCTGGATCGCATCTTATCAGCTGGGCGATTTTATCCGTCGCAGTCACCGGCCTGCTGTTCAGCCTCGCGATAAGGCCCCTTGAGCCGTCAAACCCGGAGCTTAAATTACGCCTCAACCCAGTGACGACGACCTGGGAGATCATTAAAATCTCCGCCGCTGACAGGAGCATCTTTTACTCGATCATCGGAATTTCATGGTTCTGGTTTGCCGGCATCGAGCTGCTGTCAATGATTCCGGTGTACTGCCGTTATTACCTTTACGGCAGCGAATCTGTGATCACGCTGTTCATGGCGCTCTTCTCCGTCGGTATCGGTGCCGGATCGATACTCTGCGAAAAACTGAGTTTCAGAAAAGTGGAACTCGGACTTGTGCCGTTAGGAACGCTGGGGATGTCGCTGTTCGCATTTGACCTGTTCCTTGCCGGCCAGCCGCTTAAAAGCGCGCCCGATACTCTGCTTAACGCGCTGGAGTTTTTAAAAGTCCCCGGCGGGAGAAGGATAGCAGTTGATATGTTTCTCTTTTCCGTGTCGGGAGGATTCTTCACCGTTCCCCTTTACACATTTTTACAGAAGGGATCTGAAGCCGGAATAAGATCCCGGATAATTGCCGCCAACAACATCATGAACGCAATATTCATGGTGGCAGCGTCTCTGTTCCTTGCCTCACTTTACCATTTCGGTCTTACATATCCACAGGTGTTTCTTGTTATGGCAGGAATGAACATCTGCGTCGCTGTTTATATTTACACTGCTGTTCCGGAGTTTTTATCAGGAACAGTTCTCTGGTGCAGGACACATATCTTCAAAAGGAATTAATACATCACAGATGACCGGCCGCTTTAATGAACCGCTCATTCCGGATTAATTATCAAATCCTTTCAAAGCGGATTATTCCGGGGACCTTCAGGTTCGGCACATAGTATTCCCATAACGTAGTTCCCGGGATCCCGGACTTTAACGACGAATTATACTCAATTGACGCATCTATATAGAGATCCCCGAAACCGTAATTATTCTTAACCGGCTTTTCGAACTCCGCGCGATAGAAGCCCGCTCTCCGGAACGCGTCTTCCCTGCTGGCTGTGAAATAACTCTTTCCGTTAAGGTTGAGTATAAAAAGATCGTCAAGGTTATCATACCTTATACTGTTGACAATTTTTTTGCTGAAAAGCACGGTTCTTTTATTTTCAACAGCATATATCGCCACATAATAAACAATCCTTACCTCAGATCCGGTGTTTATTATTCTTTCAACTTTTTCTGTAACCACGCCGCGGAGCTCACCGGATATAAAAATACGGGAATCATTCTGCTGAAATAACGGAGCGGTAAAAAAAAGGGTTGAAGCTATACTGCTCCCGAAGATAAATTTCATTATTAGATTCATAAACTTCCGGTTCTGCTTTTTTTAATAATACAGTCTGAAATTATTCACTCTGAAAACATTCAGCGCTGGTTATGCTCAGAAATATAATCTGACGCCGCCGACTACAAATCCGTGGTTTACCGAGTCGTAAACGGGATTAATTCCTTCTGTGCGGGTCAGTCCTGTTTCAATAAAAAATCCGCCGCGCCTGCTTGTATAAAACTCAATTCCTATTAATCCTTTTGATGATAATTCCGCAGAAACATTCTCTGTTTTAATCATACCCAGAAAAACTCCGACATACGATCTCAGGTTCAAGCTTAACGGGGTTTTGAGGATAAAGCCAAGCGAATAATCATAGTAATCATTTGTATTCTTTCCGCTGGCATCGTAGTACCTGTCCAGATCTCCCCTTATGGACCATATAGAATTCCATGAATAACCAATCTCCAGCCCCATAACCTCTCTCTGGCCGGACATCCCTAGCCAGCTTAATCCCACTATAAATCCTGTACCCCAGTTTGGTTCACCCCTGAATGGAAGGCTGTTGTTCAGAGCTTTTACCTCTTCCCTTAATATCTGTACCTCATTTTTCAGCTCATCATAGTCCTTATCTGTTTGAGCCATCAGCGAAACCGGCAGCAGCAGGGCGATTACTAAAAACAGATATTTTTTCATATCATTCACCGATTTTATCATTTTTTAATGCTTCCGCTATTGAGCCGGCAATTTTGCTGTTCATATCGTTATGCATCGTTGCCATACCCCCCGGAATTCCGCCGAGGGAATATTTCTTCCGGAATTCCCCTGTGCGGATTTCAACAGGCGGATTCCCCGCTGTCACCTTTATATCTCCGTACAGGTACATATGCCCCATTCCAATCAGAAAAAACCTTGCGCAGGCATTCCCTTCTTCATATCTTGTAACAGTCACCCTGATAATGTTCCTGTCTCTTGAACTGTTATCCCCCTTAAAAATACCTGCCAGCTTTGTTTCGATATCCTTCTTGATAAATTCCATCTCCTTTTCAGGCACCTGTACTGTTGATGTCAGTTCCACGCTGACCCCTTTACTGAAATCTACAGTGTTAGCCCTGCTCCATATAACAGACTGGTTCCCGGCGCATCCGGTCAGAAAGATTCCGGCAGTTAAAAGCGTGATCAGTAAAAATAATTTTTTCATTACAGTCTCTCCATTTATTTATAACTTTGATGACCCGCGACAATACTTTCCGCAGGGTTATCGGTTTTCAGTTTTATTAATCTCTTTCTCTTTATTTATTGTTCCCTTTCTGCTGTTCTTAACCAGGTATTTACCCTCAATTTCACTGATTATTTCAAGCTCACACCCCCCAAGCAGGTACCCCCAGACCGGTCTGAGTTTGATAAAAACATTTTCTCCGGGGTCCGCTTTAATTGAAACACTATCCCAGTTATCGGCTTTAGAATAAACAATATGCATCCCCGGTGTTACGGAGAAATAAATAAACCGCCCGTTTTTTGTATAGCCGACCTCTGAATTTTTTTCCTGATCATCCAGATAAACATTATAACGGCCCAATCCCCCGCGGAATGCCCACGGCCTTATTACGTAAACTATCGAGCTGTTATTCTCCGCTGTTTCAGGAAGAATATAATTTCTGCTCTCGTTCTGCATCTCCCTGATCGAGGGTTCAGATGCGCATCCCGAGAAAATATAAACAGCTGCATATATTATTAATAATGATATCTTTTTCATTATTTTACCTTTTCTAATGTTGTGACTTACCTGATCTTTTTTATCAGTTCAAATCCCTGTAAATTATTACCCTGCTTTCAGTAAAACATCATTTTAAAGGCCAATGACATAATTACACTGTTTACATTCGCATCGGCATAAGATTCTTCAAGATAATTGGTTGTATACATCGCGCTGAAATCAACCGCGGCATTCTGTCTGAATTCGTATCCGATGGCAAGTTTAACTCCCAGTCCCCCCATATCACTTTTACTGGTTTTCATATCGTTAAGAGTTGATAAACCGATGCCTCCGTTTATGTAAATTGAAGGGGCTTCAGTATCAAAAAAATAGCATACACCCATGCCCATCAATGAACTGTCCAGATTCACCTTTTTACCATTGATGTTTCTGACCTGATACATGGAGGAGCTGTTGTTGAAAAAAACCATCTGCAGCTGATTGGAAAATCCATACCCCAATTCAGTGTTAAAGGCAAATGCCGGTTTTATATCCCAGGAATCCGCAGTTGTTACTGTGTCAGGCGAGCCTTTTCTGATATACTGTTTGTATTGAACGCTGCTTCCACCCATGGCTAAACTGAATACAAAACCTTCCCGCTCGCCATCCATAAATTCCGCGAGACATATTTCCGGTAAACACAGAACAGCTGCAGATAATAGAGCTGAAAAAATAACTTTTTTTAATTTCATAATATCTTCCTTACCTTTTTATTCTATTTCAAGCAGAAGCCTGTTAATTTTGTCTATAAGAACCTTTTCAGCCTCAATCGCCTGCGGCGTGTCGCTGTTTCTCGCCATGCACAGAGTTACTCCCTTCTCCGGAACATAATACATGCTGGCCGAATAACCGGGCAGAGAACCGTCGTGACCATAGTTTATCCATGGCGAAATCCCTGTCGAAAAAATCCCCAGTCCATAGACCATTTCACCGTTAACACCTGATCCTTTTGGAATAACCTCGTCAATAAATTTATCGCGGAATGACGGATCAACAAACAGGGCGCCGTTTACAAGCGCTTCAATGAAGACCCCCAGGTCCCTCATCGATGATACAAGCCCGCCGTCAGTGACGCCGTAACCGACATTGATATCGTAGAAATCTATAACTTCGCCGTCATCATCGGAATACCCGTGTACAATACGCCCTGTATCGAATGTTTCGTGCTCTGCATAATAGGTGCAGCCAAGACCGAGCGGATCAAGTATCCTGCTGCGGAGCTCTGCGGAATGGTGATGGCCAAGCAGTGAATCGAGGATTATACCTGTAAGTACATAATTCGAGTTCGAATAGCTGAACTCCCCAATCGGCGAAACCGGTTCACGGTCATATATAAATGTTATTACCTCCCTGTCCGTCCACCTGTGAGACTGATCAGCATATACAGCCTCGGCAAACTCATCGGTATCAGTATAGTTGTATATCCCGCTTGTATGGTTAAGCAGGTTCCGTACTGTTATCCGGTCTGAATCTGCAATATGGTCTGAAATCGATGAATCAAGATATTCTGTAATTTTTGAATCAAGATTTATAAGCCCTTCACAGGCGAGTATCTCTGTCAGCGCGGCGATAAATGTTTTCGAACAGCTGGCAATACGGAAAAGGTCTTCTTTCTTAAGCTTCTTTCCGGTGGCTGTATCTGAAACTCCGCTCACAGCGTTGACAGTATATCCCGGCGTTTTAAGATATACCGCTGCGCCCGGTATTCCGCTCTGTACGGCCTCGTCAAGAAAGGTTTGAACCCGTTTCCCCTGAGATGATGCTGAATTGTCGTCATCCTCCCGGCATCCTGCTGACAAAACCACAGACACAGAAAATAAAATATATACAGCATATCTGAATAGACTTTTATTCATTTTAACCCCCTGTTATTATTATCAGATATACAGAGAGTAAACGCATCTTTCGTGCCAGAATTTTCAGGGAAAAAACAGCTATAAAATGCTGTTATTCAGCGGTTTTAATCGGATTTTCTGCTAGTCTCTATCAATTCTGATAGAGACTCTATAATAATTGATAGGGGTTCCGGAAAACTGCGTTAAATCAGACGATAGAGATTGTTCGGATGGATACCGAGTTCATGAGCGAGCTTCTTTCTGTCGCCGTTTAATTCGTCAAGCCTGTTCTGAAGATATTTTGTAAGCAGCCTCTGTTTAACCTCCTGCAGAGTGCCGGGCTGTATCCCTATTTCCAGTGATGCTTCATCAATATCCGGGATAAGGAATTTATCAATGACGCCGTTGTCGCAAAGCACAAGTGACCGGTGTACAATATTCCGGAGCTCCCTTACATTGCCGGGAAAATCATATTTCTGAAGCGGGGTTAAAACATCCCCTTTCATTTCAGGGACACCAAGGTTGTTTTCATGGCATATCTCTGCGGTAAATTTTTTTACAAGTTCAGGGATGTCCTCCTTTCTCTCCCTTAGCGGCGGGAGTTTTATCTCCAGGCCGTTAAGCCTGTAATACAGGTCTTCGCGGAAATCTCCCGCTGAAATCATCTCTCTTATATTTTTATTGGACGCTGACACTATCCTTACATCGATCCTGACCGGTTTTGAATCACCGATCCTTACAACCTCTTTCTCCTGCAGAACCCTCAGCAGCCTGGCCTGGAGGTCGAGCGGCATATCCCCTATCTCGTCAAGAAAAACGGTCCCCCTGTGCGCCTTGATAAACAGGCCGTCCCTGTCTGATGATGCTCCTGTAAACGAACCCTTCCTGTGGCCGAAGAGCTCGCTCTCCAGCAGCTCGCCCGGTATTGCCCCGCAGTTTACCGCAAGAAACGGCATAGATGCCCTGTCCGATTTATAATGAAGGCGCCTTGCGGCTATCTCCTTCCCTGTTCCGTTTTCACCTGTGACCAGTACGGGGATATTAGACACCGAGGCTTTGTCGATCAGCTTCTCCACATCCCTTATCCGGACGCTTTCGCCGCCGAAGCTGTTTGTTTCAAGCATCCGGGACCTGTACCTGTCGTTCTCCTCCCTGAATTTTCTGTCAGCCAGCGCATTTTTGACTGTGATTTTAAGCTTGCTCCTGCCGAGAGGCTTCTCGATAAAATCGTACGCCCCGATCCTTATGGCAGCTATTGCCGTCTCTATATCGGACGTCCCGGATATCATGATAACATTGACCGACGGATAACTCCCTTTTATCGTTTTAAGAATATCAATCCCGTTTATCCCGCCGAGATAGACATCAAGAAGCACAACGTCTACAGCGGCTGAAGCGATTATCGTCACCGCGTCTTTTCCGTCAGCGGATTCATGTATAGTAAGCCCCTCATCCTTCAGGGTTTCCCGGACAGATTCAATTACACCGGGGTCATCATCTACGATCAGTATCTCTCCCATTAAAAAACCATCCTCATCGTTACTCCTTCACCGGATATACCTTTATCAATTTCAATAGTATACCCGTGGTCATCCAGTATTCTTTTAACAAAAAACAGTCCAAAGCCTGTGCCGTCAGCCTTCGTGGTAAAATTGGGATTGAACACCCTCTCCCTGACGGAGGTTTCAATGCCGGCACCGTTATCGGAACATTCAAGAAAAACTTTCTCTCTTTTACCGGTCCTTATAATGACCTCTCCATCCTGAAGATCACGGACAGAATCTATTGAATTCACAATCAGGTGGCCAAGCGCAGAGCGGAGCAGCTCCCTGTCGCAGATAACCTCGTAATGCTCACCCTCAAGTTTTATATTGCCGAACTGCCCGGAATAAAGCGATACGGTCTCCTCCGCGACAGCATAGAGATCAACCCTCTCCGGTACAGGTTCCCTTGTACTGGAGAGCTGCTGTAATGATCTCGCCGTTTTTTCCAGTGTATCAAGAGACAGCAGGACCTTTTTAACGTCATTTTTAACCGTACTGCAGTCATTATTTATCGCACCCTCCACCGAGGACTCCGCTGCGAGCCTTGCAGGCGTAAGAATGTTTTTTATCTCATGGACTATCTCCCTGGCTGAATTTTTCCATCCAAGAGACCTCCCCTGGACCGATATGATCTCCTTCTGCTCTCTTATTGTCTCCATCATTGAGTTTGTTGCCGTCAGCAGCATTTTTGATTCGGGAATTCCCGATACCGGCATCGGAAAGACCGACAGATCACCGCGGGAATAGGACTTCATCGATTCGGTAAGCACACTTATCGGTAAAAACAGATTTTTCAGTATATATCTCCCGGAAAATATAAAAATCAGCATAATGACAAAGAATGGGACCAGACTGTTTATAATTATCCGGAACATCAGTTCCCTTTTCAGCATATCAAATTCCTCAGCCCTGAGTATATAGCTGTCGAGAACTGCTGAAAGTTCCCTGGTCTCATTGATAGATACAGAATCTGCAGAACCTGTATTATAGCTCTTCTTCAGATATCCCCTCATCTGCATCAGGGCCGTACTCAACCCGGCAGGATTATACATCTGCTGAAGACCTGTTACGGTTTTCTGCTGAATATAGACAGTAACAAAAACTGTTACTGTTACTGAAAATATTATTAAAAGCATTACCCTTCGGTATAAACTCATAAAAACCCCGTGATTGTGATGCTGTTTTAGACTCCGGCTGATACCGCCCTGCAGCTGAAAATGTTTTTATTCCAGACCCCGGAATTTCGAATCTCAAATTTTTAAAAGTCAATTCATTTTCACAGAGACAGGCATTCTTCTGTCCCCGCTTCAATATCGGTTCTTTCTGCAGCCGGCAATGCTGAAACAGGGATTATCTCTCCCGTAGATATACTAAATAAAATACTTAAAAATATTATCCGCCTGATATCAGATTTACATAGAAAAATAGTTGTTTTTCCGAATCTCTTTCTGTGCTATGAATAATCTACAGGCAGAGGGTATTAAACAGAAATTATCTTTGATGAAGGTTATCCATGAAAATAGCAATCGCATCAGACCATGCAGGCTTGAGGTTAAAAACCATTTTAAAAAACCATTTTACCGGTCATGATTTTATCGATGTGGGAACTCACACTGAAGATTCCTGCGACTACCCCGATTATGCGGTTCTGGCTGGGGAGAAGGTTGTTTCCGGCGAGGCCGAGGCCGGTATTGTGATCTGCGGCACAGGTATAGGGATCTCCATAGCCGCAAACAAGGTGAAAGGGGTCAGGGCAGCCCTCTGCTGCAACGAGTTTATGGCCGAAATGTCAAGGAGGCACAATGATTCCAACGTTCTCGCTCTGGGAGCGCGGGTCCTCGGGGATGACCTTGCCATAAGGATTACCGATGTATGGCTTAAAGCCTCTTTTGAGGGGGGGAGGCATGAAAAGAGAGTTTTAAAAATAGGAAAAATTGAATCCTGAACGGAATTATGCCGATAAACAATCTATGAAATCTACACACGCCAAAATAATCATTTTACTGTTTTTTATCGTCCAGTTTATGGCCCCTTCGAGGAACGCGGTTGACCTTCTTGTTTTTACCGACCTTCCGGAATCGTCACTGCACAACGCGGCCAGGAAAACCCTTCCCGACGGCACTACCGGCTACGTGATCAGGGATATCAATTACGGGGACCATGCCGATCCTTTCACAACCGATATTCTGCTCAAATTCGACAGGGAATCCGACAGGTACGTCAGGGACGATTCCAGGAAATACGAAATATATTCCTCAAATTACAAGTTTCTGAAAGAGGGGATCGGCCACGGCTGCGCCTCGTTTTTTAAGGGTGACCACGGCGTGATGATAAACACATCCGAGGGTTTATGGCTCGGCAGCACAGGCGACCTGGGATCGTTCAACATAGAGTTCAGGCTGAACGCGGCGGAGTTTAAAAACGGAAGCATCCTTTTTTCCAGAATCGGGTATTTTTCCGGCGTCAAAAAGGGGATAGAGATAACTCTCAAAGACAGGCGTATCTCCGCGCAGCTTTTTAACATGTTCAGAACACCGGACGGCTCGCTTAAAAGCGTTTCTCTTGTAAAATGCGAGACGCTGAACAGGGGAGAATGGTTCCACTACAGCCTCAGCTTCGACAGGCAGAGCGGCAAGCTTCACACAATGCTCAACGACAGGGAGCAGGACGTGCGGTACATGACCGCGACTGGAGGCGCGTTCAGCGACGTATACGCTCCGATGTTCGGCTACATAGACAATGAAGACGGCAGCAGCAGAGGTTCCGATCTTCCCCTTGCTGTGATAGGCAAAAACTACAACGGTCTTATTGACGAGTTCCGTATTTCATACAAACACTACGACGATCTGAAAAACAGCACTGACATTGCAGTGACAAAATATAAAGGTTCACAGTACGCAGGAAGAATACCGTATAACAGAGAGGGAGTAGTAACAAGCCCTGTCAGAGAGTTCCCTTCAACGGGAACATCCATCACCGATTTTTCATGGGATGAAACCCTTGAGCCGGGGACGTTCATCTGGATGGAGCTCCGCGTTTCGGATAAGGTTTTCAGCGACAAGGATCTGTCGCTGAAATGGTACAGGGTTACAGAGGGGCAGAAACGCATCGCCGCGGTCAGAGGGGAAGACGGAGAACTCCTCCGGGGAAAATACTTCCAGTGGAGGGCTCACCTGGCTGCATCTCCCGAGGGGGACGGTTCACCTCTGCTTAAAAAAGTTTTGATTAAATACAGCATCGACAATCCGCCGATGGTCCCGATGTTCTTTGAAGCGGCGGAAAAGGGCGACAGGTATATAATTCTCAGATGGAAAAAAAATGTTGAGGCCGATCTCGGCGGATATAAAGTATACTACGGTACAAAAAAAGGCTCCTGTGACGGAATTATCTCTGTTATAAACGGGAGGAAGATAACCAACCAGATGTCGGACGGGAATTACGTAACTGTAAAAATCGACAACTCCGTTATTGACGAGAACAGAAATTCCGACGGAAGAAATGTACTGATATATCCTTCGATCGAAAACACGGTTCTGTACTACTTTGCCGTAACATCATACGATACGTACAAGGAGAACACCGTGTATAACCACGAATCTGAACTTTCACAATACATCGAGGCACGACCCTACGGCGGCAGCGATATAAAATAAACTACAATAAGTATTCCTTATAAATTTCATATTTTTATAGAGTAATACCCTCACCCGGCCGCTGGCCACCCTCTCCCATTTTGAAGAATATGACGGGGAGAGGGTTTTTAAATTGGATTATTTTTCTATTAAAACTTCCCTTCTCCCTTTTTTTGGGAGAAGGGAACGAGGGATGAGGGCATTAAACATAAAATTCTATATATATCTGTCTCGAGGCTGATGTTCTCAAGGCTATCTTGCCGGTATTCATTGAATCGCCAGGGCCACCGTTTGTATCTGCCAGCCTTGATCAATCACGTTTATTTAACATTAAAAAAAATTTCATTACTGTTGAAAACGCACCATTTTCTATCTATGATATTAACATCCTGAATAAAAATTTACATGGAATAGCACAAATGGAGTGTCTCATGAAAACACAAAATAATCCGTTATCATACTATAAGACATTTGCCCGTAAACATTTCATTCTCACTGATCTTGTCAGCTACCTTATACTGATTCCTGTTGTTGCGGTATTTTACCTGTCCAGCGTAAAGCTGTCATCAGAACAGATAAGGGCGTTCATCTTAACTGTCCTGGCTGTAGCGTCATTATATCTTGTAATACTTTATTTCTGGAACAGATACCTGTTTAAACCTTTTTATGCTTACTGCCGGTTGAAAGATAAGGGTGAGCCGATTGCCCAATCACTGATGATTGAAGTACGGGAACGTTTTCTAAGCTTCCCGGTTATATCTTCCGCATCAATAGAGATAAGATGGTTTACCGGAATCCTGTTTACCAGTATCAGCGTAAATATTATAGCCGGGATCACCTTTGACCAGCTGCTGAACCTCTGGATCGCAGGAACTGTAATCGTTGTATCAACAACGATTCAATATAATTTTATTGGGAAAAAAATGGTAAACGATTTTTCAAAACTGGATCTGTTCAGGGATCTGAAAACCGTTTTAACAGACAAACCGGAAACCCTGTGCGGTTCTATTGTTACACAGACATCCATGGGATCGGTTCTTGTCGGGTTTCTCCTTGCTTTTATACTGACCGTAACCGCCATAACTGTCGCCCACCATTCTCTCACATCGATGTACAGTTCAATTGCCGGTGTACCCCTTGAAGAGGCGTCTTTAAAAGCGGCCTTTTTTTCAAGCCGTCTGGCGGTATGGATGTCGGCAATGGGAGTTTTCTGGCTTTTCATAGCCGGGCTGGTCTGGAACAGAAGCAATAAAGACCGGCTGTCCCCGTTAACTGACGTTCAGAAACGGGTTGTAGCTTTTGCCCAGGGGGATTTTAATTCTCCTCCGATAGAGTTCACCGGAGGAAATGAGATAGGGATGCTCTGTTCATCGGTTACTGTACTGGCTCTGAAAATACAGGATGTGGTAAGTCACATAGTACAGCTTTCGGAAGAGCTTGCCAGTTCCTCCGAAGAGATGTCCGGAGCCAGTAATTCATTTTCCGGCAATGCTCAGACGGAGGCAAGTAGTCTTGAAGAGATAAGCGCCTCGATGGAACAGATGACCGCCAGTATTTCCAGTGTTGCCCATAATTCGGAGAACCAGTTTAACAACCTTATAAAGCTGATTGATAATATTCAATTTTTATCAGAATACATAACTCGCATGGGAAATTCGGTAAGGGATTCGCTTAACCTTACACGGTCACTTGCCAATGACGCAAAATCGAGCGAGAAGTATTTAATCAGTATGAATCAGACAATGGAAAAGGTAACATTAAGCTCAAAGGATATGCTTAATATAATAGAGATGATCAATGACATCTCTGACCAGACAAACCTGTTATCGCTTAATGCGTCGATCGAAGCTGCCCGTGCCGGTGATGCCGGCAGGGGATTTGCCGTCGTTGCAGATGAAATCTCAAAGCTTGCCGACCGGACTTCGAACAGCATAAAGAGCATTACAGCACTTATAAGCATGAGCAGTGAAGATATATCAAATGGGATGAAAGAGGTCCATGAAGCAACAATGGTTTTAAAAAAGATTATTGCAGGCGTTAACAGCATCGAAAAGGGGATCGAAGAGATAAATCAGATAATGGATACGCAGCTTCAGACAAACAGATCTGTGCAGGACAACATGATAATTCTGAAATCGGGTTCCGAAGATATTAAGTTTTCCACGGGTGAACAGAAGATTGCTGTTTATGAAATAAACCTCTCTATGAACAGTATTAACGACCTTACACAGCACTATGCCTCAGGTGCGGAGGAGATAGCCGGTGCCTCGGAACTGGTTGCCGAGATGGCAAATTCTCTTAAACAGAGTGTTGAATTTTTCAAGGTATAGCGTGTAGTGGGGGGGGGGGGGCGGGCCCCACACCCCACCGGGCCCAAAAACCCGCCAGCAGCCGCAGGCTTCGGAAAAAAACAAAATAAAAAAAA
>CAYTNW010000010.1:0-104463 GCA_964439325.1 uncultured Leptospirales bacterium | reverse complement strand
AATTAATCTTGTTTTTTTTTTTTTCTTGTTTTCGGGTTTGGGGCCCGGCCCCCCCCCCCCACAACACGCGACCTGCCACTACACGCGACCTGCCGCTGCTGACTGCGTAACATTACACTATGAAAAAAAGGTTTGTTGACTTGACAATAAAAGCGGCACCTTTATAAAGTGAACCTTTCGTACTCCATTAATGCAGATTCAGGTTGATATGAACCATCTCACAGTTGTAATAGTCGGAATTTTTTTTACAAGCGTTTACAGTTTTCTAGGAGGTATCAGTGTACTGCTGTATCCCGGACGAAAGAAACAGGAGATTCTGCTCGCCCTCTTTCTATTTTTCGAATCTTTATGGCTGGGTGTGGCCGGAGTTGCGGCATTGGAGAGCGGAAGCATCTCCCCTGTATTTTTGTTTAAAATCAGCATGCTTTTCTATTTCTTTGCAGTCTTTACCTCTAATATCTATGTCATCATACTGACAACACCTGATTTTTCATTCCGCCCCATTCACTTACTCAATTTGATTATACCTTTAATTATCATTCTCCTCTTTGCATTTGCAAAAGATAATATGCAGGGACGCGATTTCCTTTCACTCTATTATAAAGACTCCGGTAAAAATCTGGTTTCAACTGTCTGGTCGCTGGCCCTGGCTTTTTATTCGCCGCTGGTACTGTATCGTCTTTACAAAATTTTCAGCCTTAACAGAGGGAAGAGTTATTCAAAGGGCTTGAAACTTTTCATCAGGCTGATTGCGATAGCAATTCTGCAGACAATTCTCTGGATGATAGATAAAGTCTATCTGATGGGATATCTGTGGCACCTCTACTTAATTTCAGGCTCTACTATTATATATGCCTCTTTTTTAGCGATAAAGTATCCTAATTTTCTGCACGATCTGAAAGAAGCAAGCAGACAATATGTTAAAACGAGGATCAACAACGTAGATATAGACACCGCACTGCAGCAGCTTGATTCATTCATGATTTCGGAAAAACCGTATCTCAATAACAAGCTCACTCTGTCTATGCTGGCGGAACAGCTTGAATATACTCCTCATCAGCTCTCGGAACTGCTGAACCTGCACCTGAAAAAAAGCTTTCCGTCATTTATTAATTCTTACCGGATTGCTGATGCAAAGATGATGATGGTGACAGAAAAAAACAAGTTACTGATAGAGATTGCCCATGAAGTGGGCTTTCAGTCTGTACCCACTTTTAACCGTACGTTTAAAAATGAAACAGGGGAATCGCCATCCAGCTACAGAACAAAAGCGCTCGACCGGACGTTCTCGTATAGAAACGAATCTTATATTCAATAACTCATCACAAAGAAACATATAACTGCATCAAGAAGTCTTCCTTGCTTCCGGACTATTCCGATCATAGAATTTAACGCCCATGTTATAAAAGTGCAGGTGCTAAAAAAACTTATCAGATTATATCCTGATAAGACAGCACCTTCATAATATGTTATTCAACCACAATAATACTTCAACTTAACAGAAGTGAAGGAAGAATAGTTAAAACCTTTTAAATATCCAGTATATTAACAGTTTTTCAGGGAGCCTGACGGGCTAAAAATTCATTCTGGAAAATACTATTCTTAAAAAATGGAGGATTCAATGAAAAAGCATGCTGTATTTCTATCTTTTATACTTTTCATGTTTTGCTTATCCTGTAGTGATTCGTCGTCAAAATCCAAATCTACGGGGAGCACTCCGGAAGTTGACTATGCGCCGATATATCTGGTCAGCGCGGATGTAGCTGTTGTAGACCCCACACAGACAAGCTGGGATGCCGCAAAACTCTATGTAAGCCAGCCGGTTCCGGAAGGTGATGCCGCGGATTCAAAGGAGGAGATGCTGGTTAACGGATATATACACGATACAACTCTCGATAAAAAATATCCATTCAGGGGGCTCTACACCCCTTCATTGAGGCAGTTCACAGCCTCGGTCGATATCGACAGCTGCACCTACCAGATATCGTATAAGCTCGATGAGGACAACTACTTTCGGGGAAACTTTTCTGTTATAGTTACCTCGACAAATGAATACGGCGGTACCTATAATCTTGAAGGCCCCGCTGTGGCACAATAATTCCAACAAGAGGATAAAACATGAAATATCGGAAAATATTTGATCTATTAGCTTTACTGGCGTTTCTCCCTTTTATCATGAACGCGGATTGCGGCGACAGCAATTCAAAGAAACAGTATACCGTTCATTATATGACGTATCAAAGCTCTGATCTTACTGTCTCGGTTCCCGCCGACGTCAAGGTAGATGCCGGAACGGAGATACTGACCGTGCTTCCTGAAACTACCGGAAAAAGTCAGGATTCCATTTATGAATATACCAAGATCCGGACTGCTCTGGTTGAGAAAACAAACCAGAACAACTACCTGGTCGAACTTGGCTATAAGAAGCTCAAGGTAGAAAGCGATATGACCATCGTAATAAAATTTGGAAGCGCCGCGACATTTTATGTCCTGGACTTTGGTAACAATAATGATTCATCATATTCGGCAACAGATTATTCAATATTATTCCTGGAAATGACCGTATCAGATCAAATAATTACCGGACCTGACGGCATAAATTACAAAATTACCAGATGGAAAGACAGCTCGGGGAAAACATATAAAGCCGGCGACGTAATAACTCATGACGGTACCTATGATAACTATTTTCTCTATAGCGTTGATCCGACGCCACTTGATGGGAAAAGCATCACATACAACGGAAACAGCAGTACAAGCGGGACAGTTCCAGAAACAGGGATGTATGGTTCAGGAAAACAGGTTACACTCCCTGACAATACAGGAAAACTGAAAAAACCGGGCTATAAATTTTTAGGCTGGTGCGAATCGCAAGACGGAAGCGGAACGAACTACGCAGCTGGAAGCACATATACAATAACAAAAAATACAACTCTGTATGCAGTATGGGGAAGAAATATCATGGTGAATTTTGACGGCAACAACTACCCTGATCCGAGCAATCCACCCGCGCCGATTATTACCGGGGATAACATGGTGATTTTACCCCGCAACGACACCAACCTCAACAGAGACGGCTACGACTTCAGCGGATGGAACACAAGGGCGAATGGTACAGGTGATACCTATATGCCGGGACAGACAATGATCCTGACCTGCAACACTACCCTGTTCGCAAAATGGACAGGTGAAACAGTAGCAGGGAACGGTATTGCTATAAAGGTTGCAAACAATACGGACATCGCCATAGACGATGCACACAGGTTCTACTACAGCATCACGACGGATAAGTATCTGCAAAATCCTGCCTCTGTGGTATCATATGGATGGCTCGCCTCTGTCGCCGATACAGAGAGTGTGGATTTACCGACAGGAACCTATTACGTATGGGGATTCATCGACAAGGATGGAAGCGGCGATCTCTCTGCCGGTGATTACATGTATGCAGCTACAGATTACCCGTCGGGTTTCGCGTTTCAGTTTTTCCCTAACGGGGCAATAAAGGCATTTGCCATACCTGCCAACGGCTCCAGTTACCAGGAGGCAACGGTCGCTTTCAGTAAGGGTACTCTGCTCTCTATGGATTGTTACAACTATCCAGGATCAGATTCAATTGTGCAGGTTACATTCAACTATACAGGTACGAACAGGGGAACGGACGACATGCTGCGCATTCTGTGTTCCTCAAATCCTGACTTTTCGCAGACCAAATACTATCATTCGTATGGATCATCCATGGTTGATAAATCCTCAATAAGTTTTATCGCAAGAATTCCTCTAAATACGCCATATTATTTCGCCGCGCGTATCTACGACTGGACCGGTACAGGCTATGCAGCGACTTCTTATGGAGGTAAATATCATCGGATGAAATGGAGCGAAAATGCTACACCGTTTATCGCGAATAAAAACATTGTTTACGGTATAATAGAAAGCTTCGGCGACTGATTCTGTCTTGCATCAGGGTTGGTAAAATCCGGTAGCCAGTAGGGGCAGGTCGCGATCTGCCCCTACTGGCTACCGGTCCCTACTGGAGATTTTTATTTCACAACAATGTTAACTAATTTCCCGGCGATTACTATGACCTTCACGATCTCCTTCCCATCTGTGAGAGCTGCAATCTTCGGGTCTTCAAAAGCCATCTTCTTCATCTGGTCCTCGGTTATGTCGGAGGGGACATTTATCTTCGTCTTGATCTTGCCGTTAACCTGGAAAACGATCTCTATCTCGTCGCGGACCGAAAGCTCCTCTGAATATTCGGGCCATGTTTCATCGACAAGCATCGTCGTGTTTCCGAAATCCTCCCACAGCTCCTCTGCAAAATGAGGGACAAAGGGATTCATCAGGGGAATAAACCTGTCTACAACCTCGGAGAAGACCTTTTTACCGGAATCGGTATAAAGCTCGTTCTCGTTGATCGCGTAGAGTGCGTTGGTCAGCTCCATCATCCTCGCTATGGCGGTGTTGTACTGCATCCTCTCCTCGATATCGTGGCTCACATACTTGACGGTTCTGTGAAGCTCTATCCGGAGCTTTTTCTGCTCGTCGCTGAGAGTATCCGGATTGATTGTGTAATCCTTCTGGTAGAGATCTCTGTGCTTCTGCATAAAGCGCCATACGCGGCTCAGGAACCTGTAGCTCCCCTCAACCCCCTTGTCGGACCAGTCGAGGTCCTTGACCGGCGGTGACGCAAACAGCATGAAAAGCCTTACGGTGTCAGCGCCGAATTTCTTTATTATTTCATCGGGATCAACAACGTTCCCTTTTGATTTACTCATCTTTGATCCGTCTTTGATAACCATCCCCTGCGTTAAAAGCCTCTTGAACGGCTCACGGTCCCTCAACAGCCCGAGGTCGTTCAGCACCATCGAGAAAAACCTGGCGTATAGCAGGTGCATTACCGCATGTTCGATACCGCCGATATACTGGTCTACCGGCATCCAGTAATCCACCTCCTCTTTGTCGAAGATCTCATTGCTCTCCGGAGAGGTATATCTCGCGTAGTACCACGACGAGTCGACGAAGGTATCCATCGTGTCGGTCTCGCGCCTGGCCTTTCCTCCGCATTTCGGACATTTGACATCGGTAAATTCCGGCATCCTGGTAAGAGGAGAATTCGCGTCACCCTTGAAGTCCACATCTATCGGCAGAACCACCGGGAGGTCGCTCTCCGGGACGGGAACAGTGCCGCATTTGTCGCAGTAGATGATCGGTATCGGGCATCCCCAGTACCTCTGCCTCGATATCCCCCAGTCCCTCAGACGGAAATTTACCATTCTCTCGCCGATCCCCTTCCTGACGGCGTAATCTGCTATCTTCTCTATCGCCTCTCTGCTGTTAACGCCGCTGAACTCTCCGGAGTTCACGCAGACCCCTTCTCCGGTATAGGCGTCTTTCATCTGTTCAAGTACAAGCGGAGACGCCGGGGTATCGATAACGATCTTCACCGGTATGCCGTACTTTTTCGCAAAGGCGAAATCGCGGACATCGTGTCCCGGAACGGCCATTATCGCGCCGGTACCGTATCCCATCAGTACAAAGTTTCCTACATAGAGAGGGACCTTATCTCCATTGAACGGATTTATCACTTTAAGGCCTGTGTCGATCCCCTCTTTCTCCTTGTCCTCGGAGGTCCTGTCTATCATCGACTGACTCTTAACCCTGTCGACGAAATCCTTCACCTTCGGGTCAGTTACTTTATCAAGCAGAGGGTGCTCCGGAGCGATTACCATGAACGTCACGCCGAATATCGTGTCGGGGCGGGTTGTGAAGATCGGGAAGTCCTCTCCTGATTCAAGTTTAAAATTCACCTTCAGTCCGGTCGAACGCCCTATCCAGTTCTTCTGCATCGTGATGACCTGTTCAGGCCATGTATCGTTTATCTCGTCGTGTCCGGCAAGGAGGTCTTCTGCGTAGTCGGTGATCCTGAAAAACCACTGGTCCAGCTCCTTCTGTGTTACCTCGGAATCGCACCTCCAGCATACTCCGTTTTCCGCCTGTTCGTTGGCGAGAACGGTCATGCACTCGGGGCACCAGTTGACCGATGATACCTTTTTGTAGGCCAGACCCTTTTCGAGCATCTTCAGAAAGATCCACTGGTTCCACCTGTAATACTCAGGCTTGTATGTGCCCACCTCGCGGCTCCAGTCGTACGACAGACCGAGCCTCTTCAGCTGGGTCTTCATGTAGGCTATATTTTCCGATGTCCATTTGAACGGAGGGGTGTTGTTCTTGATAGCCGCGTTTTCTGCGGGGAGACCGAACGAATCCCATCCCATCGGATGGAACACGTTGAACCCTTTCATTTTTTTATGACGTGCTACTATGTCACCGATCGTATAGTTGCGCACATGCCCCATATGTATACGCCCCGAGGGGTAGGGAAACATCTCAAGCTCGTAGAATTTCGGTTTGCTTTTATCGACGCGGGTCAGGAAACTTTTGTTTTCCTCCCATTTTTTCTGCCATTTATTCTCTATATCTGTAAAGTTATAGTCTTTTTCAGCCATCTCTTAACCCTCTTTATAATTATAAGCTCGTTTTCAATATCCGGAGATACGGTCCTGAACCGCTTTTTAAGTTTTTCCTCTCCCTTAACGCATCGGGTCTGCCCGGGAACGGGTGAGGCAATGGAGATTCAGGGGATTATGTAAAACAACGAATTTCCTTAATTAATGTCAATAATTAATCTGCGGGACGTTCAATGTTATGATTTTCGCGGCAGCAACCGGCCCGCCGCAGGAGTTTTTTTATCAGGACTGGTCTGTAAGAATCTGAAGTATCTCCTCAGAGGAGGTCGCTTTGATAATTTTCTCTTTAACAGGTTCTTTTTTCAGTATGGCCATGATATTTGAAAGCAGCCTCAGATAATCCTTATGCTGTTTCTCACCTGCAATAACAAGAATTATAAGGTTAACGGGGTGTCCATCCATCGAATCGAAATCGATCCCTCTCGCCGAGATGCCTATTGCAAAAGCCATCTCCGACACGCTTGAGATCTTGGCGTGAGGTATCGCTATTCCGGCCCCTATACCGGTACTCATGATACCCTCCCTCTCCCTGAGGGCATTTACCAGAGAATCTATATCGCTGCAGAGGGGACTCTCTTCAAAAACCCTCGCAAGCTCCTCAATTGCCTCGAATTTATCATCTGAGCTTATATTCTTTATGTATTTCAAACTGGTATATTCTGTAACAGAAACCACAATCTTTCTCCGTAACCGGTATTTTCAACTGTCACATACTAACTCTTTAACAGGCATATGTCAATAAGAAATTCCCTCCGGTGAACCTGCCTGTTATTATAAAGCAGATTTATCTAATACCGCGCATCGTGATTCAGATTGAATTTTGTCATGTTGCCAAGTGTTGATCTTGTAATAATGAAAAACACCATAGCTACCGGTTTATCATCAGTTTCAGACAAAACTATCCAACCCGCGTCTACCAATAACTGTTAGCTGAGTCTTTTATAAAAAATAACTATCTACAATTTTCTTCAGTTTTCGTGTTTCAAGCGGTTTAATTAAAAATCCAAGCGGTTTCAGTTTTTCGGCTCTTTCCATTAAATCATCGTCTTCATAAGCGGTACAAAATATTACTGGAATAATCTGATCAGAATCAGCATTAATAATTGATGCCGCCTCAATGCCATCAATTTTACCGGCCAACATGATATCCATCAGAATTATATCCGGCATAACTTCTTTGGCTATTTTTACGGCTTTTTCCCCGGTTGAGATAATCTGAATCACTTGATATCCTGTTTTCTCCAACTCCATTTTCATAAACATAGCTGTAATTGTTTCATCTTCCACCAGAAGAATTTTTAAACTTCTTTCCATATTCAAACTCTTGCCTTATAAAGATTATCCGGAAATTCAAATGTACAGATTACTCCGTTTGTATTCATCATATCAACCCGTCCTCCCATTTGCAACTCTCCTATATTATGGATCAGTTTCAATCCCAGAGTATTCTGATTTCGAAAATCAAATCCCTCTGGCACTCCTATACCGTTATCGATATATTGCAGAATGTTGCCTGTATCGCATTTAGTAAGAATGATTCTGATTATTCCTCTATAATTATCTGGAAAAGCATGCTGTAAAGAGTTTGTCATCAGCTCATTGAGAATCAGTCCAAATGGAATTGCAGTATCAAGAAGAAAAAACTGATCCTGAACATTAATGCTCAGAGATAACTTATCAGCAGATACCTCAAATTTATCCAGAATCATTTCGGTAAGATTATATATGTATTCCCTGATGGGAATCTGCGACAGATCCTGACTTTTAAACAGCATCTGATGCACAAGAGATATCGTCCGGATTTTATATTCAGTTTTTTTAACCATTTTCTGAAGCTCTTCATTTCCAGTATACTCATTTGCCTGCAGTTGAATAATACTGTTTATTACCTGAAGAGTATTTTTTGTACGATGGTACAATTCGCGGATTAAAGTCTCTTTTTCACATAAAGATTGCCTGATTTTTTCCTCCGCCTGTTTGCGCTCTGCTATTTCGTGTTTCAATCTCTCGACATGAATCAGTTTAAGATGAGTTCCCACCCTTGCAGCCACCTCCTCAAACTGAAACGGTTTAGTAATATAGTCGACACCGCCGGATGAAAATGCTTTTATTTTGTCCAGCATCTCATTAAGAGCACTTATAAAAATTACAGGTATATCATGTAATTTTTCATCTTCCTTAAGAAGTCTGCAGACTTCGTACCCGTCCATATCAGGCATGGTTATGTCGAGAAGTATTAGATCCGGTGGTTCATTTCTGGCAGCCTGTAACGCAAGATTTCCATTTAATGCAGCTCTTACCCTGTATCCCCCCTGTTTCAGCATGTCTGAAAGAAGCTCAAGGTTTGCCGGGGTGTCATCTACAATCAATATATTTTCCTTTAAATTAGAATCCATATTCATCTCCCGGTCTTTTTTAATATCTCAATCAGTTTATCAAAATTGAAGTTTCTTAACATTCCTGCCATTGTTTTTTTTGTTTTTAATGAAAGAACATCCGAACTCTCTACCATTTCATAAAGCAGATCCTGATCCAGGTTTATCGCTGCTTCCAGCATTGAATCTCTTAATTCTTTTTGTAGTCTTAAAACATCATCTTCAATCTGAAAAGCGTTTTCAGGATTGATATCTCCAATTATTCCATCAATATCCTCTTCGTAAATATATTCCAAAGAGAGATGTTTTTTTAATATCTCAAAAATCTCATCCTCTCTGAAAGGTTTTCTCAGGTAATCACTTGCGCCTATTCCAATTACTTTAATTCTATCCTCTTCAAAGGCGCTTGCAGTAACGGCAATAATCGGTACAAGCTTCCACCTTTCAAACATTCTGATCTTTTCTATTGCCTCATAACCATTCATCACGGGCATATTCAGATCCATAAGTATAATATCAGGATTACTCTCTTCAAGTTTTGTAACTGCATCCCGGCCGTTAACAGCCTCTATAACGGTGAAACCTGTTGATTCAAGCATCTCCACCAGCAGCCGGCGATTATCAGTCTTATCATCAACTACCAGAACTCTGCATTCTTTCCCATACGGTTTGATTCTTATTATATTCATTCCTTGAAGTATGCGCTTTCCTTCCTCCTTCAATGCAGGCTCTATTTTAATTCTCATTTTAAAGCAGGTCCCTTTACCTAAACTACTCTTCACCTCTATATCTCCCCCGAGGAGCCTTGCATAATAAATACTTATAGACAGTCCCAGGCCTGTTCCTCCTGCCTTTATACCTGTGTCTGTCTGTTCAAAAGCATTAAAAATTCTATCTATATCATTCTCACTTATCCCGGCTCCGCTGTCTTCAACTTCAACCACCAGCATTTGAATATTTTCGTCTGGTTTTTCAAGTCGTGCCCTTATTGCAACCCCACCTCTGTCAGTAAATTTTACCGCATTGCCTATAAGATTTATAAGAATCTGACGCAGTTTCCCCTGATCGGTTTTAATATATTCCGTCAATGACGGCTGCATCTCAACAAGCAGACTCAAGCCCTTCGATTCAGCCTTATTTTTAAACATCATCTCTACATCACGAAACAGCAAATGGAGGTCAAATATTGAAATATTGAGTCCTGCACGCCCGGCTTCAATTTTTGATATTTCAAGTATATCATTTATCAGGGAGAGTAGATGCTCACCACTCCGGTTAATTGTATTAAGACGCTCGACCTGGCCTTGAGTTATTTCAGGATCATGCATCATCAGCTGTGAAAAGCCGAGTATCACATTCATCGGGGTGCGGATTTCATGGGACATGCTTGAAAGGAACCGGCTTTTGGCTACATTCGCCGCTTCGGCAGCCTCCTTGGCTTCCTGCAGTCTTATCTCTGCAAGTTTGATATCGGAGATGTCCCTGTTTATTCCAACAATCCCGCATGGAATCCCATTACTGTCTACCAGCGGAACCTTTGTAATATAATACCACTTACTCCCTTCCCCAAACTGCTCCTCCCTGTTTATTAATTCCTGTTCCCTGTTTAATAAAAGCCTCTCTTCACTGTATGCTTTTTCAGCCTGATCTGCCGGCAGGAGATCAAAATCGGTTTTATCCAGAATGCTTCCATAAGATACCTCCGAAAATGTTTCCAGTACTTTTGAATTGGCCAGAATAAATCTTCCTTGTGAATCTTTTGCGTATATCTGATCCGGAATACTGTCAATAAGCGTTTTTAAAAGAATTCTTTCGTTCGAAAGCTGTTTCTCCGTTTCCTTTCTTTCTGTAATATCCTTGAAAACAACTACAGCCCCAATAGCCTCCCCATTCTCAACGATCGGAGTACTGATATATTCAACAATAAATCCGGAAGAATCCTTTCTCCAGAAAAGCTCTTCAGTGATATAATACTGTTTGTTCTCCCAGCAGGCTTTATAAATAGGACACTCCTCCACAGGGTATGGAGAACCGTTTATTTTTGTATGGTGAAGAATCTTATGTCCTTTTTTTCCCTTCAGTTCATTTTTCCCCCAGCCAAGCATTCGTTCTGCTGCGGGATTTATGAAAGTGATAATTCCCTCCCTGTCTATACCATAAATTCCCTCGCCTACTGAATTGAGAATTAGATCATTCTGCCTCCTTGCCTGCTCAGCCTCCATTGTCCGTTCAATTACCATCTCTTCCAGTCTGTCCCGATAACTCTTCAGCTCTTCCTCAGCCTTTTTCCTGTCAGTTATATCTATGAAAGAAACCAGAACGCGTCCTAAAGCCGGTTCATTTCCCGATACAGTAGATAGATATATAATCATCTGGGCTATCTCTCCGCTGTCAGTTATAACCGAAGATTCCGTTTTAAAGAATGTCCGTCCCTCTGCAAGGGTTATCAGCTCTTCCTTGAAAATATGTATTGATTCTTTAATAAAAAAATCTATCAGGCTTACCTGTTCCAGGTCATGGTCTATGTGAAAAAGTTTTCTGGCTTCCTTGTTTATTGAAATAATTTTAACAAGCTTGGCGCAATGAAGTACATCAAACGGATTTTCATTAAAATATGTACGGAAGTCATTTATCCCTTTTTCCCGGAGCGAGTTAAAATAATCATTAACACCGGAAAAATCCTCCTCCCATATTGAAATCGAAGATTCATTGAAAAGAAATTTATAGCGCTGTTCGCTTTCACGCAGAAGATTTTCAGCTTCCCTGTTTTTTATTATCTTCCATATAGAATCAATCATCATGGATAGCTGCTGCGCATCCATATTTGAATAATCACTCTTTTTGTTGGCAACACCCGCAACGGCCACTATCTCTCCTTCATAAAATACCGGCACCGCCATGAACCTGTCAACCGGTACATGCCCTTCAGGAAAATACTTTTTCGAAACATTGCTGTTTAAAATAACAGGTCTCATCTGCCTGACTGGTTCTCCCCATATATCGGCTGATTCCAATTTATGAGATGAATCCTGATCGATTATGGAACACTGTTTCATTACGCCGCCAGACCATGCGTGATGCGTGAACACTTTTTTAACCGGATCATAAAAATATATAGCACCGAATTCACTTCCGGAAAGACGGATAATTCCCTCCAGTGCAAGATCAATAATATCCTGAACTTTTTCACTCTTTTTCTGCGATATTTCCAGGAGGGTCATAACTCTTATATCATCAATTTTCCTCTCCTCATCAATGTTCCGTTGTTCGGTGACATCCCTTGAAATAACCACAATGGATGTTTCACCGGATGCTTTTTTAATAATATTTCCGCCGCACTCCATCCACACCCAATAGCCTTTCTTATGCATGAATCTCCATATATCCATCGATGGCTTATCACTCTCCAGCAGGTCTCTGTATTTTTTTCTTGCAGCGGCCAGATCATCAGGGTGGATAAAATTTACAGCCTTTTCCGACAGAAGCTCTTCAAGCTCATATCCCACTACTTTTTTATAAGCCGGGCTGATGTATGTAAATGTTCCTGAAACATCCATTTCACAGATCAGATCATTTATGTTTTCCACCATCAACCTGTAGTTTTCCCTGCTTTCGACCAGTTCTTTCTGCAATTTTTCCAGTTCACTTATATCTGAAAATGTGACCACTACCTTCTGCAGCACTCCGCCTGAATCGAATTCAGGGAAAGCATTGATTAGAGTGAATACTTTATCTTTAGTCTGAGGTCTTACCACTCCCATTACATAGTCTTTCAGCGGTTCACCCGTTGTTAAAACAATATTTACAGGGTATTTATTCAACTCAACTCTGCTGCCATCCTCATTTATAAAATACCAGCCGGGATCAACAGCTGTCTTTCCTTTCATCTGATCAGAAGTAAGGCCCAGAAGTTGTGAAGCGTAATTATTTGCCATTATTACTGCGGTATCAGGTCCATGAACCACCACTCCCGTATGCAGGTTATCAATGAGGAGTCTGTACTTTTCCTCGCTTTCTCTCAGTGCATTTTCCATCCCCTTCTTTGAGATGATCTTGTTCAATTCATTAGCCACAATCTGAATGTTCACAACATCTTCTTCATTATACTCATCGGTTTTGTTTCCAACCCCGAAGATAATTCTTACAATCCCGCCATCAAGTACAGGTATACTCATGAACCGTTTCACAGGGGTGTGTCCCTCAGGGAGACCCTTTCTGTTAGGCGAATGAAAAAAATCGTTATATATTACAGGGCGTTTCTCCCTGACGCAATCGACCCAGTTCCCGGCCTCGTCAATAGGATAGTGATAATTATAAAGCGCATCGCATGTTTTAAGTGCCTCTCTGTTCCATGATGTCAGAACAATCGTTTTTCCGTTATTATCAACCGCATGACAGAATCCAATACTGCTCTCCGTGAGCATAACTGCACAATCGAGGGCAAAGTCAAAAAGCTCCTTGTCCGTAAATAGCTGAGCCTTATCATGCAGCTCAAGAAGAATCCTCCCTCGCTCCTTTTCTTTAAATATCAAATTTTCAGACTTTATTCTTTCAGTGATATCACTGTCAAAGATCAGGGATGCAGGATTTCCCTCCCATGTTATAGCTGCAACATGCCTTTCTAAAGTTCGGATCAATCCGTCCTTCCGAACGATCCTGAAGGAATAGAGTTCAGGCGCATCTTCTCCCTTAAGTCTTTTACAATGATAACCAAGAAACAGCTCTCTGTCTTCGTTATGTACAATACCGGAATATCTTGTTCCGGCTATTTCTTCAACGGTATAGCCCGTCGTAACAGTAATATTCGGATTAGCGAATTTTATTATATCGTCCTGTATCACCATTATCGTCTCACACATGTTATCTATCAGAATTCTGTACTTCTCCTCCGACTCCATCAGCTCTTCTTCAGACTGAAGGAGCGCTTCGTTGGCCGCCTCATACTCCTCATTCATCGCCTGAAGTTCCTGAATTGTATCATTTAGTTTATCATTTGCCTCTGAAAGCTCTTCATTGATTGCCCTGGCAGATGCCTCGGCCTGTTCCTTCTCGCAAATTTCATCCTCCAGAGACCTGTTCAACTCCGCAAATTCCGATGTTCTCTCTGCTACACGCTCCTCAAGTAATTCATTATTCCCGGCCAGCTTATAATTAAGTCTGCCAAGCCTGATATTCAACCTGAAAGTAATAACAGACATAACCGTCGTGGAGATTAATAGAAGTAACGAAATTAATATTGAGTACCGGTATTCCCTGAACAATTCTCCATATGTAATTCTTCCGTAATCTTCATACGGTCCAACACGAAGTTCCATCATAAGCTTATGTACAGGTTCATACGCCAAAGGGGTAGTCCATCCGGCTATACCGGCAGCCCTGGAAGCGGGATCACTCTTCTTCATGTTAAAAAGAACGCTCACTACCTTCCTCGATAATAGATCAGAAGTAGTGCGCGCCTTAGCCAGCGGCCATTCAGGATAGAGCCTGCTGCTGACATGAAACGGAAATTCTACCGAAATCTGATCGTTCAGAATTTTAAACTCTCTAATATCAATTTTGCCTGCAGCAGCCATCTGTTCAAGCACGCCGGCCCAGACTACTCCTGCATCACCCTTTCCATCCCGCACACCATACACAACATTATCATGAGGAAATTCTGTATAAAGAATTCCGCCTAAATCTTTTTGCGGATAGATCCCCCTTTCTTTCATTTCCTTTTCCGCAATCCACCATGTTAATGAGATTTCAGTAGCTGCCAAAAACATTTTGCCCTTGAGGTCAGCTATATCCCTTATGGAACTGCCGGATCGTGTGAAGATTGCTGCTCCCTGTTTATAGCACTCCACATCCCCATACAGACTGACCCTCGTGGCAATTCGCGTTACTTCATATTTTTTTTCGAGGGTTACATAGCTTCCTGGATTTGTAATTATAAAATCCAGTTCACCCTTTTCCAGGGCTTGTCCTATACTGTTATGATCAAATGGAATAATCCTGAACCTGTATCCGGGGATCCTTTGTGAAAGATACTCTGCAAGAGGCCCCCATTTTTTCAGGGTCTCCTCGTGACCCCTTACTGCCAGAACCCCTATATTCACATGATCTTCAGAATATGCTTTCTTTACCTGAAACAAAAAAGCAAAAAGCATCACCAGAAAAAAAACCGTTATCGATCTTTTAATCGCCGGTATTATATTTCTAAGGCAATAACAGATCTTTTCGTTTTCCTTTAAAAAATTTTCAAAATACTGTTCTATTTTTTTTCCGATATTCTTCATTGTATACTATACTTTGATTCCTTTATTTACAATATTCCCGATTACTGATTCAAATCCTTTCATTAAACTGTTCCATAACAGTGGTTTATTAAATCTCATTATTAACATAACTTTTAAAACCAAATAAACAAAACAAAAAACAATATATTAGAACTAATTTTATCATTATAACTCTGTATTTTTATCGGGGACTTCTTCATCTTTTACTGAATTACTGTAATTACAGGAGTGTCTATATATATGCTTAAAATACAAAAATGTACCAGACTCCGGCGTCTGATAAGATGCAAGAAATTCAGACAGAGAGAAAAGCAGCAAGATTGCAGAGAAAAAAACAGCATTATATCGAAATCATTTATAACCGTAATGTTTCGGGGTAGCACCGTGAGTTATATGTTCGATTATATAAAAAAGAGGATTATCACAAATGTAGACAGGTTATCTTCAAAAAAAAATCACCCGCTAATAAAACTGGCAATGAAAGAGGTACATCGTAGATATTTTTCAGAAACACAAAGGAACCTCTCTATAACCTGACTGCATTGCAAGGTAGAATTAAGTTCTGATGAACAGGTTTAATGGAAAGAGCACAATCGGCTCTGGTCGTGTCGAAATAAACAAAAGAACGATAATTTTTTGACGACTGATTATTACTTTTCTATTGTAGTATGGATTCAAATTTTCTATATAACTATCATTTCGATTGAAGACTTACCGTAAAGGTAAAACAGAAGATCACAAGCATTACAAAAATCGTCCCGATGCTCAATACATATATCTCGTTTAAAATCGATCTGTTTAAAAACGCGGCAAGCCCCGTTAAAGCCGAAAGAAGCGCGGTAACGGAAATGATCTTCCCAAAAATCCCGGCTTTACTCAGGTAAGGAATCAATGAAATGAAAAAAGCGCTGAACCCTCCCCACTTCGCCCATGTAAAGGTATAAAGCTGACCCAGCTCCTCACTGAAACCTCCCGCATCCAGATTTTTAATTATTGTAAGAAGCTGGATGTTTTCACCGAAATCGGCCCTGTATATGCACAGCACGACACACATGCTCAATATATACCATCCTGAATCGGACATTCGGCGGCAGACACCGGCGAACATCAGCAGGAATATCGTATATACGCACATATAGACAAAGTCTACATAGAGCCCCGTCTCCATGCTCTGAATAAACCCTCCCGGGGCGGCCGGAGTATCGTGGCCCAGCAGGTCATATATTTCCGGTTCTGTTTTTAAAAATTCAAATGCGACGGCGGGATTAAAAAATCCGGATGGAAGCTTCCCCCCCTTTAACGGATTTACCGCAATAAGTGCCGCACTGCTCAGTATTAACAGAATACCCATGTACCCGGTTTTCAGAAAGGGTCTTTTCTGTGAGCTGCTCATCTCTCTCCCCCTCCGCGGAATGTTCCGCCGAAAAATATACAACAACTATACACTAAGGTGTGCTGACAGGCAAATCCTTTTCTATAAAATTTTGAAGATATACCTCCGCAGCTTTCTGTCCGATAATCTGTACCGGGATACATACCGGATATATTTAAATTGGTCTGCAGGCGCACTATCCAGGCGCAAACAGGTTAAATTACGGAGTATACCGGTTAATGTTTTAAATTATTCGCTTGATTTTCAGAAAAAAATATTTTTAATTGCATCAGGAGTTAGAATCTGCATATGAAAAAATTAATCTCTATACTGGTCTTTTCGGCAATTATATCTGTACTGTCTCCCGACCTGTCACCGGAATCTGAAACCTCTCTGAAGGCAAAAGAGCTGTACACCCGAGCAGTGAACTCATACTCTGAGGAGAGAAAACTCTCCCTGATGAACGAGATAATCGAAATCTCGCCCGATTCCGAATACGCCTTTATAGCAAGGGGATATATAGCCGCGAACAGGAAAAACTTTTCCGAAGCGGCTGATTTCTGCACATCCGCTATTAAACTCAACCCTGAAATCCCGTCGGCATGGTCGTTAAGGGGCCTGGCCAGAGATGAAGCCGGAGATCCGGCAGGGGCGATAACCGATTTCAGCAGGGCGATAGAACTCGAGCCGGGGAACAGCCGCCTGTACTACAGCAGGGGATATATATATATCGAACATGGGGATTATCAGAACGCCGAGAAGGACTTCACCTCTGTTCTTGAACAGAATCCCGATCACGCGAACAGTTTCAACAACAGGGGTATCGCAAGGGCAAATCTGAAAAATTTCGCCGGGGCGATTGACGATTACGGAAAAGCGATTGAACTGAACTTCAGATACAAAAACGCGTTTTATAACCGCGGTACCGCTTATTTTAAAACCGGCAGATACAGGGACGCCGTGCGCGATTTCAAAATGGCGATAGAACTGGAATACAACAATCCCGACGTTTACAACAACCTCGCTCTCGCCGAGGAGGAGCTCGGGGATTACGAAAGTTCATACAGCGACTACTGCAGGGCGATAGAGCTCAAGCCCGATTACATAAAGCTTTATAACAACAGGGGCATAGTGCTCTTTAAGCAGAAAAAATACATCGAAGCCCTGGCTGATTTCAACAGGGCCCTTGAACTTAATCCAGGTTACGCATATGCCTACAAAAACAGAATAATCACCCAGAGGATGATCGATGAGAGCGATCCTGCCCTGCTTTACAACAGGGCGCTTTCGAAGGCGAAGGCAAGGGACTTTCGCGGAGCTGTTGCAGACTACAACAGGGCCGTTGAACTGAGTCCCGGCAAACCGAGGCTGTCTGAAAACGGCGCCGCTGACAAAAACACCGCGAAGAACGATTCTGAAGCTACGGAGAAGGCGGCTGAATACGCTTCGGAGATATCAAAATTAAATGACGGAATAAAACTCAATCCTGCAGATTCGAAGCTTTACTATGACGACAGCGCTCAGCTGAAAGCCGACCAGGCCGAGGCCGAAGCCCTGTATAAAAAAGCGGTACTGAAAGCCAGAAAGAGGAAATTTGACGAAGCCGTCGCCGATTATAACAGGGCCGTTGAACTGAGCCGGATCGATTCAAAAAAGTACTATAACAGCACGACAAAGCAGATGACCGAAACATCAGACACGGAATCGCTGAACAAAAACGCCGCTGCAAAAGAAAACGCCAGGAGATATGCCGATAAAATTATCAGCTATAATAAATCGATAAAACTCAACCCTGAGGATTCAAAGCTTTATTTCGATAAAATCGATAAAAAGCTCCGGCCGGTCAGGTCCGGAGAAACACCATCAGATTCTCTATATAAAAGCGCACTTGCAAAGGCCGGAAAAAAAGATTATGAAGGGGCCGTGGCAGATTACAATGAAGCTGTGGAACTGGACTCCGGCGATACGGCAATACAGGCCGGTAAACCTGATGCTGAAACAGCAAAAAAAGTCAGAGCGGCAAAAGCAAAATCAAAGAGTTACGCCGCCAAGATCGCTGCGCATAACAGATCAATTAAATTCAACAAGGACGACTCGAAGCTTTATTACAATAAAAATAATAGCGTCCGGAGTTCCGTTGAATCAGACCCTGAGACTCTGAACAATCTAGCGATTAAGAAGGCTGAGCAGAAAAACTTCAAAGGCGCGATCGCGATCTACGAGAAGGCTGTTAAACTGAATCCTGACAATTCGATACTTTACTATAATCTCGGTATAGCGAAATACAATACGAAAAATTTCAGTGAGGCGGGAAGGTACTTCACCCGTGCAATAGATCTCAACGGAAAATTCTATCAGGCATACAACAACCGCGGCAACGCAAGGATAGAAACGGGAGATTACCGCGGCGCCATTGCCGACTATAATAAATCAATACAGATCAGCCCCTCTTTCTATCAGGGACACAACAACAGGGCTTTCGCGATGTTCAAACAGAAAAAATATAAAGAGGCTTTAAAGGGATATGACAGGGCCATCTCCATCAACGGCAGCGCCCCTGAACTTTTCTACAACCGCGGACTTGCCAGGGCCGCTCTGAAAAAGTACCGCGATGCGCTTAGCGATTACAACCGCTCTATTGCTCTTAATCCGGGCTATGCTGACGCCTATAACAACAGGGGTGTTGTAAAATATCTGCTCGATGACCGGGCGGGTGCGCTTGAGGATTTCAATAAAACCCTTAAACTCCGCCCCGGAGACAGGGACGCGTTAAAGAACATAGAGGATTTAAACAGAAACCGTTGAGCCGGTTAAAGCGCCTGTTCAAATCGGCGCTTTAATTCAGAAAAACTTATTGACTTATAATTAATTGTTTTTATATAATTTTAAAAAATCCCGGTAATCCACTAAGAGGTCCCAGCTATGAAAGTTGTTCATGTAATAAAGCGATTAGAAGCCATTGATAACGATATCAAAGAACTCAGAAAACTTGAAAAATCCATTTCAAGGGATAAATCCTTCACAACGCCGATATTCATGACAATTGAAAAACAGGTTAACATTCTTCTTGGTGAAAGGGTAAACCTGCTTGATCTTCAGATAGCAAATCCCCCGAAAACATTTGTCCCTGCGGACGAAGGGGATGAAGAGGTCCAGGTATCTCCGATTCATACGATCCCGGAACCGAAAAAAACCGTGAAAAAAGCGAAAGCAAAGGAGGCCGAAGAGGTCAAACCCGCTCCGGTCAAAAAAAAGATCATACTGCCGGACGATGATGACATCCCGATGCTGACACAGGACATGGTTGACGCAAAATTTGACTCGCTGAAAAACGAAGTGAAAACAAAATCACCGGCTGAAGATGTATTAATGAAGTCACCTGAACCGGAAACTCCCCTTGATGATACCAGCATAAAGCTTCTCGATGTCGCCCTTGAAAAAGGTTCGCTGAACAGAAAGGTCATGGACAAGGAAAAGAAGGTAAGGTTCTTCAGAGAGAATTTCCCCTCCGACTGATGAGGGATCAGACTATTGAGCCGATAACTTTTTCGACCCTGTATTTCTCATAGAGATAGAGGGTGCTCCCCATCTCCAGTTTCTCATGCGGAAAATTATGAAATTTAATCTCGATGATTTCGCTTGTCCTCTTTTTACCGAGCGCTTTCAGTCTGTCCGGGATTCCGGCAAGGGTGACCGCTTCGCTCTTAAATCCTCCGCCCCTGACCGAGTAAAGGGTCTTCCCCTCTTTAAGTCCTACATCGATGGTTATACCGCTGTCCGTATTGCTGAACAGGCTGTCAAGCTGTCTGAGGTTTCTTGAGTCGTCCCTGAAGTTCACCTTCCCGAACTTGTCGACATCCAGCTTATAGAACTGTATGTCCTCGCTGATATTTTTACCGATGTTCGACTGTCTGATGTTCGCGATCGTATTCATGCAGAACCTGTAGTATACAGGAAGCGGGTCCCCCTCCCCCTTTCTTTTTATGAAAGTGAACAGGTTGCCGTTCTCATCGATCACGTAAATAATGAAATATTTCTGCCGCTCTTCGCTGACCATCGTGATGATGTTATTGACCTTTTTCCCGTATATCTCGTCAATCAGCGAAAGTTCAAAATTGTCCTCGGAATAAACCCTGTTGTCAGGATATCTGAACGGTCTCTGCGACACATAAGAGAGCAGTTCGATGTCGCTGGAGAAAGAGGCAACCGAGATCTCCTTGTCCTCCTTTGTTGCACATACCAGGTTGTTGTCGATACTGATCAGAAGTCTCTGCTTTACGAATTTCTTGCCGGTCACAAAAAAATCGTAGGAGTTCCGGAATGTCTTCTCGATATTCTTATACAGTTTTTTATGAGGGTCGGGAGACACAAAAAAGCAGAACTCGTCAAAGTTCCTGTTGTACATCGGGCCGTCTTTTATCACCTTCGAAAAAATCATCACCAGGTCCGAAAGGTTTGTATAATATTTAAGGAAGGTCTCGCCCCAGGTATTGATGTAGAGATGATAAAACGAGTTGATCACAGTCGCCTTGCTGTCGCTGAAATTCATTATAATCATGTTTCTATATGTCCTCGGAGGCTGAAGGTAGAACTTGTTTCCGAGGTGGACTTTCTTTGAATTGAACATCTCAAAAATTTTATTCAGCAGTTCCGTTATCAGGCTTTTATCGATGTGGTTATAACCTGAATCTATATAGAGCCTGCTGAAGGTCGGTTCATAGACCTGGTTGATCGAACACCATGCGAGAAGTTTCACCAGGTCGTCCTCGCTCTTGATCGCTATGTCCCTTTCGTTCTTGCTGTTATCGATCCGTATCTTCTTGTACACGCGCCATCCGCTCTCCTTCGCGTTACGGGAATCCGGTTCAATATAGAGATATGGTTCGTTTGGCGTGTCTTTAAACGTGATGAAGTTTTCTATCTTGTCCTGTTCGATGGAAAAATTCGCTTTCAGCTTGCTGCTGAGCAGTTTGAAGTCAGACTCGGAGATCTTGCTCTTCAGATTCATCGCAGGCATCTCACGCGAGATCTTCTGGTACGACAGCAGCATGAATTTTTTTATATAGTTCCAGAACTGGATGATCCTGTTGTAGTCCCAGCTTTCAAAATCATCAATGTCCTTCAGTTCTTCGAGGGTCCATCCCCACTCATGGACAACTTTAAACATCACCTGAACCTTGTACGGCAGATTCTTTTTGTCGCGGAGAGCGATGTACTTCGAAAGCTGCGGATCTATCTTCAGATAGAGGTTCTGTCTCAGAATAAGCAGCAGCGACTTGTCGCTCAGGACCTCTTCATAGTATTTGTAAACCTCGTTGAACATCAGCAGGTACGAGTCGAGTATGATTGCCGTTATATCCCCCCTGATAATCGCGGTTTTTACCCTCTGGCTCAGTATCAGTGCATTATCATCACTGAACAGGTACTTCTCCAATATACCGATTTTCAGTATCGATTTGAAAGGGTTTCCTATCGCCTTGATCAGCTGGAAGAGTGCCGCACCCAGAAAGTCGTCTTTCGATATTTTATAGAGATTTCCTATATCTACAAACTTTTCGTCCCGTTCCTCCTCCGGTATATTTTCAAATATTTTATCATATTCATCGTCTGTTACAAACTTCGGCACAACCCACCAGAACGGGATCTTTCCCGCTATAATGATCGAGCTCCTGAAAAATTCATCCTTCAGTACAGCTCCTACCGTTGAACCGAACCCCTCCTCATCATCTTCTGCAAAAATATTCTGTTTCAGATTATGTACATCGTTTATAAAAATATGAACTTCGACGCCGGCCTCTTTCTCGGCCCACTTCTGTACCTCTTCGACTTTTTTCGAAAATGACACAAGTCCCTTTTCGTCAGTTTTGCTCCTGTCGATTACCGCCCAGTAATCAAAGTCGGACCTTTTATTATATGCAATTGTTCCGACGCTACCCATTACGGCGAGCATCTCGATAAACCTGCCTCCCTTCGGGGAAACATAATCTGCAGAAAACCTCCCCTTGATATATCTTATAACTTCAGCGTCGGGGGAATAACCGGCAATTCCGCAGGGGCACCTGTCATCGATATAACCGGGGACTTTTTTGTCGTTCATTGACAGTATCGCGGGGATTGAGTTTATAACCCGCTTGATATTGGTGCCGGCAAAAAGCTGCTGGAAGCGCTCAAGCTTCATACCGTTGAATTTCAGAAACGAATTATAATTCTCTTCTATAACTGTATTAATTTTCATTTTTTAGAGCCGGGAATTTTTATGCCAATTAATCCAAGATACTACAAAACTATAATATACACAACAAATCTTTTTTTACAGCTTACTAAAAAAAATTATAGACAATTAACTGTTTAAAACTGATCTATACGTAACTGGATTGTTGCGCGATTTATAAATGAGTTGTACGCCCGGTTTCAGCCGCGGCGGCTGACGGAAGACAGAATATATTTTTTCAAAAGCGGTTTGTCGGGTCTTTTTGACTTTTATTCTTTAAACGGAACCATTTATTAATTGAAATGAAAGAAAATAATTCAAATTTATTAAAACGGGCAATTAATAATTACTTTCAGATATTATCATCCGTAACATCCAGAAGCGAAGCGTTAAAGGCAATCGCCGATAAAGCCACGTCTGATTTCGGTGAATACATAACACCCGGCAATTTTAACGTAACCGATGAAATTCAGATCAACCTGCTGGAACTGATCGACCAGATAGTATACGAATTCAGGGACAACAGCGATTATAACTCCAACATAAAAGACTACATAATCGACGATCTCTACTCAAAACTTAGCCTTACACTTGAAGCACTGGCCGCTCCGGAAAAATACCTGTCCAACATCAAAAACAGATCACTATATCCCGATGACCTTATCATTATAAAAAACCTGCATCTCTCTTCAATGGTACCCGTGCTTATTTCTGAATCGGAGGGGATAACAAACCTCGAGAGAGAGATTATGAAAACGCTGCTTCACTTTGCCGACGAGATGCTTCTCGAATTTTTTTACAATTCGTTTAAAACTACCTCGTCGGGATTTATAAAATCGGCAGCGCTGCTCGGATTAAAGTACCTCAGCAGCAGGGGTTTAAACTGGACCTGTATCGAAGAGCTTGGTAACGGCTCCGCAGACCTTGTCTATTTTGCCGAAAAATTCAATCCCGACAGCTGCGTGCGCAACCCGTTCCCCTCGACGAGGGAGGAACTGACCTTCACGATACTCCACGTTGAAAAGAATATCGAAAAAATGAACGACCCCGACTCCATCAACTGGATTATATCGATGCTGATATCGATTCCGGCTCTAAACTTCGAGAACTCATGGCTTAACGAAATAAACACATCAATATGCAATATCCTGCTTAAAATAGACCTTAACATTCTGAAGGAGATTCTTAAAGATGAAGCGGCCCTTGTTAAAACGATGAAGTTTATCGATCTTCTCCCGGGAAATATTTTTAACAGGCTCACAGGCCGCTTTAACGCGCTGGGGATGGAATTTATCTTCAACCTCAACTCTGCGATAGAGAAAAAGAAGGTGCTGATCAACGACAGCAACTCCAACATACTGAACTACCTCTGCTGGAACACGCTAGAGGAATTCTGATCCGGCATCAAAGCAGCAGCCGGCTATGATGCCGGCATGACCTTTTTCAGAAACCCCCTGAACCCGGCCCTCTCGTTCTGATAAGCCTCCTCAAACGTAGCGTTGTTTCTGAACTCAATGAGCTCCTTGACGGTCATAAGCATGTCAAAATTTCCCTCGCATATGAAACCCGCGATCTGCATAGCGCGGTTCATCAGCTCGTCGTGCGGAACAACCTCGTTCACAAGACCCACCCTGAGCGCCGTCTGCGCGTCAATAAACTGACAGGTCATAGACATCTGCATCGCCATCCTCCGTCCAACGGCCTGCTGAAGAAGCTGGGTCATACCCCATCCGGGATGAATCCCCACCCTTCCGTGAGTGTCGGCAAATTTCGCGTTTTCAGAGGCGATCAGAAAATCGCAGTTAAGCGCTATCTCGAATCCCCCCGTAATAGCATGCCCATTTATCGCTCCTATCACCGGCTTCCGGCATGCATTAAACAGGTCGGGCATATCCCTGCCGTCCCCTCTCGGATCGAAGATGTTCTCCTTCCCTATTACAGAAAGATCTATACCCGAGCAGAACGATTTTCCGTTTCCGGTGATTATCGCTGCTTTTATATCGCTGTTTTTCTCTACCTCTTCGAGGCCATTGTACAGGCCGACTAAAAGGTTTTTGTTGATTGAATTTCTTCTCTCTGGTCTGTTTAATGTTATGACTGCGATGTTTTTCTCAACACTGAATAAAACTTCATTTTCCATGCGGTTCACCTGTTATTATTGTATTATAAATCCACAGTTTAATTGGATTAAAAAATCTTTCCGGGGCCTGCCCTAAATGTCATCCCCGCGAAGGCGGGGATCCATTCTAACACTATAAAAATGGTATAAGCCTATGGATTCCGGCTCTTCGGCCGGAATGACACTATTTTAATCAGACTATATTATATAACAGCCCCTTCAAAATCTTTACAGAGACTCATTTTTTATTATCTGAAAGGAGTTTAGTCAACAAAAGAAGTTATCCACAGAAAATAAAAACCTGAACAAAAAAATATTTCTGTTCCACCAAACAGATTTATTTTTGTTTTTCCTAAAATCAGGGGATGAGGCTTATTCTATAAAGTCTCTTACAGAAAATCCCCTGAATAATTCAGAGATTACCGGTTTATGTCTCATATAAAATAGCAGTTTTAATAAATATTGAAATGTTTAACTGTTATACGGGAAATTAATTGCAGAAATTAATGTCCTTTGTGGATTTTTCTGTGGATAACATGGATAACTTTGTGGAAAACGCAAATTTTTCTAGATTTCAGGCCCCTTTTACACATAAATTTTTTTTTATCAATCGATAAGGATAAGTATACTTTCTGAGACATAATCCGTGACTATACACAAATAATAATCATTTTATCGATCACCGGCACTTTTTTTTAACACTTTTCTGAAAAAGTTTCATTTATAAGAGCTTGATCAAAAGCGGGATCAGTTAATTTTTACACTGCCGCTGTTTATGATTATCCCTTATTATAAAGATTTGACACATATACAGGGAGGAGCATAAAGCAGATATTCATTAAACCGGAGGTCAGAATGACGGGTCTCGGCACAGTAGTAAACGCGGCGGCGATAATAGCCGGAGGAACGGCGGGCTCACTGCTCGGCAGCGCTCTCCCTGTGAGGCTTAAGGAGACTATCATGCAGGCGCTGGGGCTTTCGATTGTTATTATAGGAATGTCCGGGGCCCTTCAGGGGATGTACAGAGTCACTTCAGCGGGAACTCTCGACAGGGAGTATATCATGCTTATGATATTCAGCCTCGTCGCAGGAGCGGTAACAGGAGGATTGCTGAACATAGAGGAGAGGCTTGAAAAGGGCGGCCTGTGGATTCAGAACAGGTATTTTAAAAACAGCGGAAATTTTGCGGACGGATTCATCACTGCGAGCCTTGCATTCTGCGTAGGCGCGATGGCGATAGTCGGCGCACTGGAGGACGGCCTTACAGGAAACACCTCCACCCTTTTCGCGAAATCCGTACTCGACTGCATGATCTCGATCATTTTCGCCGCGACTCTCGGTATAGGGGTCGCGTTCTCGGCGATACCGGTCTTCATCTACCAGGGAGCAATCACCCTCGCGGCAGGATTCGTCAAGCCGCTGCTTACAGAAACAGTCATATCTCAGACGTCGCTTGCGGGGAGCATACTTATTATGGCTATTGGATTCAATCTTCTTGAGTTCAAGCGGATTAAAGTCGGGAACCTTCTGCCGGCGATTTTCATTCCATGCATCTGGTATGCGGTTACCCTGCTTTTTAAATAAGCGGGGTATCAGTTTATCATGTGCCCCCCTTTATTGATATCTGAAACGGCCGAGGCTATCTCTGACGGATCAATCTTATCGATATTCTCGTTCACCAGACTTTCAAGTCCCTGAATAATGAATTCAATATCGGAATCGACCGGATGGTGGTCAAAGACATATATAAAGTATGAGCTGTAGCTCTTCGTTATTTTGATCCCCACTTCAGTGAAAAAGACATGCTGCCCCTCGCGGCTCAGAATGCCGGTCTTGATCGTATCATCCTTCCCCAGTATGAAGTCATATTTGGTGAACAGATTTTCATATTTATCATCATACAGAGTATACTCGGTATTAGAATCATCAAGCGTTTTTACGAAGGAGTTTATCCCTAAAAATTTTGTGTATATGTATGGAGTGGATGCCATAGTTTTCCCTTTTCTGTTGTTTTTATAGCCATTAACGAATTGATCAGTATATTCTGTCATTCGACTTACTTCGACGGCTCTCAGCACAAGCCGCTCAGGGAACGCTGTTTAACGCCGGTTGCCTGTTTTGAGCCTGTCGAAATGGGCAGTTCGACTGCGCTCACTGACCACGGAGCTGAAACCTGAACTGCTCTCTAATTCATTCGTTAGATACTATAATTATTTTCTCTATCTCGCCGTCTGTCAACCGCGAAATACCCGTTTCTGTTACCTGTAATTATATATATATCTGATCCCTTTCATTGTCAACAGAGGATCAAGAATTATTTCTCTTTCAATGCCGGTAGAAATCTTACCCGCGAACCCTCCTGTCAGAACAACCCTGTACTCCCTGTTGTAGACCTTCTCTATTTTTTTCACGACACCCTCAATCAGGGATATCCATCCGTAATAGAAACCGGATTTTATCGCGTTTTCAGTATCAAGGGCAACCAGCAGATCAGGCTTTCCGAAAACGATTTCCGGGAGGTTTGACGCCGACTCTGCCAGCGCCTTTATCGTTGTCCCGATCCCCGGCGCGATAAGCCCCCCGTCGAATATCCCGTCGTGGTTCAGCACGTCGAATGTCGCCGCAGTGCCGATGTCAATTACGACGCAGCCGTCGCCGTATTCATGATGCGCCGCGACTGTATTGACAATCCGGTCAATGCCGAGTTTCGTGATGTCCCTGTAATTGACCCCTATTGAAAACTTCGTGTCAGACCTGATCTCTAACGGATCGACGTTAAAAAGTTTTTTCCCGGTTTTGTGATAAACCTGGTTTACCTCCGGGACCACGCTTGAAAAAGCGATCCCCGTTATCTCTGCAGCGATTGAATTGTAATCACCCATATTACGGAGCGACATCCCTATACAGTTTACAAGGTCGGCTACGTCCGTTTTCTTGTCAGTCCTGTATCTGTAAGTCTTCTCCGGCATTACCGAATCGTCGCTGTACAGACCGATCATCGTTGTAGTGTTTCCAATATCAAAACCGAGGAACATAATCCGTCAACCCTTCATCCTGAAGTCGCCGAGCCTCTTGATCAGCCCTTCGTTCTCTATCCTGTTCAGAAGAGGTATGATATACTTCCTCGACAGGTTCACCGAATCCTTCGCCTCCGGTACGGTTATCTTGTCCCTTGAATCGAAAAGAGCGAGAATGCTCTTTTTCATTTCGTCATAGACCTGCTTGTGGTAGATGATATTTCCGTCAAGGCTCACGAGAAAATTCAGTTTTATCAGATCTCCGATCTCTTTCTTCTGAATATCATCCTTCACCTTATCAAGCTCGATCCCCTCTCCGGCGTTTTTCCTGACCATTTCGAGAATCCGTTTTTTTGATTCGGGGAGAGTGTCCTCTGTTACCGATTCCCTGGTAAAATAACGCCCCTCTTTTTCTATAAGGGTCTCCTCTTTCTGTATCACTTTTATAAGCAGCGCACAGATTTCAAAATCAACCCCGGACCTGTCGGATATCTCCTTGAGGTTTGGGCCGAGCATCTCTTTTATGGCTTTCTTTATCGCATCTGATGATCCGGTGTAGTAGCCGGGCCAGAAAAGAATCTTTTCCATCGACAGAATCTTCTTTTCAGTTTCAAATCCCGTAATGATTCTCTCTATGCTCTTTCTGCTTCCGGGCAGAAACCGGTAAAGGCTATCCGTGTTTATCCAGCCGTTAACGGCTATGTTGAACAGGATAATGTTTTCAAGAGTGCCGGTATCTACAGAGATATGAAGCGCCTTCAGGTTTTTTTTATGTTCCGCCGGTACGTAGCGCGGTATCACTACTGTTCCGCCCCCTATTATCCTGTATCCGCCGGGTGTCGTCAGAATGAACGATTCGCCCGGATAAAAATTCGTTTTCGCGTCAAACTTCAGGCGCACGAGAAACTCCTCTTCATAGCTCTCCTGTTCATGGAACATTATCATCTTGGCGTTTACAGAATCGGTACCGGCAAGTATCTCGACGTATGTATTGTTCCTGATCTTTCTGTGGTCGGGCATCAGCAGAATTCTCGCGATAATGTCGTCTGTTTCCGTGAAAAAATTATTCCGGCAGATTATATCTCCCCGTTTCAGCTCATCCTGCGTAATGTTTGAAAGGTTAAGTGCAGTCCTCTGCGACGGTACACCCTCCTGCAGCTCCCTGTAGTGGCTCTCGATCTTTTTTATCTTAACCTCCCTGTTCGCAGGGAGAACTGTTACGCTGTCGTTGTCGGCAAAGACGCCGTTCTTCAGTGTCCCGGTCACGACCGCCCCTACACCGCGCGGAGAGAACACCCTGTCTACGAAAAGGTACGGTTTGTCAGAGTCCGGCGCCTTCGAGAGTTTACGCAGGTTCACGACTATGTTCTCCTTAAGCTCGGCAATACCGGCTCCTGTCTTAGATGAAACGGCCGCGATATCGGCCCCGTCGTACCTTGTGCCGCCAAGCCTCTCCCTTACCTCGTCCTTTACCATCTCAAGCATCTCCTCGTCGCCGAGGTCGACCTTGTTGATCACGACTATAATTCTCTCGATACCGAGCAGCTGAAGGACCCTGAAATGGTCCTCGGTCTGCAGCATCCAGCCGTCATCGAGGGCGATAACCAGCAGCGCAAGGTCTATTCCCCATGCCCCGGCGACCATGTTCCGTATAAACCTCTCGTGGCCGGGTACGTCAATTATGCTTACCGTTCCAAAGCGCGGATACTCGATGCTGGCAAAACCGATATCGATCGTCATCTCGCGCTCCTTCTCCTCAGGAAGCCTGTCGCAGTCGATCCCGGTCAGCGCCCGTATCAGCGAGGTCTTGCCGTGGTCTATATGTCCCGATGTTCCCACTATATACATTAAATTATCCTTTCATCTTTACGAGAGATTCCGCCGCATCGGCAATATACTCTATATCCCTTTCAAAAACGGCGTAAAAATCGATTATATACCTGTCATCCCTGACGGTCCCCGCGACTGGAGGCACGCATGAAAAAAAGTAATCGCTGATATCGTCAGGCTTCATTCCCGGAATACTGATCTCCACGCCGGCGCTATCAAGCTCGACGCCCGGCATGGAACCTCCGCCGTACGCCGCCTTTGTGTTTCTTAACGTGAAAAATCCGTTTCCTGTCCGTTTCTCCATCAGACTTAAAAAATAGCTAATATTGCGCACAATGTCAACATGCTCCCTTGTGATCAGCTTCCAGAGCTCAATGTCCTGCTGGCTGCCGTTAACATACTGAAGAAGGGTCTGCTGCAGTATCATGTATGTGATTTTGTCGACACGGATCATCCTCATCAGCGGATTTTTGCGCAGCTTTGAAACCAGTTCTTTTCTCCCGACAATGATGCCGGCCTGGCATCCCCCGAGCAGCTTGTCGCCGCTGAAACAGACCAGGTCCGGCCCCTGCGACACCTCGGAATATACAGTCTGCTCAAACTGCGGACCGCACTTCTCGGGAGCGTACATGTTTCCGCTGCCGAGGTCCCTGACATAGACAATTTTTTCATTTTTAAGCGAGGCGAGCTCTTTCAGCGACGGCGTTTCGGAGAATCCCTCGATCCTGTAGTTCGACGTATGGGCCGAGAATATCATCGCTGTGTTTTCTGTTATCGCGCCTTTATAATCTTCGATTGTCGTGATGTTCGTCGTGCCGGTCTCAACAAGATTGGCTCCGCTCTCTCTCATTATGTCCGGTATTCTGAAACCTCCGCCGATCTGAATCAGCTCGCCGCGGGACACTACAACCTCTCTCCCCTGAGCAAACTGCTTCAGTATAAGAAACACGCTCGATGCGTTGTTGTTCACAATAAGTGCGTCCTCTGCACCGGTCAGGCGGCAGATAAGCTCCTCTGCAAATCCCCCCCTGTTCCCTCTCCCTCTGCTCGGGATGTGAAATTCAAGGTTACAGTAGCCGGAAAGCTGCTCTTTTAACGTCTCAAATATCTTTTCGCCAAGGGGGGCCCTGCCGAAGTTGGTATGAATTATAATACCTGTGCCGTTAATAACTCTCTGCAGCTTCTCTGAAATCTTTATCTTTATCCCTGCGATTATGCTTTTTTTTAGATCCGGAATCCTGACGCTCTCACCGGCGATTACCGAGGCCCTGTATTTTTCCACGGCTGATCTTATAATATCCGCCGCTATACCCCTGCCGATTTCAGGGGCCAGCGGGGCAATTTCGTTATCCTGCATCAGTTTTTCAACCTGCGGGATCTCCCTTAAAAGCTCATTTATATTATCCATAATCCCCTTGTTTTACCGGACTGTCCTTTCTCTTCCGGCATGAGTTATATTCACAGCATAGTTTGATATTTCAAGAATAATTTTTTTTATTCGGCAGTTTCAGAACGGCGGGCGAGATAGCGCGGAATAAGCTTACGAAGAGACATGCTGCCGCTTCCGAAATCAAAACGCTGATGGAGAATTTCAAGCGGTTCTATAATTGTATCTGAGACCGATATTATCAGTGTTGCATACCTCTCCTGATCTATTCTTTCCGGGAGACACGCTGCCGGATCGCGCAGATTCAGGTAATCACGGCATGTCAGAGGCCTGACGGGATAGACGATACAGCGGCCGTTTCCGTCAAGCAGCGCGCAGGGACGCCTCATTTGATAAAAGAGTGAAAGATGCAGGTCGTAACTATCCGGGATATCGCCGGGTCCGGATTCAGCGGAGGGGGTCATCTTTTCGGCGGCATCCCGCATTGAATCGAAAATATTCTGATCTTCAAAAAATGTATTCTTTATCGATTCTCTTTTCTCCGGAAAATTTTCTTCAATATATCTGCCCATTATCATAGCCTCGAAAGAGTTCACATCCTCTACCCAGTGGAAACAGCAGCAGGAACACCCCTCACCGCAGACAGAATCTATACCTGAAGCCTTCAGTACAATGCGCTGGAGTTCGTCGTACTGTTCAAGCAGTGTCAGGTATCTATAATAAAATTCGTCGTCCGAGGGATCAAGACCGGTCTCGCCGGCAAGCTCCGACAGAATATTCTCAACAGAATTCAGTATTAACCGGGCAGGTTCTGTAATAATTATCGATGGAGGGGGGAGAGGATCTTCATCCTCTGTATTTAGAATTCTGTCGTTTTCAGTCATCTTTATGTCCGGATACAATTATCAGTAAAATAAAAACATTTTTTAATACCGTTCACGTTAAAAATAAACGGACTTTTTTCTGACATAAAAAACTCAAAGGCACACTTTAATTTCAAAGCGTAGTCAGAAACAGTTGCGGCATCCTCCCTGGGGCGCGGAAAACAGGGCTCCACAGTGCGGGCAGATCCTCTCCCGCACTGCAGCTGTATCTTTACTATCTACTGTACCCCGTAAAAAGATCCACCGAACTGTGAAACCAGTACAGTGTTCTCCGGATCGCTTATGTCTGCTATCATAAAACCGCCGTAATCGTCCGCAAGATAGGCGTAACTGCCGCTCACTTTAACCCCGCGCACATCTCTCGCCTCATTGAACGTATCACTTATAACCGGTGATGCGGGATCATTAATATTCAGAACTATAAAACATGTGCCGAAATTTGAAAAATAGGCATAGTCCCCCTGTACGCTCACATCAAGGACAAAGGCTGAAGAATATGAACCTTTTAAAACCGGAGCAGAAGGGTCGCTTATATCCAGTATCAGAACACCGCCCTGGCTGTCTGAAACATATGCGTAACTGCCGCTTACAGATACTTTATTGTTATAATTCAAAGTAGGGTATGAACCCTCTAAAACCGGAGCCGTAGGATCGCTTATATCCACAACCACAAGACCATTGAAAGCATCCGCAACATAGGCATAGCTGCCGGATACATTCACATCATAGGCCAGCCCCGCCGTATCGCGTGAACCTTTAAGTACCGGCTCTGCGGGATTGCTTATATCGACAATTACAAGTCCGTTTTGATTGTTTGCGAGATAGGCATAATTTCCGTTTACGAAGACACCAAGCACGGCTGCTCCGTTTGAATATGAACCTTTAAGCACCGGTACAGATGGATCGCTTATATCGACTATAGCAAGACCGTCAATTCCACGAGCAACGTAAGCGTAGCTGCCGCTCACGCAGGTCCCGTGGACACCCGCTGAAGAAAACATCCCTTTAAGGACCGGAGCTGCAGGATTAGTAATATCTATAATTAAAAGCCCGTCACCGGCATCTGAAACATAGGCATAATTTCCGCTTAAAAAAACATTTACGACGTTACCCGGTGTGTTATATTGACCTTCAAGAACAGGAGCTGACGGATCGCTTATATCGACAATTGACAGACCTCCATCCAGATCCGCAATATATGCGCAGCTGCCGCTTACAGTAACTCCATAAGCATATCCCGGCGTATCGTATGACCCCTTGAGTACCGGTGCTGACGGATCGTTTATATCCAGAATTAAAAGACCGTCGACTTCACCGGCAACATAAGCGTAACTGCCGCTAACTGTAACCCCCCTGACATATCTCGCAGTATCGTATGAACTCTTAAGGGTTGGACTTGCAGGATCTTTTATATCAATAATAGCAAGACCGTGATTTTTATCCGCAACATAAGCGTAATCTCCGTTTACAGATACTCCCGCCGCATGACCTGCCGTATCGTATGATCCCTTCAGTACCGGCGCGGCAGGATCACTTATATCCACAATTACAAGACCATTACTGTCATCAGCAATATACGCGAAACTGCCTCTTACGAAAACCCCCGTCGCATATCCTGCCGTGTCGTATGAACCTTTAAGGATCGGGCTTGCGGGATCGCTTATATCCACAATTAAAAGACCGCTGCTGTGACCGGCAACATAGGCATAACTGCCGTTAACGCATATTTCATTAGCAAATCTGCCTATATTAAAAGAACCCTTTAATACAGGTTTAGACGGATCACTTATATCCACTATCACAAAGCCGTTGGCGCTGTCGGCAACATAAGCGTAACCGCCGCTTACAGATACTTTGACGGCAAAACCAGCAGTATCGTATGATCCTTTAAAAACAGGGTTGGCCGGATCGGTAACATCAAATATTTTCAGGCCCGCCTGTCCCGCAGCAACATATTTATAGACTTTTGAATGACTGGTTTTCTTATCCCCGCCGCAGCCGGTGATTACAAAACCAATTGATAACATAAAAAAAATTAAAATGAAAGAGATACAGCGTTTCATATTTTTCCTCTATAAATGGTTTTTTATGCTACATTTTTTTATTCGTTCAAATTCGTCGTTACAAAAGCTCCGGTTATTCCGGATAATATCTGCCCGTCAAGATCCCCGATTGTATTTCCGGTTACATAGACAATCCCTGCCGTATCGACTGATATCCCTTTCGCCAGTGTAGTGGTACCTGTGGTGCCCAGCTGCCTTGCCCATTTTTTCGTACCATCTGTGGAATATTTAATTACGAATGCATCTCTTCCAGAACCGTCAAAAACCTGGCCGTCAAGAGATCCGTATACCATTCCCGCAGCATAGCTGTTTCCGCCTGAATCAACTGCAATACCGTAACCCTGTACAAATCCTGCTGAAACCCCGGACAATCTTGTCCACTGTTTAACACCGTCAGCGTCATACTTGATCACAAATGCACATCGAATTCCGGAGAAAACCTCTCCGTCAAGTGCCCCTCCTGTATATCCTGTTGCATAACTGTTTCCGCCTGAATCTGCCGATATACCGGTCCCTTCTGTATCTACACCGGAAACTCCCGACAATCTCGTCCACTGTTTCACACCGTCAGTGTTGTATTTGATTACAAACATATCATAATCTCCGCTTAATGTCTGGCCGTCAAGAGCTCCATCTATTTTACCTCCATCCGTCTTCCCGGTAACGTAACTGTTTCCGCCGGAATCAACAGATATACCTTTTCCCTGTGTCCTCGTATCTCCCGGAACATCGGACAGCCTTGTCCATAGTTTGTTTCCATTGGTGTCGTACTTGATTACAAATGCGCCTTGAACTCCGGATTTTGTCTGCCCGTCAAGAGCTCCATCGGTAATTCCGGTAACGTAACTGTTCCCGCCGGGATCAACCGATATACCGGTTCCTTCTGTATGATATCCTGAAACGCCGGACTGTCGTGTCCACAGCCTGTTCCCATTAGTGTCATATTTGATTACAAATAGATCTTCACTTCCATTTAACGTCTGTCCGTCAAGAGCCCCTGTTGTATATCCCGTAACATAACTGTTTCCGCCGGAATCAACTGATATGCCGTATGCTTCTGCATATTCGCCTGCCGCACCGTTCAGCCTTGTCCAGAGTCTGTTTCCTTTTGCGTCGTACTTGATTACAAAAATGTCCGAGGTACCGGTTAATGCCTGTCCGTCAATAGATCCGCTTGTATTTCCGGTTATATAACTATTTCCGCCGGAATCGACGGATATGCCGGAACCCCCCACAGTTTTACCTGAAACACATACAAGTCTTGTCCACGCGGAGCTCCCTCCTTTTCCTGAACTGTCGCCGCAGTTTAATAGTGTAAACACAAACAGGCAACATATTGCTGAAAGAAAATATTTATTCATGTCAATCTCCTGAGATATAATATGGAATTGGTTTTTAATATTTGAATACGGATCTCTACATCAGACAGATCTTTATTTTTAATGCATGCCATCAATAAAGTCAAGGTCTTTTGATAATGACAAAAATTATCATGGCAGTTTTTTAATCCGGAATATAAACAATTATTGACTTTTAACTATCTTGAAATGCATATTATAAAAAACATTTCAGCAGATTCCTGGAGTACAGTATGGATATTAAAGAACGAATCGAAAACAACGTCCGGCAGATAATTGATGAGGAACTCGGCGGGAGCATACATCCTGATAAACTGGCGGCCATAACCGATAAAATAAACCAGAGGCTTTCGACTTCAATAAATCCGGACGAACTTGTACTGCTCAGGATGATCTCTCCGGAAAAAACAAAAAAGGAGATGGCCGTCGTTTCCGTAATCGGTCAGGATTCAGTAGGAATAGTCGCGGAGGTTACGAGAATACTGGCCGACAGCAGCGCGAACATCGAGGGGATGAACCAGGCGATTGTAACAGGCTATTTCGCGCTGATTCTAACGATCGACGTGTCGTCGATGAACATTCCGCTGGACAGGCTTCAGGAACTGATGAACGGAGTCGCTGCAAAGAAAAACCTTAAAATTTATATTCAGCATGAAAACATCTTCAGAAGCATGAACAGGATATAGGTGCCGCGATGAATTACGAAGTCTCCGAAATACTTGAAACGATAAAGATGAACTCACTTGAAAACCTTGATGTACGCACCGTCACTCTGGGATTGAGTCTTTTCGACTGCATAGACCGGCCGGTTCTGAAAACAGCGGGCATGGTCAGGGAAAAAATGCTGAGATACGGCTCCGGTATCGTGAAGACCGCGGACAGGATCGGCGGACGCTACGGCGTCAGGATAGTCAACAAGAGGATATCCCTTACACCCCTCTCGCTGGTTTTTTCACATGCCCGCGGCCTCGATGAATATATACAGGCTGCGAAGATTATAGACGACACAGGCAAGGAGATAGGGATCGATTTTATAGGAGGATACTCCGCACTGATACACAAGGGGATCACGGAGAGCGAATCGGCGTTCATCGACTCTATACCGCATGTTCTCGCACAGACAGACCGGATATGCAGCTCGGTAAACGTAGCCACAACCAAATCCGGAATAAATATGGATGCGGTTCTGCAGATGGGAAAAATTGTAAAACAGGCTGCGGAGCTTACAGCTGACCGTCAGGCTATAGGCTGTGCAAAACTGGTAATATTCGCGAACATCCCGGAGGACAACCCGTTCATGGCGGGGGCTCTGCACGGGCCCGGCGAAGGGGACGCGACCCTGAACGTCGGTGTTTCCGGACCGGGAGTCGTATACAGGGCGGTGAAAAGCCTGCCGGAAAATGCCGATTTCGAAGTGATATCCGAGACCGTAAAAAAAATAGCGTTTAAAATAACAAGGATGGGGGAACTGGTCGGGAAGGAGGTGGCAAAAGAACTCGGTGTTTCTTTCGGGATAATAGACCTTTCCCTGGCCCCTACACCGGCAATCGGCGACAGCGTCGCAGATATACTCGAAGCGATGGGACTTGAGGTGTGCGGAACTCACGGTACGACCGCGGCGCTTGCCCTGCTGAACGACGCAGTAAAGAAGGGGGGAGCATTTGCATCATCATATGTCGGCGGACTATCCGGTGCCTTCATACCGGTCAGCGAAGACGCGACAATGGAACAGAGAGCGGCGGAGGGGAGCCTCACCTTTGACAAACTTGAGGCTATGACATCGGTATGCTCAGTGGGGCTTGACATGATCGCAATACCGGGCGATACGACCGCTGAAACGATAGCAGCGATAATCGCGGATGAAATAAGCATCGGTGTAATAAACTCAAAGACTACCGCCGTAAGGCTTCTGCCGGTTCCGGGAGCGGTTCCCGGTGATGTGATCACCCTTGGCGGTCTTCTGGGTAAAGCGCGGATTATACCGGTTCATAAAAAGTCGGCGGAAATATTTGTAAAGAGAGGGGGGAGAATCCCGGCGCCGATACAATCTCTGAAAAACTGAACTCCGTTGATAACGGCCGGATTTCGTACCTGCATTTACTGCTTTTTATCGAGTATTTCACGTATTTTAACGGACAGAGCCTGCGGTGTAAACGGCTTGCTTATAAAATTTATACCTTTTTCAAGAATCCCCTGCTTATCAATAACCTCGGACGTATAGCCGGAATTATACAGCACCCTTATACCAGGTCTCAGGGCCGATATCTTTTCCGCCACCGCGCGCCCGTTCATACCGGGCAGAATAACATCGGTCATAAACAAATGGATGTTATCGTTATAATTCACAGCAACGTTAAGAGCCTCCTCGCCGTTTATGGCCGTCAGAACCTTATAACCGAGCTGCTGAAGGATATCACGGCAGAATTCGAGTACTTCATTCTTGTCTTCGACAACCAGAATTGTTTCTGTACCTCCAGGCATTTCCAGGTTCTCTTCATCCACGGCCGGTTCGGCTGTAAACTGCGAATAGGCGGGAAAATATAATTTAAAAACGGTACCCTGCCGCATTTCGGAATATATCTCTATTGTTCCGCCGTTCTGTTTTACAATTCCGTATGCAGTAGCAAGTCCAAGCCCGGTACCGTGTCCCATCTCTTTTGTTGTGAAAAAAGGTTCAAACACATGCGCCATGACCTCCTTACTCATACCTGTCCCATTGTCTGTTACAGCCATCATCACATAGTTTCCCGGAGTGATGTCGGGGTGAGTCTGTGTGTAGCTGCTGTCAAGATATACGGTTGATGTCTCAATAACAAGATCGCCGCCGTCAGGCATTGCATCCCGTGCATTGGCGGCCAGGTTGATTATAACCTGTTCAATCTGCCCCGGATCCCCCTTAATCGACGGCAGATCATCCGAAAGGACTATTTTCAAATTAATGTTTTCCCCCAGCAGCGTCGGGATCATTTTCTGAACGTGGCCGATCAGTCCATTCAGATTTATAATCTTAGGTTCTATTATCTGTTTCCGGGAAAAAGCCAGAAGCTGTTTTGTCAGACTGGCCGCTCCCTCCGCGGCATTTTTTACAATTGCCAGACGGGAGTAAGGTTTTCCGGCAGGGTCCAGCTGAAGCATTGCCATCTCGGTATTCCCCATGATTGCAGTAAGGAGGTTGTTAAAATCATGAGCGATCCCCCCGGCAAGCCGCCCCAGCGATTCAATCTTCTGGGAATGCAGCAGCATCTCTTCAAGCCGGCTCCTCTCGACCTCCATCTTTTTCTGCTCTGTAATATCAAGCACTACCGCAACATCCCCCTGATACTCATCAAAGGGATTAATGCTGCTAAGATAAATCAGAACGTGGAGCTCGGAGCCGCTTTTGTGCCTGAAAAGTGTTTCGATCATAGTCACGCCGTTTCTGTCTTTCTTTCTGTATATACTGCCGACCCTTTCAAACTCTTCATCGGTAAAATAGAGCTGGCGTGTTGATTGATTTACCAGCTCATCCTGAGAGAAACCTGTCATTGTACAGAATGTACTGTTTACCTTTTTCGGGAGCCTGCCGACTAGTACAAGGATACCCGCCGGACTTGCATCGATTATACTGTTTAACAGCGCCTCGCTCTTCTGCAGCTGTTCCTCGGCCTTTTTTCTTTCAGTAATGTCCTGATACAGGACAAGCATCACATCCCGGTCTCCAAGCTTTATAATTACAATGCTGAATAATATTTCTTTTATCTCGCCGCTTTTACTGCGGATTTTTGCATACTGGTCCGTTACAGATCCTTTGTTGACCAGCTGTTTAATGTATTCATCTCTTGCTTTGATGTCACTTGTCAGATGAAGGTCTCCTGCGTTACGGCCTATCGCTTCTTCCGCTGTATAACCAAAAAGCTTTTCCCACTGTCTGTTTACAGATATTATAACACCGGTGGAAAGCTCGGCCATAGTAATAGCAGCGGGGCTGGATTGAAACGCCTTCGCAAAACGCTCCTCGCTTTTACGCAATTCCTCCAATACCTTCTTCTGTTCTGTAATATCGCTGAAGACCCCTTCAATCCCTATTATATTACCGTTTTTATCATGGTAGAAATGGCTGTTCGTTGAAACGATCACAGGCTCACCGTTATCCTTCCTCTTTAAAATTACCTCGTAATGTTCCACCTTTCCTTTCTCCCTGAGCTCCAGCAGCAGCTTTTCTCTGTCTTCCGGATGATAGTAAAACTCTTCGCTGAGATTTTTGCCGATCATCAATTCCGGCGAGGGGCAGCCGACCATTCTCGCAGCCGATGGAGATGTAAAAACAATATTGCCGTCAAGATCGGCACGGTAGGTTGCATCCTGCATGTCCTCGATCAGGGTGCGGTATTTCTCCTCGCTCTCCCTGAGCTCCTCTTCTGCCTGTCTGCGGGACGTAATGTCTCTGAAGTCCCATATCCTCCCGAATTTGACTCCGTCACTCAACAGCGGCGATGAATATCTTTCGAACAGAAGTCCGTTTTTAAAACTTACTTCATCGTAACTCTCCTCATTATTTCCATAGAGGTATTCGACCTTTTCGATGAATGCCGGAGCATCAGCAACCTGGTTCATAACAAAGCCGAGAAGTTTATCATCATCTTTTGAATCGAGAATATAGTCAGGCACATTCCACATCTCTATTAATTGTCTGTTGATGTAGCTTATTTTTTTATTGTTGTCCACCATCAGGATTCCGTCTGCTGTTGTGTTTAGAATCGCTCTTAGAATCTCCTCTTTATGGCGTACTTCCTTCTCTGCACGTTTTCGGTCTGTGATATCAAGTACGATTGCAATAACACCGGACGACGGGTCCTCCTGTGAAATTGAACGGACACAGAGCAGTGCATCGTATAATGAGCCGTCCTTGCGCTTGTAAACAGCCTCTGTCATGCAAAATCCTTTTTCTCTCACCTCCGAATAGACCAGATTTGAAGTCTTATCCGATTCCTCTTTCGAAACGTACAGCATCTCCGTACTGTGCCCGATCATCTCCTCCGCAGTGTATCCGTGCATTTTGCAGAGCATCGAATTTATCCTCAGGTGGATCCGGTTTACAAGATGCGCTATACCGATAGGAGCTGCGTCAAACAGGGTTTTCATAATGGCTTCACTTTTGCGGAGTTCCTCCTCTGCATATTTGCGCGAAGTTACATCCCTGAAGTCCCATATCCGTCCGTATTTATCCCCTTCAAATATCAGGGGTGAAGAATATCTCTCAAATATCCTCCCGTTCTTAAAATTTACTTCGTCATAACTCTCTTCATCATTATTGTACAGGTATTCTACTTTTTCGATAAATTTTTCAGGGTCAGAAAGCTGGTTTGTTACAAAGTTCAGAAAATTTGTATCATCAACCGAATCAAGGATATGATCCGGAATACTCCACATCTCTTTAAACTGTCTGTTTAAATGACTTATTTTTTTGTTATTGTCCACGAGAAGTATTCCGTCAGCGGTTGAGTTGAGAATAGCCCTTAAAATCTCCTCCTTGTGGCGCAGCTCGGACTCCGCGTTTTTCCGCCCTGTGATGTCTGTTATAAATCCGAGCGAACCGTAATCATATACTTCCGAAACGGCCGCATGTATCCAGAACTCGCTGCCGTCCTTGCGCATAACAACAGTCTCCAGCTCGTTAATAATAATCTCTTTGTCCTTCGTCGGAAGCTCTATCGCTTTTACCTTGGTGTGTTCATTAATGCTGATGAAATCATATATGTTCCTGCCGATAAATTCGGCAGCATCATCATAACCGAACATCTTGACGAACTGGATATTCACAAAGGTAAAAATCTGGTTTTTTGATATTGCAATCGCAATGGATGCCTGGTCCAGAAATGCCTTTAGCCGTGCTTCACTTTTTCGCAGCTTTTCTATCGCTTCGTCCTTCTGCAGCTCGGTCTCGTGCCTGTCGGTAATATTTCTGAATGTCGATACAAGATGAAGCCTGTCTTTATACATAATCGGGGATGCTGAAATATCTGCATAGAAAAGCTGACCACCACCGGCCAGAACCGGTATATTTTTTGCTGTTTCTATCTCTCTGTTAGCCAGCTGGTTGAATAACTTTTCCACACGGGGGAGGGCCTCTTCCGGATGTATATCATACACAGCAATTCCCGTGAGCTCCTCTTTTGTATAACCGAGCATCCGGCACATCGCGCGGTTGCCGAGACTGAATTTCTTAGTTTCAACATCAACAATCCCCACGCCGTCGATAATATTTTCGAAGATATATTCAAATGTTTTGTCGCTATCAGATGCTGAATTGCTGTTTTGATCCATTGATCCACCTATGGTTCAGGCTCTTGCTGTTTAAAACAAGGTATATTTTTTTTCAGTAAATTTCAAATGAATTACTGAAGAATTCCGCTAAAACTATGAAAACATTTCCTTTTATAGTAATCAAATATAACTAAAAAAAGTTTAATTCTGCTGTTAGAACAATAACAGGAGAAACACCGGGTTAAGACCGGTCTTGATACAGTATTATGACCGGTGCAGAACCGGTTCTTTACGGCGTGAGTTATCTTCTACATACTGGGGCATCTACGGACGATACATGAATTAATTCCTGACATCCTGCCGGAATCTACCAGCAGCTGTATTAAAATGAATTTTAAACGGACACCCGGAACAAGGTGTCCGTTAAAAAATGTTATCTATTGACGGTTAAGCCTGCAGAATCAATCCTTTTTATTTGAACGCCGCCAGATCCCCATCTTTTCGGCCTGTTTGACAAGGTCATCCCTGAAATCGGGATGAGCTATACTGATAATCATCTCCGCCCTCATCCACGTCGGTTTTCCTCTAAGCTGTACAGCTCCGTACTCGGTTACGATATAGTCGACCATCTGGCGGGGGATTGTCGTAATGGAACCGGGTGAGAATGTAGGAACAATTCTAGACCTCAGACTTCCGTCCTTGTCCCTGTAAGTGGACATCAGGCATATGAAACTCTTGCCGCCGTTTGACCACTGGGCCCCAAGTACAAAGTCCCACATCCCGCCGTTTCCGGATATCTGCTTGAATCCTTCACTCTCTGCGTTGACCTGGCTGTAAAGGTCAACCTGGACCGCGTTGTTGATCGAAACAAAATTATTCAGGCGGCTGATCACCTTGGGATCATTCGTGTAATCCACACTGTAGCTTGCACAGGCGGGATTGTTATTCAGGTAATCGTACATCCTCGTGCTCCCCAGCGCGAAGGTGTATGATGTGCGCCACTTGTCTATCTCCTTCATCGCGCCGTTCATACGCCCGGATTCAATCATGTCGACATAGGCATCGACGAACATTTCAGTATGGCCTCCGAGGTTCTTTAGATCGGACTTCGCGATTGCCTTTCCTACTGCGTTAGGCATACCTCCGATCCCGAGCTGTATGCAGCATCCGTCACGGATGAATCCCATTATATGGTTTGCGATTTTTATATCGGTATCGGACGGGTCTGTACCTGGCAGGTTCGGCAGCGCATGGTCCTCCGGCGCCTCAACTATATAATCAACCTGGGAGATATGAATCGACTCCTGCGAACCGCCGAGGCATACCGGCATGTTTTTCATAACTTCAACTATAACGACATCGGCCATTTCGCACTTCGCGAGTGTTTCGGAATTCTGCGGTCCAAGGTTGAAATATCCTTTCGTGTCCATCGCGCCGACGCGTATCATCGCCGTATGGCGGTGCGGAACGATATTCTTTCTGTAGTAGTCAGGCGCCTGGTGATACAGAATCGGAGAATAATAGACAGGGCCCACGGTCCGTATTATACGCGTTACCTTGCTCCACTGCCAGTCATGATAGATAAAGCTTTCAGGGTACTGGCATATTTTCGGGATAGGGGGGATGCTTACCGCCGTGTACACGCTGACATCGCTGAGTTCACCGTGCCGTTTTGAAAGCGCGTCATCAAGAACAACCGGCTTCCCGTTGAAAAAACCCCAGTCAACGATGCTCCCCGGTTTTACAACTTTTACCGCTTCGTCAGCGCTTACCAGTTTGCTGCTGTAATCCTGTTCAAATCCCATCCAACTACCTCCATTAATATTTTCCCGGCAGATATCGCACCGGTATATTTACATTTTTTTGTATTCAGGGGGTGAAATTGAAAAACAGACGATCTACAAACTTACCGGTCTTTAAGCGTCGAAACCGCTAACAGTAAAGAAAGAATTTCCTCACTTTAACATGCTCTATTTCATAAGTCAAATATTTATATTAAATGCAGTATTTTTGTAAAAAATTTTCCCTTTTCTGAATGTAAATCCGTTTATATGGAGGGCTAATGAAGGATATTATGCAGTATTCTTGTCTTTTTGATGCAGGATTTTTATGCGGAAGGGGCAGGAAACGAACCTGCCGCTGCAATAAATTACAGCCAACGGTTTTGAAGACCGCGGAGACCACCAGATCCCATCCTCTTCCATGATGTTTTGAAGATAATCAAAAAAGTACAAGAAGATTGCAATAACAAAAAATTTTTTATTTCTTCAGCGTGGCCACTCTGGGCAGGCCGGCATAATCGTTCAGAACTGAAACAGTGAAACCGCACTCAGCTCCCTTACTGCGGACAAACTCCTGCTGATCGCTCCCGATCTCAAGCAGCAGCACCCCGTTCTCCTCAAGATATTCCGGCGCTTTTTCGATTATCTCGCTGATCATGTCCGTTCCGCCGTGACCGGTAAACAGTGCTATTTCAGGCTCAAAGTCTATATCTTTCTGGAGTTTCCCCTTCAGCTTTTCGTCGACATACGGGGGATTTGAAACAATCAGGTTGAACTTCATCCCGGCAAACGGGGCAAACAGATTTCCCTCGAAAAACCTGATCTTTTTCTGACCGAGAATTCCCGCTGCGTTCCTCTTTGCGATTTTAAGGGCTTTTTCCGAGATATCTGATGCGCAGACGTCGAGGTCGGGCCTCGAATGTTTCAGCACAACCGCAATCGCCCCGGAACCAGTGCAGAGGTCAAGAACCTTTGCACCGTGTCCCCCCCAGTATATCGCCATGTCCACCAGCAGTTCCGTTTCGGGACGGGGTATAAGAACATCCCTGTTCACAATGAAGTCGAGAGAATAAAACTCCTTCATCCCTGTAATATATGCCACAGGTTCAAACTTCAGCCTTCTCTGGGCGTATTTCTCTATTTTCTGTATTTCGTCTTTTGTCAGGAGTCTGTCGCGGTCTGTGACAAGCTTATATCTCTCTATCTCAAGAACTTCCGAAACGAGAATTTCCGCATCAAGCGGCGGGTTCTCTATCCCACCGTCCTTAAAACGGAGTGTAATATTTTTTACAAGTTCACCAAGAAGCAAAATTATTAATCCTTATTTCAGACTTTTAAGAAGGGTTTCGTTTTCAGCTTTCCTCAGTGCGTCGAAGATGTCGTCCAGTTCACCCTCAAGTATCCTGTCGAGGGAATAGAGAGTCAGCCCGATCCTGTGATCGGTCATCCTCGACTGCGGATAGTTATATGTTCTTATACGCTCGCTCCTGTCTCCGGAACCTATCTGCGATTTTCTGATCTCAGATTCCTTTGCAAGCTTTTCGGCATTCATCTTCTCAAGAAGCCTCGCAGCAAGGACCCTCAGGGCCTTCGCCTTGTTTTTAATCTGTGATTTCTCATCCTGGCAGGTTACCACCATTCCGGAAGGGATATGAGTAATCCTTACGGCGGAATCTGTCGTGTTGACAGACTGGCCCCCGTGACCGGTGGACCTGTAAACGTCTGTACGTATATCGTTCGGGTCTATTACAAGCTCGTTCTCCTCGGCCTCGACCAGTACCGCTACAGTGACAGCCGATGTATGGATCCTCCCCTGTGCCTCCGTTTCCGGGACCCTCTGCACCCTGTGTACGCCGGATTCGTATTTGAATATATCGTATGCCTCGGGGCTCCTGATCGAGAACGATACCTCCTTGAATCCGCCGATCTCGTTGGAGTTAACCTCCAGGTACTCCACCCTCCACTTCTTCGCTTCGGCGTACCTGGTATACATTCTGAAAAGATCTGCTGCAAACAGTGCGGCCTCGTCGCCGCCGGTACCGGCCCGTATCTCTATAATGATATCCTTGCCGGAATTCGGGTCTTTCGGAAGCAGCATGATCATCAGCCTTTCGTTCAGGTCTTTTACCCTCTCCTCTAGAGATATTATCTCGGAAGAGAGCATCTCCTTCATCTCCGGGTCCTGCTCTGTTTTTATCAGCTCCCTGCTGTCCGCCAGGTCCTTGACGCATTTTACATATTCATTGATTTTGTTAACTACCGGGGAAAGCTGCGAATGTTCTTTATTAAGTTCCCTGAAGATCTTCTGGTCAGAGATTACTTCAGGATCACTCAGCTGTTTCTCAACCTCTTCAAATCTGTGCTTTATCTCGTTCAGCTTTGCATCCATATACTTCCTCTGGGTAAAAAAATAAGCGGAAAATCCGCTTTTTTTTTATTATAAAGACCTGTTATTTATTCGCTCCCGGGAGGACTCGAACCACCGACACATGGTTTAGGAAACCACTGCTCTATCCACCTGAGCTACGGAAGCAGAATTTTATATTTTTTTATGCATACAGATTTTTTCGTTTTGAAGCAATTACCCGCTGAAAGTCACGAATATTCTTCACAACGATTTTATCATCGTATAAATCAATCTTGTCCACACGTGTTAAATGTGTCAATTCTTTTTGCGCGTCAGCCTCTGCCATTCCGGCCCAGTTTGCAACCTGCTGGGCAGTGGTGCTCAGAGTAACCTCCCCCTCCATATCAAACTGCGGATTCTGCTCCGCCAGCATTATAAGAACGTCCATGACCTTCACGGAAGGCTCTTCCAGCAGAAGGATCATAAGCCTTCTCTTGGCGTCATAGATCCTCTTGGAAAAGATAAGAAGCAGTTTATACGCAAGCTGCGGATTACCCTGCAGCAGCATGTCAAAATTGTCCCTGTGAAATTTTAAAACCCTTACGTTGTCTATCGCAATAACAGTCGCGGACCTCGGCTCCTCTTCCAGTATCGCCATCTCCCCGAAAACGTCGCCCGGGCCCAGAACATCGACGGTTTTTTCCCTGTCGTTTATGATTTTCGAGATCTTTACCCGCCCTTTCTGGATAAAATAAAACTCATATCCCGGTTCAAATTCGCAGAATATTATCTGGTTGGGTGTATATTCAACCCCGAATCTTCCAAAAAATTTTTCATCAAGTTCAAGCATAAATGCCACCTAACTCTTCTGTATAGCCCTGATTTTATCGAAAGCCTTTGAATTCAGGGAATCTTTCGGAGAGGAGTTGGCGACTTTATTATAGTAAGTAATCGCCTTGTCCTTCTGACCTGCCGCTGTAAAAATATCCCCTATATAGAGAAGCGATTCCTTGTTCCTGTCGGATTCAGCGAACTTCTTCACTATTTCCGCAAAATGGTTCATCGCCTCTTTATAATTTTTCTGGTTAAAATAGCATATACCTGAATGAAACCATGCGTCTATGTAGATCTTTTTATCGGGCGCCTTTTCGGGGAGACCCTTGCCGATTATTTCGGAGAAGATCGCTATTGCGTCTTTATAGTTGTTCATATCAAAGCTCGACATCCCTTCCTCGAACCTTTCTTTCAGCGACGGCGCTTTTTTCGATGCTGAATCGCTGAAGCCGTCGAAATCCCCGAAATCGTCGAGAGAATCGTCGGAGATAAAGTCATCCATTTCACTTGAGAGGTCCGAAGCCGCTCCATCACCGCTGACGCCGGCATCAAAGCTGAACTCCGGTTTGGCTTCTTTTTTCGGGGCCGGTTTGTCGTCAAAACTGAAGACATCGTTCGACTCTTCGTTCATCGTGAAATCGGTGAGGTCCTCATCCTTCGGCGGCCTGATCACAGGTTTTGAAGGGGGTATCGCTCCACCGGTGCTTATTGTTTTAATTCTGTCCATCGCGAGTTTCGAATAATCGGTATTCGGATAGTATTCCATATATTTTTTAAACGCGTATGTTGCCTTGTTGAAATCACCGGCCTTGAAATAGTACTCTCCGATTTTAAACAGCTGCACATCGGGATTTATGTTGTCGGTCTCTCCAAGAACAGTACGCACGGTTTTGTTGAGTCTTCTGAGCTGGTTGCTGAAAACACGGAGCATCTTCCTCACTACATTGACGTTGCGGAGGATCATCCTTTCAAAGTCGGCCATCGTAAGCACAAGGACCGAGGTCTCCCCTATTGTCTGGGCGGTCTCCTCCCTGGGATATTTTCCAAGCGACGATTTAACGCCGAAAAACTCCCCGGCGCGTACCTCTTCCTTGACCTCTTCACCGGTATCAATTTTCGTATAGGTCAGGAGTACTCTTCCGGACTTCAAAATATAAATGTATTCGCTCTTGTCCCCTTCAAAATAGATGATTGAACCGGACTTGTAACCCCTGGTGATTATCCCGCTCTGAAATCCGCTAGCCATCACTACTCCTTTTGTTTATCAAAAATCAACAGGCATAAATGGATATTCTTTTTTAAATCCCACCGCCCTGCTTATCCTGCGCAGTAGACCTTTGAGATCGCCGATTATAATCTTTTCCTTACCGGCGGTTACTATATTCTGATACCTTATATCAAGGGAATCGAACAGCGGAGCAAATTCAACATCTCCATAGGTCGGCATCCCGTTAATAACCACAAGCATAATATCTTTCAACTCCGCCGAGACCACCGAATTAATATAAGAACCCCCCCTGTCCCTGACAACTACAAGATCGGCAATATTACCCTCTCTTACATCCCCGGAATCGTAAAGCCTGAAGGCCTTTGCGGGATTTACAGTAACCATTTTATAGATTATTTCGTCACTTAACTCTTCGCCGTAAAGCTTTTTATACAATTTTCTGTTAAAATGCATTTCTGACAAAATGTTCTCTCCGCCGGACATCGGTGAGTCTGTCCCTATGCATACGTTGATCCTCTTTTCAAGCAGCTTCTTTATATTGGCCGTCTTGTTGTACATGAACATGTTGGAGTCGGCGCACCATACGACCGAAGCGCCCCTCGATTTTATCAGATCCATGTCCGATTCGGAGAAAGCGAGCCCGTGCACAAGAACCGAATGGTCTCCGAGCCCCCCCTTTTTGTCAAGGGTCATCACATCCCTTTTTGTCTCTTCATCAAATCCCTCCGAACAGTGAACCACGAAGGGTATGTCATTCTCTACCGCTTTTTTGTATTCAACATCTATATCATCGCCCCATTTAAGAGAAAAAGAGTTTACCGAATGGGCCACGGCGTACTCTCTGATAGCCTTGACAGGGAGGATATCATAAAACGGCTCTGCGACAAAGTGCGGTATATGGTCAGATACGGTTGTAACACCGGAAATGAGGTTTCTGTATGAGCCGAGAAGATAGAGGTCCTTATTATCGATCTGCTGTCTCTCCTGGTAAACGGGGGCGCTTTTCAGGTCATTGTCCCATGGGAGCCAGTTCTCATAGGGGCCGTTTCCCACTTTGGGATAATAGTTTCCAAGCAGGTGGTCATGCGAATTGATCAGACCGCAGGAGATAATCCCTCCGGCGTTAAATGAAATATGGCCCCCCGGATCTTTACTGGAAATGGAGGATATCCTGCCACTTTCTATAACTATATTTGTTTTTTCAGTAGTTTTATCAGGATTGAGTATCGTCATTCCTGAGAGCACCCACTTTTTCATTTAAGTTCCTTCTCTCTGCCTTATTTATATTCAGTTATATTTAATACTATTTATACATTTTAAAAACTAGAATACTCGAAAACCAAAGTCAAGCAAAATAAAATAGATAGTTTTTTACAAACACCGTCTATCAGTCTCCTGAAAAAGTCCATCCGTGGCACGTTTAAATGCGATTTCGTGAAGTGAATTCACGAAATCTCACATTTTCAAGGCTGTTTCAATTATATTTGCCTCGAAAATGGCGATAAATCTGACGAACAGGACGTTCTAATGCCGCGAAGGACATGGACGTCCGGGAGCGACCCTGTATCGCATTAGCAGTTTCCTGTTTTTCAGGAAACTGCTAAATTATATCAGCTCCTTGCCGGGAGCAGATTAAGAGGATTTTCCGGTTTTCCCTCCCTGTCTATCTGAAAATGGAGGGTCATATCGCTGCTGATATTTCCGATTCTCCCCCCCTTCAGCACAGTATCGCCGTTTTTTACATCTACATTCATCAGGTTTGAATATACAGTAATATAGCTTTTACCATGTTTTACAACAATATATTTGCCGTATCCGCGCATGTAGCCTACCCTTTTAACGACTCCATTCTCGGAAGCGAATACGTCACTCCCCGGTTTTCCCTTTATTATCAGCCCGATAGGCCTTACGCCGTCTTTCCCGTCGCGGCTGAAACTGCTTACTTTTTTCAGAGGCCATGAAAAGATAGGTTTTTGTGAATCTGAAACTGTTCCGGAGGAGATATTCCTGTTTTTTCCGCTTTCGCCGGCAGCAATCACGCTCTGCTTTCCCGACGGGATTCTGAGCTTCATACCCTTAAAGATCCTGGTAGTCTGATCGAAATTGTTGATTTCCTGAATTTTTTTTACGCTTGTTCCGGACCTTTTCGCAATACTGAAAAGAGTGTCTCCGTTTTTAACTATATAGCAGACATAACCCTGCTGGTTTTTTCCGGATGATTTCCCGCTCCCATTTACTGCGGCCCCGTTTTTTTTGCGGTTATGCTCCCGGTAATCATCCATCTTTCTGATTCTGTTGCTGCACGGCATTATGTCGCTATTGCCCTCTGCCGGTTGTTCATCATAATCATCGTTATAATTTTTAATCTCCCTCCTGGCTTCTTCCCCGTACTCTCTGTTTTTCTTTTCTGAGAAAGCTGACTGATTAAAAAACAGGGATACAAGAAGAATGACGGGTAACATATAAGACTGTGCTCTTACCCTCACTTCCATACCCCGTAATATCGTAAATGAACGAACTTACCCCTATTCATAGTATCGTTATTCCGATCTTTATAGTTTAGCAAAAAAAAAATTTGGAAGGAAAAATATCCACAGTCGAAGGCCTTCTCCGCAGCAGGCAAAACTGTAAACGGCCGCAGACAATCCGGATAGTATCGGCTTAAAGAGCGGATTTATCTCAGCGGAAAAAATACAAGTGAACGGAATTATTAAAACTTGACTTTTAAAAACGAAGCAGTTTTCTCTATTTTCATGACAGGTTATTCCCTACATATAATTCCTCCTATCTTATGTCTTATTATAGGATACTCGATCTCGATAGTTTCTCTGGTCTTTGGAAAACTTAAAAATGAAAGCATACTCCTGGCCCTGACCTGCATCTGGTGGACCCTGTTGTCATATGCCTTTATATATCACTATTTTGAGACAGACCTGCGTAAAATCATGGCGGTGGAGAGGATAGTACACACGCTATACGTTTTTGTGCCTGTACTGACGATTCTGTTTTTCCAGGTGATCGCGGGACAGATGAACAAACTTTTAATTCTGATGTTTCTGCTGCTTAGCCTTATATTCTCGTTTTTCGTACAGACACCGTACTACTTCAACGGATTCAACACCTACAAATGGGGGATAATCGCCAGCGGCGGACCCGCATTCCGTGTGTTCACAGTGTACTGTATAGTATCAACTCTTTATATCCTTTTCCTTTTTATTCAGAGAATAAGGTATGAGAAAAACATCGTTATACGGATTAAATACGCCTACCTCTTCTCGGCGTATTTTATATCGGCGGTTTTGACCTCCACCGATGTTCTTGCGGTCCTCGGTGTCGATTTTTATCCATTGAGCAATTTTATATTTATACCGCTGATCATTCTTGCATACGGAGTTCTGAAATACAGGCAGATCAGGCTCAGCAGCGTCATACGGAAATTTATCCTGTGGTCAGCCCTCTCCTCGATGATAACGATTCCTAATGTTTTCATTTTCATTATAATAAAAAACGATTTCAACCGGCTGAACTCCGTCAGTCTTGTTATTTTCTTTCTTGTATGGTTCTACGCCAACTACTATTACTTCAACAAGATTCAGCCGCTGATCAACCAGATATTCAACAAGAGAGACTACGTCCTGTATAAAATGCAGAAGACCTTCATCAAGGACATGGCGATGCTGAGGAACCTGGACGAGCTCGTCTACCAGATGATAACTATGCTGCGGAAGACTCTGAATATAGAAAAGGCAACACTGTATATCAGGAGGGGATATTCCGAGAGATTCATGGACTCGCACGGCAACGTGATCGACATTGACCGCGAGATTGAGCACGTACTGCAGAGCGGCAGGTTTTTTGACAGGAGCCTTATTGAAGCTGAGGGGGAGTCGTACCATTCATATGAATTAGTCATGCGACTTTTCGGTTCATCGGAGAGCGAGTACATTATACCGCTGTCGCACCAGAAGGAGCTGATCGCGGTACTGACACTGTCTGAGACAGTGACCGGGAAAAGGCTTAAAGAGAACGAAGTCAGCTTTATCTACAACCTGAGTTCTTATGCGACAATCGCGCTTGCGAACTCGGTGATGTATCAGAACCTCTCCGACATGAAGGACAACCTTGAAAGCCTGGTGGAATACAGGACCAAGATGATCGAGAGACAGAAGGCCGATATGGAGAGCGACATACAGCTCGCCAGAAAAATACAGATGTCGCTGCTGCCGGCAAACATTCCTGAAACGAAAAAACTGAAAGTCGCGTATAAATATGAACCGATAATGGGTGTCGGAGGCGACTTCATAGACATACATTACGCAGGGGGGATGAACGAATACGGACTGTTTATCTGCGACGTGTCCGGTCATGGAGCATCATCGGCGATGATCGCGACAATGATCAAAATGGCGCTCCACTCATGGGGCGGTTTTATTCAGAATCCTGCACGGGCATTTATTGAAATAAAAAATCAGCTCCGGGGGAAAATAGGGGACAACTTTATTACGGCCTTTATGTGCTGTATCAACCTCGACAGCGGCGTTATCACCTCGGCGTGCGCAGGCCATCCACCGATGGTACTGATCAGGCAGTCCGGAGAGATAGAGCTGATCAAGCCGTCGGGAAGAATACTGCTGGACATGATGGATTCCGAATACGCCGAGAGCGTTAAAACATTAAACGACGGAGATAAAATAGTCCTGTACACCGACGGTGTGTTCGAAACCAAAGATAAGTACGGAAACATGATCGGCGAGGAAAAATTCATACAGATGCTGAGGAACGGTTTTTATCTCTCGGCTGAAAACCTCTGCCAGAGGATCTACGATGAAATCTTTTTACCATCCGGCAATATCATCGACGACGATTTTGCACTGCTTGTCGCAGAATACAGAAACGACTGATAAATTAAAAAAGTGCTTAATGAAGACAAGACTCCCCCTCCCTTGATGGGAGGGATTAGGGGAGGGTGAGCTAAAGCTACTGATTAACTCAATGATTATTTTCACCCCCTCCCATCCTCAATCAATCGCTTTTTGCACATCCTGTGCGCGATTGATACTGCGGCTTCCTTGCCGGGAGCCCCATCGATGGGGAGGTATTAACGACTTTTGATCTGCTTCTTCGAACCTTCTATAATAACCCGGAAATTACTTTTTATCCAGTACCGAATTCCACTCACTTATTCTGTCTGCAATCTTTGCCATCAGCGCAGAGGTGTCTCCATCTATAGTAACAGATTCGATGATGTCCCCCTGTTTTATGCTGTTTACAACCTTCTGGTCTTCATCGCTTACCACAGAACCGAACACGGTGTGTTTTCCGTCAAGCCATGGTGTGGGAACATGGGTTATAAAAAACTGGCTCCCGTTGGTTGAGGGGCCGGCGTTTGCCATCGAGAGTTTCCCCGGTTTATCGTGAGGCAGTGAGGGTGTGCACTCATCCTCGAATCTGTATCCCGGTCCGCCGGTACCTGTACCGAACGGGCACCCCCCCTGGATCATGAAATCCGCGATAACCCTGTGAAACTTCAGTCCGTTATAAAAGCCCCTGTTTGCGAGGTTTACGAAATTTCCCACCGTGACAGGGGTCTTATCATCAAAAAGATTAATTTTAATGCTCCCTTTTGAAGTCTTAATTGTTGCTGTTATTCCGCTCATAATTTTCCCTCTGGTAATTTTTTAATAAGCCACACCTTCCATATAAACGTTCAGCTGTCAAGAAATGTTGTCTCCATGACACAGGCCCAATCCCATATGGAGTGCAAAATATCAGAAAACCTGTATCTGACAATTTTTAATTTTTTTAATATATCATTCTTGACATTTATATCATTCCTGGCATTTATATCATATTTGACACATCATTTTTACATATTACATATTTTATGAAGTTTATTGTAAATAATTTCGGTCAGATTATATGAATTCCAATCATCTGAACACAGAGGCATTATAAAAGAAACTATAGCAAATTACGAAATGATTAGAACATTGTCATTCCAGCCGTAGCAAGCGCGCCCTGAGCACAGCGAAGAAGTGCCCTTGGGGTAGAGAGCCGGAATCCACTTTTTTTATAAGGATTAGATCAGCCAGGGCTCTTCCTCCGGTCGCCCGCCTTCGCGAGGATGACATCAAGAGTACTAATTCAATCGTAAACCGCTATAATACACCTTTTATTATGATTAAGAGCGGTGGAATATGATGATACTTCAGGAATCGTTTTCCGGCTCCGGCATTACGGGAAAATCCTGTTATCCGGTTTATTTACTTATAACTGACAATAGATAATTTTTTAAGGAGCTTGTTATGAAAAAATTTTTTAAATTCTCTGTTCTTCTATCCTCATTTTTTATGACATTCATGCTGTCATCCTCAATTTATTCAGCAGATAAAACTGAGGGCAAATCACTTATGATGGCTACAACAACAAGTACAAATGACACAGGTCTTCTCGATTATCTTAAACCGGAATTTGAAAAGGATACCGGTATTGAACTGAAATGGATCTCCGTTGGAACAGGGATTGCCATTAAAACAGGCGTTGACTGCAATGCCGATGTTCTGCTTGTTCATGATCCCGATGCGGAGAAAAAATTTATCGCTGACGGCAACGGTATAAACAGAAAAGAGATCATGTATAACGACTTTGTAATAATCGGACCGAAGAGCGATCCGGCGAAGATAAAAAAAATGTCCGTCGGCACGGCAATGAAAACAATTGCCGCTAAAAAAGGGAACTTCATGAGCCGCGGCGACAAGTCCGGTACAAACGCGCTTGAACTCAAGCTCTGGAAAAAAACAGGAATAGCCCCGGACAAGGAATCATGGTATATCCAGACAGGACAGGGGATGCTTGCCACAATCAAGGTAGCCTCGGAAAAAGACGGATACACTATCACCGACCGCGGGACCTACATCAAATATGAAGCGACAAACAAGGGAAATCCCCCGCTTGTAATACTCGTAGAGAACGACAGCGACCTGTTTAACCAGTACGGAGTAATTGAAGTAAACCCGGCGAAATGTCCGAAAGTAAAGAATGACCTTGCCAAGGAGTTCAGCAAATGGATGGCTTCAAAAAAGGGACAGAAACTGATTAAAGAATACAGGCTCGAAGGGAAACAGCTCTTTACACCTAACGCGAAATAGTTTTTGTTTTGCCAGAGGGGAGAGAATCACCTCTCTGGCAAAAAATTAAAAACCGCTCACAGAAGCGGCCTTATGCGTCAGACGTACTTACGTCAGATCTTTTTTCTTCAAAACTCCAATTATTACAATTAATATTTGACACGTCTGTAAATATCTAAATAATTCTTAAAAACATACTCATGTTTTAGAAATCTTATTTAATCCTGTTTTTAATCCCTGTAAAAAAAATCACTTTGAAGGAAATCTTTTAAATAAGATACAGCAAATCCGGATGACATTTAATAAAAATGATCAACTACTATAACATATTAAAACCAGATGAACAGACCACTCCCCGGGAAACGAGAAAAAAATATCTGGAACTCATCAAATCAAACCATCCTGATTTATTTCCGCCGGATAAACGGACAGAACAAAACTATATTATGATGGAGATCAACGAAGCATATTTATCTCTGTTAGCCAACCGCCCTGAATTTAAGCCGAAGGCCTCGAGCCCGGCTTTTGATTTAAAGAACAATTTTATCATCAAACATAAAGAACCGGACTACGGTTATTACAGATATGCTTTAAAACTTTTCATGAAAGGGCATCATGTATTTAACAACAGCAGGTATTCTTTAAACGATGACGGGCAGCTGTATAATATAAAAAATGATGAAATCATTCGAACGGCATCCAGAGCACTGGCTTTTTATAAAGAATCATACCGTTATTTCTGCAAAATAATCTATGAATATCCCGATTCAATCTGGACGCCCGACTCAAAAGAAAGGCTAAATATGATAGAACAGCTTATTAACAGGTATAACCGCATAATTGAAAGAATAAATGCTGCAGCAGCCGACATAGCCTGATGCGCAGAGCTCTTTTAGTATGGGCCTGATTATTATGTTCAGCACAGCCGCGCCACATCGCGGCCGTTACCGCGAATCAGGTCAGACAGGCCTGGTTTCATAATATATTACACCCTGAAAAACTGCATCTGTTCCCTGAGCGACTCTGACTGCTTGCTGATCTGCTCCGCGCTTGAGGCAATCTCTTCCGCTGCTGCTGCGCTCATCTGCGTGTTGCTGTTTATCTGCTCGACGGTCTTCGCAAGTTCCTGGTTGGTCAGCATCTGCTCGGTTGTCGATGACGAGACCAGTTCGGCCATCTGCTTGACCCGCCCTGTATTGGCAAGCACCTCTGTACTGGACCCTGCCTGGCTCTCGGCCGATTCGGTAATTTTTCCGACAAGCTCCTCGGTCTGCGATATGTAGTCTATAATCTTCTCCAGCGCCGCACCTGTGGCATTCACAAACTTCCTGCCGCTCTCTACCTCGCGCAGGCCGGCATTTACAAATTCGGTAATGTTTTTGGCGCTCACAGCTGTCTGGTCAGCCAGTTTAGAAATCTCCTCTGCTACAACGGCAAACCCGCGGCCGTGCTCACCCGCCCTGGCAGCCTCGATGGAAGCGTTAAGGGCAAGCAGGTTGACCTGGTCCGAGATGTCGCTTATCAGGATGACCGTATCAGCGATCTTGCGTGTGCTGTCATTAATATTATTCATGCCGCTGATTGTACTCTGCATGAGCTTCTGGCCGTTATTGGCCTGCTCGGTGGTGTTCTTTGCAGCGACCAGCGCGGACTCAGCATATGAGGCGACAGTCTGGTTGTCTGCCTTGAGCCTCTCCATCGAGGCGAAAGTGATCCTGGTCAGGTCAGCCTGATCAACAGCGTTGTTATTTATAAGCTCAACAGACCCCGATACCTCCTCCAGCGACGCAGCCGCCTCCTCTACCGAGGCAGCCTGGCTCTGCGAGTTTACCGACATCATCGAACTGGTTTTGGCCAGCTCCTCTGCCGAGCTTGACAGCTGGAAAGCAGCATCAAGGGCATTGCTTATAATCCCCCTGAGCTTTCTCTGGAAAATCTTGAAATTCGCGATAAGCTCGCCGAACTCATCTGCGAGAAAATCATTGTTCTCTGCTGTCAGATCGCCATCTGCCAGACGGTGGATTACTCCGATCGTATTCTGTATCGGGTCCGAAAACTTCCTGGTAATGTAACGCACTATTACAAAAACGGCAAGGGAAAGCAGTATAATGCCGAGCAGCATTTCTATCATCAGCAGTCTTACCTTCTTTATGAATTCATTCCTGTCCATGGAGAATAGGAGAATGTGGTTGATTACAGGTATGGCCGCTTTGTAGGAGAAGGTATCTCTGCCGTTATAAATGTAAGTAAAGAAGGTATTGACAGGCGTGCTTACAATCCTGTCTATATGATTCAGCTTGGTTCCATCATCCTTTATATCTTTTCCAATCACTTTCCCCAGCAGCCTGCTGTCGTTATGAAGCAGTACCTTCCCCTCCCTGGAGATGATCATATACCTGCCCGACTCGGCTATTTTGTTATCGGCCAGTATCGACTGTATCCTGTCCAGGAGAAGAGTTGCACCCATAACCCCCTTTATACCGCCATTGACACCGATTATCGGCACCGCAACCACTATTATCAGCTTCCCTGTCTGCTTGTTAACCACAGGCTCTGAGAATTCCGGCTTCCCGCTTTCCATCACCTTTTTAAAGTAAGGCCTGTCACTGATGTTCTTCTCGGCACCAAGACTGTTGGGGCTGATGCCTGAAGTATAGGCCATGAAAAACATCTCGATATCATCGCCCCTGTAGTTGTGCAGTTCCCTGAGGTAACTCTTCACTATCGACGGATTCATGTTTCTGATTTCGCCGGACCTGGCATAGGCCCTCAGCAGTTCCTGAGTCCTCTCGAACATTGTTCCTGCAAGCTCGGAATTCATGCTCAATCGCGTTGATATGTTTGTTGTATACATCTCGTATGTCTGCCCGTAACTTATCCTGTATATCCCTGAGGTCGCAAAGAGTATAAGGAGAATTATACTGGATGCCACAGGTATAACAAGTTTGGAGAACATGCTCAGCGGTTTGAACCTGACATTGATCCTGCTTTTATGCAGATAGGTATAAATAGAGATCTTTGAATGATAATAAAAGAAGGCAGCTATCAGAGCCCCCTGTAAAAATCCAATTATGAAAAAGAACAGGCTCTGCTCAATCGAGATGAAAATATTCATCCTGTAGCCGATTATTAAAGCAAGCAGCACGCCCGATGTACCGCCGGTTATGATCAGTATTATACCGTTTACAGGTATTCTGGCAAGGCGCTGAGCCAGCTCTTCTCCCTGCTCCTCTCCCGCAGGATTGTAACGGTCCAGCTTCCTCACCATAAGAATAAAGGGAAGAGCAAAGATTATAACAACCGGGGGCGCAAGGATTATAATCAGCTTACCGATTTCGACAAAGGAACTCGTCCCTATGGCTGTGAGCAGAGTCAGGAAAAATATACAGGGATGTATCATATAGTACATCACGAATTGTTTCAGCAGCAGGCTTCTGAAGCCGGTTTTGTTGGACATTTTATATTACCATTCATTAACTTATTTATTGTCCGGTTCCGCCAGGATGTACGGATCATAACAGAGATGCTTCTGATCTTTCACAGAAAACAGATGCGGCAATGTACCGGAAAACCATCTGAATTAACACCCGATCCTGCTTTTTGTCAATATAAGTAATCCAAATAGTTGCTGACTTATTTGTCTTATACATAATGAAGGATTTTGTTTAAGACATATTTGACTTGAACAATAGATGAGTGATGAAGACTTCTCCATCTTAAAGTAAAAACCGGGTTTTTTCATATATAAATAATGCACTTATTGACTGCAGCATATTTTCTCTATATCTTGCAGGGAAAGGATTTGTTTCAATGCAGGCCCGTTCTGTATGCAGAATTCATCTAAGACCGGTCATGTCATAAAAACGGCTTGCACCCTGGTCCCGAACATGAAACAAGCCCTGTATAAAACAATACGCAGGAATTATGAAAAGAAACAATCCGGAAAACAACTCCTTTGACTTTGAAAGTATCAGGGTGCTGCTCGACTCATCAAACGATGCAGCATTCCTGTTCAATTCGACGGGAGAGCTTGTGGCGTTAAACAGGGAGGCGCTGAAGCGACTGAGGAAAAGAGATAAAAAATTCAGGAACAAACCCTGCGAATATTTTATTGGAAAGAAATTCGCCGATTTCTATCCACCGGACTTTATTAATAAATGCGACATCAGCAGAAAGAAAATACTAAAGACAAAAAGGCCGGAACGGTTCACTTACAGGCTTGAAGAAAACTTTATCGATGTAATAGCCTACCCGGTAATAAGGGGAGACGGACAGCAGTACAGCATCGCTGTGTATGCCCGGGATATAACAACGGAGGTTTTCTCAGATCTGCGGGCAAGGAAAACAGAGGACAGAATCATGAACCTTGTGGAACAGATGTACGAGGGATATATCATTACAGACCGCAGGGGCCGCATACAATACGTGAACAGCGCTGTAAAAAAAATCGGAGGCTACGAAAATCGCGACCTTATCGGTAAGGATTCGATCAGCCTGTTCCCGTCATCGGAAAGGGATATAGCGAAGGTCCATCTGAAAAAAATGCAGAACCTGGAAAAAGTAAGGTTTGAGGCAAAATTCCTGACAAAAAACAGCAAACTCCTCACCCTGCTATTCTCGGCATCACCAATAGTGGACGAAAACGGATCATACGACGGTTACCAGACAACTCTTACCGACATTACCCAGCTTCGCGAGACAAGGGACAAGCTCCAGTACAGAATTGAATTCGAAAAGAAGATAATTGAAATAGCAACCGGTTTCATAAACCTCCAGGATTCGGAGATAGACCGGGGAATCATGAACGCCCTCGGCATTATAGGGACATTCAGCAGGGAAAACAGGGTAACGCTTTACGTCAACAGCGGCAATGATAATAACTACATCAAAACATACGACTGGAGCCGGGGCCACCCGGACGCGTCATACCGGCTCCCCGACCAGCTGGACATATCGACGTTTCCGCATTTCAATTCCATAGCAAGGAGACACAGGGTTATAAACGTGCCGGACATCATGGCGCTGCAGCCTGAAGAATTAAAAGAGGCCGAATACCCGCGCAGGAGAGGGATTAAATCATTCCTTATAGTCCCCATGGTTTTGAGGAAAAAGCTGACCGGTCTTATCGGAATCGCCTCACTGCAGGGGAAGACATGGTCGAGCGACGAAATATCGATGATACAGACGGCCCTCGGCGTTATTGCCATAGTCCTGGAGCGCAAAAACATCACAGGCAATCTCACGGAAGAGATAATAAACAGACTGTCCTCGCGCGAAAGGGAATTCCTTACCCTTCTTGCAGCCGGCTATTCCTGGCCTCGCGACAAAAGGCTGATCGGTAAAAAGATGGATGTGCTGCCCGGGACTCTGGACAAGTTCATGATAAGGATAAAGGAGAAGGTCAAACCGGCGGAGTATAATATGATGCTGGAGCACCTGCGCAGCAGCAGTGACCGCAGCGGATCGAAGTAGCGGTAAAACACCAGCAGCCGGATCTTATTCATCCTCCATATATCCCGGTTCCGAGAAATTCAATCTGCGATATCGATGTATCGGTGTATTTTTTTCCGGGATAGACTTCCAGGATTTCAAATCTGAACGTAGTGTCTATGTCCCTGGAAAGCTTAATTTCATTGAACCGCACAGTCTGAAATCCGTAAAAATCATCAAGCGTGATCACGGCATAGGGTTTTCTATTAACGTACAGCTTCAACTTCTTTACCCTGGAGTTGGCCTCCCATAATTTCTTTGTCTTAACATAACCATTGGCTATTCTGAATCCGGTGACACCGAGGTCAGCATGTACATCAAAATTCTTACTGAAAATAAAAGCAATGCTCTCGCCGATTCCCTGGTCATTTTTCCCCTCCACCCATGCAGTCTCAAGGTTGAAATCGTGGGCGTTTTTCGGGTCATAGGTATTTCTGCCGTCACTCTTCAGCGTCGAGCTGGCTGCTACTGCAATCTGCTGCCCTGCATCATACCAGCTGTCACCGCCAAGCCTCTCGTTATACTCCGGGATGTTGTATCCCGGGTCCATCTTAACTGCTGTAATCTGCTGCATGTCGGCATATCCTGACGTCATTGAAAGAGCCAGGAACGTTAACATTATTATTTTATTCATATCTGTATCCCTGAATCCGGATAATACCCGTAAACTCTGACGGAAAGAACTCCCTGCAATATACCATTTTCACAAGGTTATAATAGTATGTGCTGAGATCACTTTTTATTCAGCCAATATTATATGTTATTAAAATTTCTGCTGTCAAGATGATTTTGCTTTAACAGGGCGAGCAGTTATAAAATCATCTTCAAATGAACCATGATCCGCCAACTATTCTGAGTAGTCTTAAAACTCTTCAGACAAATTATATCCTTAAAAAAGAATTCGCTTGTCACCATCGTTCATGATTCATTCTTAACCTATTTTATAACTTTTATCGTGCTTATCTCTTTTTTAGAAACATTTATTACACCCTTAGTTGTTAGAACAGAATAAATATTTCCTCTACTGATAATCGCTCCCATTAGAACCTCTCCTGAGTTTAGGTTGATCTCATCTATTCTTCCATTCACTTTTTTAATCTCCTCCAGAGTCCTTGTTTTCTGTTTAATGAGTTGTTCAATTGTGGTTGCATCAATTTTAGACGTAGATCCGGTTTCTAATTTTTCTCTTTCTTTATCGAGGTTTTCTTCATTTTTTAACATCTCCTGCTGTTTTGTTTTCAGTTCATCAGCTTTTACATTTTCAATATCAGGTATAATTTCTATCAAATCTGTTTTTTCCAGATCATTCAACCTGGTTTTATCAACAGACAAAACCAGCATTTTTATTTCTTTACGCTCTGTTTCAGCACCGGTAATCCTGACAGCAGCCATTTCCCCTTCTTTCAGATAAGTTTCTTTTACCGGTACTTTTGGTTTATTCTCATCTACAGTAACCTGAACTTGACCTTTTAAAACAGCAACATATTCTTCATTATTAGAAGAGCTTACACTAAATGTTGTGCCGCGGACAGCTGCCTTTATTGCTCTTGTTGATATTGAATATTTTTCGTCTTTAAGCAGCCTTAAAACTTTTGATATGACTTCCCCTTTTTCTAAAAAAATCTCCGTCTCTTTTTTCATATATAGTTTTACAATTTTAACTTCAGTGTTCTGACTGATTCTTATACATCCCCTGTCTCCGATCTGAATAGTGACCTGTGATTTATCTCCAGTTTTTAATATATCACCATCGCAGATTACATCACCATGCTTCAGATTTGAAATGCTGTTCCCGGCACGAACAACTTCCATGCCCCCTATTAAAAAAAGGATATACCCCTTGACTTCATTCTTCACTGTTTCCTTTGTTCCGCATTGTAATTGCGATATCATCACTGCAATAACTGTAATTAGTTTTATCAAGCCGCTAACCTTTTTCACAGAAATCTCCTGATTACAAGATTCAGATTTATTCAAGAATTATGATATAAGGAATGGAATTGCAAGAGGAATTTATAATTATTTGACTCGACAGAGTCTTAATTCGGGACCGAATTGGATTCAGCATCTCAATTTTAGTTTGACAGAGCCAAATATATCAATCTTTAATTATGCTATTGATAAAAATATCATAGCCTGGAGTATGTCATGAAAAAAACATTTTTTCTTTTTATTTTATCTATAATACCGCTTTCATGCATATCAACAGACCTGTACAAGAATAATACCGGATGCATTAAGGGAGATTGTTCAAATGGTATCGGCACATACGTATTTGACAATGGTGATACATATACAGGTGAATTTAAAAATGAATATATAAATGGCACCGGAACCTCAAAGTATGCAGATGGAAGCATCTATACAGGGCAATGGCACAGAGCGAGCAGGGAAGGTTCAGGTGTCTTTTTTTTTGCTAATGGTGATGAATATGATGGGGAGTTCCACGGTAATGTTCCAAACGGAAAAGGTAAATATACCTATGCTGACGGTACAATTGAAAAGGGGATTTTTGTTGATTATCTATTTACAGGACAGATTCGTCTTCCGGAAGCTGGTGATAATGAAAAAATTGCTATAAGCAAAATCATTGATATAAAACCGGCAGAGTTTGAGGTTTCTATTGCAAAGGCAGATGGCATTAAATCCGGCGATAAACTGTTTACAGAAATAAACAGCACCATGTGTACAATGAAAGTTATTTCTTACATTAAATCGGGATACAACTGCAGAATGATAGGAGGCTCACGGTTTCTTGTGTTCCAGGCAACTAAAGACCTCCCTGTTTACAGGATTATGAAGGGTATCAAAAGGAACAATAATACATTCCTTTTTCCTAACGGGAATAAATATACCGGTGAATTTAAAGGCAACCTGATGAACGGTAAAGGAGAATTTACATGGACTAACGGCGCTAAATATACCGGCGAATTTAAAAACGGGATAAGAAACGGTAATGGTATTCTTAAGACCTACGCCGGCTCCATATATACCGGTGAATTTAAAAACGGTTACTACGAGGGATCAGGTAAATATGAAACTTCTTCAGGAACTTATGAAGGGCAATGGAAAAACGGCAGACTGAACGGAAAAGGAAAATCCAGATTATCGCACAATGAATTTATGAAGGCAGAATTTGATACATATGAGGGTGAATTTAAAAACGGTTTGATGGATGGCTATGGAACATATACTCACTTCTTTGGAGATAAATATGTTGGTGAATTCAAAAAAAACATGATGCATGGCAAAGGAGTTCTTTATAAATCAGATGGAACCATTTACCAGGAAGGACGTTGGGAATTTAATATGTATATGGGGAAATAGAAAAAAAATCATAGTAATTTGTCTAAAATGAAACTCTTGATGGCCCAGTAGGCATCTTATTAACCGAAAAGGGGCTGACCTAGTTTTAGGCCAGCCCCCTTTTATTATTATGTCTTAAGAACTACTTATTGTTTGGTCTTCTGTTTGACATTAGCTTTTAACATTACAGCAGCTGCTTTTACATACAGGTCACGAGCTTGTGAATTATCCGCTTTTGTTCCTTTTTTTACCATCTCTTTATATTTTGCTTTAAATAATTCACCATTTTCAGGTGCCGGATTATTAATAAAATACCAGCCCATTGAAATAACAGCCAGTGGATACGATTCTTTTTCAAGTACAGTGAGCATTGCCTCTTTGCTTTTGGGATTATTTATTTCTTTAACGGCATCGGCAAGGCGGTATCTTATCCTCTCATCCTTTTCCTGTAACATCCTCTTTTCAATTTGAGGAAGAGCTGCTTCTGATTTAAGAAAACCTGCTGCTTTTGCAGAACCGCCGACTTTTTCTATAGATGAACTGTTCGATAATATCGTATTGGTAATATTTTTTTCTGCTGTCTCTTTATTTGCTTTTAAAAATGTTTCTATCTTTACATCAACGCCGGTTTCCTTCTTTGATGAATGAAAATAATAAATATTAAAAACTTCATCAAAATTATTCTGAGAAATTAAAAGGTCTGCATCCTTAACGGTATAGAACGAAGAACAGCCTGTTATTAGAATCGATAGTAGAATGCATAATGTAATAAAAGATGATCTCATAATGGTGTTTCTCCTTTAGGTAAATTTATATAAAAAAGTGATTTCCAAACTACTTTAGATATTTTAGCTTTATCTTTTTTCTCCCTGCTATAATAACGGACTACTTATTTTGTTTATTCTGACGCTGTAAAGCATTGAGTGCGCTGGTTAGCTGATTCTGAGCCAAAAAAGCCGGTGTTCCTCCATTGTCCTGTGATGAAAACCGTAAATTTTTAAAGTACTCAATTTTTTGTTTAAGGAGTTCTTCTGTACCTGGGACAGGATGAGATAGGAGATATTCTCCATATGCACAGGCTACATATGGATATTTTTCCGATGTCAGACCTTTTATTACAACCACCTTACTCGAATCTTTGCTGAATTCTTTAATTGCATTTGCAGCAGTAGATCGGGTAAACCAATAAGAGTCATTAAGAGCAACTTGTTCAATATCATTTAAAGCTTGCTCTGCTTTTAATAAAACAGCTGCTTTTATAGCACCTTCAATGTTATTATCACTTTTTGTGCCTGATTTTAATATGATTAATATATTTTTGATTGTCTCATCTTTATTATTTTTAAAGTATTCTTCCACTTTTGTTTCGACTCCAGGTTCTTTATCTGATGGAAAAGAGCCATACGCAGAAAACATCTTATTGTAATCTTTTGCAGAAATTACAAGATCTGTCTTCTGTAAACTCCAGAAAGATGAGCAGCCAATAGTTATTACTAATAGAAACAATAAACCTGTAAAAATTGAAAGTCGTAATTTTATCACTAATTCACCCCCATAATTTTTTATTATTCAGATCGATTGTAAAGAATAATTATTTTACCTCTACGACCCTGACGATAGCCAGGTTTAGTTCTTTATCTGTTTTATCCTTTATTTCTTTTATTTCATCTAAATAAATTGTATATTTTTTACCGGATTCAAAATTATATCTTATACTGTTTATATTAAACGTGTTTTTTTTCCCAAGCATACCGTAATACTCAACTTCGTGTATCCCAGGTTTTAAACGTATACTGCGTTTATAACCAGCTTCATATTTAAAAAAAATATCCTCAAACGACCGATATTTTTCATAAAGACCATCAACCCTAAAAAAAATTATCATTCCTCCTTCCGTTGTAGCCCCCCACCTGCCGAAAAACATCTCTTTTGCTGATTCCCCTTCTTCAAGAATTACTGCATAAGGTTCATTTAAATCCGGTTCTTTATACTCAGGAATATCACGTATCTGAAAGTCTACAGGGACCTGTTTATCTCCGACGTTTTCAACCATTGTAAATTGCTTATCTTCATATATAAATTCATAACTGCTGCCTGCCTTAAAATTATATGAAAGCAGTTTAACTTCGCAGGTTTTCAGCAAGCATACTTCCAGTTCATGTTTTCCGGGGAGAAGCTGCAGGTTTAATTTTATATTGCCCACATATGAAAGATATGAAAATCCTACAAGCGGAGTTTTGCCGTCGATTTTATATACGCTGAGATTCGGTCGCAGCATTCCGTTACTATATGTCAGAGTCGCAACATCTTTAGCGTCTCTCGGATTTCCGTTAAATGTTGTTGTCGGAGTAGATGCACACCCTGAAAAAATATAAATAAATGCTAACATAATAATTGTTTTTACAAAATTCTTTTTCATCAAAATCCCCCTGTTATATGTTATATTTTATTTGGAAATCAGATTGAACTTCTTTCCATACTAAACGCTTTATCCGTTTTTTTTTCTTATAGAATCATAACTTCTATACAGACTGATTATTCAACCTCAACAACTTCCGCTCTCATCATTCCCACAGAATCTTTATTATCCTCTAATTCTTTTACCTCATCAGTTATATCCAGAATATTTATTTTATATTTTTTACCCGCATTGAAGCTGTATTTTAAGGAACCAATATGAATCATGGATTTTGTTCCGGTTCTGCCACAGTACTCTATTGTGTGTAATCCCGGTTTTAGAAATATTTCTTTTTCTGGAAAAAAATTATCGTTCCACATTTCCTCCCAGCTATTCCCATGAAAACCGTCGATTCTATAAAAGGTTATACCCTTTTCCCAGAGTAAAATTGAATGAGGTTCCTTCTCACCGGGTTCTTTATATACAGGAGCATCGCGCAATTGAAAATTTACTGGAACCTGATTGCCATCAATCTCTTCAACTAATGAAAATTTTTTATCTTCAAATATAAATTTGTAATTACTTCCTGACTTAAAGTTATAAGAAATTATCTTAACTTCTTCAGTTTCCCCAAAACATAATTCCAGTTCATGTTTTCCGGGGAGAAGCTGCAAATTGACACCATAATTTATTCCTCCATACCATCGCACTCTCATCGTGGTATATGATCTTGCCCTTGTACCGTATTTATCTGATGTTTTTCCATCAACTTTATATACAGTAAGTTTAGGTGCTCCCATCGTACCCCAATATGTCAAAGTTGCGACATCTTTAGAGTCTCTCGGATTTCCATTAAATGTTGTAACCGGAGTAGATGCACACCCTGAAAAAATAGAAATAAATGCTAACATAATAATTGTTTTTACAAAATTCTCATTCATCAAATCCCCCTGTTATGTGTAATAAATATTTTTGATAATCAGCTTAAACTTTTTCCAGCATTATACACTTACCCGATTTAACAGATTAAAAATTTCTATATCTGATAGCTATTCTTTAACCTCAACGAGTTCTGTGTGTGCCATCCCTAAATCACCATCATACTCCTCTAATTCCTTTACCTTTTTAGTGATATCCAAAAAATTTATCTTATATTTTTTACCTGCTTCAAAATTAAACTTTTTACTGCTTATATAAAGCATATTCTTATTGCCAACACTACCCTTGTAATCAATAGTATGCATCCCGGGTTTTATACGTATTGGATAATTAACAAAATAAACTGACTCATTAAAAAACCTTCCGCTATAATGCTCACCGGCAAGACCGTCAATTCCATATATCTTTACATATACGTTGGAGTTATTACCCCAGTTTTTAATAAGTATCGCATGAGGTTCGTTTTCACCCGGTCCTTTATAAGCAGAAACGTCGTTTATCTCGAAATTCGCAGCCACTTTCTTATCTCCGATGTTTTCCATTAAAACAAGTTTGTCATCTTCATATAAAAACTCGTAGCTGCCCCCTGCCTTGAAATCATAAGTGACCATTTTGATTTTTTCAGGTTCATAGAGAATGACTTCCAGCTCATGTTTTCCGGGAAGTAACTGAAGGTTTATTTTCCCTTTACTCGGATTCAGTGGGTTCCCACTGGCAGTGGGATGATAACTATAATTTAATCCTGTTGTCTTATAATTTCTTGATAACTTCCCATCAACTTTATAAACAGTAAGATCTATTCCCCATTTTGGTGTATATGTCAGAGTAGCAACATCTTTAGGATCCCTCGGTTCACCATTGAATGTCGTCACAGGAACCGTGCTGCAACCTATAAAAACAAAAACCAATACTGATAACACAACGCCTGTTATAATACTTTTTTTCATCAAATCCCCCTGTTATGTGTTATATTTTGTTTTTTTCTGATAAAATCTGAAATTCTTTATATTATAATTATTTCACCTCAACAACTTCAGCTCTCATTATTCCCACTGAATCTTTATAATCCTCTAATTCTTTTACTTTATCAGTTATATCTATAATGTTTAAATAATATTTCTTGCCTGCTACAAAATTGAATATTTGACTGTTTATATAAAGCATATGCTTATTGCCAACACTACCCCTATACTCAACAGTATGCATTCCGGGTTTAATGCGTATCATATCATTCCTGAAACAACCTGGATTTAATGTATATCCACTATAGTAGTCACCGGCAAGGCCATCAATTCTATAAATTTTTACATAAACCTTGGACTTATTACCGGATTGAATTTTATGTTGAATAAGTATCGCATGAGGTTCGTTTTCACCCGGTTCTTTATATGCAGGTATGTCAGTTATCTCGCAATTTACAGCCGCCTCTTTATCGCCGATATTTTCCATTAAAACAAGTTTACCATCATCAAGTAAAAACTCGTAGCTGCCACCTGCCTTGAAATCATAAGTAACCTTTTTGATCTTTTCAGGTTCATAGAGAATTACTTCCAGGTCATGTTTCCCGGGAAGTAATTGAAGGTTCATATTACCATTATCATATATATTAAAAATATTTCCTCTTGTCCGTACATAGGTATAAATTGCTCCATTTGTCTGATCATTTGTTGTTGTGTTTCCATCAACTTTATAAATAGAAAGAGGTAAAGCAAAATTAAAAGTGGGCATGTTATATGTCAGAGTCGCGACATCTTTTGAGTCTCTCGGATTTCCGTTAAATGTCGTCACAGGAACCGTAGTGCAACCTATAAGAACAAAAACCAATCCTGACAACACAACACCTGTTATAATACTTTTTTTCATAAATCAAATCCCCCCTGTTATGTGTTATATTTTATTTGGAAATCAGATTGAATTTCTTTCCATACTAAACGCTTTATCCGTTTTTTATATAGTATTTATTCAAAATAGCTGTAACACCTTTTAACGAAACTTATAATCATATATGTGTTTCTTTACATTACTTTATGTCTGTCTATATTTTTAACTGCATAGGTAAGTTTTTAAATATTTTTTTGTAAAAAGGAACGCAAAAATTGCATAATTTATTTATATATAATAAAATTTTTACAATCCTTTTTCTGATTTGGCTGGTTGTGTAAAAAATTTTTTTTAGAATAGTCATGAACTCCACACGACGGTCCGCTTAAAAAAATTCATGCATATAATTACCCTGCAAAAAAACGAATGGTCTGAGACATATGCCATAAGATTATTTCTCCCGAGGTACAGACAATTGAAAGCCTTTAAACCAAACCGCTTTGATCAATAAGTATTTGACAGACTGGTTATTATTGAAGAAATATCGATTCAGGTAAAATGATAAGATTTTTATGGTGTCCAATATCTATTATATTAAAGGTACATCTAAATAAAACCGATCACGCAGGTTAATAATGGATTTTTTAATAGAAGGTTTTTTCACTGCTTTTATAATGCTGTTCCAGGGGAACGCCGAAACCTACGACGCTATCTTCACTACATTGAAAGTCTCATCTTCATCTATCCTGATAAGTCTTGTATTGGGTCTCCCCTGCGGATTCGCGTTAAGCTACTATAATTTTCCCGGGAAAAAACAGATCAGGGCGGTTATGGACACGCTGCTCGGGCTCCCCACAGTTGTCGTCGGCCTTGTTGTCTACGCGTTCATTACAAGAAAGGGGCCCCTTGGAGATATGAATCTCCTGTTTGAAACCTCCGGGATTATTATCGGCCAGACAATACTCATAACCCCGCTGGTCATTTCATTGAGTGCATCGGGCATCGAGAGCCTCGATGAAAGGCTGCGCAGCACCCTGATAACTCTCGGTGCGGGCCCTAAGCGGATACTGCTGAGCACCCTCTACGAATCGAGGTTCGCTCTTATGACCGCCGCAGCAACCGCTTACGGCAGGGCAATATCAGAGGTGGGAGTTTCTATGATGGTCGGAGGGAACATCAAGTGGCATACAAGGACTATAACCACGGCGATAACCCTTGAAACCGGCAAGGGTGAGTTCGCGATGGGGATCGCGCTGGGACTGGTTCTTCTGATGATAAGCTTCATCGTGAACAGTGCGCTTATTTTTTTCAGGAAAAGAGCATAAAGAGATTATATGATTACAAGCAGATATCTGTATGAAATGTACGGAATTGAACACAGCTACGGCGACTTCAGACTCCATATACCGGAACTCAAAATAGAGAGGGGATCATCCGTAGGCCTGTCTGGACCAAACGGCAGCGGCAAGAGCACGCTGATGCGCCTTATGTCGTTCCTGGAAAAACCTGAACAGGGAAGAATTCTGTTTAACGGAATATATTCCAAAAGGCTTAATGCAACAATGCTTCAGCAGGACCCTTATCTGCTGAAGAGGACTGTTTATGACAACGTATCTTACGGTCTGAAAATAAAAAACGACTACAGTGATTTAAAGAAACGTTCAGCCGAAGCCCTTGAGATGGTCAATCTTAACCCTGTCAGTTTTATGCATAGAAAATGGTTCGAACTCTCAGGGGGCGAGGCGAAAAGGGTCGCTCTTGCGTCAAGACTGATCCTGAAACCGGAAGCCATGCTGCTGGACGAACCGGTTGCAAATGTCGATATCGAAAGCTCGCGCGCGATCATAAACGCCGTGAAATGGACCAGCGAGGAGCATTCAACGACCCTTATCATATCAAGCCACGACCTCACATGGCTCAACAGCGTAACGGACCATATATGGAAACTGCACAACGGAAAACTCGCCGGCTCGGGAAACGCAAACATGATACCCGGCCCGTGGATCGAGGACAAAAACGGCCTCTGGCATACCTCGCTCCCCGGGGGGGATAAAGTTTTCGCGACGAAACCTCCGGATATAAACGCATCGGCTGTACTGCATCCCCACGATATAATAATTTCTGAAAAATTTGTAAGGAGGACATCTGCCGTAAACCAGATAGAGGCAAAGGTAAGACTGCTTGTTTCGGAAGGGGATGGGGACAGAATAAGGATTGAAACCGAAGCTTCCGGACGGATACTGAGCTGCTATATTACAGGCGCATCGGTCTCGAAGATGAATATTATTCCCGGCAAAAAGGTCTGGCTGCTGTTTAAGGCCACTTCCCTGATCTGGTACTGATTAAATATTTAAGTTTGGTAATTTGCTTCCCACGTCAAGATGGAGGGAGAGTAAAAATAAAAAAATTCGACTTCAACAGATTACAATTTTATATCCTCAAAACCCTCCGCGCGTTTAAAGAGAGTATCTTTTTTACATCATCCGGAGAGTTAACCTCTTTGACTATAGGGTCTCTATATCTTCCGACACCGATAAGGGGATAATCGCTGCCGAAGATTATCTTATCCGCACCGGCAATCATCAGCCCCGTGCTGTAAATTGCGCTGTCGTATAAAAACGGCGTCGCGGCCGTGTCGTAACAGACATTCTTCAACGCTTCCCGGACCTCCGGCATCAGCTCGTAAAAAATCAGCCCTCCCCCCCAGTGCGAAAGAATTACCTCTGCGCCGGGATGCTCTTTCAGAACCGGGTAAACCTCGGAGAGCAGAGGTTCGTACTTGCCGGTATAGTGATGCCCCACCGGTTCGTTCAGATGTATGCACACGGGGAGAGAGAACTCTTCCGCGGCCTCCAGGACTTGATGCAGAAACCTCATTGCGGAACCGGTCATCCCGCCGTGATAGAACGCGATCTCGCCGATACCCGAAAGGCCGCAGTTTTTTATCTCCCCTGCATAGACGCGTACGCTCTTTGTGCCGGTGACCGGAATAATACCAAAGGGATATATTCCGCCGCTGCCGGCGATTGAAGCCATGTATTCGTTCTGCAGCGCGCAGTATCTCTCCACCGACCAGGGAAAAGACATAGCCGCCGCTCCCTGAAGAGCGTTTTGTGCTATATACTCCCCGAGCCCGCTTTCCCCGGTCATAACGGAACCGGCGGATGAATAGAGCATCCTGAAACCGGGGTCATCCATAAAACGGTCTCTCGAATTTATCACCTGTTCAGGAAAAATATGTGTATGAAAATCGAATATCATTGCCTTATAGTTACTATCCTTTGTAATTCAAACCTGACATTGCGAAATCTGCGGGGGGAGATCATAGCATACAAAGTAAAGCAATCTGTTTTGGGGATTCTTATATCATAAAATAAAACAGACTGCCGCGGCATTTCATGCCTCGCAGTGACAATGCTTGAATTAATTCTATCGTAAAAAGCTATAGTTAAACCTAAATAATAACTAACCGGATGTAAATCAATTATTATTTCCATACCCTTCTATACCCGATAAACCGCTTTTTTGACATTCTTTCCGCGATAGATACTGCGGCTTCCATACCGGCAGCTCAATGATAGGGAGTGTTATTGACTTAAAACCAGCCCCCATTACCGGGGGATCCCGGTTTAAAAATGCCCCGGATATTTTTTAGCTGAATTTTGATCAACAGAATTGATAACCTGAATTTTACACAAAAATTCGTAATTTTAATAATTAATTTACAATTCAGATGATCAATTTAAACTTGTAAAAAAATTAAAAATTATTTCACACTCTTTTATTATTGACTTTTTTTACTACTAATACTATGGTTTTTTTATTATTTTACAACTATTACTAGTTTTTTATACAATTTTTACAGTTTGTGATAATAAATATACACTAAAACTTAATGGAGAATATTATGAATAGTGGAATGACTCCCAAAAACCGTACTATCGACAATACCTCTTTCATAAATGATTATAAGGCCAAACTGATAAAACCGGAACAGGCGGCGGCGCTTGTAAGGTCTGGCGATACTATTTTTGCCGGCGGAGGCGTAAATATACCTAAAGCCATCTGCACGGCTCTGGCAGCAAGGGCTTCAGAACTGAAAGATGTAACGATTCTCCAGGGTTTCGCAATGGGCCTCTACGACCATATGAAACCTGAAGTAAAGGACAGCTTTACGATAGAGACGATGTTTGTCGGGCCTCTCGAGAGAATCTGCATGGAGTGGGGAGTGGGAACATATAAACCTCACAGCTTCTCCGACCTCGGCAGTGTGGCCCTGAAAGCAAAACCGAGGGTCATAGCATTTTCGGCAACCCCGCCCGACAAAGACGGGTATGTGAACAAGTCATGCTTCGGATCTTTCCTTCCGAAAAAAGAGGGGCTTGAACCGGCCGAGGTTGTTATATGCGAGATCAACGACTGCCTGCCATGGTGCAGCGGCGATGACTTCAAGGTCCATTTGTCAGAGATCGACTACATAGTTGAAAACAGCTCGCCGATTTTCGAACTCCCGGAGATTCCGATCACCGATGTTGAAAACAGAATGGCGGAATATATAGTGGATATGATCCCCGACGGATCGACGATACAGCTCGGATTCGGCGGGCTCGGAAACGCCATAGGCCATATGCTCTACGACAAGAAAGACCTAGGGATGCACTCCGAGGTCGTAACTCCTTCAGTTACCGAACTTGTAAAAGCAGGGGTAATAAACTGTTCAAGGAAAAACTTCTATCCGGGAAAGATCGTCACCGCTTTCGCAGTGGGGACCAGGCAGTTTTATGAAGACCTTAATAAAAATCCGATGTTCGAATTCAAAGAGGTCCACTGGGTCAACCAGCCTTCAACTATAGCCCAGAATGACGGCATGATCTCTATTAATACCACCATGACGATGGACCTCACAGGCCAGGCCGCGTCAGAATCAATCGGGAGCAAGCAGTACAGCGGCACCGGCGGGCAGGTCAATTTCAACCAGGGGGCCAAGATGTCAAAGGGAGGGAAAAGAATCCTCGCGATAGCGTCATCATACAGCGACAAAAACGGAAATCTGAAATCAAAAATCGTTCCGCATCTTCCGCTGGGATCAATCGTCACCACATCAAGAAATGAGGTCCAGTACGTCTGTACAGAATACGGCGTTGTAGACCTGAGTTTTGAGAGCGTTGCGACAAGGGTTAAGAGACTGATCTCGATAGCACACCCGCAGTTCAGGGATGAGCTCACGTTCGAAGCGAAAAAGAACAAATGGATATAAAAGAAAATCCCCCGGTCGGGGGATTTTCTTTTATATATTCCGGATAGGTTATCGGCCGTTTACTTTTCCCTTCTCTCAAACGCGCTGTCCCAGTCAGGTCCCGGAGGATTTACAATATACATTTCACATCGTTCCTTCAGAAGTTTTGATGCGGCATCTCCCGGCTGCTGAAGCAGAAGCTTTGAAAATATCTTTAACGCATCATTAAACTCCCTGTTCCTGTAGAGATTTAGTCCATCCGCGTACTCCTGGATAAAAATTCCGGTTTCTCTCGTTATATCATCTGTAAAACCCAGCACCTCATATATTGCGACAGGTTTTTTCTTCCCCTTCACCCTTACCACGTCGAGGATCCGGCATGCGATTTTATCCTTCACAAGCTCATAAGTGAATTCACTGCATATTATGCTGGTGTTATACATCTTGTTGATACCCTCAAGCCGGCTGGCGAGGTTTACAGCGTCGCCAAGGACGGTGTAGTTCATCCTGCGGTCCGATCCCATGTTTCCCACAATGAGTTCGCCGGTATTGATTCCGTACCTAGCCCTGAACTGGGGAACATTTTCCTCCTTCCATTTTGTGTTGCGCAGATGTTCAAGCCTCCTCTGGCTTTCGATGGCCGCCTTACATGCCTGATATGCGTGATCGGCGCAATCCATCGGGGCGTTCCAGAATGCCATGATGGAGTCGCCGATATATTTATCTATCGTACCGTCATTCTTTAATACGATATTGCTCATCTCGCTGAGATAATATCCAAGATCTTTGACCAGCTTGTTCGGCGACAGAGATTCGGATATTGAAGTAAAATCAGCTATATCGGAAAAGGATACTGTTATTACCCTGTTTTCTCCGCCGAGTTCAGCCTCTTTTCCAGACTGTATAAGGAACCTGACGATATCAGACGGGACATATTTGCTGAATGACCTGAGACCAATTTCCATTTTATAAAATGATTCCCCCATTTTATGTATCTCGGCCAGACGCGAATCAATTTTTGCGGGATTGTCCAGTTTGAACTCCCTGATTTTTTCAGTCTCCTCCGCAAGGGCATTCAGGTTATGGGTTATTGAGTTGGAAATAAACAGACCAACCAGGAAAGACAGAACCAGGGTTATCAGAGAAACGATCAGAATGATAAATGAATTTTTATTTATCATCTCCATAAAATCATTCTCCGGTATTACAATCCCCACCGCCCACTTGAATCCGCTCTCTTTTGGAAAGGGGGAAAAGGAACCTATATACTTCGTGCCCCTGTAATTGAATTTAAACTGTTTCAGCTCCGGGAGTTTTATCTCTCCACTGACTGTCTTTCCGTTTTCAGTTTCTGTATACTGCTCGATTCCGCTTTTTTCAAAAGCGACCTTGTATAATTCGTTCGGGCTGTTTTTAACAGAAGTAAGTTTAAAATCATAGCCGGTAACTTTTTCCTTGTCGTTTTTATCATCATATTTCGGTATCTGCGTTATCAGCTTTGAAAGCTCCTGTTTGACGATCTCCTGCTGTCTGACCGGATCATCAATTTTCTGGGTATAGGGATTATACGCTATTATTTCGCCGGTTTCATTAATGATGAAGGCCTTGCCGTTCTTCCCGATCCGGAGGTTTGCCAGGTATTTGGTTGAGATGTCGATGATTCCGATATCGATGCAGAAGATATAATCAATAACATTTTTACCAAGAGCGAAAGAGCAGCTCAGCCCCGGCGTTTCATCGGAGAAGAAAACATACGCCGGCGTCCATGTGGGATTACTGCTCCTGCCGGCCTTTTTCGCTTCGTCGAACTCATCGACCGCTATTTTAAACCAGGGACGCTTTCTCGGGTCATACGACGTGCTGCTCAGCGCAATTTTGTTGGTGTAATCTATTTTCCTCCCTGTTTTGGGGTCTATATAGTCTTCCTTGTAATAGTTCGGGTTTTTATGGTCCCACACCGTGATAAGAATGCTGTCTTTAACAAACGGAGAATAAAACTTCATCCGGTACGTCGTTGAAAGACTGCCGTCATCCATTTTTTTAACCATCGCAAAATCGTAGGTATTGAAATCGGTCACATGTATCTTTGATACCTGATAATATAGAGAACACATCCCCTTCGACCAGTCGACAAATGATTTTTTGGAGATCATCTTCTGCATTATCATCCCTTTCAGTTTTTCTTTACTCAGTCCGTACTGCGCAAGGTACTTGATGTCAAAATGGTCCACGATATTCTGTGCAATTTCAGCATACTCCCGCGTATTGACACCGGTTTTCTGTGTAAAAGAGAGATCATAGAGAATGTCCTCGGTCTTTGCGACCATTGCGGCCGGAGTCAGAAACTCGATTGTGTTTTCAGTCACTGAGGTGGATACGCTTTTTATCAGGTTACCGAGTACATTATCAACGGAACTTCGTCCCATCACCACAGATATAATTGTAATGGTGGAGGAGCTTACAATTATAAGTACTGACAGGGCCAGGAAAATCGTTATTCTTAAACTGAATCTCATTTAGCACCGCCCTTCGCCGGGACTTCTGTTTCTTTAATGATCTCGGCGAATTTCAATATCATAATCGGCGGATAAAAACCGATCTTTGCCGCCGTCTCCATATTTACCATGTATGAAAACCTTTTCAATGTCTCAATCGGAATCTCCCCGGCCTTCGTTTTCTGAATAAAGATCTTCTCCGCTTTAAATCCGGCAAACAATCCCACGTTGTAATAGCGGTTCACAAGGCCCATAAGAGCTCCCCCTTTTATGATTGGATCCTCTGTTGCGGAGAAGGTAACGATCCTGTGCCGGTTTATCTCAGACATTATTGCCGGAGCATTTGCTATCAGAAATGAATCTGACGGGAGGTAGATAATGCTGACCTTCCCCCCGGCAAGCAGTTCTACCGAAGACGGAATCCCGGCGATTACAGGTTTCTTTTCAGCATCGAGAGTTATAGGAGACCTGAGAAGAGATATCCGGTTTTCCCGGCAGTAGTTCTCAAGTTCATTGACCTGTTTTATTGCGTTATCCTCCGCGGGATTATAGATCACGCCGATTTTTGAAATGTCCATAACAGATTTCATCGCATTTATCTGCGCCTCCATCGGCACAAGATGCATGCAGCCTGTGAGGTTTCTGCGGGTGATCATGGATAGATCTTCGATGCGTATCAATATATCGACAAGCCTCCCCTTTTCTTCATTTGAAAGCTTTTCCTTCAGGATAAATGTTTTTTTGTCTTTTGACCTTATATATACAGACTGGAAGAAATCCCTGTCCCCCCTGCTGTCGATCTTCCTTATTTTCTTTTCAAACATGGCAGTACTGATATGACGGTCCAGTTCCGGGATATCTACGAGCCCCGATTCAACCGGTTTTGCCACTATATTGAAAATAATCGGTATATCGGTGATGTTTTTATCAGGACTATAATCGGCTGCCGGGCCTGCGATGAATTTGGTCGCGGTAGTTCCAAAAGTATATATTAGATCGGGATTCGTTTTTTTTATATCTGCGAGAATTCCCGGCAGTTTATTTTTATCATTTTTACAGTCCTTTATTATGAAGCGGGCCGGTATCTTCTGCATCTTGAAGTAATCCATAAATCCCTTCTCCGCGTCTGTCATACCGCGCCAGATTACCATGTATACCAGATATTCCTTCTTGATACCATCTTTTCCAGCAGGTTCCGCCGAGGCTATGCCTGACAGATAAAGAACCGTTAAAGACAGACAGATTACTTTTATAGAAGTTTTTATGGACAGCATTAACCGTATCATATCTTTTTTTCCTTCCAGTCGATTATTGAATAGGTAAGCATGAAGGTAAGGCTGGAGAGTATTGTAAATATACCGATCGCGGCAATTGCGTAGGGAAAACTGTTAACCTCGCCATAGGTGGTGCCCATTAAAGCTATAAACATACCGGCGACAATCGGCCCCGAAATATTTCCAATTCGTTCGATAAGCCTGTATATTGAGACTACTGTAGCCATTCCGATTTCACTCCCCTCTTTAACGCAGTCATCAGTGATCAGCGACATCTGAGATGAGACCTGAATGGAATGGAAAATCCCCAGCGCCGCTATGCTGACGAACACGCCGGTCGTTGTATGCCAGAACAGCACCATCAGCAGTCCCGCCCCGGACATGATCCCACCTATGTTAGTGAAGATTCTCCTGCATTTAAACCGGTCTGCTATATTCCCCACCATCGGCGATACGAAAACCATCATCAGACCATAGCTCATAAGAGCCCTTCCTATTGAAGACTGCGTATTCCCCAGCTGCTTTAAAAACATCGGCGCTGTATAGTATAAAAATCCGGTAAGACATATCTTTGCCGGGATTGAGGAAAACAGTGTAATCGAAAGGAACCGTTTGTTGGACAGAACGAGTTTAAAATCTGAAAGTTTCATCTTCTTTTTCTGTGCAGCACCGCTTTTCTTCGGCTCTTCAAGAAGTCTCGCAACAAACAGCGCCGACATCAGAGAGACTACTGCCGATATTACGAAAGTCATTCTGAAACCGATCCGGTCGACCAGTATACCCCCTATCGCAGAGCCGCACAGTGATCCGGAAAAGAATCCGGCGAGAAACATCGCCATACCCTTCGTACGGTTGGCCGATGTAGTATTGTCGGTGATATACCCCTGGCATGTAATATAGACCGTACCATAGCCTACGGCTGTTATTGAGCGCCAGAGGAGCAGGTCAAACATCGACTGCGCGAAACCGGTCAGTATAAGGCCCGCCGATGTGAGGATTGCTCCGATGATAATCGGTTTTCTTCTTCCGACACGGTCGGACCACGCGCCGGCATACGGCAGGGACAGGGCCCAGAACAGCATGAAGATCGATATCGGCAGACCTATGACAATATTCTCACTGATGCCCGAGATCGGGGTATAGAGCCCGCGGACATAAAACGGGAAGAAAGAGAGTGACAGCGAATCAGCGAATATTAGTAAAAAGAGAGGGGGTCTTATGTAGATCAGACTGCTCTGAGAGGCTTCCCTGGTCTCTTCATCCTTTTTAAATGTATAGGCCGATTCTAATTTGCTTATTCCGGTTTTCAGCCCGTTCGCGCCTCTCTCCTGAATCTTCATAACCTTTTCTTTCAGTGAATTATATGACCGGTTGATTTTGTCGATCAGGCGGTTATAGGCATCTATAAACTGGCCGATTTCATTCTCATATTTATTGTCCCCTATATGTGAAAAATCCCCTTTTCTGGATTTGAACAATAAATCGTTAATAGAAATGATCGGCGTCATAATCCCGTAATTTACCAGGAACAGAACCATCTCAAATGAAATCAGCAGAGATACAATGATTATGGTAATGATATCATAGATTATATCAAGCGTCCTGTTATTGATAAATTTTCTATCAATCCCCAGTACCAGATCACCGATTTTTTTATGATTAACAATAACAGGGGTTGATGTGTTAATGTAACCTGTCAGAGTAATTATCTGGGTTTCTGATTTCCCCTGCTTTATACTCTTATTAATTTCTTCAATCTCTTCTTTTTCCAGGTTTATCCCGGCATGGTATCGCATTATCCCGCTGTTGTCATTAATAAAGATATATTTAACTTCGGGGTTGTCTTTCAGTATCGAATTAAAATAAGCCTCCATGCCGTTCAGTGAATTGAACGGCACTCCGTAATTGATTATTTTATTAATAACCGATTTTATTGACCCGCTCAGAGTGATCGCTTTTTTGTCCATCTCGGGAATTATTTCCCTTTCAAACTCTCTCAGGGAAATGAACGACACCAGGGCAGTTGATAATAGAATGAGAATTATCGTTGTGATAAATACTTTGTTATTAAAGCTAAGAAATACTTTTCTTTTTTTTACCATTTTTTGTTCCTTTTTTAGTGGAATCGATTTCAGTATTTAACAGATCTATATCATTCAGCACATTTTGCGCAGAATTCCTGAATTCAATGAAGATCTCTTCCATTCTCTCATTATTGCCCGGTGCAGTATAGCTGCCCCTCCCCCCGTTTATGATGTCCTCCAGAGAGTTCTTCATTATAGTAAATCCGGAGCTTAAATTTTTAGATATGATGTTTACTGTTATGAAGGTGATTAATGAAAAAAGAAGAAATGATACGATAAAGACAATAATAAGATAGAGAAGAATCCTGTTAACAGGTTTTGTAACAATGTGTTCGGGATAGGCAAGAGCTATAGATCCCACCTGTATGTCATAGTTATTTATGATAGGGAGCAGAATGACGCCGTTGCCGTTATCCATGATCGTCACAGGTTTCTCGTCATTCCCGTTTTTCTTTACATATTTTTTTGCACCGGCCAGTATGCTCTTGTTTACACGGGTACCGATTTTTTTTACCTGAGTATCAAACAGTATGACACCGTTTTCATCAAATACCTCTATTGCAATAATGTCTTTGTCCTTGCTGTCTGTTTCTTCGATCTGTTCCTGAATATTTTTCAGTTCCTGTAGATGAAGTCCGAGGTTTAACTGATATTCAACCATGTTTTTTAAATCCCTGCCGGCGACGATAAACCTCGAACAGACCAGGTCTTTATATGTTTTTTCAAAATTGAAGAAATTGAGGAGTGAATTGAGTGAAAGAGAAAAAAAAAGTATTATGATGATAATTATTGATATCTTAAACGAAAAACGTTCAGAGATTTTCTTTATTATAAGTTCCTTCCAGATGTTATTTATTAGAAATATGCACTATAGTCAGGAATGCAAATCTTCAAATGACAGAACCGCAGCCGGGAACAATATATTATTTCAAAACAATATTAAAGATATCCTCCCTGCGTGAGTACTTGAAATATCATATAATAATTATAATGTCAATTGATTTTCCTCTATCGGACTTCGGGGGGCGTAAATATGAGCAAGGGCTCACATAACCGGAATTTTGTTTTTAAAATTTTTACAAAATCTGATTTATCAGATCCTGAGCCTCGCTGAAGTTTAATACCGCATAACAGCAAAAAAATGTATAAAACAAAAAAGCCCCGCTGCGGGGGCTTTTTTGTTTTATACTCAGAAGATCTACTCTTCAGCCTCTTCATCTTCAGGCTCGATTTTGATCTTGAAGTTAAAATTCTTCATCCTCTTGTCTTTTTTGGTTCCGTTCATAATAAGTTTGAACAGCGGATCTACATTGAGTATCGGCTGGGTCTTGTCTTCGGGGCATCCGTACATCAGCCACCTTATTACTATAAACTCGACACTCCCTATGATTACAGATCTTACAAAGAAGGGGTCTATATCGCTTTTAAGCTCTCCGGTCTGCATCCCCTCCTTTATTACATTCGTCATCGTTTTGTAATACTCGATAAGATCCCTGTATGTATCGGTTTCCATGAACTTCTTGTTGGTCTTCAGAGTCATCAGGGAAATCGACGCAAAATACGGATTGTCCTGATAAAACTTGCAGAGGTGGTAGATCATCCCCCTCAGCTTGTTGTTTGTGCCGCTTATATAGTTCAGATGGGAATCGAGCATCTGTTTACTCAGCTCAATCCCCTCGCGCGGAATCGAAAAGAGGAGCTCCTCTTTTGAGGAAAAATATTCATAGATCGTTGTGTCAGACACCCCGGTCTCTTTTGCCACATCAGAAATTGTAGAATTAAGAAAACCCTTTTCCGAGAATACCTTTTCGGCAGATTTAAGTATCTGGTCTCTTCGGGCTTCCTTCAAAGATTTTACTGTCATGTTAGTCTCCCGTCGCTCATTTACTACCTCTCATAAAAAAAGAAAAATTTCTTAGTCAAGGTAAACTAATGTTAGAAAATAACTGTTACCAGTCAAGCTTTATTTAACAAAAGCCGATAATATGACTGTTTTACAGCGCTTATTTATAAATTTAAAGTAGCAGTTATTTTAAAAAAATCAATATCGCCTAACAATTTATAAGATTTTATTCTAAAAAACTTATAATCAACCAGACAAAACCTCAAAAAACATGACATTAGTGTCAGGTTATAGATATTAAAATTTATATTTCTGCCAGATTAAAATCGATAATACTGCCCTTGAAGCAACTGAAAGGAATGCACTTTTCTGATAATTAAATATTGACTTAACATAAAAAAATTTAATGAATATGACGCATGGCTCAATTATATTGTACAAGTACATATCGGATTTAACGGAGGACCGGTTTTTATGAAAAAGCAGACCGCTTTGATAAGCGTATTGATGATATTCGCCCTTTTTTCTGAATGGAGTAAAGCTTCACAGCCGGTTACTGTTCAGAGCAGAATCTCATCAGTAAAACTCTTTACAAACAAGGCTGAAATCACACGGATTTCAAAAATCAAACTCGAAAAGGGACTCAACGTAATTCAGATCGAAGGTCTGCCCGACAACCTCTATGACTGGTCCGCCAGGGGGAGCCTCCCGGAAAAGTACGACGGTAAAATTCTGTCGATGGAGATATCAAGACAGGCGCTTCTTGAAAAACGGAAAAAAAAGATAATCGAGATAGAGAAAAAGCTCGAGGAACTGAAAGACCGGGACGCCGGCCTTGCCGATGACCTGGCGAACATCATGTACCAGGAGGAGTTTCTCAATTCGATTAACGATTTCGCAAAACAGAGCGCATCGAAAGAGCTTGTAACAAGGCTCCCGCAGACTGATGTATGGAGCAGCACGATGGAGTTTACCGGCAGCAGAAGAAAGGGGATACAGAGCTCAAAGAGGGAGATATATAAAAAAAGAAGAGACCTTGCGGCGGAGATCCAGAAATGGGAGTTTGAACTGACCCAGATCGCAGGACATACATATTTCAACAACTACAAATCGCTGAAGATGGCCGTTGAAAAAAATATGGCATCAAAACAGATCCAGCAATACGGCGAGTTTACAGAACAGTACGCGCAGCAGAAAGGATATCTTGAAAAGGATACATCGCAGATCGATACCGAGAAAAAAATTCTTCTGAACATATTCTCCGCGAAAGAGGGTGAGACCGATTTCATCTTCAGCTACATGATACCAGACACTTACTGGATGATGAAGTACGATTTCAGGGCGAGCAAAAAAAACAGCGATTTTGAAATTATACTCTACTCCGACATATATCAGAAGACCGGCGAGGACTGGGAAAATATAGACCTCAACCTCTCGACAGGGGCGCCTCTGAACAGCATATCTCTACCCCCGCTTAATCCCTGGTATTTAAGCGCGAGCAAGCCGTACAGGGATGAAAGTTACGGCTTTGCGGCTAAGGCAAAGAAAGAGTACAATGCCGACAAAATCGAGGGAGCCGCCGGAGTGTCCGATTTCGCACAGGAGGAGAGGGCCGTAATACCTGAAACTTCTGTCAAGGAGAGCGGCATGTTCATGGAGATATCATTTCCCCTTAAACAGACAATCGAGTCGTCTGAAAAATACCAGAAAAAATTTATCAAGTCTTATACTATAAAATCGGGCCAGGGACTGAAGTTCTTTTACCAGACCGTACCTGCATCTTCTGGAAAAGTCTTCCTGATGGCGAAGGCAACGAACCAGACCGAGCTTCCATGGCTTGGAGGTGAAGCTCAGGTATTTCTCGAAAATGAATACATAGGAAAAGTAGACGTTCCCGAAACTCCGGTCAGCAAGGAGAAGGAGATTGTTCTCGGCATCGTTCCAGACACTGTTTCCAAAAAGGAACTTGTAAAAAAATATGACGACACCTCGGGCGTTTTCGGCGGAAACAAAAGGACCGTTTATTCGTATAAAATCACTGTTGAGAACAATTCAAAGGAACTCCGTGAGGTTGTTATGATGGACAACTTTCCGGTTCCTACAAATGAGGATGTCAAGGTAGAGGTCAGAGACCTGTCTTACAGATACATCGATGACGAGGTCACAAAGAAAAGCACCGAGTACGCCCAGGGAATCAGGCGCTTCGCGCTCTCCCTTGCGCCCGGAACGAAAAAGGAGATCACGTACGACGCGGTCATCACTTACGATAAAGAGCTGATAATTAACGGCCTCAGGTAGCGGAAAAATATTTATCAAATAATTTGCGGTAGAGCCCCCCAAAGGCGGGCTTACAAATATTGTTAATGATTAACTCGATTCAGTCGTTTTTATCATTCCCCTCCCTTAATGGGAGGGGTTAGGGGAGGGTGAAAATAATTAATTTAAAGAAACCATTATTTTATATGCAATAATCAATATAAGCTGCTGATAAATGAACTTAAAGCATAAGAAATAATCAAATTTCGATAACCTTAACTATATCACCCCCACCCCGGCCCTCCCCCATCAATGGGGAGGGATCTGAATATAAAAATATTCAGATCCCCGCCTTCGCGGGGACAGATTCACACAGGAGAACAGTATCAGATGAGAAGAACAAAAATAATATGTACGCTTGGACCTGCCACAGATGATCCTGAAGTTTTAAGAGAACTCTTTCTGAAAGGTATGGATGTCGCGCGGCTGAACTTTTCTCACGGCACGCACGATGACCATCTTGTCAGAGCTGAACAGTTTAAAAAAATGCGAGCCGAGTTAAAACGTCCAGCGGCCCTTCTCCTTGACACAAAAGGCCCGGAGATACGGCTTAAAAAATTCAAAGACGGAAAAGTCCTTCTTGAAAAAGGGAAAATGTTCACACTGACTACCGACGAGGTTGAAGGTGACGTCGAACATGTTTCCATTACATACAGGGATCTCCCCGCCGACCTTACTAAAGGCAACAGGATCCTTATAGCTGACGGCCTTATTGAGCTTAAAGTCATCGCGATAAAGGGAAACGATATCCAGTGCGAGATCCTCAACGGCGGAGAGCTCAGCGACAGGAAGGGGATGAATGTTCCCGGAGTTACAACAAGGCTTCCGTTCATGAATGACAACGACAGAAGCGATATCCTGTTCGGTATCAAAAACGATTTCGATTACATTGCTGCATCATTTGCCCGGTCGGCCGACGACATAAAATCGATGAAGGATTTTATCGACAGCAACGGCGGCGGGTTCATCAAGCTTATCTCAAAAATAGAGAACCACGACGGCGTAAATAATATTGAAGAGATTATAAGAGTTAGCGACGGAATAATGGTCGCTCGCGGGGACATGGGGGTCGAGATACCTTTCGAGGAGATTCCTCATCTGCAGAAGGTGATCATAAAGAAGACCCTCGCTGCCGGAAAACCGGTTATCACCGCCACCCAGATGCTTGAATCGATGATTAAAAATCCGAGGCCGACTCGTGCAGAGATTACCGACGTCGCAAACGCGATCTACGACGGGACAAGCGCCATAATGCTATCCGGCGAAACCTCAATCGGAGCGTTCCCGGTAGTGACGGTTGAAACTATGGCAAAGATCGCACGGCAGACTGAAACCGACATCAACTACAAGGAACTGCTGGAAAATACCCATATCAACATTTCAAAAAACGTCACAGACGCGATCAGCTACGCGACATGTTCGGCGGCTCATTCGCTTAACGCTTCGGCGATAATCACTATCACAAAGTCGGGTCATACTTCAAGAATGGTTTCACGCTACAGGCCGAAGTGCCGCATAATCGCGTCGACGCCCCTGATAAAGGTCTATAACCAGCTGGCCCTTTCATGGGGAGTATGCCCTATGCTGTCAGAAGAGGCCGGAACCACCGACGAGGTTTTTGAAAACGCCGTGAACGATGCGATATCACAGGAGATGATCCATAACGGCGATCTTGTTGTAATCACCGGAGGAATGCCGGTAGGGATCAGCGGAACGACCAACATGATAAAGATCCATATCGTAGGGGATATTCTTCTCGAGGGGAGGTGCCTCAACGGACTGTCATCGTCAGGCATACTCTGCGTAATAGCAGACAACAAATCCTCTCCGAGCGACTTCAGGGGGGGAGACATTCTTGTAATAAAGAAATCATCAGACAGCATTCTTCATCTTATCAAAAACTCATCCGGTATAATCACCGAAGAGGATGATCCCGATTCACCGGCCGCTATCGTCGCAAAAGCGCTTGACGTACCGGTAATCATAAATGCCGATAAAGCCACCGAGAGACTGACCAGCGGCATAGCTGTAAGGATTGACGGAGAGAAGGGGCAGATACTGAGCGCCCAGAGCCTGATATCCGGATAATTTAAAACTGATTATACTGAATTTTTATCAGTTAATTATTGAAACAGTACAATTATTGTCATTGCGAGGAGCGATAGCGACGAAGCAATCTGTTTTTATGAAATAAATGAATTACAGAAAAGTTTATATGTTGCAGCAGAAAACAGATTGCTTCACGGCGTTTACCCTGAGCTTGTCGAAGAGTTCGCAATGACATAAATCTGATCTTTTCGTTAACTCCTATATATTAAGTAAAACAAATTCAAAACCAATGGAAACTGAATGAAAAAAGTATTTCCTTTATTAATATTAATAACATTTTTATATTTAACAGCAGCTCCTCTGCACGCAGCATCTGAACTTGTAACTGTTTCCTCATACACAACTTCGATTGAGGACCAGGATTCAGGCGTAAAAACAAATATCGTTATCGCTTCTGGAAAACTCAACGGCACAGTGATAAGAACAGGGGAGATTTTCTCATTCAACAGAACAGTCGGCGACGGATCTGCCGCAAACGGTTTTTTAACCGGCAGGGTCCTCTATCAGGATACAGTTGCATACGAATCGGGAGGGGGAATCTGTCAGGTATCCTCAACCCTGTTCAACGCGATGCTTCTCGCCGGATTTGACATTACCGAAAGACACAGACATTCCCATCCGGTACGATATGTTCCTTTAGGACTGGATGCTACAATAAGATACGGGAAAAAAGATCTGCGGATGAAAAACACCCGGGACTTTCCTTTATACATTTTTACTTCGATCAATGACAGAAGCCTGACAATAACGATTAAGGGTGAAAAAAATATTTCTGAAGCCTGCGAGGTTTATACCGAACAGGAAGAGATAAACCTCCCCTTAGCGGGAGATGACAACAGATCAGTCAGGCCCGGAATGTCGATCTACGTCTACAGGAAAAAATCGGTCAATGGGAAGCTGACCGGAACAATCCTTCTCTATAAGGATTTCTATCCGCCGGTTGAAATCGATAAATAAAAAACTGATAAACATAAACATATAAAAAGCCCTCTTTTTTACATAAGAGGGCTTTTTATATTTCAAAATAAATTCCGGTAATTTTCATGCCATTTTATAAACGGCATGAAAAATCATCCGGTTTTTAATTTTTAAACAGTTATAACCTATCCTGGTTATTTCTTCTCGTAAGGCTCGTTGCTTCCAAGAAGGGTCACAAGGAAACCGAACGCAAGTACGGCAGCTCCAAACCAGAAAGTATAGAATGCCGCGTCTGCTCCCATTTTATCTTTAAGCATACCAACCATCTGGGGTCCGACTATACCGGCTGCTGACCATGCTGTAAGAACTGTTCCATAAACGATAGCGTGAGTTTTTGCTCCGAATACGTCGAGTATGAAAGCAGGCATGGTACCGAAACCGCCGCCGTAGCAGAGGAGAATATAGCAGAATATTAATGCGAATACCCATGGATTGGAATTGTAAACAAGAGCTATAAAACAGAGAACCTGTGTTCCAAGCATTATTCTGAAAGTCTGAACACGTCCAATCTTGTCAGACATGCCGCCCCAGAAGAAACGTCCAAGTCCGTTAAATATAGATGTTACCGCTATAAGGGTTCCGCCGTATCCAGCAAGCATTGCTATATTTGCGGGAGCTTTCATGTCAAGATTGTTGGCTTTTGCCCAGAGATCCTGAAAGAGAGGAGACTGGAATCCGATAATACCGATACCTGCCGTAATATTACAGAAGAATATCAGCCATATTACGAAAAATCTTCCTGTCAGGATCGCATCTTTTGCAGGAAGCGCATCAAGAGCTGATGAAGCAGCTGTAGCCGCAGGAGGAGTGTATCCTGTCGGGACATATCCTGCCGGCGGAGGTGTTATAAATGAACCGATAGGAATTGTGAGTATCAGGAAAATAAAACCAAGATAAAGGAATACTTTAACAAGTATGGCCTGCTGTGCAGCCTGATCAAGAGCAGGGCTGAACTGAAAAGCGTTCAGAAGCATAGGCGCGAAAATCTTTGACATAAAGAGGGCGCCAAGACCGAATCCCATAACAACCATACCTGTGGCAAGGCCCTTTTTGTCCGGGAACCATTTTGCAACAGTTGAAACTGGGGTTACATAACCTGTACCGAGACCGCAACCTCCGATTACACCATAAGTAAGGAATAGGAGAGCCGGGCTCTGTGCTTTAAGAGCGAAAGATGCAGTGATATAGCCGAGACCGAAAAGTAAACCACCGATCATGGCCATTTTTCTAGGGCCGACTTTAGGCATTAAAATTCCACCTACAGCGGCAGAAAGTCCGAGAAAACAAATCGCAAGGCAGAATGCCCATGCTGTCATACTCTGTGACCAGCCGAAAGCTGTACTGAGTGGTTTCTGAAAAAATGACCATGCGTATGCTGTGCCGAGACATATCTGAAGACATGTACCCATGATTGCGATCAGCCATCTTTTTTTATCAAGACTTGCGTCATTCATAAATCAATTCCTCCAACTATTTGTATTTGTGTAACTTTTTTTAATGCACTGTACCGTAAGGTCAACCCTAATTTTACGGTTTGACCTGAAATGTACTGTTTTTGAAATGAATTGATTAGCCGGCTTTTCAACATATCCCCGTTTTATCCAAAATAAGAGTCTATCTCTTCCCGGAATACCTTATATATCAACTTTGGATTAAATATCAGCAGATAATCTGCTATTGATATATGTTATTAACGACATATTAAACTGTTATTTTTAGCATTATTACCATTTTATTATTTACAATTTCGTATTGAGATTATTCACTCAGCCTGTATAACTTTATATTCAATTCCGTGTAATTAATGCATTAGCCCGGTTTTTACGACAGAAAATGTCCGACAAAATCAGCATGCAGACCATCGCCGGGATTTTAATATATGGATTATAAAAAAATAAAAAATGCCTGTTGGAGATATTTGTATGAGTAATGATCAAATTACGATTAAGCTTAATGGTAAGGAGATCACAGGGGTTAAAGGAGATACTATTCTTGAAATGGCGTCTAAAAACGGAATAGATATCCCCCACCTCTGTTATCATCCCAAAATTAGCAAAACCGGTGCATGCAGATTATGCATGGTTAAAGTGAACGGAACAATGATGAAAGCATCATGTACCGAACCCGCCACGGAAGGAATGGATGTAATTTCCGAGGACAATGAAATAGCCGAAATCCGCAAAGGTATCCTTGAACTTCTTCTTGCCGAAGGAGATCATAACTGTATGTCCTGTGACTGGAACGGTGACTGTGAACTTCAGAATTACTGCTACCAGTATACTGTTGAACTGCGGCACAAAGACTTCCCGAAAAATGCAAGACAGAAAGATTTTGTCACAAGCAAGGCTCTTAGAAGAGACGAAAACAAATGCATACTCTGCGGAAGATGTGTTAAAGCCTGCGCTGAAATCCAGGTGATGAATGTATGGGATTTCACGGGAAGAGGAAGCCACGCTCATCTTACGTCAGATATTGATGCGCCGATCGGAGAATCCACATGCGTTGCCTGCGGCACATGCGTCCAGCTATGCCCTACAGGCGCTTTAACTTTCCAGCAGGTGCTCGGCAAAGGACAGACATGGGAACTGAAAAAAGAATCCAGCATCTGCATCTATTGCGGTGTCGGTTGTAAAATCGATTTCTACACCAACAAAGAGGGGCAGCTTGTAAAAGCCATGGGCCACAACGACGGACCTAATGAAGGGCATCTCTGCGTTAAAGGAAGGTTCGGATTTGATTTTGTCCAGGGAGACAGGAGGATAAACACGCCTCTGATCAAAAAGAACGGAAAATTTGAAGAAGCAACATGGGATGAAGCGCTCGATTTAGTTGCAAAAAAATTCACTGAAATAAAACAGAAAAACGGCTCCGACGCCATAATGGCCTTCTCTTCCGCTAAATGTACCAATGAAGAGAACTATATGCTCCAGAAATTCATGAGATCGGTGGTGGGTACGAATAACGTCGACCACTGCGCCCGGCTCTGACACAGCTCGACAGTTGCCGGTCTGGCAGCTACACTCGGTTCAGGAGCGATGACGAACTCTATCAGGGAAATTCCCGATACCGACACGTTCCTGGTTATAGGCTCAAATACTACCGACAATCACCCTGTTATAGGATCGATGATTAAAAACCAGGTAATCAACAAAGGGAAAAAGCTTGTTGTAATTGATCCCAGAAGAATTGATCTGGCCAAATACGCGGATGTCTTTTTACAGATAAAACCGGGAACAAACATCGCGATCCTCAATGGACTGATGCATGTTATCATCAAAGAGGAGCTTTACGACAAGGAATACGTTAAAACAAGATGTGAAGGCTTTGACGACATACCCAAAACAATGGAGAAATACACTCCCGAATATGTCGCAAAGATATGCGGAATTAAAGATCCGCAGCTGATCGTGAAAGCAGCAAGACTTCTTGCCGCGGCCAAACCGATGGCCCTCTACTACTGCATGGGTATCACACAGTTTAAATCCGGAGTAAACGGAGTAAAATCCTGTTCAAATCTCCAGATGCTCCTTGGAAACCTCGGAGTTAAGGGCGGCGGGGTTAATCCTCTGCGCGGACAGAACAATGTACAGGGCGCATGCGACATGGGCGGTCTCCCCAACGTTTATACCGCATACCAGCCTGTAACAAGCGAAGAGAACAAGGCCAAGTTCATGAAGGCATGGAATTCAAAAGTTGACATGTCTCTTAAACCGGGACTTACAATAGTTGAATCCCTGAATGCCGCAATAGCCGGCGACCTCAAGGGCCTCTATGTTTTCGGTGAAAATCCGGTAATGTCAGATCCGAACCAGCACCACGTCATCGAAGCTCTTGAAGACCTGGAATTCGTAGTGGTCCAGGATATTATCATGACTGAAACCGCTCAGTACGCCGATGTTGTTCTCCCCGGATACGCGTATCTCGAAAAAGAGGGGACGGCGTCCAATACTGAAAGAAGGGTACAGCCGATGCACAGGGTTGTGAAAGCGCATGAAAACTGCCGGGAGGACTGGTGGATCATCATGCAGATCGCCAGAAGAATGGGCGCGGACTGGAATTACAAAAACGCGAAAGAAATTTTCGAAGAGATAAGAACAGTTACACCGTCTTATGCAGGTATAACTTACGACCGTCTCGAGAAAGAACTGATTCAGTGGCCATGTCCCAATGAAGAACACAAGGGAACACAGTTCCTTCATAGAGAAAAGTTCTCCCGCGGTCTCGGACTTATGGTGGCGATAGATTATACTGCTCCTGCCGAGGATGTCGATCCCGAGTATCCGATGATCCTTACAACGGGCCGTCTGCTTGAACATTTCCACACGGGGACAATGACACGTAACTCAAAAATTCTTGATGAACTGGTTCCGGGAGCATTCCTTGAGATTAATCCCAATGATGCTTCAAACTATAACATCAACGACGGTGAAGTTATCTCGATTTCAACCAGACGCGGAAGTGTCAGAATGAAAGCGAAAATTTCAGATAAACCTATGGCGAATGTCATATTCATGCCATTCCACTTTTTCGAAGCTGCGGCGAACAAGCTGACTATTGATGCACTGGATCCTACTTGCAAGATCCCGGAATTCAAAGTCTGCGCGTGCAAAATCGAAAAGGTATCAATGTAAGGGGGGCATGAAAATGATAAAAACATCAGATATAACTAAAATTGTAGAAAAGCATGGAAACTCCCGCGAGAATCTTATGCTTATAATGAGAGAGATGGAGACAATCTCCGGCAAAAACCAGGTTGATACTGAGTCTCTGATAACCCTCGCAGAAGTGATGAATATCCCTCAGAGCGCTGTTGAAGGCTTTGTGGGATTCTACACAATGTTCAATAAAAAAGAGAGAGCGAAGTACCTTATCCGCGTGTGTAAGTCCGGCCCGTGTCACGTAATGGGTTCTATAACAATCATCGACGCAGTAAAGAACATCCTCGGTATTGAACCGGGCGAGACGACAAAGGACGGAATATTCCATCTTGAAAAATGCGAATGTCTCGGAGTCTGTTCCGAAGCGCCGGCAATGATGGTCAACTACGACATCCACGGCCGGCTGACAGAGAAAAAACTCAAAGAGATATTTGACGCCTACAGATCAAAAGAGCCCTCTTTAACTGAAAACTGCGGCCCGGAAATTGAAGGTAAAAAATGCATTATTGACAACAATAAGCAGACCAAAAGACTCATTGAAAAAATGGGTACGGTAAATCCTCTCAGCGTTGACAGCTACATCGAAAATGGCGGATACAAATCCCTGCAGAAAAGCTTAAAAGAACATAAGCCTGCGGATATAGTCTCCATAGTGAAGGATTCAGGTTTGAGAGGGAGGGGCGGTGCCGGTTTCTCTGCGGGACTCAAGTGGTCTTTTGTTACCAAAGGGGACATGCAGAAATACGTTATATGTAATGCCGACGAAGGGGAGCCCGGAACTTTCAAAGACAGAATTCTTATGGAAGAAAATCCTCACGCGCTGATTGAAGGTATGGCAATATGCGGTTATGCTATTGACGCTTCTATCGGTTATATCTACATCAGGGGTGAATTCCGGCGTTCGATCGAGCGACTTCAGCTCGCGATTGATCAGGCCAGGAAGAAAGGCATTCTCGGTAAAAACATTTACGGTTCATCTTTCAGCTTTGACCTTTTCATAAAAGAGGGGGGCGGAGCCTATGTCTGCGGCGAGGAAACTTCTCTGATCAACTCGATGGAGGGAAAAAGAGGATATCCGAGATTCAAACCGCCGTTCCCCGGAGGATCAGGTTTCATGAATCTTCCTTCGAACGTAAATAACGTTGAAACACTGATGTCAGTGCCTATGATTATTGAAAAAGGTGCTGACTGGTATAAATCTGTCGGCGTTGACAAATGTTTCGGAACAAAACTTTACTGTCTTTCCGGCAAAATGAATAAAACCGGTCTTGTTGAGGCTCCGATGGGAACAACGATGCGTGAGATCATCAACGAATACGGCAAAGGGATGAAAAACGGGAAGAAATTCAAATTCGCACAGGTCGGAGGTTCCGCAGGGGGTTTTCTCGGCGAGGATCTAATGGATCTCCCTCTTGACATAGACAGCACGACGAAGGCCGGTGTTACTCTCGGTTCAGGCGTTGTTCTTGTAGCGGATGAGGATGACTGCCCGGTTGATTTCATGCTCCAGATTTTAAGCTTCTTCGAGCATGAGTCATGCGGTCAGTGCGTTCCGTGCCGTGTCGGAACATCACAGCTGCATCACCTGATTAAAAAGTTCGCGACAAGAACCGCTACAGTTGAAGATATCGACCTCATGGTTGAAAAATCTACCCTGATGAGAAAAGCGTCTCTCTGCGCGCTCGGCCAGTCGCCGGTGCTCCCTATAACGACAATTCTCAAGTATTTCAGGGATGAGTTTGTAAAACACACAGACCACAACTACAAGTGTCCGAAGTGCGATGAGTCTTTAAGAAGATATTATTCAGGTCACAGCGGCCATTAGAGGTTCCCTAAAACCCCCGCAGGGGGACTTGGAAACGATGAAGATCGCAGCCTGTGGGCTAAGTGTTCACTTTACAATACTCACAGGATCAAGGGGCGGCAGCCCCTTGTAAAGCCCCGCAGGGCTACCCTGCAGGTCATCAACGGAGATGATGACCTGCAAAAACAATCAGGAGGTACAAATGAATAACACATTTATTGATCTTGCTATTCAGAGAGAAATAGAAGCATACGATTTTTATATGGATCTTTATAACCGGGTGTCCGACAAGACTGCGAAAGAAGCTCTTCTGTGGATTGCTGGCGAAGAAAAGAAACATGAAGAATTTTTGAGAAAATATAAAGAGGGAAAAATTTCTTCAGGAACACTGAAACTTTCTGAAATTGATAACCATAAGATCGCAGAGCATGTTGCTGCGCCCGAAGTAAAACCTCAGATGGATTCAAAAGACGTATATCTCGTCGCTGCACACCGTGAACTTGCGTCTTTCAATTTCTACAATGAATTCGCGTTTATGCACACTGACGGTGACCTGAAAGAGGTTATTCTCAAGATAGCCAATGAAGAACTGAAGCATAAGGAAAAGGTTGAATATCTTTATTCAAATACAGCTTTTCCGCAGACAGCAGGTGGCTGAGCCAGTTCTTCTGAATTTCTTTCATAATATCATTTCGAAGTAACATAAGAAATGTTTTAGCTAATCCTATCTCCCGCCGGTTAATTCCACGGGAGATTTCTTTTTAACAGGTTTGCCGCCTGCTGATCTGTTTTTTCACCCGCAACTTTGTTGACAAAACATCCAATTAAGTTTACGTTTATTATGATAGTATTTTTCATATGTTATTTTTTAAAACATAAAAAATCCGGGTAATGCTGATATATGCCGAACAAAGTACACAGTGAACTGGTTTTCACAGTTAAGGACAGATGCCGGGTCTGCTATACCTGTGTAAGGGAATGTCCTGTAAAAGCCATAAAAATTATCAACGGGCAGGCGGAGGTAATCTCTTCAAGATGTATCGGCTGCGGAAACTGCACCAGGGTCTGCAGCCAGAATGCCAAAGTGTTCCTTGATACAACGGATGATGCTAAAGAAATTCTGAAAGGTAACGCGGTTAAGGTGGCATGTCTGGCGCCGAGCTTTCCCGCCGAGTTCGCCGAGATAAAGGACTATAAAATACTGATCGGCATGATAAAAAAACTCGGTTTTGATTATGTTGTCGAGGTTGCATTCGGAGCTGATCTTGTAGCTAATGAATATAAAAAGATTCTTGAAGAGCATGGGGCTGATAATTCAATTTCATCAGACTGTCCGGCTGTTACGTACTATGTACAGTATTATTATCCTGACCTTGCGGCATCGCTTTCACATGTTGTCTCTCCGATGGTCGCAACTGCAAGGGTTGTCAAGGATCTCTACGGCTCTGAATGTAAAACGGTATTTATCGGGCCATGCGTTGCAAAAAAAGCCGAATCCGCTGAAGTTGATGTAGTCATGACATTTATTGAATTAAGAAAGCTATTTCTGCAGAGGGGAATTGCAGAGGAGAACAGTGTCCCGTCCGAATTTGACGGACCACTGGGTAACAAAGCCGCTATATTTCCCATCACAAGGGGAAAACTTCATTCTGTTGAAAAATCCGGAGATATCTGTGAAGAGAATATTTTTGTCGCTTCAGGCAGGGTCAACTTCAGGGAGGCGATAAAAGAATTTAAAGCAGAGCCTCTCTCAACCAAACACCTTGAATTGTTATGCTGTGAAGGGTGCATCATGGGTCCGGGAATGACTAAAGGGGGAAACAATTTTTCCAAAACAGCGAATATCCGCAACTATGTTAAAGAGAAACTGGAAAAACTGGATTACAAGAAGTGGGAAGAGGATTTTAATTACTATAAAGATTTCAATTATACACGGACTTTTATATCAGATGACAGAAGGAATCCTCTCCCATCAAACGAGGAAATTGAAAAAGTTCTTCATCGTATAGGCAAATTTTCGCTCCAGGACCAATTGAACTGCGGTGCATGCGGATATGACAGCTGTATTGAACACGCGATGGCTATAATTTCAGGTCTTGCCGAGACTGAAATGTGTCTACCGTTTACTATAGATAAACTTCATAAATCCATAGCAGAACTCAATTTGACAAATGAGAAACTCGCTTCAGCCCGGCAATCACTGATACAGTCTGAAAAGCTCGCAACAATGGGACAGCTTTCGGCCGGCATAGCTCATGAGCTTAATAATCCCCTCGGTATAATAACAATGTACAGTAACATTCTTCTCGATGATCACAAAGAAAACAGCCAGATTAAAAATGATCTGAAACTGATCGCTGAACAGGCAGAAAGATGTAAAAATATTGTCAGCGGCCTGCTGAATTTTGCACGAAAAAACCAGCTCAACTATACTACTGTTGATATTGAAGAATTTGTTAAACACAGTATAGATTCTGTTATCATCCCGGTCAATGTCACTGTTTCTTTAAAATCCGATTTAATTGATAACAAAGTTGCAATTGATCCCGATCAATGGATGCAGGTTTTAACGAATATTGAAAAAAACGCGATAGAAGCGATACCTCCCGAGGGGGGTATTCTCAATATCAGTTTGTCCGGGAACGATGATGATATCGTTTTCTGCTTCGAAGACAGTGGTTCCGGTATTTCAGAAGAGAACATGGAAAAACTTTTTACTCCATTTTTTACTACAAAACCGATAGGAAAAGGAACCGGTCTCGGTCTTTCACTGATTTACGGAATCGTCAAAATGCACAGAGGTCGCATTACGGTTAATTCAAATACTGACTCTTTGAAAGGGCCGACCGGAACAAAATTTAAAATAAAAATTCCCAGGAATAAATAATATGGCAAAGCTGAAAGTACTTATTGTTGACGATGAATCCGGCATTTGCTCCGGCATTAGCAGAATTCTTTCGAACTACTCGGTGGAGTTTCCGTTTCTTGAAGAAGAATTCACGTTTGAGACCAGGGAAACAGGTACCGGAGAAGAAGCAATCGAAATCATCGAAAGTCAGGGTGCGGATATTGTGCTCCTCGACAACAAACTCCCCGGAATTTACGGAATCGATGTCCTCGAGTATATTAATAAAAGACAGATTGACTGCAATGTCATGATGATCACTTCTTACGCTTCTCTTGACCTTGCTATAAAAGCCACAAATAACGGTGCGTACAATTTTGTACCAAAACCTTTCACCCCGCAGGAACTTAAAACCTCCATGGAGAGCATTACTAAAAATCTTTACCTGCGGAGAATGACAAAAAAACTGAACAATGAAGATAAGCAGATCCGCAACCAGTTTCTAACTGTACTTTCACATGAACTGAAACTGCCCCTTGGCGCTATAGAGGGTTATTTAAGAATTATGAAAGAGCGACTTGCCGGAGATAATATAGATGCATATGATGAAATGATTAACCGTTCACTGGAAAGAATGAAAGGGATACGTTCATTAATCACAGACCTGCTTGATCTTACAAAAATCGAGTCAGACAAAAAAAATAAAGTCTTTAAAAAAATTGATATCAAGGACATTGCACTTAATTCATCTGAAATGATGAGCCCCATGGCGGTTCAGAAAAATGTCAAGGTCATCATTGATTCCGTACCGGAAGAGATTTTTTTTAATGCTAATTCTGAAACAATTGAGATCATTTTCAACAACCTGATTTCAAACGCGATAAAATACAATAAAGACAATGGAGAAGTTCGCTGTATAATTACCGAATACCCGGAGATGATAAAAATTACAGTTTCTGATTCGGGTATCGGGATGACCGAAGATGATATTTCAAGGCTCTTCCAGGAATTTGTCAGAATAAAAAATGAAAAAACAAGGAAAATAGCCGGAAGCGGCCTGGGTTTATCAATTACCAGGAATATCGTAGAAAACATATATCATGGTATAATTTCTGTGACAAGTATCCCTGATCAAGGAACAACTTTTACTATCGAGCTGCCGAAAATGAGCCGGCAGTAAAGAATTTACATAGTTTTATAAAAGTTTTTGTTGTCGTAATAATGCAGATGGTTTCAGCAAGTGTTTTTTACGGCAGATCTGTTTAATTTTTAAATATGGATTCCAGTTTTTCCGTAGATTGCATTACAGTCAATCTTATCCAGGCACAGAGATGAGTTCAATAGACTTCCCGGAAAAATCAGTTGCATATTTTTTATCATGAGTTACCAGGATAACTGCAGAACTGTCTACAGCAACCCGCTCCTTGATAATAATTTTTATATCTTCAATATTTTTCTCATCAAGATAGGCGAAAGGTTCATCAAGCAGGAGAATATCAGGTTTCAGGGAAATAGCTCTTGCAATATTCACTCTCTTCTTCATCCCTCCGGACAAAGCAGGTGGTTTTTTATGCATATCATCTGCAAGCCCCATCTTTTCCAGCAGAGAGACGGCAGTATCGTAAGCTGCTTTCCGTGAGGAATGATACTTCATAACATATAAAACATTTTCAAGCGCGCTCTTCCATGGGATAAGAATATCTTTCTGAAAAACATACCCTATTCTGTCACTGTTACGTATTATCGATCCGCCGTCCGGAGAAACCAGGCCGGATACTATATTCAGTATTGTAGACTTGCCGCTTCCTGAAGTTCCCGTGATAGTAAGAACCTCTCCGCGATCAACAACAAAAGAGACATCGTGAATAATTTTTCTGAAACCGAATGATTTTGATATATGCTCAACCCTGATCATTTTCTTCCGCCCGTAATTGACAAAAATTTTTCACTCAGCTCGCGTATAAGGACTCGATCTATCGCAAATCCTGTCAGAATAATAATCAGCGCCCATGCAAACAATCCTTTAATATCGAGCAGCCTGAATGACCAGTACAGACATGCGCCTATTCCATCCGGTGAACCGAAAAACTCCGCCGTTGCTGTCACCTTCCAGACCACACCGAGAGAATAGGACATGGATCCTGCCAGTGAGGGTAATATCGAGGGTAATATCACACCTGTAAGAACAGCGGGTTTTGAAATACGGTAAACTTTTGTAACTGCATACAGGTCTTTATCAATTGAACTTACTCCTGATGCTGTGGAGAAGAACACCACCGGCATCATTGTAATAACGGCAACCGCGACAGGAACAACTCCACCCATCCCGGTCCAGATCATAAGAAGGGCTATCCACAAAACCGGGGGACAACTTTGCGATAACGTTATAAGAGGTGAAATTCCATCCATTAACTTACTGTTCATTCCGCAGAGAATTCCGGCAGGAAGAGAAATGAAATATGTTATAAACAAACTTATCACTCCCCTGAAAACTGTTATTGAAACGTGGCTTAGCGATTCAGGATCGGTAATCATTGACAGCAGATGCAAGAATACAGCAAGAGGAGAGGGAACAAGTATGTCTCCCGCAAGAATCCACCCCGCGCACCACACGGAGAGAAGTAAAAGCGGGGTAAGAATATATCTCACCGCCTCCATACAAAATCAGTCATCCCTGGCAGAGTTTTTTCATTAAACAGATCCGGATGAATAGTTTCCAGATACCGGAATAAATCATTTTGAAGTACTTCCGCTTTTTGTGCATGTAAACTCTCCCTTTCGAGAGATAGTTCAACAATTGAAGCGGGGATATACTTCTCAAAGTAGGAAGGAAAATATCTTGCGGCATTTTTACCCTCCTGCCTGAGCATTTCACTCCTCCGGAGGATTACCTGCTGCAGCATGGCCATCTTTTCCGGATACTTCTCCGCAGTAAGCCTGTTTACCGCAATACCCGCAATTGGAATCTTACCGGCAGTTCCCGTCACTTTACAAAACATATCTTCGACATTTGTTATCACCTTCATATTGCTGTTTTTTGATAAAAACAGGGAAACAAGCGGTTCGGGAATCATGGCGGTTTTTACTTTCCCGGAGATAACAAGAAGTTCCAGCTCTCTCCCCTGGTACGGTTCGGTATTAACTGTTACAGATGTTTTTGCTGACACCATTTTCAGAAGTCCGACAGCCGGTGATCCTGCTGGTGCGTATGCTATTCTTCTGCCGTCAAGTTCCTTCCAGTTTTTTACTTCCGAAGAAATAATGTAAAATTTATTAAAAGATGTAAATAGAAGCATCTGCACAGGAGCCTTTCTAAACCGGGCAAGAGCGAATCCGTCAGTATGCCCGATCCAGAGGTCTCCCCTCCCGGCCAGTACAAGCGATAAAAGATCATCAGGATTCTTCCATATAAAAATCTTCAGATTAAACAGTCCCCGCAGGTCACCCTCTTTTATTGCTGCAAAAAGGGCAATCTGCGGGGTCGTTGCCTGACCGGAAGTATATAATTCCAGGACAGGGAGAGACGGATCATCACCCTCAATAATAAAATACTCATTGTTTCCCTTAAATGCTTTAATACCCCCAAATATAGCTGCGGCAGATATAACAGAAATTAGTAATGCTGATAAAATTATTTTTTTCATAATCCTCTAGTATGTACCAGCATATTCATGGACAAACTCAATCAACCAGCCCCAGAAGTTGTTCCGAGGTAATCGGTTTAGACATCGCGCCGTTAAAACCTAATTCTTTTACTTCGGGTATATCAGAAGCTTCGTTCCCTACGGCGCTTATAAGGTATATTTTTACATTTTTATCCGATTCCCTTATTTTTCTACAAACAGTAATGCCGGAATCAAATTTCTCCATCATAAGATCAAGAAATATTATATCAGGTTTAAACTCAGAGTATTTTTCAAGAACCTCTTCACCGCTTCCGGCTGTTTCTACAATATGCCCTTTGTTTTGTAAAATATAAGACATTGATGCTATAATATCATAATCATCATCCGCGACCAGAATCTTCCTTATATTCATATATGGTCTCCATTAATGCTAATTCGTTCAACTAGTCATGAAGCGCATGTTCTCCTAAAAAAAAGGACTGTAACAGTTTCAGCCGGAATAGTTTACCGCCTGTTTTCTGATTCCTGCTGTAATAGAATATTATAATATTTAATTATGAAAAACAAAAAAAATTTCATTTTTTTAAACACCGGTTACAAACAAAATGTATTAGATAAACTGGATATTGACAAACGGGGAACAGGATTTTTTATTAGTTATGTGCACTTTTCCAATAAAAGCATTTTACAAAGTCCATGCGTTATTAAATCTTTAATAACTCCGCGGTTTTCATTGAGGCCGTAAATCCGGTTTTGTGCAGCCGCTCTACTCTAATTTTTTTTCCAACCGAATATTGTTAAATTTCATACATAAAAGGAATTCATTAAGGTTAATGATATTTTTTATTATTTTATAATTTATTCTTTTTACATATTCACTGCGGTTAAAAAATCCTGAATCACTCATCAGGGCCCTGTCGATCTTTCTCTTTGTCGTTTCAGAAAAATTAAGGTTATAAAAATCCAGAAAAGGTTCTGTATTTGAGTAAATCTCGAATTCTGATTTAGCATTAACTATTTCATTCAGAAACATAACCTCTTTTATCGAAAAGAATGAAAGATTTTTTCTTAATTCAAATATTTTATTACCGGTAACAATTTCTATATTTACTGTGACGTAACGTACATTATTTTTTTCATCTATTATCGGAGATAGCAGACCTTCCTGAATTTCATCACGGTTTACATCGACAAAACGCTTTTTACACTTTTCAGCGACACAATCTGTAAATGCTTTAATTCTTCCATCTAAAATTATTTCTCCCCAGTTCCCTGTCAGTATAAGTTCTGAATAACTCATACCTTCAACCTTTCCCTTCCTGTCAGGACGCATTCTGTTCAAATCATCAATAACAAATTTTCTCAGGGCCTCATTGACCGCCAGAATTTTTCCATTCGGATTAAGTATAAGATATAAACTGTCCAGTGTATCGAGGAACTGCTGATAGTTTAAAATGGTGATCAGGTCTTTCAAAATAGCCAACCGACAATAATATAGAATTTATTAAAAAACCTTCTGAATCAGATTGTTGAACTTTGTGATTATAAAAAAATATTACCAAGTCAAGAATATTTTTTATTCATTCCTGAAACTATAATTCAGTTCCCGTGGTTTTTTACCTGTACTTTATTACAAACAATTTAGACAAAAGTTTATCACAATACCGTTATTTTGCAATAACATTTTTGTGATAAACGTATAACAGTGAATGTTTATCAAAAATTATTTAAAGGTTGATTAGAATTTATCCGGTGCTTTCTATTCATCGACACATAAAATGTCGGAAAACAGATACTTCTTGAATATTGTGTTTGATCCGTCAAAACCGTTATATTAAAAATATCGATACTTAATATAAGAATATTAAATAATTTGTTTACTAAATAAATACATAAATAATTATACCGGATATTCCACAATACTGCTTTTTGCTGAAAAACAAGGATCTCCGGTACAATTTTTATTTATATAAAATTTTTTAACAATGGGGGCCACATGGGTAATATTTCTGAAGTTGTCAAGAAGTGTGCTGGTGCTTATCAGAAAGACCCTACCAAAATGCTTGACGTCATCAGAGACGTTCAGGCTAATCTGGGTCAGGTATCAGACGATGCTATCGCAGAAATAGCAAAAGTGATGAAAGTCTCTGCAGTTGATGTTGAAGGTGTTGTAACTTTCTATCATTTCTTTTCAAAAGAACCGGTCGGCAAATATTCAGTATACCTGAATAACAGCGCAGTAGCAGTTATGATGGGCTGCTATGACATCGCAAAAGCTTTTGAAAAAGAGGCAGGCTGCAAATTCGGTCAGGTAACGACTGACGGAAAAATCGGACTGCATTATACCGCTGACATCGGTATGAACGATCAGGAACCATCCGCTATAATCAACGATGTCATCTTCACAAGCCTCACAGCTGACAAAGTTAAAGCAATCGTTGCCGACATGAAAGCGGGCAAAAAAATGCAGGACACTGTAAAAACTTTCGGTGACGGAAATAACCAGGACAAGCTTATCAAGGCTATGGTTAAGAATAATATCCAGAAAAAAGGCGCTGTTCTCTTTGCTCCTTTTGAATCAGGTTCCGCTCTGAAAAAAGCTGTTGCTAAAACTCCGGAAGCCGTAATTGAAGAAGTGAAGGTTTCCAACCTCAGAGGACGCGGCGGCGCAGGTTTCCCCACAGGAACAAAATGGGATTACACAAGACAGTCTAAAGGCGCTAAAAAGTACATCGTATGCAACGGTGACGAAGGCGAACCGGGAACATTCAAGGACAGGGTTCTCTTTACAGAGAGAGCTGAAATGCTTTTCGAAGGGATGGCTATCGGCGGATACGCTATCGGAGCAGACGAAGGCCTCCTCTATCTCAGGGGCGAATATATGTATCTTAAAGCATATCTCGAAGGCGTTCTTGCAAAAATGAGAAAAGACGGCGTTCTTGGTAAAAATGCCGGCGGAAAAAAAGGCTTCAATTTTGATATAAAGATTCAGATGGGCGCGGGAGCATATGTATGCGGTGAGGAATCAGCCCTTATCGAATCTGCAGAAGGAAAAAGAGGAGAACCGAGAAACAGGCCTCCATTCCCTGCACAGGTAGGCTTCATGGGCAAACCGACCTCTGTAAATAACGTAGAAACATTCTGCTCCGTTTCAAGAATAATGATCGAGGGCGGCGCATGGTTCGCAAAAATGGGAACCGCAAAATCCAAAGGAACAAAACTTCTCAGCGTTTCCGGCGACTGCAAAAAACCCGGTATCTATGAAGTTGAATTCGGAACAACAATCCAGGCAGTACTTGACGATTGCGACGCGAAAAACGTACAGGCAGTCCAGGTCGGCGGTCCTTCAGGTGTATGCATAGACAAGTCAAAATTCGGCAACAAAATCTGTTTTGACGATCTTGCAACAGGCGGTTCTATTATAGTAATAGGACAGGACAGAAATCTTCTTGATGTAGTTTATAATTTCATGGAATTCTTTGAAGAGGAATCATGCGGATGGTGTACACCATGCCGTGTTGGAAACAAACTCCTCCTTCATAAACTTGAAAAAGTTATGCATGGTCATGGAACTGAATCTGATCTCCAGGAAATGGATAAATGGTGTGTGACTGTTAAAAATATGAGCCGTTGCGGTCTTGGACAGACTTCTCCGAATCCTATTCAGTCAACTCTGAAGAATTTCAGGGGATTGTACGAAGCTAAGATTCAGAAAGGTAAAGATTATGTTACCGAATTTGATATGGCTGCAGCGGTTAAGGATTCATGTGCCTATGCAGGAAGAAAACCACATGTAGAGGGACATTAAAATGGCTACTAAAAAAACATTAAAATTCACTATAGATGGGAAAGCGTGTACTGCAAAAGACGGTCAGACTATAGTCGATGCAGCAAGAGACAACAAGATATACATTCCTGTTCTCTGCAATTTTAAAAAGCTTAAGCCGGCCGGTACATGCCGTATCTGTACAGTTAAGGTTGGCGGAAGATTCATGGCTGCCTGCACCACTCCTGTTACTGAGGGAATGGTTGTTGAAAACATGACACCAGCCATTGAAGACATGAGAAAAGAGATTGTTGAAATGCTTTTTGTTGAAGGGAACCATATGTGCCCGACATGCGAAAAAAGCGGTAACTGCGAACTTCAGGCTCTTGGATACAGATATCAGATGATGGTTCCAAGATTTCCATACCTGTGGCCTGTCAGAACAGTTATTGCCGACGCTCCGAAAATCTATCTCGACAGAAACAGGTGCT
>CAYTNW010000009.1:0-149191 GCA_964439325.1 uncultured Leptospirales bacterium | reverse complement strand
CCGGAGGCCGTTTTCTGCAGTCAGCATCGAAAAACGGAGCCCGAAGTCCGGTAAAGGATCTAAAAAAGCCATGCTGATGACGTGTATGTGGTGTAATTCGTGCGTACATCAGGCATGACAGCGGGAAATTATGACTCAAAACCGCAGATTATGGTTAAAAAGTCTATCCGGAGACCGGATAGAGCAAGTCGGAGACCGTTTTTTGCGGCATATACCGGCAATCGGAGCCCGCCATACGGCGGTTATGATAAAAAATTCTGCTTAAATGAAGAGAAATATGTACTTTTTAACTTCAATTCGGGGCTTATGACCGGTCTTCGGTGTTCAAAAATCGCGATAATAGTGAAAATTTATGATCCGGAGGGCGGATCGGGACGGTTTTTCAGGAAATTTACTCGTCGATACCGATAAATGGAGCTCAACAAACGGTGATAATCACCAATCGGACTCGGTTTAACGGCCTCAAAAAGCCGGAGATAGTCCAATCAGCGGCCATTTACGCCGCGAATCGGGCTAATAATGAAAAAAATGAAGACCAAAGTTTGCTGCACCGATGTTTTGTGTCAGATTATTGGTGCTGTTATACGATTTTTTTTTTTTTTGCTTGCATTAATAATCGGTGTGTGCTTCATTAAGTAAATTAAATTTTTAAAATAAAAAAATTTAGAGGTGTGTCATGGCAAGTTCTAAACAACTGGAAAATACTATTAAGAGAAAAAACGAAAAAGTAGTTAAACTCCAGAAAGAAGTTAAGGCTGAGACTGCAGCGATAGCTAAACTTAAGGGTGAGTTAGTTATCGAGAAGAAGAAAGAAGCAGATGCTAAAGCAGCGGCAGCAGCAAAAGCAAAAGCTAAACCAAAAGCCAAAGCAAAAGCTAAAGCTAAAGCTAAAGCTAAAAAGTAATTTTATACTTATCCGTTTTAAAAAAAGAGGGTTTATCCCCTCTTTTTTTATGTCTGGATGAATTTATTATTGAAAAAACTCAATAAGTCCGATAATTGAAATGATTAGTGACTAATCTGAATCCCGGTAAAGAGAGTTACTTAAAGTGGAACAGCGAAAAAACAGAGAATTCAACACACTCCAGACTATCGACGATGTAATAACAGTGCTTAAAGAGCAATTTTCCACCCGCAAACTATACATAAAATTCGATGTCGAAAAACATGAGATAATGATAAACGAGTACAATTCTGATAATACGCTGATGGTAGTGACAGATCCGAATTATAAGACGGATAAAAGCATGACAATTTACGGATTATCGGATAAATATATAGAAATTGACCTCTCTGTAATAGACGAACTGGGCCCCGGATACTTCAAATGCAGAATTTTAAGCGCCAGAAGGGCCATGCAGGGGAGGCGTGATCTCCGTTTCAAGGTCAATACGGGAGATGCAGTTGCGACGAACTTCAGGGTTTCAAAACATACTATTGATGTAAGCAGGTTCAGTATCCCTACAAGCATCAAGGTTGTACTGGATCAGTTTCAGTCTGTTAACGCAAAGTTCACCGATTCGTTCAAGGTCGATGTGCTTACGAGCGATACGAAGGATGCGGTGCTGAAAAATATCAAAAATACGGGGAAGACACTGTTTATACCCGATGTCAATGATCCGGAATCGTATAAGGCAATGACCGAAGACTTTGTCGATATCGCGAAAATTTACGGTCACGAACTGGAAAAACTGATTAAGAACAATGTCGAGAAGGGTTTCAAATCCATTATAATAGTACCGGTTATATATCTGACGGAAGATGAAAAATCGATACCCTTTGCATATATACAGGCGTTATCCAAGAGCGAGCAGCTCGGAATAGACAGGGTAATAGACCTGAAAGATATGTCTTTCAAGCTTGTAGACCGCATAAGAGACTCCAACACGCTTCTGATTTCGGTTCATCAGCAGATTATAGATATAAGCAGGGGTGGAGCAAAACTGAAGATCACAGATCCCGATCTGAAAAAGTATATTCAGAAATCGAGGGGATTCATCTTTGATATAGTATTCAAGCTCCAGGCTCCGATGACAATTTACGGCGATATAAAGACCACTGCCACTGACCACGATGGAAATCTGCTGCTTGGTGTGGATTTTGAGGGTAACTCTTCGAGAAAAGATGAGATGAAACGGTTTTATGACGTTATCAAACCGATGGAAGCCGATTACAAATCAAGGCTGATAAAGAGCATGAAGGGCAAAAAGTAATCTTCTGAGTCACCCGGCATACTTCGCTATCTCCGCATCAGACATACGGGAATAAAACGGTACTACTTTATTGTAATCAGTGAACTGTCCGGGAGACTTCTGGTACTCTCTCAGTGCGAGATCTATTGCAGCTCCCCCTTCCGGTATAAAATTATCCAGATATTTGTATTCAAATCCGTTATTTGCAGATATTTTTTCTATAACATCGATATATTTTCCGCATCCGTCTCCAGCGCATATCAATTCAGTACGATCTTTGAATAAACCGAGCAGATCTTCCATCGGATAATCGCCAGGTTCGACCATTTCCTCTGTCGATGTACCGTCGGCACGGTAAATTCCTCCGAATACCCTGGATTTTTTGGCATCGAACGCAACAAGTACCGTTCTGATGCCCGGCTGGCCGGCCGATGCGGCGTAGATCTCGGTGCTTTTAAGGCCGACAAGAGGAATTTTCAGTATCTGTGAGAACATTCTCGCGGTACTTACCGCTATCCTGATTCCGGTAAACGACCCCGGACCTGTGCCGACACCTATCAGTTTTATGTCATCAATCCGTATTGATGCCTGTGACAGAAGCGATGAAAGGTTCTGGAACATCGTCACGGAGTGGGATATCCCCTCGTCTTTGCTGTGCCGGTAGATTTTTCCATCGACAGAGAGCGCCAGAAGTTCAATTGAGGTCGAGGTATCAATCACAAGGGTATTCAACGGTTATTCTTCTCCTGTTTTCATCAATATATTCAATAATAACATCTATTCTCTTCTCCGGCAGCAGGCTGCCCGCTTTTTCAGGCCATTCTATAACAGAAACACCGTCGCCGTCCCAGTACTCTTCAAAACGCAGATTATCGAACTCGTTAAGGTTTTCAATTCTATAAAGGTCAAAATGGTGGAGCGGAATGTCGTTTTCGTAGGTCTCCATCAGGCTGAATGTGGGGCTTGTTATCTCCTCCTTTATTCCGAGGCCCTCGGCTATACCCTTCGTGAAGATAGTTTTCCCCGTTCCGAGATCGCCGCGAAGCGTAACTACAGAATTTTTTTTGATTTCCCTGCCGAATTCCCTGGCAAAGTGAAAGGTTTCTTCAGCCGAATTGCTGATAATCGTTTTTTTCATTTAAATATTGACCAAATTGGAAAAATTCCGTAATGACTTAAAAGAGAGTGTATTACTCTGCTCCGTAATAAAAGCCATATATTCTCTGCATTCCTGAGGGGGTATTTGTCAAGGATTTCATATGGCTTGTGATGTACTATATAATAGAATCGTTTTTTAAGTATTTTATGGTTTTTTTTGTTGCATCATGGAGCATCTGGCCATTTATGGACAAAAAAACGAAAAGGTAGAATTTTGGAAAATATATTAACCGATAAAGTGAAAAAAAGGAAAAAAAGGATCACCTCTGCTCTTAAAGTTCTCCTTCAGAAGCATGTTTACTCCCAGATATCGATCCAGGAGATAGCCGACGAAGCCGGTTATTCAAAAGGGGGAGTGCTTCATTACTTCGCCACCAAGGATGATATCTATATAGAACTGATAAATGATCTTTATGCTGAACTCTACTATGCGCACGGACGCATCCTTAAAATAGACCTGAAGTCTGACGAAATGGCCCCAATATCCTCGCTCCTTGGTGTTGAAAGCTTTATTCTCGACAAGGCAAACACGATTATATTGATAAACATCATACTCTATTCGTTTGAGAATGAAACTCTGCATAGTATGATGAATAAATTCTTCAAATCGCACCGTGTTTTCTATGAGAACATAATAAGGGATAATCTGCAGAACGGGTCAAATATAGGTGGTCTTGATGACAAAACAACCGCAAGGATAATACAGGCGGTGGTATTCTTCATCGGATTGATGGAGGAGTTCGATCCGATAGACCTTGATTACACGAAAATAGTAAAATTTGTATCAGATCTGTTAAGACCCTGAGCTCCCGGAGCCCCATGATAGACCAGGAGGAGATATTCTCAAAACTTAACGAGGGTATATTGACCGAACGGGGGCGCGCGTTTAAGCGCAATCTTGCAAAAAACCTCCCGCTGATAAAAAAATGGGGGGGATTGAGGCCCGTTGTACAGAGTTTATCGGGTAAACATATACTGGTAATAGGTTCGGGACCATCTCTTGACAGCAGTTACGAAGCCCTCGAAACACTCAGCCGCCGTGAAGATATAATACTGATCGTGTCCGACATGGCGCTTAAGCCTCTCTGGTCACGCGGTATCAGGCCTCAATTCATTATAACATGTGAAACTACACCGACAGATTTCTTTTCCGGAATAGATACAGAAAGCATGCACCTCCTTTCATTCAGCTGCTCCTCGTTCTCTAATATAAGAAAGTGGAGAGGTAAAATCAGCTTTTACAACTGGATGGTTAACGGTGAGATCTACGATCAGCTCTGGAGTGATGCCGGTGAAGAGCTCGGTTTTGTGGCCACCGGGAGCATAGTTACAACTCAGGCAGTATCGCTTGCGCTGGGTTGCGGTATAGCCTCACTTCTGCTCGTCGGCAACGATATGGGGTTTTTTGACAGGTTTTATGCGTCGGGAGCCGGGCCGTCAGAGAAAAAGTTCCTGATTTCCGGACGATTCAATCCGCATAACACGATAGATATGGACAAGGGGAGAAGGGCCAGGGAATACAGGGTCATAAGGAGCGGGGAGCTCTTCTATGTCAATAACCAGTTTCTCGCTGCCAGGTTATGGCTTGAAAGACTTTTCAGCAGCGCACCGTATCCTGTAGCGGACTGCAGCACGCCGGGATGCTCGGCCGGAATTGTTCAGAAGATCGGTCTGGCGGAATATCTTGAATTATTCAGCGGGAAAGGCGTGAAATAACGTCCTTTTAACAGATCTGCGACGGTTTTCCTCAATAAAAACCGGAAACTCACCGAAACTACGATAATAAATATAATTTTTTACAATCGGGCGTACGACATTATAATTCAACAGATAAATGACGGAGGGGCGATATGATTATTCTTCATAAACTTAACGGTACGGAATTTGTAGTGAATGCAAATCTTATCGAGGTGGTGGATATCACTCCGGATACCGTAATTACGCTGATAAACAGCAGAAAGTATATGGTCAGAGAGAGCGCCGAAGAGATAATAAAGCTTACAGTCGAATATAAGAAGCAGATTTACGGAGGATTGCTGTCAGACCAGCAGCCCGCGGTACATAAACAGCAGATCTGACCCATGCAATACTGCCGGCTGTATTATCACACCTGATACAGGTTCTGGCACCGGTAAAACATCTGCTGCGGGAAAACCGCCGGGAAAATCCAAAAATATTCCATTTAAAATAAATTTAAGTTCTTGTTAATATCGATCATGCCGAAAATAAAAACGAGTTATTGTACAATTATGGCGGAATACAGCCGATTATATCTGTTTTTTGGGGTTATTCCGGGGAGATTGTATTAATAAATGAATAAATTAATTGACAATGTGTATTGATGTTTGATATTATGTCACATACTTTATACCCATGTCTATCGGTCGGGCTTTAATGCTTTGTATTTTCATGCAGTAAGATAAACGGAATAATGGTGGAAGGCTTATGGGTGATGACGAAAGAGATATAGTTGAGGAAGAGGAGAAAGGGCAGGAACCGGCGGCGAATACCGGCACTTCGAAGATAGTTAAAATACTTCTTTATGTTGCCGGGGGAATAATTGTAGTCGTTCTGATGATAGGTATATCGTTTCTGGTTTCAAAAAACGTGCAGGAGAGCAGGTACCAGAAGAGCCAGGATATAATTGCGGCGCCTCCTCCGGAACCTCTTGCAACTTATGAGCTGCCGGCGTTCTCCAAGGCTACCGCTGATGCGGAGCCGCATTTTATAAAGATGCAGATTTCGCTTGCTTATGAAACGGACCCGATCCTCAGCGCCGAGCTTGTCAGCAGGAAGGATGAGATACAGCATATCGTGAATATACTGCTGCAGGGCAAGACATATGAGGAGCTTAATTCGGTAAGCGGTGCGATTACGCTTTCTGAAGAGATTAAGGCTCACATTAATATAAGGCTTATTAACGGGAAGATTAAAGAGATATATTATAAAGAGTTTATTGTTAATTAGCAGCTTTCTGTTTTTAGCAAGCTGCCGGTTTTTGTTGTAAAATCTTCATTGTGGACTCCGGAGGATAAATATGGGCGACGGCTCTTTATCACAAGACGAAATTGATGCCCTGTTGCAGGGAGCAGATGACATAACCACAGGTTCCGAGCCGTCCGGGATGTTCGATTCACCCGGGCACAAGGGGGGCGCTTCATTCTCATCGGGAGAACAGAACAATCTCAGAAACCTGGTCAACTCCGCGATATCGCTTGTTGCACCGTCTCTCAGCGGATACCTCGGCGGTAAAAACCTGGTTCTATCGAATCCGGTAGTGGAAGCAAAGTCGCAGGATGCGGTCAGAAACGATTTCAGGGGCAAATATGTCCAGATCGCGATGAGCTACTCAGGCACTCTCAACGGGCAGAACCTTATCATATTCAATTTCAGGGATGCAGGGATAATCTCGTCGCTTATGATGGGGGACGAATCCGGTGCGGTCCCGGCAGATATAACAGACGCACACCAGAGCACTATCCAGGAGTTTACAAACCAGTTTATATCATCTATGGCCACGCAGTTCAGCAACAAGCTGGGCGGCGGAGTTAATACCACACCTGCGACCGTATCGATAGCGCAGAACCAGTCTGAACTCAGGCTCCCTCCGGGTGAGCTTGTCAAGATTACCTATGATATCATAATAGATGGAGTGATGAACTCCAAGCTGTATCACATAATGGATACCAATATAGCCTCTTCGCTTGGAATGGGCGGGGGCGGAATGCCTTCTCAGCAGCCTCAGGCGCAGTATCAGCACACAGGACCGCAGACCCAGATCAGTTCCGTAAGGTTTCCGCAGATGGGTGAAAGCATCACTTCCGGCGGTTACGGTGATATAGCCCTTCTGCTCGATGTCGAGATGACGATGACAGTTGAGCTTGGAAGAACGACAAAACTGGTCAAGGATATACTCGGTCTTGGTGAGGGTTCGATCATCGAGCTTGATAAACTGGCCGGTGAGCCTGTCGATCTACTGGTAAACGGCAAACTCATAGCAAGGGGTGAGGTCGTTGTAATCGACGAAAATTTCGGTGTTCGTGTTACCGATATCGTCAGCCAGGATGAAAGATTTAAATCAGTAAACAAGTAGATTTTTATTTAATATTTGCAGATAGAAATGCAGAACAAAAATTTTTTTAAGTCCGGGAAAATATGAGACATAATACTTCAATATCTTATCGTACGGGGAAAAAGGTAACTTTAGCGTTTTTTACGCGTGTTTTTATTATTTCCGCCTTTGTTTCCCTTTTTCTTTTTTCCGGCCTTTCCGTTCATGCTCAGAATAATACCTCCGGTGCAGCGGCAGTGAACAAAACTGTTGATAATAATACAGTCCCCGGCCAGGGATTTGTCGAGGAGGATTTCAAACCGCAGGTGGAGGAGGAGTCCGCCGCGTGGATGATTATAAAGACCATACTGGTGCTCGCGCTTTTCATCGGCGGATTTTACATGTTCTTCAAGTTCGTTTCACAGAAGACCGGGATGAATATATCCGGACAGTCTGCGATACAGATTCTCTCGACGGTATCGGTCGGCACAAACAAGTTTATACAGATAGTCGATGTAGCGGGGAAGGTTTTTCTGCTCGGTGTATCGGATAACAACATCAGTCTTCTGACAGAAATAAAAGACCGCGAGGATATAGACCGGATCAGGCTTCTCAGCTCGCAGTCGACACCCGTGCAGGGTTTGAGCTTTCCGGAGTTTGTCGCTGGCCAGGTGGGATGGGTGATTGAAAAGATAAACGAAAAAAGAACTCACGGCCTGAAAAAGGCCACTGTCGAGGAGATTCCCCGCAGTGATTTCGATATGAGTTTTCTTAATAAACAGAAGAGCCGTTTGAAGGACATCAATGGTAACGATGATGAATAAAAAATATTTCTATATATTTCTATTCATGCTTCTATGCCTGCCGGCATGTCTTTTCGCCCAGAAAGCAGGCGGCGTAACGATGCCTATCCCGAAAATCGCCTTTGATATAACATCTGCAAAGGGGCCTAAAGACGTCGCACTCAGCCTTCAGATACTGTTTCTGCTCTCGATACTGACGCTGGCGCCTTCGATAATAATCATGACTACGGCGTTTACCCGGGTTGTTATAGTCCTCGATTTCGTCAAAAGGGCGCTGTCTCTGCAGCAGATGCCCCCTAACCAGGTCATCGTCGGCCTCTCTCTGTTCCTTACATTTTTTATAATGGCTCCTACATTTACCGAGATGAATGACAAGGCGCTTCAGCCGTACCTGAACGGACACATTTCAAATGAGCAGTTTTACGACAGGGGGATGGCTCCGCTCCGCGATTTTATGCTGAGACAGACGCGCGAAAAGGACATCGCGCTTTTTGTGAAGCTGTCAAAAATTGAGAAGCCCAAGAATAGAAATGATATACCGACATACTGTCTGATCCCGGCCTTCATGATAAGCGAACTGAAGATCGCTTTTGAGATAGGAGTTTTTCTGTTTCTGCCGTTCATTGTAATAGATATGATCATCGCGAGCGTGCTGATGGCGATGGGGATGATAATGCTCCCGCCGGTAATGATATCGCTCCCTTTCAAGCTTATCCTGTTTATACTGGTGGATGGATGGAATCTTCTGATTTATGAGCTTGTTAAATCGTTCAGGTAGGATGTGAGGATTATATGACTGACGCTCTTGTGATAAAATTATTAAGAGACTCGCTGATGACTGTTCTGGTGGTATCGGCCCCGGTTCTCGGGATCGGAATGTTTGTCGGTCTGATAGTATCAATCATACAGACCACGACCTCAATACAGGAACAGACTTTGACTTTCGTGCCAAAGATGATTGCGATTTTCATTACAATTATACTGTTCGGCTCATGGATGATCCATATGCTGATTAATTATACGAACAATATTTTCGCGTTGATAGGAAAAATCGGAGTGGGGTGACGTAGAAAAAGGATGGAGTATTTTATTAATAATTTTCAGGCTTTTTTTCTGATCCTGGTGAGGATTAATGCCATGATAATGATAGCCCCATTTTATTCAAGTGGGGTTATTCCATTTAGAATAAAGGCCATGCTCTCTTTTTTTATCACGCTTGTTATTTTTCCCGGGGTGGCATCGACAATAAAGATACCGGGAAACATGGGGATATATTACCTTCTTGTTCTCCAGGAGGTGTTCATAGGTATATACATCGGTTTTCTGGTTTCGATAATATTTACGGCTTTTCAGCTTTCAGCGCAGTATTACGCGGCGCAGATCGGTTTCGGTATAAATGAGGTCCTTGATCCGGTGGGACAGGTCTCGGTTCCTCTTATCGGACAGCTCAAAAACTTTGTCGGTCTGCTTGTCTTCCTTGCCATAGACGGCCATCATTTCCTGATAGAGGCCATATACAGATCTTTTGACCTGGTTCACGGCTTCAGCCTCGGCAGGGCCGCGACCGGAGGTCTTCTGAAGTACCTGATCTACACGTTCAGCGGAATGTTTATAGTCGCGCTGAAGATATCGTTCCCTATCGTAGCGACCGCGTTCCTTATCACAGTGAGTATGGGGGTTCTTGCAAAGGCGGCGCCCCAGATGAATATAATGATGTTCGGATTCCCGTTTCAGATTATAGCCGGATTCGGTCTGCTGGCGCTTACGTCGCCGCTGATAATACGTGTTATGCAGGTCGCCATAGAGAGGAGCTTTAAACTCCTGACCGGCGTGATGCAGCACTGGCCGGTTTAGGGCGCGATATGACCGGGTTTCTTGAAAAATATTATCCGGGGCCAGCTGATCCGGACGGCATTTTCAGATTTGATCTTCAGCTCTTCGCAGCCGAGGATGAGGGTAGGACTGAAGAGCCTACCGAAAAGAAGATACGCGAAGCGAGGGAGAAGGGGCAGGTCGTTAAAACCCAGGAGCTCCCGCAGGCGCTTGTCGTTATCGCCGGATGCCTGGTACTGCTGGTCTTCAGTTCATGGATGTACGGGGCTATGGCGAATATACTTAAATTTTATCTTACGGGATTTGCACATAAAACAATAACGGTACGGTGGCTTGAACTGGAAATGCTGAAACTCATATTTGAAAGCGCAAAAATTGTATTCCCGGTGTTTCTGGCAACGAATATCGGCGCTATCATCGGCGAGGTTTCACAGGTCGGGTTCCAGATATCGACTCATCCCCTTGCGCTGGACTGGAGCAAGATGAAACTCGATCCTGCGTCGATCATGAAAAAAATATTCTTTTCACGGCAGATAGCTGCAAATCTGATAAAATCGATAGTGAAGGTAGTCTTTATCGGATTTGTTTCTTACCTGATCATAAAAAGTGACCTGGATGAGATTTTAAAAACGCCGGACATATCGATTACACTTGCGATGTCCAATATGGTCTATATCGGTTTCAAGATAGTCATATGGAGTACGGTTCTTCTTATGGTACTGGCGATACCGGACTATTTTTTCCAGAGAAGCGAATTCATGGAATCATTGAAAATGTCCAAGCAGGAGATGAAGGAAGAGCTGAAAGAGACAATGGGTGACCCTCACATCAGGCAGAGGATGAGGGAGATGCAGCGCGAGATAGTTATGAAAAACATGATACGCGAAGTGCCGAAGGCCGATGTTGTCGTCACAAACCCGACACACTATGCCGTTGCCCTCAGGTATGACAGGGAGACGATGCACGCCCCGGCTGTAATAGCCAAGGGGGTCGACAGCATGGCGCTTAAGATAAGAGAGATTGCAAAAGAGAACAGTATCGAGCTCATAGAGAACAGGCCGCTTGCACGTGAGCTGTATAACAGCGTCGATGTTGGAGACATAATTCCGGACGCGCTGTTCCGGGCCGTTTCATTTGTCTATGCGGAACTATATAAAAGAGAAAACAGACTTAGAAGAGCGATATGATGAGGAGACCAGAAAATGGCTGAAGCAAAAACGTTATCATTAACGCCGGGCAACAGGGCCTGGATGATGAAAACCGATATACTTGTCGGTCTGGGCGTTATTGTAATAGTAATGATGCTCATCATCCCGCTGCCGACGTTCCTTCTTGATTTTCTAATAGCGGTGAGCCTTATGCTGGGGCTTCTTATACTGATGATCGTAATGTTTGTCCACCGCTCTTTTGATTTTTCGATTTTTCCGTCTTTGATTCTTATTACGACGGTGTTCAGGCTGGCGCTCAATGTTTCGTCCACAAGGCTTATACTGCTTGATGGCGCAGCGTTCGACGGAAAGATTATCAGGACCTTCGGACAGTTCGTTGTCGGGGGCAACTACGTCGTGGGATTCATTGTTTTCATAATCCTGGTAGCTGTACAGTTCATCGTTATCACAAAAGGTGCCACAAGGACAGCGGAAGTAGCAGCGAGGTTCACACTCGACGCGATGCCGGGAAAACAGATGAGTATAGACTCGGACCTTTCAAACGGTCTGATAACCGAGGAGAACGCGAAACTCCGCCGTGAGGAGATAAGGAAGGAGGCGGACTTTTACGGGGCGATGGATGGAGCTTCAAAATTCGTATCGGGGGACGTTAAGGTAGGGATTATAATCGTATTCATAAACCTTATCGGCGGGTTCATCATCGGGATGGTGCAGAGGGGTGAGTCTTTTGAACTTGCTCTTAAAACATACAGCCTTCTCAGTATAGGTGACGGTCTTGTAGCACAGATCCCGTCGCTGCTGACCACAACCGCCACAGGTATCATAGTAACAAGGGCAGTATCAAATGAGAATTTCGGCGACCAGATTGCCGACCAGATGACTGCACAGCCGAAGGCGCTTTACATAACATCGGGCGCCCTTGCGGCCGGTGTCCTTATACCGGGATTTCCGAAGATATCCCTGCTGCTGCTTTCGGCCGGGCTTGCTTCTCTCGGTTACCTGCTCTCCCAGTCACGTGAAGAGGAGAGGCTGCACCGCGAGACCGAGGCCAAGCACAAGGCAGTCAAGGATACCAAGCCTGAATCGGTACTCCCGCTTATACAGATCGATCCGCTTGAGGTTGAGATCGGGTACAACCTGATACCGCTTGTTGATCCTGAACAGGGCGGCACGCTCCTTGACAGGATAACGAATATAAGAAGGAGAAGTGCGCTCGACATGGGATTGATTGTGCCTCCGATCAGAATCAGGGACAATATGGAACTTGAGCCGGAGATGTATTCAATACTCATCAAGGGTGTTGAGGTCGGAAGCGGTACACTCCAGGTGGGTAAACTGATGGCGATGGATTCGGGCGACATCAGGGAGAAAATAGAGGGTGTTGAGTTCATAGAGCCTGTTTTCAACCTCGGAGCGATATGGATCGAACCCGAGAGCAGGGACCTTGCCGAGAGCAGGGGATATACGGTTGTTGACTGCCCGACTATCGTGGCGACGCACCTCACCGAGATAATAAAACGTCACGCCGATGAGATTCTGGGCCGTGAAGAGGTTAAAAAACTTATTGATAATATACGCCAGGATTATCCTGCAGTAGTGAAAGAGATCGAAGAGAAGATGTCTTACGGAGAGATGCAGAAGGTGCTCCAGAACCTTCTCCGGGAGCGCGTATCCATAAGGAACATGGTTACGATACTCGAGACCCTGGCTACATATACAGATCATACAAAGGACGCCGGTCTTCTTACCGAATATGTAAGGGGAGCGCTGGCACGGCAGATAACCGCAGCGCATACATCCGATGATAACGTACTATCTGTTATTACCGTTGATCCGGAAATTGAAAACGTAATCAGCAGTTCTATCCACGAAGACAGGATAGAGGGTAAAGTGCTCGGCATGGATCCCGAAACCCACCATGCGGTTGTAAGCGCACTTATTGATGCGTACCAGAGGACCAGTAAAATGGGTTTTGCGCCTGTATTTCTTGTATCTCCGCAGATCCGGAGCGTTACGTTCGCCCTGCTTGAACGGGAAGTGCCGGCGCCAGTCGTATTCGCTTATAACGAGATAACAAAAAATATAAAAGTAAATGTCGTAGTGTCTGCGCTTATGCCGACAGGAGTGCAGTTTTAATAATAGTTTTAAATGATTGAAAAACATTTTCAGGAGAGTAAAATGAAATATCTAAAAATAACCGCTGAAAACTACAACGAGGCCATGAAAAAGCTCCGTACAGAACATGGAGACGAAGCGATTCCAATCAGTCATAAATATGTAAAGCAGGGCGGGTTTTTTAATTCAAAAGTGTTCGCGAAAGAGGTCGTTGAGCTGACCGCCGCAGTGAAGGAGAGAAAACCTTTCCAGCCGCAGCCCCTGAAACAGGAGGCGAAAAAGAGCACGATCGATTTTATTGTTGATGACAAGAAAGAGCCGACCCGTCTTGGAAAAGTACAGGAAATTCTTGACAGGGCATCATCGGCGAAAAATGATCTGAATGTTGAATCAATAAGCAGATCCATAGATACGGCGAATGACAATCTCAAAAGCTTCAAACAGCCTGAGATTCACACCGATTTTGTTGACTTTCCGGCAAGAAAAGAGAAAAACGAAACTGCAGCGGCTGAAAACTTTGAACCTGCAAAAATCCGTACCGAAACCGGTAAAGCGGGGGTTACAAATATAGAACGTGAAGTCAATGACATTAAGAACGCTCTTAACAGGCTGCTTGATGGACAGAAAAATGCACCGTCTGTAGTCAGCGAAGAGGATCACAATTTTGCTCCATTCAGGGAACTGCTGAAGGCTAACGATTTTGATCCTGAAGACTGCGAAATAATGATAAAAGACGTAAAAAACAGCATAAGCAGGGAAGACCAGAAGGACAGATATAAAATAGAAAAGAGCCTGAAAGACCTTATAAAAGACCGAATTGTTACCTCCGGACCGATAAAAAAGGGTAACAAAAAGAAAATTATCATGTTCATAGGGCCAACAGGGGTTGGTAAAACCACCACAATGGCGAAACTGGGTGCTATAAATTCGCTGAGAGAGGGGAAAAAGGTATCTTTTATAACTATAGACAACTATAGAATTGCCGCTACAGAACAGCTGAAAAAATACGCGGAAATAATGAGAATACCGATTCACGTTGTCAGCGACCAGAGGGATTTTAAAGATATATTGATGAAGGAAAAATCTGATATAATCATGGTAGACACGTCAGGGCGCAGTCATAATAATGAACTGAAGATATCTGAAATAAAAAGTTTTGCAGACAACGTTGAATATGATTTTGAAAAGATCCTCTGTGTAAGCGCGAATACGAAAAAAGGGGATCTGAAAGAGATCTTTAAAGCGTTTGACATAATGAAGTTCGACAGCGTAATAATTACAAAAGTTGATGAAACTTCTTTTATCGGGAATGTTATAGATGTTGCCGATAAATATAACAAGCCTATCTCTTATTTTACTGACGGGCAGGAAGTTCCAAATGATATACATATCGCGAATTCGGAAGAGATGGCCGGTATGATAATCGGGAGTTCCATCGAATAATTTTTAGGAGGTTTCCCTTGGATCAGGCAGCAAATCTAAGAAGACTGGTTCTTGAGAAAAAAACTGACAGCGCATCTACAACCCGCACCATTGTAATTACCAGCGGGAAGGGGGGAGTCGGCAAAACCAGCCTGTCCGTCAGCCTTGCAATTGCAATTGCACAGGATGGAAAATCTGTTACTCTGCTCGATGCGGATCTTGGACTGGCTAATATAAATGTTATACTGGGTATAATTCCGAAATATAACCTCTATCATGTAATAAAGGGGAAAAAGAAGCTGAAGGACATCATCATTGAGGTTCCGGAGGGTATAAAAATTATCGCCGGCGCATCAGGATTCCAGCAGCTTGCAAACCTCGATGTGAAGCAGAGGGACGAATTTATCTCTTCAATCGCCGAACTTGCGAATGACGATTTTCTGATCGTTGATACCGGGGCCGGTATTTCGCAGAATGTACTCAGCTTTGTAATGGCTGCGGATGAAGTGATAGTTGTTACAACGCCCGAACCGACGGCAATTACAGATGCATACGGTATAATCAAGGCGATAGCGTCCCAGTCTAACGAAAAGCATATAAAACTGATTGTAAACAGGGCCCAATCCGTTGCAGAAGGGAAGAGGGTTGCGCAGAGGGTAATAAATATCGCGGGCCAGTTTCTCAATATAAAGGTTGAGGAACTCGGATTTGTCTATGAGGACCTCTATGTACCGAAATCTGTCCGGAACCAGAAACCTTTTATTGTCAGTTATCCCGGCAGCAAGGCATCCGGCTGCGTTAAAATTATAGCAGACAGAATTAATAATAAACAGGTTGAGGCGGAAAAAGGCTCGGGAATTACCTCTTTTATTAAAAATCTTATGGGTCATTCCAATTTAGAAGCTGAGGAATAGAAAAAGGCTTGATTTGTATATTAAGTTGAATATTTATATATCGTTGGAAGCGTTCAGGTTAAATAGATGAAACAGTTCGGTAATTTTGGGATAGAGTTGAAAAGCGGTATCCTGTTTTCGGTTTCTTCTCTTGTTTTTTCTATATTTGCCGGATTTGCAGGTGGGGTCCCTGCAGGAACGGTTTTTCTCAGGATAGTGATAATCGTTCCTGTCTTTTTTGTAGTAGGCTACGGAATTGTACTGGTTATTGAAAAATTTGTTCCTGAAGTTTACGATGCCTTTTCTAAAATGAATTCATCGCCGGATAAAACGGCTGAAAAAATTGATATTTCCATTGATACTGCTGAAGACCTGAAAGAGGAGTCATCGGAAAATGTCGATTCAGGATTTACCGAATTTACAGAAAAGGATTATGACAGAATACAGACCACTCGGGATTCCGATGACCTGCAGCCTGTCAAAGATTTCAGCAAGATGCAGTCAGCAAAGGAATCCGGCAAAACTGATACAGTGGGCGATTCCGGTCTCGACAACCTGTTTCACGCGGCAAATACAAAGCTTGGTAAACACATAATTGTTGAAAATGACTTGAACAGTTATGAACCGAAGCTAATGGCTCAGGCAGTCAGAACGATGATGGGTAAAGATAAAGAATAATTTTCCGGGATTGTGTATATGGATAATAAAAAGTATAAAGAGTATGATGCACAGGATGAAGATAAGCTCTGGGAAAAGTTTACCAAAAGCAATGACCAGACTATCAGAGATTTCTTTGTGCTAAAATACGCACCTTTAGTGAAATACGTTGCCGGAAAAGTCTCCATGGGGATGCCGCAGAATATTGAATTTGACGATCTGGTCTCCTACGGGATCTTCGGACTGCTGGATGCGATAACAAAATTTGATCCGAACAGAGGGATCAAATTCAAGACCTACGCGATGACCAGGATAAGGGGAGCGATATTCGACGAGCTCAGGTCGATAGACTGGATTCCCCGTTCTATCAGGCAGAAGGCCAAACAGATTGAACTGATAATATCTGAACTTGAAAACAAGCTTGGAAGGACTGTTGAGGATGAGGAGATCGCAAAGGAGATGGGCGTCTCCAGTGAAGAGTTCCAGACGCTGCTCAACAAACTGAGCGGAACTTCGATGCTCTCGCTGAACGATATCTGGTATCTCGGTGATGATAACGACGAGCTGTCAATTCTAGAAACTCTGGAAGCCCCGGAGAATATGAATCCCGATGTCCTTGTTGAAAAGGAAGAGATTAAAGATTATATTATAGATGCGATAAGGAAACTGCCGGACAAGGAAAAGAAGGTAATTGTGCTGTATTATTATGAAGACCTCACGCTTAAAGAGATAGGCGAGGTTCTTGAGGTAACTGAAAGCCGGGTATCACAGCTTCATACAAAAGCTATAATGAGGCTGAGAGGAAGACTCGGAAGAATCAAATCCAATATAGTCGGTTGATATGGCCAGTTTAAAAGACCTTTTTCTGGAAATAGAGAGTACAGACACCGCAGAGGCCGATGATGATTCTATTGAGGTCTATGCGGATTCGGTAAAGCAGGCCCTTGAAATTGCATCGGGTGAACTCGGTGTAGATATATCCCACCTTGATTATGACGTTGTTGAAAAAGGTACAAAAGGACTCTTCGGTATAGGACGCCTCCCTTATCGCGTAATAGTGACCCCTCTGAAGATGAGCGAAGAGCATGAAGATATTGATGAAATAGAGATGAAGCTGACCGGCGGTTATATTCCCGGCATCACTGTTGAGGAAAAAAAGGATGTAGACGGCAAATTTTATGTGCGTGTTACCAAGACCGGAATATGGGTCAAGGTGACGAAGCCGAAAGGGAAGGGCCTTCATGTCGCCGTTGAAGCCATTGAAAATAAATGCTATGCGCTCCGTATCGCGAACTTTGACAGAAACGTAATAACCAAAGCTGTCAAGAAAGAGGACGGAGAAAAAGTAAAGATAGGGGAGTGGGTCCCCAATCCCGCATATGATTCCACAATGAGAATTGAAGTCACAGAGGACGAGCTGAAGGCGTACGTCTATTTCAATCCTCCGAAATTTTCCGGAAGGCACCTTGATTATGAGGATGTAATTGACGGACTGAGAAATGCCGGTGTTGTAACCGGGCTCAAAGAGGAGGAGATAAAGGAATATCTCGAGGAGATGGACTATAAAAAACCACTGCTTGCCGCGGAAGGACAGCTGCCGCGCGACGGTAAGAGCGCTTATGTAGACTATAAAGTCAAGATAGACAAATCTACGATCAAGTTCGAGGAGGATGATTCCGGAAAAGTTGACTTCAAGAACCTCGAACTTCTGGAGAATGTAGTAGTGGGCCAGCTCCTCGCAGTCAAGGTCCCGGCAGAGCAGGGTATCCCGGGAAGGACTATTACAAACAGGGTTCTGCCTGCAAAATCAGGAAAAGATATTTCAATCAAATACGGTAAAGGTACAATACTCTCCGAGGATGAGATGGAGCTTACCGCGGAGATTAACGGACAGGTTGTATCAAAGATGGGGAGGATCTCCGTTGAACCAGTCTATATAGTGTCGAAGGACGTTTCACTTGAAACTGGAAATATAGTATTCCTCGGATCTGTAATAATCCAGGGGAGCGTACTGGATAATTTTGAGGTAAAAGCAGCAGGTAACGTGGAGGTTAAGGGTACTGTTCACAAGGCGTTCATCGAGGCCGAGGGTGATATAATAGTACACCAGGGTATCTCCGGCAAGGATGAGGCTAAGATTGAATCCACCGGAGGTTCTATATTCGCGAAATTCGCTCAGAATTCAAATATTATTGCTGAACGGAGCGTCGTTATACCAGAGGGTATACTTCACTGCCGTGTTGATGCCGGAGAAAAGATATACTCGATCGGAAGAAGGGCCAAGATTGCCGGAGGAGTTATACGCGCCGGGGACGAGGTCAATGCCGGATATCTCGGCGCCGAGGGTTCGACCAGAACTGTAGTCAGGGTGGGAATAAATCCGAAGATGCTGCAGCAGATCGATGACCTGATGGATACAAAGAAGATGCTTGAGGATGAGCTCACGACGCTGAGGCTCGATTTAAAAACCCTGAATACCCAGAAACGAAATGCCGGCGGAAAACTCTCCGATGACAAGGAGAAGATGCTGACTGACCTTACTGCTAGAGAGGAGAAACAGTCGGGAAGGTTTGCCGAGGTAACCGGCGAGCTTGACGAACTTAATGAGTATATGAACCTTATGGAGCATAAAGGAAAAGTCTGCGCTGAAAAAACAGCGTTCTCCGGCGTTGAGATCTATATCAAAGACAAGGATTTTAAAATACGTGACAACTACAATCACGTCAAGTTCTCGCTAGACGGAGATGATATAAACATATCAGAGTATGATCCGCCGATTTTTATTGAAGGGAGTCAGAGAATTACGACTGTTGTAAAACGAAGGTGAGTTGGGTGTATGACAATTAAACCGCTGGATCTTCAGACAAATATCGGGCAGATGTCGGAGGTAGGGAAGCATGAGCACAGCCGGCAGGGAACTCTTGCGGCCCAGCAGCATGTTCTTGATAAAGAGGCGAGTGAAAAATCCATTTTAAAAAACACACGCCTTGATGAAGCGGAGAAGGGCGAAAAAACATCCATTAAGGATGAACATAAACAGAACGAACAGTATAAGCCCGGCCATCGGGGCGGAACGGAACAGAATAACCAGGAAAGAAAAAGCAGCGAAAAGATGAAAGATGACAAGATGGGAAAACTGATAGATATTTTTAAATAACTTGTTTCCTGATCATGTATTTTAATGAGACATAACGGGGTGATGATGAATATTTTCCTTTTATTTATTTTCAATATTTTTACCGGAGCGGTGATATATCTTGTTCTGAGTCTGAAGATTGAAAAAACATCCGCAACCTTTCAGGAAAAGAAACTGAAAAAAGAGATGGGAGAGATCATTACGGAGTTCAATTCCACCGCTGAGAGAAATATTACACTGCTTGAAAGCCGTATTTCCATACTAAAAAAGCTGCTCAATGAGCATGGTTCGGTAAAAGGGATCGATTTTACCGTACTGGATGATAAAATGAAGAACAATTACGGTGAAGAAAAAAGTATAAAGGGCCCTGAAGAAAAAGTAGCGGAACCTGCAGGCGGTAAGGTAAAGAAAAAAGATGATTCTGTTAACAGAGGGAGGCTCCCCGAAGAACAGGTTAATATAATAGAATCGTTCATGGATAAAATTCAGTCTATCAGAACAACGGAAAAGGATGAAACAGTCAGAGAGAAGGGGAAGAAACAGTCTGTATACAGGTACAAAAAGGAAACAGAAAATAAATTTAATTCATCCTCAATAATAGAAAAGACCGTAAAAGAGATGCCAGTCAGGAAAAATCTTGTCGATGTCTCGGCGGATGAAGAGATAGTCCTGACTTACGAAGAGCAGAAGTCCGAGGAGCCTGTTGATATAGGTGAGATGTTCCAGAACGCGGATGATAAATATCTCCTAATAGCTAAACTGTTTAATGAAGGGCACTCTATTGAAGATCTTTCAAAATACTCGGGGATTCCGGCCGGAGAAATTAAACTTGTAATAAGCCTGAATACTTAATATTATAATCAGTAATAGTGTAGTTGAAGTTATACAGTTTTAAAGCATCGATTTTACGGTATGTTTTTTCGCATTTATTCTTTACAAATTATCATGCTAGTTTGATCAAAGATTATATTTAACGATGATTATAACCGGTTTTCGTAAACAGAAAACCTGATTTTTATTATATTCTAAAAGGTTTAAACCGGAACCTGTACAGAAGGGATGCGTTCTAAGCGGTGCAGGAAGTACCGCCGTTTTCAGATATGAAACTGAGGAAAATGAGGTTTTTTTGACAGCTTTGCTTTCAGAAAAACGTAGTCACAAACCTGCATGGAGGCAGATTTTGTGATACATTTATATCAATAAAACATAGAAAGGCAGAGTAAAAAATGGATCTTGTAATAAAAAGATTAACCGAAGAGGAGTTTGCGAAATTCGCGAAACTCATTTATGATGAAAGCGGCATTTATATGAAAGATACAAAAATTACCCTTTTATCAAACAGGTTAAGAAAAAGGTTAACGGCGTTATCTCTGACTGAATTCAGCGAGTACTACGATTATCTACAGAAACTCGGTGGAGAACCGAAAAGAAAGGAGTATGAAGAACTGCTCGACGTGGTTTCAACTAATGAAACATATTTTTTCCGCAATGAAAGACACTTTGAAGCTTTGATGGACGTATGCCTCCCTGAACTGTCGCAGGTGAAGACCGATAAAAGGCTCAGGATCTGGAGCGCAGCCTGCTCCACCGGTGAGGAACCTTATACTATCGCCATTTGCGTGCTTGAACGGATAAAATATTTTCAGGGATGGAAGATTGAGATAATCGCCACGGATATCGCGCCGTCTGTTCTTGAGTTTGCCAGGGACGGATACTACTCCGGAAGACGCATAGAAAAAGTTTCACCGGAGCATCTGAGGAAATATTTTACTCTTGAAGATAAAGAAAAGGGTGTCTATAAGGTAAATGACGAATTAAAAAAAATGGTGGACTTTCATTATCTTAACTTTTTTAAGAATCCTTTTCCAAAAGATCTTGATATAATATTCTGCCGGAATGTTATGATATATTTTGATAAAATTCATCAGAAGAACCTGGTTGCCGACTTTTACCAGTCTATCAGGGACAACGGTTATCTGTTCATCGGACATTCCGAAACGCTGCATTCGATATCTGAGGACTTTGTATACAAAAAAATTCTGGAATCTCCTATCTATATTCCAAAACCGAGGAGCTGAAAATGGCTTTTGATTTTATTAATGTCGGGATAGCTGATCTGGGGGTTGCAGCGTCTCCGAATACGCTGAGAACAATACTCGGTTCCTGTATAGGTATCTGCATTTACGATCCCAAAGTAAAGATCGGAGGTCTGTCGCACATAATGCTTCCAACTAGCAAAAAGCCAACAAATAATCTGAAAAAATATGCCGACACGGCTATTCCGCTGATGATTGACGAGATGATAAGGCTCGGAGCGTACAGGGAGCGGTTCATCGCGAAACTCGCAGGGGGCGCGACGATGTTCAAATATGCCGACAATTCACTGATGGGCGATATAGGGAAAAACAATATTATAAGCGTAAGGGAGATCCTCGTTTCGTTAAGAATACCTATTGTGTCTGAAGAGGTAGGTGGGGACTACGGCAGAACGATAGACTTTTATCTTGAAACCGGGGAGTTGAAAGTAAAAAGTATAGGAAAAGAACCAAAAATTATATAGGAAGTAGATTATGGAGAGTATGACAGGGTATGCATTTCTGGAGAAGAGTTCTGAACAGTTTTCGTATTCAATCGAGATCAAGTCTTTAAATGCCAAATATCTGGAAGTGTATGTCAATCTGCCTAAGATATTAAGAAATGAAGAGAACGAGTATATTCAGATACTGAAAAAAAGTTTTACGCGGGGAAAGATCGAGCTGTCGATAGATATCTTTGACTGGAACAGTACAAAACCGGTATCTCTGAACCTGGCTCTGATGAAAAAATATTATAGCGAACTTGAGACCCTTCGCAGATCGCTCAAGATAAAAGATCCTGTAAACCTCGAATCCCTGCTCAATATCGAGGGTATAACCCAGAGGGAGAGAACCACTCTGTCGGAAAAATCGAAGAAGGAGATGCTTAATACTCTTGATACGATAATAAAAAAAACAATCGATATGAGGAAAAAAGAGGGGGTATCGATTAAAAAGGATATTACAGCCTCTCTATCCGTTATAAGCAAAGATGCCCAGAGAATTAAGAATCTTTCAAGAGATGTTGTTGAGGATAAAAAGGAGCTGCTTAAAAACCGTCTTAAGGCAATAACTGACGGAAATATTGACAATAACAGGCTTTACGGAGAGATAGCACTACTCGCGGACAAACTCGATATAAACGAGGAGCTTGTACGTTTAAACGATCATCTCGAGAAGTTTAAAATTATGCTGAAGGAGAAGGAGCAGCAGGGTAGAAAATTTGATTTTCTAGCACAGGAGCTTTTCAGAGAGATAAATACAATCGCATCAAAATCGAATAATTCGGAGATATCGCAGATTTCAGTTGAAGTTAAGAACCATATAGATAAAATCAGGGAACATTGCCGTAATATAGTATAATTTGAAAATCATCTTGACAGAAACCTTTATAAAGAAGAGAAATACAGAAAGACGGGAATATGAAAACTACATTATTGAATATCGGATTCGGAAATGCTGTTGTTGAGGAACGGATCATTGCGGTTATTACTCCCTCATCCGCCTCGGGGAAAAGATTAAGAGAGGAGGCGAGAGAGAATAATCTCCTTGTAGACGCCACGCATGGCAGAAAAACCAGATCTATTATCATTATGGATAGTAATCATATTATTCTTTCCGCGATGCAGCCGGAAACTCTATCGAACAGGCTATCAAATAACTCGGACAGCTAAAGATGATTTTTGTAATTTCAGCCCCATCTGGTGCAGGTAAAACCACCCTCATAAACAGGTTGCTTGAATCTGAAACGGATATTATGTTCTCAATCTCCACCACAACAAGAAACAGGAGGAGGGGGGAGCTTGACGGAATCCATTATCATTTTGTGTCAAAAGAAGAATTTGACGGAATGATAGAGAGAGATGAGTTTGTAGAATGGGCTGAAGTATACGGTAACTGTTACGGTACTACAAAAAAAGAGGTTGACAGAATCAGAAAGAGCGGAAAGATTCCACTCTTTGATGTTGACATACAGGGGAGCAGGCATTTAAAACAGAAAATCCGGGACGGAGTTTTTATCTACATTATACCCCCATCCCCTGATGTTCTAAAGAAAAGGCTGGTCGGCAGAAAAACAGAAGATCCTGAACAGCTCAACATAAGATTAAAAAACGCTTACAGTGAAATTTCGCAATATAAAAATTTCGATTATGTTGTAATAAATTGCGATCTTGAAACGGCTTTTCAGCGGCTTAAGTCGATAATTATCGCGGAAAAGTGCAGGTTAAAAAACATAAAAAATCAGATAGATGTAATTTTGGAGGACTTTAATGATTATACCACTTGACAAACTCTTAACTCTGAATACAAACAAGTATATATTCACCAAGGGTGTTATGAAGGCAGTTGATATGGTTGCAAATATCAGGAATTACCCTGAGTCGGATTTAAACTGGAAGGTAGTTCCCAATGTACTGAGGCTGGCCCTTGAAGAGGATATCAAGCTCAGCTACAAACATGATGGTGAAATCGCTTAACCGAAGGTTGAATTATTAAGATTGTTGCGATCGTAGGCCCAACGGCTTCAGGTAAGACCGGACTGGCTTTAGATATCGCGGGTGATCTTTTTGAGGTTATATCCGCTGATTCAGTTCAGGTTTACCGGTTTATGGACATAGGCAGCAGTAAGCCATCCCGGGCAGAGATGCAGAAAGTAAAGCATCACCTTGTTGATATTGTGAATCCGGATTATCATTTTACAGCCGGGGATTTCTGCAGCAGGGCTTCCTCTGCGGTTTCGGAAATAACCGGAAGGGGAAAAAAGCCCCTGATAGTGGGAGGGACAGGTTTTTATATCAATTCGTTCTGTATCGGGATAGATGAGATTCCCGATATAGATCCTTCGGTGATAAAAACCGTCGCCGACGAGTATGACAACGGCATGTCTGAACAGCTTTATGAAGAGCTGAAAAGGGCCGATATTGAATTCGCTTCAAAAGTTCATAAAAATGACAGGCAGAGGGTTATAAGAGGGCTTTCAGTTTACAGAGATACCGGAAGGTCTATTTCCAGCTACTTCAGCGGAGGCAGGGAGAGCAGGGGCTACGATACTCTCTTCCTGGGATTGCATTTAGAGAAAGAGCTGCTGTCGAAAAGGATTGATTCAAGAGTTGATCTGATGCTTAAAAACGGATTAGTTGAAGAGGTCAGGAACCTGAGGACTATGGGGTACGCCAGATCGCTGAATTCGATGCAGTCGATAGGCTATGCAGAAATAAACAGATACATTGATGGAGAGACGGATTTAGAAACTGCGGTAGAAGATATAAAGAAAAATACAAAAAAATATGCCAAAAAGCAGATGACATGGTTTAAAAAAAATAAAAGTGTGATCTGGTTTAATCCGGATGAAATAAAAAAAATTCCGGAATCAGTAAAAATATGGTTAAATTAAAATTGAGGGGTTTCAAACAATGAGCAAACAGTTAAACAATCTTCAGGACATTTTTTTAAATTACACAAGAAAGAACAAATTAGAGATTACTCTTTTTCTCGTAAATGGCGTACCTATTAAGGGAAGGGTGCTGAGCTTTGATAATTTTACAATACTTATCGAAGTTGATAAAAAACAGAATCTTATTTACAAACATGCCATTTCAACAATGGTTCCGAGCAAAACTGTTCCGTTCAGGGATGATGAAGAAATTCAGTAAATAAAGGCCAAATATGAAAATTCTCATTAAACTATTGATAAAATTGTCTATTTTTGCCGCGGTTGTTTTCGGGCTCTATTTTTCTTTGTATAAAGCAGGAGATGACGAGATTATTCTGCTTAAAGACAAAAATAACAGTGTAGTTCAGGTATATGTGGCAAAATACAATTTTATATGGCAGGGTGTAATGCCGTGGGAATACAGTGTTGTTAAAATGCCTGTAAAAAATTCAGCTTTAATTAACATACAGGTAAAAATCCCGTCTCTCTCTGCATTAAATGACGATTCATATATAATAAAATTACCGGCTAATATCAGCTATCAGCTGGATAAAGCCAATCTGCCCGACATATCCTTCTTAAAGAGCAAACTGGATGTTGAAAACTATATAATAGAAAAATCGACATTGATATGCCAGACTGTTCTGCTCAGTTATCTTGAACCGGTTTATGATAAAAATAATATTATAAAAAATGAAAAGAATATCGTTAATGCGATGACTTCCGAGCTGATGAAAAAAATTAAAGATCTTGGAATTATTCCTGAAAAAATCGAGTTTATTACGCCCGGTTATTATCCGGATAACAAGCTCTATTCAGAGGGTCTGGTTCAGAATAAAGAGATGAGAGATCTTGATTTTTCGAATAAAAAGCAGGAAATAATGCTTGGAAAGATGCTGAGCAAGGAGAAGCATGAAAACGAGCTCTATTTTGAAAAATTATTAAGGATTTCGTCTATATTAAAGAATAATCCTGAGATTTTAAAATTTATTTATATTGACAAAATGGGGCATGATATAAAAATAATTATATCATCGGATAAAACAGGTTTTCCCGCCATGCTCAGTGACAGTTTAGATGGAATGAAACCCGGTGTTAAGGGAGATGTTGACAACCTTCGGTGAATAAGTAATTCGAAGTAATTTATAATAAGGAGTTTTTTATGCCCTGCGGTAAAAAAAAGAAAAGAAAAAAGATAGCGAATCATAAAAGGAAAAAAAGAAGAAGACAGAACCGTCATAAGAAAAAATAATATTTTTCGGTCTTCAGGAAAGAGATTGGCAAACGGGGCCAATCTCTTTTAGTATTTAGAGGTTATTGGATTATGGCAAACAGTGAGGAAACGCAATTCACCTGGAAGAGGAGGCCCTCAGAAATCCGCGGGTACGAGAGGACTATGTACGCTACTCTCGAAGACGGCGATTATATCCGCGTTGATTATAATACCGGTGAAAAGATTGTAAGACTTTACGTCGAAGTTATAAAGGAAAAGGGCGCGTCCTATTATGCCGTTATCAGCAAGGGGCGTGTAACTGTTGAAAAGAACAGTAATGGCAGATCGGCCCGTGTAACGGATGTAATAAGTGAAAGAGCCAAAGAATTCAGCACATTGCCTAATACCGACGTACTGAAACTGATAAACAATAATTACGGTATCTTTAAATCAAAAACGGCCAATAAGAACGTAAATAAAGATCGTCTGAATGTCGAACGGCAGGAGATAAAGCGTAAATACTTTAAAGAGGACCAGAATCCGTACAAAGGGAACGAGGCTGAAGGTCAGAGAGCAGCAAGAAGAATCGGCCTGGTTGACCTGATTGATACCCTGACCGGAATACTGATCTCTGCGATGGTTTTCTTTATCGCTCAGTACGATTTGATGGTTGCGGGAGTAACGGCCATAGTATGGGGCATGCTTCTTGGACTTTTTGACATTCTGTTGAGAGAAAGGGAGCCTGTATTTATAAAAATTATATTTTTCCTGTTATCCGGATTGGGAATTTATTTTTACAGTTATATTTATCTCTGACCGGCATCGGGGAAATCTGTCAGCTGAAGTAAAAAACGCTATTTTACAGGCCTTTATAATAAAAATCATAAATTGCCGAATTAAATTTTTTTTTCTTGAAAAGTTTTGATTAACAATTGATATTATATATTGGAAGGGATAATACTTTAATTTAAGAACAGGAACTATAAAATGCATCAGAAAAAAATGGAAGTAGCTACCTCGCTTCAAATAGTATGTTTTAAAATAGGGAATGAAGAGTACGGTATTGATATTTTACAAGTGCAGGAAATATTAAAGGTTCCAAAAATCACAAAGCTTCCTAAATCACTCTCTCATATCATGGGTGTAATCGATTTGAGGGGTAAAGTAATCCCAATAATAGATCTCGGTAAAAAATTCGGAATAGTCGCTGATCTGAGTAACTCCAACAGGACCATTGTCGTTGATATTGAAGGTAAAAAAGTAGGACTTGCCATTGATTCTGTAAGTCATGTTATAAAAGTAGATAATAATGAAATCGAACCCCCTCCGCCTGTAGTAAAAGGTATTTCCGGCAAATATATAGTAGGCATCGCCAAGTTGAAAACCGGTTTTGTCGTGATTCTTGATATCAATCAGATATTTTCTCTGGAAGAGCTTGCCTCTATCGGTTAGAAAGCGGCGATCAGTATAGTTTCAATTTCGCTTTTGGAGATTTTCCTCGGTGTATTGTTGATAAAGGGGTAGGAATAGGCAAGTTCCGCTATCTCTTTAAACTGGCTCTGGCTTATTTTAAAGCTCGAAAGTTTCATCGGGATTTCAATGTCAATTTCAAGTTTTCTTACTGCTTCCACAGCCTTGATCGCGGCCTCGATAACTGTAATATCCTTAACATCCTCACCCATAACTTTTGACATCTGAACATATTTACCCGGCGAGGTGGTAAGATTGAATTCCATTATATGCGGAATGATCAGCGACATCGCGGTTTCGACATCAATATCGGTTTTTGACGTAATCGCCAGGGACAGCGCGAGAGACACAGATAAAAACGCCACCGAAAATGCTATACCGGACATAACAGACGCAGTGGAGAGGTGTGTTCTCGGGACGCTGTTTTTCGGTTCTTTATATGCGACGGGAAGATTTCTGAATGTAAGGTCTATGGCTTTCAGTGCATAGGTATTTATTACATCGTTGTTCATCGATGAAATAACCGATTCAGTGGCAATAGCAAGTGCGCTTGTGGATGTTTTAATAATCTTTTCTTCTGGCATCTGCAGCGACAATTCCGGATCTACGATTGATGCAAGCGGGTAGAGATTGAGGTTATAGTAGATCTGGTTTGTGAGCTTGTAGATCTCTTTTATGTAAAACATCGGAGTAATTTCAAAACCGAAAGAGGGGTAGGCCGGCATTGTTAAAAACTTTGCGGGCGGATTGAGCTTCTCTTTTGTATAAAGTACATCGTAACAGAAGATGAAATTTTTTATCAGCAAAGCTATCGCCTTGGCGGAATTGATAGATTCGATCCCTCCGAAACCGATTACAAGGTCGCATTTGGTTTTTTTTATAAAAGATACAGCGACATCTATATCTTCAGTGGTTGGATTGCCAGGCAGTTCGTCATAGATGATGCATCCGAGATTGATATTTTTAAAATATCTGAATATTTCTGAAAGGGTCTCCTGATACACTTCAAAATCTGTTGAAACCGTTACTATGACGACCCGTGAACCGAATTTCGACGCAATTTCAGCAGCGTTTTTACTTATACCCTGTTTGATATATATTTCTGTCGGAAGATGAAATTCAGGTGATATAATATCGCTCAATGTATTCCTTCCCTGGTAGAGCTTTTGTTAAATCAATAATACCCTGCAGCAGGCTGCCAATGCATTAGCATTGGTCGCTGCTCACGCATCGACATGGTATTTTGTTGCAAAGGCATCCCTGCTTTGCAGCCAAACCATGCTCCTTTCAGAAGCATGGTTTGCATCCCCGGCCCCGATGCGGGCATCGAAGTATTACACCTTGTAATAAAAAAAGCGGACATATCCGATATCCCCGCTTTTTTTTATGTCAAAACTGTTTAGTACGCTTTATTTAATAAGGAAATTTGCTATTTTATCGGCTACCATTTCAAGGACCTTATTGTCGTTGAAATCGTATGAACCGTTTTGAATTCTCATCTTGATATCTTTTACTCTTTCAACTCTTATATCCGGGGTATCCTTGATTATCTGCGCACTTTTAGCCAACTCTGCAGCATGTTTCCCTTCGCTGGATATCTGTATAGAATCGCTTTTGATATCCTCTTTTCTGCCGGACACAGGTTTGCTTTTTTTAGTTTCAGATATGTTATTGATATTTCCGATTTTTTCAATTACCATTGTAATAACCCTTTTGTTTTCTGATATATATATCGGCTTTTTTTGTCAAATCTTTAATCAATTATACGATATTTACGATTCTTTTCAAATTAAAAGTGGATTAGTTTTGAATAAAAATCCTTTCAAAAATGGAATCCCGCTCCTGCAAAAATTACCCCCATATCCGCCGGTTTGTTTTTATAAAATACCCTTTTATAGAGAACCCCTGTTCTGAAGATGACCGAAGATATATTACAGCTCAGATATGATGAAACGTCAATATTCGGGTCTTTAGATACTTTTTCTGATGACTTCCCCATAAAAGGTTCATCTGCATTTATTGTAACGGCGGTCTTTGAGAATCCGCCACCTGCTGACAGAGAAATACCTGTATTTTCAGTAAATCTGTATATGTAGCAGAGTGATGCACTGCTGCTGGAAATCTTTATCTGGTAAAAATCCGTTGTATTTTTATTGTCAGAATCGCTCTGAATTGATGAGTATTTAAACGATAAAGAAAAACTATCAGTCAGATTAAAATCGATGTATGGAGCCAGGTTAAAACAACTGTTATATAAAGATTTATAACTGCCTCGAAAAAGAAGGTAGCCGCAATCAAGACCGATTGTAGCTATTCCGGATGAAGGATAATTAATAATATCCCTATTTTCAACAGATACAGGTTCTGTATGCTTTTCGCGGATTTTACTGTTGTAATTTGTGATCATTTCAGTAATGCGCTGTGTCAGCTCGTCCGGCGTCTCCTTCATCTGGACGCCGGTTTCGTAGCTTTCGTCCTCAACAGTATCGATCTGTCTGCTCTGTGCGTTGAAAATTGTTACCAGGGTAACAAGACGTTTGTTTCTTACATAAAATGTACCTGTGATAATATAATCGCAGCTGTATTGAGTAGCCAGCTCCCCGAGTCTTTTTACATACCTGGTATTCTGTTCCTCCTCCCTGAAGTCGGCCCCGATTGAAAACGGGCCTTTTTCGCGAAGGATTACATAATTTCCGGATTTTTCCAGATTCTTTGAAACTGTTTCAGGTATTATTATCGAATAGAACTGGTAATTCTTTTTATTATCTTTTATATTTACAGAATCATTCGCAGTAACGAAATCGTAAATGAGCAGCTTCGCTTTACGGGGTGAGCTGTTATCCAGTGAATAAAGGTCACCGGGGTAACAGAAAATCAGTGACAATAAAACTGTTATTTTTACAAATTTCATTAAATAATTAACGTAATTCATCGTGATATTATATATCTTGATACAAATAAATGTCAATTTATTTTTAATAAGGTCCGGCTGTGATGTCTGATGAACTCCGGAGACAGATGTTCTTCAATTCTGATGTCTTTTCATGCATGGATCATCAGACTGCAGGGAGAAATTTACCGTTAGCCCTGCCGGGCTTTTGGGATTGTTCCTGATGTAAGGAATGAAAGATTGTACCGGTTAGAGTGGAATATATAAAAGAGACTCTTTTAATAATAAAATTCTTATTTTTAAAAAAAGATATTGATAAAAAAAAAGAACTCTTTTATAAATATAAAAACAAATCGATAATAAAATATGGAAAAATACAGGTATATACCAGCAGTGGAAATAAAACGCAAAGGTAATGTAGTGGTTGTTTCCCTGCCGAAATATTTTTATATAGGCAATATTGCGGAAATAGAGGGAGCCTGGGAGAAGATTGTAAATAATGAAGTGTCGGTGATAGGATTTGATTGCGACAAACTCGAGTTTATAGATTCCTCTGCGATAGGTACACTGGTTAAATTTTTTAACAGTTCCGTGAAGAATAATATTGAAATGCATGTATTCGGGCTCAGAAGTGAGTTGCAGAAAATTTTTGAGACGACAAAGATAGACAGAGTGATGTCTGTTATTGCTAAAGAAGAATTTAATGAAAGGTTTTTGAAATAACTTTTGCCGGGTTGAACTTATTGAATATTTTTAAAAGAAAAATAAAACTAACGCCCGCTGTTTTTCTGATACTGGTTTTATCTCAATCGTTTTTTTCATGTACTACTCCTCAAAAAACTTCATGGCCCTACGTTTTTCCCGGAACTAAAAGGTATTCGGTTGTCAAGACTGCGGAGAAGTTTCTCGGTGTAAGATACAGGTTTGGAGGTACCGACCCTTCAGGTTTTGACTGTTCCGGCTATTCAAGCTATGTATATAAGATGAACGGGCTCCTTATACCTCACTCCGCACAGCAGCAGTTTGCAAACGGCAGAAGGATAGGAATAAGAAAAGCCAAACCGGGTGACCTGGTTTTTTTCAGAATTTCGGGATGGAAGATCTCGCATGTGGCAATTTATATGGGGGATTACAGGTTCATTCATGCACCGAGCAGAGGAAAAAACGTTTCATTTGATGATATCCGTAAAGATTACTGGCGTAAACGTTATGCCGGTACGGTAACCTATTTCTGATACTGCGAAAGGCTTTAAAAGACATAATGCCTGCTCCCCCCCTCCGCTTTTCGGAGTTACCGGGATTTTTTTATGAAATTGTAAAAAATGAGCAGAACTGCTTTTTCTAAAAATCTCAATATTCCGTTTCCGGCGGTTTCATGGATGAATTTCCCCTTTTTTACGCACTTTTTACTCAATATTGACAGGTAAAACCTTATTATTTCTTGACAGAATAGTATTTAAATATTAGTACTATTTTGTATAAGTTTTGGAGAATTATGCGGATTGGAATTTATCCTGGATCTTTTGATCCTTTGACATATGGGCATCTCGACATAATTGAGAGAGCAACAAAAATATGTGACAGGTTAATAGTTGGTATACTTGTTAATAGTGCAAAAAAATCCTTATTTTCACATGATGAGAGATTGGATGCACTGAAGCACTGTTGTAGTGAAATTAACACGAATATAGAGATTGTATCGTTTGGTGGTTTACTCGTTGATTTTTGCAGAGATAACAACATATCCTGCATAATCAGGGGACTTAGAGCAGTAAGTGATTTCGAATATGAAATTACACTTGCTTCTTTAAACAGAAGACTTGCCCCTGATGTAGAAACGATATTCCTGATGGGTAAGGATGAAAACCTCTTTGTTTCATCTACACTGGTTAAGGAAGTAGCTACTTATAACGGCGATATATCAACACTTGTTCCTCCATATGTAGCCGCAAGAATCCGACAGAAAATCTCCATTGCGTGACTTAATTCATATACTGTATAGTATACTGTCACGGTCAGAAATTTGTACAGATTAACATAGAAAACTAAATGGACTTATTGAGTTAGTCTATAAAGGGAGGTTTGAAATGACAACGATTATTTTAGCTTTAGCTCTCCCTGTTGCTGGTATTCTGGGATATGCACTGAGGGCATATTTTGGAAAAATAAAATTGAATTCAGCAGAGGCCAGATCTCACAGGATAATACAGGATGCACTTAAGGAAGCCGAGAATAAACGAAAAGAGCTTTTAATTGAAGCAAAGGACCAGTTGCTCAAGGAAAAGAATATTCTCGATAAAGAGATGAGAGAGAGGCGGCAGGAGCTTCAGGCGACTGAAAAGAGATTTTTTCAGAAAGAGGAAGCTATTGATGCAAAGCTGGATGAGATTCAGAAACAGGAAAAAGCCCTGGAGTTGAGGGACCAGGAGTCGAAGGAAAAACAGGAGGAACTCCGCAAGGAGTTCGAAAAACACAGACAGGAGCTCGAAAGAATCGCCGGAATGAATTCGGAGGAGGCGAAAAATCTGCTTCTGAAAAATGTCGAGAACGATGCCAGGTTTGATGTAGCGCGGCTGATAAATAAAATTGAGGAGGAGGCAAGAAGAACCGCTGATAAAAAAGCGAAGGATATAATTGTCTCCGCCCTTCAGAGAAACGCTTCAGAATATACATCTGAGAATACGGTTACAACGGTTTCTCTCCCCTCCGATGAAATGAAGGGAAGGATTATCGGACGTGAAGGGCGTAATATACGTACACTCGAAAACCTGACCGGTGTTGATATGATTATTGACGATACGCCGGAGGTTGTTGTTATATCCGGTTTCGATCCGGTAAGAAGGGAGATTGCGCGACTTTCTCTTGAGCGCCTGATCCAGAACGGAAGAATTCATCCAGCGAGGATCGAAGAGGTTGTTGAGAAGATTACAAAGGAAATTGAAGAGACGATGCTGGAGGAGGGTGAAAAGGCTGCTTATTCACTGGGAATTCCGGGCCTGCATAAAGACGCGTTATACAATGTCGGTAAACTGAAATTCAGAACGAGTTACGGACAGGACGTGCTTGCCCACAGTATCGAAGTGGCAAACCTTGCCGGTATCATGGCCGGTGAGCTTGGACTTGACGTTCAGCTTGCGAAGAGGGCCGGTCTTCTTCATGACGTCGGAAAGGGGAGCATTGTCGAGGGTGAAGGTGCTCATGCAATAGTCGGGGCAGAGATGGCTAAAAAATTCGGCGAATCTGACAAGTGTATTAATATTATCGCCTCTCACCATAATGACAGGGACCCTGAGTCTTTTGAGGCTGTACTGGTACAGGTTGCCGACGCAATTTCGGCTTCAAGACCGGGAGCGAGAAGGGAATCTCTGGATACATATATTAAGCGCCTTGAGAATCTCGAAAAAATCGCTTCAGAGTTCAAAGGTGTTGAGAAAACATTCGCGATACAGGCGGGACGCGAACTCCGTGTTATGGTTGATAACACGCTGATATCTGATGAAAGGGCCGAGCAGATGGCAAGGGACATAGCTCAGAAGATTGAATCTGAACTGAAGTATCCCGGCATTGTCAGGGTCACAGTTATCAGAGAGACAAGGGTGATTGATTACGCAAGATAGTCTGAGTTACATATAGTAAAAACAGAAAGAGGATTCCAAAGCGGTATCCTCTTTCTATTTTATCCGCACAAATCCCCAGGTCAGTTCGACAGGCTCACTGCATCGCTCCTTACAGGTCTTTTGGTAAAATCCTCCGGCCTGCGGCCACCTCCTTTGGTAAAGGAGGCATTATCATTAGTGTTTGAGAATATCAGTATATATAAAGTAATTTTATTTAAATCCGTATGATGTCAGATGCAGCGATTGCCCCCTTTATTAAAGGGGGGCAGGGGGGATTTGTGTTTCTGATAGATTGAAATTTCTGTTTAGCACGGATAGATTTGAAAAAGTATTAGACAGTGGAGGGAGCAAAATATATTAGTTTTTAAAGAATTAAAAAATCCGGATGTGTTATGAAAGAGATACGTGTTTTTGTTATCGGTGATATAGTCGGCCGGGCCGGCAGAAATATACTGGCAAGCAAGCTCCCCGGTCTTATTGACCGCGAGAGAATAGATATTGTGATTGCCAACGGTGAGAATTCCGCAGGGGGCATGGCAATGACACCCGAGGTTACCCGGGAACTTTTCTCCCGCCCTATTAATGTGATAACCTCGGGAAACCATATATGGAACAACAGTGACATCCTCCAGATAATTGATGCTGATATTAATCTTCTCAGACCGGCTAATTATCCACCTGATGTAGCCGGGAAGGGATATTGTATTATAAATTATAAGGGCATAAAAATCTGTGTTATAAATTTAATGGGCAGAGTTCTTATGGCGGCTCTCGATTGTCCTTTCCGCAAGTTCGATGAGATATATGAAAAGGTAAAAAAAGAATCCGATATTATCATAGTAGACTTTCATGCGGAAGCTACTTCTGAAAAGCAGGCTTTCGGATGGTATGTTGACGGAAGGGCAACTGCAGTGTTCGGTACTCATACTCACGTGCAGACTGCCGATGAAAGGATTCTCCCAAATGGAACAGGCTACATAACCGATATCGGAATGACCGGCGCATTTGATTCTGTAATAGGCGTGAAGAAAGAGAATTCAATCAGATTCTTTCTCTCTCAGGCGAAAGTGAGATTCGAGCCGGCAGAGGAAAATCCCGGGATCAATGGTGCAGTATTTACTGTGAATGATAACGGAAAAACCGTATCGATTAAAAGAATAAAAGAGTTTTAAGAATTATTTAATCGGACGGTCCGCGGTTTGACAGCACACCTTCGAATCCGCTTTTAGCGGAATAATGACCGGCCAAAGAACTCCATTTGCTGATGCATAATTTTAAATCTGTTCATAAACAATTCTGCCGGACAGCAGATCGCCGCCAGGTTTGCCGCAGGCTTTGATATTATTATTGACATCAGTTTTTTTTATGTAATCATCAAGCGGTCATTTTTTGCTTAAATATAAAAACGTATTGAAACGGAGACTGGATTTTTATGAGAAATTTTTTATCAACACTGTTTGTATTTTTTCTTTTTCTGGCAGCAGATGCCTACGCAGCGGAGTCTATGCGTGTGGCGGTAATGGACCTGCGGCCGGTCAGTGTATCGTATGAGACAACCAAAGTGATATCGAGCATGCTGAGGATACAGATAATTGATTCCGGGAAGTTCACCGTTGTCGAAAGGGAACAGATGGATATGATCCTGAAAGAGCAGGGTCTGCAGATGACCGGCTGTACTGATGCTGCCTGTGCGGTGGAGATTGGTAAGATGATTTCAGCCAGGAAGATACTCGTCGGAGAGGTGAGTAAACTCGGAAAAGCATATATCATTTCATGCAGGATCGTTGATGTTGAAAAGGGGGTGGCGGAGTTTGCAACACAGGAGACATCGGAAAGCGACGATGAACTTGTACCGGCCACAAGACGCATGGTTGTGAAGCTGCTGAAACGGATGAACATCTCCGAGGCTTCATGGGTGACGGAGCACTCCCCATGCGGAATCTATCTTTCATATAACCAGTTTCTGCCGCTTGGCAAGGATTTGAAAAAAATATACAGTACAGTGTATGGCGGATCTGCGGGATATATTTACAGTTTTAATTCATATCTGTCATTTACCGGCGATATTAATTTTTTAATGAATAAAGCTGAAGAAAACGACGACGTAATTCTGCTGATGAATTCATACTCGGCCGGTTTCAGGACCGGTCTTTATCTGCATGAGAAATTTTATCCATATGTCGGAATCGCACTTAAAGGTACATATCTCAGAGAGTGGGACAAGTTCAGTTGTGCAAACTATTACGGTTACGGCGCTGATGCTGTCGGAGGATTTTATATAATGTTTAAAGAATATGTCGGGATTTTTTTACAGTATGATTATTCATGGGGAAAAGTGAATGATAAAAACAAAACAGACATAAGCGGCCAGCTTGTTAGCGGCGGCATTATATACAAGATTTGATTTTTAAGGAGTTATCTGATGTCTATAAGAAAAATTTTAATTATATTATCGCTTTTTGTAATCCCCGGATTTTATTCCGGCTGCAGTGACGGATCTCTTCTGGAAATATCAAGAGGGATGTATATATACACCGCAGAAGACCTGAAGATGATAGCAAAATATCCTGATCAGAATTTTATCGTAATGAAAGATATCGATGCATCGGGATTAGTCTTGAGTCAGTCCTGTAACAATCTGACCGGAACAATTGAAGGTAAGGGCCATGTGATTAAAAATCTGGCGATTGCTAATGGAATATACTTTATTGAAATGGTTGATACAGAGGGTGTAATAAAGGATCTCGGTTTTGAAAACAAAAGCGGAGGTTGTCTTGTCGGGAACAATAGTGGAACTATTGAAAACTGTTATACAACCGGAAGTTCATTAATCTGCGGTCTGGTTTATAACAATGTCGGCAAAATAATAAATAGTCATAGTGAATGTACTGTTACACAGGCTGCTGGTTTCAAGTCTGCCGGTTTTGTTGTTACAAATAGTGGAACTATTGAAGGCTGCTACAGCACCAGTGATCTGTCAGTTGATTCTGGCGGAGGATTTGTATGGGAAAATACCGGAAATATAATAAATTGCTATTGTACCGGCGATGTGACAGGAACAAAAACTGATTCCAGTTTAGGCGGTTTTGTTTATAATAATAGGGGTTATATCGAAAGATGTTATAATACCGGGAACGTGGCCGGTAATGGTTCTTCTATTGGAGGATTTGCATCATTGAACGCCGGCAGAATTTACAGATGCTACAGCACCTCCTCTGTGTCGGCAGCGCCATCCGCAACGTCGAACATTGGCGGTTTTGTCGGGTATATGGCAATCTACATGTCGCTGCCATCGATAGAGGAATGTTATTGTTCGGGAACGATTACTGTAACTGCTTCATCTTCTTTAATCTACATAGGTGGACTCGTGGGACAGGTGTTCGATAATATGATGGGCAGCGGGATGGAGTCAGTTACGATTAAGAATTCATATACTGCTTCCGTTATCAATACTTCCAGCCTGAATTCAAATGTCTATGCAGCCGGATTGATAGGGCGCACCGGGAGTGTTACTGTTAATATCATTGATTGTTACAGCGCTGCATCAATTGCGTCCTGCAGTGCAAATGTTGGAGGGTTTACCGGTTATGTATATTCTTCTTCAACAAAATTTACGGATTGTTTCTGGAATAATGAAACGATAATTGCTACTGGCAGTGTTAAAAACGGAACTCCAGCCGGAACATCGACAGTCACCGGTTTGAATACAACAGCTATGAAAACTAGTTCCAGTTTTACAAACTGGAACTTCAGCACGGTATGGGGAATGGACAACAACTTAAACAACGGTTATCCGTATCTTAAAAATTAACCGATGTTAAAAAAGGTAAGTATCGTTGAAGCAGCAGAGGAAACAGCCTCTGCTGCATTTATATTAAAAACTTTGTTTAAAATTTACCGTTACCGGTTGAATCAATAATCACGTTGCAGTATATTAAATTTCGTACAGTAATTACTGGAGTTCAATATGAAAACAATTAATAAAGACAGATTGCTGATCAGGACGTTTATAGTCATAATATTATTCTTCCCGTTATCAGTTTTAGCGTCCGGCCATAAGACCTCTATAATGAATAATGACAACACGGATATCTATAATACAATCCTGTATAATAATTATATAATTGCTGCCGATAACACAACATTAAATGAAATTACCGGTAAACCGGCTGAAAGCAGAGAGAGTTTTCAGCTTAACATACATAAGTATCTCGGCTGGACAACAATAGGCATGATGGGTGTAACAATAGCAACAGGATTCGTTATACCTGACAGCGGTCACTGTACACTGGCCGGTATTTCTACTGGTCTTGCAGTTGCGACTTGTGTCGACGGTATATATGAGTACGGCGGACTTATAAGCATAACCGACGGAGACTGGAGGTATAATACTCATGCAATCCTCGGTACTCTTGCCGCCGCCGGCTTTATTACAACACTTGCCCTGGCAGACGACGAGCCTCACGTTGCCACAGGGATTGCTTCCGGTACGGCATTTACACTTGCTCTGGCAGTGATCTATTTCTGAAAAAATTAATTCCTGTAAAAACTGATTATAAACCGGAAACAGGGGAAACTGCTGCCGGTTTATCATTTTACAGAAGCTTTGAAAGCTCTTCCTTCGTGAAAGAGTATTCCTTTGTGCAGAATGTACAGGTTATTACGGCCCCTCCGTCTTTTTCAATCATATCTCTGATCTCGTCTTTGTTAAACGACTTCATCAGCCTGAAAAGGGTTTCATGGGAACAACGGCATTTGTGAACAAGCGGGGTAGTGCTGAGAATTTCGGTTTTGTTATGGTCAAAAAGTTCTTCAACTATTGAGAAGATGTTCTCTCCATGATGAAGCCTGTCCCCCAGGTGCCTGTCCATCTTTCGTATGTTGGCTTCAACTTTTTCTATAACAGAGAGATCTGTGTCAGGGAAAGTCTGTATAAGGATCCCTCCGGAGGATACAATCTTCCCTTCACGGTCTATGTTGAATCCGATAATTACCGCAGATGGTATCTGCTCGGATGACACGAGGTAGTAGGCCAGGTCCGCTGCAACCTCTCCGTTAAGAAGCGGTGTTATGCTCCTGTACGGTTCTTTCGTTCCGGTATCTTTTGTAACTGTCAGAAGTCCGGCACCGATAGATTTTGAAAAGCTGATTGTTCCAAGGTCTTCTGTTATATCGACCATCGGATTTGCTACGTAACCGCGGAGGTTCCCCAGTGCATCGGCCTGTACATGTACCTCGCCGATAGGGCCGCTTCCGGAGAATTTAAGAAGTATGCTCTGGTTTGTCTCCGGTTTAAGAGTGGCGCTCAGCAATGCGGCGGCATTTATCGTCCTACCAAGCGCCACGGTCGCGTTTGGCGTGGTGTTGTGCAGTGATGTTATCTCCGTTGTTATATCCAGAGAGGTTACAGTATAAGCCCTCAGTTTGAGTGACTCACAGTAGAGCCGTGATATGTTATCCATCTGTTTTCCTTTTTTTTGAATTCATCCAGGTATCGGGATGCGTTATTAGTAGCTCTGTTCTGTACCGAATGCCCCTCTCCCTTCGAGAGGTATGAATCTGTATCCTTTATGCTCGCGCCGCAGGGCTTTTACCACGCTTTCCGCGGTTTCGAGTTTTGTCTTCATCCCCTTGCCGAGGAAGTTTGATCCGGCATCGACGTAATATATTATACCCTCTCCGTTTCTATCGGCCTTGATGTGTCCTCCATGGGTCGGTTTAAAATTAAAATTCTCCCTGTTCAGAGACATCTGGGTCTCTTCATGGGGCTTTGTACCTATGGAATAAAACTTCGGGGTATAGGTTGAAGTCTGCGGGATCAGCGCCACGTATGTGATATGCTCTCCCGGCTTTAATGCTTCAAGCTGTTCGTGGAACTTCTCTTTCCGTACCGCTTCCCAGTTGATATTCTCAACGTATCGTCCTATCTTAAGCTTTTTCTGTAGAGGTATGAAAACCGTATCGAGCCTGTCGTTTTTTTTCAGGTAAAGTACATGCTCCGGCGAAAAAACCGATCTGAAGAAGGAATCCATCTCTTTATGCAGATCGGGATTCTTTTTGTAAACAGGCCATGTGTTCAGAATTTCATAGGCGTCCTGTGATTTCTTATTTTTTACAAAAGTTGATGTATAGCAGAAAAGCCTGTCTCCTTTTTCAGATCTTATGACCCCCTGTTCGGCGAGGAACTCCATCGTAGATATATCAAACACGTCAGATAGTATAAGCCCGCCGGAGTCATCCTGGCCGGTGAAAAGTCCCTGCTGGTCTTTGCTCCTGTTAATCCGCCTGACGATCTGTCCGCGGGCCGGTGTTTCGCTGCCGATCAGCTCTTTAATTATGCCGAGCTCCAGCAGTTCGGATATTTCGCTGTCTTCAACTGTTTTCATCTGGTATACCATTTGTGATCTTTAATTATGTCGGCGCTTAAAATTTCAGCGGCCAGGTTGTCGAGGTTGTCTCTTACAATCAGGTTCGATAGATGAGATCCCTTTAAAAAACCCTCATCCACCATGAGCTCAAACTGCCTGATCAGATTGTTATAAAAACCGTTTATGTTAAGCAGCAGAACAGGTTTGGAATGATAACCGAGCTGCAGCCATGTAAAAACCTCAAGCAGTTCCTCCAGCGAACCTATGCCGCCGGGGAGACAGATAAACGCATCAGACATTCCGTACATCAGCGCTTTCCGTTCGTGCATCGTTTCCACGACGATGAGCTCCGAGATGTTCCTGTGGGGAACGTTATCGTGAATCATTCTTGGAATAATACCCGTAACATGTCCGCCGCGGTTCATTACCGTTGATGAAAGAATTCCCATGAGACCGATGTCCCCTCCGCCATAGATCAGGGATATCGAGTTTTCGGCAAAATATTCACCCAGTTTTACTGCAAAATCGGAATAGACAGGATCTTTACCTGTACTTGAGCCGCAGAATACGCAGATTTTCATTTTTTATTCTCTTTTTCCGGTATTGTACCAATCCTATAAAATATGCTGCTGTAAAAATACAATTACTTTCAATGATTTTAGTGATTTTTTATTCAACTTCATCATTGATTTCAGGATGAATTTTCTGTAAAACACCTTTTTAAGGTGTTTTTGGAAATTATTTCAGGATTTTTGGAATTTTTTGCTATTTAATATTGACAAAAAACTAACTAAATAGTTAGTTAATAAAATAAGTAATTATTGTTCAAAAGGTAACAACTGTATATGAAAAAGAAAAATGATCCAAGCAGCGAAGAAAAAATTGTTGCAGCAGCAATATCGGAATTTGCGGCTTACGGATATGCCGGCGCAAGGGTTGATTCCATTGCCGAAAAAGCCGAGGTGAACAAGGCGATGATCTACTATCATTTCAAGAGTAAAGAGACGCTTTATGAAAGAATTCTTAAAGATATCGTAATGAATATGTACAGTCAGATCAGGGAATCAGCGGTGGGTGAAGGGGACCAGCTGGAGGTTTTCTACTCCATAATAAACAGATATTTCAAGATGCTGAGTTCGTTTGACCGTAAGGTATTTCAGATACTGCTGAGAGAAATAGCAAGCGGCGCCGTACATTTCAGGAAGATCGCAATACCGAATCTCGCCGTACCGGTTTTGTCGATTGTAGAGCCGCTGATCAGAGATGCAATCGATAAGGGGCTGATGAGAGATGTTAACCCGTATTTTACATTTATTCAGATCATCGGGAGTATAATATTTTTTAACATAATGAGGATACCGATTGAGGGGTCTGTTCTGGAGAAAACAATTTTCAAAGAAGGGTACCTGGAAGAGTATACTGAAAATCTTTTTAAAATTCTGAAAAACGGACTGGAACTGAAGGATGGAAAAATATGAGAGCGAAATTAATTCTTATATCGGGCGTAGTGTGTTTAACCGTTATTATCAATAATTTTTCTTTCGCGGAGGATGCAAAGAGCATAACGGTACAGGAGGCTGTGAATATCGCTCTGACAAACAACCATGATTATAAAATGGCCGAACTGAAACTGAAGGCCGCAGACGAAGGAATCAAAGCTGTATGGGGCGAGCTTTTTCCCGTGCTCGAATCGGAGGCATCTCTGATGAGGCAGAATGCGGAAAACGGATTTATGAGCCTCTCTGACGGACAGTTCGACGTAAAGTTTGTACAGCTGAAGTTCGGCATCAATCCCGGAATTTTTTATAACTCGCTGCAGCTGTCGCAGAAGTCGTACTCAGCATCAAAGGAGGAGGTCAGGAGGATCAGAAACGAGACAGAACTGCAGGTGATTAAGAGTTATTTCTCCCTGATCCTTGCGGGGGAGATGATTACTCTGAGAAAGGATTCAATAGACCTGCTGAAATCGAATCTAAAGGATGTACAGAATATGTACTCTACCGGAAGCATTCCGAAATATGACCTGCTTCAGGCGAAAGTCCAGCTGAACAGCCAGATACCTAAACTCCTTGAGGCGGAGAGCAGTTATAAAACGGCGCTTGATTATTTCAACTATGTTCTGGGAAGTTCAGGATATTATAAAGCAGACATCTCGATACTTGAAAAGAACATCGGGGAGGTCACAGGCGAGAATACGGATAAAAAAATCGATATGCTTATCTCCGCCGCACTGAAGAACCGCCCTGAACTGATACAGGTCCAGAAAAAAATTGAAGCGTCGGAAAAAAAAGAGAACGCATATGATTCGTATTATTACTGGCCTACCTTTACTGCCGGGGGCTATTACGGAATGACAAAAAATGATCCCAACGGCATCACGGGGGTTCCGGTTTCATTTTCGCAGATAACAGGTGACAGTAAATGGCAGAATAACTGGCAGGTCAGGGTTGCTGCGACATACAGGTGGGGTTCGCTCTTCGGCGTGGACTCGAACAATTCCCGTTCCCGTGAGGAGGCGCTGATGATAAAACAGGGGGAGGAGGAGCTGGCGAAACTGAAGAAGCTGATTGAGATTAATATTAATTCAGGATACTCGAAGCTGCTCACGTCATATCTGACTATAGTATCTCAGAAGGAGAACGTGGAAACGGCTGGCGAAGGGGTAAGGATCGCAAGGGAGAGTTTTAAGGGCGGTGTTATAAAGAACTCCGACCTGCTCTCTTCTGAATTTGCTCTCACAACCGCGAGGACAGGTTATATAAACGCGATAAATTCGTATTATACCTCTCTTGCCGAGCTTAAAAAGGAGACCGGTATCAGCGATGATTCTATAATATTTGAGAAGGTGAAATAATGAAAAAGAAAATAATTCCGCTTGCTATACTTGGAACGGCGCTTGTAGTTTCGACTATGTATTTCGAGGTTTTCAGACATCGCGGCGCGGATTCCGGCGCGATATCAGGTTCCGGAACGATTGAGGTGACCGAGATAGAGATCAGTTCAAAGATCGCGGGACGCGTCGCACAGCTCCCGAAACCGGAAGGGGCGGATGTGAAAACAGGTGATCTTGTAGCGCGCCTCGAGTATGAAGAGCTGTCTGCCCAGCGGCTGTCGGCTAAAGCGAACTTTGTAAACGCTGAAAAGAACTATAACCGCGTGAAGGACCTTTATAATACCGGTTCGATCTCCCGGAAAGATCTTGATAACGCCGAGGCGATGTTCAGAATAGCAAAAGCCGGATATGACCAGGTCAGCGCGACGATTGAAAACGCCGTGATCTATTCGACTATATCGGGAACCGTGCTTGATACCAGCGTCGAGGTGGGGGAGATGGCCTTCCCGGGAACCGCGATTCTTACGATTGCTGATTTAACAAAACCCTGGATGTATATCTATGTCAACGAGAAAAAGCTTGGACTTGTGAAGATCGGGCAGCCGGTTAAAGTATTCATCGATTCGCTGCCGGGCAGAGCCTTTCACGGCAAAGTGGTTTCAATTTCCAATAAAGCGGAGTTTACGCCTAAAACAATACAGACAAAAGATGAAAGAGTGAAGCTGGTGTTTGCTGTAAAGGTGATGATCGAGAATCCGGACATGGTACTGAAGCCGGGAATGCCGGCCGATGCGGAAATAATTACCGTCGGAGCCGTAAAGTGATACAGGTCAGAAACCTCACGAAGAGATTCGGCGATATTACCGCAGTTGACAATCTCAGCTTTGAGGTGAAAAGGGGGGAGATATTCGGTATTGTGGGGCCGGACGGAGCCGGGAAGAGCACTCTCCTCAGGATGATGTCCGGTATACTTATTCCGGGAAACGGCGGGATCAGAATTGACGGAGCGGACATTCATGATAACCTCTACTATGTAAAGGAAAACCTCGCTTATATGCCGCAGCGTTTCGGGCTTTATGAAGACCTTACCGTTGAGGAGAACATAATTTTTTTCGGCAGACTGTTCGGCGTATCGCGAAAGGAGATAAAAAAAAGGATACCGGCCCTGTACGAGTTCAGCAGGCTGGAACCGTTCAAAGACAGGCTCGCAGGCAAGCTCTCCGGCGGGATGAAACAGAAGCTGGGCCTTGCCTGCTCTCTTATCCACAGCCCCGGGCTGATACTGCTCGATGAGCCGACAAACGGAGTTGATCCCGTTTCGAGGAGAGAGTTCTGGAAAATCCTTTATAATCTTCTTGGAGAAGGAGTTACAATCATAGTAAGCACAGCCTATCTCGATGAGGCGGAACGGTGCAACCGCGTCGCGATGATGAACAAAGGAAAGTTTATCAGAAACGGAAAACCTTCCGAGATAAAGAACTCAATGGGCGGAATGATGATCGAAATCATTACGGATAATGTATGGAAAGCCGAGGATGTTCTCGTGAAGAAGGGAAAATATAAAAATGTGATAAGAGAGGGGAACTCCCTTAAAATATTTGCCTCAAAGGGGATCAGGGAAACTGAAATGCTTAAGGGACTTCTTGAAAAGGAAAAAATACCGGTTTATTCGATAAGGAAAAAACTACCGACCCTTGAAAACTGCTTTATGGAGATAGTGGCGGAAAATGGCTGAAATAAAATCACTGGTTAGAATCGCGGCGGTTGCAGATAAGGAGTGGCTTCAGATCAGAAGGGATCTGCGGAGTCTGCTCCTCTCACTTGTTGCGCCGGCGCTGCTGATCGTTCTGTTCGGTTATGCGCTGACCGTGGACGTCAGGCATGTAAGGTTTACGGTATATGACCAGGACCGGAGTACCGCGTCAAGAAAACTTATTAATGAATTTGCCAATACTGAATATATCGATATAGTGAGCTATGCGGATAACTATAAGACGATCGACGATCAGATAGATTCGGGGAAATCGGCTGTCGCTCTGGTAATCCCCCGTAAATTCGAAAAAGATCTGAAAACAGGGAAAAAAACCGATATACAGCTGATTGTCGACGGCTCCGATTCAACTTCTGCAATGGTGGCTGTCGGCTATGTGAAGGCGATAGTAGCGAACTATAACATCGACGCGAAAATCAGGGAGCTTAACAGGGCCGGCCTCTCATCTTTCAAACTTCCTCTTGATATACGGAGTAGGATATGGTATAACCCGGAACTCCAGAGCAAAAATTTTATTATACCGGGACTAATAGTAATTATACTGGCGATCATATCAGCTCTAATCGCGTCTCTGACTATTTCGAGGGAGTGGGAACGCGGAACGATGGAGACGTTGATGACGACGCCGCTCCGTTCATGGGAGCTGGTTGCAGGCAAGATAATACCATATCTTTTCATCGGACTGTTTGACGTACTGATGACAGCTGCCGTTGGATACTTTTTATTTGACGTTCCGATCAAGGGGAGCTTTGTCGAGTTCTATCTTCTTGCGCTTCTCTTTCTGACGGGAACAACCGGTTTGGGAATACTGATCTCCGCCGCTACAAGGGTACAGGTCCTGTCTGTTCAGGTTGCGATGGTAATAACATATCTTCCGTCGTTTATTCTGTCAGGTTTCATTTTTCCGATAAAAAACATGCCGCTGATTCTTCAGGGGATAACATACCTTATACCGGCAAAATACCTGATAGTGATAATCAAGGGTATAGCATTGAAGGGGATCGGGGCGGTAATGCTCTGGACGCAGATTGTTTTCCTTCTGGCGTTTACGGCACTGGTGCTGTTTGTCTGTACAAAAAAACTTAAACTGAAGCTTGCAGATGGATGAGGTATAAAATGAAACATGATCTGCTGAGGCCGTCTATACTGAAAAGTCTGATAATTAAGGAGTTTAAACAGATTCTGCGTGATAAACGCATGAAGCTGATGGTGTTCGGAGCACCCGTGCTTATGCTTGTGGTTTTCGGTTATGCGGTAAATACCGATACCACCGAGATCAAAATGGCAGTACTCGACAGCGACAGGACAAGCGAGAGCAGGGGCCTTATTGAAAAATTTACTGCAAGCGGATATTTTAAGATCTACGCGTATTTAGAATCTCCGGAGATGGCGGCAGAATATCTCGACACAGGTGAAACGGATGTCTTTATACATATACCGGAGGATTTCAAAAAAAATCTTCTGTCGGGAAAAACCGGTGAAATGCAGATCATTCTCGACGGAACCGATTCAAGCAGGGCATCTGTAATAATGGCATACATCAACCAGATATCATCAGAGTTCTCAAGCGGGTATCTTGTAAAAAAAATAAAGATGAATATCCTCAGCCGGGGAAGCGGCGGAGTCAGGTTGAAAGAGCCTCTGACGATAAAGGAGAGGATTATGTTTAATCCCGATCTCACAAGCAGAAACTTTTTTCTGCCGGGGGTCCTGGGACTTCTTGTCTCACTGATTACGATTATGCTGACGTCAATGTCTGTAGTAAAGGAGAGAGAGAGCGGAACTATTGAACAGATCATAGTTTCGCCGCTTACACCTGAAGAGTTTGTCGCGGGCAAAACGCTGCCGTTCGCAATTATCGGTATTGTGGAAATCTGCGTAATAACGGTAATAACGATATTATGGTTTAATGTGCCCTTCAGGGGGAGTTTCATTTTTCTGATAATCTCCGCTGTTTTCTATATCATGTGTACACTCTCTGTGGGGCTGTTTATATCTACCGTATCACAAACACAGCAGCAGGCCATGCTGTCGACATTTCTTTTCTTTATACCGTCTATTCTCCTTTCAGGATTTATATTCCCGATCTACGCAATGCCTGATGTCTTTCAATACATAACCTATATCAATCCCATGCGGTATTTTATGACGATCATAAGGGGCATATTTCTGAAGGGTGTCGGATTCACGGTATTGTGGAACGAACTGTTCGCTCTTACGCTGCTCGGTTCGATACTGATATATCTCAGTATAAGAAGATTCAGCAGGAGGTTCGAGTAATGGAAATATCCGTTGAAGTGAAAGACCTTACAAAACGCTTTGATAAGTTCACCGCAGTGGACAGTATAAACTTTTCCGTTAACAGGGGTGAGATTTTCGGTTTTCTGGGCCCCAATGGTGCCGGCAAGAGTACGACGATTAAAATGCTCTGCGGAATACTGTCGCCGACATCGGGGGAGGGAACGGTGTCAGGATATGATATTGTAAGGGAACAGGACAAAATCAAAAACAGCATAGGATATATGTCGCAGAAATTTTCGCTGTATCATGACCTTACGGTCCGTGAAAACCTTGAATTTTTCGGTAGCATATATGGCCTGTCTGGCGCCAGACTTAAAGAGAGAATCCACTATGTCAGAGAGATGGCCGGTATCGGCGACAGGATGGATTCGAAAGTCGATATACTTCCGGGTGGCATAAAGCAGAGGCTCGCGCTGGGGGGAGCGATACTCCATGACCCGCCGGTCCTTTTTCTCGATGAGCCCACATCCGGTGTCGACCCGATGATGAGGAGGAATTTCTGGGAACTGATCTATGAGTTTTCGCGGGAGGGTAAAACTATTTTCGTTACAACTCACTACATGGATGAGGCGGAGCATTGCAACCGTATGGCCCTGGTGATAGCGGGAAGAATTATTGCGCTTGACACGCCGGACAATCTTAAGGAGAATCTGCCTTATAGTGTCTATACCCTGAAGACGGATGATTTTATTAAAACATTTGAAAAGATCGCAGGACTCGATTTCATAGAGGAAGCCGCAATATTCGGAAGCGATATACATATCCTGTGTGAAAAAAAGTTTAATCTTAAGAAAGAACTTGGAAAAGCTTTAAGACAGATGGGAATCTCCGGTTTTCGTATAGACGCCATTCAGGCAACTCTTGAAGATGTCTTTGTCACTCATGCGAGAAAACTGGGGGTTTAGAGCGGATGGCTTATCATTTTCTGAATACCGAAACATCAGAATACTATTATTGCGATGAAAAGGAATGGGCAGAGGCCCTGGAGATAGCAAAAGATAATTACTGGGAACCTGACGGCACTTTTTTTGACTCCTTTTATGAAGCAGCAGACATGAGTTTTGATACTGACGAACTGACGTATTTCTATTTTATGTTGATCGGGACAAGAAATGAAGCTGAGTACTGGGACGGTAGTTATCTGACGAAAAAGAACCAGGTAGTGCTGTATGATGATGCCTATTACATGGCCCAGTCCCTGGATGGAACCGGAGTTAATCCGGAACTTATCGAGTTTATAAGAAAGGGGAGTTTTCGTATCTGTTCAGAGTAGAGTAACGGAGATAGACATCAATTATTGCCTCCGGAGACATCTCGTAAAAGATTGGTGCACATTGCGCGAAGACTGGCCGATCTCCTGTAAAGCGCATCGAAGTAGCTGTTATCCGGATTCTTCGAATACAAAGAAAGCAGTTTTGATTCGATTTTATAAAGGTGATCTTCAAGATTTTTTATGTGAAAAAGATCTTCGTCCCCTTCATCTATTATGGCCGATGTAATCCTGTCAAGCAGGTCGTTTTCCCTTCCAAATCCCGGCAGCTCCTCGATCTGGTACAGAAAGTCCCTGCACATGAAAGCGATTGTTTTCTGATAGCCCGATTCTTCAGCCATATTTCGGCCTCTTATGATGGATTCGGGGCTGACCTGGTTTTCAGCATTCCCACCCATCAAGAGAGGGGAGATGTCGGTTCCGAGACAGTCCCTTTATAGATTTTACATATTAACATAATTAGATATATCTGTTAAATAAAAATTGCCGCTAATATGCGGCAATTTCTTTATAGAGTCAATTATTTGTTGTTCCTGACTAATTTTTTTTCGACAATATCTGCCTCTTATAATCTGTTACAACCTGTTCAGCCTTGCGGTTTTCACCCTTGAAGATATAAAGCATGCTGAGCCTTGTAACGTCTTTCATCTTCAGCGGCTCTTTCATCATTACATCCTCAATGGATTTTATAGCGGCGTCGACATCACCGATCTCTTTAACCTTGTTTTCATAAGTGAGACTTTCAAGGTATGACCTGAATTTGCTGTATTCAGGATGTGTTGATACGGCCTCCCTGAGATATTTAATCGCATCATTGTATCTCCCCACATGGTAGCAGCAGAAACCGTAATATTTATTTATGAAGGATTTGTCATCGGCAATGTCCCAGATAGTTTCGAGACACTTCAGTGCACTGGCATAATCCTTTTTTTCGTAATAAATGTGAGAGAGCATATAGTTTGCTTTAATATGCCTCCTGTCTATTGCGATTACATTTTCCAGGTATTTTTCTGCTTTAATATATTTTCTCAGATTATAGAACGAAAGACCGGTATAATAATTTCCCTCAAGGAAATCCGGTTTTCTTTTTATAGAATCAAGGAAGTATGTCAGGGCCGAGTCATAATTCCCTGAATTGTAGTATTCAACTCCAAGATTGAGCAGTACCTTGTAATTTTTTTCAATATCAAGAGCTTTATTGTAGATATTAATCGCAAGCTCGCTTTTACCCATAATAGAATAGATTTCACCCATATTATTATAGGCTTCTATAAAATAAGGATACATCTTTATAGCCTTCTGATATTCAGAAATCGCTGTTGGAAGGTCACCCTTATTCCTTTTTTCAAGAGCGCTGTTATAGATTGTAATTGCTTCTGCAGGCATCGCGTTTGTGTTCATATTATATAACCTCTTAATGAGAAAGTACCAATTTTCAGATATCTGTATAAATTATCGGAATTTGAAATTTTTTATAAAGATAAAAATTTATTTTGTTTTTAATGGATCTTCCGGTATTTTAAAAAAAGGGTATACTTTTAATCTGGTTGGGTTGAAAATGGTTGTATTAACAAACCCATATTGTAAATGGATTCATGTTCTAATAGAAAATCTTATATGACTGCTAAGTAAATAAAAAACTACGGGGTATAAGGAAAATGTTTGGCAGGAAAGTAAATAATACAAGGGTAGTTAGAGTAACAACAAAGATTGTCCTTACCTTTACCCTTTTCATCCTTTTGTCGAATCTGGCTTCAAACTACGCTAATCTTCTTTTTAACCGCTCTGAGCTCCTTAAGCTTATGAACCAGCTGCTGATTAAAGATCTTAAAACTATGTATTCCTACTGCAACAATCAGTATGAAATATATGTTTTTGACCATAAATTTGATGAATCGATGAAGAGCATTGAAAACAAGGGGCTCAACGAAATAAAAAACAGCAAGGCCATCGTGCTTGGAATAAAGAGAGACGGTTCAATACAGTTCCAGGCCTCAAAGGTTCAGAGGTACGACCGTTTCAACGACCAGGCAGCGCTTGATAATATGGCTTCGCATGTTAAAGGTCATGGCGGGGAGGGGAGTGAGGGGCACCTGAAATTCCTCTTCAATAATGAGCAGTATTTCGGAATGTTTAAATATAATCAGAAGTGGGATATATTCATACTTCGTGGTGAGGAGAATAACGAGTTCTTCAGGGAATCAAAAATAATATTTCTTCAGATAAGCGCCATTATCGTTATAATTACCCTTATATCCGCTATTATGGGGATCATCGTTTTAAAGAGAATACTCAGGTTTATTGACGTGATAACCGGTTCCATAATGGAGATGATTGAGACTAAAGAACTGAAACTGATAAACCTCGACGGAGCGGTTAATGACGATATAACATATATGGGTACCGCCTTTAATTCGCTTTCGAATACCGTCGGAAACCTTGTTAACATATTTCAGAAATTTGCAAACCAGGACGTTGTAAACAAGGCATACCGGGAGAGAGAGGTCAAGCTTGAGGGAACTAAGCGGGAACTTACGATCCTGTTTACCGATATTAAGAGTTTCACATTCATTACAGAGACGCTCGGAAACGACATCATTAAACTGCTGAATATGCACTATGACCGGGCCATAAGGGAGATAATAAGATATGACGGTGTTATCGGTTCTATCATAGGCGATGCGCTCCTTGCAGTCTATGGAGCGCTGGATGATTCGACGGGAAATAAATCTTATCAGGCCGTTATGTCAGGCTATAAGCTGCAGGAGGTAACCGAACTCCTGAGGTTAAGAATGGACAAGATCAAAACAGAACTGGAAGAGGAGAAAGGGAAGCTCAACAAAGAGGAGCTTAAAATATACAAAGCCGTTCTGCTTGAGATCGGCGTAGGTATTGACGGCGGGTCTGTATTTTACGGTACCCTCGGATCATATGTGCGTATGACAAATACTGTAATTGGTGACAACGTCAATGCCGCATCGAGGATGGAGGGACTTACCAGGATCTACAAGGTCCCGATCATCTGCTCTGAATATGTTAAGGACGATATCGAGACAAACGTAAAAAATCATGGAATATACTTCCTTGAAGTTGACCGGGTAATGGTAAAGGGAAAAACCAGAACACAGAAAGTATACTGGCCGATCCTGGAATCGGAGATGGATGAAAAATTTAAAAAGAATATAGCGGCTTTTGAACTGGCTCTTCAATTGTATTATAACGGCAAATGGGCTGAATCACGGAAACAGCTGGGTAAATGCAGCCTGAGGCTTGCAGATATATTCAAAGAAAGGACACAGGAAAAATGTCCGAGTGACTGGAATGGTGTATGGCAAATGACAACGAAGTAAAAAACGGTCTGGCTCCCCTTGGCTCGAAATTTCTCCCTGCGGAAATTTCGAATATTGACGGAGGTTCGGAGGTCTATTCCCTCGAACAGGAATTCTCGAAAACCAGAAAGAACAAAAACTGGCTGGTTCTTATTATAATCATGTTGTTTATACTGCTGATCGGTATCTTTACCTGGGTATTTACCTCGTATACCGGGAAAAAGGACAGAAATATTGATATCAGTATTAATGAATTTGATGATGTCAGGCTGAAGGAGATACTGAACTCGTCGAGGCTTGCGGAGAACAACATTCAGATAAGAAACAACGAGCTTCAGACGCTGATTGTCGATATGAAAAACAGGATCCTTGAAGTCAATAACAGGTATCTCGCAAAAGAGAACTCCATCCTCGATAAAGGTCTGCCGCTCTCCGCGATAAGGGGAAAATTAATTGAACTGAAGAGCGCCGAGCAGAGGGAGGTGGATGGAATAAAATCCCAGTATGCTGCGAAAATCAGCGAAAAACAGTATCTGATAAATAAAATTGAATCTGAGAAGAGGGCTGAGGACCAGAAGCTGGAGAAGGCAAAGAAGGGCCTCGGGAGCATCGGCGATGAGGGGAAGGTATACGCTATAAAAATGAAAAGCCTGTCAGATGCCTCGCAGAGCGGCCTTGCCGTGATGGCTGATTATTATAACCGCTACATCAAATATGTAATATCGAAATACAATCCGGTTTTTTCATCAGGTGATTTGAAAGCGAATATTGACAGAAACAGTAAAACAAACGAGGTTAAAAACCTGAGGAATTACGACGAGCTTTTCCAGAAGGAGAATGTTTTCAGCAGAAAACGTTTTGATGATCTCCGCGTTAAAATATCGGAACAGGATATACTTGTACAGAGGCTTCTGGGAGTAGGGTACGAGAACTCCGTCCCGCCGGCGCTGAAAAGCATCGATAATCTATCTGCATCGATAGTAAATGATTATGAAAATCTCTGGTACGGTCTTGCCTCTACGGTAAGGCAGAAAAATTCACAGATAGAGGATTACAGGACAGCTCTTGATGCTGTGCTGAAAGAGAGACCGGAGAGCGGTTATATTATTTCAGCGGAGAACCCGTCGAGGATCTCGATACATATCAACAGGCTGATAACAGTAAAAGAGGGTGGTACCGGGCAGGTTTTCCGCACAGATGACAAGTATATCGGGAAAATCGAATTTTACCGGACTGCCGACGGCATGAAGGCAAGAGTTGTCTCTCTGGCCGGATCAAACAAGATGAGACCATTTGACAGAATATTAATCAAGATAAAGTAGGTTCAAGATGAAAATGAAAGGATTTTATGTTTTAATATTTTTTATACTTATGGTTGCCAGTGCTTCCGCTTACGACTGGAAGTCTGCCGGTTTTGAACAGACAGGTTCCGGTTCTGCCGGTGAGGAAAACTATCTGAGTTTCAAGGGGAATAATACGGCTTTAAAAATCAGATATCAGGGGGAGCTTGGTGACTCATGGGCTGAAAAAATTGTTGATCTGAATAAAAGGTTCAGCCAGTGGAAGTATATGAAACCGGATAATATCGATTATTATATAACCGGCGATACGCTTGAAATACTTATAATTCCGACGTCGTTCAGGTACCAGAACAACGACTTTGTTCCCTATATCCCCGGCGGAATGACATTTATCTACGACTATGCGCTGCGGTACAATTTCCGTATAACGAAGAACGATATATTCCTGAGACTTAACGATAAATTCATCGATGAGGAGCTTCTCTGTAAAAGAATAAAAGAGGCCCTTGACGATCCGATCGCGTATCTGAAGAAGAGGGAACCTGAATACTTTTTACAGAAACTGAATGAACTTGAAGAGAACCTCGCGGCGCTGAAGAATACACAGACGGCAGCCAGGGAGAACCAGGATAAACTGATCCAGGCGGTGCTGTATTATCAGAACACCGGTTTTCTCGGTTTCGGCAATACCCGCGTGAAGAGCAGCGTCATCAAAAGGGTCATTGAACTGAAAACCGCGGATTCGTCGCTCGACAGAAAAAAAATAAAAGCGGCTCTCGAAAAGGAGAAAGTTGAAGCAACTGACAAGGAGATAGGCCTTATACTGAACGTTTTCTATAATGAGTTTGAATAATGCTCATTGCCAGTTTCAACTGCAACTCCATCAGGGCGAGGATGCCCGTCTTACAGAAATGGCTCGGTGAAGTCTCGCCTGACGTATTGTCGCTGCAGGAGACGAAGGTCGTGGATAAGGATTTTCCCCTGGCTGAGCTTGAATCTCTCGGTTACAATTCAGTCTATATGGGGGAGAAATCGTATAACGGAGTCGCTGTTCTGTCGAAGAAAAAGGCCGATGAGGTTTTCTACGGGTTCGATGGAAACGGGAGCGATGAAGGGACAAGACTTATCGCGGTAAAGATCGGAAAGCTGAACATAGTAAATACTTACATCCCGCAGGGGGTATCCCCGGATTCTGAAAAGTTCCAGTACAAGCTGGAGTGGTTCAGGAGGCTCGGTAAATATTTTAATCAAAGATACAAGCGCGATGACCTTCTGCTGTGGGTCGGGGATTTTAACGTCGCGCCTGAACCGATAGATGTACACAGTCCCAAGAGGCTTCTCGGCAGTGTCGGATTTCACCCGGACGAACACAGGGAACTTGCAGCAGTAAAGGAGTGGGGTTTTACAGATCTCTTCCGCAGGCTTAATCCCGAAGCGGGTAAATATACTTTCTGGGACTACAGGGTAAAAGACGGCGTCACCAGGGGCCTCGGCTGGCGCGTCGATCATATATGGGGAACGGCTCCTGCAGAAAAAATTCTGAAAAAAACATGGATAGATATCTCTCCGAGACTTATGGAGAAACCCTCCGACCATACTCCGATACTGGCTGAACTGAAAATTTGAAACGGATTATTTTTTTTATAACGTTATTTACTCTCTGCCAGCAGCCTGTTACAAGCCAGGTAAAGGAACCGGGACGCCCGTTTGTTCCGGAGATGAAAAGTCTCAATGATCTTGAAAATTACAGATATAGAGCCAGGGTGACTTTTCAGGGGAGAGACGAATTTACAGAAACCTGGATTGTGCTGAACTCCGATGTTTTGACAACAGCAGATAATAAAAGTTTACATATCAGGGATATAAGCAGGATAAATGTTCTGTTATGGGAAAAGCGCGATGCTTTCAAAGGGCACACTTTTTATCCATCAAGGTATGAGATTATTTTCGCCGATTACAGAAAAGTTACAGTAAACGGGAATATTGATTCGCTGAACAGGATTAAAACCGGAAACAGAAGACCGGGGTATCTGTATTTTTATTATTACGATTATTATAAAAAGGGGAGATGGGTCAACAGCGGCGTTCCGGAATACAATGCTCTGATATCAAAGCCGGCGGCAGGTTGCGCCGTCTCTATTGAACTGATTCAATAAAACCGTTAACCACACTGTTAAATTCATCGCTGTTCTCGAAAAACGGGATATGTCCCTCGTTATCAAAAAGAACAATTTTTGAATTCCTGATTTTTTTCTGCATCTCCTCTGTCAGAGATGCCGGGATCATGCGGTCAAACCTGTTGGCTATAAGCAGTACCGGTATATCTATATCTCCGAGCTGCATGTCATAGTTTATTTTTGAACAGAGCTTCAGATCGCCGGTGATGATTCTTTTATCCTGCTCTGTCATGTTTTTCTGCGCGGCTAGAATAAATATCCCCGCTTTTTTATGGAACACTCTGGTCAGAATCATGTTGAAAAAAGAGTCAAAATCATTGACTGACGCATTGATCAGTTCATCAGTGACAGGTAAAACGGATGATGTCGATACAAGAACCATCGCTTTTACCCTGTCTTTATGTTTTAAATAGTTTTCCATACAGATAATTCCCCCCATGGAATGTCCCGCGAGTATATATGAGTCTATCTTCTCTTTTTTTATAACCTCTTCAATACTGCTGTTATATGCTTCGATTGACTGGGGGGCCGGCATTGCTGATGATTTTCCATGTCCGGGAAGGTCAACAGCGATTGTTCTGCGCGTATTGCCGAAAAACCTGAGCTGATTGTGAAAAAAACGTGAATCCCCGGCAAGTCCATGTACAAGGATTACAGGCAGTCCTTTCTCTGAACCGCTTACCCTGTAGAAAACGTCTACCCCGTTATTCTCAATATGGTTCATTTTGTACTCCATTCCGCACAGTTATAAAATGAAATAAAACTAATCAATATAAATATGCTTTGAATGATATTTTTTTTAATAATAATCATCCTGTATAGTGCAATTATCGGTAAGCTGGAGCAATATGATTAAATTTTGAAAATAAATTTTATTTTGATTATTTTACTGGGGGTAATATTCGATATTTAAATATAATAGTCCGACAATTCTTTTTTGAATAAGATTATATAGTATAGAGTTTTGCGTGATAAACAGGTTTGTGCCGCCGCTGAAACAGATCAGGGCGCAGGAATAAAGCCTGATAAAATTTACTGGACCGGTTCAGATTATGGCAGCTGAAGAGAATGATTTTATAAAACAGTTCGGATTTTTTTCAAGACTTAAAATCCGTTCTAAACTGATAACCATTATCTCGATTATTATCGTTATATCGCTGGCGGTGATGATATCGCTCGCGACGATATTTTTCAAAAAGGATAACCAGATCAGGATCAAAGAGAGTAATCTGACCATATCTCAGGTGGTTGCATCGAAAACCGAATCAGATTTTTCGGCGATAGCTGAAAAAATCAATATCATGGCAACGACGATGCTTCAGGAGTTTAAAACAGAAAAGCAGAAGGGTCTTTTTACAGACCTGTTTTTTTCAAACGATAAAGACTTTTTATATGTGGCTATAGGGAAAAAGGATAATGAGAATATAGACTTTTTCAAGACCATCTACAACGAGAAGTTTTTTACTGAGAATAAAATTGATATAACGGTTCTAGATCAGATCAATACTGAAAACGTTTCCAGGTATATGAAGACATTCAACGACGAAGCGGTTGTACATAACGTTTCCGGCAAGTTCGGTATGCCCGTTATCGCGGTAACGATCCCCTTCCAGAGAGATGCGGCTGATAAAGTAGAGACCATTGCTATAGGTTATATAAGATTAAGTAAGATTTTAAAATCTTTTGTGAAGAACGGTATTACCGATACGTTCATGGTCAACGGAGACGGTGATGTAATAGCACACCCCGATACAAATATGGTTGTCAACTATGCTAACTTTATCAAGCTTCCGATCGTCGAGATGATGATGAAGAGCAAGCTTGATAACGGCCAGACAAGGTATAAAAACGAAGCGGGTGTTTTCTATCTCGGATCATTCAAGAAGATAGGTTTCAGCGGTATCGGAGTAATAAGCTCTGTTCCGGAGAATCTCGCGCTGCAGGAAGTTTACAACATTCAGAGAAGAAATATATATATAACGGTTATAATCCTCAACATCGCGATTCTGATAGTCTACTTTTTCAGTAAATCGCTTACCAATCCTCTGACGACGCTTGTTGATGCGACAAAGGAGATTGAAAAAGGTATTTTCCAGGTGGGGATAAAGGCATCAACCGGAGACGAAATAGGCATACTTACCGATTCTTTCGTGCAGATGGGACGAGGACTTGAGGAAAGGGAGAAGATGAAGGACGCATTCGGCAAATTTGTCAACAAGGAGATTGCCGAACAGGTTCTGAAAGGGACTATTAAGCTCGGCGGTGAGAGAAAAACAGCGACGGTTTTTTTCTCGGATATAAGGGGATTTACGGCCATATCTGAAAAGCTTGAACCGGAAGAGGTTGTGGAATTTCTGAACCAGTATATGACAAGGATGGTTAACTGCGTTAACAATACACGCGGTGTTGTTGATAAATATATAGGTGATGCGGTAATGGCTGTCTGGGGCGCACCGGTTTCTCATGGTAACGATACTGAAAATGCCGTAAACGGCGCACTGATGATGAGAAGGGAGCTTATTGAGTTTAACAAGGGACGGGGCGGTGATAAAAAACCTATAATCAAGATAGGATGCGGACTCAATACCGGTCCGGTACTCGCAGGCCAGATAGGGTCAAACGAGAAGATGGAGTATACCGTTATAGGTGATACGGTAAACCTCGCTTCGAGAATAGAATCATTGAATAAACCGTTTGGGACCGACATTCTTGTCTCCACGGATACATATAACCAGATAAAAGATATCTTCAGAACAGTTCCGATGCAGAAGATTAAAGTCAAGGGGAAGAGCGAGCCCCAGCAGATTTACGCGGTTCTCGGAAGACTGGATGATCCCGCTTCACCGAGGACGCTTGATGAAATGAGGAAACTGGTTGGTATCGAGATGAAGGGTATGCCGACGGAAGAAGCATCTGATGAGCATGAAGTGAAATATGAAATTCTTGACTAGTGATCTTCTTTTCCCGGTAATCAGCGCCTGCGTTATATCGACCTTCTCTATACTCCTCTACAACGATTTTAATAAAAAAATCGAAGTGGGGAACGTTAAAAGGATCGGTACAATATCCTACAAGCGCGAGGTTGCCCAGAGAAAATACCAGTCCCAGGTCGTGTGGGAGGGGATAGAACAGAACTTCCCGGTATACAACAACGACTCTATCAGGACATCCGATATGTCAGAGGCTGTAATCCATCTTCTCGACGGTACTGATATCAGTATTCAGGAAAACAGCATGATAATGCTCTCCAGTAAGGAGAACGCAATCAATATAAATTTTGAACAGGGTACAATTTCCGCCAACAGAACCGGGGTCAGGGGAACGGATATCGCGGCTATTCATATCAAGTCCCAGGACGCGACGGTTTCAATTGATAAAAGCAACATCCAGCTCACTCAGCTTGAAAACCAGGAACTTGATCTGACAGTATCCGATGGTACCGCGAAGGTCAAATCCGCCACCGGTGAGACCTTAATCAAACCCAACGAGAAGGCCCTGATATCCTCGGACAGGAAGGAGACGACCGTGGTTCAGCTCAAGTTCAATCTGATTGAACCCGCACCGAACCGCTATACAATGACAGAGACCCCGAAATCTGATGTCACATTTAAATGGGAGCTGGCCGGTAATTTCAGGAACATCAATTTAGAGATAAGCAGGGACAGAACATTTAAAAAACCGCTGGTATCCCAGAAAAAACTGAATGTAAATACAATAAAGAAAACTCTTGATGCCGGCATATACTACTGGAGAGTTTATGCTTTAAACTCTGACACCGGTAAAAACGAGTATAGTGAACCGTCAAAGTTTGAACTGATCTACGGCAAGCCTGTTAAACTTATCGCGCCCGCATTAAAAGAAACAATCAGGCTTTCGGTGTCGCAGAATTCAGTATCGTTCAAGTGGAGCGAGGACAAACTCGCCTCGTATTATACTCTCGAGGTTTCGAAGGACAGGGAGTTTTCATCTGTAATCAGCAGGACCAATACATCCCTCCGGAACATAACAGTAGACCTTGACCAGGGGGAATATTTCTGGCGGGTGGTCAGCAGCGTCAACATAGGCGGTGAGAATGTCGCGAAGACATCCCCCGTTTCAACTTTCATTATTGATAAACTTAAGACTATAAGTCCCCCGGTCCTCATAAGCCCGGCAAAGGGTGAGAAGATCGATGCCGCGCGCGTAAAATCAAAAGGTATAGTCCTCAGCTGGAAGAATGATACCTCGTTCTCCTCTTATGAAGTCGAGGTGGCAAGGGACTCTGATTTTAAAAGCGATATCATAGACCAGCATAGAAGACTGAATTTTATAGATATAAAAAAGGAACTCGCACCGGGAAAATATTTCTGGAGGGTCGAGGGGAAGGTAAGCACAGGGGAAGATGTGCCGTATTCAAAAGTCGGCGAATTCGAAATTGTGGTCAATGATGTACTTACGCTGATAAATCCGATATCTGACGACGAGATAAAAATCCCCGCGAAGGCAAAGAAACGCGATATTCAATTTAAATGGAAGAGGGCTGATCTCGGGGGAAATTATAAACTCCAGATATCAAAACAGGCTGACTTTTCCGGTGTAAAGACTATTAATGCCAAAAACCAGAACTCGGCAACAGTTCCGTTCAGCGAACAGGGTGAATTCTACTGGAGGGTGGTGCTGACCGACAGCCGCAACAATGAAATACTGAGGAGCAATGCGTCGAAGTTCACTGTTACAACAGAGGAGGCCGTACCTGTTACAAAGACCTATCTTGTTGTGACGGCCCCGTTAAAAAATGCAAAAATTTACATCAATTCAAAATATAAGGGGAAATCGCAGTTCAAACAGGAAGTCCGTCCCGATGTAAAAATGTCAGTAAAGATAACGGCTTCCGGCTACAAGGATTTCACGACAGATGTAAAAGTGGCGTCCGGCGAAACCTATACGCTCTCTCCGAAAATGCAGAGGAGCAAGAACCTTGAAAGAGTGAAGTGGGTAAGCGCGCTTAAGTCTCCAATCAGTTCGGCCCCGGTATTCGTCAATGACCGTATAGTGTTATGCTCTGAAAGCGGAACGGTGGATATACTGAACAATTCAGGTTCGGTTCTTGTTTCAAAAAAGATCACAAAACGTTTTGAATCAAAGCCTGTAGTCTACAAGGAGAATATCTATACCGTTGATGTGAACGGGTACCTGTATTCGATAAATACCTCTGACGGGAACGTCAACTGGAAGATTAAAGCAGGGGGACCTCTGCTCTTTAAGTCAGAACCTGTCGTCTCAAATGGAAAAATCTTTCTCGCTACGGGATTCGGCAGCGTCGAGGCCTATGACCTGACCGGTAAAAAGCTCTGGGAGAATGAGCTTGATGAAGCCATATACAATTCGCTGGTATACGTTCAGGGCTCTCTGATCATAGCGACAGATGCTTTAAAACTCTACTCGCTGAATTCGGAAGACGGCGATGAGAACTGGGCCACCCGTATCGACGGCAGAGTGATAACCTCTGCGCCGCTGGTAGATAAAGATAAAGTTTACTTCGGTTGTTATTCAGGAACATTCTATGCAGTTTCAGCAGTTAAAGGGCGCATCCTCTGGACATTTAAATCCGGCGGTCCGGTATATTCAAGTCCGGTAACGGTGGGGGGGAGCGTATATTTCGGTTCCGAAGACGGTTATCTGTACTCTCTGAACGGCGAAACCGGAGCGTTAAACTGGAAGTTTAAATCGGCGCATCCGTTTAAAAACAGCCCCATCCATGCCTTTGAAAGCATAGTCGTCGCCAGTGAAAGAACTGTTTATTCTTTAAATCCCTCAACGGGATCGGTTCTGTGGGAAAACACATTCAACAGCAGAATAATTACATCTCCTACATTTGCAGGGGACACGGTAATCCTCGGTCTTGGCAACGGAAATATTGTATCTGTCAGGAATAACCTTGTAGTTTTGACGGAATAACAGTTTAAAATTCAGTTTAATACTCAAATTTTTCCACCAAATCTCCTGAAAAAGTCGATCCATGACTTTTTCAGTGCCTGTATCGTACCGGCATTTTCTGTTTTTCAGAAAACTGCTAAATTAATACTTGAAATTATGTCTCCTTTCCTGAAAATACCCCGTAAGATTAAAAAAGGCTGTCCCGTGTGTCATCCCTGCGGAGAGGAATCCGTAATATAAAAAAGCGAATAGATCCCCGCTCCGGATTTAACCATCCAAAAAAGGGCAATAATGGCATAAAACAGAATTATAAATTTTCTTTCATACAGCCGGTTACATCACTCTCGAAACATTTATATCAGGAAATATATGGATTTCGTACATTTACATAATCATTCGGATTATTCAATTCTAGACGGCGCGATCACAATAGATAAACTTGTGGACAAGGCCGCCAGATTCGGAATGCCCGCTGTGGCAATCACCGATCACGGAAATATGTTCGGTGCAGTCGAATTCTACCAGAAGGCACGCAAAGCCGGCATCAAGCCGATTATCGGCGAGGAGTTTTATGTTGCTCCCGGGTCGCGTTTTAAAAAAGAGGCGATACGCGGCGATAAGGAGGATAACGCTCACCACCTTATCGTCCTTGCAAAAAACCTGACCGGTTATCAGAACCTGATGAAACTGTCCTCTATCGCGTATCTGGAGGGTTTCTATTATAAACCCCGTATCGATATGGAGGTACTTGAAAAATACTCCCAGGGACTTATCGTTTCCTCCGCATGCATAGCCGGCGAGATACCGCGTTATATACTGAGAGGTAAAAATGCCGAAGCAAGGGAACTTGCGGGACGATACAGGGAACTGTTCGGCGCGGAGAATTTCTATCTGGAGCTTCAATATCACGGAATAAAGGAGCAGGAGATAGTAAACAGCGAACTGATAAAAATCTCCTCGGAACTGAACATACCTCTTATAGCTACAAACGATTCGCACTATCCGGAGAGGGATGACGCCTACTCTCACGAAGTGCTGCTCTGCGTACAGACCGGAAAAACAATGAGCGATGAAAACCGGATGAGGTTTTCATCGGACCAGTTTTACCTGAAGAGCTTCGACGAGATGAGGAAGATCTTTGCCGATTATCCCGATGCGCTGTTCAATACCTGCAAAATTGCCGAGATGGTCGACGTCGAGCTTGACCTGGGTAATCCGATACTGCCGAATTTTGAAGTACCGGACGGATATAATCTCGATTCATATCTCCGTCATCTGGTAAATGAAGGAGCGGCCAGAGTTTACGGGCCGATAATACCTTCTATCGTCACTGAACGGATAAACTACGAACTCTCGGTGATTACAAACATGAAATTTTCGGGATACTTCCTGATAGTATGGGACTTTATCAACTACGCCCGTTCTGTACATATCCCGGTAGGTCCCGGAAGGGGATCTGCCGCAGGTTCCATTGTTTCGTACTGTCTCGGTATCACGGCGCTCGATCCGCTGAAATATAACCTGCTGTTTGAAAGGTTCCTCAATCCGGACAGAAACGAGATGCCTGATATGGACCTCGATTTCTGCGCAGACAGACGTGAAGAGGTAATAGACTACTGCAAACGGAAATACGGCGAGGACCATGTAAGCCAGATCATTACGATAAACAAGATGAAAGCGAAGGCCGTGGTGAAAGACGTTGCGCGCGCTCTCGACATACCTTTTGCTGATGCTAACGCGATAAGCAAACTTATAGAAGGGGACACTTTAAAAAACTCGATAGAGATCTCCCCGGATCTGAAAAAGGTTTCAGAGAGCGATACCGGAAGACAGCTTATAGACATATCCCTGCGGCTCGAGGGACTTACCAGGTCTGCGGGTAAGCACGCTGCCGGTGTTGTCATATCGAAGGGGCCTCTGACTGATTATGTTCCTCTATACAAGGACAAGGACGGCAGCATCTCGTCGCAGTATGAGAAGAACACGCTGGAGCAGGCCGGTCTTGTGAAGATGGACTTCCTCGGTTTACGAAACCTTACGATTATCGACAACTGCATAAAACTGATAAAGCAGACAACAGGCGGCGTCGTTGATATAACAAGTATACCCCTTGATGACAGGGAAACATATAAGTTACTCCAAAGGGCCGATACAAAAGGGGTATTCCAGCTTGAAAGTTCCGGCATGCAGAATATCATCCGCAGGCTCGGCCCTACCGAGTTCGAGGATATAATAGCCATCGTGGCGCTGTTCCGTCCCGGTCCCCTCGGTTCCGGAATGGTCGACGACTTCATCGAAAGAAAGAAGAAGCCTGAGCTTGTGAGGTACTCTCATCCTTCGCTTGAACCGGTTTTAAAGGATACGCTGGGAGTCGTTGTATACCAGGAACAGGTCATGCTTATATCGCAGATCATCGCCGGTTTTACGCTCCCTGAAGCCGACAAGCTCCGTAAGGCGATGGGGAAGAAGAAGATGGATATAATCGACGCCCTTGAGACGAAATTTCTGCAGGGTGCCGAGAAGAAAAACATAGACAAGAAGATCGCCGTAGAGCTTTACGATATGATCAAGAAGTTCGGTGAGTACGGGTTTAACAAATCGCACTCCGCCGCGTACGCCCTTGTCACCTACCAGACCGCCTATCTGAAGGCGCATTACCGTCTGCAGTACATGGCGTCGCTTATATCGGCCGCTCCGGACAAACAGGAGGACGTGGTACAGTACATCAATGACTCGAGAGAGAACGGTATAAGGGTACTCCCCCCGTCGATCAACGACAGCTTCTACGATTTTTCCATTGAGGAGAAGTCGCTGAGGTTCGGGTTCGCTGCCATTAAGGGGCTCGGCGAGAAGGCGATTGAGAATATTATAGAGGCAAGGAACAAATGCGGGTCATTTAAAACCCTGAAACAGTTTCTTGAGAATGTGGACCTGTCTGTGGTAAATAAAGGGGTTCTTGAGGCGCTGATAAAGTCCGGTTCGTTCGATGCAATACATAAAAACAGAGCACAGCTGTTTGAGTCTATTGATCTGATAATCGACCTGTCCAGAAAATTTCAGCAGGACCTTGAGTCCGGCCAGGGAGACCTGTTCAGCATGGATTCATCCCGTGATAACAGCAGGATCTCGACCGATCTCCCCCCTGTGACGGAATGGAGAGACAGTGTAAAACTGAATTTTGAAAAAGAGGTAATAGGGCTTTACCTGTCGGGACATCCCCTGGCGAGATTTGAAAAGGAGATCGGTTCGTTCCCTTCTTACACGATATCCGAGCTGAGCGAAAACAACTGTTCAAACGATGTATCCATAGTCGGGATAATAAGCAACGTGGTTGTTAAAAGGTCGCAGAAAAACGGCAACCTCTACGCAAACGGCCTGCTTGAAGACCTCAGCGGATCGCTGGAGGTACTGATTTTTTCGAAGGTGCTCGACAAGTTCAACAGCCTGATTAACGGCGGAGAACCGGTAATGGTGACCGGAAAGATAGAGATGGACGGCGATAAACCGAAAAAAATACTGGTAAACAGCCTGAAGTCGCTGAAAGAGGTGAGGCGGGACGCCGCGTCCGCGATTCACATCAAGCTCGATTCGCTCGGAGTGGATGACGATGTGATAGTGAAAATCAAGGAGATAGTCGAGAAACATAAAGGTAACTGTCCTCTGTATTTTCACGTGAAAGACCACGAAGGGATCAGAACGATAAAGGCCCATTCGACGTTTAACATTTTTCCTTCGGAGATTTTTATTGAGGACATATCCCGGCTCGTCGGGCATGACTCTGTAAGATACTCTTTCGCGCGGTATGATTGAAACCCGGCAGATCCGCAGCGCTGCGGATCTGCGGACCTTCCTGTGTCATAACACCAGCTCAACACGGGCGTTGAATGCAAATCCGGGGTCTCTGAGCAAATTATTCATTTTGTACTTTTTGTTTGTGATGTTGATCAGATCCACGGAAACATTGACAGCCGATGCCGATTCGACAGTGAGGGCTTTCTGAACGCGCGCATTCATCACAAAATAGGACGGAAGCTCCCTGCGCTGAGAACGCGAGAGGCTGTCGTAAAACGGGCCGCTGTAGTGTCCGTAAATTGCCGCGCTGAAGTCCATCGGCATATCCGCTGAAACACCGAAGTTCGCAAGATTTTCCGGCACTGCGACCGCGCGGACATTATCCGCGTCATCGTCATACGGATTTTTTATGTTGTTCCGCTGGACGGTATAGTTTCCGAAGATGTCAACTCCGCTGAGGAGAGTAATCCTGGTTTCAAATTCGCCGCCGCTGACGGTCATCGTCCCGGCATTTATCGATTGGTACTGTACAGGATCATATCTCAGGAGCCTGTCGATTATCACATCATGCACACGGGCATAAAATCCCCGCGCTGAAATATGTAAAAAATCATAAAAATTTTTTTCCAGACCGGCGTCGAAACTGTTTCCCGATTCCGGGGATAGCCCCGGATTCGGAAGAAAACCGTTCTTTCCCGGAACACCGGCATCGGTCCTGTTCAGATTTCCCATTATCGAAAACGCCATCGGCACTATAAAGCTGTTGCCGCCGTTCACGAAGATCGTATACCTGTCCGGCAGATTGAGCCGCGCACCGGCGCTCCATACTAAGGATTTCCAGCTCCTGGTATCCGGAATGTCTGCCGGCTTGCGTCCTTCGATCATATCGTAATTGTGACGTGTGCAGTTAAAGCGTCCGCCTGCTCTTAGTATAAGCCGGTCCAGTACGAGGCGTTCCTGTATGTATGTGCCTGTATTGTTGGCTATCATATCATTCTGTTTTATCTTCAGCGGCATCTCGATATATGTTCTGTACGCGGCATACTGGTTGTCCACCCCTATTGTAAGCAGGCTCTCTCCAAGGTGCGTAATACCCAGGCTAAGATCTGAAGGAGCGATATCCTGTATTACTTCAGCACGCCATGCAAGATTCATGTCGCCGCCGGATATTATGTAGTTGTCAAATCCGTCTAGGAGATTAATATGACGATAACCGGCTTTTGCCTGTATGGTGATGTTATCGCTTACCGCGTTATAATAATCGAGGTTTGCCAGATCGGTATTGTACAGGTAATCGATATTGGGCCGGCCATTATTGCCGTTCATCTGCCCGTGAATGGCAAACAGCGAGAGATGGTGTCTGCTGCTGAAGAGATATCCGACGCGGCCGTAGAGCCTGTTTTTTTCATATTGCGGGTTATCTATCATTGTTGTGCGTGGATCACCCGTAGTGAAATCTGTATATCGGGACTGTTCGTTCATTCCGCCGAAAAAGTAATTGAATCCCCCTGACGAGGACTGGTGGTAAACGCGGTATGTCCTTGTGTCATAGCTCCCCCCGCTGAATGAAAATCTGGTCATCGGGGCCGTAATCCTGTCGCGCAGCACCACGTTTGTGACACCTGCAAAGGCCGACTGGGCCCCCATGTACTGGTCCATGTAGTTTGAGTAGAGTACGGAACCCGGCCCCTTGAAGACCTCGATACGTTCAACCGCGGCGCTGTCGAGCGTCATAAGATCTATGAACGCGTCGATCCCGAGGCCGTCGAGCAGATAGATGTTATAGTTTGGCCCCATACCGCCGTATGATCCGTAATTCGGAGTGGTGCGCGCGTATACGTTCGCGGCAACACCGGGCTGGTACCGGATAAGATCGGAGATGTTCTCGTTGGGAGAGGGGGTCCCGGCGATTTTGTCATCTCCGATTATTGTGATCTTCTGCGTGGCCAGGCGGACATCTTCCGGGAGCCTGGACGCGGTTATCACTATACCTTCATCTTTAGGGCGTTTTTTAACTTTTTTGTCCGATGGTTTCTCTTTTTCATTTTCCGCGGAAATACCATCTGCGGCAGTATCATCTCCCCGAACGTCTTCGGCCATAAGTATCGTCAAGCTTGAGAAAAATAAAAGTAAAAGGAGTAAACCGGTAAATGCTGTTTTCTTCATAAAAGCCCCGTATCTGCGATCTTTTCGTTGTTACCCGTTTCTGAAAAAACGTTTTGATTCTTCTGAAGCATCTTTTTATATTCTGTCGGGGTAAGATTAGTATTTTTCTTGAAAAAAGAGTTGAATGTCGCCTTGGTGTTAAACCCAGCCTCAAAAGCGATATTAAGTATATTCATGTTCTGTTTTTCTGGATCGGCAAGGTATCTTTTCGCGGTCTCCACCCGGTATAAATTGACAAACTCGTAAAAGTTCTGTTTTGTTTCCTCATTTATTGCCTGTGACAGGTAGTTGCGCGGCACATCGAGCATCTCTGCCAGAGAAGGGAGCGTGAGATCCGGATCGAGGTACGGTTTTTTCTCGTTCATCACCTGTGTAACTTTTGCCATTATATCACGTATCTTTTCCGGAGAGATAGATGATTTCTCTGCATCGGTGATACTGTCGTCATCCGGTAAATTCAATGCCACGGAAAAAATCTCCCTCTGCATAAGGCCTTTATAGCCTATCGCACAGATAAAAAAGGTAACTTCCAGTGAAGCTGCGAATGAACATGATGCAATTGATACTAAATTGAAACCAGATTTTATATTTAAAAAAAACTGTATCAATATTAAAGAATACAAAATCAGCAGACCGGTGATGAGAAATTTCAGCCATGTAAGTCTGATATGTTCAATTGAAGTAAAGAGATTCTGTAAACGCCTCCTGTGACTGGCCAGCAGTCGCAGCGACAGAATGATATATAACCATGCCTGGATATGAGCGCCAAAGGCTATCATTAAATCCGCAGTATTGGGCCTTCCAACCGGATGACCGTTAGATAAGATTTCTGAGAATATTAACTGGATCTGTTCCCTGCTTATCATATAATCGGGCAAACCATAGAGCGTGGCAATTATCGCGGGCATAAAGTGCAGCAGGTATATTCTTCTAAATCTGAATCCGGGACGGGTCAGAGCTGCCGTATAAAAATATAAAAGCGGTCCGGGCAGATAACTGCAGTCAACAAGGACCAGAAAATAATATATTGAAGGATATTTACGCCATAAATCTGATGTTATATAAAAGTTCCCCAGAAGAATATATGATCCGACCAGAATGAAAAGCGCCAGAAATCTGTTTGCTATTCTGTTTCCCCCTTCCATTTTCAGAATCAGAAATATCAGGAAAAACCCCTGAAAGCTGCCGATCGCTGACAGTATTGACTGGATTTTAAATGACTCTAAAATATCCATCAGATATTCTCCTGATTCCGTAGAAAAATCCCGGCAGTCTTATAAAATACAGGTAACTCCCGGAGCGATAGATGGCTTTATCGATGTTTCCCGATTTCTATCCGGTCAAAGGGGAACAATCGGGAAAATAATATCTATTTCCATTAAAATATATTCTTTTGAGCGATTTATGCTCTATAGTCTGAAAATAATGTCAATTCATTAATTTATAGCAATTGAGATGATCGATTTCAGGGAGTTAACCATTGAATTACACTCTCTTAAGCCGTTGCGGTTCCGTATTATCACAGTAAAGGAAGGTGCTCGGATGGTGCTCTGATCCCTCTTGTTGGAAAGGGCATATGTTGTGAATGAAACGCATGCTCTAATCCCGCTTTCCACGCTACGTAGACAAAAGTTGATTTCCGTTCATTTCTGAATTCAAATTAACTTTTATCCCGTTGTTGAAAAATATACGCCGAATAAATGTTAAAAAACCATATTTGCGGTAAAAAAACGTCTGAGCGTATCCAATTGGACGACAGTGACCGTCTGTTTGTAATATTTATTCCCATAATCAAATACGCTGTCCTGTGCGGAATAATGATATGGGTTACGGCGTTTAATATTAAATCGGTTAAAATTAGGTATTGGAGGATTTATGAAAAGTTTCAAAAATAGGTTTCAGGAATTACGGATAGTTTTTTTAGTAACGCTCTGTCTGTTGATGTCGATCGCTTTCTTTTCGTGCTTTTCTGGAGGAGGTAGCGGGAAAGATTCAAGCGAGAAAGATACAAATGTAATAAGTGCTGACCAGATAAAAGTGGTTATCGGTCATGGTTATGACGTAACAGGCCGTTATGCCTATTCGCCGGAAATTAAAAGTTCGATTCTTGATTATGATAGGCTTAATGCTGATGGTAAAATTGTATACAATACGAATCTTGCGGAAGGTGATTTTAAAACTGTTTCCGGCAATACCATAACTACCTATCAAAGCAGTCTGGCTTTTGATGCAGGTGTTTCCGGAGGTGGAGGAGTAGAAGGGGCGTCATTTACTGCAGAAGTAGGTACTAAATTCAATAAAGAAAAATATCAATCTGATGAATACGCCTTTGCGACAAGTACAAGCAAGATAACAAAGGCCGGATATTATATTGAAAACAGGGGTTATCCCGCAGAACAGATTGATTATCTGACAGATCAGTTCAAGAAAGATGTAGACGCCATGAATTCCGATGACCTGATAAAAAAATATGGGACACATGTAATGCTTGGAGGTGTATGGGGTGCCAGGCTTGATTATGATATAGTGGTAAAGAAAAAAATTAGTAATGTATCATCCCAGATCGGGGCTTATGCAAATGCAAAATTCGAAGCTACCTATGGACCTGCATCTGTGAATGCCGGTGCCAATTTGAATGTTGATAATCAATATACGAATTATTTTGAAATGAATACCGCTGAAATCAGGACGCATGCATATGGCGGAGCGGTTGAGTATGCGCAGTCGATCCAAAACAAGGGTGATTATGATGCATGGATAGCTACAATATCGGACAATACAGTTTGGAGCGATTATTACCCTGACAGTCTTCAGCCGATTTATGAGTTTATCACCGATCCATCAAAAAAAGAGGCAGTGAAGACAGCTTACGACAATTACCTGAAGGGTAAGGTTATAACCGTGACAAGCAGCACTGCTACCGGCTTTATTGAAGCTGATTTTAACGAGATGGGTTTTACATCCAATACTAAGGGAGACGGAGAGGTCAATTCGAAGAGTGAAAGAACGACACGGTATGAATTCACCATTGAAGTCAATCAGGATGGAACAGATTTAAAGGCGAGTATATTTCTTAGAATAACCGAGGTGAATGGAGATACTGTATTTGAGGGTCCGGTAGATGTGAAAATACCTGCGACTGTGACGGGTATAACCGGAAATGTGAATATTGTGAGTGTTGATCTCAGTCCGAATTCATATTCAAGAGTTGGTGAAGTTAAGTTCCAGCAGCTTGATTGGCTGGAGATGCAATGGCCTCCGCTTCCCTCGTTTCTGACCAGTGTATCGGTTAAGATGGATGGCAGCGGTGATGATAAAAACAACATCGGTATCAAGGGTCATTTTAAAATCCCGGTTCATTACAAGCGCTGATAAAAATTCCGCGGGTTCGGGTTATAAAATGTTTTAACGGATTAATTTTCCTTAACATCGGAGATATATTTCATCTTCCGATGTTGAGGATTGAATTTTGTAAAAAACGTCTGAATGTATCCATTTCGATGACTGGAGGCTGAGTATTGTGTACTATTACGCCGGCTTTCAACAATTAAACAGGAGAAAATTCAATGTCAGGCAACAGATATAACTTTAAAGATCCGGTTACCGGATCACGGATCAGGATGACCCGCCGTCACGATTTATCATTCGATGTTAAGCGGGATATAAGTATTTCCAGAGATCAGGGGATGTTTTCAGCAGTTAAAAAAGGCAATGTTACAGAGTATACCGCAGATCATAAAAACAGGCTGTATTTTGCTGAACCAAAACTGGAACTGGAAGCAATTACAACAGTCATTCATTTAGAGTTCAAGCTGAAGTGATCATTTAACGCTCAGGTCATACAATATTCTAACGGTTTATTGTTCTTTAAAATCAGAGATTCGTTTCATCTCTCCGATCTTAAAAATAGTTTTATAAAAACAAGATTCTATTCAATCTTTAAAGCCCCCTGTGCCTGATATCTGCTGAAAAAACTCTGAATTGATAAAAAAAACGTCAAAATATATCCATTTTGACGACATACAGGCTGATTTTATGTAATATTGTTCCGGCTTTAATGCGAACAGGTCATGAATTACTTTAAATCTTAAAATGAACGTAATGCCCTGAATTTAAAGGGAGCCTCTCTGTTCATGAAAAATAAAGGAGAAAACGATGCGATTTATAACAACAATCTTTATTGCTTTTATCACGACGATTGTAATTACAGGGTGTGATATTATTGATAATTCGTCTGACAGCAGCGGAGAAAGCAGTTTAACAGGTGACGAGGTTATAGTAGAGGTAACTATCCCGGAAGGGGGTTCCCGTTTGTTCGATTTCGTCAATCATGCAGCTGTGCACTCTGTGCAGGCGGCGGTTTTTAACAGTAATGGTACTTCAGCAGGAAACGGAGGGTGGCTCAAGCAGAGTTCACCGGGAACACCGTGGCGTGGAGCTGTTGATATAACCGCCGGCAATACAGGAATGATAACATTTAAGGTAACGGCTTATAACAGCGCGGATATACCGTTATATTACGGAACGGCAGATATTAATAATCCTACAGGTGTGATAACAATCTCCATGTCTTCGATAGTGGAGGTAAATTTCACCGGTGTAACACAAACAGGCGGGGTCTCGAACCTGAGTGCAACAACGGCCCTTACGCTGAGTTTCAGTATTGATCCGGCAGGTATAACATCAGACAACATAACAGTAACAGGAGCGTCAAAGGGGGCATTGTCCGGTACAGGAACGACGAGAAGTCTCGCAATTTATGATATAACAGTAGCAAACGGGGAGAGTGTATCTGTAACAGTTACAAACCCCGCAGGTTTCAGAATTTACGGTTCACCGAAGACTGCGGTTGTATATAAAGCCCCGGAGGTAATAAACATTTCCGCAATACCGGGAGTAGTGGTGCCGGTGAGGGATGAAATCCCGGTAACAACAGAAATAGATACAGTTCAATATACAGGAACAATCACATGGTCCCCTTCTGGGAGTCCGTTCGCGGCATCAACGGTCTATACGGCAAATATTGTTCTTACAGCTAAAAACGGCTTCACCCTGACGGGTGTACCTGAAAACTTCTTCACGGTAGCAGGAGCAGAGGCAGTGAATGCCGTCAATAGCGGGAATGTCGCAGCTGTTTTTCCGGCGACAGGTATTGCGCCGGATATAGAAGTTACATTTTCAGGCGTAACACAAACGGGGGGGACATCAGGTACGGTAACTACAACGGCGCTGACGCTGAGTTTCAGTGCAGACCCGGTTACCCTGACGGCTGATAACATAACGGTAACTGGAGCGACAAAGGGGGTTTTATCCGGCACGGGAACAACAAGAAGTCTTGCGGTTTCTGACATAACCGTAGCCAATGGCGCGACAGTATCCGTAACAGTCACAAGCCCCGCAGGATACGCAATTACCGGATCACCGAAGACGGCGGTGGTGTATAAAGCTCCTACACCGGTCACGTTTAACGGTGTAACACAGGTTGGAGGTACTTCCAACACGGTCACAACAACGGCGCTGGCGCTGAGTTTCAGTACAGATCCCACCACTCTGACAGCGGGTAACATAACTGTAACAGGAGCGACAAAGGGGGCCTTGTCCGGCACGGGAACGACGAGGACTCTTGCGATAACAGCCATAACCGTAGCCAATGAAGCGACAGTAACCGTTGCAGTTACAAGCCCATCCGGTTTTACGATATCCGGTTCACCTAAAACCGCAGTGGTGTACGTCCGGACATTCCGGGTCACCTACAATGCCGGTACAGGAAATGGTTCGGGTTCGGTACCTGTTGACAATAATTATTACAGTTCAGGTTCAATGGTTATTGTTTCAGGCAACACGGGAAATCTTGTAGGTACGGTAATTACATCAGGAATTAAACAGAGATTTCTCGGCTGGAATACGAATCCGTCTGCCACTACGGCACAATACGGTGCGGGCAATTCTTTTTCAATAACAGCTGATACAACGCTATATGCGATATATACTACAGGAACCGACGTATTGAGAAAAATTGGTCCCGGCGGCGGATGGGTGTTCTATGATGCGGGGAGCAATCAGAGCTGGGGCAGGTATCTTGAGGCGGCTCCATCGGATGTAAGTACTTATCTGCGATGGTACAATGGCGTTAATAAAACAACCGGTGCAACAGCAACAGCTATTGGTACCGGACTGGCCAATTCAGAGACTATAAAAACAAGTCAGGGTGAAAATTATAGAAGTTATGCCGCTGGTCTTGCGAGAGCGATGACTTACGGCGGTTATACAAACTGGTATCTGCCATCGAAAGATGAGTTAAATCAGATGTATTTAAATCTTAAAAAAAGCGGTGTCGGCGGTTTAGCTTTTGACAGTTACTGGAGTTCGTCTGAATATTCTTCTGACTGGGCATGGGGTCAGAGTTTCAGTACCGGCGAGCAGTATTATGGTCTAAAGGAAGGCCCCCTTTATGTTCGTTCAGTCAGGGCATTTAATTAGAATTTACGCACATGAGGTATTCGCAGCGCGCTGCGGATACCTCATCCGATACGAACCTGCGAACCTGCTTCGTATGACGAGATATGTTTCTGTATCATGCTGAATCCCTGCGATTTCTGCATCATCTGGTAGTGCGGCGCTGCGGCTTTTATTTTTATATTCTTGTATTCGATAAGCTCCTTCGAGATAAGCTGCGCCAGCGTGATTGATGTAGTTGAATCTATCGTGCTCTCTTTCGGGATGTTTATTACCAGTATATCCCCTTTTTTAAAATTGACCTCGTTTCCGAAACCCCGTTTCATCAGCATGTACAATTTCTCGATTACAGCAAGGCGCGTATAGCTTGTGAAGTTTCCTAGTATATAAACCTCTTTATCCTCCAGATTCAGTTTTTCGTCGTATTCTGCGGGTGCCTCGCCGTTTTTAAAAAATATACTCCCCGATCTCAGCACCACATCAGCCGCTTCGGCCGCGGAAATTTTCGGTCCGTCAGCCGTTTCGGACTTAGGTTTCGTCAGCTTGTTTTTCAGTTTTTCTTTAGACTTTATCATGTTTGCGAAAAGAACAATCTCCGATTTTATCAGAGAGCTTTCCTGTTCCGCGTCGGTGAGAAGTATATTGAAATTTTTTTTGAATTTATCGCTGTTGGTCGTGTATTCATTGATGATGCTGTTTATCCTCTCATCATTCGTTTTCAGCAGGGCAAGCATGTTCTGCGGCTGTTTGTACACGGCCTTCAGGTGATTGTAATCCTTGTTGTTCACCAGCACCAGCAGGTTACATGAAATGTTGTTGTACTGTTCACTCTGAAGAATAATCAGGTAGGAGAGTATCAGCGTTTTAAGGACCTTTATGCTTTCGTCGCTGCCGTTGATGCCGGCACCGATCTTCATATCTATAAAAATTAAAAATGGATAACCGTTCTTCTCAATGAAAGAGATGATGTCTTTTTTAAGAAACGACAGGTTCCCCTCTTCAGCTATCCTTTTTTTTAATATAGCCGATGATTTCAGCGAGCTGTCACCTGTAAAAATGTCAACGTTGATCGAACCGAGAATTTCAGAAACAAGAGGAACCAGTTTTTCAAAATCTGTAAGTATTACGGCCTTGTTTGAGATATCAACGTTCATCAATCATCCCTCTGTTATTATCAAGTGATAGTATTAAATTAATTATTTTCCGGTTAAAAGAAAACAGTCTTTTTATTAAATTCCGCTAAAATGACAGGATAATACAATACCTTAAAGCAGCGACGATCTTCAAAGGAAATGATATGAAGAACAAAATCCATGATTTAAAAGTATATAACCAGCCGGCATTATATATTTAATTTGTTTTAAATGTAAACAACAATTTTTATAACCAACAGTGAATAGTGCGGATTATAGCAATTAAAGTAATGATTAGATCTCTGTCATTGCGAACCCTACGACAGGCTCAGGGTAAACGCCGTGAAGCAATCTGTTATCAAAAACTGTAATTTCATAATAAAAACAGGTATATTTACATAACAGACTGCCGCGGCATTCCATGCCTCGCAGTGACTTTAAATGTACTAATTAAATATTTAACTGCTATAGTATCCGAAGAGCCTGAAACTCTTAATGCTGATAAGCAGTGATAAACTCCCGACGGAAGGAATCATTTTTTTAAATTATTTTAAAAATATCTTGAATAATAGATTATCTGAAAAATATAGTCAATAAAATTTAATCGTGTAAATTATTGAGAGTATACTTATGAAAATAGTAAAAAAAATAGACGAAGTTAGGGCGAATGTCAAAAGCGCGAGGAAAGAGGGGAAGCAGATCGGATTTGTCCCCACGATGGGATATCTGCATAATGGACATGTAAGCCTTGTAAAGATAGCGGAAGAAAACGCGGAGTATATTGTGATGAGCATCTTTGTGAACAGGCTCCAGTTTAATGACCCGAACGATTTCAGCAACTATCCGAAAGACCTTGAACGCGATATAGCGATGGCTGAAGAGGCGGGTGTAAACCTGCTTTTTATTCCCGATGATAAGGAGATGTATACCGATAATCTGACTACGGTAGACGTAAGACTGCTTACCGATAACCTCTGCGGCGCCAGCAGGCCGGGCCACTTTAAGGGTGTATTTACCGTAGTGAGCAAGCTGTTCAACATAGTACAGCCGGACTACGCTGTTTTCGGACAGAAGGATATCCAGCAGGTGGCGGGAATTGAAAAGATGGTATCAGACCTCAACTTCCCGATAAAGATAATCATAGCACCGATCATCAGGGAGAGCGACGGCCTTGCTATGAGTTCAAGAAACAAGCATTTAAATGAGAAACATAGAAAGGACGCCCTCGCGCTCAGCAGGGGACTTGCTGAATGCCGGAAACTTCTTGAATCCGGTGAACGGGACGTGAAGAAGCTGACTGAAGGCATCAGAACAGTAATAGAAGAGGGATCGCCTGACAGTATAGACTACATTTCTGTAGTGAAGTACGACGACCTGAGCTACATAGACAGGGTTGAAGGTAAATCCGTCGTGGCACTGGCCGCATTCTGGGGAACGACAAGGCTCATTGATAACATGATTATCGATAAACGCGGCGATGAGTATATATGCGTCTATTAAAATATTTTTTTTTACCGCTGATATTATTGCAGATATCGTGCGGCAGCGGGGGCCCGCTGACTCCGGTTGAATCGTTTAACGCGGTGAAAAGCGCCGTTGAAAACAGGGACATCGAAGCGGTAGTAAAATGTCTGTCACAGTCAAGCCTCGACAAAATTTCCCGTCATAACCTGATGGTAAAAAGCATGCGAAGCGACCAGCTCGCTGTACTCTCGGTGAAATACGGATATTCACAGGATAAACTGGTGAATCTGACACCGGCCGATTCGGCCGCGCTCTACTTTTTTTCAGATAATGCGGATATAAAGCTGGGGAGATATTTTAAAGAGGGTATTGTATCAGTCGATATACGCAGCGGACAGGCTTTTGTAAAAACTGAAAGCGGCATTGAACTGAATTTCGTCAGGGAAGGGCCTTACTGGAAATTTGACCTCAGTGATCTTTAATCCACGGAAATCATGTCAAAAAAAAGAATAACAATTCCTGTATTCATACCTCATTCAGGATGCCCGCACTGCTGCGTATTCTGCAACCAGTGGAAGGTAACAGGCCTGTCAGGCAGGGTCAAACCCGGATCGATTCACGCGACAATAGGAAGATATCTCTCCGCAATACCGCGGACAGTTGAAAAGATTGAGATCGCTTTTTTCGGTGGTAGCTTCACAGCGATTCCGGAACACGAGCAGGTCGAGTATCTTTCAGAGGTGAAACCATATATCGAAAACGGAACAATAAGCTCTGTACGGATATCGACGCGCCCGGATTACATTGATAACAGAAAACTTGATCTGCTGAAGGAATATCATGTTGAAACGGTTGAGCTTGGAGTCCAGTCATTCTCCGATGAAGTACTGACCGCTTCAGGTAGGGGGCATACTGCGCGTCAGGTGACAGATGCGGTAGCCCTGCTGAAAGATTACCGTTTCAGGACCGGCATCCAGCTGATGCCGGGGCTCCCTTCCGATACCTTTGAAAGATCGGTCGACTCCGCAAAAAGAACTGTCGAACTTCTCCCCGATGATGCAAGAATATATCCCGCTGTTGTTTTAAAAGACACGGCCATGGAGAGACTCTACATTGAGCAGAAATACAGGCCTCTTTCGATCGAACAGGCGGTCGATCTCTGTTCGGTCATATACGGAATGTTCTCCGAAAACGGGATAAATGTAATACGGATGGGGCTTCATCCGATGGATCTCAGCGGCGGCAGCGTCGTCGCCGGACCGTATCATGAAGCGCTCGGTTTCATGATAAAATCGAGATACAGGCGCCGGATTCTCGAAAATATTATCGGCAGTCATCTTGAACAGAATAAAGAAATCTGTGAAATCTCCATTTTACTCCCCGATATAATGAAGGAGGAGTATATCGGGATGAAAAGGGAGAACATCCTTTATCTTGAAAAAACGTTCCATCTGAAACGCCTGCAGTATAAATTTTCCGGTGTCGAAAAACCTGAAATTTTATGACGATTTTTTTATTGACTTAATCATATCAATGAATGGTTTTGTTCTTTCAGAGTAAAATACTATAGAGGTGATGTAATGCCTACTTATGAATATGAATGTCTTGAATGTAAAAACAGATTTGAAGTATTTCAGTCTATGAACGACGAGCCGATAAAGGATTGTGAAAAGTGCGGCAAGCCTGTGCGTAAAATTTTCAATTCCGCCGGCCTTATTTTTAAAGGTTCCGGTTTTTATGTGAATGACTACAAGTCAAAGGGTGAAAAACAGAGTTCTGAGGCTCCGGCATCATGCCAGGGGTGTTCAGGCTGCAGCATGGGGGGAGCTGAATAGCCGCGTTATTTGGCTTTATTTTTTTTCATTTTTGCCCTGTTCCGTCTGTAAATGGTCATCAGGTACTTTTCGATGCTGAACAGGGCTGTTCCCGTAATAGTATCCTCTTTAAGTTTATACCCGGTTATTGAATCAATGTAGTCTCTGATAGATTCAGGTGAAGTCGCCACTTCCGGATCTATCATAAGATATTCAACATCTGAAATCAGATATTTTTTGCTTCTCTGCGGATAGAGCATGGTCTTCGCGTTATAAATCGGGATTATAATTTTCAGATTGTTATTCCGTAATTCAATTATCGTTTTCTCAATCCTGCTTTCATTCTCCGGTGTAATTTCAATAAATTCCGATATCGGTATCAGCGGCGATTTTCTGCTGGAGATCTCTTTAAAGATATCAACAGTGTCACTGGATATTATTTTCGCTTTTTTTGCCTTTACCGGGGCCTGCTTGACCGGATTAAGAGCGTAATTCTTTTCTTTCCTGGTAAAGAACATGATTATCGAGTTTGCAATCCGTGCAAGAACAGAAACCGTTTTCTCCTGGGTTTCGGTCAGATTTGCATTTCTTAAAGCAATCAGTGTTCTTTTGAAACCGAGGTATTCGTTCATAAGAAAACGGAGTTTCTGCGCGCTCTCGATCGTAGTAAAATATTTCAGCGCGTTCTGTTCGCTTTCAAGTATTTTATTGCCTGTCTCCGTCAGCATATCAAGCGTAAAAATCTTGCTGTCCCGCTGGCTCTCGGTAATCTGGTCGCTGTCTTCGCTGTATATGACCGAGTTGGAGTACGTTTCGTATTTGTTTAAAAACTGAGCCGGATCAATCAGGTATCTGACGTTATTATACTGGTGGACTATTACCTTTCCTGCAGCGATCTTCTCCGATTCCCATCTGCCGAGCGCTTCATCGGTCATATCGGCAAACAGCGATATGATGTCGTTTTCAGTTGTAATGAAATTTTCCTGTATGTAGTTTGTGATCTCTCCGTCCAGCATGACAACCGGATCCATCAGCTTGTCCACCTTGATGATGCAGTCCCTGAGGTGTTTAAAATTCTTGATGTTGATCATATCGTTTTTCTGGATCGAGGGGGCAAGGTCGCCGGTCAGTATATTCAGGATATAATCGAGTTTGGAATCCCTGTAGTCGCTGACTGATGCATTGAGTATCCCGAAATTTTTCAGACGCCGGTCTATGGCCGGTTCGTTCTGTTCTATAACTTTTTTTATTCCTTCAAGATCGATCTTGTTTTTTACCGAATCATAATTTTTCTTGTGAAAGCAGTAATCTTCAACCACTTCCATACCGTTTTTATCAAGAGAAAAGTTTTTGAATGTGAAGATAAATATCCCCAGCTGGGCCTGAACGATCTGCGCCAGGTGTGCCCTGTTTTTGGATTTTTTTATCAGTTTGGTAAGATTGAAGAGTCTGAAACTCTCAAGAAGTTCAATTAGGCATTGAGTTGATTCCTTGTCACGCAGGGCCTGCAGCTGTGAGTATTCTGCCTCTCTCATCATGAATGAGATTTCGATTTTTTCGTCGATAGTGAGGTTTTTATTTTCAGGATTGATAATAAACCTGAATGAGTACACCGGTCTGATCTCTGCCGGATGATCCCTCATCAGCAGATCAACAAGATACTGGATATTGTTCAGCCTTTTCTGTGTAATCGGCAGTTTGATGTTTCTCGATTCATTGAGGCTTTCAACTGTAGAAAGCTCCCCTGTATGATATTTGATCCATTTCCTCTGGGCTATCTCGATTTCAGCCAGAACTTCATCAATATGGGCTTCTCTTGAAAGTCTGTCATTCAGGAAAGGGTATTTTTCATCTTTATTGAATAGCAATAGCGCACCCGGTTCTGTTATAAAGCATTTTAATATATACAGTTACCTTAAAAGCAGGAAACTGTAAATGTGATACATCCATGTATCACCCTTTTTGAGGCAAATCAGTTTAAAAAAAGCCTTAAAATGTGAGGTTTGTGAATTCACTTCACGAAAACGATCCCTAAAAAACCAAGGATGTGCTTTCAGGGATTCTGCTAAAGATTAAAATTAAATTTAAAAATTTTGTCAATTATTAATTAAAACCTTCAACCATGGGTACGAAACTTACATATGTAATTGTTTCGCTGATAATCTTTCCCGACTTTTTTTTCATCCTGACGAGCTCCTGGACTGCATTACCCACAGGAGCAACCAGTCTTCCCCCTTCAGCCAGCTGGTCTATCAGCGGTTTCGGAATCTCTTCCGGAGCGGCTGTGAGGAGAATGACGTCAAACGGAGCTTCTTCAGCAAGCCCCCTGTATCCGTCATTATGGATAATTTTTACGTTAACGCATCCCAGCTCCCGGAGAATTATTTCAGCTTTTTCCGCCAGGGGTTTGATCCTTTCAATGCTGAACACTTTTGATGCAAGCCCGGAAAGAATCGCGGACTGATAACCGGAGCCGCATCCGATTTCGAGGACTTTTTCAGTCCCGGTAAACCCGCACAGTTCACTCATCAGTGCAACTATGTAAGGCTGAGATATTGTCTGATAATGACCGATAGGTACAGGGTGATCGCCGTAGGCATCAATAAGGAATTTTGAAGGTATAAACCTCTCCCTCTCCAGCCTTCCCATTATATCCAGCACCCTTTTATCCGAGATCCCGCGCGCTATAAGATGGTCGTTGATCATCTGTTCGCGCTGGCTTTTCATGACTTTTTCTTTATCAATATTCATTTTGCCTCAACTGATTGTTTCCGCGGACAACGGTATCAAAGTCTGTTTTCTTCTCCGGCAGGAAACAGAGACAGACTTTAACGGTTTATAAACAGTACTGTAACAAATTAATATTATTCGAATATCACGTCCAGTAAAAGTTGTAGCAAAAATGATACACTATGCATTTTAATACAGTGATCCTATCAGTTTTTATGATATAGAACAGTTCAGCACAGAAACGGCTGATGCGGAATCAGCCGTAACATTATATAAAAGGGAGGGGTCAGAGCCTCCCGAGAGCCGCCTGTTAAGATAACTCCTGATTAATTCAGAGATTATCGTCATCACGTACCATAATTCCGATATTGTATGATGAAATATCTCTTTTTTTGTACAAAGGGATATCTGTAATATTATATTTTATTTCTGGCATGGATATTGCATAAATATCAGTATGGCGGAGGTCAGAAGATATGTTACAGATTATAAACATGTTCCTGGTAGTATCATTTTTCTGGCTTGTTATTGAGTTTATAGCCGTAAAGATCAGCAAACATAGAAGAATGGCCGATGTAATCGATCCATTAAACAACAAAAGTCAGTGAATGCAATTATAATGATTAATACCGGCGAGAGAGGCAATCCTGAGCAATTAATGATAATATAACAGTTTTATACATCCCTTAAATTTATCCCCGTCAATCAATTATAATTGACACGTTTCTGCTCAGTTATAATTCTAATAATTCATCAAGGTCAGTAAAAGGTTTATAGCGGTTTACGATTGAATCAGTACTTTTGATGTCATCCTCGCGAAGGCGGGGATCTAATCCTGATAAAAGAAGCAGATTCCGGCTCTCTACCCCAGGGGCACTTCTTCGCTGTGCTCAGGGCGCGCTTGCTGCGGCTGGAATGACAATGTTCTGATCATTTCGTAATATGCTATAGTTGTATAACAGAACTTTTTGCATTCTTTGTATAAATCCGGTAACAGCAGTATATTATTATTAATCGTCATTAATCAGGAGGTTCACTGGTATTAATGAAAAGGCTTGTGGTCATACTATTCATCCTTTTTACTGCATTTTCTTATTCCGCGGAGAATACTTCAGAGAATGAAAATATACTGATATCAGGTATTATTGCCGGTATTGATAATTATATAAATAAAAGTATTGTGATAAACTTGAGGCTTAAACATATAGACCGGATATTTGATAAGATCGTATTTTATGATTCTGAAAACGCAGATATCGAATTTGACATATCCGGTAAAGTCAAAAGAAAAGAGCTCTCCTCATGTCTGCTGAATATTCATGAAGGGATGTTATACAGGGTCAGATTCACAGTAGTAGGGGCCGGTTCTATCGGAGGTCTTACAGGCGATCTGCATGAATTTACGCCTGTGATTGCAGAAAAGATTCCGGCGGAAGACCCCAAAATAAAGAAAGCAGAATAGCTGGGCGGCTATCCTGCCTTCTTATTTTGCAGTGTCAAGTAACTGACGTGATAAGAACGGGAGGGAATTATCACATCAATACTTATGGCTTCTTTATCGGACAGTTTACTGAAAAACTTTAATTTTTTTTGAGGAAAATGACAGGAATAATAGCAAAAGTATTCGGAAGATTCTATACCGTTTTATACGAAGAGGGGGAGATCAATTCCGTACTCCGCGGTAAAATGAAGATCGGTTCAAGCAATTATACAAATCCGGTGGCTGTGGGGGATATTGTTACTTTTTCAATTAATAATGAGGGGCTCGGCATTATTGAATCTGTATCAGAGAGAAAGAATACTTTTACCAGAAAAGACGGAGTACGGACCAGGGAGGATATAATAGCCTGCAACCTTGACCAGGTAATAGCGGTTCAGTCTTTTACCAATCCCAGACTTAACCTGAGGTTTGTAGACCGGATAATTATACGAAGCAAAAGAAGCAGCATCCCCGTTATCTTATGTGTCAATAAATATGACCTTATGGAAAAGGGTGATACCGGATATATCCGTTCGTATTATAAAGGGACAGATATTGATATAAAGTTCGTAAGTGCACTCACCGGGAAGGGGATGAAGGAGTTTAAAAAGGGAGTGTCCGGTAAAAGGTCGCTGCTCATAGGGTATTCCGGTGTCGGGAAATCGTCTCTTTTTAACCGTATATATCCCGGTGTCGATCTGAAGACCAGCGAGATTTCGGAAAGTTCGGGAAAGGGGAAACATACTACGACAAACGTCAACATGATCAGGGCCGATGACGGTACCGAACTTATCGATACTCCGGGCCTCAGGGAATTCGGTCTGGTTGATATAAAGCCGGATGATCTCGGAAGCTATTTTGAGGACTTCAAAACCGCCGGCTTAAACTGCCGGTTCCGTCCATGCACCCATGATCACGAACCGGGGTGTGAGGTTAAAAGGCTTGTTGAGGAGGGAGAGATACATGAAGACCGGTATATCTCCTATCTTAATATACTGTATTCGATACATGAAAATATCAGGAACCAGTATTGAAAACTAAATCTGTTTGCAGATGCCCCTTCAGCTCCGGGGAAACCGGAAAGATGGAAATACAATGATAAGTGTAAAAAATCTTTCAGTAACATTTTTAAAAAGGACCGTTATTGACGGCATTTCGTTTAATGTCGATCGCGGCGAAACCCTTGTCATTATGGGAAAGAACGGTTCAGGCAAAACAGTGGTGCTCAAAACTATCGCAGGTCTTATACCGGACTATGCCGGAGAGATAAACATTGATGACAGAAATATACGCGATATCTTTAACAGAAACAGCAAAGAGCCGGTTTCAGGAAACAGCAGCTGTATAATGTCCTACGTATTTCAGAAAGGCGGCCTTTTTGATTCAATTTCGGTTTTTGACAATACAGCGTTCGGTCTGAGGAGGATGGGTGTTTCGGATGATGAAATTAATGAAAGGGTAATCACTGCAATTGAACGCGTGGGCCTCAAGGGGGCCGGGGATAAATTTCCGTCTGAACTCTCCGGCGGTATGCAGAAGAGGGTGGGGATTGCCAGGGCAGTGTGCATGCGTCCCGGTGTTATACTTTATGATGATCCCACCGCGGGGCTTGATCCGATACTCTCTGATTCAATAGCGGACCTGATGATTGAAATCAGGGGATCAATGAATACCTCTTCAATAGTTGTAACTAATGATTTGAAGGTGGCAAAAAAGATTGCGGATAAAATCGCCCTGCTTTATTCAGGTAAGATTGTCTGCTATATGAAAACGGAGGAGTTTTTCCGCGAAACGGACATGTATTCAAGACAGTTTATTCGCGGTGAGATTGAAGGTCCGATAGATATTTTATAATTAATTTATTCCAGAGGTTATGATGAACATAAAAAAATCCGTATATGACGTTACAGGTATAGGTTCGGCCCTGCTTGATTTCATGGTAGAGGTCGATGAGAGGTTTCTTGAAAGCCTCGGTTTGAAAAAAGGGGAGATGCATCTGATTGATGCTGCAAGAAGCAGCGAGATATTCAAGCTGCTGCAGAATATGAAGATTCACATAGCCCCCGGGGGAAGCTGCGCGAATACGATAGCCGGTATGGCCATGATGGGGGGAAAGGGCTCATTCATAGGAAGGGTCGCGTCGGATGATTACGGTAAAACCTATGTGGACAAAACCGTCGAGGCTGGTGTCACATCGTTTATCAGCAGAGGGAGCGGGATGACCGGACATGCGATAACTTTCATTACTCCTGATTCGGAAAGAACGTTCGCGACGCACCTCGGTTCCGCGGTTGAGCTTCTGGCTGACGAGATAGACTACTCGATAATTAAGGACAGTTCAATTCTTCATCTTGAAGGCTACCTGTTTGAACCGGAAAATTTACGTGAAGTCTGTTACAGATCGATGAAGCTTGCGAAAGAGAACGGTGTGCTTGTATCTGTTGATCTTGCAGATCCCGCACTTGTGGGGAGAATTAAAGAGATATTTACCGACGTGACAGAACACTATGCAGATATAATTTTTGTAAACGAAGAGGAGGCCGCCGCGTTTACGGGATTCAGGGATGACAGGGCCCTTGAGATTTTGTCGTCAAAATCCGGTATCGCTGTTGTAAAACTCGGCCCGAACGGCAGTATGGTTAAATCCGGTAATACGACCGTCAAGGTTGATGCGGTAAAAACGGAGGTTGTCAATACGAACGGCGCGGGCGACATGTATGCGGCGGGATTTCTTTACGGACTTACATCTGGTTTCAGTATTGAAAAATCGGCTAAAATTGCCAGCTACGCGGCATCTCTCGCCGTAGCATCCGCCGGTGCAAGGGTGGAAGGGAAAATTGATCTGAAGGGATTTGCCGGAAACAGCTGAGAGCTGTTTTAAAAAAAATTTTTTTTAATATCGGCAACGGCCTTTTCGTAGGCTTCATCAAACGGCAGCTGTGATTTATATCCGGCTGCGTTTTTATGTCCACCGCCGCCGTTTTTTATCGCCAGTGCTCCGACATCGATATTACCCTTGCTTCTCATGCTTATTTTGACAGGGCCCGTGATGTCCTGCTTTACAAGCAGGCTTACAATGACGCCCTTAACGGCAAAGGGTGAATTGATTGTAGCTTCCCCTTCAGAAAATGATGCCTGTGTTTCGGCAACCATCTGCGGGCTGAGTTTCATCGAGATCATCTTTCCACCCTCCATTACTTCCATTGATGACAGAATTTTTGCCCTCAGCTGGAAGCTGGCGAGTGAATTGCTCTCATAGAGATGTTCATATATTTTGAACGGATCGGCGCCGAGCTTTACAAGGTGAGCTGCGATCTGGTATGTTTCTGAGGTGGTTTTCGGATACCTGAACGATCCAGTATCGAATACGATTCCGGTATATAAAGCCTGAGCGGTCTTGAAGCAGAGTTCTTTTTTATAATGCATCATTATCGCATAGATTATTTCAGATGCTGAAGCGGCGGTTACTTTGATAAAATGCGTATCTATTTTAATCTGGTCGCTGTCCTGATGATGGTCGATGATGAAGTATTCTTTTATCCTCGTACTCAGCAGCTTGTATGCGGAACCGATGTTGAAATAATCGTTGGTATCGAGAACAAACTGCGCGTATTCGCCTATATCCTCAGGGAGCTGGGATTCGTCTTCAAGAATTGTTATCTCATTGTCTATATCAAGGAAGCGGCATATCTCCGGGGTGGGATCAGAATTTAATATAATTGCCTTTTTACCCATCTGTTTCAGAAAATCGAGAAAAGCAATCTCGCACCCGAGACCATCCGCGTCCGGACTTTCATGTGTTGAAATAACGAATTTTTCATTTCTCGCTAAAAACTCATCAAGCATTCTGATGGATTGATTCATCAAGCCCCCTGGACAGTTTTAGACTTTAACAGCGGATAGCCCATCTCCTCCCGGATTTCTACATATCTCTCGGCACATTTTCTTGCTATATTTCTTACGCGTGTAATATAGCCGACTCGTTCAGTTACCGATATTGCGCCTCTGGCATCTAACATATTAAAGGCATGGGAACATTTCAAGACAAAATCATATGCGGGGAGGACTATTTTACACTCAGGATATTCCAGAATTGAGAGGCACTCCTTTTCATACATGTCGAATAATTTAAAATACATGTCAGTATCGGCTATGTTGAAGTTATAATGGGAGAATTCAAATTCGCTCCTGTGATGGATGTCCCTGTAGGAGAACCTTTCGTTCCATGATATGTCAAACACATTGTCAACTTCCTGGATATAGGTACAGATCCTTTCAAGACCGTATGTGAGTTCGGCGGATACAGGATCGAGGTCTATGCTTCCGCACTGCTGGAAATATGTGAACTGGGTGACCTCCATTCCGTCAAGCCATACCTCCCAGCCGAGTCCTGATGCTCCCAGCGTCGGAGATTCCCAGTCGTCCTCCACAAACCGTACATCATGTTCTTTGAGATTTATACCGAGATATTCGAGCGACTGCAGGTACAGGTCCTGTATATTTGAAGGGGATGGTTTCATTATTACCTGATACTGGTAGTAATGCTGGAGCCTGTTCGGGTTCTCTCCGTATCGTCCGTCAGTCGGTCTTCTTGACGGTTCCACATAGGCTACGTTCCACGGTTCAGGGCCAAGAACCTTGAGAAATGTGGCGGGATTGAATGTTCCCGCACCCACTTCGAGGTCGTAACCCTGTAATATCACGCATCCCTGGTTTGACCAGAATTCATTCAGTTTTGCTATTATTGCCTGGAAATGCATATCAGTCCTCAGATTTCAGTTCAGTTATTAGCGGCTGATTCCGGATAAATTTACTGAACTGTATTGTGTCAGTAATGGTTCCGGTTTTGTTCAGTATTCAGCCTTTTGTCATATAATCAAATTCAGACGGGGTTCATATTAGTCAAGTAATTTAAAAGTCCTTTTTAGAGATATAGGTATCTTTCAGGGATAAATGATAATCTTCAAACTTCTTTTTGTTATTTAATCTGAAAAACTCGAGAACCATATCATCAGCTAATTCGAATCTGAATTTGTTATTTTCGATCTCAACGAAAATATCTGCAAGGTATACTGTAAAAACAAGGTTCCTGTATTCAGGCTCGGATCTGTGAGGCCTGTGATGAAGCTCAATAGTTTTTACCAGCGATTCATTGAAATTCCATTTTTTACATATAAGTGCACCAAGCGAGCTGTGGCTTATTCCAAGGCTTATCTCTTCAATCAGGTCCGCATCAAGCATCCCTTTGAAACCGGTAATCTTTTTTATTTTATTAATCAGGTCAGAATGCAGGGAGAGCATTACAATTTTACCTACATCGGCGAGCAGGGCTGACAGATATACCTGGTCTCCTATTTTGGTGCTTTCATTTATCCGCTTTGTAATTAACTGTGCATAAAAGGCCCGTTTATACGAATCGTTCCATACGGCTTCATATCTTTTATATTTTGACTCTACAACCTTCTGTACCCCGGTAGCAATCAGAAGAGTATTAATACCTCTCATACCGATGATCTTTACCGCCTCATCTATGGTTTCCAGCCTGTTCATAGTGACATAACCGGCAGAATTTGCCAGTTTCATGATAGATGCAGTAAGGCCCGGGTCCCGCGATATTGATCTTGCTATCTCCTTGAATTCACTCTCGGGATCCCTTATAAGTTTTCTTATCTCTTTTATATTATCCGGCAGGGCGGGGATCTCGTCGATCTCTTTCATGATCTCTTCGGCTATCTTGATATGCATATCCGGTGTTACTATAGTATGAGGTATGCTTAGATTCACTGAAGTCAGATTGTCATTTCTGCTGATTGTGAATGAATTTTGAGGGAAACCTGAATTCTTCAGTACCATCAGAGCCATAATAAGGCCGAGTCCTGCCCCTTCCGAATCGTCCAGGACGTCAGTGAAAGCCTCTGATATGTCACGGTATTTATATGCCTTGCTTACCCTTGATTTAATCTTACTCATCTCCGATTCAAGGATTGGATTGTTGTTTATCACGCTGATGGAGAGATTTTCTCCGGATTTACTGAAATTTACCCTTACCATATACTTCGATCCCTGAAGCGCCCTGATCAGTTCGCTGTCATCCCCTTTATAAACAGCTTCTTTGAATGATTCCATTCCCTCGCGGTAATTCTTGCTGTCGTTGATATTGAGGTTTGCGGAGGCGAAGTATAATCTTTTAAGATTTGCCTTAATCGCGTTATTAACCAGTTCTTTTACAATTGATATTATGGTATCTTTATGAAATAAAAGGTCGTAGTGTTCAAGATACCTGTGAATCATTTTAATAATTTGAGAATCCACATCCTGAGTATATTTCTGAAACTGGATGAAAAAATCTTTTTCTGAACTCAAAGCATTCTGATAATCTTCAGGTTTTATAAAGAATTCCTTTGATTCAATCTGTGCCAAATTAAGACTCCCTTTAATTTTGAATTATCAGAGTAAAACAGGATTCGGATGCAAAAAAGTATTTAAATTTTATCATGTAAATTTCATAGTGGAGTTTATTCAATAATATTAAATTCCAATTAGCCAACTTATGCTTTTCTTGGGTTATTATATCAATTATTTTTTTATTTATCGATTATTTTTATTATACAATCATCAATTTTATTGATATTATTGGTATTAACTGCCGGTAATCTATATATAACTGCGTTGTATAACGACTGTATTCTTTTAGAGAATTTGCTCTTGACAGGAGAAAAACGGTCATATTAAACTGATTACAGGCATTTTTAAATAATATTTTCTATTATTTAAACGGAGTATTGAAAATGGCAATAAAAGGGGATTTCCCGAATTTAAACACAAAGACTCCGGACGGTATTAAACCTAATGGATCATCTTATAAGATTCTGGTAGTTGACAGCAAGGACTTTCAGAAAAAACAGATTGTACAGATTCTTGAGTCGGAGAAGTACAATGTTATTGATACGGCATCCAACGGCAAGGAAGCTCTGGAAAAGCTGGAAAAACATAAAGGTAAAATCGATCTTGTAACAACAGAACTTGATATGCCGATAATTGACGGTTATTCCATGTTGTACGAGATGAAGCAGAAGGGGAATATGCCTCTTGTTGTATTTATAAGTGAGGATACGACTAAAGGGGTGATGCAGGACCTGATCAAAATGGGCGCGAAAGATTTTATACTCAAGCCTGTAAACAGAAAGTTAATTCTTGAAAGGGTAAAAAACGTTCTAAACAGGCATTTGACCTGATATTAAGAGTATGCGCTTTTTAAGATATTAGTAGATAGAGGATTATAATATGCCAGGTGATCTGGATTCTGCCGCGAGTAATCTTTCCGAGCAGACAAAAAAGCTTCAAATAGCTCTTTATTACACACTTGGTGATGAAGATAAAGCAAAAAAAATGATAAATGGTTCATACCTTGATCTATTTATCATTAAGGGAAAATTCTCCTCCTCAAGCGTTTACGGAGGGTTTATCGTCTTTCTGAATGTGGCTCATCTCCGGATAGTAAGCTCCTACGCCCTGATATCCCGGTCCTTCGAAGTTTCTGATATCAAGACCAATCAGGACTGGCGCAATTTTGAAAAACAGCTTGTTGAAATCTCAAAACAGAGCGGTTACGATGAAGCGATGACCTCCAAGATGAAGGATGCGATGGCCAAGGCTCTGACAATACAGGAAGTTACCAAATTTGCAAAACTGATTGAACAGGATGACGGGATCGCAACAAACCATAATTTTCAGAAATTCATCACCGATGTCACCGGTTTTCAGAACATCAAGCTTTCGGTGGACTATGAGAAATCGAATTCAATTACGATGGAACTCTGCTCATTGACAAGTACAAAGATGTCGGCCGCTGCCGAATCCGCCAGGGAAAAGATCCAGGAGGTGGAGGTTAAGGTAGAGACTCTGGAGGACCCTCTTGAAGGGAAAGAAGTCAAGCTTATACTGAACGGATCGCTGGTGTTGTCACCAATAAAAGGGAAGGAGATCTCTGAACTCATTGCCGGGGACAGGATAATGATCAGTATTATTGACAAGAGCTCCAAGGCGGTCGATGTACTGAAGGCATTCAATGCAATGAAGGATGACGGCTCTCATAAACCGATACCTGGCCGTATCGTTTCGGTAAAACGGGCGGAATACTATACCCTGTTTGCAATTGTCGCGAAGGGTATATACATAAAGATTGTGGAGGAGGAGGACCATATCAAGGTCAGCATGGACCCTGCTTATTACAATAACAGTCCCACCGAAGAGGCTGACACCAAGCAGAACAGAATGATGATCTTCGTACTGGGGGGAGTTTTTTTTGTACTGGTCGCAATAATACTCTTTTTTGTATTTTCAATGTGACTAGACCGGCCGTACCGGTATGCCCCTTTTCAGAAGTTCGTCTTTAACCTCCTTGATGCTTATCTCCCTGAAATGAAATATCGATGCCGCAAGAACGGCATCCGCTTTACCTGCCGTCAGTCCCTGGTACAGGTGTTCTATATTTCCTGCTCCCCCCGATGCGATTACAGGTATCTTTACCGCTTCCGATAGTGTTCTGGTCAGTTCAATGTCATACCCGTCTTTTGTCCCGTCCTTGTCCATGCTTGTCAGGAGGATTTCTCCTGCGCCGAGATTCTCCGCCTTAACAGCCCAATCAACAGCGTCAAGTTCTGTGGGGGTCCTCCCGCCGTGAAGGTAAACAGTCCATCCGCCGCGGTTATTTTTCTTGGCGTCTATTGCCACAAGTATGCACTGTGAGCCGAACCTTTCCGCGGATTCGGTAATTATACGGGGATTTTCAACCGCGGCTGTGTTTATCGATACTTTATCGGCCCCTTCGCTCAATATAAGTCTTACATCCTCCACGGAACGGATTCCTCCCCCTACCGTGAAAGGTATATGGACCGTCTCTGCTACTTTTTTTACCATCTGGAGAATGATATTTCTTCTGTCCGATGAAGCTGTAATATCAAGAAAGCATAATTCATCGGCCCCTTCACCGTCATAGAACCTTCCGTTCTCAACCGGATCACCTGCATCGATCAGGTTTAAGAAATTTACTCCTTTTACGACGCGTCCGTCTTTTACGTCAAGGCACGGGATTATTCTTTTAGCCAGCATATTGTCTACCTTCTTTCAGTCAAATGATCCGGGAACTTGCATTTCAGGATATAATAATGATAAAAGTTATCCGTTTGTGTCAAGATTTTGTTTGCAATTAAACATGGGGTAGGTAAATTAATCTTTAAGTGTATCTGGTGAATAATGTTGTAACCGGAAGGAATTGAAATCAAATAAAGCTGACATTTTATACCGAGCGGGCTGATTACCGTCTCAATATTACGATGTGTAAAGGAAAAATGTGATGTCCATGAAAAAGAGAGATAACTGCCGCGATATATTCAGGGATTTTTCGGCGGAGATTGTTCCCGGAATTGATCTTTTTATAAAGAATTTTTTTCAGAGGAAGATTTTTGAAGCGGAATACGATTTCATGAAAGAGATCCTCGGCTTTATTGAAGAGTATTGTCTCAGGGACGGCAAGAGGATACGGCCTCTGCTCCTTTTAAATTCCTATTCCGGCTACAGGAAAGGCTTTAAAAAACAGTCAGAGATCATTAAGCTCGGAGCGGTTGTCGAACTCATGCATTCACTGCTTCTGATTCAGGATGATATAATCGACAGGTCCGATCTGCGGCGTGGAGGCAAATCGATGCATGTCCTGCTCGGAGAGAGGTATTCAAACCTCACTTCCAATCCGTTAATAGGTCAGGATATCGCTGCCGTTACGGCGGATATACTCTTCTCATGTTCGATAGAGATAATCAGCGGTACCGATATCAAGCATGACATAAAGAACAGGTTTCTAGATGTATTCTCCAGAACCTACGAGAAGACCGCCTGGGGACAGATCCTCGATTCTATGAACTCGATGCCGAAGACGATAGACCCGACAAGCGACGCTCCGATGCATATAAGTCTGATGAAAACAGCGTACTACACGATGGTCTATCCGATGGTTATGGGATATGTGCTGAGCGGCGAAAGAAACAGAAACGAGATGTCGAAAATCGAGGCATTCGGCGTGCCGCTGGGGATCGCATTTCAGGTGAGGGATGACCTCCTCGGTGTTTTCGGTGTGGAGAAAGACACCGGTAAACCGAATGACTCCGATATTATCGAGGGTAAAATGACACTGCTGGTCCAGAACACTCTGCTGAAATTATCAGAGGGTGAAAGGGAAAAGTTTATGAAAATTTTTCTTAATCTGAACAAGTCCGTCGAAGAAATTGAATTTGTAAGGCGCGGAATAAGAGAGTGCGGGGCGCTTGATGATACTATTGTGAGGCACAGGGAACTGATAGACGAATCATACAGGCTGCTTGATGATCTTGCGATGAGGAAAAACAGCAAGGACGTAATGAACGGAGTTATAGAATCGATTGAAGATATACCGGTTTAAAGGATTATGATACTTCTCGTATAATCAAATTGAAGCTATTTGAATTGAGCAAATATATTTATTAATCGAAATCCTCCGGCCTGACGGCCACCTCCTTTGATAAAGGAGGCTTTACTTTTGAGTGTTAGAACAACAAGACGATGTTTAAAAAACGATAGCCCCCTTTAATAAAGGGGGAAGCCGCGGAAGCGGCAGGGGGATTTAAAAAATGGTGAATTGAAACTGTTTTATTTTAAAGCAGTTTCAGTATCTGTTCCAGCCTTGTCTGTTCTATGACTGTCGCGTTTTTCAGTTCGTTTATGAATTGATCTTCCCCCGTCGGCCTGTGATAAACAGAATAATCACTGATTATCCTGTTACCCCTTGTGTAATCTTTTTCCCTTGATGAATAAACCGATGACAGAAACACGCTATTCTGATTTATCAGCTTTTCTATGATCTCTTTCAGCGGGAGATCTTTGAGTCCCTCTTTTTCCATAACATTCTTCGCGTGCGGCCAGTATCTGATATCGGCATCATCCTGAAAAACCGCAGAGATATCAATTCCGTTATTGCCGGAGAGAGTTTTTCCGACCCGGTGAGCAGTAATTTTAAGCGCGTAATGCCGGATGAAAAAAGTATATGTCTGTATTGCTTCAGTACGGTTTTTTTCGGTGATAAAATTTTTCCCTGCGCCCTCTATATCCGATTCTGTGTAGTAGTCTTTTGCGGCTGATATGTTTTTAAGCCTGTCGCGCGCGGTAATCATCATGCCGATGATATCAGGTCTGAAGACGCTGAAGTCTGTATCGTTTCTTCGGGACTTTTTGCGTTTTCTGTATTTAGACTCGTTTCTTACAACGGAGTAAAGGTTGTTGCTCAGGATCCATCCAGGTATAATCTCGTTATACAGCGGTGAGAGACCGTTTCGTGATTCCGAAGGCTGCGTAATAAGAGAGAACGGGAACTCAACTCTCTGGGGCAGAGTTACCGTTCCGGTTGAAATCACTGAATACGGAGCCCTCACGTATTCCGCAGGGAACTTGACGCTTGACCCCAGTCCGAAGAACATCCCTTCAGCGGGGAGGATCTCCTGGTCGGGGAGGCGGGATGTATGGTTGGAGCCGACATTGGCGCCGTAACCGACGTTCCCTCTCCCTCCGGGCCATATCGAAGCTATGAGAAGCGAGTGGTGATGAGCTGCGGTAAACGGTCCGGTGAATGATGATGTGATCTCTGCTTCGCCGATTGACGAATCGGGCCCGATAATGCTTTCGATTATATTGCAGTGCCTTTCGGCGTGTGTATACTCCATCAGAAGCGAACCCCTGATGACTGACATCGAGTCAACGCTGCAGCCGTACTGGATGATCGAATCCTCGATAATTACTCCGGACCCGATAAATGTGCTGTCGTGCTCCGAACAGAGTATCGTACTCCCTGATATAAGTGATGAACCGGAGATAATCGTCATTTCATCTATGTACGAGTTCACAATGGAGACTGCGTTTGTTATCCGGCAGTTTTTACCGATATATCCCGTCTCAAGAGTGCAGAGTTCTCTATACCTGTCTATGAATTCATTGTAAAGGGCCCGGTTTTCCCGTAACATAAGAGATTCGGCGGTATTCATGTCCATTTCAGAGAAAATTTTAACAGCGCGCTCTCCTGTTTCAGGACCGGTAACAGTTTCATGTCCGTTGGCGAAAAAGTTCTCTTTACCAGCCGTTATTGTGCCGGTATTGTATACGACTGAATAGGGAGAGATTATGTAATTGGCGATCAATCCGCATCTGCTGACCAGCGCCTCATTATGTATCATGGAATCCTTGATTATGCTGTCGTAAATGCCTGATGGGAGGTTTATTCCATTTTCGGTTTCAAGAGGGAATCCGGTAAAATGACCAATAAGGCACCTGCCGTAAAAGCGGTTGTTTATTATATAAGACGGGCTAAAGTTTTCCGATACAGAGACAGTTTCCCAGTTTTCGGCGTAATTGTTCTGCTTTTTTAACTGTTCTATCTCAGCTGACCTGAGATTTCTGTATCCCGGTGATAATGTATTACCGTGAGATGCTTTGATTTCGGATACCTTCCGTAGTATCTCCGACTCTGCAAGAATTGTATCCAGGATTTCCTTAAAAGTTCTCATTATCACTCACCGGGTCCAGTTGGAAATAATTGTTTCATCCAGGCGTTTCAGCGCAGAAAGCGGATGAAACAGTAACCTGAGTCTATTGATTTGCAGTGAATTGTAAAGTATAATTTAAATATAGCGGTTAACGAATAGATCAGTATTTTTTTTGACCTTCGATTCTGCGCAGGTATCGTTGTCAAATGCCGGCTGCCTGTTTTGTATCATCCAAAACGGACGGTTTTGTAATGAGCAGTCCGATTTCGGTTACTGACCTCGAAGTCTATTCAGTCGAACGCTGAATTAAACACAGATCGATTCGTGAAGTGCTGTAAGGGGTAAGCCGGCTTTAACCGATCATCGTGAGAAACAGCCTGTGAATCCGCAAGTCGCCTGTAAGCTCCGGATGAAAACTCGCCGCAAGCAGTTTTCCCTCCCTTACAAGCACCGGCGTCCCTTCGAATTCCGCCAGGACTTCAACGGTATCTTTGTATGATGTTATTTTTGGTGAGCGTATGAATATTCCGGTGAAAGGATCGTCTCCGGAATCTTTAACAGTAAACATCGCCTCGAAGCTTTCTTTCTGTCTGCCGTAGGCGTTTCGCTTAACGGTGATATTCATCAGGCTGAGCAGCGGCTGGTCGCTCTCTTCGACTCTGTCCGCCATTAGTATCATCCCGGCACAGGTGCCGAAAAGCCCCATTCCGGCTTTTACCTTTTCCACCAGAGGATGCATGATGTTGTTCTTTACCAGAAGTTTGGCTATGACCGTGCTCTCACCGCCGGGAATTATCAATCCGTTGATTGAATCCAGGTCCCCGGCAGTCCTTACCTCAACGGCATCTGCATCCAGTTTTTTTATTGTATCAAGGTGCTTCTGAAAAGCGCCCTGCATTGCGAGCACACCGATTTTCAGGGGCATACCTTTTATTCTACCAGCCTCTGCCCGCGAGTTTGTCGCTGTCTTTCAGCTGTGACATCCCGATTCCAGTCATAGGTTCGCCGAGATTTTTTGAGATCTCGGCAAGTTTTTTCGGGTCGTTAAAGTATGTGACGGCCTGTACTATTGCCTGGGCTCTCCTGACCGGATCTCCGGATTTGAAAATCCCGGAGCCGACAAAGACCGATTCAGCGCCGAGATGCATCATCAGAGCGGCATCGGCCGGTGTTGCAACTCCGCCTGCGGAGAAATTCGGGACCGGGAGCTTGCCGGTTTCGGCGATTTCGGCTATCAGTTCATATGGCGCACCCATCTCCTTTGCCGCAGTCATCAGCTCCTCAACCGGAAGGGATTTTATCCTGCGCATATCGTCCTGAAGAGTTCTCATGTGGCGTACGGCCTCAATTACGTCTCCGGTTCCGGCTTCGCCCTTTGTTCTTATCATTGCGGCACCTTCACCGATTCTGCGCAATGCTTCACCCAGGTCACGGCACCCGCACACGAACGGGACCTTGAAATTCTTCTTATTAACATGGAACCTGTCATCAGCCGGGGTAAGGACTTCACTCTCATCGATAAAATCCACACCCAGGGCCTCAAGGATCTGGGCTTCTACGAAATGACCTATACGGCACTTCGCCATAACCGGAATCGTCACCGCTTCCTGTATACGGATAATAACTTCAGGATCTGACATCCTCGCAACGCCTCCGGCAACACGGATATCGGCCGGTACCCGTTCAAGCGCCATTACAGCAGCAGCTCCGGCATCCTCGGCAATTCTTGCATGCTCGGGCGTGACGACATCCATAATTACACCCCCCTTAAGCATCTCGGCCAGACCGACTTTTGTCTTCCACGTGGATTCCTGTTTATCAGACCATTTTGAATTATTCATAACAATATCTCCAGAATCAGGTTTCATTTTATATTAAGATGTAAATCCTGTATTTTCGTGACTTTTCAGAAGCTTGTAAGAGCGGTTTATACAGAATCGCCGCCAGAATTTCTCATCCACTTCACTATTAAACATATTCAACAACTTGGGCATAGTAAATAACGGTCTATTTTTTTCAATTTGTTTTTTTATAGAGGAAAATCATCATTTTAATTGTAAATAAACTAAATTTACATAAGGAAAAATTTTTTCGATTATTGATGATTCTCTTACCTGAACAGGTTCAGAATTAACGCAGAAACATAAATAGTGTGTTTTACATATACTGCTGCGTCAATATGTAACCTTATTCCGGGGTATTCATGTTACAATAAATAACTGAAGAATAAGAGTGATTTTATTGTTTTGCTAATAAATATCTAAAAAACCGGAATTATTTATATTTATTGAGTTTATGTTATAAAAGTACTTGTTTTTGTTCAAAGCCTGAATATGCTTTTTTTGTTGAATTTCACCAGGTACACTTTGTAAAGTTAACCGGATTTGTTATATTATAAGATGAGTGTGAGGTAACTGTTTTAATGCCTGTATCTGTTTAGTTTTTTTAAAAAAATGAATGAAAAAATTAACGATATATATAATGATTAATGAAGCAGCATAAGCATGGCTGCTCAGCATTCTGCATTGTTCCCTGGACCAGTATATGGGAGTAAACGGTTACTGATATAAAAAGGAGCACCTTATGAACGATATTATAGAAAAAATTGCAGTCTTCACTATCTCTTTGATGATCGCAGCATCGGCCGGCTGCAAAAAAGGTGCCGCTGACTTTGAGGAAAACGGCGTAGAGATATACGGCACAGCTGCAGTGGGGCTGCCGGTTGCAGGAACAGTCAGCATTAAAGGGGCGAATGGAAGGGTGTCATATGCTTCAATCAGGTCTGACGGTACATATACTGTCGATGTTTCTGCCCTTGAACCTCCGTTTATTGTGTATGTTGAAGGTAACGTCGGCGGAACCAGCATTAGAATATATTCAACCATTGATGGTCCCGGCAGGGCGAATGTTACTCCTGCTACAAATCTGGTAATGGCGCTTGCTCTGGGGCAGGACCCCGAGGCCTACTATCCCCCTGACGATGTAAAAAATGACGGCAAGGAGATTCCTGCTCCACCCTCACAGTCAGAACTGATTATGGCTATAATCAAAATCCAGATGGTACTTTCAAGTGTATTCCCGGTACTGAATGTTCCGGATGATTTTAATATAATGAACGGTGAGTTTTTGGCTGACGGTTCAGGATTTGACCAGATACTTGACCTCATAAAGATGGATGTTGATACCACCAGCACGGGTGAGGTTGTGGTTAACGTTTCCGACGCTCTTTCAGGAACCACATATTATGAAGAGAATACAAATACCGGTGTTGTTATTAACAATACCGGTAATATGGGAACAGCTGTTACAGAGGCGGCAGCGGACCAGCAGAAAATGCTAGCTCTTGCCAATACCTGGATTACATATATCATGTCAACATCAGAAACTGACAAGCGGACCATTTTGCAGAATATCTACGCTGAGGATTATCTCAACAGAGGGATGAATAAAACTGATTCAATAAATGATGAACTAATGTATGACAGGGTTCCGGATGGTTTAACTTCAGTAAAAATTGACAAAATTTCAATCGCCGGAACGGTCGAGGACGGAACATTTACAGGTGGTAAACTGACAAACACTGTCGACAGAACTATAAATTACAGCGGCGGGAGTGTTACTATCCCGGCCGGTACTGTTTTCACATTTAACAGCGGAACGCTGAGTTCTTTGAAATCGGGCAATTACAAGGCCGTGAAGATTTTTTATACTATCACAGCGGTTTGGGACGGAGTAACAAATGTTTTCACACAGTCTGATTATCTGGTGCAGCAGACTGCCGGCGGCTCCTGGAAATACTGGGGTGACAGGACTCTGGGGAACAGCAATTTTAACACAACGAACAAGCGTATTATTTATGCATCGTATGACAGCTCCGCCAAAACCTATACGGATAAGTCGGTGAAATTCTCCGGCTACAGTCTCTGGTTTAATGATGAATGGAATCAGATCATGAATTTCGGCATTAATAATTTCGGATTGAGAATAAATGCAATTCTTGTTGTCGGTCAGGGTATGAAACACAGTTATACCGATGACGGTAAAAAGGGGATGATTCTTGTCAGGCCCAGTTCTGATTCTCAGTTTAAACTGTTGAATAACGTTGCAGATACTGACGGTGTGGCATATAACTACTGTATATCCGGAAGGGATCTCGATGTTTCGCAGATTACCAGTCCGGAACTTACGGTTATCGCAATGTATTACGACACGGCAGCCAATACTTTTACTCCGCTGTACTCCTGGAAATGCAATGGTGAAAGTGCAATACCTCTTGCTGAATCTCAGTTGTCTGACAGTCTTTTCCCTTCATTTACAAATTTCATCAGTACAGATATTAATGACTATTCGGCATTTGATTCTTTCCCGTGGAACCTTACGCTTAACTGGACAGCTCCCTCTGACAGCAGTTTATCCTTCCAGGGACTTGGCTGCTGGTTTGACGGACGTTTGGCGGACGGCTTGTCCTGGGCCAGCCAGGAATGCGGAGACAAAGGTCTGCTGAACAGTGATTCCGGAAATGTTACACAGACAACATACAATTTCACGATGGATTATGGTGTAACCGGCGGGACCTTCATCAGGAGCCTTGATAATATTACCTTTAGCCTGAGGTACGGAGATAATACAGTCAAGGATGGAGTTGCGTATGAAACTGAATACCGTCTGACGAAGAAGAAGCATGCTGTTGTGAACGGCACCATAACCGGCGCACCGTCTTCTGCAGGAAAAAGATATGTTGTAGTCATAGACAATGACATGGATGTGACGGATGGATTTGTCAGTTGCAGTCAGGGTTCGACAGACAATACGGGCACAATAAATTATTCAATGACGGAAGTCCCCGCCGGTGATTTTAATGTCTACTGCATAGTATATAATTCCTATAACGGAACATATCCTGTCAGTACAATCACCGGAGATTATATCGGATATTACTCCAATACCTTAGCTGTTCCGGCTAAAGGATCCGTATCCTGCGATATTGCATTGTCGATTGTACCCGGTGCTACGGTGTCAGGCAATATCACTGTTCCTGATATCGGGGGTAAAAACTATCTTGTCATACTTGATACTGATACAGATTATACAGTCGGTTCAACAGCCGTTATCAGCGGCACAACTGTTTCAGGCAATACTACTATTCCTTATACAATACCGAATGTTCCGGTAGGCGCATATTATATTTATTGCGTAATATACAATTACAGTACATATTATGGTTACTATACAGTGCCGGTATACGGAGACATTCATGGTACGTCAACAGTCGGAGTCTCAGATACAGTTTCAACATATACTGTTGATTTTACAGCGACAATAATACAGCCCAATTAAAAGGGGATAGCTGCAGTTATTTTTTCCAGCGCTGAATATTTAACACGATCTGACAAAAAAGGGGGAGGGATGTCCCCCTTTTTCTTATTAATCCGGCCGTCTATAACCACAGGAGGTAAAATTAGTTGATTGTTTGTATAAAAGAGCTTGACTGCTTTTTTTATCTGAACTATTTTTCCGGATTGTATCTATTTTGCATTCAGCAATGACAGTATTTTTACCGTGCTTTTTTATTAAGCATCTGGGCAGTTTTTTAAAAATGTGAATATTTGACCGTTTTTGCGATCTTAAAATATATAAAAAAAATTTCTATCAGTAAGACAAAAGAAGTTTATGCATAAAAGGATAAAAGTACAGGCCGCTACAGCTCATGAGCTTATAAAAAATATCCGTCTCCTTGCGATGTGCGGGAAAGTCCCCTTCAGAAAGTATCTTTATAATCCGCTGCTTGAGGCCGGCTGGCGGACAGATCAGCCTCCGATGGACAGGCGCAGGCAGATGGAGAAGATAAACAGGGACTTCGAGAATCCCGCTTTTCTGCATACAATCGGGCAGAGGTGCAGAAAGATTATAGCATATTCCATGGAAGAGAGCCTTGCTGCGCTCGGAGAAAGCTCAATTTTTTTTCTTGAGAAGATGCAGATGCACCCGGATGTCTCATCCTGTATTGAGGCGATAGAGTTCGCAGAGATAGTTACGCCGCCTTTGACTGAATTCAGCAAAGCCAACAGTGAGAAGAGCGAAGCCCTGTTCTCCGAAACTGTTTTTAATGCAGGGACGGAGGAGCTTAAACTGGCCTTTGAACCGGACATGCAGGCGAACAGCCCCGAAAAAATAAAATTCGATGGTGAAATACGGAGACTATACGAAAATATTCTGATTGCAAGCCAGTATGAGAATATACAGAAATGCAGAAAGCTGCTGGCATCATATATTATCCGCTATTCAGATGACGCGGAATATGCCCGGAGTGATGTTGAGAAATTAATCGGCGCGATGAACAACAGAGCACCCGGTTTTGAGGACGAACTGAAAAATACAATAGCCATAGATCTGTATTACAGAATCACACAGGGGGTTCTCAATAAGGATATAAATTCGGCAATAACGGGTATAAGAAAATACGGCTATATCTTCGAGGGCGATACAACATCCAGATATTTTTTTGATATAGACAGATTCGAAAGAATCCTTTATAAAATAATTTCAGAAAAAGGATTGTGGAACGAGTTAAAGAACAGGCGAAAGTGAGGGTTCTGATGGGGGAAGCGTTTTTAAGGATCAGTGAAAAGATTTCTGAAGGCATATGCATAATCTCTGCTGCGGGAGACATAGACGCTCATACATCTCCTGCCTTTAAGGAAACGATAGATAAAAATATCTTGTCAGGCAGCTTGCGGATAGTATTCGATTTTTCAGGCCTTAATTACATTTCATCAGCAGGGATCGGTGTTCTCAATGCCGCGCTTTATGCGGTCAAAGGCAGAGGTGGAAAAATGTCGATATTTGGCGTCAGCAAAACAGTTTATGATACGCTTGATCTGATGTATTTTACCAGAAAAATTCCGGTCAAAACGGATCTCGCTTCAGCTATAGTTGAGGTCAATGGTTGAATGAAACGGCAGTTGTCGATCCCGGCGTCTCTCTCTGAACTTGGCAGTCTTCGTGACGAAATTTTCGAATTTATCGGTACGGAGCTCAATGAGACCGACAGGTCCAGGGTAATACTGGCCCTTGATGAAGCTGTGACAAATGTTATCGTGCATGGATACGGCAACGACCAGAGCAAAAAAGTAGATATAGAGATGGAATCTGATTTACGGTCGTTTATTTTTGTAATCTCCGACAGTGCAAGGGAATACAATCCGCTGAAAAATCTCCCTGTTGAACAGGAGATCTTTGATAGAGCCGGACAGATAGGCGGACTTGGTATCTATATATACAGCCGGATAATGAAGACAGACTACGAATATAATCCGGGTATAGGTAACAGGCTTACGCTTATAAAAGAGAAACTGTAACAGGGGATAGCAATGCCAATAGACGATTTTATTCGTGGAAGAAAATATCTGAGGAAACTGATGCCCGGCATCAGGTTTAAGTTCGCGCTTCTGATAGGAATTTTAATATCACTTGTACTTGCCACAGCGACATATATAAATAATGTGAATCAGAGCAATATACTTAGAACAAACTTTGATGATGAAACAGAAAGTTCTCTGAACTATATCAATCCGATTATAAATTCTATAGACAGCATCAGATCAAACCTGCTGCTGGTTGAAGACCTGAAAATCAGGGTAAATGAAAAGAGCGAGGACCTCAAGAAATACAAAACATATACTTTAAAAAGAAAAGACACAGTCACAAACAGTTTCAGAAACATCGGTAAGAAACTCGGTTTTAAAGTGAGCTACGATTATTATTTTAAAGGCAATGAGTCATATTACAGCAGATACCTTTCCAAAAAAGACATTTCCACTCTTGAAAAAAAGACTGCATCACAATTGAGACAGGGTGACGGATCACCTGTCAGCAGCCGTGAATTCGCGGAGATTCAGAAAAAAGCGAATAAGGTGATGGAGATACGTAACAGGATAGGCCAGATACAGAATCAGATTGATGCCAATAATGAAAGAATATCAACACTCGCTGTGAAGGCCGAACTGAGTGATAACGGCAAGGATAGACTTGAATCGATGAAAAATGAAATCCGGAAACTTGAGGCAAAGCTTGCCGGTGAAAAAAAAAGGATTTCAGATGCAGGGAAAATTTTCAGGAACATGCTCAATCCATATTATAACTTTCAGTTGAAACGGATTGATGAGGCTGGAAGCTATAATAAAAATATAAGGATAATCACTTATAACAATGCCGGTGATGTCGACAGCGATACCGGAGGATATTTCAGGGAAACACTTATATCGTTTTCACCGCTTTTTAAAAATGAAAATTTTGAAAAGGACAGGTCTGCTTTTTTTAAAAACATAGATGTATTTTCGTCGATAAAACCGCGTGAGTACGATTATAATACCGGAGAAAAATATTTTAATGTACGGTATGTTCCTGTCTATAAAAATCCCGCTACATCGGAACGGCTGATGGCGATCTACCGGGAACTTGGAACCGGCAAAAAAAACTGGGCAAGGTTTCTTGAAGAGGATACCCGCATCTGCGGAGAATTAAGCGAGGTCACACGCAGGATAAGAAACAGGCTTGAACTGCTCCGTGCCAGGAAAACAGTTCCGGGGAAAGACGGACAATTCACAGAACTCTATTCTTCTTACAGAAAGCTGATTGCTCAGAGAGATGACGCGTTGAGGCAGTACGCCCCGTATCAAGAGGGAATGAACCTTGTATCGGCATATTATAATTCGAAGATCAAAGAGCTTTCAGGCTACCTTGCAGCAGAGGAGAAAAAGATAGCGGATCTGAAATCAAAAAAAGAAAAAAATGCTGATGAATACAATGATGATATAGAATCATATGAGGCAGCCACAGCAGACCTTAAAAATGAGATAAAGAAGATCAAGGCCGATATGGAGGAGTCGAAAGAGGACATATCGAAGCATGACGGTCTCATTGTTTTAAACGCGATGCTTTATCTCCGGGATGCGGCTATCTATGATTATGCGATACTGAAACAGAAACGTGACCCGTCCGGTTACCGGAACTATCTCAGATCATTAAAGACGCGCGATATTGAGCATAAAAGATGGAAAACCCTGCGCGAGTGGATCATGACAGCAAAAAGCGAGACCAATATCCCGGAATCGGTCAGCGGCATGAAAAACGTTAAGCTTGCCGTTGACGGAGTGCTCGCATACAGCAGGAGTGAAGCTGAAGAATACATGTGGCGCGTCGATTCTACCCCCTTTGCCGGAAAGCCGGAATTTTCTGCTGAAAGCCTGGCGGGAGGGCTGGTGGAGGATCTTCTGGCCCAGAACATTACCGGTTTCCACGGCGTATTTATTGATAAAACCGGGGGTGTGGAAAACATAGCCCGTAACAGGGATAGAATGATCGTCTATTCTGTTATTACCGCTCTGATCGCGATAGTATTGACCTATTTTCTTTCGGGATTTATGGTCAGGAGGATAAAAGGGATAATTGCAAAAGTTAAACTTGCCGGGAGGGGTAATCTTAATGTAAGGTTTGACGAACAGGGTCTTGATGAGGTTGAAGACCTTGCAGTGTCGCTAAACAGGATGATCTGCAGCCTTAAAGAGAAAGAGGAACTTAAAGGGGAGATCGCAGCGGCGGGAGAAATCCAGAAGACGCTTCTACCTGAAAAAATTCCTTCAAACCTTGAGGGTTACTATACAATAGGCACATTTTACAGGCCGATGCGCGGTGTCGGAGGGGATTATTATGATTTTATCGAACTTGACTCAGAAAGTATTTTTTTCTGTATAGCAGACGTGTCAAGCCATGGAGTGGGGCCTGCCATTGTTATGTCGATGCTGCGGACTCATATTCATGGTATTCTGAGAAGGGGTGTGCGTGATCTGAAAGAGATCCTCCTCGAGCTTAACAGGCAGATTTTTATTGAAACTCCCCCTCAGATTTTCGTAACAATTTTTACGGGCATCATAAACAGAAAGATCAACGAGCTGGAATACTGCTCGGCGGGACATCCGCGTGCGATACTATATAAATATCAGAAGGAAGAGGTTGAGGTTCTTGATGGCGGTGGTCTGCCGGTGGGTATGGATGACACTGATATTTTTCCAGAATCATTGACTGTGAAAAAAATTAAAATGAGACCGGGAGACCTGTTTTTCCAGTATACCGACGGCCTCAGTGAGGCGATGAATGGAGCCAGAAATCTTTTCGGCGAGAACAGGATTTGTGACGAGATAAAAAAATATTCCCGGAAAAAATCTGATTATATGATCAAAAAAATCGCAGAAGCTGTAGAGGCCTTTACCGGTAAGGTAATTATTGAATCATCAATGAGCGAGCTTAATGATGACATTGCTATGATCGCTTTAAAAAGGATAAGATAAAAAAATCGGCTGATACATTTTATGGGATTTAATATTTAAATCAATTGTCATTCCCGTGAAGACGGGCGACTGAAGGAAGAGCCATCGCTAATCCGGTAAAGCAAAGTTTTTGGCAATAGACATGTCTGGTTTAGGTTAAATGCAAATATATTTTATAAAGATACCCGCCTGCGCGGGTATGACAGTTTTATTCGAATAATTTTTTGAAATAACATGGTTCAGTTTTAGTCCCTGGTAAAGAGGTCCCGTGTAAAAACTTTATCTTTAACATCTTCAAGTTCTGCGTGATGTCTGTTGGTTACAATAATATCTGATTGCTTTTTGAACTCTTCAAGAGATGTTACTTTTTTAGAACCGAAAAAATGGTCCTCTTTCAGCGAAGGTTCAAAAACGATACATTCAATCCCCTTGGCTTTGATCCTTTTCATTATTCCCTGGATTGATGAAGCCCTGAAATTGTCAGAACCCTCTTTCATGACCAGCCTGTAGATTCCGACCCTGTTCGGTTTTTTAGCAATAATCTGGTCGGCGAGAAAATCCTTCCTTGTACTGTTTGAGTCTACAATGGCCCTGATAATATTCTGAGGTACATGTTCATAGTTCGCAAGCAGCTGTTTGGTGTCTTTGGGGAGACAGTAACCGCCGAATCCAAACGACGGATTATTGTAGTGTGAGCCGATCCTCGGATCAAGGCCGACGCCCTCAATGATCTGCCTGGTATTCAGATTATATTTAAGGGCGTATGAATCAAGTTCATTAAAATATGCAACACGGAGAGCCAGATAGGTATTAGAAAACAGCTTTATGGCCTCAGCCTCGGTTGATGAGGTGAAAAGTACCGGTACATTGCTGTCAAGCGATCCCTCTTTCAGGATATTCGCAATAACCTCCGCATCCTTCGACTGTTCGCCTACAATAATCCTTGAAGGATGAAGGTTGTCGTAGAGTGCTTTACCCTCTCTTAAAAATTCGGGGGAGAAAATAAGTTTCATCCCGGTATATTTTTTCCTTATATTTTCCGTATAACCGACTGGTATGGTGGATTTGATACATACGATTGCGTCTTTGTTGATTTTCGCGATATCGTCAAAAATCTTCTCAATGACCGAAGTGTCGAAAAAGTTTCCCTCGGTATTGTAATCTGTGGGTCCTGCAACAAAGATGACTTCCGCGTCTTTATATGCCTCTTCAGCTTTGGTAGTGGCTTTCAGGTTGAGTTTTTTATTTGCCAGGAAGTCAGATATTTCATGATCTTCAATGGGCGATATTTTTTTATTAAGAAGATCAACCTTCTCCTGGATAATATCCAATGCGGTTACCTCATGTTTCTGAGAGACCAGAACCGCGATTGATAATCCCACATAACCTGTTCCTGCTACTGCTATTTTCATTTTGCGACCTCTTTTATTTATTTTTCAGAAAAAAACCCGGGCAATATGCCATGATTTTTCATTTTAAAAAATTTCCTATAAGTAAAAAATTATACATGTTCCAGTCAATCTTTTTTCATGTATTAATAATCCCCATTATTAATGGCATTGAGCGTTTTAAAATCTTTTTCTGAATGTAATTGACTTAACAGTCGATAAATGCTTAACTGATGTTCTCTGAAAATTTATGCAGAAACGGTTTTATTTACCGGTATTCCAGAAAAAACTCATCAGCGGGTTTATTAATAAGCTGTTTTGCGGAGTGAACCATAAAAACAGCTCAATTTATATAACAGGGTATAAAGTGAAGCTATATGTGTTCAGGTAAAATTAAATTGTATTTTCTGATCACTTTTATACTGATATTTGTTCCATCATATATAAATGCTGGAGAAATTACGGATAACGGACGTGAAAACTATATCCGTCTGAAAGCAATGTATGAAAAATGGGATAGCGGCCTTTTCGGCAGCAGAAGATACTATCGTACTATACTCAATCGTTTATTAATCGATATGATAGGGTGTGAAATACAGACGGGACAGGATTATAATATTTCAATTATGGATGTTAAGGAAAAAAAAATATATTACAGTGATCTTTATGGAAGTAAATGGCTTTATATTCATGGAGAGGCTGATGGTTCAAGCATTAAGGAGTTTTCTGAAAAGGGAGATAAATATATAAAAGAAGTTGAAAGAAACAAGCGTCTGTTTTTTCTGTCCGGAAGGATAGAAAAGTTCAGAATCATGGAAACCGGTTATGGAAGAAATATTCATCTCTATCTTGAATCTGTAAAAATCGGTGAATATGTAAAGCAGCCTTAACGGTGAAAGGAAACCGCAAAGCAGTATACGGGTCGGAGAATTTGTCTCGCGGGAACAGCTATCCCGGAATATCCGGAGATAGTTAAAATGTGTATACAGCGGTATTTATTGATAGATTTTTTTGTGAATAAGTATATATTAAAAATAAATATAGAATCAATGCGGGGATTCCCCCGGTTACAAAAGCCCGGGTTTTTGTGATGATAAAATTTTTATCAGGAGAATCAAATGTGCGGTATAGTCGGTTATATTGGTAATAAAAGCGCCCCTGAGGTTGTAATTAATTCTCTGAAAAAGCTGGAGTACAGAGGTTATGATTCCGCGGGAATATCAGTTTTATATGACGGTGAACTTTTTGTTCAGAAAAAGGCGGGCAAAATAGCTGTACTGGATTCTGAGATCAATTATGAAAAGCTCGAAAAGTGTACCATGGGTATCGGTCATACAAGGTGGGCTACTCACGGGGAGCCGTCGGATATCAATGCACATCCTCACAGCGATTGCAATAATGAACTTGTAGTCATTCATAACGGAATTATAGAAAACTTCAAAGACCTCAAGAATATTCTCATGTCGAAAGGTCACGTGTTTAAAAGTGCAACTGATACGGAGGTTGTTGTACACCTGATAGAGTACTATAAAAAAGAACTTCCGCTGCTTGATGCTGTAATCAAGGCGCTCCAGAGCGTTGAGGGAACATATGGTATTGTCGTTATGTCGAAGAAATCACCCGATATGCTGATTGCAGCGAGAAAGGGGAGTCCGCTTGTTCTCGGAGTCGGAAACGGCGAGATGCTGATCGCTTCGGATGTAAGCGCCGTTATTGAACATACAAGAGAGGTCATCTATCTTGAAGATGGCGAAATCGTCGAGGTTAAAAAAGACGGATACAAGATATATGATCTTGATAAAAAGAACATAACAAAAAATATTGAATCAATAGACTGGGATATAGCATCTATAGAGAAGCACGGCTATGATCATTTTATGCTGAAAGAGATATTCGAACAGCCTGAAACGATAACAAATGCCTTCAGGGGGAGGGTGCTGCCAGACGAAGCGATGGTTAAGCTTGACGGCCTCGGTCTGAAGGATGATGATTTTGAAAATATTCAGAGAATAATTTTTACAGCATGCGGAACATCCTGGCATGCAGGACTTGTGGCGAAATACCTGATAGAGGAGTATGCGCGCATACCGGTTGAAGTTGAATACGCAAGCGAGTTCAGATACAGAAAGCCTGTTCTGAAAAAAAGCGATCTTGTGATAACCATAAGCCAGTCCGGTGAAACTGCCGATACCCTTGCAGCGCTCCGGGAGGCAAAAGCGAAAGGTGTCAAGGTCCTTGGAATCACAAATGTTGTAGGGAGTACGATTGCGCGTGAATCTGATGGAGGTGTTTATACCTACGCCGGCCCCGAAATAGGGGTCGCATCAACCAAGGCGTTTACTTCACAGATTACGGTAATAATTCTCCTCACGCTTTTTATTGCAAGAAGAAAGGAGATGTCATTTACCGAAGGGAGCGTTATTCTTAATGACCTTTTAAAACTGCCGGAATTTGTTAACTCCATTCTGATGGAGAGTGAGAAAATAAAAGAGATAGCGAAAATCTATTATACAAGCAATAATTTTCTATATCTTGGCAGAGGGATGAATTTTCCTGTCGCGCTCGAAGGAGCCCTTAAATTGAAGGAGATATCATATATCCATGCTGAAGGTTATCCTGCCGCGGAGATGAAACACGGTCCTATAGCTTTGATTGACCAGAATATGCCGGTTGTTTTTATCGCTCCGAAGGATGAGATCTATTCGAAAATAGTGAGCAACATGGAGGAGGTCAGAGCCAGGAAGGGGAGAATAATCGCCATAGCTACTGAAAACGATAAAGAGATAGTAAAATACGCGGATCATGTAATTTATATACCGGATGTGCACAGGGCATTGAGACCGGTGCTGTCGGTTGTTCCGCTTCAGCTCCTGTCTTATTACATCGCGATAAACCGCGGATGTGATGTGGATCAGCCGAGAAATCTTGCAAAGAGTGTAACTGTAGAGTAGAAAGAAAACACGGAATGGATTTAACTCTAAATAGTTTCCGTACATTATTCAAAATTACCGATAAGCCGGTTTTTATGAATAAAAAAATTTATATTATTGACACAGGTCGGGGCCTGTTTTAGATTAAATTCATTAAAACGTAATTATTTTGTAACGGTAAATGACGAGGTTAAAATGATTGTTATAGAAAGTGTAAACCATATAGGTATCACTGTATCCGATCTTGATAAATCTGTAAAGTTCTATAAAGAGCTGTTTGATTTTGATGTTATTGATAATATCAGCAATTTAGGACAGGCTTTTTTAAAAATGGGTGATATACTCCTCTCTCTGGTTGAGGTCAAAGGTTATAAAAGCAGCGGTGAATCAAGAAACTGCATAGCTTTTTATGTTGATGAAGAGGATTTTGAGGATGCGATCGACGAACTTGAGGACGCGGGGATTGAAATCGTGTTCGGACCGGAGAATATCCGTAAAGGTCAAAGAGTAGTTTTTGCAGACCCTGATGGAAATCATATTGAGCTTTCTTATCCAAAAATTGATTAGTATCTGTTTTTTTTAATTATGAAATTCAGACAGGGTTGTCCGTGACGGTAACCCTGTTTTTTTTGTAAAAAAAAATCACGAAAAGGAGATGATTATGCTGAAAGATATTCTGCAGAGAGTAAAATCTGTTCCGGTATGTGTCTTCGATGAATCAGACAGTGCGTTAAAAACCGCTGAACTCCTTCTGAAAAACGGCGTTAACGTTATTGAAATAACACTCAGAACGGAAAATGCCTTTAACTGTATCAGGGCAATTAAAAATGAGTTTAAAGATGCCGTTGTCGGAGCCGGTAGCGTTCTTAAAACCTCTGATTTTAAAAAAGCGGCGGATTACGGAGCTGTATTCGCAGTTTCGCCATGTTTTGACGAATCCCTCTGTGAGACCGCAAAAGCGGAAAATATGCCGTATATCCCCGGAATTTCAACTCCCAGCGAACTTTTCAAGGCTTTGAAATACTCAGATCTTATAAAAATATTTCCGGCAGCCGTACTGGGTGGAGTGGAATACATTAATGCTATCGCCGCCCCGTTCAAATTGTTCAATTTCGGATTTATACCCACAGGGGGAATCGATAACAAAAATTATAAAGAGTATCTGAATGCGGAAAAAGTTGTTGCATGCGGACTTTCATATCCTGTTCATGAAAAGCTGGTAAAAGAAAAAAATTTTGAAGCCATTGAGCAGAGGATTAAAGAGATCTATGGAGCTCCCATCTGATATACAGAAAAATGATATAAAATACCTGCTGAGTTCGGCGGTAGAAAAAAGAGGTCTGCTTTTTCAAAATCCTGAAACCGATTGTTTCAGGATTTTTAATTCTGCCGGTGACGGAATTGACGGCCTTACAATAGATTTTTATGCCGGATATATTCTGTTACAGTTCTTTAACAGTAATACAAAAGAGATGATCGGTAAAATTCCTCCTCTCCTGCCCGGAGTTGTTCCGGTTCAGATAAAGGGTATTCTCTGCAAGAACAGAATGACGCCATCCGGCGATGAACTGCCGGAAGATCTATGGAAAAGTGTAATACTTGAGGGTGATTATCCCGCTGATGGAGTAGTTGTGGTGCAGAACGGAATAAAAGCCCGTCTGGATCTGATTAACGGTCAGAATACAGGAATATTTCTTGATATGAGGGAGATCCGCGATCAGCTTGCCCGATTTTACAGATCGGAACCTGTAAAGCGTATGCTGAACCTTTTCTGCTACACCGCGCTCTTCTCGGCCCATGCGCTGAAAAACGGAGTTGAAAGCGCGGTAAACGTTGACCTGTCAAAAGGGGTATTGAACAGGGCTAAGGTAAACTACCAGCTGAATGGTCTGAAAATTGACCAGAGAGATTTCATTTATGGAGATGCGGTTGAGTGGACCAGGCGTTTTTACAAAAACGGAACCATGTTTGATTTTGCAATCTTCGATCCTCCGACATTCGCCAGAAACAGAAAGAAGAATTTTTCCGTAAAAAAAGATTATTCCGATTCACTGCAGCAGCTGGAACTGGTCATCAATGAAGGATTTGTTCTCACTTCAATTAACTCGTATACGGTGACAGAAAAGGAATATCGCTCATTTCACCCTGACCGCTGGGAATTATTAATGTTCGGGAATGAATCTTCCGACTTTGTAAATGGTGGCAATCCTTATCTTAAAGTGGGGCTGTGGAAAATTTGATGAACTGTCGGTCTGTATCTGAAAAAACCTTGACATCGGTATATCAGAGGCTAATTTTTTTTTGTGTCCGATTTACGTCTGCAGAATTTCCTGCTCAAATCCGGGGTAGATTATGATTTATTTGGCAATCTTGTTGGTTCTCTGCGGTCTGCTGATTCTGATCACTGCATTGTCTGTGGAATCAGGCATAGTTGATTCTGACGGAGTATTTATATCCCGCGTAAGAAAAAAAACCGCGAATCCGGCTGCGGACACTCTTAAGTCTGAAGATGTCGAGATTATTTTCCCGGGCGATGATTTTGAGAAGTTGGACATAGACATCGATAATGAAACTTTTCATTCTTTTGAGGATGAAGAGAGGGACAATATAATAATTGATGATTCCGACAGATTATCGGGAGACGAGGAACCCGTCCGGGTAGAACGCAGAAAACTTGATTCAACCGGAAGACCGGAGATAATAGAAAAAAGAGAAAAAAAAGAGAACAGTCTGCTGTTTCAGCCTGAAAATCAGGGGCAGGTATCAGCCGTAATGTATGACGACAGGTCGAATATCATAGATTATGAATCCGGCTCGGCCGCAATCGATTCGACATTGTCAAAATACCAGAACATTAAAAGGATCGGTAAAGGTACCATAGAGTCGGATTATGACGGAGTGAGCTTCTTCCTCGATGAAAAGCTTTACAGATTTGACTTCCATAAAGTATATGACATCTGGAGCGGCTCCAATTACGTAGCCCTCCCGTTAAAAGGGAACAGCACGGTAAAACTGTTCATTATTGAAAATTCAGCCGGTTTCCCCGGAAAAGTGGAATCCAATTTTAAAGAATATGAAAAAGGGTTGTAATGTATTACCGTTATAAATCGAAAAAAAAGGATAGAAGATTCCTGAAGCTGTTTTTTTTCTGCCTGATAACAGTCTCTGTTATCTATACAGGCTATAATTTCCGGTCGCTGATCATGTTCTGGAAAATCAGTCATAACAGAATTGTAGATCAGATAAACCAGGCATCCGTAATTGCCGATCCGGCAGTAAAGATTGATACTCTGAGAAAGCTGGCTGAGGATATGGATCTGTACAAACAGGAAAATCCTTTAAACTCCGATTCATACATCTATTCGGCAAGAATAAACTACAATTTAGGTCTGGCATTATCGGGTAAGAGCTTTTCTGAGATATATTTCGACGATCTGCATCTTCAGCTTTCTGCGGAACAGAAAAAATGTTTCTTCGAGTCGATCAGGGATGTGAACAAGGCAATAGCTCTTCTTGACGGGAAAGATATGGATGCACAGGATCTTTTTATTCTCGGAAAGAGTTATTTTTTTACCGGCTACAGGGATAACAACAGCATCTATTCGATGCTGAAAAACGTAGTATCCGGGGCAGAAACGCTGCCTGTGGAGGATATCAGGTTCTATTCTCTTCTCTGTCTGTCTGGAGGTGCCTTTGACGAAGGGCTTGAGCTGCTCGACAAGAAGGGGGGCGTGGAGGATTCAATACAGGGCAGGCTTTTTAAGGCAAAGGCTCTTGCCAATTCGATGAAGTATACTGATGCAATAATCGCGTTTCAGAAAATATTGAAAACCACTGATGATGTTAATGTACAGAAGCTGTCCTATACCAACCTCGGCAGGATATACTATAGTCAGAATTTATTCAAAGAATCCCTTGATCAGTTCAATGCTGCGATGCTGCTTGGGGATACGATAAACAGTAAAATCTGGATAGGTAAAAACTATCTCGCCATGGGGATGAAAGACCAGGCAAAGGCCGTCTGGAATGAGGTCCTTTCTGCAAACAGCGAAAATGAAGAGGTAAAGAAGCTTCTCGGAACACCGTGAAAATTTCCGAAATAGCGCAGTGATACGATCACGGCGCATTGCCTCGGGAATGTTTTTCCCGATTAGTTCCAAGTATACTGTTAAATTGATTATTTTCATCTCTTTATAAACAGAGAGAGCAATTTAGATGTTTAAAGCTTGACAAAAAAAATGTGTTAGCAATTTTAATAAGAGTATTATGTCGTATCTTGATTACTCTTATTTATAAATAAAAAAACTCGTGTCGTCCTTTCCCCCCGGAATTGACTGATTTTAACCGATAGGGGAATCTGACAAAGTGAAATAATTTCAGGGAGATGACTAAAATGTTCAATTCTTTCTATGGTATGTTCTCAAATGATATGGGTATCGATCTTGGTACTGCAAATACTCTTGTCCATGTCAAAGGTCAGGGTATAGTTTTAAGTGAACCGTCAGTTGTAGCTGTGCAGACAAGTACCGGTAAGGTTCTTGCTGTAGGGCACGAGGCGAAAAGAATGCTCGGAAGAACTCCCGGTGATATAGTTGCGATAAGACCGATGAAAGACGGGGTTATCGCGGATTTTGAAACAGTAGAAAAGATGATAAGGTATTTCATTACAAAAGTTCATAAACGCAAAACCCTTGTAAGGCCGAGAGTTGTTATCGGTGTTCCGTCAGGGATAACCGAGGTAGAAAAAAGGGCTGTGCGAGAGTCGGCTGAACAGGCGGGTGCCAGGGAGATATTCCTGATTGAAGAGGCCCTGGCTGCAGCCATTGGAGCGAATATCCCGATACATGAGCCTGCCGGCAACATGATAGTTGATATCGGAGGGGGAACAACGGAAATCGCGGTTATTTCGCTGGGAGGGATGGTAATAGCAGATTCTCTCCGTATTGCCGGTGACGAATTTGACGAGGCCATTATTAAATATCTGAAAACCCAGTATAACCTGATAATCGGTGAAAGGATGGCCGAAGAGGTTAAATTCCGTCTTGGAAATGTTTTCCCCGAGAAAAAAGTAGAAACGATGGATCTCCGTGGAAGGGATGCGATTTCCGGGCTCCCGAGGACTCTTGAAATCGATTCTGTTGAAATAAGAAAGTCTCTTAAAGAACCTGTTGAAATGATACTGGAAGGGATAAAACATGCCCTTGAGAGAACTCCCCCTGAACTTGCCGCTGATATTGTCGAGCGCGGAATAGTAATGACCGGCGGCGGTTCACTCCTGAAAGGTCTTGATAAGTATATCAGTAAAGAGACCGGGGTTCCGGTAATCCAGGCTGAAAACCCGTTAACCTGCGTTGTTCTCGGCGCCGGGAAATTCCTGGAAGAGATAAAGAATCTTTATAGAGCTAATCTGAAGTAAGAAAGTGGATTTTTTTGAAAAACATAAATCTTTAGCGGTTTTCATTTCATTAACTCTGTTCTGCATAATATCTCTGTCCGTTCAGGGAAGCGGTTTTACTCTTACTTTTGAGGGGATAATGAGCGGTATAACCATGCCGTTTCAGAAGGGCTATAACGTTATTCAGGTGGATACCAGCAGGCTCTGGGCGGGATTCTCGGAGCTTGACAGGGCAAAAAACGAACTTGATATAACAAGACAGAAACTTCAGACTTTTGAGTCCGCTGATGTGGAAATCACAGAGATTAAAAAGGAAAATGAAAGGCTCCGTTCCCTGCTTGGGATGAAGGAGATGCTTAAGTATGATTCGATTGTTGCAACTATCATAGCGAAAGATCCGGATAACTGGTACAGGACCCTGATAATAAACCGCGGTTCGAACGACGGTATAAAGGTCAATATGCCTGTTGTTGCCTATCAGGTCGTTGTAAATGACGGAGTTAAGGAACTGGTTAAGGGTGTAGTGGGGAAGGTCGTTGAAGTCAGAAGTTCGGTTTCCAGAATCCAGCCGCTGATAGCACCCGATATAAAAATCGGCGTTAAAATAGGTGAAAGCAGGTTTCCCGGTCTTCTGTCTGGATACACGCACAACTCCAACCTCTGCGTAATTAATTATATAACCAGGGCAGCACCGGTAAAATTCGGAGATATTATATTCACCTCTGGGCAGGCTGGTGTTTTCCCTCCCGGGCTTACTATAGGAACTGTGGTAAAATCCGAACTTCTTGAAACGAGCCCGTACCAGAGAGCTATCGTTAAACCCTTTATAGATTACAATCTTCTTGAGGATGTCTTCATAATAAAAAAAGCGCCCGATAAGGACCTTTTTGATCTGTTTGAGGAGATAAAATGATATTTACATATATAATCACCGCTGTTATTGTACTCATTTCACTGCTTGTACAGAGCCATCCCTCGTTTGATGTGATCAGGATTGCGGGGATAAAACCTGATCTTATATTCATAATAGTCGTTTATATAGGTTACAGTTTCGGATCAATGCCGGGACAGATTACCGGATTCGCAAGCGGGCTGTTCCAGGATGCCGTTTCAAATTCCCCCTATGGTTTTCTCGCCCTTCCGAAACTCATCATCGGATTTGTCGTAGGAATGGTTGGCCGGTCAGTACTAAAAAGCAGCGTTCCTTCAATTATACTTTTAATATTCGTATCGACTCTTCTTAAAGGGATAATAACTCTTATTGTGAGTTACATTTTCATGCAGGGTATGCTTTCAAGTATTATCCATGTGATAATCCCTGAATCCTTCTATAATGCGCTGCTCGCGCCGCCTCTGTTTTTTTTGTATGATAGAATATTTTACAGAGAGCTGGAGAGGGAGGGATATTTATAAATGGCCCAGACTTCCCTGAAGGCAAAGATGCTCGAGGCATTCAGGAAAAGAATGCTCGTGTTCATAATCTTTGTTTCGTCGATCTTCGCAATTCTGGCACTGCAGCTTATAAATCTACAGATTGTTCACGGTAAGGAATACCGTTTAAAAGCAACAATGAACATGGAGAACAATATACCGATCCCGGCTCCAAGGGGCGAGATTTATGACAGGCATTTCCAGAAAGGTGTTTCAGGTACGGTAATTGTTTCAAACCGTCCTACTTTTAACCTTACTACCATACCTGAAAGCTTTAAGTCAGATGCCGAATTGATGGAGGTTTTGACGCTTCTGTCAAAAACTGTAGATATAGTCCCGTCGGAACTTTTTGATGAGATAAAAAAGAGCAATCCCTGGGAACGGTTTCTTATCAAAGATGACGTGTCGTTTGATGTCGTAGTAAAAGTTGCGTCGCATAAAAACTCCTTCCCGAATATTCACTGGGAGGACGCGCCGGTGAGAGTTTATAATTACGGCGAACTCTTCGCTCATACCATAGGATATACCGGAAGCCTGAACAAGGATGAGTACAACGCGCTGAAGGGGCAGGGGTACAAGTATTACCAGAATATAGGAAAAGCCGGGATTGAAAAGCAGTTTGATAAACAGCTTAGAGGTGAAGACGGTTTTATACGCAGAATTGTCGATGTGAACAACCGTACTGAAGAGGAGGATGTAGGACAGACCCCGTTCAGCGGAAACAATATAGTTTTGACAATAGATTATGAAATACAGCAGGCAGCGCTTAATGCGCTTGGCGAGAATTACGGTACGGTAATAGTATTGAAGCCGTCGACCGGCGAGGTGATCGCAATGATCAGCAAACCGGGCTATGATCCCAACGCGATAATCTCAAAAGACAATGATAAAATAATCAGGGATCTGAATTCAGATCCCAAAAAGCCGTTCCTGAACAGGGCCATACAGTCCAGGTATCCCCCGGCTTCCACCTTTAAGCTTGTAACGGCTATAGCTGCACTGGAGACCGAAAAGACATACGCTGATAAAACGTATTACTGCGGCGGTAAATACACCCTGCAGGGGTATGTGGATCATGACTTTTACTGTTTCAAGCCTCATGGTACGCTGAACCTTTACTGGGCTATAGGAAGGTCTTGCAGCGTATATTTTTATAATCTCGGGATGAGTGTCGGGCCCAGTATGGTTATGAAGTATGCCGGTTATCTCGGACTGAATGAAATAACCGGGATTGATATACCGGGTGAAATTTCAGGATTTATCCCGTCTCAGCGCTGGAAGCTGAAGACCTTCGGGCAGCCGTGGTTTGACGGAGATACGATCAACATGTCGATCGGCCAGGGCTTTCTTGCTGTTACACCCATTGAAGTTGCCAATATGCTTTGCGGGATAATTAATAACGGTATTGTTTACAAACCATACCTTGTTAAACAGATCTATTCACCCGACAACAGGACCGTGGTCAGTGAAACGAAGAAGGAAAAATTGAGGGAGATACCGCTATCTCCTACAACGCTCAATACGATAAAACAGGGTATGAGATACAGCGTAATTGACGGGACATCGGGCCTGCTGAGCCATTTTAAAATTCCGATCTGCGGAAAGACAGGGACAGCGCAGACCAGATCCAACAGGAAGGAGAACGTATCGCAGCATGCATGGTTCTTGGGGTATGCGCCGTACAGCGATCAGGCCGGTGATCTGGCAGAAGATGCCATTGTCGTGACGGTATTTATCGAATACGGACAGTGGGGAGCTGTTGCTGCGGTTCCGGTAGCGGAGCAGGTTTTTAAAAAACTGATAGAACAGGGGTATTTCAATACCCAGGAAAAGGATAACACTCCAAGGAAGTAGTTGATGTTTAACAAAGACTTTTTTAATAAAATAGATGTTGTTCTGGTCGGTGCCGTGTTCCTGGCGATTATATTCGGTATTCTGCTTATATACAGCGCCGGTTTTGATCCCGCCACCGCAGTAAATAAAGGTTTGTATAAAAAACAGATAATCTGGTTCATTATCGGGGTTATCTTCATGCTTGTAATGTCTATCATCCATTACAGGGCCCTCGGGGATTACGCCCTTTACATATACGGTTTCTTCATGTTTGTTTTAGTCATCACAACGGCCTTCGGCCGGCCGATCAGAGGTTCCTCTTCATGGCTTACTTTCGGGTATTTTTCAATACAGCCCTCGGAGTTTATGAAACTCAGCGTCGTAATTGTACTGGCTAAATATCTTGAACTCAGGGAACGCGATATACGAAATTTCAGGGATCTGTTTATACCTGCACTGGTGACCCTGATTCCGATTCTGATAATACTGAAACAGCCTGACCTCGGGACTGCGGCAATATTCATCCCGATACTGTTTACGATGCTTTTCCTGGGGGGAGCCGATGTCTCTCACCTGCTGTCGGTTGTCCTGATAGTGGCCATAGCGGTGGTTTTCCCGATGCTTCTAACATACTGGGAGTGGGCCGGTTATAAAGGGGGGAGCTTTCTTGTACAGATGTTTGTGCATGTTAATGTGCTTGTCACGGTAGCGGGCGTTCTGCTCTTCATTGCTGTATCCACTTTTATCACACATTATTTTGTTAATAAAAGTTTTTTAAGAAGAATATACATTCCCGCGACAGTTATGTCCCTGGGAATATTCCTTTCTGTTGCAATACAGAAATGGTTCAAGGTTTACCAGAAGAAACGTATTCTTGTGTTTCTCAATCCTGATCTCGATCCTCACGGCTCCGGATATAATATTATTCAGTCAAAGGTGGCGATCGGATCAGGGGGGCTTTTCGGCAAAGGTTTTCTCCATGGAACACAGACTCAGCTCGGTTTTCTTCCGGAAAAAACATCCGACTTTGTGTTTGCCGTGGCCGCTGAGGAGTTCGGTTTTGTCGGTGCTATAATACTTCTTATCATTCTTGGAGTGATAATTTACAGGGGGATACAGATCTCGCTTGATACAAGGGACAAATTCGGCGCTCTGCTTGCGATTGGGATAGTATCGATACTGTTCTTTCATATACTGATCAATATCGGTATGGTTATCGGCATCATGCCGGTTACAGGCCTCCCTCTCTCATTTTTCTCCTACGGGGGTTCCAACCTTTTCATGGTGATGATCGGAGTAGGAATACTTAATAATATCCAGATGAACAGGTCCTCCTACTAGGCGCTGTTCATCTGTCATCGATGTTAGTCAGATGTAGTATATATGCCGGTAAAGTTTTTTTTCTAATCTGATTAAATCTTAAGTGATGAGTATGTTTTATATCTGCTCTACACAAGAAGCATTAATGCTGTATTCAGGTTGTTTATCGATAAATACTTTGTTATTTGATAAAAACTGGTTTATCTCCTTTTCTGCAATATCGTAGATTTTATAAATTGTTTTCTGGGGTACTACCATCCCTATCACGCTCTTAACCGCATTTTTTGAAGTAAAGGTTATATCAACCGTAACTGCGTCAGGTATATATACTGGAAATTCCACACTAACTTTCATTTTTTTTATTTCTTTAATAGAAGATAATTTTTTATGTATCAGATTTTCAATTTTTGAAGCTGTTTGTTTGGTATCTTCAGAATTATAAAGATATTTTTCTTTTAATAAATCGGCAATACTGGTATTACCTTTATTGGATGCAATCATTAGAGCAGTAAGCTGATTTTTGTTTTTGATATTTTTATCAGCTTTTGCAGCAACGAGTAATCTTGCAATATCAGTATAACCCTTATCGGAGGCTATCATAAGAAGCGTGTTACCTTGATCGTCTTTTTCATTAACATTTTGTCCTTCAGCTATAAATTTTTTTACATCTGCAACATTACCTTCATTCACTGCTGTCTTAAGACTAGAGCAGCATATTGTTGCAGCTATTAGTACAATCGCCGGAATAATAAATTTCTTCATTTTTAATCTCCCAATTTGCATGACTAAACTTTCAGTATCTCAATAATTGAAATTTTAAAAGTCAACACTAAACCGTTTTATTACAGTAAAAAAAGAATGTTAATGGCACTAAAAGTGTTTTTATATTCCTACAAATAAAAATATATTCTGATCAACATTATGTATATATTAATCGAGATTTATCCCTCCTTTTACCAGTTGTCGATGGCGTTTATTAAAACTCAAGCATGCAGTAACTAAAAAGCGCCGTTTTTTTTAATTTCAATTCAGTAAAAATCATTTTTTCACGATAATAGACATTAAGATGCTGAAGGATATATCCTGGAAGGGTTAAACGGCGCAGATTAAAAGCTTCGTTTTGCGGATAAGAGGCTGAAAACAGGTTTTAATCTTCCGGTAATTCAATCAAAGAGGTTATTGATGCTAGATCAGGTAAAAGTAAATCAGAACGGTATTCTGAATCTGCTTAAAACTCCGGAAAGGGGGGGAGCTGACTTCATCACAAAAAACGCGGGGGTGGATTTTTTATCTATGGTTATGGAGAAAACCGGAACCGCAGATATAAAGCCGGCGGAGGACAACAGGAACAGCAGAGTATCTGAACAGCGGAAAAATGGTGAAAGACCTGAAGCTTTTACAAATACGGCAAAAGATTCAACACCGGACAGCACCAGAATAAACAGCAGGGACCGCGAAGTGAACAGCTCTGATGAACAGAGATCAAAAGCGGAGGAGAAAACGGACGGTACTGTTAAAAATGAGAAGACCGGTGATACACATGAAAACGATACAAAAAAAATAGATGAAAGTAACGTAAAAGATATAAAAACGAAGAAAACAAATAAAAATCCGGAAGATGAGACCGGCATATCGAACCAGCTGCAGAGCGGAATAATTATTAATAATCTGATGGAGATTATCAGGGCTGCATCAATTGGCAATAAAAAAGGCGAAGAGGAGAACTACAGTAAGCTTTTTAGTAATCTCAAATTAAACAAAGACAAAGAAAACCAGAATCACCTATTATCCTCGAGGAAAACGGCAGAGGATAAAAACCAGAAAAGTCTGCCGGAGTTGTTGAACGCAGCAGTGAAAGATTTTAAGGAAACAATCGGGAGAGAGATCTTTAAAAGCCTGGAAAACAGAAAGGGTGCCGGTAAACCGCAGCAGATTAATGATAAAGAACTGAAAGAGATAGCGTCGAATATTATTGAAACAGTGAAAAAGAACAGGGCGAAAGAAACAGTAAGACATGATGCGAAGAGTGTTACGGCGGAAGATATAAGAAATGATAGAAAACCTCCGGTACAGAGTGAACAGCAGTCTGTGAAGAGAACTGATATCCACGATGATTCTTCATCTGATAAAAACAGCGGGAAGGATAGAAACCAGGGGAAGGAAAACTTCAGTTTCAACAGCAGTAAAATGGATTTTTCAGGAAAAAACGGGACTTCAAGGATTGAGCAAACGATGAAAATGCCTGATTTTAGAGAGAATCTTCAGGAGGTCATCGACAGGGCAAAGGTAACGGTACGGGACAGCCGTAACGGAACATTCACAATGAAACTCAATCCTCAGGAGCTTGGAAACGTAAATGTTAACCTGATTATGGAAAATGGTGTAATAAACGGGAAGTTCCTTGTCGATAATGAAGATGCAAAGGGTATGCTTTTAAGCAATCTGAACGATCTGAAATACCAGCTTGAACAGTCCGGTATTTCAGTGGGAGAGTTCAGTGTAAATGTAAGTGATCAGCGCGAAAAGTACCTGAGGCAGCAGGAAGAGGATTATTTGAGGACTTTGTCATCAATGAATACAAACGGTGAAGTAACAGCTGCTGCGGAGCAGTATGATTCAGGTTCCGCAGCTCATACAGGCCATATCAATCTGGTTATATAGAGGAGAGATTTATGCAGGTTTACGAGATGTCGGCGCTGGAAAAGGCAAATGCGGCTATCCAGGCAAACGAATCAAACAAAAAGAACAAAACGGGCGAACCGGGAGACAAGAACGGACTTGGAAAAGATTCGTTTTTAAAACTCCTGGTAACGGAGCTGAGGCACCAGGACCCCACGAAGCCGATGGAGGATAAGGAGTTTATAGCGCAGATGGCCCAGTTCTCAAGCCTTGAGCAGATGTCGAATCTTAACAAGGAGATGAAGACTCTCGTAAGCAGTACAAAATCTTCCGAGGCGTACGGCATACTTGGAAAGAATGTTGAGGCATATGACCCTGTCCAGAAGAGGGCCGTCAGGGGGATGGCAAGCTCTGTCTTTTACAAGGGGGAAGAGCTGATGGTCGGAGTCGGCAAGGAAGAAGTTTTAATGAAAAATATTCATTCGGTTACCGTAAATTCAAATATTGTGAATTCAAATAAAGTGAATATAAAGGCTGAATAGGCCGGTGATAGATTTTTTTGTAGAAGTTAATTATAAAAACAGGAGTTATCTGATATGATGCGTTCACTCTTTTCCGGAGTTTCGGGTTTAAAAAATCATCAGACCAGGATGGATGTAGTAGGTCATAATATATCGAATGTTAATACATATGGATATAAATCACAGAGGGTGACGTTCCAGGATATGCTTTCACAGACATTGTCCGGAGCAGCTAAACCGGATGAGAACAGGGGGGGAGTAAATCCGAAGCAGGTGGGACTCGGGATGACCATAGCTTCAATTGACAGAATTTTTACCCAGGGAAGTCTGCAGACCACCGGAAACCAGACAGATGTGGCTATTTCCGGCGACGGATTTTTTGTCGTGGCCGATGGCGATAAAAAGTACTATACCAGATCCGGGACATTCGGAATTGACAAGGACGGATCTCTTGTTAATCCGTCAAACGGATTGAAAGTACAGGGCTGGATGGCGACGCTCGATTCAAACGGCCAGAAAGTCGTCCGTGCAAATGGCGCCACTGAAGATCTTATAGTACCCGTTTACAGCAAAATTGACGCAAAAGAGACAAATAATATAAGATACAAATGTAACCTTGATACAAGAACCGGCATTGTTCCGCCTGAAGCGAATTCAAAAATGAGAGCGTCTGCTGCTGTTACGACAAGTATAGATACCTATGATAATCTCGGCGGCACACACAGATTGACTATGATGTTCTGGAAAACCGGATTCAACCAGTGGACTGCATCAGCCGCAATGACCGGTGCTAATGGTCCTATGACTCTTGATGTTCCTGCCGGAGGAGGACAGAATAACCAGTCGAATCCATCAAGCAGAATCAACCTCAGGTTCTCTCCTGACGGTAAACTGATAGCGGTAGGTGATGAATCGAGTCCTGACGAACTGAACCAGGGAAAACTGTCGGTAAATGCAAACTACAGGGTGGAGGGTGATCCTCAGGTCAGAACAATTGCACTGAATCTCGGAGAGGCCGGAGTGCTTTCGGGAATCACACAGTTCTCGTCAGCGTCGACAACAAAGGCCGTCGAGCAGGACGGTTTTGCAATGGGGTATATGGAAACATTCAGTATAGATAATTCAGGCGTAATTACCGGAGTATACTCAAACGGCACCAAACAGAGCGTAGGACAGCTTGCAATGGCTGTTTTTACGAATCCGCAGGGACTTCTTGCGGCTGGTGAAAACCTCTTTGAGGTTTCAAATAACTCAGGTATGGCCAATATCGGGGCCGCATCCTCGGCTGGAAGGGGTAAAATGGTTGCCGGTACACTTGAGATGTCAAATGTGGACCTTTCAGAACAGTTCACTGACATGATTGTTACGCAGAGAGGTTTCCAGGCCAACTCAAGGACTATATCAACAGCGGACCAGATGCTTCAGGAGATAATATCACTTAAGAGATAAGACTGGAAGTTCATAATAAGCAATAGAGGCAGAAAGGCTCCCGGTTAAGGGAGCTTTTCTGTCTCTATACGGTTTATGGAACTGTTTCCTTTGCCTCTGAGCGACAAATTAAGGGTTTTCCTGATTGTATTTACAATTTTTTTTCTTGACTGTTTATTTATATATTTTTTAGTTGAGTATTATTACCTTATATGAAATTATTCAGTTATCTGCCGTTGAAGTGCGTATTATGTCGTATATGTTGTAATAATCTGTAGATTTTTACATGTTTTCCGGGGGGATTCCCCTTTAAGCCTATCGGGTATACTAACCATGCCGGAACCGGGCTTTTGCGGTTACATTAGTAATCGCCCTTATAATTTACTGAACTTCCAAGGAGTATTTTAATGTCCAAAGAGAAAATTTTCTGCTCAAATTGTATGCAGTGTATTGTGATTAGACAGTATGAATCCGAGCCTGACAGGTATGTCTTAAGAGTGAAATGCCTGAAAAAGCAGTGGTCAAAAAGATCAGGTGAAGAGAAACTCTATAAGTATTTTACAGTAGCAAGAAGAATAATGGATGAATGTGAATACTACGAGGAATGTGGAGAACTTTTTCCATACATAAAAAATTTAAGAAAAGAACTTCCTATAAAAGATGAGATTTACTCTACTAAGGATGTATAATTGTGTTCAACACCTTTCGAGGAGGAATCCATCCTCCTCAGAGAAAAACTCTGACCGAAAATCTTGGCATTGAAAATCTTTCAGTGCCCCAAGTATGTCATATCCCTATGCTGCAGCATCAGGGCGTACCAGCAGAACCGGCAGTAAAAATCGGCGATATCATCAAAGAGGGTGAGCTTGTCGGCAGGGCTGCGGCCGCAAACAGCGCCAATGTTCATGCCTCTGTACCTGGGAAGGTAATTGATATTGCGGAAGCATTAACCGACAACGGTATTCATTCTACAATTGTAATTGAGGCTGAAGGAGCCTTTACAACTACCGGATCATCTTCCATGGTAAAAGACTGGCAGATTATCGATAAAACAGATCTCCTTGAAACAATACGTGATTGCGGAATTGTAGCTCTTGGCGGATACGCATATCCCGCTGCGGAAAAGCTCTCACCATCTCCTGATGTGCGTATAGATACACTTATCGTAAACGGCGCAGAGAGCGAACCGTATCTTACAGTAAATGATATTCTTATGAAGACTTATCCCGGCGAAATTATTGAAGGTATAAAAATTACTCTCAAAACAATCGGAATTAAAAAGGCGGTTATTGCCGTTGAAGACAATAAAAAAGCAGCCATCAGGCTGCTGAAAGAGGCCCTTAAAAATAATACTTCACCTTATGAAATTACTGTAAAACAGTTAAAGACGAAGTATCCTCAGGATTCTGAAAAACAGCTTGTGTACAGCGTTTTAAGAAAAATAGTAGCCTCACATGGAAAAGCCGAGGATGCGGGTGCGATTATTCAGGATGTCGGGACCATATACGCGATCAGGGAAGCGGTTCTTTTTAACAAACCGTTAATTGAAAGATATATAACAATATCAGGAAATATGATCAACCGGCCGGGTAACTATAAGGTAAGAATCGGAACTATGATTTCCGATATTGTTGAAGAGTGCGGCGGCCTGAAGGGTAAACCGTCGAAAATTGTTATCGGCGGACCGATGAGCGGCATCTCGGTTGATACACTGGATATACCCTTGACGAAGAGCACTTCGGGAATTCTTTTTCTTTCTGAAGATGAGATCCGTTCCGGGGAATGCAGTTCATGTATAAGGTGCGGAAGATGCGTGTCGGTATGTCCAATGGGGCTTATACCATGCAAGATTGCAGGCGCCGTTGAAAGAGAAAGATTCGATCTTGCCGGTGAACTCCATGCCGAAGCCTGCATCAAGTGCAGCAGTTGTTCATATGTATGTCCAGCAAAGAGACCTTTAAGCAATTTCATTACTATGGCTCAGGAAACTCTGTCTCAGTAAAAACTATAATCGGGTTAAATTATGCCGGAAGTCAAAGAAAAAAAGTCTCTGATTGTGTCGCCGCCTCCTCATATCATGGCGGGTGACAGCATAAACAGAATAATGTGGACTTTCGCAGCTGTGTTGATGCTGATATGTTCATATTCCATATACAAAACCGGCCTGCATACGGCTTTAATAATCGCAGTAAGTGCGTTCTCTGCTGTTGCAGCCGAATCCGTATTTCAGCTTATAACGGGGAGAAAAATCAGGATTTCAGACGGTTCTTCATTAATAACGGGGCTGCTTATTGCGATGAATGTTCCAGCTTCGACTCCGCTCTGGATACCGGCTTCAGGTTCAATCTTTGCAGTTATAATTGTTAAGGAACTTTTCGGCGGACTGGGATTTAATATATTCAATCCGGCCCTGGCAGGGAGGGCGTTCCTGGCTGTATCATGGCCTGCATATATGACACCAGGCTGGCAGGTTTTACCCTCCGATGCGTTAGCAGCCGGTGGGCTTCCCGGTTCTGATAATGTTCAGCAGGGAGTTCTCGATGTAATAACCAGGGCTACGCCCCTCACGGCATTGAAGGACGGAGCGAGGCTGCTCAGGGAAAACGGGATGCCGGTTGACAGCCTTTATGATCTGCTTGTTAAAAATAATACTCTCAAAACGCTTATGACCGGTAATACAGGCGGATGCATAGGCGAAGTATCCGCACTGCTTTTACTTGCCGGCGGAGTCTTCCTTCTGCTCAGAAAAGTCATCACATGGCATATTCCGGTTTCATTCATCGGGTCTGTCGCGCTATTATCATATCTGTATTATTCACACACGGGAATTTCATTTACGGAGTATGCAGTTCTGATTCAGATTCTTTCAGGCGGGCTTCTGCTCGGCGCGATCTACATGGCCACAGACATGGTGACGACTCCGTTATCCGGAGCGGGTATGGTCATTTTCGGCATCGGATGCGGAATCATTACCTTTATGATAAGAATCTTCAGCGGCTATCCTGAAGGTGTGTGTTATGCGGTTCTTATTATGAATGCGGCTGTTCCACTGATCGATAATATAACAAAACCCGCCGTGTTCGGTATTACTAAAAAACGCGGCTAACTCCGGCATTTCCCGGCTTTACAGTATTAAGTATGTTTGTATTCTCAGTTCAGAAAAATAATAGAGGTATATGATATGGAAATTCATCAGCCAAGCGTAATACTTTTAGCAATAACACCCGATGCGGAAAAACTGATCGAGGAGGCGGGCAGGACCTGCTACCTGTCGCTGGACAGAATTACAGACGACAGTGAAAGGAATTTTATCAGGAATGCTATAAAAAGAGGGCACCATTCGATACTGGAGCATGCGAGTGCGTCTTTCAGGATCCTGGGCGCGTCGAGAACATTTACCCATCAGATAGTGCGTCACAGAATAGCGAGCTTTTCGCAGCAATCGCAGAGATATGTAGATGAAAGTGAATTCAATTATATTGTTCCCCCGGAAATAAACGGCAACAGTGAGGCCTTGGATCTCTACAGAAAATTTATTGAAAGCTCACGTGAGACATATAATAAACTTCGTGAACTGGGGATAAAAAAAGAAAACGCCAGGTTTATCCTTCCGAATGCGCTTGAAAGCCAGATAGTATTCTCGGCAAATTTCAGAGAACTCAGAACTGTTTTCAACGTCAGACTTGAGAAGGCGGCGCAATGGGAGATACGCCGTGTCTGTATGCAGATGCTGCTGATATTAAAGGAGAAAGCGCCGTCCGTATTCGGAGACTATACTATAAACGAGGATGACTGGACTGCTTATCCCGGCCTGTGACAAAAAAATATTGACACGATTGCCGGAATGTATTATCAAATTGTTATATTTAAAAGTCATTTTTTGAAACAGTATTGTCGATAAGTATTTAAAAAGGAGTACTGCAGATGAGTAAATTTTTCTTTTCATTATCGGGATTGTTTTTATTGGTTTTCGCTCTGCAATGCGCCGGCACACAGAAACCGGATCCAAAACTTGTTGCTTCATGTAAGTCAGGCTGTGATAACAACTATGACAGTTGTGCTAAAAAAGCTGTAAAAAACCAGGCAAAAAAAGCGGCATGTGAAGCGGTAAGGAATAAGTGCACAAGCGATTGTGAATTAAATCCGGAAAATGTGAAAGATCAGAAGAAAAAAACTCCGACTAGATAGATGATCAATTATAACTGAATAATTCAGAAGTATTCAATAACATATAATAAAAAAATCCCTGTTAATTCAGGGATTTTTTATTATATCAGTTAAATTTAATATTAGCTATTTCAACGCGATGTTCATCTCCAGCTGACCCATGGGGCTGTATAGCGTAATCCCTAGAGTCGTCTGCTTAATCATTGTTATACTGAAATTCTTGCCCTCTATTACGGTAGGTGTTGTGATATCGATAACCTTACCGGTTGAAGCGAAAAGATTCATCGCATTTCCTGTGATCATATTTGCAAGTTCGCCGACAATATCCTTATATTCGACTTTAATCTGTTCTTCAGAAAGCCCCGGTACAAGAACCTCTGCTATTTTTTCCACCATCGGATAGCTCATACTATAGACAATTTCTCCGGTTACACCCCCGGTAATACCGATAATTATGGCTACATCCATTGATGGGAGAGGAGTATCTTTTATTATCAGTTTACCCCTTCTCAGATCTACATTCAGAATAGATTTAAAAACAACACTTGCAGCTTCAAGAAAAGGATTAATGTATTCCGCATTTATACTCATTCAGTTTGAAACTCCTATTAGTATTATTAAGGATATAATACACTTTTTATTCAATATTATCAATCAGTTTTTAAATTTTTTACTATTTTTGCCTTTTCGTTCAGCTTCTTGACAAGATTCCTCGTGAACATGTTCGCGCTGGCATAACTGGCGGAATCAGCTTCTTTTTTAAAAGTTTCGTCATCAGGCTGTTTCACCGGTATGTCTTTAAGTATCGGTGTAAAGATATAAATTCCTGTGCCGCTGACAATTGCTGATGATGTTTTATCCTTTTCCACCGACAGGTATTTTTCTGTGAACATATTGGAACTGTTCAGAGCCGCTATCGGTTTCGGCTCTTTTTCATCGGTTTTCACCGGTTCGCCGATTTTAAATCTGGAAGATTTTGCCGTAACACCGTTTAATACCGCTCCGGCTGATGCGAATGAACCGTTTGACGCAGCAATAGTATTTATTTTTGCTGCGAGCTCATTCTTGATTTTTTCAAGTTTTTTATCTTCTAACTGTTTTCTGATCTTTTCCCGGTCGGTTTTAGGATCGGAAATTTTGACATTATTGCTTTTAATTTCAGCTTCGATATCCTGGTCGGTTACTATCAGATCATTCTGATATCTTTTTTTAAGCTCTTCAGTGCTTAAAAACGCATATTGAATCTGTATGCTTGAGTTATCGGTTAAATTTTTTGTCAGAATGTCCTCTTTTGATGATGCTCCTCCGATACTGATAAAAAATTTGTAATCATTCATAGTGAAGTCTTTTGTGATGAGTTTCTGGAATTCAACAAGATCCAGCCTGTTGTTTCTCAACAAAGCCTGGAAATAATCCGGGTCGAACTTGCCAGTTGACGGATTTTTAAATTCCGGCGAAGTCTTAACAAAGCGTGAGATACGGTCTTCGGTGGTTCTGAAACCTGATTTTTCGGCTTTCTGTAAAAGCTGTATTTCAAGGATGTAATTATCGAGGATAAAACTGTCCATTTTCTGATTTCTGAACTGTGCGAATTTTGTATCTCTGTATCTGAGATAGTCAAGATGATGAATCTTCTGGCCGTTTACTACGGCAATGGAGGTTCCGTCGGTATTGCAGCCGCTTACATCCGGCATACCGAAAGAGAGTATAATTATCAGCAGGAAAAACCCTATCAGGAGATAACCTACATATTTCGATACAACACTTTTCTCGTCAAACATCATGAACCTTCTTTCTATATTATTGTTATATTTAAAAACGGATTTTATTTTTTTTCAGGTTTTTCAGCTTCTTCCACGAGCATAACCGGAATGCCATCTTTTACAGGATATTTAAGGCCGCAACCGGTACATAACAGCTTTTCATTCCGGGTATCATATTCCAAATCTCCCCTGCATGAAGGGCATGCAAGAATTTCAAGAAGTTTTGTATCAATCATTTTCGGCTCCGTATAATAATGGTTATTTATTTTATTAAAAGAGTTGCCTGTGAGTCAATCAAAATACTAATTAGCAACAGCATAATATTGTAACTGCAAAATCTGGAACAGGAATAATTATGAGGTAATTATAATAACCATTACTGTTTATGAGCAGTTATTTAATAATGTTATTTTTTAATTTACACTGAAATATGTCAGTAAAATTTTTATTTTTTTGTGTTAAAAAACGTAGAATATAGTGTACTTTAATTCAATGTGATCACAGCGTGATGGCTGGGTTACTGTTTATTAAGCCTTAAGCTCCCTCAGTGTGTTCTGCTTAGCCTGTAGAAGCAGGTGCAGAGGGTGTCAGATATAAAAAAATTGAGGAGCCGTGTAATGAACAAAAAGGGTGTAATACTGTTAAGCGGGGGTCTTGATTCAGCCACTGTTGCTGCTATTGCTATAAAAGAGGGTTTTACACTGTCCGCCATTACTTTTTTTTATTCACAGAAACACGAGATTGAAATTACCTGTGCGGAGAGGCTGGTAAAATTCTTTAAAATAGACAATCATATAAAAATCTCCATACCGGCCGAAATATTCAGAACAGCATTATTGACTGATTCAGGCATTGATGTGCCAAAAAACAGGCAGCATAAATCTGACGAAATTCCGCAGACGTATGTTCCTGCCAGGAATATAATCTTTCTGTCCTATGCCCTGGCCTATGCCGAATCGACAGGGGCACAGAATATTTTTATTGGTGCAAATGCAGTTGATTATAGCGGCTATCCCGACTGCCGGCCTGAATTTTTCAGCGCTTTTAAGAAGATGGCTAATGCCGGTACAAAAGAGGGTGTAGAGGGGAAGGGGTTCAATATCCATACACCGCTGATGCATATGTACAAGCATGAGATAATTACTTTAGGAACAGAACTCGGTGTTGATTATTCGCTGACTCACAGCTGTTATGATCCTTATCTGGATGGATCTTCCTGCGGAGAATGTGACAGCTGCCTTTTGAGGATGAAAGGTTTTGAGGAAGCCGGAGTCCCCGATCCGACAAAATACAGGTACAGATGAGTAAAGTTTTACATTTTATTCAGGACCTGCTTTTCCCCTGCAGCTGTGTTTCGTGCGGTATGCCGGTGTCAGTTTCGATGAACAATTTATGCACCAGGTGCCTGGATGCAATGCAGGTTCTGAAAGACGGGTGTCCGGTATGCTGCGGTTTAATTATTCAGGGGGAATGTTCAGTATGCGGGGACAGGAAGTTTTATCCATCGGTGCATGTTTCTCTGTTCAGTTATGAAAATGTTTCAAAAACCGTCATTCATTCTCTGAAGTTCAAAGGTATGAAACATCTCCACAGGGTTTTTGTACCGTATATCTGTGATAAGATTGGCGGATTTGATGATAAAATTGATATCATTACATCTGTCCCGATGAACAGGAAAAAACTGATTAGACGGGGTTATAATCAGTCAAAACTGCTGGCTCGGGGTGTGAGCAGGGTTACCGGACTGAAATATCTCGATATCCTGAAAGAATCCAGGAATTTTACAAAACAGAGAGACCTTAATTCTAGCGGCAGATTTATAAATGTTATTGACAGGTATGAAACTGTTAATAATAATAAATTCAGGGGTAAAGCCGTACTTCTGATAGACGATGTCTTTACTACCGGGGCAACCATAAATGAGTGCTCCAGAAAGCTTATTTTTTCCGGCGCTGCTAAGGTTTTTTCGATAACTGTAGTCCGATCTGACTTAAAAAAGCTTGAAAATGTATAAAATTTAAGATAATGTTACAACAAATATGATAATTTAACTGGAGCAGGTGATGGAAAGAATCTCACATGATAATTATGAACTGATAATCCTTGAAGGACGTATTGATCAGGCTGAATCAGAAGAGCTTGAATCTCTGTTAAGCGATTGTGTTGAAGATGGAAAGATAAATATATGTATTGATATGATTGATGTTAAACATATCTGCAGTTCAGCCCTCGGTGTCCTTGTTGCCATAAAGAGAAAAATCAAGGATAATGAGGGAGATATAAAACTTGTAATAGGCAGCGATAACCTTATTAAACTCTTTGAAACGACAATGCTGAATAAAGTTTTTGAAATTTATGAATCAAGGCGTGAATGTCTTTCAAATTTTGACTGATAGCGGATATGAGCAATAATTTAAAAACAATTCTTCAGCCGTTATCAGATAAGCTACTTAAAGTGGATGAAAGCATAAAAGCCATCCTTGAAACCGGCGTTCCGATTATTGACCAGAGCTCAATGCATCTTTTTTTGCAGGGTGGGAAAAAGATCAGGGCTTCGCTTGTGCTGCTTTCCTCGGGACTCAGGTCAGAGATGCCTGATGGAGTTATCGATCTCGCTGCCGCAGTTGAGATTATTCATGCGGCCTCTCTTATCCATGATGATATAATTGATAAATCTTTTATGAGACGAGGGGTAGTCTCCGTACCGAGCAAATACGGTGATAAGGTTGCGGTACTGGCCGGAGATTATATGTATTTTGTCGCTGCAAATATCGCGATACAGGGGAGAGATCTGAGGATTATCGATTCGATCTCCGGTGCGACAAGGGAGATGGTGAAAGGGGAACTTTACCAGATAGAGTATTCGAATATTGAAAAAATATCCGAAGAGCGCTATTTTGATATCATACAGAGAAAGACCGGCCGTCTGATGGCGGCAAGCGCAGAGATCGGCGCGTTAAAAGCGGGACTGAGCGATGCGGAATGTGAAATCATCTATAATACAGGCCTGGACATAGGTTATGCGTTCCAGATTGTCGATGATACTTTTGATTTCAGCGACAGCAGCGAAATTACCGGTAAAGATGTCGGGAACGACTTCAGGGATGGCAAGATCACTCTCCCGTTTATATATATTCTTAAAAACGGGTCTGATAAGGAAAAACAGCAGTTAAAAGATTTTGCGGCCAATCCCGACAGCGCCGACTGGGATAAGGTAAGGGATATGATTCACTCATCCGGCGCTTTCAGTTATTCGTTAAATGTTGCAAGGGATTTTGCGAAAAAGGCGATTAAGCAGCTTGAAGTTTTTCCGGAATCTGAAAACAGGACAATCATTCAGAATCTGATAAATTTTATAGTTGAAAGAAATTACTGATTGAGTACTATTGAGCCGTTAACCGGTTTTAGCGGCTATTCTCTTGCGAGGGAGGTATCTATGTTAACCAGAGAGAAAGAGGATCTGCTTAATTACTATAATCTTGGTCTTGCAGCATACAAGCAGAGGAAGTGGGATGATGCCATACGTTCATTCGAGATGGCTTTAAAAATCTCACCGGGAGACGGCCCTTCGGGACTTTATCTTGAGAGGTCGAAGGCTTTTAAAGAAACCCCCCCGCCTGATGACTGGGATGGAGTTTATATCTTTCATGAAAAGTAGAGTTTGATCAGAAAAAGTTTGTTTATAGTTGTTAACGAATTGATCAGTGTATTTCGCCCTTCGACTACGCTCAGGGAACGTCGGTTAACGCTGGTTGAGCGGAGTCGAAACCTGAATTAAAAACTAATTCAATCGTAAATCATTATTGTAGAAATAAATTTTAAATAAATCATAAAGAGTCAGGGAAATATAATGGCAAAGAAGATTATCCAGGTAAATAAAAATCCGGTATATGATATTGGAATGATTTCGACTGTGTTCAATAAAAATACGGAATTTTACGGCGAACTCACATTTAAAAAATCTCTTCAGATCAATGGAAAATTTGAAGGGGAGATCAGTTCGGGAACATATCTCGTTGTCGGCGAAGAGGCCGTAATTAAAGCGAATATCAAAGCTGATACAGTTATAATAAAGGGGACTGTCTACGGAAACATTGAAGCCGTTTCCAGGCTTGAGATCCACACAAACGGAAAGCTTTACGGTAATATAAGGACAAAAAAACTTATGATATCGGACGGTGTTGTTTTCGAGGGTAAGTGCGAGATGATTAAGCCGTACGAAAAGAAACTGAAAAAAGGGGATGAGGCTGCCGATACTGCGGAACAGGCAGTGCCGGCTGAAACACCGGCATAGATTTTCAATTTAATATCAGCTTGAAAGATATATACAACAGAAATATTCCGAAGATTTTTCTAACTATCTGGGGGTTGAGATTTAAAGCGGCTTTGCTCCCTATATAGGCGCCTATAATGAAACCGGCAGCAATTATTGCTGCTGTTTTTATTTCGGCATGACCGGCTTTGTAGTATTCCAGTGCGGCGAATATACCGATCGGCGGGATCATTGCCAGAAGAGTTGTACCCTGTGCCGTCAACTGGTTAAATTTTAGAATGAAAACGAGCGCCGGTATCATTACCACGGCACCCCCTATACCTAGAAGACCACCTGCGATACCTCCGGCAAATCCGATCAGCAGTATTATAATTATGTTCATAAATTCTCCGGATAATAAATTTCTCAGAACCAGATAAGATACAAAGGGTTATCATTTACGGCGGGTCAATAAAAAAACCGGTATTTTTATACCGGTTTTTTTATTGTGCATTCCGGGTTCAGTTTTCCGAATCCGGGAGTTTGCCTGTTTTAAGGTATTAAAGATGAAGCACAAGTCCTATTATTCCGCTCTGATCTATACCGCCATAGTTATAGTTCGGATTAGGTCCTGTAGGTGAATCTTTGATAACTGTTTTTTTAACAAGGTATTGATATTGATAAGCTATAGTGATATCAACCGGTCCTCCAAAACCAAACATTCTGGGGAGAGCAAATTTAGCACCTGCTGATCCAACATATTTATCATTGTCAAGGAAGTTAAATACACCTGCTGCAGCTTTATCGGAAATAAAAGAGGGCTGAAAGTATCCGCCGCACATTAAAGAGAGCCAATTCAGCATCTGGTATTCTAAACCTGCGCGATAAACAATAATGTCATCGAATTTAGGCAGGTTGGCATAGAGTATGTTGTTAGTTGCATTTACCTTGTATTTAGACCACATATGGTATTCAACATCACCGGAAAGGGTAAATCCCCATAGTGAATATGCAACACCGCATGTAAAGATATGCGGCGAATAATAATCCATTATCGCAACGGTCATTTTCATCTGAACCGCATCGTTCATTGCGAATGCAGTTGTATTAAATGGATATATCTCCATATAGCTTTCCTGTCTGTATGACAAGCCGAAGTCAAGGCCTTTTAATATAGGGAAGAGCTGTCCGGGACTTATATACATACCGGCTACAACCGCAGGTGAAGCCGATAAATCCATCATTGACTGTCCGTTTGGAGTCTGCTCATTTGGTCCCATTTCTACTCCGCCAAGCAGAACCGTACCATTACCGCTGAATGAAACGTTTGCTCCTGCGCCGATCCCTACCAGGTCATTCAAGAATCCGAATCCCACACCTGCGAGAATAACAGCTTTCTGACACTCACGTCCGTATCTGAGAAAGTCGTGAGTCCTGACATCTATATCGTTTAGCTTGGCTGCTGACATGTCGTCATTCAGCCCCATGCCAAGGCCTATACGCGCGGAGGAAATAAATGAGGGCATTTTGTATATGGTGTTTAGATCCACAGCAAGGCCTAAAATAATGAATCCGTAATCGCCTACTTCAGCGCCGGGTGTAGACCGCGGCACTGTTCCATCCATGTTAGTTCTGTTAATGTTGATGTCAAGCGCCGGGAAAGTATGCATATATGTGACGGCAAGATCATTCACATATGCGTGCTGAACAGAAGAGTCCCCGCCTTTAGAGCCCTTCTTTGAATCTTCGTCAGCATCAGAAACAGCTCCCTTTGCATGAGCGGTACGGCCGAGACCGGCTATGTTGTAATAAACAGATGACCAGTCGTTAACACGCGCTGTCATTGCGTTGCCGAGCGCCATACCCTGCGCTGAAAAACCGTATGTGTCTGCGAAATTACTTGCATAAGCAATAGAACTTCCCAGAAGTAATGAGACTGCAATTAAACTTAATTTTATCAATTTCATATTTATTTATCGCCTCTTTTTATAAATTATTCACTAATCGTTCTGCTGGAATCCGTAATCATTATAAATGTCAGATACCATTTCCGGTGTTGTAGTCCCTACATTTTGTGCAAGCTGTGTCATTAGATCGGAAAGGGTCACCCACATTGCGCCACCACCTGTTGTACCAATGCCGGTTACAAAGTTTTCGCCCAGGAACTCATATATTTCGTTGAAAAGCTCCTCAGCGTTTGCTGAAAGGGTGGGGATATCCATCAAGAATTCCATTAAACCATCCTCTTTCAGAGTGGTGTTAAGCACCTTTAAAGTAGCCATATAAGTATCACCTGTTGCTGGTGCAGGACTCTTCTGGGCTTCATATGCTAATACTTCCTGGTGTATCAAAGGAAGATAGTTCTTTATCATCCTGTACAGGAATGAAAAATCTGTGTCTGGATTGGCCGGTGTATCGGTTGCAAGCTCTCCCTGCCATACCCATTTTGATCCTAACAGATTATTGTCATACCTGGCAAAGAGTTTACCGCTGGTGTACATGATAGATGCAATTTCGTTATCAGTAATCTTTTTGGAGAGTAAAACATCTGCTGCATCGAGTAGATCTCCAATGCCGTCATTCTGTAGTAATACATAATCAGTAATTTCAGACAGATCACTTATTGAATCATCTAAATCAGCCCAGTCTGTATAAGCCGGTTTGTCATCAGGATAAGCTGCAAGGCCTTTTCCTGTAAGATCCCTTCCGTTCGGATCGCCATAGCCAACAACACGGGCCAGAAGTTCATCCATGTCTATATCCACATCACGTTTCTCAAATATCCATTCCGGTATTTTCTGCTGTCTGGTGTTTGAAATATCCCCATTAGACAGACCCTGAAGGATGCTTATATATCTCCCTTTTGACATCTTTGGAGCGGTCAGGATCTGTTCCATGCCGTAGAGTATCTTTCTTCGTGTACCGAAGTTTACGAACTGACTCTCGTCAAACTCTCCGAGCGACGCAGTATTATAATCAATACCAGCCTTGTCATCATATTGCGAATCTCCAAGTTTCACAAGCTGATCGACAATGTTGCTTATCAAACGTGTCGGTGAATGGTTGTCATCCGACCGGAGAGATTTGTGATCATACTGTGTCAGAATGGGGATAAGACCAGTTGCACAGTACGAGTTTCTCGCAGCTGAATCGGTCCACGCAGCGGGACCTTTGCGGTCTACAAGAGTTGAGAAGATCGTGGTCATCGGTTTCGCCATGTAGAAATCGGCAACTGCCCATCCGCCGAACCATGCTGTCGGGTCAGCACCGCCGTCATTATATATAGCACCTGTTATAAACTGTTCAGGTATAAGCATCTTTGCGTGCTCATAGTTGTAAAAAGTTCCAGTACCGTTCAGCCTGGGCAGGAATGAATTTGTTGCGACACCGCTGCCGTTAGCATCAACGTTAAAGAAGAATAACGGCTTGATAAGCGGAAGTGTCCCGTCCAGGAAATTTGTTATTGTATGGTTGTCCTTTGTTGCTGATTCATGGATTACATTAACCAGAGCCGCAAGAACAGGCATTACCATATTACGGTGGTTCCAGATAGAGTCTGAAGAACTGACAGTAAACTGCTTGGAACCTACCATGTAGTGCTCGAAATTCATATTGGTAACATCACCGTAACCGCTTGCGAATGCAGTAGAATTCTGATCTAACAGAGGACTGAGCGGGAACCCTAATCTGTATAGAGGCGCCAGCGAGTTATATGCAATAGACGGCGTTGCAGGGCCCCATCCAAGAGTACTGGTATATACTTTTTCAGAATTTATTAATTGTAACGGATCGCTGGAGTTGGGTATTGCTACGCGGACATCAAGCCTGTAGTCACCAGGTACATTAGATTTACCATAACTTGATATGGCACTGCCTTTACTGTTGGTGTTCATACCGCCGGTGTTTGCTTTAGCCCATACGCCATTATCGCGCAGTTTTCTGCAGGAAGCAACACCTGCGAAACCGTGCCCCTCAATGATCTGGTAAACGACAGATTCCTGGGTTGTTAATCCGCCCAGCGCTTCGGCAATTAACCACATCGGTATAACCAGTACCATCTTCTTCTCTGTCATTACCCACTGGTAATTACGGAATATCGCTTCCTCCTGGCTTGCGCATGCCCGTTTTGGATCATTTTCCGGAATAATTTCCTCGTACATCAGAAAGCCTGGTCCGGTAGCGTTGCCCGACATATCTCCGGGAGTATATCTCTTGGTTCCGTCTTCGCTGGTTACCATATAGTAATCTGTGCGCCATGTTGAACGGTAGCGGTTCTGACGCTGCTGAATTCCGGATGCGCCGGTGCCTATAGAGACATCAGTACGGGCGTCATTGAAAACAGTCTGCAGCGGAGTACCGGTAGCGTTTGCCAGATGTATCGCCGGGCCTGTAGCGTTAGGGTCAACGACTACAAATATGCTGTTGCCGCTGCTGTAAACACGCTGTAACGAGGGGCTGCCAAGTGCGGTGTTCATCTTTGATACGATTGAAGCAGCTGTAAGCTCTTCATCTGCTGTAAAACTAACGGTGCGGTCTGTTATCGAATCGACTGACAGAGTCATCGTTGAAGCAGTAGGATTCTTCAGAAACATTTCAGCAGAATAGCCGTCGAGACCTTCTAAACCGAAAATGAATTTTAAGGGATTATTTTTTTTATCCCTGAGGAAAAGAGTCCCTGCACATTCAAGTCTAATATAGTTAGTATTTACGATTGAACATGTCGCGGTTGTAGTAGGGATACCTGCAGCGGTTAATGCATCAGCTATCTTTGCCTGGATCTGTGCAGCAGTCCAGTACAATGGAGATACTCTGTATTGAAATGTAACAGTAACTTCCGGGAGATCACCAATCGTTATTCCCATCTCCTTTGAAGCCAGAATTGTACTGAAGTTGCTTGCGTCTATATCTACACCGGTAATCTTGCTGTGTGTCATAATAGGTGTAGCCATGTACTCAACATCGTTATCAAGAGGATCTTTTACAAGGTCCTGAATTTCGGTTCCGGATGCAGAATCCCAGGTACCCGACGGATAGATAAATACGGGATTAGCCGTGTCATCAGTGTTTACGTATGCGTATATGCGGCCGTTGGGGCGCATATATACACTGTATGTTTTCCCATTAATTGTTTTTGTAGGAGCGGAAGGATTCTTGTAGTAATACGGGCCCTCTCCCTCGAAACATGCACGGGCAACCCATCCAAGAGTCCATCCTGCAAGGCTTTTCTCGTCAATACCGTTTCCGTTATACGGTCTGTAGCCGTTCTTGGCCGGCACAGTACCGGTTTTATTTCCCCCGTCAGGGAGTCCGAGGTCGCCCACTGTCGCGCCTGCGGCAAAGTCAAGTGCGGGATAATCAAGGTCAAAGTCAAATTTATAGTTATCCTTATTTGAGTCAGTAAAGAAACCGCGGCTTCTGAATAAATGGTCTCTGTGAAAGCCGTGGCTGCTGTTTTTTGGCCCGTCAAACGCAAGGTCAAAAGTACCGATCGAAGCCAGTGAATCGTTTTGTGAAGTTATTGAAAAAAGAGAATCGTTCAGGGTCATGTAGTTGGTAGGTTCACCGTGACCGTGGAGATTCCCGAGATCAGCAAATGCGTTTGAGTTGTTTATTTCGTTTGTTTCCCCGCCATGTTTCCATCCCAGGTTGTTTGTAACTCCGCCCAGAACAAGGAACTCTTCAATAAAACTTGTGGCGTAGGCGCTGGAATCGGTGCGCCGGTCTCTACCGAAGGCGTCAACTCTTACAATGTCAAAAAGCGATTCTTCTAGTTTTGAATTTTTCCAGTCAACACCCATATTTTTGAGACGGCTGATAAACCGGTCAAGTGCATAACTCTTCGATCCGGCGGTGCTTGTAAGCGCTCCCGGACGGTCATCCCGGAGTAGAAGTCCGCTCATCGCAGCAAGGGTTTCTTTTAATGTGGTTGAAATTTCCGCATCAGAGTAGAGCCCGGTTGAATTTGTGTTATACATGTTTGTTGTAACATCTGTATTGGTTGTATTGGTTGTGCCGTACACAGCACCGCCAACAGTAAAGTAATCTTCCATGTTATACACTAAGTCTTTTATAACAGCGGTATTCGCCGGCTCCAGTAATGTTTTTCGCAGATCACTTACCAGATCGTAAACAAGCTGACGTCCGTCCGTTCCGATGTTTTCACCGACACGGTCACGCAACCCGGTCATCAGAGAAAAATTTCCCTTAACGATGTTTCCCAGGCCTGAATTGGTATAACCTGTCATGCTGGAATAATCTGTTTCAAGGCTTCCGAACTTTCCATCAACCCTGTCTGACCAGTTCGGATTTTTTATATACATGGGATATGATGCTGCTGCCATCATCTTCCCGAGGTTTTTTGTAAGAAGGACAAAATCTTCACGTTCAAGATCATTTATATCCTGAATCAGGTCATTCATGAAGTCCTGAAGCTCTGCCGGAGTTTTTTGGGTGACCATGTACCCGGTAACTTTTCGGGCGATTGCAAGTATAGAGTCCGTCATGCCGGGTTCGGCTGAATCCCTGCGCAGCCTCTCGGCAAGTGCAAACATAATGTTTTTATAATCTTCAGGATTCTGGTTATAGAATAATTGCAGATCAGATGAAGTTTTAAAACGGACATCTGTGGAGAGTATCAAGGCTATCATGGTTCTGACATCTTTCAACATTGCCGGAAGAATCCCAGCCTCCTGCATTATTTCACTGTTGAGTTCTGAAAATGTGACAAAAGAGGCCTTGTCTGTATTGATCATATCGGCCATCTTTAAATTCATCTCATTCTGATCCATAACATCCCATATTTCATCCAATCCAGGTTCGTTATGGAACATATCAAAAAGAACAAAATCCGGATCACGGTCGTTCTTCTGGTTTATCTGTGATTCACCAATATCCCCGCTGCACGAAACAGAAATGATTGCCAGAACCACTAATGCAAGCCTGGTAATTATTTTTTTCATTCTTCCTCCTACAATAATGAGTATAAAATTATCCCGTCCGGTCGGTCTTTTTTTCTGGATAATTTTTTTTTTAAGCCCATTCATGTTATTCTATATTAATATAAATATTTTAAATTGGTATAAAAAAATATCCCAAATGGGCTAAAATATGCTCTTTTTTGGTAATTTTTTTTACAATTTCCAGAAAATAATTATATTATTTTTACAATAGATATAATAATGATAAACTTTAAATGCTGTCTGTGAAAACCGACTGGTCAGTTTACTTTTAATTATTATTTCGCTGACGTCAAGAATTATTCTATAATTGCATGTCTATTCATCGAAAATAAATCAAATCTTCAGTTTCATACTCATTAACGCTCTGATATTTGTGTTTATAGAATAAATGACATTTTTAATTATATATTATATAAATAGAATAACATTATAATTAATCTAATTGAAATTCCGGTATGATGTTTATATATAGATAGCGGATTTGTGAAAATTATATAAATATCTGGTGTATATTGTGAAAAATACGCTATATAGTATCTTAAAAGTTATTTTTTGTGATCGTAAAGATGGAATATGTGGAAATCTGTTGAAAAATAAACTGTGATAAAACAGCTTTTTTTTTAATGAAAAATTAATACAAAGACAGGAGAAAAAATCAGGGGTAATAAGTATTCATACTCCATCATATGAATAGGAAATAATTCGTTAGTCACAAAGTTACAGTAGTAAGGATTAAAAAATCATTTAATACTGAGACATCCCTAAAGTGTTTTCGGTCAGCTTAACAAATTCAGTTGTGAAGCTCTCCTGGTTGTAAACTATATAGCTCTCTTTTTTTATTACAAAATAGAAAAAACCCATTCTCAGTACTCCGCCAAGGAGGAGGTTGGATGCCATCTCCACGTTGAGGTCTTTTGAGATATGTCCGAAGTTCTGTCCGATTTTTATATCTTCCATAATACTTTTCAGGACTTTATCTTCAAATAATCGTATTACCTGTTCGATTACCTCGTTAAGTCCAAGGCTCATCCGGAGTATGATGTTTGACCTGTCCTGGTTCATCGAAAAATAAACGATCGTCTTCGAAAGCCTGTGCCTGACATAGGCTCTTGCGTAATCTTTTGCTGAACCTGTCCCCATAAAATCGTTCAGGTCAAGCTTGACGTCGTTCTCCCATGCCGTAAGATAGTTTTCAAGAAGAGTTGTGAAAAGGCTCTCTTTATTATTGAAATACTGATAGACAGTACCCTTCGCGACATGGGCTATATCCGATATGTCGGAGACCTGGGTCTGGTAATAACCTTTCTGCGAAAATACTTTTTCTGCGCATGTGAGAATATGCTCTCTGGTTTGTTCGCCTTTTTTCAACATTATCTGACCTGAAATAGCAAGGATGTTTGTATGGTTTATACAGATAAATCTAATTTATAGCAATTCATTTTGAATTAATACGAATATCGTCACTGCGAGACATGAAATGCCGCGGCCGGCTTTATTAAAACATCGTGTTTAGCCAGGGCTCTTCCGATGGTCGTGTGCCGGCAGGCGACCATCGTTTTCGCTCGCAGTCTGGTTTGTAAAATTACCTGTTTTCTATAATGAAATTATATTTTTTAAAACAGATTGCTTCACTCTGTTCGCAATGACAGTGGTCTAATCATTTAGTGAACTACTATATTAAAGATAGAATAATATTTTACTAATGTTTATAAATAAATACTATTAAAATATTAAAAAGTCAAGGAAATATTATGCATAAATTGCTGTTGTACTAAAATATTGTTATTAAAAATTTAGTATGTCCGGGGCGGCCCGGACGTCTGTTGCTCCAAAGTGTAGCGGGCTGATGAAAATCTATATTGTTATCAGGCCTGTTATCTCCTCCCGTTCAGAGACAATTAGTTTAAGATCCGGATTGACGCCGGTTTTACAGAGTGAAAGTTTTGTGCTGACAGATGTGTGAGCAAGCCGGGGATGATTGTTCTCCCTGCTTAGATGTCCAAGCAGGATATATTCAAGATTCTCGTGGTAAACTTCTGATATCAGATCACCGGACATTTCGTTTGAAAGATGACCCCTGTCGCCGAGAATCCTCTTCTTTAAATAAACGGGGTAACTTCCTTTTCTGAGCATCTCAATGTCATGGTTCGATTCGATAAACAGTATGTTGGAACCTTTAATATTTTCTGTGATATAACTGTCGTAGCAGCCGAGGTCGGTAACTACACTGATCTTCTTTTTTTCATTCTGAAATGTGTAACAGACGGGCTGCACCGCATCATGAGATGTACTGAAGGGATGTATCGCCAGGTCGTTTATCATAAAATCTTTATCCGGGGTGATTTCGCAGAACAGCGTATTATCGATAGTTCCGGTAACTGAGGTCGATAGAACTTTATCCCTCGTAAGACGCGTCGCATATACCGGTATCCTGTGTTTCCGGGTTATAACGCCGAGACCCCTTATATGGTCGGAGTGTTCATGAGTGATAAGGATAGCATCGATTCTGTCGGGGCTTATGCCGATAGTTTCAAGTCCTGTCTTCAGTTTTTTTAGACTTATTCCGGCGTCGACCAGTATATGCGTATTGTCTGTGCCGATATATATACAATTCCCGCTGCTGCTGCTTGCTAAGCTGCATATTTTCATCATTAAAATGCTCCGATCTGTACTCTATGATCCGGTATCGGCATTATAATATTACCGTTTAGTGAGTCTATCATTATTTGTCGTAAAGACTTTTAGTGAAACTGAGCCGAATCAGTTGAAGCATGTTGACTATTATATTTGACAATTCTTATAACAGGAAATATATTAAATCTCAGTCTTTCAATTCCCCCCTTCCCCCGGAGGGGGCGCCTGATTAAAAATAATTAGTGATTGTATGAACAAAGATATAAAAACACCTTCTTGTATTGTAGAGCTGGCAAAAGATTTACGGAGTAATATGACCAAATCAGAAAAGCTGTTATGGCCAATACTAAGGATGAAGCAGTTAGATGGATATAAATTCAGATGTCAACATCCGATTTATCGTTATATTCTTGATTTTTCTGTCACGGGAAGCGTCCTGCAATTGAAATAGATGGAAAAGTTCATGAATTACAGAGAGAATATGATAGATATAGGGATGAATTTCTGCAAAGTCTTGAGATCAAAACATTACGTATTAAAGACGAAGATGTTGTTAATAATGTTGAGTTTGTCAAAAGAACAATTAAAGAAAACTTATCGGTGAAATAACTAACTCCTTTTGCCCCCTTCGGGGGTCAGAGGGGGCTGGAAGTCAGTGAGCTTAAAATCAGACGTGAAAAAATGGAGACTCTGATGCAGGATAAAAGATTAAAACTGTTTATAAAAATTCTGGTAATCTTTGCGGCAGCATTGCTGGTTACTGATCTTTATGCCAGGGCCGGCGGAGCAGGGGGGAGTCACAGCAGCAGTCATTCATCCAGTCACAGCAGCGGCAGCCACAGCAGCTATAGCGGCGGAGGAAGCCATGGCGGAGGAGGGGGCGGTGATGCCGGCGACGCTTTTTTTCTTGTGATAATGATTATGCGTCTGCTCGCTTCTCTTCCGTTTCCTCTGAACATTATCGTGATAGGTCTGATTATCGGAGTGATACTGTACGGTTCATTTTTTACAAAGAAAAAGGTCAGACAGCAGACAATTTTCAACCAGCTCCCATCCGGTGAACCGGTGGATAAAGTAAAAGGTTATGACAGGTTCATTAAAAACAATCCCGGTTTTGATGAAGAGAGTTTCATGAATAACGTTAAATCGGCCTTTCTCGATATACAGGAAGCGTGGCAGAACCAGGATCTGTCCAGGGTAAGAAAATTTCTTTCAGACGGAGTTTACCAGCGTTTTAACACGCAGTTTAAAATGATGCAGCTCCTGAAGCAGACAAACAGAATTGAAGATATAGAAATAAAAAATGTATATATCGATAAAATTGAGAGCGACGGAGTCTTCGATATAATCCACACGGCAATTCACGCGTCGATAAGTGATCATTTTATAAGTGAACTCGACCCTTCTCTAAATTCCGGCGGGAAGGAGGAGTTTGTCGAGTACTGGTCATTCCTGAAAAAAAGAGGCAGTGAGACAAAGGATTTATACAACAGCGAGTCATGTCCCAACTGCGGAGCGCCGCTGCCTGAAAATATGGGTGAGGTGAGCAGGTGCTCTTCATGCGGCACTCTTACAAACTCCGGGGAATATGACTGGGTCCTTTCAGAGATCACACAGGCGGATGATTATGTGAGCGCTCATCCGGGACTTGCCAAATCCGGGAACCTCACCGAGAAGATACGTAAAATAATAGACGAGAACAATGACTTTGCGGTACAAATAGTTGAGGACAAGGCAAGCAACGGGTATCTGCAGATACTTACTGCTGCCGCATGCAACGATCCCGCTATAATGAGAAGATTTGTAAGCGATGATCTGTTTAACAGGCTCGGAATAAAAGAGGGGGGTGTACCTGTTTCGTACAACAGGATATATCTGAATGATGTCTTCCTTGTGGGGATTTCAGATGACGGCGACAGAAACGTTCTGCATATAGCTGTTAAGTCGTCATATCAGAGGATAAGAATTGAAAGTAACAGGGTCAGCAGACTTGATGAAGCCGTAATATCACGCACAGAGGTAGTATTCATGAGCCGTGATAAGAAAGCGGCCGTATCAAAGGGCTCTCTCTATGCTCACAGCTGTCCGGGCTGCGGGGCGCCGGTTGAGAACTCGCTTAATATTAACTGTTCATACTGCGGTAATGTTATGAACAGTACCGGTTCTGAATGGATAATCACCGATATAATGCCTCTCTCCGGCTATAATGAATGGCTTGCTTCAAACCGCGGAGACATGGCTTACAGAGTCGATACCGGTCTTATCGACAGGCTTTACGACGTGAGGGATTTTGCTTTAAATAACATGATGCTTGTAATAGCGGCGGATGGAACCTACTCGGAAGAGGAGAAGAGGTTTTCGGAGGATCTTGCTAAAAAGTGGGGCTATAGCGTTGAAAAACTTCAGCCGTTCTTTACTATGGCGATGAACAGTCAGCTTGTGATACGGATGCCGGAAGACAGAAAGAAACAGCTGAAAATATTCAAGCTAATGAAAAAAGCAGCGGAAGCGGACCTGGACATTTCGGCTAATGAACAGAAACTGCTTGATTATGTGGAGAAAGTGTACGGCCTGAGCGGAAACGACGCGGCTTAAACCCCGGGCGGAGATGCCCGCCAGTCTGGAGATGCTTCACTTTTCTCTGTTTTTTTTCTTGAGGATCTTTTTTGTCTTTCTGACCTTGATTCTCTCTTTGCCGAACTGCACCTCTTTACTGAACTTCACCGGTTTGATGTTGGGCAGCGCTGCGATTTTTCTCATGGCCTCGAGACCGGACTCTTCATAATTTTTCATCATCTCCGCAGTGACTTTATAGGGAGTGTCCATCGATATGCCGAGTGTTGCGGCCCTGAGCCTCCATCCCCTTGTGAGGTCGGAACCTCCGACAAGATTTATCGGAGCTATATAATCTCCCGGTCTCATATATGCCTCGAAATATTTAGGATTGATGTATTTCATAACGACCGTACCGTCAGGTTCGATGTTTGAACGTGATCCTTCAGGGAATATCAGAAAACATTCACCCAGTACTTTACGGAAAATATTATAATCGGCTATGTTGAATTCTTTCATTGTCTCGGCAAAATTATATGTTTTGAAAAAGCTTTTCAGCTCCCTGGTCTCTCCCGGCGTAAGAGACGCGGTACCTTTTCTGAAAGTTTCGTCATTGCCGAAAACAAAGGCATTCATGAATTCATTGTAACCGAACTGTTTAACAAGTTTCAGTCCGGAATCGGGCATCTTGATAAGGCATTGAGTTCTCTTCGATGTCTTACGCAGCTCCTCCGCGAGACCGTGGGTCTGGATAACGGTTGTTTTCTGTGATGGTACCGTCAGGAAAAGGTTTCCCACATTGGCCGCACCGTTGCGGAGCACAACGTTCGAGAGCATTCTCGGTCCGACTATGGTGTTGCAGTTTTTTGCGAGATTGTCGAAACCGAGCAGACGTATAACCCTCCGGACGAAATACGGCCCAAGGTAGCCCTCATGGTGCCCGATAAAAAAAATACGGTGCCCCCTGTTTTTAATTTCAACGAGGTTCTTGAGAATCTTCATTACATCGGTGGATGCAATCTCCTCCCTGCTGCTTTTCTTTAGTGAGGTTTGCTTTTTGTCCCTGTCCACGAATATTATATCGATCAGTTTTTTATGCTCGCACCATTCAAAAAACCTGTGCCAGAAAGCCGAATCGGGGAGCACCGGAAAAATATTACGGTCAAAAGAGAACTGTATAGCGAGGAGCCTTTCAAGAGCAGTTTTGGAAAACTCCTGGAAGAACTTGTGCTGCATCAGCTGGTTTTTCTTTTCGATAAACTTTTTCTGCGCGCCCGGTATGCTTTTTCTGTAATCAAACCCGTGCCTCGAAGAGAATTCCAGTATCTCCTCTATAAGTCTGATATCCTCCTCCTTGTGGGGTGGGTGTCTGAGAGAGTACATCTTCGCTCTTAAAAACTCTATAGCTTCCTCGAAATTTAAATGGTTCTTCCAGTCGGAGAACTTCTGTATACCAATTCTCACACCCGGGATCAGAAGGAGAAAATGCTGTACCAGTTTAAAAATCCAGTCTGCAATACCGGCTATCGTTGAGAAAAGCGAGAACAGTCTGTGGCCCCACCTGTACAGATAATTATCATTATCCAGTTTTGAAATCTGCCGCTCGATCGCGCTCTTATTGTTCTGGATAAACTTTACGATCTCTTCGGGACTGTTAAGCTTCTTGGCTGTATTCCACCACCATGATAGCGGTTTTTTTATTGTTATTTTCAAACTTTTGTGCATCCAAAATATAAATTTAACCGGAAAACTGCTTAACAAATAAAAAACGGTTTTTCAATCTGTCAACTAATTAAGGCTGTTATTTTTATTCATTTTATACCGGATATACTTTTATACTGTGTCACAAAAGTAAGTTAAATTGTTGATTTTTTTTATTATGAGCTTATTCTCAAACCGGCTGATGTTTTAAAAATGTAGTTTGTAATAATCAGTGGGAAACTATAGCTATTAACTTTTTGATTGGTATATTTAATATCACTGCGGGGTATGGAATGCCGCGGCATTCTGTTTTTGTAAAAATACCTGTTTTTATTATGAAATTGGATTTTTTGAAAACAGATTGCTTCACGGCGTTTACCCTGAGCCTGTCGTAGGGTTCGCAATGACAGAGGTCTAATCATTTCGTAAACCGCTATAACCTATTCTATTATGAAGGTGTTACCATGTTTGTTAAGAAAAAAATTTTACTGACCGTGCTGGCTGCTTTTATAACTCTGAGTCTGTCCGGTTTTAACGGGAACGACCGCAAAATGAATATACTGGTTTATCCCTTCGAAATGAGCGGAGGGAATAAGAATTCATGGATTGCGGCCGGTCTGACAGATACGGTGATCTCCGACCTGAGCCGGATCAGGGATATATATGTGTTCTCCAGCGCCGACAGGAAGAAGGCGCTGAAGGAGATAAGTCTCGGCATGACCGGGGTCATTAAAGAGACGGATATAGTCAGGATAGGGAAGGTTATGGGAGCGAACATGATCTTTACCGGCAGCGTACAGACCGCAGGGAACAAAGTCCGCGTGAACGCCAAACTCGTTAACATAGAGACAACACAGATTGAGAAGTCTGTGAAGCTCGACGGAACGGTAGAGGGGATCTTCGATCTGCAGGACAGGGTTGTAACAGACCTTATGAGCTCAGACAAAAAGGAGCAGAACAAGACGGCCGTTGATAATAAGG
>CAYTNW010000008.1:0-158300 GCA_964439325.1 uncultured Leptospirales bacterium | reverse complement strand
GAGGCCGGCAGCGCCTTTATCTGCACCGGGGCAGCGGTTGAAAATACGTTATTGTTCAACGACTGCTCAACCCCCGACGAGTTGTATTTAACGAACATCCCGGTGTTGTCGGAACTCTTCCTGTATGCAATTATAAAATCCCCGCTGTTTGTCACACCAACCGGTGTGATAATCTCATCTGCACCGTCAGAGCAGAAATTTTTTAAGGCTGTCGAACGGGTCGTATCGGCATTGAAAATTTTAAAATAGCACTCGTTCCCGTCGAAGTGCCGGAAAACAACGACAAAGTATCCGTTTTTGATCGAGACCACGTTCAGGTTTGCTACATGATCAGTATCAATCTCTCCTGAATTGATCAAAGCTGAGGAAGAATCAAACGAGGCGAACTTCCCTTTATAGCCGTCAGACGAATCGCGATATACGATAATCACATTGCCGTACATGTTCGAGGCTGAGGATATCATATCTGCGGAGTGACTGCTGACAGAAACCGGCAGCTTCTGGTAACTTACAAAACGGGACTGGTACTGTTCATAACTCCAGAAAGTGCCGTCGTATAAAAATTTCGCGTTGAATGTCAGGCTGCTTCTGTTAAGGTTATGGTTCAACACTAGACACCGGCCGTTTTCAATCAGGCCCGCCTGATTGTATATGCTGTAATCCGAAGTAAGGGCCTGCCAGGCTGTACCGTCACATCGCATCGAAGCCCCCCGTGCAGTATTATAATAAGCCCAGCTCAGAACATCGGCGTCGCATCCGGCCGGCTCCGCGGAGAACGAACCTTTCCATGTCAGCGTTATACCGTCCGTATCTTCGGAATTCTGGAGGACTGTATCTCCCAGCACAGACCAGACGGTTCCGTTCCAGTAGTAGGCCTTATTATCCGAAATATTATAATACGCTTCGCATTCAACGGGACCGGAGGGGGCAGAAACAAGATCTCCCCCCCATAAATATGAAGTGCAGTCATCGTCAGAGACCGGACTCCCGCCCGGCGAGGATTTTGAATCTTTATTGAAAAAGCTGCATCCCGATGTTATGATGAGGCATAATGATGCAAAGATCAATACTATGCGTTTCATAAAATGCCCCCTTATCTCTGCACTGAAAGAACAAGTTCCAGAGTCTCTCCGGTACGGTTCCAGAGCCTTACGGTGTTATCGTCAACTTTTTCCAGTGAGAGGTAATGGTACCCGTCTGTGATAAAACTCCCCGCATTGGAATAGGTCCTGTTTCTGAAGGCCGTAATAAAATTGTCATTGCTCATTGGCGCGAGTGAAACATACTCAAGGTATCTGTATGGATGGAAAATTATATCTTTTTTAACCAGTTCTCCGCCGCTGCTGAATAAAGCATACCTGCCGTTGTCATGTATTGAATCTGTAAATGCGAGCACGACATTGCCGCCTGAAAGCTGCGTAAGCGCCGGATAGGAAATGTCGCATTTCTCGGTGAACTGGTACTGAGTCAGCTGGTTTGTTCCTGTGGAGTCATACAGTTCAATGAAACCGTCAGCATTTGTATGCCTGTAAGCAAGAGCTATCTTTCCGTCGGACAGGCCGAGCATAGAAACTGAATAGGGTTCAATGGCCATGGTGACGCCGTATCCGCTTGATACGATTTTTGCCGGCAGGATATTGATGTCATCAACTAACAGAGTCATAGCCCCCTTGTCTGTTCTCTGCCTGATTCCTATCCCTTTTACTGTGAAAGGAGCCAGCCGGTTATAGAGTACGACATATGTCCATGTATTTGCTGCAAGTCTCGGCAGCCCCCTGTCAAAGGGCCTGGTTGCACAGTCCGTTGTACTGCTCAGGAAAAGCGACCACTCATCATCATTAATATCCATACTGCTCTTAATCCAGAAACCGATCTGCCCCGAATAGGGATATGTCACAGGAGACGGCAGCACAAAGTAAGCCGCGTCACTGTTTCCATCAAGAGTATCGGCAACAGCAAGCTGTACAGAGGATGAACCAGCCTTTTTGTCAGTGGAGAGAGAAACGGCGACATTACCGTTAGATGCTGTCCATGCCGTCTCACAGTTGTCGATCAGGGTCTGTGCATTGGCCGGATTTCCGCTGCCGTCATACACCTTGATATAGCTCCAGGTGGGATCCCCCCCGATACGGTCAAGGATCGCAAATCCGCCGCCGGACAGCGCCGCAACTTTAGGAAATACCACATACGGACAGTCTGAGTATATTTCGTAGTTTTCCCTTATAAGTGAACCGGACGCGCTGTAGATTCCGTATTTTATATGTCTTGATGAATTATTGTAAAAATAGACAACGACAAAATCACCGCCGGTATTGTTAAGCGCCGCAACGCCGAAACCGCGGCTGTTTGTAACAGCGATCGTTGTCGGTCCGGTTACTTTTGAACCGGAGCTGCTGTATACGGCAAATTTATAATCCCCCGCCGTTTCATCCTGCCAGACAATTAAAAAATTTCCATTTTTCAGCGCGGCGGTCTGTATGTGTATTGTTGATGCCATACTGAAAACGGTCTTCGCCTTAATAGTGTATAAACATTCCGGGTCGTAGATGATAAAGGTGCCGAAATCGCTGTTGGCGTTATCGCTGTACGCTACCATCACATTGTTGTTCGGAGATGCGGCCTTTGATACTGCCGCCGACACATATGAAACGCTTCCGCTTTCAAAGTAGCGCTGCGGATTAAGAAGACCGCTGCCTGCAAAGAGATCTGTATAGGAGTCGTAAGTATAGATGTTGTCGTCTTTAATGAACTGTCCGTTAAACGTAAGGTCCGCCCGGTTGAGGTTGTGTTTCAGCTCAAGGTAACTCCCGGACTCAACAGAACCTGACACCGTCAGGTCGTAGTTGGCATTCTGCGGCAGCTGCTGCCATGAGGCGCCGTCGTAAATGTACGAAATTCCGCTGGATGTATTGTAATAGGCCCAGCTGCTCTGCGGAGTGTCCGGAGCGGAGGACAGGGCGCCTCTCCAGTCTATCGGTGAACTTCCCTGACCTATTGCCTGCCAGTTTGAACCGTCATATATGTATGCGCTGCCGCTTGTCGTATTGTAATAGGCCCAGCTCCTGTATGGATTGGCAGGGGCCGACGACAGGTTACCCTGCCAGTAAAAGACAGTATTTGCCCCTGCTACCGTCTTTGTATCACCGCCGCAAGATGGAAAAACAAGTGTCAGTGCGATCATCAGCGCAGAAACCAGACTACAATTTATTTTTTTCATTACAGCCTCTCCGTTTTTTCTTTATATCTATCCAGTAAAAATATCTGCTTATTAAAAATCATACTCCGCCTGAATTGAATTTTAATCTCAATAATAAACCTTGAAGTCACCGCTGATATCGATCATCTGTGCTCCGTCATTCCCTACATGAAGCGGACAGGTGTGAGCGCATGAGCCGCCGAATGAGCCTGTGACATATCTCGGCTTCTTTTTATTATGAGTAGCCTGTGTTGAAGACTTACCCTTGGACTGAGATCCGTCATGATCGGTGGGACACCCCTCATATGTTGAAACACCTGAATAAAAAACTATGCAGGGCTTCGCGTAATTTGAGCCGCTCCCGTCAGTGTTATTCTCCGCCGGCAGGTTAGAACCCGGAATTTCAAAACTGATCGATGCCCATGAGTCGGAACTCGGCTTTGCATATATTGAATCCCAGTCTGATCCGCGGAAATATCCGACAAAGTTCCAGGTTTCGCCGTTAACGTGAATATAGCTTACACCATCGTCTTCGCACTTCTTCCATTTTATCGTCAGCAGAAGGCTGAAGATCATCTGTGTTCCGTTGTTCATGTAATCGCTGTCGTACGAAAACTTGTTTATTTCCATCGGACTATAATTGGCGTTAGTATAATTGCCGTGGTTGTAATGTCCCTCCCACTCATTGGTACCGCTACTGCCGGACTGATGGGTCATGAAATCTATCGTTACGGCGTCAACCTGATAACAGGTCCCCCCCTCGTTTTTTGTCTGGTCAAGGATACCGGTATTGTTCAGCACCCAGTTGCGGTACGCCTGAAACGCCGCGGACGGATTTCCCGGGTACAGGCTCAGGTAGTAATCGATCTGGCTCATAAGGTTGCTCGGCATACCGAGGCCTGCATCGCTTGAGAAATGATCAATTGTAGTCATTGCGTAGTAGCCGTTCATTATTACTTCGGCCGCGTTCGGGAGCATCTCCCATACGCCGGTGCTTTCATTAAGCACAAACATCGGTATTTTATCACCGTTCGAGTAAACTACGCCGTCTTCACCGAGGTCCCATAGCGGGAAAATAACAGTTACAGGCTTCAAGAATTTCTGCCCCTGAGGCCCGAACTGAACAGCGCCTACAAAAGCGTTATGGCCGAAATCTGTATAGAAATCACCCGATCCGCTGTAAGAGAGCATATAGATCTTTGTATCGTCTGCCAATGCGCCGGGGGGGATTATCAGCTCAGCACCCGAGTCATCGGTTATTACTCCTCCATCCTTCCCGACAACATCGCTTACCGGAGTAAGGTTTGAAACAAAGCCGGAACCGGGGTCAATCACAGTTACTGTGCCGGGTCCCGCTCCCGACGAAGATTTGTCGCCGCCGCACGACAGTGCAAACCCGGTCATTATCAACGCAAGAATAATGATATATGTTTTTTTCATATCGCCTCCACCTTTTGAAGATCATATTCATATATAAAAGGCCGAAGGTCAGCCGGCAAAAGACCTTCATAAAAATGTGCTGTTCAATAAATATGCTTTATGTTTTGCGATTTGATCTGTTCAAATTAATTTGTCCAGTGAGACAGCAAATGCTGCTCTGCAATATTGAAATTCTATCAGCGGCCGGGCTGAAAAAACATTACCCGTTGCTGAAAACATATCAATTAAAAAAATGCCTGTCAATCGCTTTTTAAGGGCTCACTCCGGACATCACAATTTTTCTCCGGGAACTACAGTCAGATCGAATAGCAGGACTGTATCTAAATCAGCTGTTATAGACAAATACAGTCTCTATAAAAACTGGTCTGCTACTACCCAATATCCGGCTCAACCGGAAGGGATTATACAGAATTTCCGGGACAGAAAATAGTTAAAAAATAAATATAAAAATTGACACATTTATTCTGTATCTGCAATTAGCTAATAAAAATAATGTGGATTTCCGGTTTCCCGTAAAAAGGATTTTTTTTCCACACTTCAGCCGGACAAACTAAATCAACTTTATAAATTCCAGGAGGTAATATAATGAAAATCGAAGGTCTCTGGCTCCCGGTTATAACGCCGTTCTCCGGCGGTGAATTCGACGGAAAATCCTATCAGAGATTAATTGAACATTACCTGGGAAAAGGGATTTCCGGCATAATACCGATGGGAACAACCGGTGAAAGTCCGACAATCAGCGATTACGAATTTGAGCTTATAATAGACCGCACCGTGGAATACACAAACAGCAGAGTCCCGATCTTCGTCGGTCTGGGGAGCAACTATACTGACAAGCTGATTAAAACGCTGAAAACGGTTGAAAAATATAAAACAGACGGAATCCTCTCTGTATCACCCTATTACAGCAGGCCCGATCAGCGGGGCATTTATGAACATTTCCGTAAAATATCCGAATCTACGGCGTTAAATATAGTTATATATAACATACCCTACCGTACCGGAAGGAACATTGAAAACGACACAATGTATAAACTCGCGGAACTGAAAAACATTATCGGAGTCAAGGATTCATGCGGAGACATAAAGCAGTCAATGGAACTGCTGCTGAACCGTCCGGATAATTTTTCGGTTTTAACCGGGGAGGATATTTTATACTACCTGACTCTGACCCTTGGTGGTGACGGAGGAATTCTGGCCGCTTCACACCTGTACACCGAAGATTATATCGGGATTTACAAACTGATCAAAGGAAACGATCACAAAAGCGCTCTGGAATTATGGAGGAGATTATCCCCGCTGATTCCGCTTCTTTTTGTTGAACCGAATCCGGCTCCTATAAAATACTGCCTGAAGAAACTCGGTCTTATCCAGTCAGCGGAGACAAGGCTGCCGATTGTCGAGATCTCTCAGGAACTTGAAAGGAAGCTGGACAGATTTTTGGATATTTAGGATTTCCGTTCTGAAGAGGCCCCATTATCGTATACCGCTTAACCAATCAGGTTAAAGCATCATTAGAACTTTATCCGTATCTTATATGCTATTAATAGATTACTGAAACAACATAAACCCGTTTGATTATATTCAGAATCAATTTCAAAACCGCAGTTTTATACAATACATATTCCTGACGCCGGCTCATAATTAATCATAACAATCAGACACTCCCCTGTTTTACAGGGGATATCTAAAAGGAGATTAATATGAATACAACAGATTTTGAAAACGGCACTGTCTATATCAACGGGGAAAAAGCAGGGAGCGTACCCGGCATCGAATGGACAAAACACCCGAAATTTAACGGGGTTTTCACAAAAAATTTATTTACCGGAAAGGATAGCAGTAATAACTTGAGCGCAATGATCGTAAAAATTGAGCCGGATCACTTTATAGGTCTTCATACTCACGAAGGCAAATCCGAACTGCATGAGGTTATCTCGGGGGACGGAACAGCGACCGTGGAGGATTATGAGATCAGTTACAGACCGGGAGTTATCTCATTTATTCCGGCTGATACAGCTCACAGCATCAGAGCCGGAGAGAGGGGGATGATACTGCTGGCAAAATTCACTCCCCCGCTAAACTGACATGAAAACAGAATGTAAAATATTAATAAAAAAGTCATTATATGAGATACTGAAAATAACGGAATCTCATCATGATTTCCCGATGCATCTCCATAAAAAGATATGCGTCGGGATAATTGATTCAGGTGAAAAACACCTGATCATCAATGGGGAGGATAATATACTCGGCAAAGATGACCTGTTTTTTATCCCCCCCTATGTGCCCCACAGGTGCTGCGTGAAAGAAGGGGGTTCTGTCAGTTATACAATACTCTGTTTTGAGGACATTAACAGTATCTCCAGGGATATGATGCTTGATGATATCTCACACATTGGCTTTGACCTGAATAAAATTTCATCCCTTTACGATTATGCAGCGGAAAGAATCGTGAATTTCAACAGTTTCAATGACTGTAAAATTACCGCGTTAATAAAATATATAAACGAAAACTGTTCTGAACAGTTGACTTCCGGTTTTCTGGCTGATCTGGCCGGAATAAATCCCTGTTACCTTCTTCATCTGTTTAAAGAAAAAACAGGTTTAACGCTCCATCAGTTTATAATTCAGACGAGAATAAAAAAAATAAAAGAGGGCCTTATTTCAGAGAATAACATGCTGGATATTGCGCTGGACTTCGGGTTCTACGACCAGAGCCATTTCATCAGACATTTTAAAAAACATGTCGGTATAACACCTAAAATGTTCTCTGATTCCATAATCAGGCTGTAGATGCGGCTTCAGTACTGAATCATAAAACTGAAAGTCCGCTGCTCCGGCATAAAACAAAACCTGTTCTTATAAATTGACGATACGGAGGGAGCGACAAATGACCGATGAATCTGTTTTTTTCGTTTCAGAGATATGGCTCAGTCCCGGGAAATTTGATGATTTTAAAAAATACCGCCTGAAGACAATTGACATACTGCAAAAATATAATGCAGAGTACGTATATCACGGCCACCCTTTTGAATGGTTCAGAAATCCGGATAAAGACGCTCTGCCGACCGGTGTTGAAATATTTCATTTTAAAAACAGTGACGATGCCGGTAAAGCGTTCGCGGAATTAAACGATCCGTTATTGAAAGAAGAGGAATTGAAAATATTCGACAGGCTCCGTTCGTATAAAAGCAGATTCGCGATATCTGATAGCTGGAACAAGGACAAATAAGATTTTTCACTGCTGATTTAAACTGGAGTTCAGACCAATGAAGGCAACAGTAATCCTGGCTCATCCATACAGCATGAGTTTCAATCATGCGATCTTCAGCACTATCTGTTCCGCGCTTGAAAGACTCGAGGTAGAAATTTTTAAACATGACCTCTATCTCGAAAGGTTTGATCCGGTTCTGACAGTTGGCGAACTTGGATCGGACATCTCCACGGATAAACTGGTCAATCAATATGCTGATGAACTGTTGAAATCTGACCTGCTGTTTTTCATACACCCTAACTGGTGGGGCCAGCCCCCGGCAATACTGAAAGGCTATATCGACCGGGTGATCCGTCCCCCGCACGCGTACGATTTTCCCCCGGGTGATTCTGGCGGAGGGCTCCCCATGGGCAAACTGAAGGGGAAGTACGGTATAGTTATCAATACGTCCAATACGGAGGAGGAGAGAGAGAACAGTTACTTCGGCGATCCTCTGGAAAACATATGGAAACAGTGCGTTTTCGGTTTCTGCGGAGTTGAAAAGTTCTATAGAAAAATGTACAGGATAATAGCAGACAGCAGTCTCGAACAGAGAAGCATATGGCTCGAAGATGTGAAAGATATCGTCGAATGTGCAGTACGGGAATTTCCGGATATCGAATGACAGCATCCTGTGATATAAATTAATGAGACGGGATAAAGATGTGCTCACACCAATAATTGAAAATCTTCTGGAATCACAAAAACCGCTGCTTTACGGCGTTACAGATCCCGGTGATATCGGGTTCGTCAGCGATTTCAAATGCGCGTTAATCCTCGCAGTCCCGCATCAGAAGATATTGACGATAGAAACATACAGCGAGAGCGTACTGGAAAATGAGATCAGAAAAGCAGGGGAGAGGCTGAATAAAATACTCGCTGAAATTGAATCGGTTTTAAAAGAGAATTCATTCGATTACCTGGTGCCCACCTCCGGGCAGCAGAATGAAACTGAACTGAAGGCGATGTTCTCATTCAAGGATGCAGCTGCCGGTGCGGGCATCGGATGGATCGGCAAAAACGACCTGCTTATAACTCCGGATTACGGACCCAGAATACGCCTCTCTGCAGTATTAATTAATGGTGCCATGAAAGCATCAAAGCCTGTACTGAAAAGCCGGTGCAGCGACGAATGCAGAGCGTGTATCGATGCCTGTCCTGACCGGTTTTTATACGGGGAAATATGGGAAAAAGGGAAAAAGAGAGACGAATTTTTAGACTTTAAAGGCTGTAATGATAAAAGAAGTTTATTTTTAAAGTTTCATAACAGAAAAAATGCATGCGGGCTCTGTCTTGTATCATGTCCGTACGGCATAAATAATATGTAAAGATAAAGGAAGTCCGACCTATGATAATAGAGCATGTCGCGATATGGGTTAAAGACATTGAAATAATGAAATCGTTTTATGAAAAATATTTCAACTGCTCTTCCGGCGGCAAATACATAAACAGGGATAAAAAATTTGAGTCATATTTTTTAACTTTTGAAAACGGCGCACGTCTCGAATTGATGAAGAGGCCGGATATTCCTGAAAATCTGAACGACGCAAAGAAACAGCATTACGGCCTGATTCATATTGCGGTAAAAACCGGCAGCAGCGACAGTGTCCGCAGACTGACAAATGATATTAGAGATGGCGGATATACTGTGCTGGAAGAGCCCCGCAAAACGGGAGACGGTTATTATGAAAGCTGCGTACTGGATCCGGAAAACAACAGAATAGAGATAACGGCATGATTTCAATTCATCAGAATACTGTCATATAAACGAATAATTAAAATACAAAAAAAGGATAATACGGATGGAAACAAAAATTATTTCGGAAAGATTCAACCAGGGTGCGGAAAATTACGATGCACGGAGGCGTCTCCTTATACCATGCTTTGATGATTTCTACAACACTGGCATCTCGCTCCTTGCTGAAATTAACAGCGGTTTCGATTCGGTACTTGACCTCGGGGCCGGAACAGGGCTGCTTACTCAGTATCTTTACAGACAGTATCCTGAAGCTGGTTTCACGCTGGTTGACATTTCGGACAAAATGCTTGAAGTGGCGCACAAACGTTTTGAAGGTTTGAATAATTTCAGTTTTATAATAAGCGACTATTCGGAACAACTTCCCCCCGGGCAGTTCAGTCTGATCGCGTCGGGGTTATCAATACATCACCTCGGAGATGATAACAAAAAAAACCTTTACTCCAATATATACAGAAGTCTGCAGCAGGGAGGCTGTTTTATAAATCTTGATCAGTTCAATGCCGCTTCCGGCCTGATAAATAAACACTATGAAGAGCTGTGGTTTAAATTTATCAGTAGAAGTCTGAACACGCCCGAAGACAGGGACCTATGGTTCACCAGGAGAGAGCTGGACAGGGAAAACACAGTCGATGAAACAAAACTTTTACTGAAACAGGCAGGATTTAAAACTGTTGAATGCATATACAGCTACATGAAGTTCGGTGTTGTACTGGCAATAAAATAACCGGTAAAATTATCAGCTCCCGAACTAAGAAATTGTCCGGCAGAATATTACCGGTATGAGAGAGTATAATCTCATGCCTGCATTAAATTTTAAACCTGCTTATCATCTGCTTCAGTTCAGCAGCCTGGCCGCTCATCTCTTCGCTTGATGAGGCTATCTCTTCAACCATTGCGGCGTTCTGCTGAGTCATGCTGTCAAGATCAGATACGGCTGTATTGACCTGGTTAATACCGGTTTTCTGTTCACCGCTGGATGCAGTGATCTCGGATATAATTTTTACCGTTTCAGCAGACTCCTGTGAAATTTCAGAAAGCGCCCTGCCGGACAGTTCAACAAGCTTCGAGGCGCTGTCTATCCCCTCAAGGGCGTTTTTTATAAGAACTTCAATATCCTTTGCTGCTGTTCCTGACCTTTGCGCAAGGTTCCTGACCTCCCCCGCAACAACGGCAAATCCGCGGCCCTGCTCTCCGGCGCGCGCCGCCTCCACTGCCGCGTTAAGGGCCAGCAGGTTTGTCTGGAAGGCAATTTCGTTAATCAGTGTCGTTATATCCGCGATTTTCCTGCTCGATTCCCTCATGTTTTTTATGCTCTCAATGGCATCGATGGAGATTGCATTGCTCTCTTCAGATTTACGCGCTCCGGCCTCGACCAGCCGTCGTGCAATGTTGCTGTTCTCATCGTTCTGGTTTATAGAAGAAGCTGCCTCTTCAATTGTTGCTGCTATCTCTTCCAGCGCCGATGCCTGTTCCTCGGTGCGCTGAGACAGGTTCTGGTTCCCCCTGGAGATCTCGTTTATTACACCGGAAAGATTCTCTACCGCCGAAATTATTGTCGAAAGCATGTCCCTGACGTTAAGCACAGACCTGTTGAGGGTATCGGTAAGCTCGCCTAGTTCGTCTTTCATCACAATATCATGCGTTTCCGAGAAGTCGCCCTTCGCGACTTTATCAAGCAGAGTGATTGTGCTTTTAATAGGTTCGGAGATTTTATACGCGACCCCGAACAGCAGAACCATTATCAGGAAAAAAATTACAATGAGCATAATCGACAATGTAAGGATCATCCGGTCAATATCTTCTGAAAATACCGACTGTTTTATAAGCATCGTAAGTCTGCTGTTTAACAGCGGTACAGGTGCTGTCATCGCAGTATACCCTGTTTCATTTATCCGTGTCTCCGTAAGGGTGTCATACTTCGATATCATCTCCGCTGTGTTTCGGAACAACCTGCCGTCATCGTTTATCTCCCTGCCGAAAGTCTTTCCATTTAATTTCTCTTCAGTTGATGAAATAATCTTTCCGTCCGGCGCAGACAGAATGAAGTCCATATTGTCTTCTGAACTCAGTTTTTTTAGGAAACTGTTTATGGAATTAAGCGATATTGTCGCAGCCAGAAAGCCTGTGAATGAATTGTTTGATATGACCGGCACAACCGACACAATTACCTGTGCGCCGCTCGACCTGCTTGTAAGTATTTCCGAAAAAACGGCTTTTTTCTGATTCTTTACGCGGATAAAATAATCACGGTCCGATACATTCAAACGCTTATCCGTATCAGTAATAATGTCGCCGTTAGCATCGCCGGCGAAGAATGATTCGATATTGCCGGAATCATTTTTACGCAGAGAGTCGAGCAGGGGTTTTACCGTGTTTATATTTATGCCGATTAAACGTTCTGACGTAACTGTTCTCTCAAGCTGAGCGGTTGTCTCCCTGAAATACGCAGTTGAATTGTCTGCTGCAATATAAAGATATTTCTTCAGATTCTTTCCGTTTGAATTTAAATGGCTTTGTGAGACCAGAGTATAGACTGTAAGGCATAAAACAAGCAGAAGCGACATCATAAGGGCAAGAATCGGAACAGCAATCTTCATAAATATACTGAGAGGTTTGTAGTTCATGCCTGCTTTCAGCGGAAAGAGTTCTATCTTTGCAATATAATAAAGGATTGAAGAGAATATTACAGTTGAAAAGATCATCGTCACAAAAAAATAGAGAGCGGATTCCCATGAATTTATTATTCCGTTTGAAAGTCCCAGAATACACACAAGAAAGGGTCCGCCTGAATTCCCTATAAAGAAGAGAAGAGATATTCTGAACGAATACATTCTGAAAAATTTTTCTGCCTCACCTCTTGCCTGCTGCTGTCCCGATGCAAGAGATTCAATTAAACGTCTACCCTTCCGGGTTAAAATATATACTAATACAGCAATAGCAATCAGTATCGGAGGCGCCAGGATACCAAGTATTTTACTCAGCACCAGGAGCTTCTTCATCCCGATCATCACAGTTATCATGACACCTGCCAGAAGGGGGTCGAGAATAAAAAACAGCAGAAACCAGTTGAATACGCGAAACAGTTTTATATCCTCAATCCGATCCCCCGAACTTGCCATAACAGTCCTCCGCACAGAAAAGATATTGTTCATTTATAAAATGGTTGTAATATACTATTAATAAATTATTAGAATAATTTCAAAATTTTTCTGAAGTTTTACCCTCCGGAAATATAATAAAAATTCTTTGGAAAAATTGGAGTTTTATAAAGTACTGAATGAATAAAAATGAGGAAGCGGTATAATAACAGCAGATTAAACTATCATCCCGACTGCCGGATCCGGCAGCACCTGGAGGGAATAATTCACAAGATTTGTTATTTCAAGTTCATTTTTAACTCCATGACCTTTTTCATATCATCAAGGACCTTTCTGTTGCGGACCTCAAAGATACAGGGTTTAGATGTGCCGGTGTTCTTTGTATTTCTGATCTTATCGAGCATTTCACTGCTTATAGCCAGTTTATAAATATCATTAATATATTTTTCCGGGAAATATACAGTTGCCTGCATATAACCTCTCCATGCCGACATCCAGACAATGGTCTTTTTCTTTTTCTGTACCTTGCAGAGCCACGCTTTTCCGTCTCTGTAGTATCTCCACCCGTACTCCATTCCGTAATCATCATATAGTTTCAGAAGATCGCAATAGGCGCTGTATGACCTGCCCAGTATGCTCTTTAAAACCTCTTCGTCGGGGTAAACAGATTCATCTCTCAGTTCTATGTTGTTTATTGTTTCCATACGCTCATCCGCTTCAGCCTGTTATATGCATATCTTATACCGATATACCGCTCTTTTCACCCGGTGTCAATATCATATTCGTACCAATAGAAAACTGTTTTTACTAAAATTCATTCTTCATTACTCAACCGGCATCCGGTGCGTAGGAGATATGTTAATAATCAGATATCTGCCGCCTTTTATCAAATAAAATAAAAAATTGATTGGACAATACTGCTATTATTTAATGTCCCTGTTTACGGGGTCTATATGGAAACTATCAATTACAGTATAAATGGTGAAACAGTTACAGAGGTCCGCAGTACGGGTAAAATATTATGCGGGACACGCGATTTTCTTGATATTCTCGGAGAGACCGGATCAGATAATATCTTAATCAATAAGGAAAATATCTCCGAAGAGTTTTTTAAATTAAACACAGGTATTGCCGGCGAGATCGTTCAAAAAGCCTCAAATTACCGGATACGTCTCGGTATAATCGGTGATTTTTCAGAATATACGAGTAAAAGCCTGCGGGACTTTATGATGGAGAGCAACAAATCAAAACAGATACTGTTTGTAGAATCAGTATATGATGCTCTGAAAATATGGGATACGTCTGCCGGTATTTAAAAATAAAGGTTGTCGCGAAAAATGTAATAATTAGAATAAACAGACTGTTCTATCACCGATAAAGCGGATATTTTTTTATGAACTATAACCGGAGAATAACAAAACTATTAAAGTCATTCTATACCGATTATATCGGATTTGCCGATCTGAAAAACTATCAGGACGACCTGTTTAAAACCGGCGGCAACATAGTTAAAAACTACAGATACGGAATTTCGGCCGGACTGGTCATACCCGATTCAATTGTTGATCATCTGCCGGAACGAAAGGATATGAATGTCTCATGCGAGTACAAGATTCACGGCTACGATGTATTAAATATGCGGCTTAACATAATCGCATCAACCGTGTCATCATACCTGAACAGCAGGGGTTTTAAAACCCTTCCGGTTGCCGCCGCAGACAGGACCGATGAAGAGAACGCGATACCAACCGTGTCTCATAAAACGATTGCCCATATCGCGGGCCTGGGCTGGATAGGAAAAAGCTGTCTGCTGATTACACCGGAGCATGGTCCCCGGGTAAGATTTGTTTCAATACTGACAGACGCGCCGTTGAAAGCGGCAGACAGGCAGATTGAACAGCGGTGCGGCAGCTGTGATATCTGCGTAAAAGCGTGCCCGGTGAACGCGATAAAAGGGAAAAATTATATCAGCGGCGAACAGCGCGAGGAAAGATTTGATTTTAAAAAATGTCAGAGATATTTTGAAAAAATGAAAGCAGAACAGAAATATGACGTATGCGGCATCTGCCTCTATTCCTGTCCCGCCGGAAAAATATCTCCGGATAAAGAATACGGCTCTTCAGGCAGGAGAAAATTAAAATGAGCGACGACACCTTAAAACTTGACTACGGGACCTTTGAAGCGACCAGCGAAAGGAGCAGAAAACTTGAAGAGGATCTTACAGAACATCCCGGAAAATACCGTGTACTGACAGGGGACCGCCCTACGGGGAGCCTCCATGTCGGCCACCTTTTCGGATCATTGCAGAACCGCGTAAGGCTTCACAGACTCGGAGTGTATACGTTCATCGTCATAGCCGACTACCAGGTGCTGACCGACAGGGACACCTATGAATCTATATCCGAGAATATCAGGCAGCTTACTATCGATTATCTTTCTGCCGGAATAGACCCTTCAGACGGCAAGACATTCATATTCCCGCACAGCCATGTCCCCGAACTGAACCAGCTGCTGATACCGTTTCTCACACTGGTTACAAACTCGGAGCTTGACAGAAACCCTACAGTAAAGGAAGAAATACAGGCTGCCGGCCTCAAGCGTATTAACGCGGGGATGTACACCTACCCTGTCCACCAGGCTGCGGATATCCTTTTCTGTAAAGGTAATGTGGTCCCCGTGGGGAAAGACCAGCTGCCGCATCTGGAACTTACCAGGGTGATTGCGCGGCGTTTCAACGACAGGTTCGCGGCCAATAAAGAAGTGTTCCCCGAACCGCAGGCCCTGCTCAGCAAATCACCTGTAATACTGGGACTCGACGGCTCTCAGAAGATGAGTAAAAGCAGAAATAACGCCATTATGCTCAGCGCCAGCGAAGACGAGACAGCCGGCTTGATTAAAAAAGCCAAGACAGACTCGGAGAGGTTAATAACCTACGATCCCCGGAAAAGGCCGGAAGTATCGAACCTGCTCCTGATAGCATCTCTCTGTACAGGCACGGCGCCGCAGGAGATCGCACGGGAGATAGGAGACGGCGGATCGGGTAAACTGAAAAATGTACTGACCGAAGCCCTTAATGAATATCTTAAACCGATCCGCAGGCGGCGGGCCGAACTTGAATCCGACACAGCCTATGTCCGCGGCGTTCTGAAAGAGGGGATAGCAAAGGCAAGGGAAACCGGATCAGAAACCCTTGAAGAGGTACGTCAGGTCATGAATATGACAATATGAGCAGATGCGGTAAACAATGAAACCTGAAATATCAGAACTGAAGATCGATGAAATTGGCTCCTATTCGGGTCTTATAAAAGAGGTCTACGACGAGTATGTAGCAATTGATTACCCCGAAGAGGGGAACAGAACTTTTTACAGTTTCATTTCAGAAGACGCGATCCTCGAAAGAATGAAAAATAAAAATTTTATGATATGCGCAAAAAGCGGCGGAGCAATAATCGCTGCGCATGAGATACGGGATAAAAACCATATAGCGCTGTTCTTTGTAAAAAAAGAGTACCACAACATGGGTATAGGGAGATCCCTGTTCGATCACTCTCTGACGATGATAAAAAACCGGTATCCGGAAATTGAGGTTATAACAGTAAACTCATCCCCCTATGCACTTAATATATATAAAAAAATGGGATTTATCCAGAAATCGGAGATCTGCCGGCAGAACGGAATAAAATTTTATCCGATGGAATTCAGAATTAAATAAAGCTTGCAATTAATTTATATTGCATTTATAGTGCTCATTATAGGAACTATATATGCAATATAAATTCAGCGATTTTGAAAGAGCCCTTAAACTATTGAATAACGAACTCAACAGAATCCATTCAAACAGATATAATCTTATTATATGCGGCGGGTCCCGCTTTAAATGCGGCAAATCTTATAGAGAGAACAACAAAGGATGTAGATATACTTGCGCTCTGTGATGACGATATGAATATGATAGATCCGGAACCTCTTCCCGGCCAGCTTGTAACCGCCGCTTTGAAGGTCGCGGAGAATCTTGGCTTTCCTCCGGACTGGCTGAACAACGGGCCAAGCCATGGCGAAGGTGGATTATTCCGGCTTGGACTCCCCCCCGGTCTTAAAGACCGTCTGACCAGAATCGAAATTGGCAATAAACTGATTATCTTTATCATAAGCCGTATATATCAGATCTATTTAAAACTATATGCCGCTGTCGACCAGTTCGGAGGTTATCATGCTTCGGATCTTGAAGCCCTCAATCCAACTGACGATGAACTTGTAATGGCAGCGAGATGGTCCATGTCTCATGATGTCTCCGAGGGCTACCGCCTGTCTGTTATCAATTTCCTTAAAGAGTTCGGTTATGAAAATGCTTCAAAACATATTTAATGAATTATTAACAGCCTCCTTAAATCTTTTGTGGCGCAAATGGTCAGCGATAGGTATTGCCGGAACACAGACAGACATGGATAACTCACCTGTAATAATTGACCCTGAACCGTTATTATTATTTTCTTTGTCAATCTGCCGGTACGACCCGAGACTTTATGATGAAATACTGGACTGGCTTAAAATCAATGGATCGATAATTAATACACAGAGACTGGTTACTATTCAGCAAAAATACAATTTCAACTCAGGCCCGCAGATCAGCTCAGCAGCAAAGTATCTGTCTGGCAACAAAGAATATAAATTGAAATGGGAAAAGGTTTCTTCCTTATACAAAGAAGAGACCCATATCAAATTATTTTTATCTTCACGCGGTAAAGAACTCCCTGTGAAAAATCCGGATCCTGTTTATCTTGAAAAGGGTATTATAAGGAATTCACCTGTATTACGCGGATATTCAAAAGAATTCCCGAAAACCGGAACTCCATCACTGCTGCTTCGCATGCGTGCGTTGTTCGGTATTAATGCAAGAAGCGAACTTATTTGTGTTCTCGGAAGCGTTCCAGAAATACATCCTGCTGAAGCGGCACGATACACCGGATATGAAAAAAGATCGGTACAATCGATTTTACTGGACCTGCTCAAATCAGGTATACTCGAATGCCGCACCAGTGGAAAAGAAAAATATTACCGGCTGGTTCCGGGGAAAATGAATGGATTACTACCGGATAATTTTAAATGGATACAGTGGGCGCCATTACTTAAGGGAGTTGAAATTCTTTTTAAAGGGATCAACTTATCTTTAAATACTGATGATCCCCTGATTCTATCTTCAGAATTACGAAGTTATCACAAAGAATCCGAGATGTTCTTTAATGAATCCTCAACAGGTCTGTTTCTCAGCGACAGTTCAATGTATCCGGGGGAACAGTTTATTGATATTTTTAAAAAAGACATTATGCGTATTGTTAATCTTCTGAATGATCTGTAACTGTTAACCTGTACTTCTGCCATCTTATATGGCAAAAATATTTATACCGGTAAGTTGAAAAATATTCAACATACTGGTTAAATAACCTTAATAATTGTTATTAACAGTTCAAATACTGTAAAAAAAATGGGATTTTTTCAGAAATCGGAGATCTGCCGGCTGAATGGAATAAAATTTTATCCAATGGAATTCAGAATTATTTGAATAGACAGTATCGGATTTCCGCTCACCGGTACTCCCTGATAAACGGATAAGACGCACCCTTGTACTTCGGCCTTTGTATTACGTCACGGAACTTTTTCATCGTCCGGTACGGGGCTTCGCGCACAAGGCTGTTGAAAACACTTAACGGGATCACTCCCCCCGGATCACCTGTACCGGTAAATACGACATGAAGGCGTCCTCCCTCCAGAGGTTCAAACTGCCATGAAGAACGTATCCTGCGCATCCGGACCATCCCATTATGAGGCGGAAAAAAATCAGAATAGTCTGAACCGTCTATCCGCATGATTCCATTTTTACTCTGCGAAATTTCAGTGTACAGAACCGAATCCCGGTCCTCGAAGGGCCACGGTAGATACGTTACAGTATAGGCAATGACAATCTGCGGACTGATACGTTTCAGCGTCCTGGCCTCTTTCAGCCGGTACACCCAGTCGGGCATCGCATCAGTATCCTCAAACAGGGCGACAACAGAACAGAGACTGGATACAACGGTAGATTCACAGCGGAACTCCACAAGATCGCTGCCTGGGATCGGGTTTACAGTAATCCGTATATCGTTTGAGTTCCCGGCCGATACAGAACCGGTGATCAGCAGAATGAATACAATGAGAATGCAAGAAGCCGTTTTTTTTAATATCATCCCTGTATGGATTTTCCTGTGTTTAGATTTTTCTTCTGCATCCGATGCTGCCGTAAAAATTATTCAGGTCGTTTTCCGCGATAAAATTATAATTGTAATTATGGCATACCGAAAAGTCATAATACAGATCAAAATCACCGATAAATACTATCCCCTTCAGTCCCCCGATAAGCTGGACATTATTATATAGATACTGGGCCCAGTAATGAGTTCTCTGGAAATAATCATAGTCATAAACCATTCTCTGGCCGTAGCAGCCGATGCTCCCCCGGTTGTAGTAGACCATTACGCCGAGGTATTGCGAATTGGATCCCGGCCCGATCGCGGCCCCCATCACCTGCCCGTTGTTTGTATAACCCCATGGCGTGTGCCTGTACCATGAACCGGTAGGGCGAAGGGAATTATAGTTTGAGGTTTCGTTGTTCCCCAGTTTTGTATACTCACCTTCAACAAGCAGATATTTATTCGTCAGATTATAGGCTTTTTTAAAACCGAGCGTAATGCCGATGGAATGTTCAGGGTTCAGCAGCAGGTCCTCCAGGTTCGCTTTATGATCATTATATCCTATTTCGGAAAAAAGGTTCAGGCCGCTCTCTTTCAGATTAAAATTGAAAACAAATGACAGCAGCTGGTCAATGTCATCCTCTCCATCGGGACTATCAAACTTTTTCCATCTTGACTTTTTAAAAAAAGTATCAAAATGCGGGAATGCATTGAACATACACAATTTTTCCCAGGGCGATTCAAACACGCGGTTAAACCCGAGAGATAATCCTGGAATAAAAGACGGGGTATACTGCAGAAAATATGCCACAAACAGGTTATAATTATTATCGGGATCGGTATCGAAATAATCTGATTCCTTCGTCTGCCCCCATATAAAGTTGGCCTCAAAATCACCGATGAATGTATTAACCGGTTTATTGGTTCCAATGTCAATATGCGGAAAACCGGGGGCATTGTCGCTCATCAGTATGGAGTTTTTTATTGACGGCCCTACCCAGAAATTTTCATTAGTAAAACCGATCGTAAACTTTTTGTAATCGAACCTGATTCCGCTCTGGCCCCAGTCAAATTTATAGAGAGCGTCGCTGCCGAAACGCTGAGGCCTGTCTAGTCTTGAATCATAATCGCCGAATTTATTGGTTTTCCCCGGGATTATTGGATAATCATCATTCTGTGCGCACCATAGATCGGGATATAGAGTGGCGGTGAAAAACCACTGTTTTACCATTACACCGCCGGAGAGAACGGAATTAAAACCCTTCCCCTGCCACTGTGCCCCGTCGTTATAGCCGAACGGGAATTCCGAATTATACGAAACATTCAGATCGGGATCTATTATTGCAAAAGTTTTATCCGATGAAGCTTCGGGCCTTTCTGCTTTCCACAGATGCTCCGACTGCTGATCATGGTATAAATCATTTAATGAGTAGCTCCTGTAGTTGCGGAAACCGAGCGGGGTCAGCCCAAGAAGCCCCGTTACTTGGTAATAGTCATCATACTGACTGTTTATCTTCTCGTTCGGGAAAGAGAGGGAGGTACTTAACAACAGAAGTATGGTGACTATTATTTTTTTTCTTTTTTTCAAGTTCGCACCTTGTTGGTTATTCTGATTTCCGGAGTCTGCTTATCTTTAAAAAGTTTCGAACATCCGCGGTCATATCCAACTTGTTTAATGATCAAGTATTTAAATCAGACAGCAAAATCAATTCGATAATGAAGCGGGTCTAGCAGGCAGATCTTTAAAAATTTTTTCATATAATCTGCTTTCCGGAAAAAGAATCACCCAGGCTGTCAGGAAAATCAGTTCCATATCTAAAAGAAAACTCTGATTTTTCTTATACCACATCTCCAGCTCCCCTTTATACGGAGCGATGTCCTCTTTATAACAATCAACATGGTCTTTTTTCGATCTGGATATAATCGTTTCTTCATCTCTGAATACGATTGAACCTATTCCGGTCAATCCCGGTTTCAGATCGATAATATCTTTTTTTACCTGTTCGGGATAATATCCAAAAGTCTTAGGAGTCAGCGGACGGGGACCGATAAAGCTTATATCACCTTTAAAAATATTAAACAGCTGGGGCAGCTCATTTATTTTTGTCTTACGCAGAATTCTTCCGAAGGGTAGAACCCTCGGATCATTACCGGTTGTAATATCGCCACCCGGCATATTTGGACTGTCTTTCAGCATTGTTGCAAATTTCAACAGATCAAAAATTTCACCGTTTTTACCGATACGTTTCTGCATATAAAAAATATAATGCTCCCCCGTGAAACGAAGAATTATTATAACAGGTATCAAAAACGGAGAAAGTACAGCTATTACCAGCAAAGAAAACAATATATCAAAACTTCTTTTGAGCATTATTTACATCCTCTGATCAAGATATTTATTCGTCTCTTTGTGACCGAAATCAGGAATCATATACTTAAAAAGGTCAACAAGTTTATCTTTATCCCATGAAAGGTTCTTTTTATATTCATGAATAGATGTAATAAAATGTTCGAGTTTTGTTTTATCCGATACCATATTGTTTTTAATAATGCCTATATTTTCAAACCTGTTCCAGTCGATAGTCTCCTTTTGAGTAAAGAACTCTTCAAAATCCTTCTCGCCGGTAGTGTCGCTTTTGAAAAAATAACAGGGCCATTTTTTCAAAGGTACCAGCTCTCTTACCCTTCTCCTCGCCTCTTCTTCGGTTGAACATATAAACGGTTCATATCCCATATCATTCAGATATTTAACTGCAATCTCGGAAAACTTAATCAGATGCAGGTTCTCACTGAGCTTCGGGAAAAAGATATCCCTGTTGTCACCCAGCAGGCACGACATCAGGCAGAGCTCCCCCGATTCTTTCGGTGTTACAAAGTATCTCCGTACGTCGTCAGGAGCGGATATCGGCTGGTGCTTCGCAATCCTCTGATTGAAGCCGTGAAGCAGGCTACCGTCGGAAAACGCAACATTCGCAAACCTTGCTGTTGAGACATTAATCCTTTCACTTAAATCCATCAGAAACATTTCCATTATACGCTTTGATGCGCCCATCATGTTCACCGGATTTGCGGCTTTGTCTGTAGAGACACAGAAATACTTCTTCGACTGCATATCGATGCTCTGTTCTACAGTCTTTCTTGTATTAAAGATATTCACGTCTATCATTCTCATAAGCGTGAAATAATCTTTCTCGCTCCTTACATGTTTCAGAGCCGAGAGGTTTAAAACGTAATCGTATCTTTTTTCAGTTTTAACAAGAAGTTCAAACTCGAGCGAGCCGCAGTCTGTGACAAATGTCCGGAAATCTCCATCTATATAACCCATCGTGCTGCGGATATCACGCACAAGTTCAACAAGGTTATTCTCGCTGATATCGACTACATGCAGAACTTTGGGGTCTCTTTTAAAAATCTCTTTAACCACAGCCTGGCCGATAGATCCGGCGCCGCCGATAACCATAAAAGAGGATTTTGAAACTATTTCGCGGAGTTGCTTTTCATTATTGTTTATATCATCGGTGAAGAGTTCTTTATCTCTGCCGATAAGATTAAGTATGTTCATTTATTACCTTTAATATGAAAATTTTTTTGACGCCTTTTTTTCAGTATACATGATATCATAGCATCATATCAATTCATTTTTAAAATAAATTTCTGGTTCTATTTCAGCATACTGAAGGTAATTATTATCGAACAAGAAGTCATGACTTGCAATTTATCATGTTGTCAATCTTGAGATTAACTCCTGAAAACAAATGAATAGCAATGTTCCACAGCTTATTGATTCTGAATACCCCTGATTCTTTTATACCAGACTACCATATTTTTTATCCCGTCTTCAGATGAAACCGGCGGAACATATTCAATACGTTTCCAGCTTAAATCGGCTGCTATTTCTAAAGATCCCCATAACCGGCCATACTGCATAGGGAATAAGAAAGAAATAATTTTTCTTAAAACAAAAGGCATTGAAATTAGCATTCGTTTTTTATGTAAAGCAGTAGCAATAATTTTTATTAACTCTGTTGTTGATAAATTTTCAGGATCCCTTGCTATAAAAATACCTGATGCCTTTGAAGAAATAATTTTATTTATTAAAGCTGTCAGATTTTCAATATATACAAAACTTCTTTTGTTATTTATATTATCGAAAGGCAGTATAGGTATTTTATCGACAAGTTTTATCAGGGTAAACATATTAGCCTTTACACCGGCACCATAAACAAGGGGTGATCGTATAATCGCTACTTTAAAATTATTATCCTGTAATGATAAAATTCTCTTTTCTGCTTCAAGTTTGCTTTTTCCATAAGCATCTTCCGGATTACATTCACTTTCTTCGGAGAATGGAGCCTGGGATGTTGTTGATTCACCATAAACTTTTATTGTACTTAAAAAAATAAACTGTTTTATACCTTCATCTTTTGCCTTTCTGGCTGTATCAAAAGCAAGATCACTATTTACTTTAAAATATTCTAATTCAGGTGCACCTTTCATTTGATGAACAAGAGCAGCCAGATGAAGTACAACATCTGCTCCGGTGAAATTCAATTCAGATAAAGAATTCTTTATAAGGCAAATCTCATCTATTTGATGTTCAATATTTGCCTGTATATAATTGCTACCAATGAAACCTGATACACCGGTTATTACTATTTTCATGACGTTATTCAACTGGTTATTTTTTATAAATTGGATATGTTTTAAACTAATTTGATTTAATAAATAACTACATAATATTAAACTTATATTCGTTCAATATTATATCTGCTGCAGACTCAACAGAAAAAAGATCATCAAGCATTTTTTTTGCATTTTTACCCATTGAACGTCTAAGAGTGGAATTATGCAATAAAGTCATAGCATTACTGTAAAACAATTCATCATCACCATTTATTGATATCAAACCTGCATTATAATTTTCAACAGTATCTTTAAGATCATTATCAGGATTTATACTACCAAGAATAGGAATACCCTGAGTCATATATCCTAACAGTTTGCCTGGAAAATTATGAGTTTTATGATGCTTCGCCAGAGTGAATAATCCAATATCCATCTCTGCCAGAATTTTTTTAAATTCAAGCTGGTCAACAGATGGGAGTAAAAATAAATTTTTCAGGCCTTTTTCTGAAATGGCTTTTTTAATTTTCAACTCTTCATCACCATCACCAAGAATAATGAATATTGCATTTTTTTCAGACTTCATTTTTTCAGCAAGTCTTACAATGTTCATCATGTCCTGAGCATAGCCTATATTACCGCCATAGAAAAAGAGAACTTTATCTTCTAAAGAATACTTTTTTCTAAAGCTTCCATCAGGATTTACTTTATTATTTTTTGCCCAATTATAAAGAAGAATTGTTCGTTTATTGGATTTTTTATTATGAACAGAATTGAACCATTCCAAATTCTTAGGAGATTGAATTGCTATCGTATCAGCTGATCTATAATTAATTTTTTCAAAGAATTTAAAATATAATGCTACAGGTGAATATGATTTTATTGTACCATTATCTATTATCCACTGTGGAAAAAAATCTCTTAAAACAAGAAGAGAAGAGCAATTATTTAATATTTTTAACCTTCTTACAAGTAATCCAAAAAAAATTGTTGGAGAATAATAAACTATATAATCATATTTATTTTTTCTCAAAACTACTTTTAATTTTTTTAAAGCTTGAAATGATAATAAAAACTCATTTATAGCTCGTTTCACTAAATTTATTCTTCGCAGCTCTCCTGATTTAAAATAGTGAACCGTAATACCATCTATTACATCCGTTTTAATATCATTTAGCAGATCATGATCAGGAGTGATAACGTCAACATAGTGTCCTCTTTTATAAAATTCAACCGCAAGTTCATGTAACATTTTAGCTGCAACAGTTTTACTGTTAGGCAAATATTGTATAACTATAATTAAGATTTTCATATTTTTTGCCAGACAACACGATTAACATAATCTGTATAGCTTAAAATAATCCGTAAAACCTTTTCTGAAACATTATCTACATCATAATCTTTTACGATGTGAATCCTTTCGTTATTCAAATTATCTACAAGAACAGCTATTCCCTGCAGCACTCTTACTGGATTTAGACCTACCATCAAGACTGTTCCCTCTTCCATTGCTTCTGGTCTTTCATGAGCTTCACGAATATTGAGGGCTGGAAATTTTAATATAGAAGATTCTTCAGAAATGGTACCACTATCCGATAAAACAACTTTTGCATTTAATTGTAGTGCAAGATAATCGATAAAACCGAGTGGTTTTAATAACTGGACTAAGGTATTAAATTTAACTCCGGTCTCTTCAATTCTATTTCTTGTTCTGGGATGAGTTGACACAAGGACAGGGATCTTGTATATTTCAGCAATCTGATTGAGTACTTTAACAAGATCAAAAAAATTTTCAGAATTAATATTTTCTTCTCGATGACTTGAAATAAGAAAAAAACCATTTTCTTTCAAATTAAATTTTGACAGTACCATACTTGAATTGATTTCAGGAAGAATAGAATGTATAACTTCATACATCGGACTCCCTGTTTTAATAACGCGGTCTGCATGTAGACCTTCACTAAGAAGATACTCTCTTGCTATTGAGCTATATGTAAGATTAATATCGCTTATATGATCAACTATGCGACGATTAGTCTCCTCTGGTACTCGTTGATCAAAACACCTATTCCCCGCTTCCATATGAAAGATCGGTATTTTTCTCTTTTTCGCAGGTATCGCGCAGAGACAGCTATTCGTATCACCAAGTACAAGAAAACTATCTGGATTTTCTTTTTCAAGAACCTGATCAATTTTTATTATAATATTACCAATAGTCTCGGTTGCATTCTTGCCCGCAGCATCAAGAAAATAATCCGGTTTTCGGAGTCCAAGGTCTTTAAAGAATACTTCATTTAATTCATAATCATAATTCTGGCCTGTATGAACCAGAAGGTGTTCAATCGCACAGGATGAATCTAATTTTTTAATTACACATGATAACCGGATTATTTCGGGACGTGTTCCAACTACAGTCATAACCTTTAATTTTGACATGCTATACCTCAAGAAAATATGTATCCGGCTTATCTTGGTTGAATATTTCATTAGCCCAGAAAATTGTCATTAAATCTTTATTCCCGATATTCTTTATTGAATGTGTAAAACCTGGAGGTATATCAATAATCTGAATCTTTTCATCATTAACAATGTATTCTATTGTTGAATTATCAATAATATGTCGTAATTTTATTGATGCAGTACCGCTTATGACACAAAATTTTTCAACCTTTGTATCGTGATAATGATTCCCTCTGGTTATACCTGGTTTTGTTTTTGAAATAAAAATCTGGCCAAGATGTTTTGATTTCAGTAATTCGAACAACCATCCCCTGTCATCAACCTTTTTATCGAGAGAATATATAAAATTATCTTTTTCATAAAAAGAAAGATAAGTCGAATACAGATATTTATTCAGATTATCTGAAAGATCATCAATAACCAATGTAGTACGCATCTCTTTAAAAAACTTTATTCTATCTGCAAGATCTCCAAGAGAAATTTTATATGTTTGATAGTCATCATAAAATAACTGATCTCCATTCAAAGTTTTTTCAAGCTTGTCAAGAAAACAATGAACAACATCATCAATATAAACAAATTCAATGATTCTGCTTTTATCCGATATTGAAATCTCAAGATCATGAGATATGTTATAACAAAATGTTGATACCACTGAGTTATAATTAGGTTTTGACCATTTTCCGAAAACATTTGGAAATCTGTAAATGCATACCAGAGAATTTAATTTTTTACTATATTCAATTAGATAATCCTCCGCATTTTTTTTACTTTTCCCGTAAGTATTATCAAGGATAGATTGAGTTGATGAAGAGAAGATGACAGTTGCCGGATTATTATGCTTCTTTAATATTTCACAAATCTGTTTCGTAAATTCAGCATTATCATTATATTCTTCATCTTTTTCAGGTCTGTTGACACCTGCCAGATGGAATATAAAATCGACATCTAAAAGATAGTTATTCAATTCCTCGACTGAGCTGTCTATATCATATTTATATAATTCAATGTTATTAATTCGCCCCAGTGCTATACACAGATTTTTTCCAATAAAACCATCCGCTCCTGTTACTAAAACCTTCATGACTATACCGCCCGACCATTTATTTGTTCCTGAACATAATCAAGCCCGAGTAGCAGACTTTTAGTTTCCTCAACATTCAATCTTCGAGTATTATGTGATGTATATGACTCAATATTATCAGATAGTAAATCTCCTTCATTAAAGTATTTGTTGTAATTTAAATCCCTGTTATCTGCAAGGATTCTGAAAAATTCGATCAGATCCTCCGCTTCAGCCATCTCTTCAGATGTCATAAGACTTTCATAAATTTTCTCACCATGCCGGGTTCCGATAACTTTGATCTCATTATCTGCATTAAAAATATCTTTAAGTGCCTGTGCAAGTACTTCTATTGTACATGCAGGCGCTTTCTGCACTAAAATATCTCCCGGATTTCCATGCTGAAATGCATAAATTACAAGATCCACAGCGTTATCAAGACTCATCATAAATCTTGTCATATTCGGGTTCGTTATTGTAATCGGTCTTCCATTCTTAATCTGATCAATAAAAAGAGGTATTACTGATCCGCGGGACGCCATAACATTTCCATACCTTGTTCCGCACATGACTGTTCCAGTTATATCACTATTGCGGGATTTCGCGACCATAACCTTCTCCATCATCGCTTTGGAAATCCCCATTGCGTTTATCGGATAAACTGCTTTATCAGTACTTAGAACTATTACCTTTTTAACTCCATTATCAATGGCGGCATTCAATACATTCTCTGTTCCGATAACATTTGTACGAACGGCCTCCATAGGAAAAAATTCGCAAGATGGAACCTGTTTTAACGCAGCAGCGCTGAAAACATAATCAACTCCTTTAAGAGCAAAGTTAATGCTGTTATAATCGCGGACGTCACCTATGTAGAATTTTAACTTATCATTATTGTATAATTTACGCATATCGTCCTGTTTCTTTTCGTCACGGCTGAAAATGCGGATCTCTTTTATTTCCGTTTTAAGAAATCTATTTACTGTTGCATTACCGAAGGATCCAGTGCCTCCGGTGATTAATAGAGTTTTGTTATTAAACATTTTAACCCACAAACAAATTTTAATTTATATTAAATTTTTTATCATCAGAATAATACTTTCTTTCCTATAAAACTGATTCAAACACATTGTCCCATTGTGATAAAAGTTTATTCTCATTATAATTATTTTCAACGAACTTCTTTACTAAAAGGCCAACATTTGTTCTTTCTTTTTTATCGTACATATAATTAATCAATTTTTCTTCCCAATCTTCTGGAGTGTAACATATCATATCTATACCACACTGTTCCATAATTTTTTTATATTCTGGTGTTGGTGAAGTTAATACAGGCATACCCATCCGCCAAAAAAAAAGTAATTTATTAGCAGGTTTACTAACCCAGAAAGGATTATCCATCGCTATTGGTATAATAGCCAAGTCACAAGATGTAACTATATTTGAAATTAAATATTTATTCCATTCATATAAAAATACATCTTTGAACGGAAAAATTTTATCCATTTTATCTTTACTATGGACAGGGAATAGATTCATTAAGAACCTTCCATATTTTATTGCTGTAACTATATGCATATTAAAATTTTCTTTATCTTTTACTTTCGCAAGTAATGGTAAAATAGATTTAATCCCTAAAAAATCAGGGAATCCTTCCCACACAATATTAAAAGGTTTTCCAGCATTATAATTACTTTTAGTTATCCAATCTTTATCACTTTGCATATCTAATATCTGGTGTATATTTAAACAATATTTTCTGACATCCTCTTCCTGCGCATTAGTAGAGCACACAACAGCATCGGCTTTCTTCATCATTTTAATATATGCATTTGAATAATCAAGCTCCAAATATTTATATTGCCTTGTTAAAAATTTCGCTGTTCCTCTAAATATTGCTTTTAATCCTCCATCAGAGGCTGCAAGATAATCATCATTATAATCAAAAATAATTTTACTATCTTCATATTTATACCATAACGTTAAATCAGCTGAATGATGAACAACAATTATATCATATTTCTTTTTAAAATCAGCAATTTCCCAATTCAGATTTCTTTGCTGTGCATAAAAGCAAAATCTCCTTCTATAAGCGGGATGTTGTAAATCGATATTTGCGATTGCATAACCAATTTTTATTTTATCTACCATGTTATCTCTTCTTTACCAAAATTCTATAAGAACATCAAATCATTGGAAAAATTATTTTGCATTCCATCTTTCAATCCCAAAACTATATATTTAATATTTAGAATTTTATCAGACTCAAGAAATATTATTTGTAAAACTAACATTAAAAACCATATGTTTTTTTTTAAACAAAATATTGAATTGCTTTTAAAATAGTTTTTCAAAATATAAATATGATTTCGTGCAATATAATACCTTCTAATACTTGAATGAACATGTATTGTGATAAACCAGATTTTTTTAATTTGTCCAAGAGAATGATATATTACAGCATCATTATTTTGAATTATCTTAAAACCTGAATTGGCTATTCTTAAGCAAAAATCAAAATCTACAGAATCGATGAATAAGACTTCATTATATTGACCGATAAAATCAAACAAACCTACATTAATTAAATTTCCGGAGGTAATAGAAGTTAAACGTAATTGATGTTTTTTTTTCGTTATATATTTTTTTTTGTTATAAAAAATTCGAGGAGCAAAGACTTTAATTTTAGAATACATATCATTTGCTGAATATAGATCAATACTCTTTCTAAATTCAATAATTAGATTTTCATCACATATACTGTCTTGATCTAAAGTCAATATCCAATTATAATTATTCTCTTTTGCGTAAGCTATTCCTTGATTTAATGCTTTTGCTACACCAAAATTATTTCTGTTATAAATAATGTGAATTTTTTCTGATTTAATTCTTTTTAATACTTCAATTGTATTCTTTCCAGAATTATTATCAATTATTAAGACTTTATTTACTTGGTTTTGAAGAGCCTCAATAGTTTGTATAATAGTCTCTTTCCCATTAAATGAAACTATTATAGCACAAATATCATTGATCATTATATTTCCTCTTAATTAAAACATTTATTAAGGCGATCGGAAAAAATAAGACCCACATAAAATCATAAGTATATAAAGTCGGATTTGTTGCATTTGCAAATAAAAAATTTGATAATCCGATCAGTAATGATAAACCAATAAACATATATTCTTTATTAATATAACTAGACATATTTTTATAGATTAAATAATATACAGAGAAAATAAGGAGAATATAAAATGTCATACCTAAAATTCCGGTATTATAAAGTTGAAGAATATAAGATAATTCATATTGCCATGGTGCTTCAGGCTTTCTAATACATTGATTTACACCTTTACCGAAACCTGAACCGAATATAAAATTATCATAGAATACATTCATTAATGCAATATACTGATCTGTTCTCTCCGTTTCATCAGTAAACGCAGATGTAAACCGGTAAGTAAAATCATTAATATTCCAATTTAAATTATTGGTTATTAAAATTGCAGTTGAAAATATAAAAATTGTGATTATGATAATTTGTTTTGTTAATCGGAAAAATACTTGTCGCCTTTTTTTTATAAAAAAAAGAGCTAAATAACACATTGGAAAAGTTAATAAAATATTCAACCATAACGCTCTTCTACCAGATAAAATCGATATAATAAAAACTGCGAAATAAACAAATGCCAATAAATTTTTTTTTACATCTAAAATATTATATTCAAAATCATCCATTAGATAGTACAATGAAAATATAAATGGAGTTAAGAAAGCAAGTGTACCTATATTATAAGAAGTCAGATGTACAAAACCACTATAAATACCTACACTTGTTTCTCTATCAGAGATCACCATTAATTCTGAAGGTAGTATATTCAACGTACATAGAATTAATATTACATTTACAACGACAATACCAATACAGGAATAAATCATTGTGCGAACTAAAGAAAAAAAATATTCAATATCCTTTATACCAACAATAAATGTGGCATATAATAGTCCCCAGAATATGTTTAGTTTTAAATAATCAAAAGTTCCAGGATTGCTGTTTAATGCCCCAATACAAATCCATATAAAACTATATGCAAAATAGAAACAAAACCAAATCCCAACTGTTTTTGACAAATTTACTGTTCTCGTTGTCACTATTATATAAATTATTGGGATAAATACTAAAATTACTAATGGAATTTTTATCATCTGCTGTGTTCTAGGAAAAACCAGCATTAAAAAAAATAAAATATTCCCTAACTTATAAAAAAGCGGTTTAAAATCAATTTTCATAAAAAATAGTACTTACCAACAGTATAAAATTCTAAATAAAAAAACAAAAATTTCTTAGTCATGAAAGGTAAAGAAGATTAAATACTAAATATATCCGACTCTCTTGTTATTTAAAAAAATATATTACTCATACTGACTATACTTTATATATTTACTTCAAAGATAAATTAAATTTTTTTTATAACGACATATGTCGTAGATGCTAATATATAAGAATTATTTCTATTACCTATGATTTTATCTAAAGGTCTAATCAATACTCCAAATCCACCCCAGATAATTCTCAAAGGAACTCGCAAAACCATAGGTAAATAATAATATATAAATGTGCTGATAAGGTTAACTATTGTATAGACAGGACCCACACTAGTACCGGCTTCAAGAACTTCAAATCCCACTGATGTAAATAATAATTTATGCCCAGTAATTGTAAAATTTTGAAAATGGTGGGGATACCCGTGATAAGCCTGCATAAAAGGAGTGCTAATATATGCCTTACTACCAGGCTTCATAACTCTATAAATTTCCTCTGCTGCTTTTACAGGATTTTGTAAATGTTCGAAAACTGCATCACTATGGACTGCATCGATGCTATTATCAGCATAGGGTAATTGGTGTGCATCCGCAACTACATCAACATTTGGGAATGGACCAATATTAACATTAGTCAGTCGTTTATGGGCACGTGTTGGACCTCCACCAATCGATAGACATAATGCATCTTCTGATAAATTATTAAATAATGACAAAAACGCATTTTTTGATGCGGTTGTCTTATAATCATAAGTCAAACATTGTTTAATTCTATTAAAAAACGATTTATGCTTTTTTACATTTTCAAGCGAATACTCCTCATTCATCTTTGAAGAATCAGAAGCATATTCCTCAGCCCACTCGGGATTAGATAGAAGAATTGGAATTTTTTCATCTTTAAGCTTGTACCGATTCGATTTATTTTTTGTTATCAACCACTGTCTGTCTGGTGAAATGAAAAGTTTATGTTTTGTAAGAGGGCAAATTAAAACCCCTAGTTCTACTTGCTTTATTATATCCATAAAATCTCCATCTATTTCATTATTAACTTACTTAAAATCTCAAATTTTTAGTTAATGTTCTAAAACAGTAAGGAATTACTACCACAACCTCATAAGGGCATAAAGTTGTGATTTTTTGTTACCAATTTTTAAGTAGCTACCATTCCAATAATTCTGAATTATTTAAACAAAAAATCCTTACAAAAAACAGAAAAAGTATTATTTGCTATTGAAATAGCTTTTTTACGAGCGTCAGCAATATTTATTATATCTTTGCTATCAAAATATTTATTAATCTTATCCATATAATCTAAATTACCTTTTATTATACTATTAAGGTCAATATTTAAAAAACTAAGATTCAATATTGACAGCATATATTCCATCTTATGCTCATAGGATAAACAGACAAATGGTATACTGTTTCTTATTGCAAATACACTTGAATGATATCTCCCTCCGATGACAAATATAGATTTTTTAATAATGCACTGATGTATATCTGAATTAGTGAGTTCAGGTATAACATATACATTTGATTTGTCACACGACTTTTCTCTTAATAATGAACAATACTTTTCATCATTAACTAAACCAAATAATTGTGGGAGTAATATTACTGAAATGTTTTTATTCAAAAAATTATCAATTATATTAACATAAATTTTATCTAATTTATCAGTTTTTATGTTTTTAAAATTTGGATGCCAATTATATAATTCATTAGTAACACAAACTACGTAATCCATATTATTTAAAAACTTTAAATTATCTGGTAAATCCGATTCATAATAACTATCTAGAAAAACAGTATCAATGGAATCAATATAATTTAATTTCAAGGACTTAGCTAATTCTTGACTTTTACTATCTCTATATGATTGAAAATCTATATGATTGAGAACATACATACTTACTTTATTAAAAAGGTATGATAAAAAATTAAACCTTTTACTTTCCACAAAACCAAATGAGGTTGAATAAATAGCAACTTTTTTATTAAGCTTTACAGAAACAAACAACCTCCATAGGTAATGCCAATCCTGATAAAGTCCCATATTTACTCCGCATGGAGAACTAATTATTACATCCGCTTTCTCCATCAATTTTAGTTCATCCTGCCAATTACTAAATTTTATCAAAATCTTTGCTAATTGAAAAGGAAATAAAAATGTTGCCATCATTATAAGTTTATCAACTAACATAAAATTTCCACTACTATGATGAGAGATAGACAATCCTTCTATACTAATTTCATCATCCTTTTTCAAAATATTTTGTCTATTATACACAATATCTATTGATTCAATCAAATCTGAGTATTTTTTAATGGCTCTAAGGAGAGCCTTAGCTGCTGCCTCATCCCCACGATTTGATGTATGTTGATTAATAATTGTAATTTTCATTTTTTTTTATCCTGGCATAAAGTATTGGTATTAATTTCACAATTATCCCGGTGTGCATTTTGTGGAATGTCCAAAAACAACATTTATGTATAAATTATTCCTAATTATTTTCAATAAATATTGGAATATTTTACCGTACACATTAAAAACCAATTTCTTTTGAGCAGTCCATTTTTGAGTATCATAGGCCTGTTCCAATGAAATTCTTTCAATAATTCTTAATGAATTTTTAAAAATCATTTTTTTGATAATTTCCAAGCCTGTACTATTATTAATAAAAACAAGAGAAGCGCCTACATTATCATTTTTCAATAATTCAATATTCCATGGATCACCTACACAAATATCAGCATCTTCTCCAAAAGTTGAATGACATCTAAAACAACGTTTTATTGTAAAAATTTGAGAATGAAAAATATCTGTCCACAATGAATTCTCATTTGAGAGAAAAAATGTATTACTATTTTTAAGCTTAATAGTAACACCAGAGGGCCATCCATTACCTCTATACTGAAAAAGTGAAATATCATTAATGTTTATTTTTAACTTTTTAAATAAAAAATAAGTCGCGTCTTTACTTTGTTGAGAAGAACAGATTAAAGAAATAATAAAGTATTCAGTTATTTCATTCATAATGAATACTTTTCGTATTGCATTTACTTGACAAGGTAGGCAAACGACAAGAAAGGGTAACTTAATAACATCAATATTATCTTTAATAAACCGAGGTATATTTATATTGTGGTAAATTGATCCACATATTTTGTATTCATTGAAAGAATAAATAATCTCTGGTTTAAACAGGTCATAAGTAAAATTAAAAGTTATCGTCGATTTTATACTTTCAGATTCAAACAATGACTTAATTATAGATGTGATTGCACCACCTGATGAAGACTTATATCTTATTATATCATCATCGGATACAAGGATTAATGCCTGATTATTATTAATATTTAGAAAATCATTTGGGCTCATATTTACCAATATTATTTATCATATTTTTTATTTAAAGAAAAGAAACCATTCATATTTAAAAAAAATAATCTGATTATTATTATCATGAATTCTGCAATAATTAAGCAAAAAACAAAAGGAATTATACTTAAATAGTTCAAGACGAATGGTGAAATAATTAAATAAATAATAATTGGAATTATTTGAGAATATACCAACTGTTTCGTATGGCCAGTTATAATCAGGCTTTCCAAACCTAACATAGTATAAATTGAATACGTCATAATGGTTATGGATAAAATTTTAAAAATCTCTCCACTTTCGGAAAAATTTGAACCAAAAATAACGTTTGTTATTGTTTCGGAAAAAATATTACAGATTATTGCAACAGAAAATGATACAATGACAATTACAAGAAAAAATGTTTTCCACAGGTAAAAGTATTTATTGATATTGTCATAATAAAGTTTTGACAATCGTGGAAAAACTGTCTGATGAAAAATATATAAAAAACTTCTTATCGCATATATAATTTTTTCAGCAGCGGAATAAAGACCAACGATATGATAATTAGTTAGTGTACCGAGTAAAAGCGCCGGGCTATTGTATAATATAGATGAAGATACAACTGATCCAAAGATAGGAAAACTGGATATAGCATATTTTTTCAATAATATTTTTCTATAACTAAATTTCACATTAAGCATTTTTATAGAAATAACAAATCCGCTGATTCCTGCAATAAGTATCCCTATTGAATTTAATAATGGTACATACAAATAATCATTTTCTGTTTTAACCACAACAAATATTGCTACAGTAAAAATCAACTTTGCTACTATATTTAACACTGTAATATACTTCATATTTTCAAGTCCCTGAAAAAGCCATACCGGAAAAAGAATCTGGCCTAAAACCATCCCAAAAGTTAAATAATAAATCTTCCAATTAACACTGAATTTTTCAAAAGAAAAAATAATAATAGACAATAAAATCAAACTAACAAACATCAATATAAATTTGATCGCTATTACAGAACTAAATATTTCAATAAGGTTTTCATTATTGTCTCGGTTTATTGATACATGTCTTGTCGCAGATAAATCAAATCCGTAATCAGTAATTACCTGAAAATATGCTACAGTTGATGTTGCAAAAGCAACTAGTCCAAATCTTTCCGGTCCCAACACGCGCACAAGATAGGGCAATGTAATAAGCGGTAAAATGTATGATGCCCCTTGAAGAACCGCAAGGGAAATAAAATTTGAGATGAGCCGTTTATTGCTTTCAACTTTCAACTTATATTTTATAAATTTATACAAAACAAATCCTATTTAATATTTTTATCTTTACCCTGAAGATTACGGTAAAAATATCTGCTACTTCCTTTTATTTTCTTTACGATTGTAATAACTTCCTCATCTAAGATAATACTTATAACATTTTAAAAATATTAATTTTTTCATTTTTACAACAACTATACCTGCTCAACTTCGAAATCTTCAATCTCCATCTGCATCTTTATAAACTCAGTTTACTTTCTTTTTAAAAAGGCAGCAGTGAGATGATACTTCTTACTAATTCACTTCGAAGTAAGCACTATACAGTTTAAAGATCAAAGTTAAAAATTTGTGGTTCTATACTTTCATCTATATTATTTCATCAAAAATATTCAGCATTTTAACATCTAACGAATGAAAATCTAAAATATTTCTCGTAACCAAAGTCATATTATTAACCTGTGCTGTTGAAGCAATAATGTTATCCGGTACTTTTATCTTTACAGATTTAATATTTTTAATTGATTGGATCGCGATCTCTTTATTTGTATCTATAATAACAAAACTTTCCAGAAGTTCTTTTACGTCGCTTTCTTCCTCAACCGAAAATTCAAACGACAAAACTTCAATATATGTTATTCTGGAAATTGCACATACATCTCTATTATTAAAAATAAACCTTGTAGCAATATCTTCACCATTCAAATGATATATTATTATATTTGAATCAAGTAAATACTTCATGTTCTATCATCCCACTCAGCTCTTATGTTCCGTTGCCATTTCAGCGGATCTATATTTCTGTTTTTGAATATACCTGCCGTCTTTTTTAATATTTCCTTATCGCTCTTAATTGACTGATTGTCTGATTCTCCATCAAGCAGCAATACTAAAATCTCTACGTTTCTATTTAAGTACTCTTTTGGTATCCGCAATAAATAATTCTGCTCTGTAGGTTTAATAATTTCTCTTAACATTCCATCCTCCCCGCACTGCATGCTACATTTTACATTCAATGGCTTACTATTTCATTATTCCTAATTAATTAAATACATTTTAATTATCAAATCAAAAATTCTCTATAAATACCGGTTTAATATACTATATCTTCATAAATATACCCTGATGTATTCAATATCATATTTATAGATATCTATATTATTTGTTCAATTTCACGTTTAAGCACTTCAATCTCTATCTGCATCTTTATAAATTCAGCCTCTTTCCGTTTCAGAAAATCAGCAGTGATTCGGTATTTTTCATTTATACCATGAGGAGTCAGAACATACCTGTATCCAAGCTTGTTGTTTTTTAAAAACTCATCATATTCCTTGTAACACTATTCTAAATAAAAATACTTTACGCAGGCGATTACCGGCATCAATCATCTGAAATTACCTCCCATCTGCCCCCTTTCCTCCCGCCTGATCTTTTAATAATTCCATCCTTTTTCAAATTTGCCATATGCTGTTTAACCGCATCGGGCGTTACTCCGATTTTATCTGCCAGTTCTTCTCTTGTGATTGCCGGATCAGATATGATCAAATCAAGGATCAACTGTTTTGTAGTCTTTTGGGTAGTCTTTTGGGTAGTCTTTTGGGTAGTCTTTTGGGTAGTCTTTTGTTTTTCATAACGTAAAGTCACTAAAAAACCGTCACCAGTCTCCTGATATTCGAACTTCATTGTCGGATAACTTGCAATAGCCTCTCTTACTCGTATATACCCGCTTCCGTATTTTTCTATATCACCAGTCAGATAAAAAGCTTCCGCTATGAGTTTATTTCTTGTCCTGGACTGGTAAGAGTCTGTCTTCAACTGCTCAACGGTAAGATCGCCGTATAATTTTCCAGGATTGAAAAACGTTATGGACTTATCAAATATTTTTATCTGGACATCCACGGAGCTGGTATAGTCCCTGTGAACTATTGCATTTAATACGAGCTCTCTGATTGCTTCTTTAGGATATTCAAATATTTCCCTGCGCTCTATGTCTCCGGTAAACTCAAACGCCACCTTGATATGAGACAGGATATAAAGCATTACTTCATCTACAGCTTCAAAGAGGGCGGCTTTAATCATTTTATCATCTAAAATCATGGATGGAGTTTTGAAACGTCCTATATGTATATTATAAACAGTCTGTTCCTTTGAAAACAGCAGCCATGCCGCATTTGTAATTTTTCCGTCTTTTAACAGATTAAGTTTCTGCAGGTTTTCCTCAAATGTTGCGTTCAGAACAAATCTTCCGGTTTTGTTTACTCTATCAAAAAAATTTTTTACTTTTTCCGGATCAATCTCTTTCTGTAAATTTTCATTGGAAAAATACGCATCCCATGACAACTGAAGCGACTGCATATGTAAATTTGATATTTCTGTCGGCGTCATCTGATGGTTACTGTTCGATACCCTTTTAAAATATCTTCCTTTATAATTTACCGGTTTAATCGGAAACTCATCGACTTTAATAACCAGAATATTCTTTTTTTCTATCTCGAAAGATATTATATCCACAATCAAAGACGGTTCAGTGGAATTTTTAATCTGGTTTATATACTGCGGTACAGTTTCTCTACTTATAGTTATTCCAGAGACTGCTCCATTATCTTTAACACCGATAATTAAAATTCCTCCACTGCTATTTGCAAAAGCAGATACAGTCTCAATGGCTTCTTTGTCAAACGACTGCTTAAATTCAACAGTCTGACTTTCTCCCTGTTTTATTACTGCTTCTATATCCGATATTTTTTTCATTATACTCATGTTTTAATTTTATAATACAACTGCTTTTACCCGTGTACCATTTACGTCTGCTCCATTTCCCGTCTCAGCTCCTCAATCTCAACCTGCATTTTTATAAACTCCGCCTCTTTCCTTTTCAGAAAATCAGCAGTGATACGGTATTTTTCATTTATACCATGCGGTGTCAGAACGTATCTGTATCCGAGTTTGTTATTGCTTTTGGAAAAATTTTCAATCTTTATAAGGCCTTTCTCCATAAGGGCTTTTACCAGATAATTCACCTTCCCCAGGCTGTATCCGAGTTTACCGGCAAAATCACGCTGTGTCGAAATATTCTCTTTCTCAATCGACTTGAAAATCAGGTAAGTATCTTCTATGGAGATGTTTTCAGATGTTTTGTTCATGTATTGAACAAAATTAGAATATAAACTTTTTGTCAAGTGGAATGCGGGATTACGTTACTAAATTTAATAAAAACAACATCTGTGGCTATCTTTTTTACCGCCCGCTCTGCTCGATTGACACGGATTAAAGCAGGATGGACACAGATGAATTATTTTAATCCTTCGGCAAATTATCTATAATTTTTGTTTTAATAAAACTTCTGGCTTTTAATGCATCTTCATAAGCTTCTTTTGCTTCTTCAAGTGATGGTATATAAAAACTATCAGGATATCTTAATTCAACTGCGTAGTCCGAAAGGTAATCCAGATTACTCAATGAAGAAAAATCCGGATCAATTTTTTCACATTCTCTACGTAGAAATGCTATATTATGAGTCTTCAAAGGTTCTATCCCGTTTTTTACAAGAAAAGTCTTCAAATATTTCTCAACACCCTGTTGTGCATGATAACAAATTGAATCCGTTACAGGCTCTTTGGATGACATTTCGTTAACAATAGTTTTGTAATCATTATCTGCTTTAATAATCCATTGAGAGATAAGTTCTTCTATTTTTTTGTCCACAAAAGTTTACCTTCTCTTTCTATAACACGTGACAACGTCGGCAGTGTTTTTTCACTTTCAAAGCTATCTTTAGATTTAATAAGAAAATCCACATTGTAATTGAATACCCCTGCTTCATTATAAATCTGATTCAAAACATTTTTACGCTCACGCCAGTCAGGTAATTTTTTTAAAAGAATCGCTATATCAATATCGCTGTCATCACGTGCTGTACCTTTAGCATAACTTCCAAAAAGATAGATACTGACAACATCTTTCATTTTCCTTAAAACAATATCTGTTATATTATTTATGTCCTTTGATGAATACATTATGCACCTTCCTGATATATTCCCGATTATTAAATGGCAGAATAAGAATCCGAATGTCAATTGAAAAATCCTGCCATTTAAATACTCATCGTACACATGGGCTCAAAGGTCTGGTATTTTAAAGTCTGTCTTTTCTTTTATCTGCGGTCACTCATTTTTCCGCCCGCTCCGCTCGATTGACACGGATTAAAAGCGGATGGGCCACGATGCAGGATTATTTATCTGCCATTTAATGCGGAGCGGGTACAGGTTATGCTATAAAACCCTACCCCCGGAAATTATTCTTATAACTGACGCAGGCCTCTCCTCTTTTTTAACCCTGAGCCTCAGAGGGGCCTTGTTGGAAATCAGATGATATTTAATTCTTTTACGCGCAAGGGCTTTTATCCCGACAAAACAGCAGCCGTATCCTTTCGGCAGAGAATTTGAGTTCGGCTTTGTATTTGTCCATACGACCTCGGCGGTAAGCCTCAGAGGCTTTCTGTCTATGAACATCAGAATAATCGAAAGCCTGTCTTCAGGATTGAGGACGGCATCTGTGGCATAAAAAAAACCGTCGGTGGAGAGGTCATAGACGTTGCCCACCAGAGACTTCTTTCTGCCGTTGACGTTTAACGTGCTGATAAAGACGCTTTCGGAATAAAACCTCAGGCTCTGCTTCCACCATTTGAATCCGGGTTCAGCCAGGCTCGACAGCTTGATTGTACGGTCTTCAATTGAAGAGAGTTTGAAAAGCAGAATCGATACAAATATAAAGGTAACAATAAAGATATAAAAACATGAGACGCTGTTCTCTCTCCAGACCAGTACTCCCAGGCATCCGAAAATTACACCTATTGAACTGATAATCCCCAGCACGCTGATGCAGTTATAACCGGCGGCAAGGAGCTTGTGATGGATATGATTGTTGTCTGCCCTGAAAATGCCGGTCTTCAGCCATAAACGTCTTGTGACCACCTGGGCTACATCCATGAAAGGGATAAGAAAAATCACCACAGGGACAAGGGTCACTTTAAGGCTGACTATACCGTCAAAACAGACGGGAAATATCAGCGCCAGAATAAAACCGATGCAGTAAGCGCCCGCGTCACCGAGAAAAATTTTCGCTGGATGAAAGTTATAGATAAAAAACCCGGCTACACTGCCGGCCAGAGCCATCGAGATCATAATCAGCAGGGAATTTCCGCTGTGTATACCCACTGCGGCAAAAAAAACAAGGGCCGTCAAAACTATCCCCGACGAAAGACCATCCATTCCGTCAATAAGGTTCACCGCATTCATAAAAGCCAGAATCCAGAACACAGTCAGAACGGGATCAATATATATGGAGTATTCTGTAACAATATTAAAGGATTCAACCACCGGGAGGCATACCCCTCCATATACGGCAAGGGAGGAGGCCAGAATCTGAGCAAACAGCTTATACCTGACCCGCAGGCCCCTGAGGTCATCTATGAAGCCCATCAAAAAAATCAGCATAAAAGAGGCTGATATAAAGCCTACTGAAATTCCTACAGGTATATATTCCCTGATAAAAAAATAGAAAACCGCTGAAAAAGAGGCTACAATCCCTACTCCGCCGAGCCTCCCCACCTGGTGCTTATGGTTTTTCCGTTCATCAATTCTGTCAAAAAAATTGAATTTTTTACAGATTAATATTATAAAAGGAACAAGAATACCTGAAATAGCCAATGCTGATATAAATACGATAATATAGCTCGATTTACCGATCACTGGAATTCCCCCCTATCTCCATGTTAATTCTTTCTTTTGACAGAGTCAATCCACTGCATGCAAAATACAATAAATATCGAAAAAAAGGATGAAGTCATACCTGCAACGATGACCATTAAAGCCCTCTTGGGCTTTGATTTTTTGTCAGGCGGAATCGCCGGATCTATGACTTCAACATAAAGGTTGTCTTTCGCTTCATCAAGTTTTGATTTCTCATAGAGCTTCGCCAGGGTTTCATATACACCCCCGGATACTTTTACACCCTCCAGGATATCGGTATACTCCACCATCTTGTCCGGAGCGTTCCCCAGAGATATAATAGCACCCTCATTGGTATTCCCCTCTATAGACTGAATCTTTCTGTTGATAGCCGCAATCTGCTCCTTTAGAGCCGTAAGCCTCGGATTATCTGCCGACAGCGCAGATTCAAGTCCCTGCATCTGCAGTTCAAGCGCTATCTTCTGAGCCATAAGAGTGCTGTAGAGGCTCATTGTACCCTTTGCCTGTTCAACAGGCTCGATCATCTTGCTTCTTTTCTGAAATGCAGCCATCGTATGTTTCTGCTGCGAAAATTTGGCCTTCTCTTCCTTGAGTTTTTTCTCATAGAAGATCCTTTCCATCTTGTTTATATTGAGTGCTTTTATCTCCAGTACGTCCTGTATAGCCTTTACATACCTGTTCACAATATCCGCGGCAAGTTTCGGGTCTTTCCATTCAAACCCTATGGTTATCAGCCCTGTCTTCTTGTCCGAGCTGACATTTAGAAGGTCATCAAACTTCTCCAGGGTATACTGCATTGGATCACGTTTATCGGGAACTTTATCCACTATAATTTTAACAAGTCCCAGTTCGTTTATTACCTGCTCTTTCACTGTGCGGCTTTTTGCCACAATCATTACCTTGGCCGAATTATCTGAATTCCCGCCGACATTTATCCCTGCAAGCGAGGCCATCCCTGCAAGGTCACCAAGGATCCCCGAGCCGCTGGATGCAACGGGGAGGATCGTCGATTCAGCGAGATACTTGTTGCTGATAAGCAGAGAGATGATTATTGTCAGAATAACCGCCGCTCCTGTAAAATAAGTGATAAATTTTCTGTTTGACCATATTGTGTTCCACAGCTGAAGAAGATCTATCTCATCCTCATATATCTCAGGCCGGGTAAATTCCGGAACCGCTATACTCTCCTGCGCCGTTTTTCTCTTCATCATATCCTCACAGTTTGCTCGCAAGTACAAGCGACGACAGCGACTGGAATATTATCTGCGTTATATCGCGGAGCATCGGCCTCCACATAACAGGTATATTTATCTCGAACGGCACGACAACGGCATCTCCCTCCTCCAGCTCCAGCCGTTCGATATTTCTGAACAGCGACATAGTGTAGCCGTACCGGTATTCATAGCTCTCACGGGAGATAATCTTGCCGTTGGCCTTTATTACATATATACTGCTGAGGTCAGAACTTTTTGCCGGCCCTCCAACATCATCAAGGTATCTTCCCACCGTCTTCCCCTTGACATGAGGCATCGATATCTGGTTGTACACATTACCGAGCACAAGAACATAGTTGGGTTTTGCCGGTACAAAGATATAATCGTCCTCAACAAGAGTTATGTTGTCCTTTGATTCTTTAAGTCCCTGAAGATCAAACGGGATCTCCAGCGCAAGACGGCCTAGCGCCATAGTCGATTTTCTCTTAATCAGCGTGAGCATCTCCTCCTGCTGCTTCATCATCATTGTAATGATGCTCTTCTCCTCCTCATTTCCTCCGGCAGCACCGAGCCCCGCGCTGCTCTTTGCGGCATACTCCTCCATAGACATCATCGTGATGTTTATCTGGTTCAGCTGAAGTTTCTGAGCATTACGCCTTGTAAAGATCAGTCCGCGTGGATAAGCTGTATCGGAATAACCGCCGGCCTCTTCAATTATATCGGAAAGTTTATCTCCCGGTTTATATCTGTAAACGCCTGGTCTGCTGACCTCGCCGAGGATTGTCACAGTTTTGTTCTTTTCGTTGCTCTCAACGCTTCTGATCACGATTTTATCCCCAGGTTCAAGGGGGATGTTCGCTTCGGGGTCTCCATGCAGAAGGAGATCTGTAAGGTATATCTTCTTTTTACTTTCAATCGGTTTGATTGTCTGCATCTGATTATCCTGCAGCTGCCCGTCAAAAGCACCCTGGTCAATCTGGATGGTCCCGGCGGTTACAGTTTTATTCTTCGGCTGAATGATGTCTTTACCGGTTTTGTTTTTCTGCATATTAATATTATTCATTATCTGCCGGTTGGAAGAAAATATCTCAGCCTTCAGAAGGGCCGGATCTTTTTTAATCTTTATCTGTTTCATCGCATCCAGGAGCAGAAGCCCGTTATAAAAGGGTACAATCCTCGATTCCTCAACCTCTCCCGATATATGCACCGGTTCATTGAGCCACCTGGGGTAGAAAGTTATAACATCCCTTCTCCTGAGCTCAATATCTCCGTTTCCGGAAAGAATCCCTGCCGGTGAAAAGCTTACCACCTCCAATGAATCGATTCGTCTGATATCCGCAACACCTGCATCGGTATCGGGGAGAAGTTCCGCCTTGCGGAGTATTTCGCTGAGCCTGGCCCCCTTCTTCCATTCAAAGCTGCCGGGATATTTGATGTATCCCTCTACCGTGATCTGGTTATCAAGTGAATTGTTTACTCCCTGAATTGAAATACAGTCTCCATCTGAAAGTTTTTTCTGGGAAAACCCGCTGTCGGCCAGAGACCCCTCATAGACCTTTACCCTGTCATTTTCAAAGCGGAAGTGTCTTGCGCTTGTATTGTAGGCCGAAAAAGAGAGCCCCCCTGCGTATTCTATAGCGTCTTTAACAGACTCGTTATCAAAAATTTCGTATATAGCGGGCCTCTTTATATCGCCCGCGACCGCCGCGGTTTTGCCGATCATGTTGACAAGGATACTGTCTCCCTCTTTCACCGGAACATTCGCAAGCTCACCCTTAATAAAAAGGTTGTAGAGGTCCACCTTTATCCGGACGTACCCTTTCTCCCCTTTTCTTACAATCTCTATATTTCTGAGACTCCCGTTGCGGGCTATACCGCCGGACTGCACCAGAACATCCATTATAGTATAGGTCCCCAGCGACTGCACCACACCGGGTCTGTTTACATAGCCGGATACATATACAGGGAACTGGCGAAGCTGCCCGAGGGTCAGAGCTATTTCAAACCTTTTGAATTTCTTCGCCAGCGATTTGTGAACAATATCTTTTATGCTGAGAATATCCAGTCCCCATACATAAAATACGCCAAGATTCGGAACAAATATCTTCCCGTCCCTGTCCACGGTTATTGTATAAAAGCCGTTAAGACCGAGTATATCAACCGGATCCCCCCAGAAATAGATCGAGATGGTATCCCCCGGCCCCACCTTGTATCCGTCACCTACTGGGAGGAAGTTGTCCGGGACAGCCCTTTTAAAATATTCATACCCGAACTGTCTTATCTTCTTGCCGGTATCAGGCTTAATAATGTTTTCTTCATTCAGTTTGGCCTTGTTCTCATCATCCAGCAATGAATTATAGGTTTCCTCAATCTTTGAAAGAGGCTCCTCTTCTTCCATGAAAACCGGCGGCTCCACGTTGCCGTTTGTTACAGCGTTATTAACAGCACTCTGCTGGTTCTGGTTGTCCGGTTTTGTATTAATCGATGTTGAGGCAGGGTTTCCGTTTTTACCCTTGAGATTCTGGAGAGTTTTGATAATATCAGTCTTCCCGCCGGCCGTATTCTCTCCGACCGTATGGTTGCCCTGCAGGAGGTCAACCATACTCTGTGAAATTGCTATATTAATATCGACCGCTACGAAAAGCAAAATGATCAGCGAGACAACGGCATACTTTTTATAGAGGCCGGCCGGCCGCCCTGTCACTTTTGACTTTTTAAAAAAATTCATATATTCAGTTATCCGCATTATTTATATTTTTATTCCGGAAAATATCCTTTAAAGAACAGAGCCCGTAAATCGGTGCTGCAGGAGGGGCTTTGTCTCTTAAAAGAGATTTTCACTTATCAGGTTTTTTGTTTACTTCTATTTTCACAGAATACAGAGAAACACGATTGAATCAGAAATAATATCCGGTTTCCTGATATACCTCCATTAGGATTTTTTGTTTCTTCTGGAGAACTCCCCGGGAGTTGAATCTTCTTCAGCCTGTATTACTGAAAATTATTTCTTCGGGATCTATCTTGCAAGAGGTATATGCCGGCTTATATTCGTATTTCTGTCTGTGCTCAAACTTCCTGATTAAGGTTATATTTTGTATAAAATACTTAATTATCACGATAACAGTCAACACAAAAACTCACTAATAACGCTTATTTTTGGCCCCGGCCTCTAATCGTCAAACCGGTAATGCGACGTAATACGGTGCCGGATTTTAACAGATTTACAATTAAACAATCCGCCGCATTTTCTCTTTTAAACCAGCTATATCAAAACTCCGGAGAAACAGTAGTTATTCTTTCCTGAACCCTTAACCCTGTACATCGCTTCATCCGCATTTTTAATAAGCCGCTTTATATCCCTGCCGTGATCCGGATAAACCGCGATCCCCAGGCTTGCACCCACCTTCAGCTGTCTGTCTTCAAAAATAATCGGCTGTGAAATGGAATCAAGCACCGATTCAGCGATCTTTGCAGCATCATCAAACGAATGGATCTCGGTGATTACAAGCAGGAATTCATCACCGCCGACGCGTGCGACCGTATCGGTGGAGCGCACACATCCGAGAAGACGCTGTGCCACCTGCTTCAGAACAAAATCTCCGGCATTGTGGCCCGATGTGTCATTTATATTCTTGAATCCGTCAAGATCGATGAACATAACTGCAATCCTGTTTTTATGTCTGTTTGCATTACTCAGTGCCATAGCCAGCCTGTCGTTAGCGAGCCTCATGCTCGGAAGATCCGTCAGTACATCATGCGTGGCGAGGTGCCTTATCTTTTCCTCGTTTTCTTTCCGTTCAGTAATGTCGTTAAACATCCCGCAAAGTCCTTCGATTGCTCCGTTATCGCTCCGGAGAGGAAATTTTATACTGAGAAAAATGCGTTTCCCTATGCCGTCGGCGATTATCTCCTCTTTCTCGATTACGTTTCCCGATTCAAGCACTTCAAGATCATTCTTCCGGAGCTGCCTGCCTGTCTCTCCGGGAAACAGCTCTTCATCGGTCCTGCCTATAACATCCTTACGGTCCAGGCCTGTTTTCTCCTCCCACATCCTGTTTACAAGTATATATCTGCTGTCTACGTCCTTGATGCTCACAAGGGCGCCGTTATACTCAATGAGGTCTGACAGAAAACGTTTCTGTTTATGCAGCTCCTCTTCAGCCATTTTTCGGTCTGTTATATTGTTTATATTTGAAAGCATGCAGAGCTCGCCGTCCAGGTAAATGGCGTGTGCGGAGAACAGAACCGTAAGAATCTCACCGTTCCTTTTCCGTAAAAGATACTCACGGCCGTATACCGATTTCCCGTTGCCGATTTCAGACATCAGCTGTTTCCTGTCTTCTGGATTGACCCAGCTGTTCAGTTTCAGTGAGGTATTATCGATTATCTCATCCCTGGAAAAACCGAGTAATGAAGCGAAGGCATCGTTGACTTCAAGGATTTTTCCGTCTCTGATCCTTGTTATTACAATCCCGACATTGGAGATCTGAAAGGCCCTGGAGAACTTCTCCTCGCTTCGCAGAAGTGCCTCCTCCGCCCTCTTACGTGCTGAGATGTCCCGGTCAGTTCCCCGGTATCCTTTCAGGCTGCCTTCAGCATCAACAAACGGCATGCCGTTGGTTTCCAGTACCACCCTGCGGCCGTCTTTATGAATGTTAACATTTTCAAGGGCAAAGACCTGTTTTTTTACTGATGCCAGTTCTGTAAAAGCCTTCCAGACAGCATCTGCCTCTTTCGGGTCCATCAGTTCAGCCGGAGTTTTACCAAGTATCTCTTCCGGATCGTAACCGAGTATATTTTTTATCTGGGGGCTCACATAGGTGTAGTGCCCGAGAGGATCCACCTCCCATACAAAATCACTAAGTGTTTCCACCAGTGACTGAAACCGCTGCCTGCTGTTCTTCAGCTCCTCTTCCGCCGTAACCCGCTCCTCGAGCTCAACCTCAAGTTTTGTGAGCAGCCTCCTGCTCACCATTAGTATCAGCGCAAATGTCATCAGAATAAAAAGCAGCTGATATTCAAGCAGCGTAATGGCATCAAAAAGGCCCGCTTCAAACAGATCATCCCTGACATTCATCGACAGGTTGATAATGATATGAGAAATATTCACAATACAGAAAAAAACCAGAACGATACCGGTAGCCCTTGTCTCATTACGCATTTCAGGTCCGGTTCTTCTCAGCATAAGAATCGAACCGTGCAGACTTATATATAAAAATGCCGCCGAGAGATTTATATAACGCATTGCATGAGATGGATTAGCTGTTGTAAAATAGAACTGCAGCAGGGTAAAAAACAGCGCCGCCAGGTAAAGGTGGAGATGACGGCTTGTTTTTTTAACATATTTTTCAAGGCCTATATAAAATACTATCATACCGCAGATTATTAACGAATTTGCCGCTACAATGGACAGGAAATCCGGTATCCTGCCGCGCAGAAGAATTAAAACAAGAGCGATGAATTGCATCGCATAATCGGTCAGCCAGTAAATGATCTCCGGCGAATGCCTGCGGTTCTGTCTCCATAAAAAAAACATCACAAGGAAACACAGAACTGTGATAACAGTATAAATGATCAGAAGTGTTCTTACATCAATAAACGACATTACATTATCCGGGTATAGTTTTTTAAAGCAAATCCGCGATCAGTCAAAATAAAACCGGCAATCCGCCGCTGAACAAATTCACTTTTACGCATTCCTAAAAAGAGCCCTTTCAGGCCGGGAGATCCGGTCCTGGTAAAGCCGCAGCAGTTCTGATATCGGCAGTACCGGCAACCTCTATAAAGATATATCGGCCGGTATGCAAAGTCCATAAAGAAACTTTACCGGTAAATGTTTCATTACACAGAGACAGGTAATTATAAAAATTGGCGGCCGGTAAAAATAAAATCTTGAAATAACTGATCCGCATTATTATAATTTAAGATAGATTCAGTTAAACCAGCCGGAGGAGATTAATGAAAAAATACACAGTTACCGCTATTATAATGTCCCTGTTGATTATAACATGTTCTTCAGATACAAAACATCTCAGAAACATACCGCGTGAAAGCCGGAAGGGTCTTGTAGTCCTCAACTACAAAAACAATACCCCTAAAAGCAGGGCTGCCGAGTATGAGCCGTGGGAATTCGGAATAGCCTCAATGGTTATGACTGACATAGAAACGATCGGCATGTTCAATATCATAAGCAAAGAGCGCCTTGCCGATATAATGAAAGAACAGCAGTTCCAGATGACAGGTGCTGTTGATGCCAGAGAAATAGTTGAAATCGGAAAACTGACCGGCGCCAAATATATCCTCACAGGGTCATTCACCGAGATGAACGGATCTCTCCGCATTGAAGCACAGGTTTTTTCAGTTGAAAAAGGGGCGCAGCTGGGAACCGCTGCAGCGAACGGCAAAACAGATGAATTCTTTGAGATAGAAAAAAACCTTGTAGCTAAAATTACCGTGTTCCTCGATGCGATGCTTACGGAAAACGAGCAGAAGGTTATAGCATCAAAAATAGAGACAAAATCAGTCGAGGCTTCCCTAAACAACTACAGCGGTGAAGTCGCTTTCATGGAAGCAAACGCTCTGAAGAAGGAGGGGAAAGAGGCCGAGGCCAGGAAGGTAATCCAGGAGGCGAAAGCGAACTTTCAGAAAGCTGTTGAACTTGATCCCGCATACGAAAAGGCGAAAAAGAACCTTTCCAGAGTATCTCTCGCGATACCGGTACAGTTGTAAAAAAGAAATAATTACTTTTTAATAAAAAAACTCCCCGTTCAGGGGGAGTTTTTTTATGGATAAGATTTTCTCTTATAGTTTAAAAAGGCTGCACTATGCTGACAAAAAGACCGTACTGGTAATCATTGCACCACTTCTCTTTAATCTCTATTTTCTCTGCATTTAAAAACTTTGTCTGAGACCACTGCATCCTGACTCCAAGCGTAAAGATAGGCATTGCTTCTCCCATACTTGCTCCCACAGTCGGCTCAAGATTAAGTCCCCTGGTATTCATTTTTATACCGGAAACACTTCCATTGCCGCCGCCCGGATATTTGATTGTATCATTTGCACGATATTGATATCCATTCGATTTAAATTCAAAATTTCCCCACATATATATCGCAGAAAGATTAGATGCAAAAAAGAACCTGTCGCCCAGCGGTGCCGAAAATCCGATACCGGCCGCAGGTCCGTGAAACGGCATCTTTATTTCAATATCCTGAACCTCCGCGCTGGTTAATCCTGTGGCGTTCCTCTCAAAACCAACGCTTTTCATCTCCATATCAAAATTCTGATATTTATAACCGGCAAAAACCTTAAAATTTTCAGTAAGCCTCAGACTCAGCGCAGAGTCTACATCCATTCTGTCCGCAGCAGTTGTAAACTTTGCAGTCGTATAACTTGTCGAATTACCCCTGATAAAATCCTTACTTGTCCAGTCCGCAAGCTGTGTACCGAAAAGCCCCGAAACTGAAAGAGAAAGATCGGAAGAAAAAAGAACGCTGACAACGGGTCCGTATAGTACTCCGCTCCCCTTTTTCATGTCTTTAAACTGCGGATGTCCCAAACGTGTCAGATACGGGTCCCAGACAAAATATCCCCCCTTGGCGCCGACCAGGTAATCCATCGCCGGCGAGGGCTTTATAAAAACTGGAACCATCAACGACGCTATGATAAGAATTTTGAGTCCAGTACCGGCACCCTTTACAATCATAAATTTTTTTAAGGCTGTAAATCCCTGTTTTGAACTATTAATACTCATACATATCTCCTTACAATAGTATAATTGGAATAAATATTAATTCTCTGAATATCCGGCCTCTGAAACTATGTGGATAAAAAACTGTATATCCCTTAACCGGGTAATAAACTGAAACGGCGTTAGAGATATTTTTAATTTAATATTTAATTTTTATCCTGCACAGATAATCTTGCACTTTTATCAAAAAAAATTTTAAAACATCAATAATTCCGCCGGGTAGAAATGCCCCCTTTAAATACTTGCTCTTTTTCCGCTCTTAAAAATATCTGGTCAATTACAGGTTTTTCAGCAAACCTGCAGAGAGCGGAAAAAAGAAGGGATTATAAATGATCAAGATAGCGGGACTTAACAAAACTTTCGGCACGCAGGTGCTTTTTGACGACCTTAACCTTAATGTCAACAAAGGGGAAAAGATCGGTCTGGTGGGAAGAAACGGGCATGGTAAGACAACCCTGTTCCAGATGATAATCGGCAATGTTGAAAAAAATTCCGGGAGCATAACGGTCCCTAAAAACTATAAAATAGGATACCTTGAACAGCATCTCCATTTTACAAAGCCTACGGTGCTTGAAGAATGCTCGCTCGGGCTGCCTGCAGGGGAGGAGTACGAAACATGGAAGGTCGAGAAGATCCTTTCCGGCCTCGGGTTCTCGGATGAGGATATGGAGAGGAACCCCTCGGAGTTTTCCGGAGGATACCAGATCAGGATGAACCTCGCAAAGCTCCTCGTCTCGGAACCGGACATGCTGATGCTCGACGAACCGAACAACTATCTCGATATCGTTGCGATAAGGTGGCTCGAGGACTTCCTCAAATCGTGGGACGGGGAATTTATCCTGATCACCCATGACAGAAGCTTCATGGACAGCGTATGCACGCACATTGTGGCGATACACCGGACGAAGGCGAGGAAGGTGGAGGGAGATACCGAAAAGCTCTACACGATGATAAACCAGGATGAGGAGATCTACGAGAAGACCCGCCTCAACGAAGCGAAGAAAAGAAGGCAGGAGGAGATCTTTATCGAAAGGTTCAAGGCCAAGGCGAGTTTCGCAAGCCGCACCCAGTCCCGGGTAAAAAAGCTCGAAAAGCAGGGGGAGATGAAGACGCTTGAGGTGATAGAGGACCTGGACCTGTACTTCAACAGCGCCCATTTCGCGGCGGGACAGATGATGTCCGCCGAAAACATATCTTTTTCATACAACGGAAAGGAACCGTTCCTGATAAACGACTTCTCGATAAATGTCGGCAAACGCGACAGGATCTGTATTATCGGGAAAAACGGCCGCGGCAAATCGACTCTGATAAGGCTGCTGGCCGGAGAACTGAAACCGGTAAGCGGCAGCATCAAAAAACACTCCGCTCTGCTTGAGGGATACTTCGGGCAGACAAACCGGCTCGACCTGAACGAAAACAGGGCGGTTTTCGAAGAGATAAGGAGCGCCGACAAGTCGTGCAACGAATTCAAGGCAAGAAGCATTGCCGGCGGGCTTATGTTTCCAGGCGACAACGCTCTGAAAAAAATAAAGGTCCTCTCCGGAGGGGAGAAGAGCCGTGTAGTGCTCGGCAAAATTCTCGTTACGCCGTGCCACCTTCTCTTTCTCGATGAACCGACCAACCACCTCGACATGCAGTCATGCGACTCGCTGATCGAGGCGATCGATGATTTCGACGGATCGGTTATCATGGTTACTCATAACGAGATGCACCTCAGGGCCGTAGCTACAAAGCTTGTGATCTTCGACAACAACACGGTAAGTATCTTTAACGGGACTTATGACGAGTTCCTCGAGGACGTAGGCTGGTCGGATGAAAGTTTTTAATGGGCACGATAGTATGATCGCCAGGGAATGGAGATGCATCTGTCCGAAAGAAAAGATCCGGGAGTTTATCCCATATCTTCACAGCACCGGGGTAAAGGATTCTGCCGCGATTCCCGGTTTTTCCGGCGCTGAAATCATGTACAGGGAGACAAACAATTGTTTCGAAGTGGTTCTGGTCACTTTCTGGAATTCGATTGAATCGATCCGGAAATTCGCCGGTGAAGATATAGAAAAAGCCGTATTGTATCCGGACGATTATAAATACGGAATTACATCCGATCTTATGGTAAAACACTACATCGTTTCTGACAGATTTTTTAAAAAACCGGCAGAATGACGCCATTATTCACTCTCCTCTCCTTTATATCCAAAAAAAGAGCAGCTGCGCTTAAATCTTGTTGATTTTAAGAACATCATATGCAGTAGTATACGGTTCTCATGAGTAGTATGGAATTACACTAAACAAGGAGCCGATAATGAGGATATTTCAAAGTATTGCAGGGAGGAGGATAAGACTTCTTCTGCTGGGTGCCATGCTGTTGACGGCAGCCGCCTGCGGAAGAAATAACGGCGCCGGTACAAATCCCGGTGCCGGAGATACGGTGATAACCATTTTCGAAATTCCGGGTGTAGTAATCCCGGTAGTCGGCATGACTCCTGTGGCAGATTCAATAGAAACTGTTCAGTATACGGGAACCATAACATGGGAACCCTCGGACAGTGCTTTTGCAGCTTTATCTGTTTATACGGCAAACATCGAACTGACAGCTAAAACAGGATTTACTTTTACAGGTGTTGCGGAAAATTCCTTCACTGTAGCGGGAGCAGCGGCAACGAATGCTGCTGATACCGGTACTGTAACAGCTGTGTTCGCGGCAACAGGAAATTATTCCGACACGCCGGTCACATTCCTGGATGTGACACAGACCGGCGGGGTTTCAAACTCGGTCACCACAACTGCCCTGACGCTGACCTTCAGCACAGACCCGACCAGTCTGACGGCAGACAACATTACAATAACCGGAGCGGCAAAGGGTGCCCTGTCGGGAACCGGAACGACCAGAAGCATCGGCATTTCCGGTATAACCGTTGCCGACGGGGAGTCCATCTCTGTTACGATTACAAGCCCTGCAGGTTTTGCAATATCCGGTTCGCCTCTGACGGCAGTTGTATATAAAGCGCCCCGGACAATTGACATCGCCGCAATACCCGGAATTGTAGTTCCGGTACGGAATGAAGATCCGGTAACAACGGCAATAGATACTGCTCAATATACAGGAACCGTAACATGGTCCCCTTCAGACACAATATTTGCTGCATCGACAGTCTATACCGCAAATATTGTTCTGACTCCAAAATCAGGATTCACGCTGTCGGGTGTACCGGCAAACTTCTTCACTGTAGACGGAGCAACGGCAACGAATGCCGTTGATACCGGCAACATATCGGCTGTCTTCCCGGAAACAGCCGCCGCACCGGATATAGAGGTAACTTTCTCGGGTGTGACACAGACCGGCGGCGTTTCAAACTCGGTCACTACTACTGCCCTGACGCTGACCTTCAGCACAGACCCGACCAGTCTGACGGCAGACAACATTACAATAACCGGAGCGACAAAGGGGGCTCTGTCGGGAACCGGAACAACCAGAAGCATCGGTATTTCCGGTATAACCGTTGCCAATGGCGCCACAGTCTCGGTTACAGTAACAAGCCCCGCCGGATTTTCGATTACCGGTTCACCGCAGACCGCGGTGGTATATAAAGCGCCCCGGACAATTAACATCGCCGCAATACCCGGAGTAGTGCCCCCCGTACTGGGCGCGGTACCGGTAACAACTTCGATAGACACGGCACAGTACACGGGAACCATTACATGGTCCCCTTCAGACACAATATTTGCGGCATCAACAGTCTATACTGCTAACATTGTGCTGACTCCCAGATCCGGATTCACTCTGACAGGCGTGCCCGCAAACTTCTTCACTGTAGACGGAGCAACAGCGACAAATGCCGTTGATACCGGTAACGTATCGGCTGTCTTCCCGAAAACAAGAATTAGTCAGACCACAGAACACTTTGCCGGTGAATCACATGGAAGTAATTCTTTCTCGGAGAGTGGATTATCATTTGTCATTACGGGCAGTTTCCTGCGTATTGATAATCAGCCTTCTTGGGGATGGACCGGCACGGATATGGATGACTATTATATTGACAATTTTGACAATGGACTGGCTGGAGGGATTATCGGTTCAATAACCAATCCAACATATGATTTCTACGCCCTCAGCATGTATCTATATCCGGCAGATGCCTCTTATATTTCCGGGAATTATGGTGATGTTATCATTCGCGGAATTCTTGATGGATATATTAAATTCACATATAATCTGTCAGGTGAAAACATTAACACAGGCACCAACAATAACGGGTTTACTTATGTCGATCTGTCGAGTTACAGTACAATCCTTATTGATGAGATTGAATTTGAAATTACAGAAAGTTTACAATATCTGGCGATTGACGCCTTCAAATTTAACTGACAGGTGCCGCCATTCTGTTTTTTGCGCCAGATCAGCTTGAGCATCAGGCTGATCTGGCCGGTTTAGAGAGCGGGGGCTCTCCATGGACGATTTCCCGGCGCCCCCGTTTTTCCATCCGATTCCTTTTCGCCTGCTGCTGCTTTAAATGCGCTTGAATCATATATTTAAAAATTATTTCCGCTTCTGAAAAAATTTTACAAAACATATACATTTTTTTGAAAAAAACTTATCCCTTATTAACTTCCTTAAAAGCATGAATATTCCTCAATAGAGCAATATCCGCCTGTGGTTACCGCTAAAAGAAACCCGGTCAGGCGGCATATTTTTTTCAAACGCTTCTGTAAGGAGGGTGCACTATGAACCTGAAAATTCAAACCGAGAAGATAGAGGAAGGGAAACTGGTTAAATCGTCAATTTTTTATGATTTAATGCAGACCAACAACAGAAGGATGATGAAGGCGTTTATCACGATTCTGGTTATAGCGAATTTCGCAGTAAGCGGAATAAAGATCGCCGGTAAGGGATCGGCGTATCTTACATACAATGCGATAATCATTCAGCTTCTTGTCATATCAGCCATTCTGCTGCTGACTGAATTTCTGATACGAAAAAACCGGGGAACGATATTCTCCGGGTATCTGACGATCACCTCCATATCGGTATGTCTCTGGATTTTTCAGTATTCGTTCCACGGCGCGTCGGAACTTTTCGCGGCAAATTATATAACCCTCGCACTGGGTATTTTTTATTTTAATCCGTACCTGTGCATATACAGCCTTATCACGGTACTTATCTCCCAGAGTCTCTTATTCTACTTCAGGCCTGGTCTTATCCCCGGCGGACCCGCGAGCAATCTTATTGTGCGCTACATCGTCTATACGATGGTGGGGCTTGGCGCGACAACAGGCGCATCTGCTGCAAGGCTCCTGCTGAAACTGACAGTTGCGAAACACAACGAGTCGATGGACGCGATCGCCTCTCTTAAAGAGATAGCAAGATCGGTCATTAATTCAATAACAATAGTAAAGAACCATGTTACCCAGCAGGAGGAGATCTCAAACAGCATGAATGCCATATCTGAGAACCAGGCATCCGCTCTTACCGAGATTTCCAGCTCGCTGGAGACCCTGGCGATAAACGCGGATTCCGTAACTGATACGTCACGGTCGCTCTACGACGAGATGAACCTTACAATGCAGGAGATCAACGACCTGAAAGACGTTAACGATTCGCTGCAGAGCGATTCTATTGATGTACAGAAAACGCTCGTCTCGCTCCTTAACCTGTCCAGTGAATCTATGACTCACATAGATATGACAAGGGACAGGTTCCAGACCGTGCTCCAGAAGAGCGACGAGATGTCGAACTTTATCAATATAATAAACGATATAGCCGACCACGTAAACCTTCTGTCGCTGAACGCGTCGATCGAGGCGGCCCGGGCCGGAGACACGGGACGCGGCTTTGCGGTAGTCGCTGAACAGATCTCGAAGCTTGCCGACCAGACATCCGCCAACTCGAAGGAGATTGAAAGAATAATCAACGAGAATACAAAGATAATCGGAGAAAGCAGCTCACTGATAGGGGAATCGGCCGCATTGACCGAAAGGCTCCACGCAGCCGTGTCCGGAATAAAAAATCAGATTGATATTGAAGTAGATAAAATAGGGGACATAGATTCCACAATAAAAACGATCAGGAACCTTAACGACCGGGTACACAGCTTCAGTAAAACAATAGAGGAATCAACCGCGGAACAGAGGGTCTCCTCGGAGGAATCGGGCAAAACGATTTCAGACATTGCTGACCAGGCAGGTGAAATTGTAAATATTTCAAGAAAGCTTAATGAATCGACGAGGCTGCTGAATAAACTTGCCGAGGATTTAAAAAGCCTTGCCGGCGGATTCATCACATGAAAGAAGTCTTTATATCACCAGCTGCCGGTCCTGATCAGGTCTTCTAGAGCACCCCTTAGCTCGGGAAACATGAACCTGTACCCCTCTTTCTGCAGTCTGTCTGGAACGGCCCTCTGCCCTCCGGTAAGGAACGAACCGAACTCGCCAAGAACTATTCTCAATGCAAAGCGGGGTATAAAGGGAATAATCACAGGTCTGTTAACCGCCTTCGCCATTACCTTCGTAAACTCACTGTTCGTTACAATTCCCGGCGATGTACAGTTATAGCCTCCGGACATATTACCGTCGGCAACCGCTTTCAACACTATCCCGGCTGCGTCATCGATATGTATCCAGGGGAACCACTGCCTTCCGCTGCCGAGCCTCCCCCCCAGCAACATCCTGTAGTTCCTCACAAGTTCAGGAAAGGCGCCACCGTCAGCTCCGAACACCGACGCGAAACGCAGCAGGACGACCCGCAGCCCCATGCTGTTCCCTTTAAGAGCCTCCTCCTCCCAGCCGCTGCAGACCTTTGCAAGAAAATCCGTTCCGGGCCCCTCCGATTCGGTAACAGTCTCATCCCCCCTGAGCCCGTAATATCCCACGGCCGATGCGTTGATCAGGGTCCTCCCCTCCGCTCCCCCCTGCTGAAAGGAGTTCACTATATTTGAAGTTGAAATTATCCTGCTGTCATAGATAGACTTTTTTATCACGCTGTTCCATCTCTGAAAAAGGTTTACTCCGGCCAGGTTTATGACTACATCATGCTCAGCAATTCTCTTCTGCCATTCGCCCGGTATCATCAGGTCGGCATAAACAAAAGATACCCGGTGCCTCTGGGTCTCCTCCCTCCTTGCAAAAAGGGTTACGTTATGCCCCGATTCCTTCAGGGCGGGGATTATATGCTGTCCCAGAAAACCGAGACCGCCCGCAACTGCTATATTCATCAGATCTCTCCTGCCGGTATTTTTTTATATACTATCTGTAATAATTGTATTTATCAATAAATTTTTATAGAAGCCTGTCGAAAACTGTGCCGGTTTACTTTTAAACATTTCAGCAGCAAAGACCGCTATTTTAATGTCGTTTTGCGTCCAGGCTGAAATATTTATGAGGTTTTTCCCGCCGCTGTTTAATATTTATTGAAAAAGGTTGCCTTTTCCATTAAAAAAGGTATATTAGTTCCGATAATAAACGAAACTGAAATAATCTTGGATGTAACGCCGGAGGAATTTGATGTCATTACAATCTGAACAGAATATAACTGAAACAGGGGAAACTTCCGCAGAACAATACGTTACTTTTCTGATAAATAACGAAACATACGGAATAGAGGTACTGCGCGTTAAAGAGATTGTCGGGATGACAACAATCACATCAGTACCAAACAGCGAAAAATATCTGAAAGGGGTGATGAATCTTCGCGGAATAGTTGTTCCGGTCATTGATCTAAGGATGAAATTCAACATTCCGGAGAAAGAATATGATGCCTTCACGGTGATCCTTATTATCGAGATGAGAGATTTTCTAGTAGGTGTGATCGTTGATTCTGTATCGGATGTTATCAGCGCCCCCGGACAGCTTCAGGAGGTCCCAAATTTTCATGTAAGCATCGACCGGGAGGTTATCAAGGGAGTATTCAACAAGGATGCGAATCTGATAATTATTCTCAATGCCGATATAATGCTCTCAGTGAAAGATATGGAAGTACTTGCCGAAGTGAATGAAGCATAATATCCGCTGTTAATAATTGATTTTTAAAATGATTTTCATGCAGTCATAAACTCCCCGGGCTGCGTGAAATCATATTCATATATTATCCTCCATATTTAACCGATATCCGCTATTTTATAATTTTTTACACATAATAAACATTTTTATTCCGAAATCCTTTTTTTTTCTCATATTTTTTGTTTTATTGAATTGAAATATGCACGGAGGGCAAAATCATGAATATCCATTCCTTCAAATTCAAATTAATGGCTTATATCACGACAATAGTAATTGCCGCGATCATTATAATGCAGATTGTAACTCTTGCAATGAGCTATTTTACTCTTAATGAAGAGATTAACACAAAAATGGGACTGAAACTCAGTTCAATAATATCGGAGATGAACAGGAAGCTTGATGCACATTCATCAATTTCAAGAGCAGTGGCATCTTTTGCCCAGGGAAATAAAAACCAGGTTTCAAGAACGGTTTACGAACGGTTTTTTATGGATATAATTAATGATAATCCTGCTAGTTTCGGCATAGGAGTGTGGTTTGAGCCGTACAAATTCAGCCCCTCTATACGATATTTCGGACCTTATGCTTTCAAGGACAAGGGTAAAACTGTACTTACAGCTGATTACGAAAAGGTTGCCTATAACTACCCCGAACAGGAGTGGTATAAAACAGCTAAGGGGAAGGCTGAAAACATTGTAACCTGGACAACACCCTATTTCGACGAAACTTCCGGGATCATAATGACATCCGCAGTCTGTCCGTTTTTCGATGATAATAAAAATTTTCTCGGCACAACCAGCGGCGACTTTGATATAGCGGAACTGCAGAAAATCGTGAAGGATATAAAAGATGACAAAATCGGGCTGGAGGCTTTTCTTCTGGATTCTGAAGGTACATTCATATCTTTCCATAATAAAGACTACATTATGAAAAAGAAGATCACCGAGCATCCTGATAAAAAATTTTCAGAAACGGGAAGTCAAATTCTTAAGCTTAAAAACGGGACTTCAACTATTTCGATTGATGGCGACAGTAAAAGGCTGTATTTTAACGAAATAACCCAGACAGGATGGATCCTTTGCGTAACGGTTTCGGAGAGCAAGCTTTACTCCCCGCTGTATCAGATGTTTATTGTGACTTTTATCATAGCATTAATTTCCATAGGAATAAGCCTTCTCGTAAGTTTTTACATATCAGGCAAAATTTCAAATCCTGTACAGCAGATGAGCCAGTTTGCAAGCAAACTGGCTGAGGGCAATTTTACCGAAAGGGTAAAAATAAGCCAGAGGGACGAGATAGGCAACCTCGCAAACGCGCTTAACGCTTCAGCAGACAACCTCGAGAACCTGATCACAAACATAATAATATCCGCCGAAAACCTCAGCCAGGTTGTCGACCAGATAACCCAGGGGAACATGAACCTCTCGCAGAGGACAAACGAACAGGCTTCGTCGCTTCAGGAGATTGCGGCGACTATCGAGGAGAACACCTCAACCGTGGAACGGAATGCTGAAAACTCGAACAACGCACAGAACCTTACGCTGCAGGGAGTGGAGAAATCCTCGATAGGGAGCGAACAGGCGGCGGCAGCCATACAGTCTATAAATGAGATCAACGATTCAAGCAAAAGGATTTCCGAGATAATCTCGGTAATAAATGAGATCGCTTTCCAGACAAACCTTCTCGCGCTTAACGCCGCGGTAGAGGCTGCGCGGGCCGGCGAACAGGGGAGGGGTTTTGCCGTTGTCGCGGCAGAGGTCAGAAATCTCGCACAGCGTTCCGGAAGCGCCGCCAAAGAGATTGAGCAGCTGATCAAGGAATCGGTGGAAAAAGTAGGCAAAGGAACAATGGTAGTCGTTCAAACCGGGGAATTTCTCAGGGAGATAGCCAATGCTGCAAAAACGACCGCTTCGCTGATTTCTGAAATCGCCGCAGCCAGCGACGAGCAGCGCCAGGGTATGGACCAGATAAACAAGGCGATTGTCGAGCTTGATTCAGCTACCCAGCAGAATGCCGCCCTTGTTGAGGAGACAGCGTCCGCAAGCGAACAGATGGCAAACCAGGCGCAGGAGATGCTTGCACTTATGAGCAGGTTCACTGTCAGCAATAAAGACGTTAAAACACGGAAATCATCGGAGCCGGGTAAGGGTATCTTAAAAAACAAACCTCTCGCCGGTAAAACCGATAAAACAGAAAAATCAGAGACCGCGAAAACCGGAACCGGTTCCGCCGCGAAGGAGATTAAAACAGCAAAGCCGGCCGGATCAGAAATAAAGAACGAAAAAACCGCCTCTGATACTGCCGGGACAGAGGGAAAAAGCAATATAGAAAATTACATGGAGAGTGACGGCTTTCAGAAGTTCTGAAGGTATTATCGCGGCCTCCGGCCGGTATCTGCAACTCTTTCGGGATGAGAGTAGATATTAAACTTCTCCCCTCTCAGAAAACCGATAAGAGTGATTCCTGATGAAGCGGCCGCATCGACTGCGGCGCTTGTCGGGGCGGAAACTCCGGCCACGACCGCCGCTCCGGTTCTGAAACTCTTCCTTATCATTTCAAAACTGAGACGGGAGGAGAGCATTATTAAAAAAATGCTCCCCTGTTCCCCTGCGGCTAGCGCTCTCCCCATACATTTATCAAGCGCGTTGTGCCGCCCCACGTCCTCCGCAAAAGATATAAGCTTTCCCTCAGGGGAATAGAATGCCGACGCATGTACGGCCCCGGTTTTGTTAAAGACCTTCTGCATCGCGAAAAACTCCCTCTGCAGGACAAACAGTTTTTCAGCGTTTATCTCACCGCCGGATTGTAGCGGAGGGGCGACGAGTTCATCGGAAAAAATGCTGCCGGACGAGGCGTAGACTTTTTTCACTCCAGGCCCGGTCTCGCCCCTGATCACGTATCTTAAAGAGTATCCGTCCTGTTCAAAACTCTCTACATCGGAAATTGAACTGATCATCCCCTCGCCGTACAGAATACCGAGTCCCATCTCATAGTCCATTTCCGGCATTCTCATACAGAAATACTTCTTCTCGTTATTGACGAATATCTCCAGAGGTTCCTCCCTGACGACACAGTCAGGAACACGTTCAATCTTTTGATCTCTGTATTTAATAACTTCAAATTCAGCGGTATCCATCGGTTTTCCTGTTTATCTCTGATCGATTACGAATTTCCGCAATCCCTTGAGCATCATATCATCGTCTCTGTAAATTGTATAACGCGAGAAGAATTTTTTCAGCAGCTCTCCGAACTTCGCTTTCTGTTCAACACCGGAAGGTGTCACATCAAGAAGGTCATCCCATAACGTGGAGATGCCTTCATCCGGCAGAGGAAGCTCCTCCCTGTAGCTGTGGTACAGGAAAAAAAACAGCGGTTCGAATATCTCCGCCGCACGTTCCAGATTTTTCTCAGCGGGATCGGGAACGTTCATACATGCGGTGAAATAATCGTACGAGATGAACTGGTAGATTTTAGCCGGTATCGCGAAGATGCCGCTCCCCGCTTTTGTACTGAAATCTATCGAGATCTCCGAAGTGCTGAACTCGTCAAAATATACCGAGGTAATTCTCTTTTCAGAATTTTCAACCTTTAACTGTGATTTGATTTTCAGAGCATCTACCTGCGACGGATCGCTCTCTTTCACCACCGGTACAAGCCTCGATTTATACTTTATCCTGTCTGTCACATATGACGGAAAAGTCCTTGCGTCGGATTTTCCCGTTATGCTGCCTGAACCGCCGGAGAGTTTGAAATCGAGCCTCAGTATATGTGCAAAATCGACGATCTTCCCCGGGACCTTTTTAACAAACTGAAGCGAATGCTGTTCCGACTGCGGTTTTCTCTTCTGCAGAAGGGTGTGCTTATACATGTACTCAGGGATAATTTTAGTTAATTTTTCAGTCAATTCAATCCCGGTTCCGTAATCAAGTTCACCGACCGGAATCGGCGGAACTGAAAGTTCATTATCGAGATAAAAGAACTCCTGCAGCGTTTCATCAAGATATATGCCGGAAAACCGGTTGACATCATCTCCGGTTATCAGACTCAGCATGAGTTCTATTTTTTCCGCAGGTGAACTCACCGGACTGTTTTTCTTCACAACTGCTCCCTTCATCATATGCTCAACCTCGCCCTGTGCGGAGAGGTCTGAATAATTTATACATTTCAAGGTATAAACATACCCGCTCTACTTATGATAAAATACCGATTCCGGAATCATTGTAAATACTTTTTATTTTATGCCAACAAAAAACGAAAAAATAATATAAACCATTGACAAATTGAATAAGGGATAGTATCTATAGAATTGAATTAAATATTTAAACAGAGATTAATGTATGAGCGAAACACTTGTAAATGTAGGGGTCGCACAGGTCAAACTGGCCAAGGAACCGGATGTTCTGCGCACAATCCTCGGGAGCTGTGTCGGGATCTGCATATACGACAGAATGAAGAAAATAGGCGGACTGGCGCATGTTCTGCTCCCCCTTGATACCGTCCACGGCGCCAATCCTGAAAAATATGCTGATACCGCTATACCACTTCTTGTTCAGAGGCTTCTGAAAGAGGGGGCGAAGAAGGAATTTTTATCGGCCAAGATTGCCGGCGGCGCCTCGATGTTTAAATTCGAATCAAACGCCTCTCTCGGTCAGATCGGTGACAGGAATATTGAAATAACAAAAAAAATGCTCGAGAAACTCCAGATCCCGCTTGTAGATGAGGACACAGGGGGATGTTCCGGACGGGTCATCGACTTTTACATGGTGGATGGCCGTCTTAAGGTTAAGGCAGCCGGTCAGGAAAAAAATTACTATAAGGTTGGATAAAATCCGGGGTATTTTACATGCACGCAGATATAAAACAGAGAATTGAAAGTACAATAAATAATCTTGCAGCTCTTCCGACAGTGCCGGAGATTGCTTCAAAAATTCTTAACATGGTAAATAATCCGGAAGTGTCTTTCAAAGATGTCGCTGAGGAGATATCAAAAGATCAGTCGATGACCACCAATATTCTAAAACTCTGCAATTCGGCCTACTTCAGCAGGGGGAAGGAGATTACATCAATCGACAGGGCTATTGTGAGCATAGGAATTAAAGAACTCACAGGGATTGTCATGGTTATAGCCGCAAAACCGGTCCTCGACAAATTTGTAATAGGCTACGATCTTGGCAAAGGGGAACTCTGGAAACAGGGCCTTATGGTTGCCAACCTGGCAAAAAAGATAGCCCTGCTGAAAAACCGTAAAGATATCGCTGACGTGGTTTTTACCGGCGGCATTATTCATAATGTAGGGAAAACGGTCATAGCAATCTATGTCCAGAGCACATATAAGGATATCCTGAACGAGGTTAAAACAAAAAACATTACCTTTAATGAAGCTGAAAAAGCGATCATGGGATACAGCCATCAGGAGATAAGCGAGAAAATCCTGGAAAAATGGAATTTCCCCGCTGTTCTGAAGGCCATAGTAAGATTCTACGCGGAACCTGAAAGCGCACCCGCCGAGTTCAAGGCCGAGGTATCGGCAGTACATATCGCCAATACTCTCTGTCTCATGGCAGGTTTCGGAGTGGGGAGCGACGGACTCTATCACCAGATGAGCAGTGCAGCTATTGAGACCCTGAAAATTACAAACGCCGAGCTTGAAGAGCTCTATTCAAAACTTCCCGAAATGGATAAACAGCTTAGGGAACTGGCATAGCTCTTCGACTCCGCTCAGAGGCCGTATTTCGACAGGCTGAAAATAAACGACCCTGCAGTCAGTGAGAGCAGCAGGAGTCGTCTTACAGACAAAAAAGAGACCATAAATAAGGCCTCTTTTTTTTGGTGAAAAACAGAGAGTGTATACTATTGTCTACCCGGAAGAGGCGGATATTGAACACGACAGGCTTTCCGTGCTTGCACCAATAGGTACAGCGCTCCTTGGCTACAGGGTCGGCGATGAAATTGCATGGGAAGTTCCCGCAGGCATGAAAAAAATACGAATTGAACAGATCATCTACCAGCCCGAAGCAAACGGGAACTACCATCTCTAACCGTTCTTTAATGATGTAAAAAATTTTCTTGCGTTTGCATCAGAACACGCGGCTTTTCATAGAAAGGGGACGGGCGGGATCGGTAACGGCATTTATCTTCACAGCGAAGGACGACCTCGATGAGATGTCTTCATCTGAAATAATGTGAACATCAAGCAGTCCCCCGGTCTTATATCCAGTTTTAAGGTAGTTCATCTCATCCAGGCTCAGGCTCCAGCCTTCCAGCCATAACAGCAGTTTTTCACGCTGCTGTTCCGAACCGTTAAAATGTATAAGCAGGTCAAGATCGCTGCATGGCCCGGCAGTGGCATTTAACGTTGATCCGATAACGTAGACAGCCTTTACTCCGAAACGCGAAGGTTCAATCCGGGCGGCGATATGTTCAGCCATATGCATGCGCCACCGCCAGAAATCATCCGGCTGCGGTTCAGCCGGCGTGGTTCTGAATATTTCAGTTTCTTCGGCAGTCTTTACTTCGCTAAAATAAGCCAGAGCTTCCCCAAGTTCAGCATTCAGCAGTATTCGTAGAATTTCTCCGCCGGTGCGCCTTGGGATATCGATAACACGGATCACTTCGGACAGGTATCCGTATTCAGGCAGGATATCTGCCAGCATGTTGTCCGAACCGGTAAAGAAAATCTCATTATATATTATTTCCCTCTCTTCAGGATATAGAGGAATATAACGTATGCCGGTTTCAACAAGGTCCTGGAAAAAATGGGTGCCAAAAGACAATTCAGGCGAATACGCCCCTTTCCTCGTTGAAATTTCAATCAAAACCGCTGTGTTGCAGATATCAGCGTATGTTATCTGCACGCCAAGTTTTATATCTCCCCTGCTGCCCCACCGACCAGGTCCCATCAAGATGAACTGCCTCTTCGGCAATATCGAATTCAGCCTCCCGACAGCAGACCCGACACTTGCAAGCGCGCTCCGGCTTTCAAGCGCAGCATACTTTGCAGGATCAATCCAGACAATATGAGTGATTTCCGGCACCTTTCCGTTTGAAATAAAACGTCTGGCATTAAAAAGTATTTTATTCTCCGGGATGTCGTGCGGTATAGGGCTTGGAGCGTTCTCCCCATCCGAATTCTGCGGCCTGCACTGAAGGATATAAAAATCGGTGCCATCGCAGGCGAACTCTATATCAACCGGCATGCCGAAACCGTCCTGGAGTGCGGCTACGATTGAACTGACCTGTTTGACAAACGGTGTTCTGGTAATTATTCCCTCAAATGTTACTATAAGGTCATCTTTTTTACAGTCAAGATCAAAACGCGAAGATCGGGAGATGTGCCCGTCACTGTAAACTGATACAATCTGGTGAATATCGGGTATCTCCTCCCCGTATTGTCTGAACAGCTGTTCCAGCGGAAGCGTTTCAAAGCAGTTTTTCTGAAGATTGATAACATCAATGAATGCCGGGGAATAGTGCCTTATCTCGTCCGGGCTCACGTTGATCCTCAGAGCCGGCTGTCCGGGCGATATCATTGCGGGATAATCATTGCTCACCCTGTCCACTGCCCGCGTGCCGAGTCCGGGAACAAGCCGTATAAGTCCGTCTTCGCGTTTGAGCCTGGGAGACCAGCGGTACTCGTTATTGCTGAAGGCAATCCCTGCAAATGAAGGGAAAAAGTAATTACCAGCCTTTCTGCCGACAACCTGCTGTATCATGATGCCCATCTCTTCGTGCAGATCAATCAGCCCGCGCTCCGAACGGTATATCATCGGGTCCGGCGCGAATAAAGACGCATAGACCTCTGAAATTGCGTCAAGAAGAGCATCAAACCGTTTTTCCCTGCTCCCCTGGTTCGCGAGAAACAGGCTTTTGTATTTTCCCGAAAATGCTGTGCCGACCCTGTCTTCAAGCAGGCTCGAGCTGCGTACAATAATCGGATTGGTCCCGAGTTCATCAAGGGCCACCATAAGCCCTTTCTTTATTTCAGAAGGAAACTGCGCGTTTTTAAAAAGCTGAACTATGTTCGGGTATTCAATCCGGACCTGCTCCGGATCTTTATACTTCTGCCCGTTAAGCTCTTCAAGATCATTGTACCTCAGAAACTCGGTCAGAGAATCCGCGGTAATATACCAGGTAAGCGGGGTACGGACATTTTTCAGCAGATTATTCCCCTGTGAGGCTTTACGCAGAATATGCTTTGCCATAAACAGTCCTGCGCTTTTACCTCCGAGTTTTCCGCTGCTCCCGGCATGATGGATAATTTTAGTTGTAAGTTCGAAAAAGTCATTAACCTCGAGGTGACGCTTCGCTATGTTTATGAAATCGGTGCTTTCAGAGAAAAACCTTCTTATCAGCGATATCCTCAGCCACTTCTCCGTAGACGGCGCCAGTGCCATATCGCTGTCGATCATGGCCCTGTACCTCTGAATGGCATCAATTATCTCGTTAAGTTTTGCGTTTCCTGAATCAATTGTTTTTACAAGAAATCCTGTCCTGTTTTCATTTATCCACTTCTGGATACAGGACATGATTTCGTTGTTGCTCATGTTTTCCGAGGCAGTAAGAAAGACCTGGTCGCTCACCTCGAACAGCAGGTCTCTCGGCTGTTTGACGCTGGGGCTGTTTGTTTCGTTCTGATTAGCAATGTCGCTGCGGTCCAGGTCTGTATTATACTTATTGAGCAGCAGCTTTGCGTCCTTTACCCCGTTCCAGAAAAGGTGATAGATCATTTTTCGAGCAATATGGTGATAAAGGTTTTCATCAGTTCTGCGCAACAGTCCTGTTACAACCATCCATTCACGGTCGGATTTTTCTGAGAGTTTCATCCCGGCGTTTTCAATTTCACGCAGCAGACTTTCAAGCTTTCTGTGAAAGACAGTCTGACCTATACGGTCTGCAATTGTAACAATGAGTTTGCGCTCTTTTTCCAGGAAAAATCCTTTCTCCGAGGGCGGAACCTCCTCGATGTATGACACTTCGATAAAACCCGAAACCTTGTCTTCAACCCTTATCTCAGCCGTGTCGGACCATATCGTCTGGATGTGGTCGCTGTTTTTGTATTCTGTATCCTCGAATTTGATGCGGGCCTGGCATATTTCCGGATACTGCCAGCCGGACGGAATTATCTGAATTATCCGTTTGAACATGTCCGGGAGAGAACTGTCGGAACCGGCGAGAATCTCTTCAACCTGGTACAGACAGTTCAACTCCTTCGCACGTTCACGGAGTGTGTTTATCAACTGATCGTTTGATAAATTTGCATCAGTCATTTTATAACGCTTTGCTTATAAGATCATTTTTTTGCATAAATTCATTACTGCCGGACAGTCTTATCAGACCCATCCTCTTGCCTTGACCGCCTTAGCCACCCGGTCAATAGCAATTATATAGGCAGCATCACGCATGTAAAGCTTTTTGCCCCTTGCAAGCTCGCTGACCGCAAGAAACGCAGATGTCATCTTTATATCAAGTTTATCAAGAACCTCTTTCTTTTCCCAGAAATAATTCATATTGCACTGCACCTGTTCAAAATAGCTGCATGTGACGCCACCCGCATTGGCGAGAAAGTCAGGGATAAGGAATATATCTCTGCTCTTTATCACCTCATCGGCCTCTGGTGTTGTGGGGCCGTTGGCTCCTTCGGCGATGAATTTTACCCTTGAATGAATTTTGTTAACATTGTTTGCGTTGATCTGGTTTTCAAGTGCTGAAGGGAGCAGAATATCAACCTCCTGTTCAAGCCACGCATCACCATCGAGCTGTTCATAGCCGAGATCACGGGCTCTGCTCTTGTCAATGCCGCCAAACTTGTCGGTTATTGAAAAAAGTTCATCTACATCAATACCGCTTTTTTTCCTGAAAGAGTAGGATTTTTTGTCCGCCTGGTCCCAGCATGAAACACAGACAATCTTTCCTCCAAGATGATCATACATTTTAGCGGCATACTGCGATACATTACCGAACCCCTGCAGGCTGGCCGTTGTATTGGCGGGATCAATTTTATGCTCCCTTAAAGCCTCGCGCAGTGTATATATCAGTCCGTATCCGGTAGCCTCTGTTCTGCCAAGAGATCCACCCATACCGACCGGTTTTCCGGTAATAAAACCGGGATATCTCCCTCCATGTATAGCTTCAAATTCGTCAAGCATCCACAGCATATGCTGAGAATTGGTCATAACATCCGGCGCAGGCACATCGAGAACTGGCCCCAGGTTCCGGGCTATCTGGCGCACCCATCCTCTGCATATCTGTTCCTGTTCGCGCGCGCTGAGGTGATGCGGGTCGCAAATAACTCCCCCCTTGCCCCCGCCCAGCGGTATATCTACTACAGAGCATTTCCATGTCATCCACATTGAAAGTGCGCGGACTGTATCAACTGTTTCAAGGGGGTGAAAGCGGATCCCACCCTTTGCCGGCCCGCGGGCATCACTGTGCTGTATTCTGAATCCTTTAAAAATCTTGACCGTTCCATCATCCATGTGGACAGGGATTGTGAACTGGTATTCGCGCATGGGCTGTCTTAATAATTCTCTTACACCATCCTCCAGATCAAGCATTGCTGCTACGCTGTCAAACTGGTTTTGAGCTACATGAAAAGGGTTGTAGGACTTTGATTCCATCTGTTTTACTCCAGAATATAATAATTTTAATATCTTCCCCTGAGCTTTTCAATAAATCGACCGGCCAGTTATCCCTCATCCGGATCACCGGTTATACAATCACCAGATTATTTATCTGTTGAACAAGCCCGGGTATGATTATTTAAAAGAAAAAAAGATAATTTTACCTAATCGTAACATAAATATTGCAAAAAAGTTAAAATTTAACAATTTTGTAATATTTGCAGACTTGACTGTCAAGTGACTTTAAATGAAGTGACCGCGAAAAAAGGCAAAATAATAAAATTTTACATAATTGTAACAATCACTATCTTGACGAAAAACAGCAGATAAATAAAAGGACAAATTTCGGGATAAACGGCTGGTTTCATCCGGGGGATATTTTTTTCCGGTATTCCGGTGCATAATAAATCATACCCGGTATAAGTGTCCGGAGATATGCTATGCCGCTATCGGCGAGCCTGAGTGGATCACGGTTTTTATGAAGATACAGACATGATTTTTTATCTTTGGTAAATTAAACGAAAGCCGGCGCCTGTCGAAGTAAACTAAATCGCTAAACGTATTTTTTTATCTCTCTCTGCATATCCCTCTTCATGTCCCTGTCCTGGATCGTACGGCGTTTGTCGTGGACATTTTTACCCTTTGCAAGCCCCAGTTCGAGCTTGACCTTCCCGTTTTTGATATACATCTTCAGAGGAACCAGAGTGTAGCCCCTTTCGTTCAGTTTTCCCACCAGTCTTTTTATCTCATGTTTATGAAGAAGGAGTTTTCTGTCCCGCAGCGGATCGTGGTTGAAAAAGTTGCCCATCTCGTACAGGGAGATGTTCATTCCGGTTATGAAGACTTCTCCGTTTTTTATATAAGCGTATGCTTCCTGTATGTTCACTTTCTTCTGACGGATCGATTTTACCTCGGTCCCTTTCAGTGCAATGCCTGCTTCATAGGTATCAAGTATCTCATACTCAAACCGCGCCTTCTTGTTTCTCAGAATTTCTATTATATTATCAGACATGATTTTTTTCTCCGCAAAAAAACTTACAGTTTTGATTATTGTGAAACTTTACCCCGTAAAGGGCAAGTTCTTTTTATTGCAGTCTGGGTCAGGGAAATAAAGTTATCTGAATCCCCCTCCCCTGATAGCCGCTCACCTGCATCTCCCAAAAGGGGACTTCCGTATACAGCGCGCAGTAGCGGCAGAGCAGTCAGGATGACTGCCTGCAAACAGCAGACACGATGTCGAAATCGCGTCTGCCTGGTCCGTCCGTGGCCGTCAGGAGGGGATAGGGGAGGGTGTTATACATCAAGTTATTATTATCACCCCCACCTATCCTCCCCCATTCAGGGGGAGGTATTATATATTATTCAGATTTTTTAAGAGGTTATCTCCGTGTGTTTATCAGCTATTGATAGTGGAAGTACCTAAACCTTTATATCGCCTTATTCATAATCCTGTTCATTCTCGATACGAAGCTGTTCGGATTTTTAAGCTCCATTCCCTCAACCAGCATCGCCTGCTCAAGAAGCAGGAAGCTTATATCTTCGATAAGAGATTCGTCTGTGGTGTTTTCAAGCTTCTTGATTATTTCATGATCGGGATTTATCTCAAGCACCGGCTTGAACTCCGGGAGATTATCCTGCCCCATGGCCTTTAAAATGCTCTGCATCTGCACCGTGGGATCGTTCTCATCGGCAACGATACATGACGGGGAGTCGCTGAGCCTTGTACTTGCTATTACATCCTTGACGTGGTCGCCGAGCTTTTCCCTGATCTTTTTTACGAGTGGCTCGATTTTCTTCTCCCTCTCTTTGTCATCATCGCTCTTCAGATCGTCGGCGGCATCGCTCCTGTTGACCGATTTCAGCTCAAAGTCCTTATACTTCGGGACCGCGGTGATTACAATCTCGTCAATTTCGTCGGAGAGTATCAGCACTTCGATATTCCTGTTCCTGTACATCTCAAGCAGCGGAGAGTTTCTCAGCACATTCTCCTTCCCTCCGGTGATGTAGAAGATCGAATTCTGGTCGGGCGCCATTCTTTCAACATATTCGGAGAGCGTCGTGTAGTCTTCACCCTTTGTCGATTTGTACATCACAAGCTCAACGAGCTTCTCCTTGTTTTCATAATCCTGGTACAGCCCCTCCTTGACCGGGATACCGAACTCCTTCCAGAACCTGTTATACTTCTCCCTGTTGTGATTTTTGAGGCCCTCGAGTTCGGTAAGTATTTTTTTCACAGAGGAGGAGCGTATCTTGGCCATTACCTTATTCTGCTGAAGAATCTCCCTGCTGACATTTAGCGGAAGGTCCTCAGAGTCGATAATTCCCCTTACGAACCTAAGATATGTAGGCATAAGGTCCTTTTCGTCGTCGGTAATGAATACGCGTTTTACATAGAGCTTGACTCCCCCCTTGTAGTCAGCCCTGAACAGGTCCATCGGAGCCTTTGTCGGAATATAGAAGAGCGTCGAATAATCGAGGGTCCCCTCAGCCTGCGTATGCATATAAATCAGCGGGTCCTCGAGGTCATAGCATATCTGTTTGTAAAACTCGAAGTAGTCCTCCTCCTTCAGCTCGCTCTTCGGACGTTTCCATATCGCCGCTGCGGAGTTTATCTGGTCTATCTTGTTCTCTTTAACCTCTTTCTTCGAATCCCCTTCACCCTCGGTTTTTGTCTCCTCGTAATGAAGGTATATCGGGAACGGCACGTGGTTTGAATACTTTCTGATTATCTGCTGTATTGACCACCTGTTAGCGTACTCCTCCCCTTCTGCGTTGAGGAAAAGTTTTACAGTGGTACCCTGCCCCTCTCTTTCAGCGGGTTCTATACTGTACTCCTCTTTGCCGTCGCTGGTCCACCTGAACGCATCGCTCTCACCGGCCTTTTTTGACACGACCTCAACTTTATCAGCCACCATAAACGCTGAATAGAAACCGACTCCGAACTGCCCTATGAGGTTCGAATCTTTCTTCTCGTCACCGGACATGTTATGGACGAAATTTCTCGTCCCGGAACGGGCGATGGTCCCGAGGTTCTCGTCCAGCTCCTGCTCGTTCATCCCTATGCCGGTATCGGATATCGTAAGGGTCTTCTCTCCGTGATCAAAAAAGATATCCACCCTCGGTTCAAAACTGATGCTCTTATATTTTTCATCGGTCAGCGTCAGAAACTTAAGCTTGTCCAGCGCGTCCGATGAATTCGAAATAAGTTCCCTCAGAAATATCTCTTTATGGGAATACAGTGAATGAATAATAAGGTGTAAAAGTCTGTGAACCTCTGTCTGAAACTGTTTTTTACTCATTGACTAAACTCCTTTTAATAGATTGATTTTATTGCCTTATTAAGGCATCTTTTGCCCCCCTCCAGCCTGACGGCATAGCGGGCTAAAAAATAAATTTCTTTAAATATCAGCTGCCTGCTGCTTTAATACTATACAGTCTGACCGGCTGATTACAGTTCAAACCAAAAAAAATACAGCTAAAAAATCAACAAAATTTTCCGTATTTTTGCCGTGCACCCTCCGGGCAATATACTGAGCCTGCCAGAGCAGGTGCGGGGGGAATTTATTACTCCCCTTCCAGAAAAACCATTGCGGACACTACGATATAGATAACAGGGGCCACAAGATTGAATATAAATCCCATGCTCAGAACGTAGGGAGCGTGCGAAATGGAATGAGTCGCGGAAATGACTATTACAGATCCCAGGTACCAGAGGTTGACAATAAGCCTACCCGCAAGTACAACGGGACCATGAAAAAAAATCGTAATAAACATGATTATCACAATCAGAATCAGATAAACAGAAACCGGATTATTTATGCCGAACCACGATTCGAATATATAATACTTCGCTATCGGCATTGTGATTGCGAAAAAGGAGGTGAATGTATTCAACACGATAATCTTATTCAGCAGTGAAAGATCCATAAACCAGTCCACTGCGATTTTGATCAAATCCGCGCAAAATGATCCGATTTTATACAGTAGTTCCTTCAGAGCTTCCATTGTTTAACCTGCTATTATATTTAAAAAATCCGCCGCCGCTTCAGAGAAACCGGCCGGTCCCGCACTGTTCATAACCTTTCCCGGTGCGAAATTGATGAAGCTTCCATCAGGTTTCCTGATAACATACGAATAGTCGACAGATTCGAGCATCGGAATATCGTTGATGCTGTCTCCCGCCCCTGCCGTCAGAATTTCATCTTTATATTCAGCGCTGTAAAACTCAATAATTTTTTTTACGGCAATCCCCTTTCCCGAACCGTATGGTATAAGGTGATTGAACCTGCCACCCTTTGTTACATAGAGACCGGTGCTTTTCAGTTCTCTGTTGAGCTTCACTATCTCCTGATCTGAGAGCAGCAGCGTCCCGTCCGCTATAAAAGGGAGTGTCGTTCTCCTCTTTTTAGCAAGAGTTGCTTTTGTATAATCAAGCCCCGTCAGCTCAACGATCATTTTTTCTGACATTGCCGGAATCCCGGCAAGTTTTTTCCCGGTAAGTTTTTCAACCTCAGGGAGAAACCGGATCAGGTTTTCAACACCCGGCCCGTTCAGTACAAGCTTAAAGCCCCCCTCCTTTTCAGACGGGAACGCTATTCCCGACCCGTTTTCAAAGGCGAAGGGATTTTTCAGATTCAGTTCTCTCACCAGCAGGGACATCTCATCGAATGTTTTGCTCGATACCGCAACGAGCGGAACGCTCTGTTTTTCAAGCAGAGAGATCCCGCGCAGGGATTTCTCATGGGAATAGCTGTGATGATCTATCAGCGTCCCGTCGACATCGGTAAAGAATACGGCCCTCATATGGCTGCTTTTCCGTTATTTAACCGGTTTTTCCTTGATCAGAAGAAATTCAACACGGCGGTTCCTTCTCCTGTTCTCATCGTTTGAGTTCGGATAGAACGGCGAGCTTTCCCCCATGCCGACATATTTCAGCCTGTCTGTCCTTGTCCCCCTGCTTACAAGATAGTCTCTCACCTCAAGGGCTCTCCTCTCCGAAAGTTTCAGGTTGTAGCCCTCGTCTCCGACATCATCGGTATGCCCCTCCACGACGACGTTATAGGTATTGTACTTTTCAAGGATCTGGTAGACGCGGTCCAGAATTTTTATTCCCCTCTTCTGTATGTTCGAGCTTCCGAATGCAAATTCGATGTTGCTTATCCTCATCTTCAGTCCCCTCTCGGTGACTATAACAAGTATATCGACTGCTATTTTGTCGTTTGCGCTTTCAGAAACATTTCCCGCAAGGTCAACGGCCGTGAACTGCAACTCGTAGTCCGACGCCGATTCGACGAGTTCGCCGTTATCTCCGGTCCCGTCCCATTTCAGTTCATGCGGCACATCACCCTTCCCGATGAACTTTTTAAACAGTATACCGCTCTCATTGAATATGCTGATATCCCATCTCTCTATTGCTGTATTGTCTTCTCCCTTCATCCTGAGCGCAAGGTAATCGTTTTCACCGTCCCCGTCAGGAGAGAAGACCGCCGGTTCATGCGAAATGCCTACATCCGGTTTTCTGCTGTCAAATACTATCTTCTTCGGGAAGGACGCCGGATTGTTGCCGCTTGAGTACCAGGCCGCGAAACGTATATTATACGTTCCGTCTTCAAGCTGTTTTCCGTTTGTGTCGAGACAGTCCCAGTCAATAAATGCGGGAACGGCCCCCGCTCCACCCAGGGTACGCAGCGTGTTCTTGTTTTCGCTGTCAGTTATCAGGACTTCCCATCTCTCCATCCCCTTGATCGAGGAGATGTCAGGGAACAGCCTTATCGTTGATCTGCCGGCAGCGCTGTATGAAAAATATTTGTCCTCGAAACGTATATCAGCATTTTCCATCTGCGTTGTGAGAATAATCTCGTTCAGGTCGGCGGATGCTTTATTACCGGCCTTGTCTATAGACGAGATGCTGTAATAGTACAGCCCGTCGGGAAGCACGGTTCCGTTTGTATCGCTGCCGTCCCAGACAAATTTTTCAGGGACGGAATCGCCGTTCCACTCCCGCGTAAAGACCACAGTCCCCGCTGAATTTTTTATATCACCCTTCCATACGTCTTCAGGAGCGGATTTTATCTTCTGCCGGATTACAAGAGTATCCTTGTTTTTGTCGCCGTTCGGAGAGAATATCAGCGAATCAGTGGTGATCCCAACGGCAGGAACCGTATTGTCAATAGCCATTATCCCCGATTTGACGGGAGCGATATTGTCTCTCGCGTCCCAGGCGTAGAAGTAGTATTTATATTTTCCGTCGGGGAGCTTACCCCCGGCATTATCCGACCCGTCCCACAGAATTTTCGGCGGCACGGTCAGAGAGTCTTTCGTGCTCAGCAGCCTGCTGAAAAAAGCTGATACCGTAAGGCTGTCGTCCACTTCCCTGTCGCTCATCTTGAACTCTTTCACTACGGCATCCTTTGCATCTGCGATCTGCAGCTTCCATCCCCTGATCCTGCTCTGGTCACGCACGCTAATGTCAAATATAAGATAATCCTGCACCCCGTCGTAATTGGGGGAGATATATGTGTAATCGGGATTTATCGAAATCTCGGGAGGTTCCCGGTCAAGCATTCCATACTCGACCGTTATCCCGGCAAAATGGTTTACACCCTCATCCGGAGAATACGCTACCGCATAATTTAATGTGGTACTGAACGTTTCCCCGGAAAATTTATACCCCGCGCCTCCCGTGTATGTCATAAACCGGTAGCTGTCGGGAACAACAGCGCCGCACCTGAGGAGAAAGGATTTCATGATCTCGCCCTCAAGGCCGAACTTCACCGGAAATTTACCGTATCCATCAATCGCTGAAATATCATTATAGAAGCCTAATGTAAAAAGCCTGCTTCTGTAGAAATTAAAACTGTACCCTGCTGTAACCGAGTTGAGGTCCGCATCCTTACCGCTGCTGAATCCCGCGTCAACCGAAAGGCCGATTGCCGGTGTTATGAAACCGAAACCGTTTCTTGTCTGGGAACTGTCGATCCTGTATATAAAACCGGGTTTGATTCCGGCGTAATAGTTCTTTTTTAAATAATCAGAATACATCCCGTCCAGGGCGAGCCCGAACAGAAACCTTGAAGTAAGCTCCTTTGCCGCGCCTAACGAGAACACGTATCCCTTCTGCTGCATCGTCCTGCCGCCGGCATCATCAATGGAAAAATAACCGAAGCCGAGACCCGCGACCCCGTAGGCTGTAGGGATTGCCAGTACCGAAAACGGATAGCTGAAGCTGCCGTTAAGAGAACCGTAGCTGATTCCGAAACTGTTTCTCTCAATGACTGCCATCGATGCGGGATTAGACAGAGAGAGATCGCCTCCGGCGGCAGATACACCGGTACCGCCCCTCCCTGTAAAGGCTGCGCTCCCTCCGGAAAGAAACGCGCTCCCCGCCGGAGACGCGTTCAGCATGTTAAAACCGGAAGCAAGACAGATGATTACTGCAAGAGCTGTAAATAGAGCCGATTTTTCTTTTTTCATAATTAATCAACACACGTTTTGGAATTTTACAACAGATTATACTAAACGATAATCGAATCAAGACTTTTTTGTAATATAAATTATCAAAAACCTGCTTGAAAAAAACGTATCTGTTATAGTACCTGTTCTTTATGAATATAGTAACACCTACAGAAGAAAATATCAGAACCGCGGCCGGAATTATTAATAAAGGTGGGCTGGCAGCGTTCCCGACAGAAACCGTTTACGGCCTCGGCGCCGATGCTCTTAATCCTGTAGCCTCGGCCGGAATATTCGAGGCAAAGAAAAGGCCGTTCTTCGATCCGCTGATAGTACATATTGCCGACCTTTCCGGAGTGGAAACCGTTGCACGAAACACTGCTCCGAAAAGCCTTAAACTGATGGAGAGGTTCTGGCCCGGCCCCCTTACGATAGTGCTTGAAAAAAGGGACATAGTCCCCGACATAGTGACCTCCGGACTGCCTACGGTCGCAGTAAGGATGCCTGTACACCCCGCAGCGAGGGCGCTGATCAGGGCTGCCGGAACACCGGTCGCGGCCCCCAGCGCCAACAGGTTCGGCTGCCTGAGCCCGACGACCGCACAGCACGTCTATGCCCAGTTAGGAGATTCAGTCGATATTATCATAGACGGCGGCCCGTGCAGTATCGGAATTGAATCCACGATAGTCAAAATCATGGACAACAGAATCTATCTGCTTAGACCGGGCGGCATAGCAGCAGAGGAGATTGAGGAGTTCGCCGGAGAGACGCTTATCACTGAACACGCAGGAGAGAGGCCCGAATCTCCGGGCCAGCTTCCGTATCACTACTCCCCTGAAAAGCGTCTGGTGCTGGTCGATAAAATCGAACACACCGATCATCAGAGCGGTTATCTTTTTTTTAAAAAACCTGACTTCCCGGTTCCGGAAGAGAGGTCCAGGGTCCTTTCAGAGAATGGGGACATCAGAGAAGCGGCGGCTAACCTCTTCTCGCACCTTCACTGGCTCGACATGCTTGAAATCGACAGGATCTATGCAGAAAGGGTCGAAGGGTCGGGCCTCGGACTCGCGATAATGGACAGGCTCAAAAAGGCTTCAATGAAATTCGGTTAAACGGAGTATGTGATGACAACAGTAAATCTTCCAGAAGACAGTCTTAAAAAAGAGAGCTCTTTCACGGCGGGATTTTTCAACACCTTCAGGTCAATCCCGCTTGCATGGAAAAATAAAGGACTGGTTGTATATTTTATAATTCCGTTTTTTCTTAATATCGCACTGCTGTCAGCCGTTTTCTATTTCTCCTACACATCTCTAGTACCGCTGACGCAATCCGTGCTGACAGGAGACATCTGGTATATAAGGTTTATCAGGGCGCTCATTTCACCGGTCCTGTTTGTAATACTTTCCATATTTTCAGTGATCGTATACTCTTTCACTGGAGCGGTTATCTCTGCGCCGTTTCTGGAGATTCTCTCAGTTAAAACAGAAAAGATACTCGGAATCGGCGGCCGCGATGAAAAGTTTTCTGTTACTGAAAGTTTATCCGGCATAATGAGGGCGTTATCCAATTCGTTGAGGCTGATAATTCTTATAATAGTAATTAATCTTCTGACATTTCTCCTGAATATTTTCCCCGGCGGATCTTTTATATACGCATCTCTGAATTTCGTTTCAGCACTGTTCTTTTACGGGTTTCAGTTTTACGATTTTCCCCTTGAAAGGGAAAAATACAGTTTCAAAGAAAAGATACGTATCGCCTGGAGTTTTAAAACTGCTGTTCTGGGGTGCGGATTTTCATTTTTTGTTATCTCCTTCATTCCGCTGATCGGATTCCTCGGGCTTAACATGTGCACAATCGGCGCCGCCCTGACATATACGAAAGGGATCAGACCGGTATTAGACGCACGACAGTCCGGGCGGTAAAATGAATGATATACCGTTGAAGGGAGATATCACAGCTAAATTCTGATGTTGATCATAGATAAAAAATACTGCTGGAGATAATATACCGTGAAATTCAAATTCATTGTTTTCGAGGGGATAGACGGTTCCGGAAAATCGACGCAATGCTCAATGCTCTATGAATTCATTCGTTCTGAAAATACGCCTGTAAAACTCCTTGCGGAACCGACGTCGGGGGAATACGGACAGAAGATAAGAAAAATGCTCAAGGGGGAAACCCCTCTCCCTGTTGAAGAACAGATACACCTGTTCATCGAAGACCGGATGCAGGACTGCGAGCTCAATATAAAACCGTGCCTCGAACAGGGCATAACGATTGTTATGGACAGGTACTTTTACTCAAACGCCGCATACCAGGGTTCGGCGGAGATAACTCCGGAGGAAATAATCCGCCGTAACACAGACAGGGGTTTCCCTGTACCTGACAGGGTCTACTTCATTGATATACCGGCCGTTGAAGCAATGAAGAGAATCTCTTTGAGAACCGGTTCCGGCAAAACCGAGCTGTTTGAAAAACAGTCATTCCTTGAAAATGTAAGAAAAAATTTTTTGTCGATCGCCGATTCGAGGTTTGTAACAATTGACGGCATGCTCGGCAGAAACGAAATCTTCAATACAATAAAAGAGGATTATCTTTCGCTGATACGTTAAAACATTTACAGAATAGAATGCCCTCACCCCCTTTGATTCCCCCTCTCCCGGAATACCGGGAGAGGGGGAGTAGAAAAAATTTAGCCTAAAAAACCCTCTCCCGACCGCAGGCGGGGGAGAGGGTGGCCGACTGGCCGGATGAGGGCAGTTTTTCTATTTATACATATATATATATATTTACTATTAAAACCACTTTAACTATCCGGAGAGTTTTATGCTGAAAAAAAAATTAATCATCATTATTACGATTCTTTTTACAACCGTATCCATTATCTATGGCGCGGAGAATCCCTTCCCCCTGCCGGTTTCCGCGCTCTCGGCAAGCTACTCCGGAGGGTCTTTCTCATCGATGATAAATCCGGTATTCTCCGACCTAGACAGCGCCGAGCAGATAGCCTACAGGTATATTTCATACAAAGAAGGCGGCAGGGGAAACCATTTTACTTCGGTAAACCTCTTCGGACTCGATATAATTTACGCGAATTACAATACTGTTCCAGGGACAGGGGACAGCGGGCTGTTAAAATCAGATGCCGATTATTTCAGCTTCAACAAGGGTTTTTTCTTTAAAAATGTATTCGGCTTCGGCGCCGGATATTCCACAGGAAGCTCGAAAAACAGGGTCTTCGACAACTATCACGGATGGAACGCCGGTCTTCTTTTAAGGCCGGTCCCCTTTATCTCTTTTGGTGTTGTCTTCCGGGACATAAACGGCAGAATCGGCGGTGAAAAGATCGATCCCGCCGGAGTCTATTCAGCATCTATAAGGCCATGGAATGAAGACCTGACGCTCAGCGTCGACTGCGTGAAAAGAAAACACAAAAGCGCCGACTACAGCTATTCCGGCGAGTTCAGGTTTTTAAAGGACTTTTCGCTTGCGGTCAAATACGGGACTGATAAAAGCATAACAGCGGGCCTGACTATCCCTCTGTATATCCGGAACGGAGGAGGGGTCTCCATAATCCCCGATTACTACCAGTCGTTCAGGTCTGAAACCTCAGATTTGAAGAGCGCCGGAATCGCGCTTAATTACAGAAAGCAGAGAGACCCGCTCTATGTTTCAGTCTCGGAAAATTATATTCACCTTAAAATCAGCGACAACTACACGTCGGAGAAAGAGCAGACTGCTTTTTTCACCGCAGAGGAACCCTCGTTTCAGGATCTCGCCACAGGGATCACAAAGGCCTGCGATGATCGCGGCATTAACGGAATAATTCTGGAGATCGACAGCTCAGGTTTCGGCATGGCCCAGGTGCAGGAGATCAGGGATCTGTTAAACAGGTTCCGATCGAACGGGAAAAAAGTCTACGCAGTGTTGAATTACCCGGGAAACAGGGAATACTACCTGGCGACTGCGTCGGATAAAATATTCTTCACGCCGAATTCGACATTTAAACTTTCCGGCCTCAGCGCCAAAACCTATTACCTCAAAGGGCTCCTCGACAGGGGGGGAGTCAAATACGAATCCTTCAGCAAGGGAAAATACAAATCTTTCAGTGAGATGTTCACACGAAACGATATGTCCGGCGAGGCGAGAGAAAACATGACTGCGGTACTGAAAGAACTTAACGAGCAGTTTATCTCCGGAATAACCGACGGCAGAAAAATAAGCCGTACCGCGGTAGAGGACATTTTCAAAAAGGGATTCTACACCCCGGCAGAAGCCAGAGAGAAGGGGTTTATCGACGAAATAATGTATACCGGCGAGGCGATTGACTCAATCAACGCGAAGGCCCGAAAAATTTCATTTGAAGATTACATAAAGGAAGAGGAATCTGTCACCTGCTGGGGGACAGTACCGGCAATTGCGGTGATAAACGTAACGGGATCGATAGTCTCCGGAGACGGAGGGGGATCGTCCTTCTCCGGATCTACCGGGGATTACGACTATAAAAAATATATCGAGCAGGTCTTCGGAGACCAGTCGGTTAAAGCGGTCGTTATACGGATAGACTCGGGCGGAGGGTCTGCTGCGGCATCGGATTTCATGTGGAGCGCCCTCTGCGCTGCCGAGAAGAAAAATCCCAGGCCGGTTGTTTTCTCATTCGGCAACATGGCCGCATCGGGGGGATACTATATAGCCTGCACCGGAGATACGATATTCGCAAGCAGGGGTACTATCACAGGCTCAATAGGTGTAGTCGCGGGTAAGATCTCGGCGGAGGAGCTCTACTCAAAAATAGGGATAAGCACAGAAACGATAAAGATGAGCGAATTCGCTGACATCTTTTCAGAATCACGGAGCCTTACGCAGAGCGAAAAAGAACTGTTTCAGAGGGAGATCGGCTTTATCTACGACAGGTTTACAGGCAAGGTCATAGACGGCAGAAAGATAGAAGCCGGAGTTATACCTGAAATAGCCGAGGGGAGGATACATACAGGAGCTGCGGCCAGGGACAAAAAACTGGTTGATGAGACCGGCGGAATTATAGCAGCAATTGAATTCGCGAAGGTTAAAAGCGGAATAGATTCCGGTTTCAGGATAATTAATCTGCCAGGCGAAGGTTCCGCCTTTTTACGGCTTATCAGCACCCGTGAATCATCATCTTTTCTGAAATACATAAATTTAATAACCCGGAACATCGAAAAATTCCGCCTTCTGGATGAGCAGTTTCTCTATTTACAGCCTTACAGCATCGAAATCCGGTAGCATAACCGCGAAGAGATGCTGCGTACAACTTCTTTGATTAGTACCCTGTCATTGCGAACCCTTCGACAGGCTCAGGATGAACGCTGTGAAGCAATCTGTTTTCTGTTGCAAAATATACGCTTCACTGTCATTCCTCCATTTCACAATATAGATCGCGTCGCTATCGCTCCTCGAAATGACATCAAAAAACTATATTTATACTGCCGGCATTAAACAGGATGTTTTAAAAACAAACGGCGAGCGAAAACGATGTTCGCCTGCCGGCATTAAACAGGATGTTTTAAAAATAAACGGCGAGCGAAAACGATGTTCGCCTGCCGGCATTAAACAGGATGTTTAAACAAAGCCGGCCGAGGCTTTGCATGCCTCTCCGTGACACTGTCTGTACAATTCTTTATATGAAGCCGGAAACAGTACAATAACGCTGAATATACATAATTTTGTTGACAAATATTAAAAAATACTTTATTCACAATCAACAAATCAATCAGGCGGGTTTATATGAAAGTAACTCTTGCAAACCATACAAAAACGATTCTTAAGCCGCTCGAGGAGATATCTCCGGATTTTAAACTGGAAATTACTGAGCTTCATAATCAGCCCGTTGCCGAGGTGCTGAATTCAGGATCACCCGATCTGGTAATAATAAACTGGATCGACGGCATGAATAATGAAATCTGCAACGCTATAAAAAAGATCAAAAACATGAAGAGCCGCCCGCATATCCTGCTTATAGGAACCAAGGATTCGATGAATGACCTCGCAGACGGAATCGCTTCCGGCGCCGACGATTACCTGTCGATACCATTTACAAAGGATGAACTGCGACTGAAATTTACGATTGTTAAAAAAAATATGGAAATAGGAAGCTCCCTACTGAAAACAAAGAAGAGGCTTATCAAGTTCGCGAAAGAGGACCCGGTCACGTCGGTCCTCAATAGAAGGGCGCTGCTTGATGAAATGCTCAATGAAATGGGGAGAGCCTCGAGGAGCGGGGAGTTCACCTGTTCCATTATGATTGAACTGCACAACTACACGGAACTTCTCGACCAGTTCGGAACCAGGGTCTTCGATTCCTTTCTGGGCGAGTTCGCAGCAAGGCTGAAAAAATCGATACGCCCCTACGACAAAATAGGCCGTTTTGAAATATCGCGTTTTATAATATACCTCCCACACGCGAGAAACGAGGACGCAGGAAAGGTTGCAGAGAGGATAATTAAAAATCTCCAGAGCAAAAAATTCAGGTACAGGGACGAATATATAAATCCGCGCGTATCGATAGGGATATCGGAACTGGATCCGGGAGATATCGAAAGGAACAACAGGGACGACCACCAGATGAACGACCTGATTCTTGAATCATTCATCCGGAGGTCTGAGTTCGCCACAACCACCGCAGGGGAGAAGGGCGACAACAAGATATCGATTTATACTTTCTGAGATATCACTCCAGCACATGAACCAGGAGGCCGTCTCTCAGCTTCGGTTCAAACCATGTCGATTTCGGAGGCATTATCATCCCCGCGTCCGAAACGTTCATCAGCTGTTCGATTTCGGTCGGGTACATTGAGAACGCTACAGCAAACTCGCCGGAGTTGACTATCTTTTCAAGTTCCGCTGTGCCCCTTATTCCCCCTACAAAGTCTATCCGTTTGTCCTTTCTCGGATCATTAATTCCGAGAAGCGGGGCAAGCACCTTTTTCTGGATTATTGTTACGTCGAGCGACTCGATGGGATCCTTTGATATCTCAAATTCCGGTTTAACGGTGTACCACTCCCCCCTGAAATACATAGAGAAGGTGTTTACCCTGACCGGGACCTTTACCCCGCTCTTCTCAACCGTAAACTCCTGCGAGAGTTTTTTCATGAATTCCCCGTCAGACATTCCGTTAAGGTCCTTGACGACCCTGTTGTATGCCAGTATCTTAAGCTGCGTATGGGGGAATATCACAGCGAGAAAGCCGTTAAACTCCTCTTTGCCGGTATAGCCGGGATTGGCCTCTCTCCTCATTTTACAGACCCTGACTGCCGAGGCTGCCCTGTGGTGGCCGTCCGCTATATAGAGTTCATCATCAGTGAATGACTTCTCAATCTCTTCGATCAGCTGCCGGTCTTCAATTAATCTTACGATATGCCTTATGCCGTCAACTGCTGTGAAGTCGTAAACAGGTTCGGCCTTCATCGCTTTTTCTATAAGTTTTCTCTTCTGATCGGTGTCCCTGTAGATTAAAAAGACAGGGCCGGTATTGGCCTTCGTTATATCGATATGCCTGGTACGGTCCAGTTCCTTCTCCTCTCTCGTAAGCTCATGCTTTTTTATTGTTTCTCTGAGATAATCGTCGACATCGGCACAGGCCACAACACCCGTCTGCATCCTTCCATCCATAACCTGCGAATAGAGGTAGAAGATCGGTTTCTTCTCTTCTATCATATAGCCTTTGCTTATGAACATCTCGAAAGTCTCTCTGGCCTTTTTGTAGACTTCCGGCGAGTAGGGATCGGTTCCAGGCGCGAGGTCCATCTCCGACCTTGTGACGTGATAAAAATTATACGGATTGCCGCCCGCTATACCTATAACCTCCGGAAGCGACACGACGTCATACGGAAGTTCCGCTATTTTATCGGCAAGCTCCTTTACCGGTCTTACTGCACTGAAAGCCCTGATTTTTGCCATATCTGGATTACCCCTTTTGTAGTTACATAAAATCTTTTAAAACGGCAATAAATCCCGCTCAGATACGGTTAAGCCGCGGACCTACGCGTCTTAACCGGCTGTACTTAGGAATTTTACCCGCTGTTAAATCTGACCATAGCTTATTAATAAAAATTATTTTCAAGAAGAAAATTATGAATAATTTCCTCTCCCTGACACTCCCGGCGGCCACGGATTGACCGGGCAAAGATTAAACAGGCAGAGCCGAACTGAATTTTCAGATTTCGGTGAAAATATAATCCTGCGGCCATCTCGATTTCGGAAGCTTTTTATTAAAGTCGTTCCCGGCATGGCGCCCAAGCGCCACTATAAGCGAAGCGGTAAAACCCTTTTCGCGGAGGCCGAGTTCACGGTTAAGTATCTCCGGATCGAAACCCTCCATAGGGCAGGCGTCTATACCAAGCTCTGCCGCGCCGAGCAGCAGCGTACCGAGGACTATATATATCTGCTTCTCGGTCCATTGCTGGACGTCCTTCATCTCGAACCTGTGCATCCCGGTATAGAACGAGCGGACATTCCGCTGGTTTTTCATCGCATCACTGTCGACAAACCTTCCGTCGCGCTCCTCGTTTTTAAGCAGGGACTCAAGGTAGTTATCATCGATAAAAGAACGGGAACAGAGCACCACAACATGCGACGCGTTCTTAATCTTCGGCAGATTGACCTCGTACCGTCCCGCGGCTGCCGAGGCAATGCGCGATTTTCCCTGTTCGGTTCCGGCGATTATAAAGTGCCACGGCTGAGAATTCGTCGATGAGGGACAGTATTGTAGCAGCATTTTTATTTCATCAACCTGTTCATCACTGAGCCTGAATCCGGGATCGAACACCTTTGTAGTATAACGCTCTTTGACCAGTTCACTGAGTTTCATAGAATTCACCATTAATTGGATTATTTTTAATCAACTATTTCATGAATTTATCGAAATCTGCGGCAAGAACGGCTTTTGTTATCTCGTTTACAGCTGCGTCAACGCCCTCTTTTTTCTGAGGATAGTATACCATACTTACAGTGAGCAGAACGTTCTTTTTAAGCATAGCCGCCTTAACGAAGTAGTATACCTGGTCTTCATATTTGAAATTATCAAGCTCGACACTCTTGCGGATACATTTCTGAATGTAAACATCGGCCTGGTTTATTTTTGAAACCGCAACAGGGCTGATCTCCCACTGCCCCTCACTCTCGTTAGCGACAGACTTGCTGTAGTCATTTCTATATGCCTGCATAACCAGAGGCATCTGCGACGACATGTATGACGCCGACTGAGGATTGTAAGCCATAATCCCTACTTCAATTTCCGTCTCAAGACCGAACTTCGGATACTCGACGTTTTTCCTTGTACCGCTCAGCGCGGCAAACATGAACATGTTCGAAGTCTGTTTGTAGACAAAACCCCTTGTTTTTATCGTGAACCCTTTTGGCATCAGCACGTCGAGTTCGGAGGGAAATTTTTCAGACGAACTCTCGCTCATAGCTTTGTACTGGCTCATCATATCCGTTGCGTCCTGGGCGAAAATCGATCCTGCCGTAAATGCCAGAACCAGACAGATGAAGCCGGTCTTTATTTTTTTCATGCGGTATCTCCTTTTTTATATGTGTTATAATTATCTTTTTCTGAAGAACAGACGCCAATATAGAACCGGAATTCTGCAGCTTTTGTCAAGCATGAATATTTTTTGAACCGGTATGGAAAAATAAACAAAATAAGTTTTCGTATAAAAAGGGCAAGCAGCCCGTGTGCTGCCATATTAGTGTTTTTTTTATTGACACATAACCATATCCGTAATAATATGCGAATATAAAAATTTTTTAATTAAAAACCGGACACATACGGAGATGATTGACATGAAAAAAAATTTTTTTGTGATGATCGCATTGCTTTTCATAATAAGCTGTGACGATGACTCAAATAAACAGTATGAAGATCCATATTTTAATTCGAGCAAAACCCTTAATATCCGGGGATCTTACAATGATAAGGGATTATGGAATCTGTGGAAATTATCCGACGTTAAATTTTATAACAGTACAGCGGCTATCGAAAATAATCCCACATCGGCAGATATTGTCTGGTCAGAAGACAGCCGGCAAATCTGCCCGTTGAATCATGATACTGCCATGATTACACAAATAGAGAACGATTCAGCCACCGATTACTATAAAAAGATATTCATCAATGAAGAACAGTATCAGGATGACGGATCAACATATTACTACAATTATACCTATAATTTTGTAACCGGAACAAGAGATTCTGAAGGTTTTTATCAGAACAACTACTATGACAAGAATAAACTTATTCAAACTTCATACTATCAACATTCTGATGCTGACGATACAACAGCCCACTGGCAAAAAGAAATTGCAACATTTGAAAAGATACCTTCGTTCAATTTTACAGTGATGCACATCAGAGAAAACAAATCAGGTATCTCTTGCCTTGTATGGGAGTCAAGATGTGAAGAGAAAAGTCTGATGAATTTCAGCAACAACCGTACTATCAAATATAAACCGGATACCGGCAAATAACAGCTTAAAAATCAGATCCTGCTCAACAAAACAGGCCGGAATACTTATCGTTCAATCCGGTCTGTTATTAAACATCTCCAGTATATTCCCCAATTAAAAACTTGACATGCAGGTACATTATATTTTGCTTTAAAAAAAACTACCAGGGATAATACTATGGCGAGAGTTTACAATTTTTCAGCCGGCCCGGCCGTACTGCCGGAGAGCGTCCTGAAAAAAGCCGCATCGGAGATGCTTGAATACCGCGATTCCGGAATGTCTATAATGGAGATGAGCCACCGCTCCGCGCTTTACATGGACATTATGGATGAAACTGAAAAGCTCCTTATAGATCTGATGAATATCCCCGACAACTACCAGGTCCTTTTTCTGCAGGGGGGAGCGTCGCTTCAGTTCACGATGATCCCGATGAACATAATGACCTCAAACAAAACCTTTGATATAATACATACAGGCGCGTGGACCGAAAAAGCGATCAAGGAGGGGGGAAAGCTGGGGAAGGTAAACGTCCTCGCCTCATCCGAAGACCGGACATTCGCCTATATCCCCGATCTGAAAAATCTGGACTTCAACAGGGACGCGGATTACCTCCATATCTGCTATAACAACACGATATACGGAACAAAGTACAACAGACTCCCCGAGCCGGGAGATACTCCTATCGTTGCCGACATGTCGTCATGCATACTCTCGGAAGAGTATGACGTAAGCAGGTACGGCATCATATTCGCCGGCGCGCAGAAAAATATCGGACCGGCCGGAGTGACTATCGTAATTATAAGAAAAGACCTTCTCAAGCGGTCGGATAAAGACCTGCCGTCGATGCTGAACTTCACCGTTCACGCGGACAACAGGTCGCTGTTCAACACCCCTCCGACTTACGCGATATACATGTCGAAGCTTGTTTTCGAATGGCTCAGGGACCTTGGGGGAGTGAAGGAGATTGAAAAAATAAACAGGCACAAGGCAGGTCTTCTGTACGATTTCATCGACAACTCGAAGATGTTCAGGGGAAACGTAGACAGGGAGTTCAGATCTCTGATGAACGTAACCTTCTCTACCGGCTCAAAAGAACTCGACGCGCTGTTTGTAAAAAACGCCGAGAAGAACGCTCTTACAACACTAGCGGGCCATAAGACCGCCGGCGGGATGAGGGCAAGCATCTACAACGCGATGCCGGTTGAAGGGATTCAGAAGCTTATAGATTTCATGAAAAAATTCGAGATGGAAAACTCTTAACATTTCCTCCCGGATATTTTAATAAAGACAACTGAACGGTTTTTTTGCAGCTAATTCTGTCGGGATTCGTTTCCGTCAGATAAAATATAATTCTTACTGGTAGACAATGCGCGTAAGAAAAAGATTATCCGGTACAGTAACGTTTAGAACCTCCGTCATCTGCAGTTTCGTTATAATTCAGCTGCTGATTGCGGCGGGTTTTCTTTCCCCTCTTTCTGCGCAGCCGCCTGCCGCACCCTCCGTAGAAACCCTGACGGATAGAACCGCTCTTTCCGGTGAATGGAAGATCTGTTTTGATGACAGAATTGAATACTCGGAACCTGCATATGACGACTCCTCGTGGAAAACTGTAAACATACCGGGAAGCCTTACCACTTTCGCCGGATTAAAAAACTCCCCGATATCCGGAGTAATATGGCTAAGAAAAAAATTCACTGTCAATCCCGCACTTGAAGGCAGCGACCTGGGGCTTATACTTGGACGTATCGGAACAGCCGATCAGACCTACATCAACGGCTCATGCATAGGCGGCCTGGGGGAATTCCCCCCGGGGGAATGCTCTATGTGGAATTTTCCCCGTCATTACCATATCCCTTCAAGCCTGATTAACCACAAAGGGGGCAATGTAATAGCGATAAGAATATATTACTTTCTTTTCGGTGAGGTCCTTGGAACGGTCGCCATTACCGGTATCCCGGATATGCACAGCGACCAGGCTTACTCATTTTTTTCACGGGTAATGGCAGGACACATTATTATCGCCATGGGTATTCCGATAATTCTGATTATACTTATCCTGTTCATATTCCGGAGGGACGAGAAGTATATGTACCACATGTTCCAGATGTTCGCATTCTTCCTTATCACTTACGAAATATGCGCGATGTGGAACGTCTATCATACAAACCTTTTAAGACTGAAGGTTTTCGCCTTTTCATGGGCAGCAATCAATGTCGCACATCCGGTCTTTCTCCACAGGTTTTATAAACTGAAAAGAAAGATGATTGAACGGATACTGTGGACATTTCTTATCATGACCGGTGCAATGCTGTTATTCATAACCGGCAAACCCCATGATGTAATACCGATCATTTTTTTTATCATTATAACAATCTCAATCGGCTTTTATAACCTGTCGTGCCACGTGTCAGGGCTGTTTCTTAAAAGGCCTTTCGCAGGGATCTTCAGTTTTTTCGGGATTATCGTTATCCTCGGAGCAATACATGACGGTATTGTCTACCTGGTGAAGTTTTCCGGTATTTCAATCAGCCTGGGGCCCTACATGTTCAGGGATTATCTCGTCTTCCACTATACCGCGACAATACTCGTCGTCGGCACGTCCCTTGTTCTCGTATACCAGTTTGTCAACATGACCAGGGAGGTCGAGCAGCTGAACGGCAACCTTGAAAAAAAGGTTGAAGAACGTACCTTTCAGTTAAGTGACGCGCTCAGCGAACTCGGGAGCAAAAACGTCATGCTCGTTGAGCTTTCGATAAGGGACAGCCTTACAGGACTGTATAACCATGCTGCAATACTGGAACGACTTAACGAGGTCCTCGACTCAGCATGGCGCCACCACTTCCCCGTAAGCCTGATAATGATGGACATCGACTTCTTTAAAAGCTTCAATGACACCTACGGCCACCAGACCGGTGACTCTATAATTGCTGCAGTGGCCGGAATATTGAAGCACTCTTCACACGACAATGAAGCTGTAAAAGACCGGACAGAAACAAACGTGCAGGCGCCGGATATCACGCGGGATTCAGACATCGCCGGAAGGTACGGAGGAGACGAATTCATGCTGGTACTGCCGTACTGCGACCGGGACGGCGCAGTTAAAATCGCGGAACGTATAATGAATAAAATAAGGGAGATCGTTATCCCGGGGAAACCGGCAATAAAAATATCAGGCAGCTTCGGACTGACAACGGCGGAACCGGGAGATATACGCCCCGACGCTGCCGGAATGATTGAAACCGCAGACGATGCGATGTACGAATCAAAATCCGGCGGAAGGGACCGTATTACCTGGAAAACATATAATCCGGAACAGAATAAAAACCGGCCTGACTGTTCTTAGGGTACTATTCTGCCCCGCTCTTCAGGTTTAATAAACAGCTGCGGCGTCCCCCGTTCCGGCATAAGTCTATCTCCCTGCAACCTGATATTTCGGCAGCATCACCATTCTCTTCATCCCCTTCAGCGTATTATACGGGTTTCTCTTCACGATAGTATTCGCGAGAAAGGCAGGTACTGGAGCCATGGGGTTTACCCTGTTCTGGTAAATGACCCTGCACACACCGGCAGAGACCTCTTCGACAATGCATGTCGCCTTGAAGTCCCTGACCCTTACATATTTACCGTTAACAGGGACAATGTCCTGGGCGTATACGGTCATATCAAGAACCAGTTTTTTTGCCTTCTGGTTTTCGTTAAACGTAACATCTATCAGTAGGTCGCGGTTTGAAAGCGGCCAGTCGAGGTGCAGCAGGTTGTAGACTACAAGATGGTCCGGTGTTATCGTCTTTAAAAGATTTGACTGCAGACAGTCTGCCATCCAGTCCGTCTGCCTGTTCACATCCCTGAGGACAGCCTGGATCGTGTTCATCGAAGCATTGATCGTAGTCACTCCTCTGAATTCATTCAGCGGACATCCCGGCGCATCTCTTGTATAAACCTGGATTCCATCTTTGTCAAGAGCGAGTTCCCATTCAGACCCCGCATAACCCTGTAATGTACTGATCAAGACAAGCATAAGTGCTGCCAGTGAGCCTTTTTTCCACATAATATTTCCCTCTTTTTTTAAATATAATTCACAGCCTGTTATGGCCGGTATTTTCCTGCTCCACCGCCGATGAGCATACGGCTTTCTGCCTCTTCCTGCCGGATATCCTTTTAAACAGGAACCACAGCCCTGGAGAGGATGTCCCTTACTTCGACAAGAGATGATGCCGTTTCGCGGACCGAAAACAGATTCTCCCCTTTCATATCGAGTGCGGTAATTTCCGGGTCCGGTTTTATCGAACCGTAAAACTGCATCCCCTTATCCTCCGCCATTCTGATCAGTTCAGATGATTCCAGAACCACCCTGTTGAATATTGCGCCTGTTTTTACCGGCGACATCCCCGGGACCCTTTTCATGATTTCATAAATCATAGATGCCGCGGAAATTCCCCTGACGGAATTATCAGTTATGATCAGGGGATAATCGACCGTTTCCACTACCTGGCGGTTGACCTGTTCAATCCCGGCTTCGGCATCAATTATAATTATGTCATAGCCGGAACCTATCGTCTTTATTGTGCTCCTCAGCAGGCTGTTCAGCGGACAGTAGCATCCGAGAGACGTTGTGCTCCCCATCGAAAGGAGGCTGAATTCCGGCGACTCATAAAGCGCCTCAAGCAGGAGATAATCGATTACATCCGAAATATTCTCTTTCTCATAATCCGATTTTATATCTTTTGCTTTGATGATGATTTCATCCCTGGCCTCACCTATCGTCTTGACCGGTCCTGCGACGAGGGATGTCGAGAGGCCCTGCGCAGGATCAGCATCAACAAACAGAACCCTTGCACCGGACATTGAGTACACCTTTCCAGCCAGTGCCGAGATAACTGTTTTTCCCACCCCGCCCTTGCCGAGCATTGCTATTGTTACGCTGTTCACCGCTCCCCCCTGCTCTCTTTAGTTCTTTTTATGGTTAAAATGTCGCGTATCGTGTCACACGCCTTTTTTTCTTCACAGGATGTACAGTTAAGGTCCTCACATTCCAGTATGCCGGACTGGTCCAGCGACAGTTTCCTGTTTCTGCCGGAATAGGCCCGTTCTAGATTATATACCGGTTCAAAAGCCTTCGTCAGCCTGCCGTCGCCGGCCGCAACAATTACTGAAACCGCACCGAGGTCCGGTACCGCATCATGAAACGCATGAAGGATACACATGCCAAGCGACATCGAGGAGAATTTTTTATTCATAAGATCTCCGGAGATCCTGACCCAGAGTTTTCCGGGGACGCTCCGCGACATATAGCCCGGGACCCTGTTTGAAAGGTTCACAATACTCCGGAACCTGGTATTGTCCGGGTCGTAACCGGGCGGGACCTCTGCCATTACTGCGATCAGGAGGTTCGCTTTTGTTTCACTTATATCCTGAAGGTCCACACCGGAGACCAGGACCCCGTCAGCAAAAAGCCCCCTGTCTGCCGTCCAGACAAGAGTGACAAGGGTATCATGCCGGGGAGAACCGAGTTCAAGCGCCGTTTCATCTGCCGTCACTATGAAAGCTTTTTTCTCTCTGTGATGAATACCCCGGAAGTTAAAACGGGCTGCTTCGGCACCTCCGTCATAGGGATGAAAAGAGAAACCGTTCCCCTCTGTTTCAGTAAAGTTTTTTATCAATCCGATCAGATGCAGCCTGCCTGCTTCTGCTGTATATGTTTTTTCTTCCATATTATTCATCATTATTCATCTTGCCGAGGCGCGTCTCCTGAACCTGTCCACTGTTTCCTGGTACCATCCCTTATGAATCTTCTGCCCTATAAGCGCTGCGCCAAAGGCGGAAGTCATCCGGGACATCTCGGGAAACACCTCAATCTCTCTCCCTGAAATTTCTCTCAGCATCATTAGAAAGGGCCCCACTTCAGACAGCCCCCCTGTAATATAGACAGGGTCCCTGCCGCGCGAATTTTCGAGCAGGGACGCGGTTTTTGACGCGAGCGAGCGTATGACTCCAGCCAGAAGATCATAATGATTTTTCCCATTACCTACCTGGCTGATCACCTCACTCTCTGCAAACACCGCACAGCTGCTTGTAATATGAAAAGGGTCGGCCTTTGACAGATCCATCACAGCCACTTCATTCATCGAAAGATTAAGGAGGTCGGCGGTAATCTCAAGAAACTTGCCGCTCCCGGCCGCGCACTTTTCATTTGTCACTGTACGGAAACCGGTACCGGAATCTTCTATAGTATGTACTTTTATAAATAGACCGCCAGCGTCGATTACGGTATTAACAGGAAATTCTATATTTTCCGCAACTGCGGCGATGCATTTAGATTCATTTATAAGACAGCAGGCTTTCGGCACGAGTGATGCACCATAACCTGTAGCGATAATTCTTTTAATGTTTCCGTCGCTGATCCCGGATTTACGGAGAGATGCTGTCGTTTCCTTTAATGATTCTCTGTAACTGTATTTTACATTTCCGTCCATTTCAAAACAGCGCGATTCAAGAATTTTTCCATCCTCAACAAGACAGAGCTTTGCAAATCTTATCCCCACGTCTACTCCCATTGTCAGCATATCAGGCCGTCCTTCCCGCTTTTTCTTCGCATGCCTGAGCGGCAAATACAGCTGCACCCACTGCACCCGCAAGCTGGGGATCGATGGACAGCGGCATGAATGATGTGTTCAGCCTTCTCTCAATGTGCTGTACAACCGCTCTGTTCTTCGCTACACCCCCGGTTATACAGAACCCCTCTTTAAGCACCATCGAACCGGCCAGGGACACTATCCTCTTTGCCACGGCATCGGCAAGCCCGCTTGCTATATCTGCGGTCTTTTTTCCGCGGCAGATCATTTCCATAATTTCCAGTTCCATAAAAATGCTGCACTTGTTGGTAATGCCGGCCGGCCTCCGCGATTTTTCCGCCGCATCACCCAGTTTTTCCAGCGGTATGCCGAGCGTTCTGGAGAGTATCTCAAGCGACCTCCCCGTACCGGCCGCACACTTGTCGTTCATAATGAAGTCTGTAACCATCCCGTTTTCATTAATTGAAACCACCTTGCAGTCCTGGCCCCCTATATCGATAATTGTCCTTATCCTGTTATTGCTCCAGAAAGCCCCCATGCCGTGGCATGATATTTCGCTCATATTCAGGTCCGCAAAGGGTATCTCAAACCGGCCGTATCCCGTTCCGCAGCAGAAATCTATTGATGATTCTTCTATCCCGTTTGCCTCCAGGCAGCGCTTCAGCACCGTTTCAGCTGATTCTGACGGGCTCGGTCCGGTTTTCATAATGTATGATGCCGGAATTTTTCCGTCTTTGATCACTACAGCCTTCGCGGTAAGCGACCCTACATCAATCCCCGCCGTCATCATAAGCCACTGACCGTTCCCGTATAGTATTGAAGAAGTTTCATAATCATTAACCTCGGTAAAGAACATAGATGAAAATGAATATTTTGTCAATGTATGGACAATACACTGTTTGAATTTTTTATTACTATTCTCCACCATGTGTACGACAGTAAAATTTTTCTATATTATAAATCAGCAATACCCGGGAAGAAGTATTTTTCGGCATTTAATATCTGAACACTAAAATATAAGGAAATGAATATGGATGGAAAAACAACCCTGAACTGGCGGCCTTTCAGAATCATGAAATTCACCCGCTTGCTGTTTATAACAATTTACTATTTTTCTAAGATTCCTCATATTACTACATTCTTGATGTATGTATTCAGGCCCCTCTATGCTCCGACGAAAGAAACATGGCTCAACCGGAAGTTCCGTTACGGCCTGCTCACTTTCGGAGCCGGCCTTCTGACCGCAGATACTTTAAGGGCATACGGTTACGGGGCAAAGGCATTTATTGAAAATTTTGACCAGGTTCTGAAAGCCCAGAAAGAGGGAAAACCGATAGTATGGGTCGAATGGATACTTAATGCTGAACTCCTCGCTGCATTCGATGTTACTGTGTTCTGTTCCGCCGCGCTGAATATTTTCGCCAACGTCGAGAGCATGGCCGCTCCGTCGTTGATTATAGAGGAAGCGGAAAAACAGGGCACGCCGATTGAATACTGCTCCGCTATGAAGCTGAATGTAGGGTCCTATTTATTGAATCAGATACCTCGTCCGGAACTTATAATTGCCGGGTCTCACCCCTGCGATACAAATGTTTCCGTTGCACAGACGATGGAATACCTTACAGGAGCGCCATCCTTTATTTTTGATGTCCCGTACTGGAAAGATGAAGACTCGTACAGGTACACGGAAGAACAGATATGGAAACAGATTGAATACCTTGAGAATTTCCTCGGTAAAAAAATCGACTGGGACCGCCTCAGAGAGATGCTTGAGAGAGTAAACAGCTTCAATCACTACCTGGGCGAAATCTGTGAAATGCACAAGGCAATACCATGCCCCGGCACAATGATAAACCTCGGTTATGCCTGGGTCGTCAGGGAGATAAACCTCAGGTCAGCCTCTTCCCTTAAAATGGCCAGAGGCCTCTACGAGGCGGTGAAAAAAAATTACGATGCCGGCAGGGGGATTGTAAAGAAAGAAAAAATCAGGGTACTGCTCTGGTTCCCCCCTATCGCATTTTTTACCTACATATTCAAATGGATGGAGAATGAATTCGGCGCTGTTATAGTCGCGGACTTCATCGGCCAGGTCTCCACTGTCCCGATCGACACATCTACAAATGAGACGATGATCCGTGACCTTGCGAAGACGCAGATGAACCTTGCAATGGGACGCCAGTGTCACGGCCCGGTGGAATTTATTACTGACGAGATGGAAAGGTTTTTCGTCGATTACCAGGTGGACTGCATGATTTTCACCGGACACCAGGGGTGCAAGCACGGCTGGGCAGCCGCGAAAATAATACAGGATATCTGCGTAAAAAGAAACATGCCGGCACTGTACCTTACAATCGATATAATGGACCAGCGCTGCCTTGACGAACAGGGCGTCAAGAATGAGATAACAGGTTTCTTCAAATCACAGGGGTGGGCATGATGGATATTTTTGAAAAAATAAAACTTATAGCAGCCAGAGACCGCAACGAATATCTCGATTCGGCAATAGACAGCGGTAAAAAAGTTATCGGATATTTCTGTTCATATGTTCCGGAGGAGATCATTCACGCCGCCGGATTCGTCCCGTACAGGATGAGGGCGGTGGACAGCAAGGGGACATCAAAGGGGAGCATATATTATTCATCAATAAACTGCAGTTTTGTAAAAAGCTGCTTCGGCAAGGCCCTGGAGGGTGAATTCAGTTTTCTGGACGGAATAGTTTTCATGAACGGCTGCGACCATCTGCGCAGGATGTACGACAACTGGAGATACGCGGATGTCTCACCCCGGTTCCGTTACATGTTTGTGGCGCCTCATCTGGTCAATGATACTGCGCTGAGCCGCTATACCGAAGAACTGAAAGGCTTCATAACAGGTATTGAACAGTTTTTTAACGTCAGGATTACTGACGATGCACTTGGCGAGTCTGTAAAACTCTACAATAAAAAAAGGAGACTTCTGGCACAGCTCTATGAATTAAGGAAAGAAAAAACCACTCCGATAAAAGGGAGCGAGATTTTAAACATAATGCTTTCCATAACGATGATGCCTGTCACAGACGCAATTGACCTTTTAACCGAAGTCATTAAGTCAGCCGGCGGGCGCAACAGCTCCCGGAGCGGCGATCTGAGAATATTCATGTCCTCCGGATGCATGGAGGAGAGCCGGCACCTTGAGCTTATAGAGGAGTGCGGCGGGACTATTGTCGCAGACAACTTCTGTCTTGGAAGCAGGCACCTCGATCTCGAGACAGAAGAACAGGGCTCTCCGGTAAAGGCGCTTGCCCGCCGTTATCTCACACACCTGTCATGTCCAAGGATGATGGATGATTTCAAAAACAGGCTCGTCTTCGTTAACGATACAATCAAACAGTTTGCGGTAGACGCGGTAATTGCAGAAAAACTGAAATTCTGCGACCTATGGGGTGGAGAGATGTACCTGATGAAACAGGAATCAAGACAGAAAAATTTCCCCATCCTGCTGCTGGAACGCGAACTCTACGGCTCGGGAGAGGGTCAGATCCGGACAAGGGTTCAGGCCTTTTTCGAGCAGGTCAGAAACAGGATATATACCGATACAGACATGGTCCGCTCGGCGGGGAGCGGATACCGTACAAACAGCTAGAAATGAAAATAAAAAAGGAGCATTTAATATATGGATAAAAGTTTTGAGTATATCGTCATAGGAACAGGCCCGGGCGGCGCTCCGGTTGCGCTTGAACTCGCACGTGCGGGCAAAAAGGTTCTGATCCTTGAAAAGGGCGCCTATCATAAAAGGCTTCTAGGATTCCCGTTCGGAGCGAGGCTGTCTGAAAGGTTTTTTGTTTTCAACAGGTCGAAGGAGGGGGTTGTGATGGAACGCGGCATAACAGTCGGCGGATCATCGATGATCTATCAGGGGAACGTCTTTGAACCCGGCGAAAAACTTATCAGTTCAATGGGGATCAATTTCAAACCTGAAGCGCTGGATATAAAAAAGGAGATAGGAGTTAAAACCCTCCCTGAAAAATTCTATCAGAACGGAAAGCATTCAAGTTTTCTTAAAATGCGCGAAGCCGCCGAAAAACTGGGCACCCCTTTTGAAGCGCAGGAGAAATTTGTAGATACGGACAAATGCGAATACGGATGCGACTGGTGCATGCTCGGATGCCCCAGGGACGCCAAATGGACCACAAGGCGCTACATCGATGAAGCGGTTGAAAAATACGGCGCCACTCTTATGGTCTCGGCCGCGGTTAAAAGGCTTGTATTTAACAGTTCAAAGACGAAGGTCGAGGGTGTAGAGTTAAACAGCGGTGAAATTCTCCGCGGAGACAGAGTGATACTTGCTGCCGGCGGCATAGGTAGCCCGGCGATACTGCTCCGTTCCGGAATCAGCTACGCAGGCAAAAGGTTTTTCATGGACCCGATGACGATACTCTACGGGATCAGCAAAGACAAAGAGGGGGGTATGTGGAACGAACAGACCTTCAGTCACGCGATAGAATCCTACGCCGACAGTGACGGCTTCATGATAGGGAACAGCGGCGCATGGGGGACATACTGCGTGATGAACGCGGTCAGGCCCGGCGTGATGCTGGAAAACTGGTACAAGGCCCCTGTGGCAAAAAGAGGTATGGGCCTCTTTGTCAAACTGGCCGAAGACGACCTTGGAGAGATCTACCCCAACGAGAGGACAAGCAAACCGATGAGCGCGAACGATATCATCAGAATGAAAAGAGGAGTCGATGTCGCGAAAGAAATCATGATCCGAGGGGGAGCGAAGGAAAACAGCATCTCCGAACTGAAATGGGCAGGGGGACACCCCGGCGGCACAATAGAGATGGGAAAATATGTAGACAGGGAGTTCAGGACAGAGTTTAATAACCTATACGTATGTGACGCGAGCGTGATGCCGGTATCTCCCGGCGCTCCTCCAAGTCTGAGCATTATGGCGATGTCGCGTCTTCTGTCAAAATTTCTTCTTGGAAAAGTTAAACTGGAACAGAGGCTTGTCGGGAGCAGCGGAGGAAAACTATGAAAATGCAGAGCGATTCTTTTTTTTCAAAAATGTTTTTTCTGGCCGGATTGTGGAACCTCGGTATAGGCCTTATCGGACTGTTTTTTACCGATTTCAGCGTGGCGCTGTTTTTCGGTCAGAATGCCGTAACCGCAAATTTCCTCGCTCTGGTCATGTTCAGGCTGTTTATGGTGGCGATTATTATTTTCGGAATCGGTTATTATATCGTATCCCGTGCCCTGATGCTTAACCGCGGAATTATCTGGCTTGGACTTGTCTCGAAGATAATCCTGTTTGTGATATTCATATTTTTTTTCTTTACAGGGAAAGCCACGCTGATAGCCGCCCTTGCGCTTACAGGTGATTTTTTATGGTCGCTTCTCTTTCTGCTGTTCATCCGGCAGACCGGCGGCCTGGTAAAGATCAATACGATAATCGGATAACATCCCGGAGGAGGATTTTCATGTGCACAGATGAACACAGCAAAGTATTTTTTGATATAAAGAACAGCTTCACTCCGGCCGAGGAGGTTATACTAAAACGGCGCAGCGTAAGGCTCTACCGCAAACAGCAGGTACCGGAATTCATGGTGAAGAGGGTCCTGGAGGCCGGAAGGTTCGCACCGTCGGCCGGAAATGCGCAGCCCTGGAAATTCGTCGTTATCCGTGACCCCGAGATAATAGACGGTATCACAAAGACCGTTACAGGGCTTATTAAAATATTCCGGGCTGTGCTTGATTACCGCAGGCCGGGATTTTTCTGGCTGAGGCCGCTGACCGAAATATTCATAAGGCTTAACCGCTACGAACTGCACCCTACACCATTCGGTGCAGTAGACCTTATAGCGCGCGGCAGACTCGGCCTCTGGCACGGCGCGCCGACGGTAATTCTGATATTCAAGGATGTGCGCGGAGTGGGCAATCCGGACCTTGACTGCGGTATAGCCGGCCAGAACATGGTTTTGGCCGCCCACAGCATGGGGCTTGGAACCTGCTGGGTAAGCTTTGCCAAAACCGCATTTAAATATTCTCACAAGTGGAAAAGAAAACTCGGCATTAAATACCCGTACAAGTTCATGTCCAGTATCGCACTGGGATGGCCGGCGGGTGAACCGGACGGTTTCGTATCACGTGAAACACACGCGGTTGACTGGTATGAGAACAACTCGCACACGACAATATATTGATGGAGGTGCAAAGCATGAAAAATATTGGAATAATTGAACGCCTTTTTTTACCGGACTACGGCAACATAAAACAGGTCACCTGGGCATCTATCGAAATTGATCCCGCAAAATGTACCGGATGCTCGATGTGCTCCAGGGCATGTCCCGCCGACTCGATAATGATGCAGAACAAGAAGGCCCTTATGAAACCTGCCAGCGGAAAACTGACAGGTGAACCGGGTATCAGCCAGTGCATGGGATGCGGAGACTGCTCCGCCATATGTCCGGCGGGAGCGATAACTCTTAAACGCCCGTACCGCTGGACAAGGTATTTCAAAACGATAGACAGGGGGAAGCTGACTCCGCCGAGGCTCTAGTCGCTCCTTTTTTTAACGAAGGTTCTGTATTCGTTCGGAGTACAGCCTGTCTGGAGTTTGAACTGCCGGTGGAAATGCGTAAGATTGTCAAATCCGACATGGTATGCGATATCGATTATCTTTGCGTTAGTGTCCACTGCCAGTTCCCTGGCTGCATTGATCCTGTTGGTATTGATATAATTTGAAATATTGGTCCCTGTGGCCTTTTTGAACAACTGACCCATATAATCCTCGTTAAGGCCGAATTTTTTAGAGAGCTCGATCCTGTCATATTTCTCGGCATAGTTATTATCAAGATACTCGATCACCTTTGATATTATATCACGGGGCTCGGGCTTCCTGTCCTTAATTTTTAAGGACTTCAGGACCCGTATGTCATTCCTGGATTTTGCAAGCAGGGCTTTGTACAGATTGTCCTTTTCCTTCTTCGATTTTTCATTGTCATATATCGTGTAGAGTGTTATAAACATAAACACAAGAGGTACATGCATGAATATTGTAAGAGGGAGCTCGTTAAAACGGTACGAAAAGATATAATAGGCATTTCTTGCCACCGAGAAAGATATCGGAACCGCGATCAGCAGAAAATACCAGTAGCGGATCGGGTCTCTTTTTACAGCAATTATGAACACTGCAAGAGAAACAAAAATGCAGAGAACCACGAATATCAGACAGATAATGCCGCTGTAAAACACCAGAGTCCTTGATTCAGGAGATGCCATCACCATAGTTTCAACTAAAGCGAGAAGGCATAACATTGTACAGGTAAGGGGCCGGTTTCTGTACGAAAGAAACTCCTTGACCCCCAGAAATACAAAAAAATTCGTAAGGGTATACAGAAGCAGTCCCAGTTTATAGCGCAAAAGCCCGTCGATCATAAACGGCAGAGTGAATGTGAGAAATGTGCAGAGGAGCGTAGTTATAATTATCAGCAGAAAGTACAGGTATTCGGTTTTGTTTCTGTCCAGACTGAACATCATTAGAAAAATAAATATAAGCATTATATTGAGAATTACCGCTGCGGTATTGATTAAAAGGGGTCTGAAGCCGCGCAGGGCATGAACAAAGTATTCGTCGTGATAGTCCCGCAGCACAACCTCACCCATTACACCGCTCTGGATATGAGAGTATACCCTGAGCGCGATAACATTCTCTCCGCCGTATTTCACAAGATTGTCCGGGATAAAATACCGTCTTGGCGTATGCCATGAGATCTGGTAGCTGAGACCGGACGGAGATTCAGGAAAAACCCCGCTTGAGCCTATTTTAACGCCGTTGAAATAGGCCTCGTCCGCCACGCCGATCCTTTCGATAAAAAGTTCCGGCTGCTTCATGCTAAAATCGCGTCCTATGAAAACCTTTTTACGGAGCCAGACTATCGAAGTGAGGTTTTCATTTTTTTCCAGCACCGCAAGCCAGTTCCCCGGAATTTTTATGCCGGGAAAACCGGAATCATCATATGACGGCGACGCACAGTCGATACTGTCAGACTCTATTATTCTCCAGCTCCCTGACAGGTCAATTGCATGCCTGTTATTATCTGAACTGCCCGAACATCCGCATATAAACGGAACGAGCAGAAGAGTGAATATATACTTTTTCATCTTTTTTCTCTGCAAGGTTTTCCGCATGGCGCTCTCCTGTTTTCAGGACACTGTTAACTGTTTAAAGTGCTGACAGTTTTTTTTCAACTGTTTTCCAATTTATCCCTTTTTATTAAAACTCTCTATATTTTAAACAATTCACAAAAAAATTAAAACTCTGTCATTGCGAACCCTTCGACAGGCTCAGGGTAAACGCCGCGAAGAAATCTGTTTTAAAAAATATTATTTCATTATACAAAACAGACTGCCGCGGCAATCCATGCCTCGCAGTGACATTTATTGTAATGTTTCAATAGTGCACTTCTATAAACTTTCAGAATAATTAAATTTTAACTCTTCCAATTCCGCTTTTATGAAATATATGATTCCGACAGGGCATCATATGTGCCGCTCGCAATCCCCTGGTTTTCTATCTCTTTTTTCATAATTCTGAAGGTCTCTGTTTTCGGAAACTCCTTCACGGTCCTGATATATCTTGGAACTGCAAATTTTGGAAGATCATCCCTTATGAAATTAATCAGTTCCCGTTCATTCAGGGATTTCCCCTCCACCAGCGCTACACTCGCCATTATCTCATCCTCGGCAAGTTCAGATGGAACGGCATAAACGGCCGCTTCCAGTACCGACGGGTGTTTCTGGATTATCTGCTCCACCTGGAAGGCTGAAACGTTCTCCCCCTTAATACGCATCGACTCGGTGTTGCGGCCGACAAAATAGAGGTAGCCGTTTTTGTCTCTCCTCATAATGTCTCCGGTAAATACCCACTGGTCGTCAGATTTTTCGCTTGATGCGTCCTCGTTCCTGAAGTATTCCACAACCCCCTTTTTCCCCTCGCCGGCCGAGGATGCGAAAATCAGCTCGCCGGGGCTCCCCTCCGGGACGTCTTTCATATCTGAATCGACAATACGGTATCTTACCTTCATCGGGGGTTTTCCTATCGACCCCACCGGCGCGTTACCCAGATTCAGTATCACCTTCCCTCCGCCGTCTACCGCGCCGTAGGCTTCATAAATTTTCAGATTATACCGTTTTTCAAACTTCTCCCAGAGATCCGCTGGACAGGCCGCCGACAATACAAAGCGCACTTTGTTTTTTCCGTCGAGAGGGCTTTCCGGCTGTTTCATCAGCATCGGTATCATCGCGCCGATTGTATTGAATGAGGTTATGTTGTGTTTCCTTATGTCCCTCCAGAATCCGCTGGCTGAAAAATTCCTGGCCATCACGACCCTCGCGTCGGTATGCATCCCGCATGTAACGGTAACGAACAGCGCGTTACCGTGAAAAAGCTTCATAGCTGTATAAAGGATATCGCTTTTTTTATAGAGCAGATGCGCCGCAAGGGAGAGCAGTTTAACCGGTATATTTTTGTAACGGTAGACCACCCCTTTCGGCAGGCCGGTTGTTCCGGATGTGTATGTGATAAAACATATATCCTCCTTATTGTATCCCAAAGCCGGCCTGGCAGGAGAATCGTCGTAGGCATTATGAAGACCTGTCATACCTGATGGTATTAAAGAACCTGGCGCCGAAGGGTTGACGATAAATGTTCTTATATTCTCAAGTCTCCCCTTTATCTTTTCAAGTACACCGATATAGCTTTCATCTATAACGATGTACCGGGCCTCGCAGTGGTTAAGTATATAAAGAAGGCTTTCACCCTTCAGAGATGTATTAACCGGAACGGAGTACATCCCTATCTTCTGCAGACCAATAAATACATCGAGAAAAGACGGACTGTTGTCCATAAACATCGCCACACCGATGCCACGGGCGCCGCCAAGTTTAAGAAAAAAATTGGCAATCCTGTTGGCATTGTTATCCATGTCGCGGAACGTAAAGTTCCTCTCTTCGAATGTAAGAAATATCCTGTCCGGATGTTTTTTTACCTTTTCCTCGAGGAGGTCCCCCCAGGACATCTCCTCCTTGATCTCCATCTTTGCAATCCCCCTGAAATTCGCACGGAAGGTTCCTCTCCTTATCTCATTCAATGCAAAGATTGTTACAGACCTGACTATATTATAAAGTACTCTTAGTTTTCTCATTCCTCTGTTCCTCTCTCTATCTGCTTTTTGAAGGGGCTTCCAGTATATGTATGCACATTGCGGCCTCTTCAACGCCGAGCGCTCCGCCGCCGTTTTCGGCAAGTCCTATCCTGGCGCCCTTGACCTGCCTTGCTCCGGCTTTACCGCGCAGCTGCGTGACAATCTCGTGGATCTGCCCCAGCCCGGAGGCGCCTATCGGATGCCCGCGGGACTCAAGCCCGCCGCTGGTATTTACAGGAATTTTTCCCCCTATCCTGGTCGCTCCGCTCATCGCAAGGATACCCCCCTCGCCCGGTTTGCAGAATCCCATGTTTTCGGTCTGGTGCAGTTCTCCGTAGGCGGAGGCGTCATGTACCTCGGCAAGGTCGATGTCGCCGGGGCCGAGATCCGCCTTATTGTAGGCGATTGCCGCAAGCCTTGCCCCGATATCAGGCTCCCCCTTGTCCCTGGCTTTACCCGAACCGAGAACGGAGGCCCGTACCTTAACGGCCTGCGACATGAGCCCCAGCCTTTTTACGGTCTTTTCATCGCACAGGATAGCGGACGCAGCACCGTCCCCCACAGGTGCGCACATTGAACGGGTCAGAGGCCACGTTACCATCCTGTCCGCAAGCACCTGTTCAACAGAAACAGGAAACTGGTACTGCGCGTTAGGATTCATAGTGGAATGAAAATGGTTCTTTGACGCTATAACGGCAAACTGTTCGATTGTGGAACCGTATTCTTTCATATGTTTACGCGCCTCGTTTCCGTAGACGTCCATGAATGGGGAATGGTCTCCTCCCCCCATTTTGTTGAGTTCTTTAAGCACATCATAACCCATGGACTCGCCGATCCTCAGCGCTACGACAAAGGAGTCACGAAACTCCTTCCAGCGGTCCCGGACGCTTCTTTTTTTCTTCCCCCCCTTTTTCGCGGCGGCGGAATACTTTTCAATGTGCATCTTCATCGCCTGTCTGTCCCCGTCAGACAGTCCGAGCCCTTTTGATTCCCTCAGCATAGGGAGAATGTTGCCCACATCGAGTCCGGTGAGAAAACTTGAAAAAACAAGCTTCTGGTTCAGATCATATATTTTCTCAACACCGAGCGCCATTGTTATGTCATAAAGCCCGCTGGCAACGCCAAGCCATGCGTGATGGAACGCGGTAGAACCTCCGGCGCAGGCATTCTCAATGTTTGTAACCGGAATGCTGTCTATGCCCAGGGGACGGAGAGCCACCTGCCCCCTTATGCAGACCTGGCGCCTGTATTCCCCCCATGCCGAATTGGCAAAATAGACTGACTGTAGATCCTTTTTATCAATACCGGCCTGTTCAAGGCATGGAAACACAGTCTTTGCCGCAAGCTGGCTTATTGTACTGTCGAGATATTTACCGAATTTAATCGTATCCGCTCCGATGATATAGACTTCCCTCATAGTCGACTCCTTAAAATTGAACATCCTGATTTGTCTCCGGACCGGAAGGCTTCTTCAACACAGCCGGTCAGAATGATACAATTTACATATCACAGGGAAAAATATCTGTCGTATTCCATTTCAAGACTCTCTATAAAAACTTCAGGAAGTGTAATGAATATTCTGCTCTGTTTTTCCGGTTGAAATTCTATATACGGAGAGGGGGATCTTCTTCATATTGTACAATACCCTGTTTTTCAGGAAACTGCTGAATAAAAAACCTTAAAATGCTTTCTTTTGCTCAAAGAGTTGCTCCTGTCTGCCGACAATCTAAACATAATGGACGGATTTGACCGGTCCTTTTCAAATAAATCTCTTTACAGGTTTAATATGCAGAATATGGATTTTTACGACGGAAGACATCTGCGCGATCTTCCTCCCCAGTTTGATAAATTTGACGCTGAATACTTCTCCAGAACAACAGGAGCCACCGACCGAGATAACGAACAGTCGCGCAGAAGGGCCACAAAAATTATAACATTTGTCGCCGCTCTGGTAATAATCTCTTTCACCACGGGGCTTGTTATCGGGATAAAATTCGCCGGCGGGGCGGACAGAAAGATCGTAGATGACCATACAATGAGCGCGATGAACAACATAGGGGACAAGATGTCTTCAATGATGAAAGACGTGACAGGAAATGCAAAACAGGTAAACCAGATCTATCCGAAAGTTGAATACCCCTTTGTGATACAGCTGGGAAAGGAGTACAGTGAAACGGACCTTAAACCTGTAGCCCAGTTTCTCAGCAGCAAGGGGCATACCGTAATAGTGTCAAAAAACAACCAGAATTTCAGGATTTTCACCGGGCCGTACAAGACCGAATCTGACGCGAGAAAATCCCTCTCGGAAATTTCTCTTTACAAGCAGTATGCCTTTTCGACTAATGCACAGATAATCAAACGCATTTAACCGGAAAAATTTATGCTTTACCATATCAGGACTGCTGATACTGCCGATGCCGAATCTATATATAATCTGATAAAGTATTATGCCGAAAAGGGTGTGATCCTTGAACGTACGATGGATGATATAAACGACAATATTGGCAATTTCCTCGTAGCTGTATCCGACGGCAGGATAATCGGTTCCATAACCCACTACGATTACGGGAAAAATCTGAAAGAGGTCCGGTCTCTGGCCGTAGACAGCTCGTTTCAGGGTAAAGGGATCGGTAAGGCGCTTCTGTCAGAACTTATAGCACAGACAGATCACGAGAATAAGGTTAAAATTTTTACACTCACCTACAAGCCCGGCTTCTTTGAAAAAAACGGTTTTATACCTGTTCCCAAAAGCGATTTTCCGGAAAAAATCTGGAAAGACTGTACAAACTGCAAAGACAAGGAAAAATGCGGGGAGACCGCACTGGTTTACAAAAGTTAGTTCAAAGTCCATTTCTACCGTATGTCATTCCCGTGAAGACGGGCGACCGAAGGAAGTCCCTTGTGGACGACCAAAGGAAGAGCCCTGGCTAATCTATAATGATCTCTGGTTGTAAAACCTTTAATTCTGAAAGAAATGGATACCCGCCTCCGCGGGTATGACAGAAAAAACAAACGGGTATGACAGATAAATATCAGTTAACCAGCACCATCTCTTCAACAGGTTTAAGTATCTCGTCAAAAATTCTATCCTTTATACCGCTGCTGCAGAGTACCCTGAGCACGTGAATGATATTCCCGTTTATATATATACCCTCGATTCCTGAAACCGGAACATCGTCTCCGTACCGGTAGAGGTAGATGACCCTGTCCTCTCTTCTGAAGACCTCCTCCCTGACAAAATTATCTCTGCCGAATTCACGCCTCCAGAAATTTTCCGCATCCGCAATGTTTCCGGTTTCCCCCTTAAGCACTCTGCTCTCAATACCGGTTATGCAGTCATATCCCTGCCGGTCGGGACTGCTTTTATCCAGGTTAAATCCGAACTTCAGGCCGTATCCATGCACTGTCTGTTTCCAGTATGCCTTAACTATCGCCGGCCTTTTTTTCAGTACAATTTTATAACGGAGCTTTTCATTTATGATGCTGTACTTCTCCCCGTAATAAGTGAGAAGAACCGTGCTCTCGCTGTCAAACCGGTCATAGCGTGTTCCATGTTTTTTCCTCAGATTGTTGATCCATTTTGCCGCGTCTTTCGAATTGTTCTGTACCCTGAAGTTCTCCGCCGGGAGCGCCTTCAGCGATTTAAGATAATACAGGCCCTCGGCATACTTCCCCGCTTTTACCAGTTCAATCCCCTTATGCAGATAGTAGTCATTCCCCTCTGCCGATACCGGTATGTAATCGAAAGGTTTATCGTCGGTTATTCTGAGCTTCATTGCCCTGTCGTAGTAATAGGTGTTCCCCTCCCTGTCCCTGAAAAATTTCCAGTCGGGCATCTGGGCTGAAAGTGTTAACTGAAAAAAAATAATTAAGGAAGGAAGGAATATTAAAAAAAATCCGCGCGTCATCTGAAAATCACATAACAATCAGAGCATCGATAGTATTACTATCAGCGAGATTATAAGAAGCGAAAAGACAACATACAGTACCCAGTTATATATCTTGTTCCTTTCTATCTCTTCGGGATTGTTCTCTCCCTTCATAGAGGCGGCCGTAAGCTCAGTCTGTATCTTGACATTCTCTTCTTCAATCAGTTTGGCGTATATCCCCTTTGCGACGAGGACATAGAGTATCACACCCTTCGTTGTTTCGTTCGGCACCTTCTCCATTACGCGTCCCACTACAGGGAGAGGGCTTCCGTCGCTGTTTCTGGCCTTGTAGGCATCAATTATCTTCTGGCTTACGGAGTCCTTGCCGGGAAGGATAACGTAAATCCTCTCACCCGGAACTATCTCCGCGATCAGCTTCCCCCTTACCGGTGAGAGAAAACAGCTCCCCTCGACAATGTACTGGGCCTTGGACTCGATCTCCGCAAGTTTTTTTTCAAACGGAGATTCTGCAACCGGTTTTGAGTCCGCTCCCTGCGGCTCATCCTTCACCTCTTCCACCGGCGCCGGAACCATTATATCGATCCCCATCAGCGTGAGTTCAAGAGAACTGGTCTGTTCAAGGCCTATCTGGCACTTGACATTCTGATTTCCGAGGCTCTCCCTGATCATGTCGGGAATAACAGAGGAGAGATAATCGAGGTTCTCCTTCTGGACATCGGGAAATACATCGACCCTGATAAAAGACGCAAGCATGTCGGAGTTGAACTTCTCCGGATTAATTGTATCATCACCCTTCTGATATGCCACCATGTTCTTATAAAGGGACTTCCATTCGTCAAAAATTCTTATTCTTGAAAAGAGGCTGTTGTTCGAAACTATAACACTTTTAACCGCGGCGATATACTCGTTTATTACATTAAAATATGCGAAAAAGAATCCGGAGATCTCCTTTCCCTTATCTGCAATAATGAATTTCCCCTTGATAGCCGTAATATCAAGCAGGCCGCCCGAAGCCATAAGCTTGGCCTTGTCCATATCCCCGTTTGTAAACTTCAGAGAGATCTCAATTCTCTTCGCTTTTTCACTTATGCTGCCCTGGTTACTAGCCATTTATTTTTTCCTGTTCCTCTGAGATGCATTTCTCGAGAATTTCATATTTCTTCTGCGATGAAAGGTTCAACAGTTTCTTGACTCCGCTTAAAACCCTGTTCAGATAACGCGTTGAAGTTTTTATAAGATAATACCCCTGAAGATCGAGCATATTCTTCACTTCAATCTTATCGGCCGGAAGGTTAATTCCGGCGGAAAAGCCTGATGTCTTAATAAGATGTTCCGGCAGGATATACTTTATGAACATCTTATCCGCTCCGATTTCAAGCCTCTTCATCCCGACATAGCCTTCTTTTATCTCGGCCGGGAGGTTAGCCCAGAACCTGGGATTACCGGTCAGCACAACCGCTACCATTGACTCGGCATTGTTGACAAAAACCCGGACATAAGTGTTATAATGTTTATATGACAGAAGAAGGCCGAAAAGGCTGTCATCTCTGTGAATATTTTCATTTTTTATTTTCCTGGCCATATAAACCTAAACCGTGGTAAATTCCCCGTTATTCCCCCTTATCACTCTCAAAACCGAGAGATCTTCAAGGAGACTGCGCAATTTATCCGATTCAATTCCGGAAAATCTCGAAATATCATCTATCCCCGCACTGAGGTTTATTCTGAGATAATCCATTATATCGCTCTCCCTGTCAGCCAGCGGCCCTATATAAAACCTGTTATTGATCCCTATCTCTTCCCTCGCTACGGCAATCCTGGTATCCTTATAATTAGAATACGAATTGAAGACAGAGTCAATATTAATTTCTGACATCGGGGATATATTCCTGAGTTTCAGGTAAAAATCCTTTTCACGGGAGTCAAGTATCAGCCTGACAATATATTCATCGATAAAAGAGGAATCAATCACCTTTACCCCGGTAAAGTCGAGAATTACCGTTTCGCCCGTCCCAATAATTGACAGCCTTTTTACCGTGGCGGCGTATATTGTTCTACCCACCGGCCTCGTTATCAGATCAGGCAGCTTGACTTTAACCTCTTTCGCAATCTTGGCCACATCTATGATCATTAAATCCCCTCAATCTAAGAATATTATGTTTTTACGCGGATAACGAAATAGATATCTGCGTCCCGTTAAAGCGCACCAGTCCGTTCCTGTGAAAAATGTTCTTTGAATTCTTCTCCTTTCTGTCGTACAGAGCTGAAAGAGAAGATTCTCCGCTGCGGATGAAGATCACTCCCTTCAGGCGCTCGACTATCGAATTCACCTGGCAGAGGCCGTAGCCGAACTCCCTCTTGCTCGAAATCGGGGTCGTCAGAGCCATCTCGATCAGCTCTGCACCGCCGGAGTAGTGTATATTGCTCTTCTCCCTGAAACTTTCCAGTATTCCGATCCCGGAATCGGATATCACAAGCCTTGCGATGTTTTCATTACCGCTGCGGTATGTCTGCATCGCCACATAGCCCGAATCGAGGCTGTGTTCAAAAATATTCTGGCACAGCTCGGATATTATCGTGACAAAATAGTCTGTAACGGAATCGTTCATCCAGTATTTCAGAATCAGCGAGGCCCTCTTCCTGAACAGAGCTATCACCGAAGAGATTACATCAACGCTCTGTCTCTCCTTGTTCGGAATCATCGTTATCTCTAAAAGCCTGCTGCTCGCGGGATTCCTTTTAAACATCATGTTCTCATTGAGAATTTCAGGCATGTTAAACACGCCGCACTGGAAAAAATCCATCCTCGTCAGGTACTGGTGTATATGGACCGGTACGTTTATAAGCTTTATCTTCTCCCCCCTGTCCCTGAGGTAGTTCCGCCCCATCAGAAGAAAGGAGAGCATTGAATAAGGCTCCATAAACGCGACTCTGGACATGTCGAGGACCGCATTCTCCGAAAATATCTCCTGCTGCATCGAAAGGAGGTTCTCAAAGATATACGGATCGCGGAATCTGTCCGGTATTATTATATTATTAGCTGTACCGCTCATTTTCTTTCCGGTTATAAGTATCGCTATATTATCGGCATTCAGCGATTAATATCTGATTATTAAAATGAATGATAAAAACGGTTTCGAACGGCCCCTGCAACACAGGTCCGGCCGGGAGAAGGGATCAGAGCCGGCTCTTAAACAAAAAAAATGTTGATACAGATGACTTTATAGATGAATCTGACTATATTTAAGGCATCTGAAACGAGGTAACGACGTGGTTGATAAAAAAGAAAAAACAAATCCCAATAAAAAACTGGAAGAGAAACTGGTTTATAAAAAGGAGAGCGCATGGACCGACTTTAAAGATTCGGAACATAAAAAGATATTTGAATTCGCCGAAAACTACAAATCATTCCTTACCGATTCAAAGACGGAGAGACTGTGTATTGAAAATATCATCAAAATCCTTGAAAAATCGGGGTTTAAAAATATAGAAAAACTCAAAACCGTAAAAAAGGGTGACAGGGGATACAGGGTTTTTAAGGGGAAAACACTCACCGCGTTTGTCGTCGGAGAGAAGAAAGACGAATTCAGGCTTATCGGCTCGCATGTCGATTCTCCGCGGCTTGACCTGAAGCCGTTCCCCCTTTACCAGAGCTCGGAACTCGCCCTTCTGAAATCGCATTATTACGGCGGAATAAAAAAGTTTCACTGGGTAAACACTCCACTTGAGCTTCACGGAGTCGCTTTTACAAAATCGGGCAAGACCACGCCGATACATATCGGTGACAAAGCCGACGATCCGAAATTCATCATACCCGACCTGCTCCCGCACCTTGCGAAGGAGCAGATGAAAAAAGAGGGATCAAAACTGATAGAGGGCGAAGAGCTTAATATAATCTGCGGCCACCTCCCTGTAAGAGACAAGGACATAAAAGACAAGGTCAAATTCATGATACTGAAATATCTGAACGACGCTTACGGCCTGATCGAGGAGGACCTTGCCTTTGCTGAACTGGAATTTGCCCCGGCACAGAAATGTACGGACATAGGTTTCGACAGGGGACTTATCGGCGGCTACGGACAGGATGACCGGGTCTGCGTATATTCGTCCCTAATGGCGCTGACCGGTACCGCAAACCCGGCCCGCACAGCCGTTGCGTACTTTGCCGACAAGGAGGAGACCGGTTCCTACGGAGATACAGGAGCCGAGAGCTTCTCACTGGTCAACTTTACTTTTGAATACATCAGACTCGCCGGACTGAACATCCTCCCCTGGAAGATACTCGAGGCGTCAAAAGCGATCTCGGCAGACGTAACCACAGCTATGGACCCGACATTCTCATCGGTCAACGATCCGCAGAACGTCTCATATATAGGAAAGGGCGTTTCAATCGAGAAATACGGCGGCGGCGGCGGAAAATACAACACAAACGATGCCCACGCCGAATATATGCAGTATATACGCGGCATGGCCGACAAACACTCAATCCCCTGGCAGACAGGAGAGATGGGAAAAATAGATATAGGAGGAGGGGGGACTATCGCGATGTTCATGTCCCGTTTCGGCATGGACTGTGTTGACGCTGGACCCTGTGTTCTCGGGATGCACTCGACATGTGAGGTGACGTCGAAGGCCGACCTCTATTCGGCCCATCTGCTGTATAAGGCCTTTTTTACTGAATAAAGATTTAAGTTGTACTATTTTGAAATCGAACATATAAAGTAAGAAGCTGTCCCGGGATGTCATCCCCGCGAAGGCGGGGATCCATTCTTGATCAAACAGCACGGTTTTTAAGACAGGTTAAACAATGATTATAAACAATAAACTCCTTTTCAGAATTACGCTTTTTACCGTTATGTCCGCGGCATTCATATTCGGTTATCTCGATTATTACTTCCAGATGAATTTTGAAAGGCTTCATATCTTCCTGTTTAATCTCACAAGCGGCGGGTTTACGATTCTCTATCTGACGGAAAAGAAAAAAGCCCCCTCTCCGATGACGATCCTGTTTTTCCTTATAAGTATCTTCTACGCGGTATGCGCGTTTTTAAAGCTGTATATCCCGGCCGCCGCGGCTGCCGTAGTGCTTGCGATTATCGTCGAGTCGTACCGCGAAAAAAGGTTTTCATTTTTCCCTTCGGTTTTTTTCAGCAGCAAGTCGCCCGCTTCAGAGAAGTTCCACCAGGCATCGCTTCTCTGTCTTGTGATAGGCCTGCTCCTTTCATCGTTCGTAATACTGAACGACTCGTACCTGAAGCTGTTCTATATAGAAAAGCTTACACTCGACGTTTTTTTCCTCGGGTTCTCGTTCCCGGTTTCGCTGATTACGATGTCGATGATATTCGGCATCATCGAGGACAGGGCTGACCGGAAGATTATGCTGCTTGAGCATTTCCTTTTCTGGTTCATATGCATGGGCGTGATAATATTCTTCATTTTTATTCTGATGAAACTCTTTGCCGGTGAGGTGTTTATCTCCTTCTTCCTGTTTATAACAGTTCTTTTTATATTTGCGGTCTTTTTTAAATACGGAAGGAGCATGCAGCAGAAATATTTTCTCGTATCGGGGATCTATTTTCTGATGGCAACGGCTGTTACCGGAATTCTTTATATAATTCTGAAACAGGTATCGTATAATGAACTTTTAGGAAAAATAATACTGAGGATGCACGCCTTCTACTCTCTCTACGGCTGGAACCTTACCGGTATGATGGTGATTATCCGCTGGGACGATTTTCCCATTACGCTTAAAACCAGAAAAGCGATCTTTTTCCACTGGGGCGTAATACTTTTACTGGCGCCGTTCGCGAAATTTTTCCCTGTGCTTATAATGCCGGCCATAGCGTCTTACATAGTGTTTCTAGCGGTCTTCTTCTTCTCGGGGAACATGGTCAGTAACGGAACGTCGCAGCCGCGGTAATCTCACCGGCTCCGTCATAGCCTTTATTCAGCCCGACGGAAAAATCCACATTCCCGGTTGATGATATCTCCCGGCTGAAATACTGATATGATGAAGGCATGTAATATGACGCGATAATCTCCGCGACCCTGACGGCGGCAAGCGAACATAACAGCCTGTTTCTCTTCACGCTTTTATCGGCGTAGAGGGCGTATCCGGCAAGAGAGATCTCTCCGATATAAACCCCCCATCCGCTCCATCTGTAGCCCTTATAGAACAGGCCCCCTCCGGGAACAAAAACGGAAACAACGGCGGCTGACAGGTCCTGGTCCTCAAACTGCGGGGGAACAAGCCTCCTGTCCCTGTAGTTGTATTCCAGCTGGCTGAAGTATGATACAGAAAAGGTCAGGGGTATAGTCCCCCAGAGGAACCAGTTCAGTCTCTTAATGCGGTCGGTCCTGTCTCCGTCATCTATCCACGGAAAAAACTGTACGTCGAAACCGGTCATTGCCGGCACAAGCCCCAGGTGAGCGGCCGTCAGAGACACGGCAAGCATTATCCCGGCATAGTCAGGTTTTCCGTTTTCAATCCCCATATAGTCAAGAGAGAGGAAAGAACCGTAGCCGGGCAGACAGAAACTCGCACCCTGGTTTATCACGCATGTCCCCTGAACGGCCCCTTTGACAACCCCGTCCCTCTTTCTTAAAAATTCATCCCTGCTGTATACCCTCGCGGTATTGATCCTGATGTCATAATCAATTCTTTCGAGATATGCGTCAAGTTTCGGGCAGAGCATGAAGTCAACAGCTGTGCGCCCCGCAAAACCCGGGCCCTGTATCACAGAGGTGTACCTTGTTACGTTTCTGACGCTGACCCTGCCGGCATCAGTTATGTAACTCCCTGCCTCAAGTCCGTGCCACTGGCCCGAATTGATTAAAGCCGTTCCGTCGTCATAGACTTTTAAAATATCGCTTCGCAGAGACACCCCCTTCAGCAGCCTGGCGAACTCACGCGCCGCCTTCAGCGGAATGTTGTCGGGGATACGCGCCGCTATAGAAATTTCGCGTTTTAAATCGCGGTATTTATCATTAAGCGGAACAATATTTATCCGGAGAACATTGAATCCGTTTTCACTGTAAGCTGAGATCACGGTGTAAATTCCGGCTTTCAGGTATACGGCTGCGTTTCTATATAGAGTCTCACGGTCTGCGCCTTCGCTTTTTTCCAGCGCTGCCTTTCTGTAGTTGTATTCAACAGGGACAAGCCTTCCCGCCTCGGAACAGGTTTCCAGCAGGGCCATCTCGCTCCCCCTGATCAGTTCATCGTATAAAGGATTTCCGGTATAAGAGGGGAACAGAACAAACTCCCCGGCAGCGGCAGGCTCCGAATTTACACGCGTTATGGTACAGAAGACAATTATTGCAGCGATTAATACCGATTCTTTATATTTCATTCAGCATATCCATTAATATAAAATGTGTCCGGATACAAAAATAATACCCGCTGCCGCATAACCTCCGTATTGCGGCGAATCTGCCGGAGTTCGGCTCCCGCAGGGAGCATCTTTAAGAAATTAATAATATAATAATCTTTTTATTGTTGAAAAATAATCTGAAATTAATTAACCTTCGCCAGGTAAAGTTTATAACTATGAAATTAAAAATACATTTAATCCCGGCACTGATATTATTATACAATCTTTTATTTGTGAATGCTTTATATCCGGAAAATAACCATTCAGGTTTTACATATACTCTGTCAGGAGGACCGTCCTCTGTTTCCGGTTACTACGACAGGTATTTTAAAAACGGATATTCTGCCGGTTTTAACACATTTTACAGCCCCTCACTGTTATCCGGCAACACTTATTTTAAAGCGGGGTTTGCCGGTTTTCATCATGACATGGAATCAAGCAAAAATTCCATGTTAAGGCAATTAGATTTTCTTGCAGGGGCCGGTTTTTTTTACCCGGTTTTCTCATTTATCGATCTCTCTGCAGGGATAGATCTACATGGAATATACTCCTCACTGAATACCAAGAATACCCTCAGGGATGAAAGGGCCTTCAAGCCTTCTATATCATATAATATCGGGGTTATACCTTATCTGGGACGTGGCATCGGCCTGTTTTTCCTTTACGATTTCAGGATGATGGAACTGTCCAGAAAGAACTATAACGCTTCCACATTTTCCATAGGATTGACCTATAACTATAATTCTTATGTCAGGGAAGTGGAAATGGCATCCAGTTCGGAAAAAAAACTTACAATGTTCAACCAGGGACTTTCCGAGTTTAAAAAGAAAAATTTTAATGAAGCAAAAACTCTTTTCTTCGATCTCAATGCGATAGATAAAAATTTTCCGGGACTCGATTACTACATAAAAAGGATAGAGGAGATCGAGCTCAACCGCACAACAGCCGAGACGCTGATAAGCCAGCAGAACTATCTGAAGGCAATCCCGCAGCTGGAGGGATGCTCGGCCTATATTAAAGACTGCGAGATCAAGCTTCTTACACACAGGAAGGCCCTTAAAGTCAATATCCCGAAGTGGGAAGCCGACGGCATAAAGCTTTATGATGAAAAAAAGTTTAAAGAATGCATCGAGATCATGGAGCGGATACTGCTTGTCGACCCGGAAAACAAAAACGCCAACATTTATCTGCCCCGAGCAGTAAAACGCCAGCAGGCAATTGAATCCCTCTGAAGCATGACGAAAGATGAAAATAAAGCATAAGCTAATACTGGTCTTCATTCTTTTTACCGCGGTTCTGCTGACCCCTTTCTACACAATACTGATGCAGAAATTTGAAACAGAAACCCTTAAATATACAATCAGCCAGAGCATAACGAACAGCCGTATTTTTGCAAAATCGGTCCTCAATATTCTTATGATGAACGGCGGCGACATACGATCATCAAGCGTCGATATAAAAGAGATGACATCAATGCTTGAGCCTCTGATGGAGGGGGGCCTTGTCTACGCCGATGCGATACTTCTTTCTTCAGATCCCGGAAGAAACGGCACTATTCTTGCTTCGTTGAGAGATAAGAACTTTACCGGTTATTTCAACTATCCTTCTTCAAAAGTAGGAACTGATGAAATTCATAATATCATCCATACCAACAGCAACTACAGGGAGTTTTTTCTTAACGAAACCTATTTCGAGTTTACTGCGTCCGGCAGCCTTCCCGGCCAGCCCCCTTTCTGCATAGTAAGATTAATAGTCAGTAAATCGAAGGCCCTTGAATACATAAGCGCCCTGAAGCTCTACATCAATATCGCTCTGATCATCCTCACCCTTACAGTCATAATCTCCGCGATACTGATCGGCGAATACATTTCAAAACCTATTATCAAGCTGACCAACGGGGCAAAAAACATTGAGCTTGGTAATTACAGGTATATAGTGAACATCTCCCAGAAAGACGAGATAGGAAAACTCGCTTCGTCATTCAACAATATGGCCGCGATGATTAATCAGAAAATCACAGAGCTTGAAAAGGCTAACGAGGATCTGACAAAGATGGACAAGCTGAAAGACGAGTTTCTCGCGAATACATCCCACGAACTTAAGACTCCGATACACGGCATTGTCGGTCTCACAGAGTCCCTGATTGACGGTTCATGCGGCGAACTGAACAGTTCCGCCAGGCACCTTCTCTCGATGATACTGCAGAGCACGCGCCGTCTTTCAAAGCTTGTTAATGATATCGTCGATTTTTCCGAACTCAAAAACAGCAATTTAAAACTGAAAAAAATCAGCATAGATCTCGGATCGATGGCCGGTTCAATATTAACGATGATCAAGCCCCTTACAAACGGCAGAAATATCAACCTGATAAACGATATCAAACCCGGTAAGTTTTATGTATTCGCCGACGAGCAGAGGCTACAGCAGATACTTCTGAATCTTACCGAAAACGCGGTCAAGTTCACCGCTGAAGGGGATGTAAGAATCAGCGCCTCGGCTGTGTCTACAGGCGAGTGCATCGTTGAGATTTCCGATACCGGCATAGGGATCCCCGAAGAGAGACAGAAACTGATCTTTAATTCCTTTGTCCAATCCGACGGATCTACCGCACGGAAATACGGCGGCGCCGGACTGGGTCTGTCTATAGTGAAAAACCTTGTCGAACTCCACGGCGGGGCCATCACCTTCAAGTCCGCTCCGGGCAAAGGTTCGACATTCTCTTTCACAATCCAGTCATCCGAAAAGCCTTCAACGGAACAGAACCAGCCGGTTATAGACAGGTACGCGGTACTGAATCCGAAGATGGACCTCTTCACCGGCATAAAGGTTGATAAAGAACCCGGCGCCAGGATAATGATAGTCGATGATGATATCATCAACCTTCAGGTCCTGCTGACCCAGCTTACATCGCAGGGATACGATGTCGCCTCTTTTACCGGCGGACAGGAGGCCCTGGACAGCATCTTTTCAGGCGAGGTTTATGACATCATCCTTCTTGATGTAATGATGCCGGTAATATCGGGATATGACGTCTGCAAGCAGATCAGGGAAAAATTCTCACCCCTTGAACTTCCGATAATAATGCTGACTGCAAAAAACACCAAGCAGGACATTATCACCGGAATCAGCCTCGGCGCCAATGACTATATTACAAAGCCGTTCGACAGGGACGTCCTCCTTGCCAGGGTGAAGAGTTACGTTTCGCTTAAAAAAGCGGTCGAGGAGCAGACAAAATTCATAGCCGTCAAGCAGGAACTGGAGATAGCAAGAAAAATCCAGCTTGCGATCCTTCCCCGCGACCTGCCGGAGATTCCGGGACTGGTAATCAATGCCCGTTACGAACCTATGACCGAGATCGGCGGGGATTTTTATGATTTTCTCCAGCTCGACAATAAACGTCTTGGAGTTCTTATTGCCGATGTTACGGGACACGGCGTGCCGGCCGCACTGATCAGTTCGATGATCAAGATCGCTTTTTACATGTCTTTCGATTCTCTTGCTGATCCGGCCATACTGCTAGAGAAACTGAATGCATGCCTGATAAACCATATATACGGCAGGTTTATAACAGCCTTCTATGCCTTCATCGACCTCCAGGATATGAAGATGACATTCTCGAATGCAGCCCACTGGCCGATATACATGCACGACAGGGAGACCGGAGAGCTCCGCAAACTCACTGTCAAGGGGAAACTGATCGGCCTCGATATCGATGAAAAATACAACCAGGTAACCGTCGACATAAAAAAAGGGGAGAGAATTGTATTCTACACGGACGGGATAGTTGAGGAGAGAAACAGCAGCGGTGAATATCTCAGCGACAAGGCCCTGGAAAAACTGATAATGGAACATGCTCCACTGCCGCCGGAAACCCTGACCGAGGTAATCTTCAGTTCGATATACAGCTGGTCAGGGAAATACAGTAAAACCGGGCTAAAGGATGACGCGACGCTGCTTGTGATAGATATTGTCTGACCGGCCCCCTGCCTTTCTGAAAACCGCTAATACTTCAGCTCTACAAGAAAAGGCTGGTACCTCACCTGGTCTATGTAAATCAGAAAAAGCGAACTCCCGGAGCTGAATATCTCCTTCCCGGAATAGGGCCACATCGCGGAACCACTCTCCTTTTTAATCTTTAGAATGACTTTTTTTTCAGCAGACGGGAGCCCGGTAAAATCTTTAAACCCTACCGATTTGATATTTCCGGTAAAAATCTCGGAATATATAATTATATACTCGTTCAGATAATCGTTATACGACAGAGAACACTCCCCTGAAACATCACCGAGAAACGGCCCCGCGTCCCTGATATCACCGGTCCACTCCCCGCTCCGCGATAGGAAACTGTAAGCCCTGCTGTTTTCAACATCTCCGGCTCTTGCCCTTGCAATTGACAGTGGAAACTCCAGAAAATTCTTTTTATAATGCCCGGCAAGATATACATAGCCGTCTCTCTTCATAACAGCCGCTCCGAAGTATGGGGCCCCTTTACCGAAAACAGGCCCGAGCCTTTTAAAATCCATCCTCTCTCCGGGTTTCCATCCCCGGGGGATATCCCATTTTGCGAGGCCGACATATAGCACGTCAAATTCAAGCAGTCTGGACGGGTCCGGCACATATACATGAAGGTAATAAACATAAACCCTCTCCCCGTCGCGGAAACCGTCAAGCGCCCAGAACCTGTGTTTCAGAGGATTTTCATCTTTACGGTTCTTTATAAACTGCGCTGCATGGCCGTTCTCTTTATAGAAACTGAGTTTTATTTCTTTAAAATTTTTTTCCGTTATCTTTTCACTCCAGGCAATGGAGTTGGAGAGCATACCCTCCATTACCGCTTCGTTTTTGTCTCCGCTCAGCCTCCCCTTATCGCTCTTCCACCTGCCTGTTATTGTGTCGGCAAATGTCCACAGGGTTATATCTTCGCTGAAATTGATCGAACAGACCCCGTCCTGCCCGATCACCGATTCAAGCCTCGATGGAGCGAAAATACCATGTTCCATAACTTTCGGATGTTCCGCGCACGATATAAGAATTACAGAGAAGAGCAGCGTTAAAGAGAGGAAAATACGGCGGAGTAACATCCGGCTGGATTTCATAACGGATCAGGGACCCGCAATACAGCGGACGACTTTCTTTTTCGGCTTATCGAGAATAAAAGTCCCGCTGCCGTCTTTTAAGTAAAGAATATCTCTGAAAGCATTACCATAACTAAAATTTATAGCCCAGACCATCGAGACGCTCCCCGATACAACCTGTGCAGGCGTTGAACTCCAGTAATGAATATAGCATATATCCGAGGTACAGGAATCATATATATCGGTTTTTGATATCGCATTGGGGAAAACAGCCTCCGATACCTGGCTGTAATACTCGTCGCCGGTAGCGTAATGATAATTGAATACAATGCTCTGCAGCTCGGCGAGATTGGGAAGCCTCCAGTCAGACCTCCCTTCAAAGACCAGTTTCTGACATACATCAACGGCTTCAGTCCATGAATAGAGCTTCTTCTCTCCTTTGCACTGAAAATCGTAGATCGGCTGGTCTCCGTCTGTCAGAGGACATCTTGTCCATATCAGGTTTGTCGAGTTGTCCCTTACAGATCCCCGGGAAAGTATCCTGTATGACTTCTGGCTGTACAGCGCCGTGACAAGAGTGATAAAAAAAAGGGCTAGAACGATCTTTTTCATTTGCCCCCCCCTCTTACGCAGCGGACATAGCCTTTATTCGCCACCGCTCCGGTATTCGCATTGACCAGTTCGACAAAATTTGTAAGAAGCAGCTTCCACCACCCCCCTCCGCTGAAATATACTACCCAGCCGTACTCGTTAAGCATCGTTGTAGACCCCGAAGCATAATACAGTTTTAACTTTGATGTCCAGTATGCAGGGTTCGAAGAGGAACTGATAACCGTATCCGGAAAGTTATAGCGGTCGGCATATGAATATGAAATTGAGTCTCCAAAGTACACCAGCGTGAACAATTCCGCAAGGTGTGGTAAACGCCAGTCATTATATCCCGCATATCCTGCACCGCTGTTAAGAGAGTTAAGGCTCTTGCAGGTGTCAACCGCCTCTGCGTGTGACATCTCCACAGCATCGCTTCCGCTGCAGTCCTGAGTGGTTTTCATCGAATTGATTCCGTCGGCTGTGCACTTTGTCCAGGTCAGGCCTGTCACATTATCTTCGACGATATAGCCGCTATATGTAACATCATGTTTTTCTATGAAGCTCCTTGCATTGGGAATATCCTTGTAACTGCCGTCGTCGCCGGGATAAAGCGATTCAGGATATCCGTCATCGGCGATATTAAAATATGTCGTAATTATCACTTCGCTTTCAGAAATATTAACATCATAGGGGGCGATAAAATCCTCCTCCTGATGTATCGCATCGAGGAACCTGTCGTCTTCGCATCCGGAGAGCAGCGGCATCAGAGGAGTAAAGAGCACCAGCAGCATTATTATTTTCAAAAATTTCATTGTATCATCAACCTGTGACCCAGATATTACCCGCATTGAATAAATTGTCAATGTTAAGTTTTAACATAAGCGGGCTGAATTAAAAAAATGTTCAATTACGCTCTTTTATATATATCCCGTGCAATAGCAATACGCATAATAGGAACAATTGATGCACTAAATTCATAACTTCTCATGATTAAACCTTTCCTGTTTTTCAGGAAACTATAAAATTAACTTTTTTAAAAAAAACTTGATTAATCGCCCGTTTTTTATAGATTTCTATAAACAGATACATATTTGCACCGGGAAGATGTTAACGGTTTATTTTAATGATCAATTGATTTGGAAGAAAAGTCTTTAATTTAAGTCAATTAATGAATGAGATTGTACATTCAATGTCACTGCGAGGCATGAAATGCCGCGGCAGTCTGTTTTAGAAAATACAATTTTTTTATAATTAGATAAGTTTTCAAATCAGATTGCTTCACGTTGTTCGCAATGACAGGAAACCATCACAATCATTAATTGTAACAACACCGCGTTCAGTTCTTTCAGGATAAAATATGAATTCAGAATTTTTTCGTGAAATTGACAGCTTTGTCACCTCAACATCGAAGAATATAAACCTCCGGCATGATGATTCAATGATCATTGCCGGTAGCGGTAAGACACGGCGTCTCGACAATACCGGTTTTGAAATAGTTAAATCCCTCTACGAAGAAAAATCCGGCGCGGAGAAAACCGTCGATAAAATCCACGAACTGTACGGTACAAAAAAAAATATAATAGTCAGGGACCTCTCCGAAATTGTAAAATCTTTGTCGCTGCTGATCGACAGCGAAAAGAAAAATTACGAGACTGTCTACCCCGAAATATTCAGAGAAAAGAACATCGAATATCCGTCATCCGCGGAAATTGCCCTTACCTACAGGTGTCAGAACAGATGCGAATTCTGTCCCTCTTCCGGCCTCTTCCGCGGAAAAGAACCTGTAGAGATGACGACACGGCAGGTAAAACTTGTAATTGATAAAATACACAGCGAGGTAAAAGCTTCGTCGGTCTCATTTACGGGGGGAGAGCCTACGCTGCGGAGGGACCTGCCGGAGCTGATTGGATATGCCGGCGCGAAAGGGATCAGAACAATCCTGGTAACAAACGGAATCAGGTGTTCCGATTATGATTTTGTAAAATCACTTTCCGGTTCCGGTCTCCGCTCTGCCGCAGTAAGCCTTGAATCTGACAATGAACTGATACATAACAGGATAACCGGCAACATCGAATCGTACAGAAAAACGGTACAGGGGATACATAACCTCATAGACGCCGGTATACAGACTCATACAAACACGACTATATGCCGCGCAAACATGGACCATCTCATAAGCCTGGTAAAATTTCTCAGGGACGAATTCGGCTCACGCGGCCTGTCAATGAATATGATCATAACAAAGAGGCCCCACGGCCATGACGATGAGAGCATCAGCTATTCATCAATATCGAAGATTATAAATCCGGTATTCAGATTCTGCAGAGAGAACGACATCAGACTGTCGTGGAACACGCCCGTTCCCCACTGCATGTTCGGCGGCAGTGACTTCAACAGCGGTACAGGGCCCTGCGCCTGTGTTTCGGACATACTCTCAATTAATCCGTCGGGGGAAGTTATACCATGCTCTAATTACAGCAGACGCATAGGGGACATTCTCAACGACCGGTTTGAAAAAATATGGAACAGCGACGAGGCCCGTTATTACAGGGATAAAAAATACATTCCGCCGTTATGCAAAAAATGCAGTTCAAGGGATAAATGCAGAGGGGGATGCCCGCTGTACTGGTCAAACGCCGGATCGTTCAAAGAACTGAAGAAGGCCGCAGGGAAGAGAACTTTATTGCGGAAATTTTTCTGACTCGGCTTAAATCCCCCTGCCGCTATTGCTGCTTAGCCCTTTATTAAATGGACCGGAACCCTGTCTTTCCCGCCATATTTTTCTGTCATTCCCGCGAAGGCGGCCACTTACATGTCATCCCCGCGAAGGCGGGGATCTGCTTTTTTATAATATTTATATTGCCCGCTTTTGTCTCGCCACAAAAGCTGGGCGTGAAAAAGCAGAACGCAATTCGGGCGTCCTGCCCGCGTTCTGCACTAGCGCATCCATGCGCGTCGGGCACTGCGGGGGCTCCGCCCCTCGACCCCGGAACGCCTCATTCGGCGGCGCGCCTTTGTAATATTGAACACAAAGTATTAGCAAACTTCAGGTTTATGAAACGGCTGGTTCTCGCTTTCTAAATTTCTTTTTGAAGGCTCGTAATGCCATCCATGGCAAACTCGCCGTCGCGTACTTCGTGTACGCTCCCTTTTTTGCGTTGTGTTTTATTGCTTATTTATATGAATTGCGGATGTTCGTTGGGTGAGAAGGATGAGTTTTAATGACACGGAAAGGGTTTTAAAATCCCCCTACCGCACATTTATTCAAAATCAACTTATTGCTCAAACACTAAAATGTAAAGCCTCCTTTATCAAAGGAGGTGGCCGGAGGCCGGAGGATTTTTTATATCAATGCCGTTGTTAAAGGCGGCAGTTCACTATCTCGGTCTCGATAATCGCTGTCGCGCCTATCGCTTCAAGCCTGTCCATCACAGGGACAACCTCGGCCTTCCTGACCATTACCTTTACCGCGCACCAGTCGTCCTGGTCAAGTTTTGAAACTGTGGGTGAATTGAACCCCGGTGTGATCTTCTCCGCCTCTTTAAGCAGGCTCTCTTTTATATTGTACTCAAGCATGCTGTACTGGTTTGCTACAAGAACACCCTCGATCCTTCTTTTAATGATTGTTATCCTGTCGTCGTTTACCGATTCTTTTCCTGCTATAAGCGTCGTCTCGTAGACGCCGATCTCTTTAAACACCTTCAGGTTATGGTCCCGCAGACTGTCGCCGGTTTCAACAATGTCGACAATCGCCTGCGCAAGGTTCAGAGAGATCATTATCTCGACCGAACCGTTCATCACAATACAGTTCACGTCGACGTTGTTCTTTCTGAAATACTCCTGGGTCATTACAGGAAATGATGTAGCTATGTTTTTTCCGCTCAGAGAATCAAGGCTGCTGCTGTCATATCCGTCCCTGACGGCAACGCATAACCTGCACTGCCCGTACCCCAGCGGGAGAATTTTTACCACATCGGCCTGCCTCTCTATAATCAGGTCACTGCCGGTAATACCGAGGTCAATAACTCCTGACTGGACAAGAACCGGAATGTCATCGGCCCTTACAAAGATAAATACAATATCATAATTGGTGCAGGTCGCGTAGAGGTTGCGCCCCGTCTCCCGGAATTTAAATCCGGCCCGTTTCAGCAGCTCAATTGTCGGTTCCTTCAGGCGGCCCTTCGACGGAATCGCAAACTTTATTTTGTCTGTTTCGTGCAGATTCATTTGGTTCTCCCCGCTTTTTCGACCAGTCCGCTAGTGCCGAACCTTCTTTCGAATTCCTTTTTGATCTGATCTATCGTTATATCTTTATATGACGCAAGTACAAATGTATGAAAAAGAAGGTCGCAGATTTCATATACCAGGTGTTCCCTGTCGGTTTCAAGAGCTGCCTCGCAGACCTCGTCCGCCTCTTCGATGATCTTGCCGTTTATCTTCTCGGCTCCCCGCTGCATCAGCCTGGCCACATAAGAGCTTTCAGGGGATGCCTTTTTCCGTTCATCAATAACTTCAAACAGTCTTTCAAAAATGTCAGTTTCCATACAATTCCTTCTTCTTTACCTGTCCCGTACGAGAATAAAACCGATCCGATTTTAGTCAACATTTAATGGGATAAATTTTTATATTTGCTCTACCCCTTTTTAATATTCCAGCGCGAAACAATATTGCCAGGATCTATATCCGCGACGGAATTGAATACGTAATCGGGCTGGTAGGGGTACTTGTTCATTGTCTCAATGGAAGTGACTCCCGACAGCACCAGGCAGCATGTCATTCCCGCCTCAAGCCCGCCGACTATATCCGTATCCATGCTGTCCCCTATCATGAATGAGTTAACAGTATGGACCTTCAGCCTCTTCCTAGCCCAGTGCATCATCGCAGGATTCGGTTTTCCGAGAAAATACGGTTTTACACCGGTAACTTTTTCTATCGGCGCAACCAGCGCACCGCACGCAGGAACCGGTCCGCGCGGAGTCGGGCCGGTCATATCAGGATTCGTGGCGATGAATTTCGCCCCCTCGCCGATCAAAAAAGTCGCCTCTATTATCTTTCCGTAATCATACTCCTCTGTTTCACCCACTATTACGTAATCCGGTTTCTTATTGGTCAGAGTGACCCCTGCCGCTTCCAGTTCGTTTTTAAGTCCCTTCCCCCCTATTACGTACGCGGTGAAACTCTTTCTCTGGTATCTCAAAAAGCTCGCGGTAGCCATCGCCGAGGTATAAAAATTTTCTGCCCCGACAGTGATCCCCAGAGCTGCAAGCCTGTCTCTCAGCTCCTCCGGAGTATAGTATGAATTATTGGTTATAAACAGGAACTTGTAATTACCCGCCTTAAGCTTTTCCACAAAATCCGCAGCCCCCGGAATAAGATGGTTGCCCTTGTTTATTACTCCGTCCATGTCGATAAAAAACGCCTTCTGATTACTCAGGTCATCAGGAAGAATATTATTTTGAGTCATATCTCACACCCTGTTTTTTCTGGATTCTTTTCCCCGCGTCAGAAACGGCATCGACAACATCGCCCGCCGAATAAATGTCACGCAGACATACCGGAGAGCTGAAGCCGTCCCCGGGCGGGATTACCGCGAGCAGCGGGATCGACCTGCTCCCGAGCCTCTTCATCAGCGATTCGGCCGCGGGATTCATCCGGGTAATGTCCGCAACAATAAAATCGACATCATCCCGTGCAAAAATTTTCTGGACCTCATCCTTCCCGAGGGCAACCTTTTCCACCAGCGAGCAGTTCGGACACCAGTCGGCGGTAAACTCCACTACGCTGATTATGCCGTTATCCCTGTTCCTTAGAATTCTTTCTGCGCTGAAAGGGTATCTCTCGTGCGATACAATCCCGCCGGTACTGAAGGAGCTGAACGATAAAAAATACCCGGCCGCTGTAACGGCGACAAGCACCGTAAAGGAGACCATCCTGCTCCGCCTGTCCTTGTCGGGTGATCCGAAAGTCCCGAACTGCCACAGTGCAATAGACAGAAACAGCAGAAAAAAAACAAACCTCACCTTGACCGTATCGTCAAGTATGCCGAGAAGGTAAACCACCGTGAACATCAGAAGAAACCCCATCGCCTTTTCAAAATGCAGGGTCCATTCGCCGGGCTTCGGAACCATTTTCATAAGACGCGGGTTAAGCACAATAAGTATATAGGGGAGCGCCATCCCAAACCCGACCGACATAAAGATTACAAAGACAATCTGCGGAGGTTTTGTAAGCGTCCATGCCAGGGTGCCTCCGAGAAACGGACCGCTGCATGGCGTTGCAAGAAGCGTAGCGACCGCCCCCTTGATAAATGCATCGGTATATATACCATGCTGCTTCGAAACGGCCTTAACCGCGAGAAACGGGACGTTAAATGTGAACACTCCGAACAGCGACAGGCCCATCGCGAATATGAACGAAGCCATGATAATGATAAAAAATCTCTCCTGAAAAAGCGCTCCCCACTTATAACCGGAGAACGCCGCCAGCGCCGCAAGCACCATGAAACTCGCCATTATTCCGGCGGAGAAAACGAATCCCTGGGTGATTACTACACTTCTCTTCTCGCCGGCATTTGTTACAAATGACATTATTTTAAGGCTGACAACCGGCAGGACGCAGGGCATAAAATTGAGGACAAATCCCGCGATCAGTCCGAATAAAATCGCTTTAAAAATTCCTGTGATGCTGCCGTCGGGATACCGCGGCGTGAAAACTATTTCCTCCGGAATAACGGTTTTATCTCCGTCATTAATCACCGGGCCAGTCACCTGGTTACTTCCGGTATCCGGAGCAGAAGTATCTGTATTCTTTCTTAACGAGAGAAATTCATTTAAACTGCCGGTTACCTGCCCGCTGCTTACTCCGGTTTTTCCCGGGACCTTTATATTAAATACAACATTTTTTTCAGCCGGTATGCATGCGCTGTCAGAGCACATCAGTACCGAGACTTTTGCAGTAATCCTGTAATTCCCTGCCGCTATACCGTTTTTCAGAACAAGCGCAAAGGGGATCCGCACATTCTTTCTGTATATATATACCGGATCAGGATCACCCTTGGCCTGGTATTTAGTCCCCTCGGGATACCTGGCCTCCCACTCTTTCAGAATCCTGTTTTTTTCTATTGCGAGTTCTGTCGCCCTCCCTATACCCGGGCCTTTTGGGTTCGCATATATATACAGCCCCTCCGGTATATCAATAGAGGCCGTTCCGTATGCGGTCTCGCCCGGAACAGCATAGATTTCACCAGATGCGTTATTCACCCTGATCTGATCAGCCTGATTTTCCCCTGCAGCCAGCAGATCTGCGGCATTAAGCGTAAAGATTATTAAAGCAGAAATTATAATAGTTATTTTTTTCATGACGCACTCAAGCATATAAAATATAAAGAGTCAATTACTTTTACCCCACTGTTCCGGGTTCTACAGAGATACATAGAGATATGATCCTGATTGTTTTACAGGAAATCTTCGCTCAGAAAAACACGGTTGTTAAAACTTCACAACAGCGCCGAGAATAAGGAAAAACAGCAGCGCAATTATGTGAACAATCCACCAGTATATATTGAACATCTTTATTTTTGTCATAAACTCCTCCACAGAATATTGCCCGTTACATATACCGTACTTATAGCAACAAAATGTACCCGCCACCAGCCCATATTAGGATAACGGAGCCATGAACCCTTATATTCAGAATTTAAATTGCCGCCGAACATCTCCAGATCAAAAAGTGCTTTCCCCAGAAAAAACTTTACCCCGGCTATCAGGATGTACGCCAGCAGCGTCTCATTAAAAATATTCATAAAAATAAACGGTTCCGGAAAAAAATGGACACTGTAATGGACCATTGTGATAAACCCTATAATTGCAGTCATACCGTTTAAAACATATCCGTAATGGACCGTTTTTCTGAAGAGGAAAAGTACCGGGATTATAAACACACCTATAATTGATAAAATATAAGAGACTGAATACACCTGAAATTTATTTGAAGAATGCATCGTAAGATGAAAATAAAGTCCTGACAGAGAGCAGAGAATTAATGCTGTCAGAAGCAGATTTCTTATATTTTTCTTTCTGGTCATATCGCCTCCTGAACTTTTTGACACTGGACCGCTTCAGCATCTAGCAGTCCCATTGAGATTTTATACTCCCTGAAATAATTATAAGACAATTATCTTTATTTTCAAAAATTTTCCTGAGCCCGGAGAAAACCGGTTTATTCAGATCAATTTCTGCAGCAGGATGCATAAGACCATGTTCAGATTATTATAAGTTAATACCTGTTATTCTATTTTTCCTTGACCTGATAAATAATCTATTGTTAAATTATTCAAACTTGCCGGCGAGGTGCGATATGAAATTCCACGAAATTGTAATAAAAAGCAGGAGCTACAGGAGATTCTACGAGGACAAAGAGATCCCTCAATCTACACTGCTGAAACTTGTTAATAACGCAAGGCTGATACCATCGGCACAGAACCTTCAGCCTCTAAAATATTACATAGTCGAGTACCAGCAGCGCAATACAGTTTTTCCCTATCTTAAATGGGCGGGTTATCTCACCGAGTGGGACGGCCCCGTCGAAGGGGAGAGGCCGTCGGCGTACATAATAATAGTTTCAGATAAGAATATTTCAAAGAATGTCAAATGGGACCATGGAATTGCCGCCCAGACGATTCTTCTCGGCGCGGCATCGAAGGAGATGGGGGGATGTATAATCGGATCGGTCGACAGGGACGGACTCTCCTCCGCTCTGGACCTCTCCGATGATTATACGATTGAGCTTGTAATAGCCCTCGGTTTTCCGAAAGAGAACGTGATAATAAAAGAAATTGAGAACGGGGATGATATAAAGTATTACCGCGACAGCGAAGGGAACCACTACGTTCCGAAACGGAAACTCGCCGATATTATCGTCAACAGATGCAGCAAATGACCGGAGAGGAGTACATGGAACTGGCCCTTACACTCGCGGAAGAGGCCCGGTTACGGGACGAAATTCCTGTCGGGGCCGTTATCGTAAAAGATGGGGCCGTTATCTCTTCGGGCTCAAACTGCAACAGGGAGAAAAATGACGCGACAATGCACGCGGAGATAATCGCAATCAGAAAGGCGTCTGAATACCTCGGAAATGAAAGGCTCACCGGCTGCGAACTGTACGTAACAAAAGAACCGTGCGCAATGTGCGCCGGGGCGATAGTTCATTCACGGATAAAGCGTGTTATAATTGCAGCCGAAGATACGAAATACGGTGCATGCGGAACGGTCTTTGATGTCTGCGGGAACACCAGGATGAATCATATACCGGAGATTGAATTCGGCATTCTCCGGGATAGATCATCATCTCTGCTTAAAAATTTTTTTCTGGAAAAACGCGGGAAAAGCGATAAAAATCCTGTATCATAGCTATCGTCATCCCCCTGAAGAAGGGGATCTATTCCCTGCCGTTTTCAACTCAGCATAATCTATAAAAAAAATACCCGCACTTGTGCTGAGCCTGCCGAAGTATTCGCGGGTATGACACATTTAAAATAAACTCATAGTAATTACAAAGTATAACAAAAACTGATTCTATTCAGCTGTTAAAAAATCGGATGAAACTCCGTCTTTCAGCTTAAGAAGCACAAGCGGTATAGACTGCGTGTTCCCCAGATCGTTCTTCTTGTTTACCTTAGTCTTTATCCTGACGGAGCGCTGTTCGAATTTGGGGTGGTCAAATACAACAGTGAAATCGACATGGTCGCTGGCGCCCATTTTATCCTCTATATATCTCGGCCAGAAATGAAAATAGCCCCTTGTCGCTTTCGCGGCTACGTAGGGATTTTTCCAGCCGACATCCATCATCTGCGCGGGGATACCTTCGTATAAAAGCGTGACTTTAAGATCGGGTATAACGGCAAGTGTTGTCTCTTCAAGCACCTCCCCTATCATATGAGGAATGAGCCCTGAAAACCTTTCGAATCCCCCGTTATGCTCTTCTATTTCCGTTGATCTCCTTTTGGAAAAAAGATCTATCGCTTCATAGATTAAAAAAAGGATATCTGTATGGTCCTGGTATTTCAGGCCCGGATCGATCCTGGTATGAATAATCCCCCTCTCTCCGGTTACATATCTCGGCGGGACCCTGTTAAGAACATATGCGATTATGTCATTCCTGTGGAACTTTATGCTCTTGAAATTATCCTCCTTTTCAAGAACTTCATCAACAATGTCCTTTACGATTACTTCGATAAGATTAAAAAATTCCATAATAAACCAACTCCCCCTTGCCTCTTATTATTAAACGTCTTAAAAACCGGCGGTTTACATATATTCTCCGCGGCCTCTGTTACGGCGGTATTAATAAGCTATCCCTGTTTTTTCAGTTTATTACCCTTTTTCTTAAAACAGATATCAAACACTTCTATTATATCAGTTACCGTATGAAATGTCAGCCCTTTTTTTACATAATCCGGAATATCTTCAAGATCTTTTCGATTATCGGCCGGGATGATAATATGTCTTATATCGGCCCTTTTCGCCGCTATAACCTTCTCCTTCAGGCCCCCTATCGGCAAAACCTTTCCTGAGAGGGTAAGTTCCCCTGTCATAGCGGTATCGTTGCGCGCCATAACACCTGTTATCATCGAATAAATTGACGAGGCCATCGTAATCCCCGCAGAGGGACCGTCCTTCGGGGTAGCTCCCGCCGGAACATGCAGGTGGATTAAAAAGTTGTCGAATATGTTTCTCGCCTTTTCGTCATCCTGCAGCAGGTGGTTGACGAAGGTATAGGCTATATTCGCCGATTCGGTCATAACATCACCCAGCTGCCCTGTGAGTTTAAGCCCCGCTCCGCTCTTTGTTTTCACTGCGATCGATTCAATGGTTAAAGTGACCCCTCCGAACGATGTCCAGGCAAGTCCGGTAACGATTCCCGGCTTGTTTATCTGGAGCTTCTCCTCCTCCTGGTATACCTCGATTCCAAGATACTCCCTGATCTGTTCATCGGTCAGAGGTTTGTCCGGTACGGGTTTACCCTTTGCGACAAGGGTCGCAGTCTTGCGGCAGATCTTCTCGATGCAGCGCTCAAGGTTGCGGACCCCGGCTTCCCTCGCCCACCCGCTTATTATATTCAGATATCCGCTCTTCTCGATTTTTATACTGTTCTTTTCAAGGCCGTGCATCTTAAGCTGTTTCGGCAGGAGATACCTCCTCGCGATCTCGTATTTCTCCATCGCTATATATCCCGAAAGGCGGATGATCTCCATCCTGTCGGCCAGCACCTGGGGAATTGTGTCGAGCGTATTGGCCGTTGTTATAAACAGCACGTCGGAAAGGTCAAACGGCAGGTCAAGGTAGTAGTCCCTGAACTCGACGTTCTGTTCCGGATCGAGGACCTCAAGCAGCGCCGATGCCGGGTCACCCTGGAAACTCTGCCCCATCTTGTCTATCTCGTCCAGCATGAACACCGGGTTGTTCGTCTTGCTTATCTTCAGCCCCTGTATAATCTTCCCCGGCATCGCGCCGATATAGGTTTTTCTGTGCCCCTTTATCTCGGCCTCGTCTCTCATGCCGCCGAGCGATATCCGGAAGAACTTTCTGTTCAGCGCAGAAGCGATCGATTTTCCCAGCGACGTTTTGCCGACTCCGGGAGGGCCAACGAGACATATGATCGAGCCTCGCGCGTCGGGCTTTATCTTTCTCAGTGCTATAAATTCAAGTATGCGTTTCTTTACGTCCTCAAGGCCGTAGTGGTCGCGGTTCAGTATCTTCTCCGCCCTGTCGAGGTCAATCGAGTCTGTAGTGGCCCTGTTCCACGGCAGCGAGAGCACAGTATCCAGATAGTTTTTAGACACCGAGTATTCCGAGGAAGAAGGGTCCATAAACGTAAAGCGGTCGATCTCCTCGACCATCTTGTCGTGGACCTCCCCTTTGAGTTTCAGTTCATCAAGGCGTTTTCTCATCTCCCTGACCTCGGCGCTTTTTTCATCCTCGTCAAGCCCGAGCTCCCCCTTGATCGCCTTCAGCTGCTCCCTGAGGAAAAACTCCTTCTGCTGCTTGTCTATCTTCTCGCCGATCTGGTGCTGTATTTTTTTCTGTACGTCAACCACCTCCATCTCCTTGTGAAGGAGGTGAAGAACTTTTACAAGACGGCTCCTGACATTGACCGTCTCAAGTATATCCTGGTACTCATGTTTCTCTATATTAAGGAGCGAGGTGACGAAGTCGGCTATCTTTCCCGGCTCCTCGACGTTCAGCATTGTCAGCTTCATCTCCTCTGTAAACAGCGGGTTGTTGTCTGACAGAAGTTTAAGTTTTGAAAGCACCTCTCTCGTGTAGGCCTTGATCTCCATCTTCGCCTTTTTATCGACTATGTCATCAAGGTATTCGACCTCGGCGAGAAGATTTTTTTTCTTCTCAATAACCTCTTTTATCCTGAACCTCTTAACACTGTTTATCAGGACGTTGGTTCCGCCGTCGGGGAGATTTATTTTTTTCAGTATTCTCGCAGCGGTACCAAAGGTGTAGAGGTCTTCAAAGCTAATCTCCCCCTTGTCATCGTCCTTTATCAGTACAAGCCCTATCGTCCTTGATTCATTCAGCACGCGGTCGATTATCTTTGTAAACCTTCCGTGCGAGATAATCAGCGGAGTCACGATCCCCGGAAATATCGGGCGGTACCTTATCGGTATCAGATAGAGCTGTTCGGGGAGTATATGATCTATAGAGATAAGATCGCTCTCCAGCAGGTCGGCATCTATCGTAAATTCGCTTCCGTCATTCATTATATCATCAATATCCATCTACTTTTCTCCGGTTTGTTCATAGAAGAAATGCCGCTATCAGACATTTCATTCCCTGCAGCTTATATACTGTTTCCCGCCGTTGCGGTTAATAATCAATAAATATACACAGATTTAGGGATTTTACTACTAAATAATCACATAGACTTTTATCAAGGATTTTTTAGGGGATAAAAGATTAATAATAAATCTGGACTTTTCCGGTATAGTGCCGCGTTGCGAGTTTTTTTAGAATAATGGGATCAGGACGGCCCATAAAAGATAATTTTCAGATTAAACTTTCTATTCAATCAGTTTTTCCGGAGAGGGATTCAGCTGGAATGAATTATCCCCTCAAGCGATACTGCAAGACTGGATATTTTTTTCGCGTTTTTCGCCATCGCATCAGATTCGCTGGCAGCGGTCTGAACAGTATTATTTATCTCCGCTACAGATTTAAGAATTTCTTCAAACGCATGGTTCTGTTCATCTATCCATACCGCTATTTTATGAGTTTCGTTATCGACGCTCTCCAGTCCGGCGTTAACAACCTCGTTCAGCTCCTGCTGTGATTTAACATAGTTATAAATCTTTTTCATCATTGTCACGATTTCACCGGTACTGGCGACGACCGAGTTGATCTTCTCGGTAACATCGTTTACATCCTCTTTCCCCTTCTGAATCTCGGAGCCGGTTGATTTTATCAGATTATCAATCTCCTTAATACTGGAAGCAGTCTGGTCAGCAAGCTTTGATATCTCATCGGCAACAACGGCAAATCCTCGGCCGGATTCTCCGGCCCGCGCGGCTTCAATTGCAGCATTCAGAGAGAGAAGGTTTATCCTGTCAGAGATATCGTCAATGATATGAACAATATTCGTTATATCTCCGGCGCTTTTAAATATGACATCAAGGCTCGCATTCATCTTCATCAGCGATTTCTCCCCGGAACTTACCTTGTCGGCTATACTGTCTGTCAGAACAATTGCTGAACCGGTTGTGTTTCCCACCTCAGTTATTATGCCGGAAAGAGATTTCATGTTAGCCACCAGACCGGAGAGGTCATCGATCTGAGAGCGGGAGGCGCTATTCATGTTTTCCATGCCGGAGTTTATCTCTTCAATCGATGCAGTGATCTCTTCAAGCGAGGCTGCCTGGCTCTGTGAATTCGCAGAGAAGGTCTCAGACACATTGGAGAAATCGCCTGAAAGCCATGAAAGCTGTGTGGATGAATCCTGAGCTGAAGTGAATACTTTTTGAATTACTGCATACTGTTTATTATTTAACTCAACCTCTTCATTAATTTTTTCAATTGATGATTCAAAAATACCGTAAAGAAGCTGGGATATTACCGTGACGATGATTATGGCGCATATGCTGTACACGCAGCCGTTTGCGGCAATGCTCAGAGCTTCAGGAGAAAGCTTATGGCGTATAATCATAAAGAGCGCAACATCATTTCCCACAATAAAAACGGTCAGAATCAGAACAAATTTTCTGGAGCAGAACAAGGTTCCAACGACAATTATTGTCATAAGGAAATAGAAATTTGTGCTGTATATAGTATCAGGAAATTTAACGCTCCTGCTATACAGCCCCGCAAGCAGAAGAATAGTGATTACAAGAACTGATATTATTGATGAAGCGTTGTAGAATCCGGATTTAAGAAAAAAAGTAGATACAGTGAGGCCGGTAATAATTACCAGTATAACAGGAGCAACTATCTCCGTTTTTTCTGGTGCAACAAATATCATAACTGCAAGCAGTACCGCAATAATTATGATGATAGAGAGATTCCACGCCAGCAGCGCTTCCGCTTTTTTGCGTTTAATGAAATCCTCATTTTTATATTTCCCGAGAAACAGTTTTCTGAAGTTTATTAAGATATTCAAAATCATATATAACCTTCTGTCGTAATATTCTGTAGCCTGATATGCTGCTGAAGATATTGATAAACAAAACTTATTCTTCAATATACAGTATTTTTATATATTATCAAATCATAAAAAAAACCGTCTTGTGATTTTCTTAAAATCCTGCGAAAACCATCCGGTTTTTTGTTATAAATCTGCTACCGGTCGCTGTTTCATAAGAAAATATCAGACCAAAAAAGTGCATTCAGCACCGCAGGCCTTCAGCCTGAACAATATTAAAAACAGTAATAAATTTTATTAGAGGGAACTTAAAAAATTTTAACATAGACAAAGACCAGTATTCGGCAGTTTACGCGATGCTATATCAAAAACCTTCTTAATGATAAAACACGATTTACACGATTTACAGGTATTTATTTATAATATACATAATTTTTATAATTATTAAACAGACATGGTGCTGAATACTCCCGTTTAAAAAACCGCATTGATGATTGATCAGCGGTTTCAAAATAAAATAATACAGGAGTAGACTTTATGTTCATTATAAGAAAACCATTTGCGGTTCTATCGATTTTTTTACTTTTAACAGCATTTTCTTCCGGATGTGATTCAAAAGATTCTAAAAAAAAAGATCCTGCTTCATCTCCCAAAAAAAATGTTATCATAATGATCTCTGACGGCTGCGGTTATAACCAGATATTAGCCGCAAATTATTATACAGGTGTAGCAAAGCAGAGCTATGAGGACTTTCCGGTAAAGTATGCAATGTCAACCTATGAATACGCACAATCATATGAAACCGCAAAGGCATGGAGTGATTTTAATTATGTTTCCGGATTTTCTACAGATTCAGCTTCCGCTGCAACAGCAATGTCTACAGGAATAAAAACAGTAAACGGCAACATCGGCTACAGCAGCGATGACTCTATTGCACTGAAGCACGCCTTTGAGTACGCTGAAGAAAACGGATATTCAACAGGGGTTGTTACCAGCGTCGAATTCAGCCATGCCACTCCTGCCGGATTTATTGCTCATAATGTGAACAGAAATAATTATGCCGATATTGCGCAGGAGATGATCAACTCAAGTGCGACGGATGTTATAATGGGAGCCGGTCACCCGTTGTATGACAATGACGGGATGCCTAGATCAACCGGACAGGATTATAAATACGTCGGAGGCCAGTCCGTATGGGATGCCCTTGTTGCCGGGACAGCGGGGAACACAGTTGATGCAAATAAAGACGGCGTTATAGACAGCAAAGACTGCTGGACACTTATTCAGACAAAGGCTGAATTTGAGGCGTACGCCGACAACTCATCACCGGCTGCGGAAAGGGTATGCGGTGTCGCCCAGGTTTATACTACGCTTCAGCAGGCAAGAGCAGGAAGCGCGTTAACGGTTAATGGAGATCCTTTTATATCGACAGTACCGGCACTCCCCGTGATGGCAAAGGCCGCGCTTAATATTCTGAATAAGAATGACAAAGGATTTGTTCTTATGATTGAAGGCGGGGCAATTGACTGGGCCGGTCATGCAAATCAATCGAACAGAATCATAGAAGAGGAGTCTGATTTCAACAATGCGGTTACTGCTGTCATCTCCTGGGTGGAAAAAAATTCAAGCTGGGAGGAGACCCTTCTGATTGTCACCGGTGACCATGAAACCGGTTATCTTTCAGGCCCGGGTTCAACCGCACCGGCTACATGGATTGACATCGTAAATAACGGAGCCGGTGTAATGCCGGGCATGGCATTCTTCAGCGCCAATCATACAAATTCGTTAATACCTTTCTTTGCGAAAGGATTTAATGCCGATCTTTTCGATAATGAGATTGCCGGAACTGATACAGTGCGAGGAAAGTATATTGATAATACATCAATAGGTAAAATTCTGACCGAGATTTACAAATAAAAAATTATTGGTCCTGGACTTCAACTGCCGGTTCATGATATTTATTCTTGTACCGGCAGATTGAAATCTTTTTGGAAACATCAGGATAAATTCGGGGATTTTACTCTCAACATTCCGGCTGAAAAACCGAATCCACTATACATCATAACACACGGCAGAAACGGTTATTATGCCGATATAAAGCTACCTGGGCATATTCGAAAGTCCGCCGCCGTTAATTACTTTTTTATAGCCGTATTTTTCCAGTATAGTCTTCGCTTTTCCGCTACGATTACCTGTTCGGCAGTACACCACTATCGGCTTCTCCCTATCCCCGAAAAGCTTTATATTCCTTTCCAATTCCGCGAGAGGGATATTTATCGATCCCTTATAGTGTCCGGCGTTGAACTCCTCCGGAGTCCGGACATCAACGACTAGCGCCCCCTGAGTTATATATTTTCTGATCGTTTCACTGTCAGCAATTTCATTTGCCATTACTTTATTGAGGCTGCTGAAATCTGCCAGTATTGCCGCTGATGCAAGGAGAATCCCTGCGGTTCTGATATTAAATAAACGTGTCAGCTTTTTCATATGGATCTCCATTTTAAAATTTTATTTCTACTCCAAAATTCGGTATTAGCGACAGACCGTCGTCGCTTTTTGTTGCCGGATTGTCCGGACCGTAAGGCTCTCTGTAATTCCATGTTTCTCCTGAAATTGACTTATGGTTGTAAATATTAATAACCTCAATATACCAGCTTACAGATCCCCACTCTTTATTTGTCTTATAGCTGTAACGGATATCAAGCCTGTGATCAGGAGGGAAATGTGATGAGTTCGGTTTTGAACCGTCAAAGGTGCGCACATAACGCGGCTCTGAACCGTCAGGCGTAGGGTCCGGGCTCAGTTTTCCGCCTGTAATCGGTGTGTAAGGGGAAGAGGTGTAAAGCTGAAAACGGCCGCTCAGTGTATGCTTCCCCAGAGTATAACCGCTTACCAGTTTAAAAGAGTGGACCTGCTCATTTCCGAAATTCAGATAAATGTCTCCATACGGGTCCAGATCCGGCGGAAGACCAGATTTAATTTTAGACTGGGTGTAAGTATAATTTGCCCAGCCGAATAATCCATCCTGATCATCAACTCTGTCGAGCCTCAGCATTAATTCCGCGCCGTAGGCTCTCTGTTTTCCGGTATTGGCTATGCCATTTGGAAGATTTGAGTTCTGCTGCGGGATATCATAAAAGTTATTATAAAAACCTTCGACTTTTACAACGAAGAGATATACCTTCTGTTCAACTCCAAGAGATCTGTGCCATGCCCTCTCAGGCTTAAGCTCCTTCCCCACAGATGCGAAATTCGGAGTAAGATTAAATATGTATGGATTTGTCTGGTAAAAACTTGAATAACGCCCCCCCGCGACCGAGATAAGAGTCTCTGACGGAAACTCATAACTGATCATCCCCCGGGGATCAACCGTTGTTGTCCCGCTCCGGTTGAGATAGTCCGATCTTACTCCTGGTGTCAGGGTCAGACCTCCGAAGGTGAACCTGTTTTCAATATACCCGCCAAGTGTTACATTTATAACCGATCTTGTCAGGGGAACGGCCTCATAAGCATCTTCGTCATAAAAGTCAGGTATGCTCAAAGCCGGTTTCTTCGGGATAAGAGTAAATCCCTCAGTTGTAAAATCACAGAGAGACGCTTCAGCGGATGTACGGACTTCGGCTGTATCTTTCCACCATTCCCACTTTATTTTTTCCTTTATCCCGTATGTATAGGGTTTCGCGGTGATATTGAGCCCGCTCACCCATGATGCCGCATTGTCTATGTTCAGATAATTATAGGAATCATTAATCGACGCATAAACCATAAGGGTGTTCCGGAATTTGTCTGACGGCTGAAAGTTATAATAAATCCCTCCTGAATTCGAAGATAGATCGTTTTTAAACTGCCAGCTCTGAAGCAGCGGGTCAACTTCATCCGGCTGGCTGTCATCCTGGATATATTTAATATAATCCCGGGTACCCATGAAAAGTACAGTGATGGAATTCGCACTGTCAAAAAAATATTTTACCTTGAACTGATAGTCGTAGTATTCCGGCACGGCGGGAACGCTCTCCCCGGTAATTAATTTGTATATCGGGGGAACAAGAAGCGAGAGATAACCGTAACGCCCCGCCGCAATAAGATACCCCGCCGACTGTGTTCTGGATTCGGCCGTACTTCCGGTATCGGAGCTCAGCGGCGTCTTTAAAAATACATTTGACGATATGATCCCTATATCGATTGTCCCACCGGACTGTTTTACTTCATCAACAGTGTTTATATTGATAATTGCGCCCGTCGCACTTCCGAACTGCGCAGGGAAAGATGAAGCATAGAGATCTATTTCACTCATAAGATCATTAGAGATTACGGACTGTATTGCAAAAAAATGCTGGGGATTGTAAATGGGGATGTCATCTATAAAATATCTGTTGGAAAAAGAATCAGCTCCGCGGATTACGAGAGGTCCGAAAAATCCCGAAGTTCTGATTACACCGGGGAGTGAAGTAAGGGCGCTTACCGAATCTCCGAAAGACGCGGGAACCTCTTTCATCTCACGGGGAGTCATGGTATAGCGCGAAACCTTCTGTACATCCTTTTCCCCGGTAATGGTCAAACCTGCACCGCGGAGTCTTGCAGGGTTAAGAATAAAATCACGGGACAGTGCAGCCTTTATTTCTATTGTTTCTTTCAGAGGATTCAGTCCCGATGAACTCACTATCACAGTATAAACGCCCGGTTTCGGAATTTCGATTGAATACCGCCCCTGTTCGTCTGTGCGGGTTTTAATCTGCAGTTCGACGACTGCCACCGTGGCAAAATCGGCAGGTTTTTTTGTGAAACCGTTAGTGACTTTTCCTGACAGGATAAATCCCGCAGGCTGTGCCGTGCCTGCGTCAGGATATAAAAAAGAGGCAGCTAAAAGTATAAATATTATTTTTAATATTTTATGGCTCATTTGACGCTCCGGAAAATGTTTTATGCTTCATCCATTCTGAAATTCAGCGGGAGTTCCATTTTTATCGGGACCCTTCTGCCGTTTACGATCGGCGGTGAAAACTGCGCACCGAGCAGGATCTGCATTGCCGCAGAAATAAAATCTCCTGATATTTTTCTGTTAAGATCTGCCGGAAGAGATTTTGATATTCTGACGGCGAGAATGTTGACTTTCTGTACCGTACCGTCAGGCGCGATAAGAATCTCTACATTAACTGTGGCATCTATATTCTGCTCCCTTGCGCTTTTGGGATAGATTTTTTTCAGCTTCCCCACAGGTTTAGGCACGGCAATATTCGGGTAGAAGGAAATGTCCACCGGTCCCTCCTGGTCTGAGGTGCCTATGGCCCTGTCTGAAGATGATTCCGCCGTTTCGCCGTCAACAGAGGAGAAATCTTTTTTTACCGTCCTTGATGGAGCGTTAACCGATTCAAGGTTAACATATTCAAGCACATCTGACGGGTACTGCATATCTGCAACATAGATAGGGGCCGTGTAGAATAGTACAATGGCGGATGTGAACAGGGAGATAATCAATGGGAGAATATAAGGATGATTCTCCTCAATTAATGAAATACATGCCGTTGTTTTTTTTATAAATAATAAACGTTTCATCTGACAGCGTCACTCTTCTTTTGGCTGCGACATGAATACAACGTTCAGAAAATCATATTCTCTTAACAGTTCTAATATCACCGAAACTGAGGAATAGCTGAGATTTTTATCCGCGGTCAGGGAAACGGGCCTGTCTTTCTCACCGCGCCGCAGTGCCAGCTGGTCTTTGATCTCGGGAATTGAAGAAGGCCTTCCGTCAAAATAAATATCGCCTTTCTGCGAAAGCGTTATGTAAAGAGTATCCTGTTCGGCGCTTTCCGTTTTTGATTTCGGAAGATCTATCTCTACGCTCTTCGGCGGTTCGGTCGACGTCGTTACCATAAAAAACACAAGTAGGAGCATCGCAAGATCAGCGGCAGAAGCTCCCAGCGTAAATGGTCTAAGCTTTGACAAAAAACTATGTTTGCGGTAAGAACGTCTCACTCGCATTCCTCCACGTCAGTTATCTTTTAATGATACTTTAACAATACCGGATTCTTTCACAAGGCTGAGTGAATCGACAAGCCTGTCATACTTCAGCTCCGGCTTCATATGAACTACTGCAATAACTTCTTTTACGGATTCTTTTCTTGATTTCAGCAGCGTCATCAGGGCGCTGCGAGTCTTTTTCTCTCCTTCAACGGTAAATCCGTCCGTCTCAGGATAAATATCAACTATCTGCCTCTGTTCGACTTTTATTGACGCGGATCCGGCTGATGGCAGAGAGAGAAAGATCCCCTGTCTCAGCATGAAAGAGGCTGTTACTATAAAAAATATCAGCAGATTGAATGACAGATCCGCGATCGCCGTAGTGTCAAACTGGAGATCATTGTTTTCTCTTCTAACTGTCCTCTTCATCCTTAAATATCCTGGCATCCGGTTAAACCTCCAATCCCTGTCAGATGATTAATCTGTTCCGCCGCCCTGATATTCAGAATACCGGGGAAGATGTTTTATCTTATCGCCTGTGATCTCATCCATTCTTGCGAACATAGTCTGAACGAGATGCGAAAAAAAGTAAAAGAACGCAAGGGCGGGCACAGCTACCGACAGACCGCCTGCTGTCGTGATAAGCGCAATCTGTATCCCAACTGCCACAACCTTGGCATTTACAGTAGTCGCCGCGGCAATGGACGCAAATGCTCCGATCATACCCTGTACTGTCCCGAAGAAACCGATAACCGGAGCAAGATTACCTATGCCGTTAAGAAGAGCGAGGGCTCTTTCCGCCCTGTTGGCGTAAACCTGGACTGATACCTGTATCTCATTTTCAAGTTCTTCACGAAATTTCGCATCTGAATTTTTTATAACATTATCTATATACTCAGAAATTACATCTTTTTTCCATATCCTGTTCTTATAATAATATATAACCCTTTCTATAATGATTGTTAATCCAAGAATTCCCAGGAGTAGAATTGGCCACATCAGCACCCCCCCCTGTCGGAAAGTGTAATATAGGCTCTCCCCCCTCGTCTGTTTTTCCATACTGACTGCAGATAATGACGTGTTTGAGTTTACCGCGCTATCCTGTAAAGAACTCTGTGCGTAAAGAAACGAATCGGAAAAATTAACCGAATAATGGAAAAAGGCGAAAGCTAAAATTGCCGTTGTTAAATATAGATATAATTTGGTTTTATGCCTCATAAACCCCTCTCAATTATTTAATAATATACTTTAATACTTTATTATTGTCAACTTTTTTTATTATACCATCCAGAATAACGAATGACCGGTTTCAGATCAGGCAATTACGCTTAATCACGAATGAATATAAACCTGATTATTAATCAAGATTGATGAAATATAACTAATATTAACTGTTTTACAAAGGAGTTTCTAGATAATATCATAGAAATTATTTTATCAGAATGCTTATTTCGCATGTTCTATCCCCCTGCACCAAAAATCATAAACAGCAAAATTTTAAAATTCTTCTGTAACAGGCGGATTTTGAGTTTTACGATCTCAAAACAGCTCCCGCGGAAACCTGAAATTGATACCAAGCCTGCATAAAAATCCGTTTTAAAAACGATAAATTTAAAAAAATTTTTTCTCCGCGACTTTTAAACCGTAATAATACAAAAACTTAAAGCTGGTTAACGATGAGATCAATCACGGTATTTTTGTTCCTTTTATTCTTTTTTCCATTCACCGGTTATGCGGGCCCGCTTATCAATGAAATCTCGGCAGGCGGAGAGAGCGACTGGGTCGAGATAACCCTCTCAGCGGATACTGAATCATGCGACATATCAGACTATTTTGTCACAATGTATTACGGAACAAACGAGAAGATCGCCGCTTCGCCCGCAACCCTCAGGAAGTGCGATCTGCCGGAAACACCCTATGACGACAGGTTCGCAGTTGTTCACTTCACTAAAATACCAACACCGGATGAAACAGACGCGGCGGGGGATATCAACGGCAACGGTATCAGGGACCTCTTCTGCTGCAACTACGGTCTCTGGACTTCTGACTGCGCCGTGTCGATCGACACTGACGACACCCCGGAGAACGGCGGGATCGCCGACTTTGTCGCATTCAGCAACAGGGACGGTTCCGCCAACAATACCGTCGCTGGATATATCAATTGCGCAGCAGCAGCCGGAGAGTGGAGATCTTCCGGTACAGACATTCAGCAGTGCGCAGTTGATATCGGAGGCGGACTCAAAAGCTACTCCACCATATCGAGAATAAAGGGTGAAGACACAGACTCTCTGAACGACTTTAAACTTACATCTTTCGCCACTCCGGGGAGAGAGAACATCATTAATCCATCCGGCACAGGTAAAAAACTTTTCAGCACATCTTTCAAAAACCGATCCCACATAATGGGGAGCGGAACAATAAGCATACCCCTGTTCCTGTACCGGTCGTGCAGTGTTAAAATCAGAATTTTCAACTCCGCCGGATTCACCGTCTACACATCCGGACTGAAACAGGACCTGAATCCGGGATATTACACCTTCGAGATCCCCGAGGCGGAACTCCGAGGAAGAATCCTTACAGGTCTTTATCCGGTAAAAATTGAAGCTGCCGGAAAGGGTTCGAGTCTGGACGATTCCATCGTCTATCTTGTAATCAAAGGGGGCAGATAGCGATGACCGGCATTATCCTGTACTGCGTGATGATTCTTAACGGGGCATTCGAATACAGATCGGGCAACCCCTCTTTTCTCTTCCCGTGGCAGACGGCGGTACAGGACACATCCTGTCCGGTTTTGACCGCTTCGCCGGCCCTTCTCCCATTTACTGGAGGACCCCTTTTCAACGCCGGCGCTTCAAGGCCCTATTCCGGCGGAGAGATCGGTACCGGCAGCGTCGCACTGCAGTACGGCCCCGCAGAGTACGGCCTCCAGGGTTCGTGGAATTCATTCGGGTCAGATTTCTACCGCGAGCACACTCTCTCCGCAATGGCCGGATACGCTGTGTTCCCGTTTCTATCAGCCGGAATTTCGGAGAACCTCTACATCCTGAAAATTCAAGCGGAAGGGCTCTCCCTGGATAAAAGTTTTGCCGACAGCGGTTTCGCCCTTCTCCTGAATATCTCCCCGTGGTTTAAGGCAGGGCTTATCCAGACGAATATTTTTTCGATGTTAAACGGAAAGAACGCAGACATTATCTACCCGGAACGTTCAGCCGGAATTCTCCTTAAACCGTGCAGGGGATTCTCTCTCTGCTGGAACATCACAGAGACTGCGGTTGAAAGAGTGAACGCTTTTACAGCGGCGGTGAATCCGGCCCCGTTCTTCTCGGTCAGCGGAGGCTACTGCAGGGAGAACTCATCACTCGCCGCATCGTTCACGGTTTCGGCTTCCGGATTTTTTGTCTCCTACGGGCTCCGGTATCACCCGTACCTCGGATATTCTCACTCGCTCGGGATCACCTGCGCACCGGACCGGTCTGTGGAGACTCTTGACTACAGCAGACCGCTGTTCCGCAGTAGCAGAAAAAGGATAAACGTCAAAACCGCGTCCATTGAAGACTTTAAGGAGATCGAGGGTTTAACTCCGCGGTCGGCGGAAAGAATAGTTCTCTACAGGGAGAAGATAGGCCCTGTAAACGAAAAGGCCCTGGTACAGATAGGGATGACCGGCGACGAGATAAAAAGCTTCGAATCTGGCGTGTACGGCCTTGAGAGAAGCGTACAGAAAACCGGCAGTGAAAAACTTAAAGGAAAGGTTTTTAAAAAATATGTGAAAAAACCGCCACGGAGGGAGAGGATAAAAACAAAATTCCGTTCCCTGATAGGGGGCGGGATCAGGGCCAACACGGCGATTCTCTACAGTGAACTTTCAGAGACAGCCGATACAGAGGGCTTTAACCGGAGGCTGAACAGCGACGGTTCCCTTACGGCAGAACAGAAAAAGTTTATCGGTAAAATATGTTCCGCGCGGCCCTGAAACTCAGATATGTAAAGCTCTCACTGGCGGTGATGCTGATTGCGCTGTTATCTGATACGGCCCCTGCCGCAGACAACTGCGAGGTTGTGGTAAAGGGGAGCGTAAACCGGGAGGTTCTCGATTACGAAAGCGATACATCTCTCCCGGTCGCACGGGGAGGTTTAAGCCTTGACCTCGGACAGAGATTCAGGTTTAACTATACGACCCTGCACGACTTTGAAACAGGGACCTCGAGCTTTACATGGAACGCCGGGATAAAAGATATCTCCGGATTTATGGACTTCACCTCCGGCAACTACAATCTGCACTTCGGTTCAGGGCTTATGATGGGAAAGGCATCATACAGATCTGGGGATCCCTTTAATAAAAAGATTTCTCTCGGTGCCGGCAGAACCATCACCGCGTCTGACGGCGGTAATCCGGAATACTCCTTCCATGGGACAGTATTTGATTTTTATAAAGTATTTGAAGATTTAAAAATCGATTTTATCCCCTTTTACTCGCTTCAGAGACGGTATATCCCGTTCGAATCATCAGAGTCAGGGATCATTGATTCCTCACTCTTCTCTTTAAACGCGAAGGTCGACAGAAAGGGAAAATATACCGAACCTGTCAATATCATCAATTACGGAGCGGCATCCTGCTTGCGGATATCAGATTTTTTTACCATGCAGGGCTACTGCTTCGAAACAGACCTTAAAAGCGTTTCAGGAAAGGATATACTCTGGGACGGAGATAAGGATTACGCAGAGGGAGGGGTCAATCTTCTGAGAAGCTGCGGCATATTCGCTGAGTATGCCGACAGCAATATCTCGCTGTTCATTGAACCGGCGATGTCATCTGTTAACGGCTCCAGGAAGTCCGCCGGTTATGCAGTGGCGTACGGCACCGGAATTCACAACTCGACAGCAGCTCTCTCTATCAGGGGTAAAAACTGCGGATCGCGTTTTCATTCCGAATACTCCTCCGGCAGCAGGACCCCCGAAAGGATCTGGGAGACAAAACTCACACTGTTCCCGTTCAGATATTTTCAAACCGGTGTGATCGTCTACAGTGAAAAAGACCTCCTGCCATCATATAACAGAGATTATACTGAAGGCTCCATCCAGGAGGAGTTTTTTATCAAGTCGGATTCATCATCTGTTGACATCGATATCAGCCTGGAGAGAAAGGAGCATTATTCAACCGGCAGAACTGACCCGGCGGAGCGTGGATATATTTCAGCAGGCTTTCATCTGACAGAGAGGACATACCTCAAATTGAGGACATCGGCCCGTATATATTCGGGCGTTATCTCTTATCTTTACAGCGGCGAGATAAAAATATTTTTTCCTGATGATATTACGCTCGGTCTCGGCTGGACCGAGATCAGGGCAAAGGGGGATCTCCCGTACTACTCGGTGATCTCTCCCGCATCCGAACACTCTTCAATTACCTCTTTCAGAGACACGGCGCACGGCGGCTCAATCAGCCTTAAATATAAAAACGGAAGAAATTCATTTTACGGAAGGTTTACGGCCGTTAAAACAGGAAACAGCGTGGAGGGGGACGCTGAATCAGGCCTGGTTCTCCTCTTTTAGGCTGTTGTAGATTTCAACGGCCTTCTGCTGCAGGATCTCTTCGGTGTTCATGTCCGGGTGATCAAGAACAATCTCAAGGAGCTCATGAAGTATTTTACCGATAATCGGCCCCGGTTTGAGGTCGAAACTGCTCATTATGATATTGCCGTCGATCTTCAGATCCCGCACCGTGATAGCGTTCTCAGCTTCAATCACGCTTTCAATACGGTTCTGCAGCTTCATGATCGGTTCCGGAAGACCAGTACGGGAACCGTTCCCGATCCTGTCGGCTTCACGCAGTTCAAAGAGGTCCGGGATATTTTCAACACCGACCTTACGCATGAACCTCCGTACCGCCCCGTCGCTCCAGTCGTCTGTATAGTGGAACATGTGGTTGATCACAAGGTTGTTCACGGCTTCGCATTCATTGTTCGAAAACTTCAGCCTTTTCATGATCTTCCTGACCAGCCTCGCTCCAATCACCTCGTGGTTATAAAAAGTGTAATCACCGTCTTCACCCATCCGCCTGGTGCCGACTTTTCCAATATCATGCAGCAGCGCCGCGAGACGTACAAGCGGTTTTTCCACCGGTGCCGCATCGCATGAATAAAGGCTGTGGTAATATATGTCGTGGACATGAAACCTGTTCTGATTTATATCATAGCAGCTCTCAAGTTCCGGGAGCCACAGTTTAAGCAGGCCCGATTTTCTCATATATTCAAATCCGATCGACGGACGCGCGGCAGCCAGCAGTTTGATCAGCTCATCCCTGATCCTTTCGGATGAGACCATCGCGGATATATCAAGAGTTTTTCCTATCGCAGAGAAGGTTTCATCTTCTATTACAAATCCGAGTTTTGCCGCGAACCTGCATGCCCTGAATGAACGAAGCCCGTCCTCGCTGAACCTTTCGACCGGATTGCCAATAGTACGGATTATCCCCTTATTCAGATCCTCGATACCGCCGACATGGTCTATAATCTCGTTTGTTTTCAGGTCGTACGCCATACCGTTTATCGTGAAGTCGCGTCTCATTACGTCTTCATCCAGGGATTCCGCGTAATGTATCTTCTCCGGACGTCTGCCGTCGAGGTATTTTCCTTCCGATCTGAACGTCGTTACCTCAAACTCATGCTCCTTCACAAGAACCGTAACAGTACCATGCTTTATTCCGGTAGGGATCACCCTTCGGAAAAGTTTAATGACCTGTTCCGGAGTGGCGTTAGTGGCAAAATCATAATCGTATATTTCATAACCGAGGATAAGGTCTCTGACGCTCCCGCCGATAAGGTAGCATTCATACCCGTGCTTGTTGAAGGTATTTACAAACTCGCTAAGCCGGTCACGAAAATCATCCGGAATTTTTAAACCGTTTATCATCATATATTCATCAGCTTTCATTTTAAGGTGGAGTTTTTACCACTTAATATTCAATATTAGATCAGTCAATAACGAAATTTAAAAGTTGGAAGAGGCTGCGGATACCCCTTTTTTCAGGGGGGGAGATTTTTTAAGAATAGATAGTCATCGTCCGGACAGTAATAGAATCATTCGTCCTGCCTGACGCTGAAATAGCTGATCAGTTTAACAAGGGAGGAGGTCATTTCGGCAATTTCACCGGCCGAACGCGCAATCGATGCGGATCTCTCCCTGTTTTCTGAAGAAAGCTTATTCATCGATACTATAGAATCCGCGATCAGGGTTAAAGCATCGTTATGCTGAGCCATGACCCCTTTCGTTTCGTTGACGATAATGTTCATCGTCTCCGATTCATCCCTGACATTATCATTGAATTTTATCTGTTCTTTCATCGAATTAAATATCTGTTCAATAACAGAGGATATTGAAGAGACATCCGCGATTATAGTGTTGAAAAGGTCCACCATCGAGTTGACGCTTTTTATGCCGTCATCAATCAGATGTGTATTGCCCTGTATTATCCTGTTTATATCCTTTACGTTCATCGCCGTCTTGTCGGCAAGCTTTGAAATCTCGTCGGCTACCACGGCGAATCCACGTCCGGCCTCTCCGGCCCTGGCTGATTCAATCGCGGCATTCAGTGACAGAAGGTTAATCTGGTCGGAGATATCATTTATTATCGAGGCAATCCCTGTCAGCTCTCCGGAACTTGTGCTGATTTTATTCATTATACTGCTTGTAGAGAATAGCGAATCTTTCCCCCTGTCCACTTTTTCAGCTATGTTCCCGGTAAGATCAGATGCACGTTCCGATTCTCCGGTAAGCTTAAGCACCGAAGAGGAGAGCTCGGTCAGCCTGTTGGACAATACCATGAAGCAGTTCCTCTCAAGATCGACATTCGCAACAAGACGGGCCGCGCTTTTTCTGACATCCTCGCTCCCTGACGAAATCTCCCCCTCCAGAGACGACTGCCCCGACAGGTTTTCAGACAGGGACTCTATCGAAAACCTGATTGCCGAGGTCTCACCGTTGAGCCGGCCGGTAATGCTCTTAATAGCGGATATTCCGTCGACAAGTTTACCGGTAAACCTGTTGAATTCCGTCGCAGCCTGTCCCAGCTCGTCCATGCTGTTAACCGGGAGTTCGGATGTAAGGTCCCCCTCTCCATCCGCCATATATCTCAGGTTCAGCACAAGCCTTCTGATAGGGAGGCTTATCATTCTGCTTATCAGGAGTGACACAATAATAGAGGAGAGTATCGCCGCGAACGATATCAACATAAAAATCATGAGAGCACGCTTAAGCTTCAAACCGACGTTTTTGTCGGAGATATCGACACCGAGAATTCCGAGAAACCTTTCTCCATCCATAATAGGGGCATATCCTGACACGATATTCGATTTCCCCTCCTCGTCATATGTGAAATCCCTTTCGACCATGTTCATCCTCTTTTTTACCGCTTCAGCCATTATCGAGTTTTCTGCAGATTCATAAAGCTTTCCAAAACGGGTAATGTCATCGGCCGATCCCTTCCCCGCAGCAAGGTCTTCAAGCAGCGAAGGCGCGTCTGCATCGGCCACGAAGCGGAACTTCCCCGGGTCACCGGTGGGAATTATAATGTAGGCATAAAGCAGCAGGTCCGGCTGGGTATCACGTATAAGGTTCAGCTCTTCACATACCTTGAGATATCCGTCGCTCTTTTCAATAACGGCGAGTTTTTTCTCATCAACGGGATTCACTCCCTCCGGAGTAACCCTTCTGTAATCAAGACCCGGCGCTATCTGCAGCACAAGGCCGTTCAGCGCACTCTTATCAACAACAAATGATCCTGTGTATGAAATATTTTTAAGTCTCTCCTTCAGCTCCGCAAAAAGCTGCTTCTTCAGCATATAGTACGATGTAACGGTAATAGATATACAGATTGTCGATATCAGAAGAAAAAGAGAAACCATTACCCTTGTTCTGAGTTCAAGTTTTTCCGGTTTTATATTTTCAAAAATATTCATCTTCAGACTCCGGATAAAAATTTTTTGCCCTTCCAGTTCACGTAAATTTACATGAAAAGACTTTGAACCATAACTGCTGTTTCAGACAAAACCGGTAAACCCCGCAAGCGGTGCCGGCAATAAACTTATGCAATTAATCAGTTATACAGGACGTCGCCGGATAATAATATAATGTCAAAGAAGTGATTCTTCAACTTTTATGTTATTATCCTGGCGAGTTTTTCGGAATTTCGCTGGATTATTTTAAATCTCATGTATTCAAAAGAATGTATTCAAGAGGATGGACAACCTCTACCCCGGTCAGGCCGTTTGCAATATAAAACCTGCACATCGGACATTCCGTAAGAACAGTCCCTGCACCGGTTTTCTTAATTTCATCGATCCTTGCAGAACGGATCTTTCTGCTGGTCTCACCGTTGTTCATATAGTAAGTTCCTCCGGCGCCGCAGCATAGTTCCGGGTTATCCATGGCGATGTACTCCGCGCCGGTGGATTTAACAACCAGTTCTACTACATCGAACTCTGAAACTGAAAACTTCTCTTTATGGCACGGGACGTGATATGTAAAAACAGAACCCGCCTTTTTCTCCGGCTTCTCCGTAATTACTGTATTCAGAAAACTCATCGCGCTTCTGATCTTTAATGCCAGCGCGGCGATCTTCTGCTGTACAGGGTCATCGGCAGGAAGAATTTTCGAGCTCTTCTTTATGAACATCATCAGGCAGGACGAACACTCCATCACAATCGTATCGCAGTCAACCGCAGACAGGGCTTCTATGTTGCTCCGCATCATCTCCGCGGCGCCGTCAATGTCCCCCTCGGCGATCAGCGGAATGCCGCAGCAGGTAATGTTTTCAGGTATAACGACGTCATACCCGTTCGCGGCCATAAGCCTGACCAGCGCCTCGCCGGTTTCCGGATAAATCAGGTTTGTGCCGCAGCCGTAGTAATATGCGACCGTACCCTTTTTCTCTCCCTCCGCCTTAATAACGCCCTTCATTCTCTGCTCGAAGGGTTTTGAAACAAACTCCGGCATGTCGCGTCCAATACCGAACTTCCTCGCGAGAGAACCGGTCTTTACCGCGAGGTTACGCACCCCCTTCTCTTTCAGGATCTTTGCCGTAATACCGCGTTTTATCGCGGAAAGACCCTTCTCTTTTTCAATAATCCTCTGCCTCGCCGATATGATAATTTCATCCACCGGTACTCCGCTTGAGCAGTACTGGGTGCAGCTGGTACAGAGAAGACACTTGCCGATTATCTCGCGGAACCTTTCCGTGTCCGGCATTGTATTTTCCATCATTACGCTGCGTATAAGATTCAGCCTGTGGCGGGCGAGCCAGTTTTCCGACCTCGCGGCCTTGTACACAGGACATACCCCCTGGCAGAAATTGCACTGTGAGCATTTCTTTATGGATTCGGTATAGTCGTCAAGTTTCATGCCTCACCTCCGTCCTCTGTCCATATTTTGCCGGGATTCATTATATTCAGCGGATCAAGCGCCCTCTTTATGGTCTTCATTATACCGACCTGCTCGCGGCCGTGTTCAAGCTCAAGAAACTTATTTTTGTGAAGCCCGATCCCATGTTCGCCTGATATCGTCCCCTCAAGGTCAAGCCCCGCCTTTATAATCTCCTCGATCGCCCTGTCGGCTTTACGCGTCATCTCCTCGCTGATCTCCCCCTGCAGGATCGTCGGGTGTACATTCCCGTCTCCCGCATGCCCCGCAATTCCCACCGCGAGACCGAGACCGGCACCGATCGCCTGGATTCTTTTTACAAGTTCCGGTATTTTGTCCCTGGGTACAGTTATGTCTTCGGTTATTACCCTTTTAAAAATCGTCGTCATCAGCGGATAGAGCCTTGATCTGGCGTACCAGTACATGTCATTCTCCGCCGGCAGGCTGATAACGCGGACGTCAATCGCTCCCGACTCGGCGCAAACCGCTTCAATCTCCCGCGTTTCAACATCAACCTGTTCCACGCTCCCGTCTATCTCCATCATCAGATAAGCCTGCCCGGTCAGCGGTATCGGAGGTTTTATGTAATTGTTCATCGCTATAATCGCGAGGTTTACCAGAAACTCCAGCATCGCGGGAACCGCTCCGCGGGCTATGATATCCGACACAATCTTCGCGGCCTGTTCCGATGTAGCGCATGTCACGACTATCGTCTTTTTCGCTTTCGGAAGCGGGAGCAGTCTCAACATCCCCTTTGTAATCACACAGAGGGTCCCCTCCGATCCTGTAAAGAGGTGGGTCAGATCATAGCCGCTGGACTGCTTGACGACTTTTCCACCGGGGGAGATGACCGTGCCGTCGGCCATAACGGTCTCAACACCTGTTACATAGCGTTCGGTTGTACCGTACTTGACCCCTCTCGGGCCTCCGGCCCTGGTGGCGATATTCCCCCCGATTGTACAGACCTGCGAGCTCTGAGGGTCAGGGGGATAGAAAAGCCTCATCCGCTCGACCCTTTTCACAAAGTCCCCCAGTACAACTCCCCCCTCCACTGTCGCGGTCAGGTTTCTTTTATCTATGTCGAGGATACTGTTCATCCTCTTCATATCGATTACTATTCCCCCGTGAACAGGGGTACACCCCCCGGCAAGTCCGCTCCCCGCACCGCGCGGAACGACAGGGATCCTGCCGGCAGATGCGTATTTCAGAACCCTGCAGACGTCTTCTGTGGATTCGACCAGAGCCACCGCGTCGGGATTTTTTCTTGCTATATAGTATGTAGCGTCATTTGCATAAGCCGAAACATCCTCCTCCTGGTCAAGAACCTGTTCCGAACCGAGAACCTTTCTTAAATCCTTACCGATCGATGACATAAACCCTCCTTTGAACTAAGAAGCTGAATCAAACCCGACCCCCGCACCTGCCATGGGACTTCCTACAGTCGCCCAGGGGGCAAGGATTTATTACGGGGGCTGAAATGTATTTAGCAATACTCTGAATGGATTCCCGCCTTCGCGGGAATGACAGGATAATTGTTCTGTCATCCCGCAGCGAGTCTCTTCCCGAGCCTGAACCCTTCAATGTTTACCCCCATTTTCGAAGCGGGGAGCCAGTTTGACATCGTTTTCTCAAAGTCGGAATCATCAACCGGAAGCACTCCGAGTCCCGCAATCGCTCCGATCATGATCACGTTGCTCAGGATCGGGTGCCCCAGCTTAATAGCCTCTTCAGTGGCATCGACAAAACTTATTTTACTGCAGAGCTGCTGCAGAGCGTTTTTAAGCTCATCCTGTGTCGGATACTTGAAGTCTCCGCATATTACTCCCACCGGATATACCGGGCGCGTGTTGCTTATAACCGCAGTCTCGGTATTTCCGTATTGCGCCATCACGCGAAGCGACTCAATAGGTTCAAGTGCGACGACAAGGTCGGCTTTCCCCTTCGGTATCTGCGGGCTCCATGCGGATTTTTCCGATATACGGAGATGGCTCATAACAGAACCCCCTCTCTGTGACGCGCCGAAGGTCTCCCCTATTGTGACGTACAGGCCCTTCATCGCCAGCATGTTCCCTATTATCCTTGCAGCAATCACGTTCCCCTGACCGCCGACACCGGTAATTATAATATTATAAGGATCTTTGATCATACGGCGGCCTCCATTTTCCTTATCGCTCCGGCGGGACAGATCCCCTCGCAGACACCGCACCCCGCGCATATAACGTTATCTATCATTGCAATACTTTTCTCCCTGTTCCATACAAGTCCGGGACACCTGAAAACCCTGGTGCAGAACCTGCTGCATCCGCAGTTATCACCCCTGCACTTCGATTCATCTACAGACATATCAAACTTTTTCTTCCCCTTCTTCTCCGGGCTCAGGGCGCAGCTCTGTTTCAGTATAAGCACCCTAGCCCCGGTACCGTTTTCAATCAGATCTAGGACCTGCTGCGTTGTCTCGGCCAGTCTGAAAGGGTCGCCGACGTGTACATCGGCGCCGATTGCCCGGCATATGGCCTCTATATCTATCGCGTTTACAACATTGCCCATAGCGTCGTTCTCTGTTCCTGGATGGGGCTGAAAGCCGGTCATAGCCGTGCCGCGGTTGTCAAAAACAACAAGCATCATGTCTGACTTAACATGCACCGCGTTTACAAGCGCCGGCATAACCGCATGAAAGAACGTCGAGTCGCCGCAAACAGCCAGCGCCTTCTGCTCCATACCGAACTGCCCCAGTTTTCCGAAACCGCTCGCGACACCGGTACCGGACCCCATCGAGTGAGCGGTCTTTATAGCATTGAAACCCGCGCCGAGGATACCCATCGTATAGCATCCGATATCGCCGCAGACGAAACCCCCTTTCCCGTTCAGCGCCAGAGCGTTGTGTATCGACCAGAACGACGCCCTGTGCGGACAGCCGGGACAGAAAGTAAGCTCCCTGTTCGGAGCGGCGGTAAAGGAGAGGATTGCCCCCTTCTTCTCATACTCTTCAGGAACTGCGCGGTAGTCGATCCCCATGATCTTCGCCACGGCATTGATCAGAATATCGGGATTGAGCTCGTTAACAGCAGGGATCGAACCGTCGTATTTTCCGTGATACGGTTTCTGCCCCGCCGCGCCCCATGAGGCAGCACAGATCTTTGTCTGATCCTCGATGAAAGGCAGAACCTCCTCGATAAAGAGAACGGCGCCGGCCGATTCGACATGTTTCTTTACAAGCTTCTCCGGCAGAGGAAAGGTCGTACCGAGCTTAAGGATACCGACCCTGTTTTCAAGACCGAGCACGTTCACGGCCTCACGGCTGTAGAGATTGCATGCGCTGCTTGTAATAATCAGCAGTTCCGGTTTCTCCGGCCCCGTATATCTGTTGAATTCAGAATTTTCAAAAATTTCAACGATGGTTTTAATCTTCTCCTGCTGCTGTCTGTGCCTCATCGGTACGGGAGCGGTGATAACAGGCCCGTTCAGCGGGTCGAGCAGATGGCTGCCGAAACTGAAATAGGCCTTGTCGCTGATCACAGGGAGTTCCCCCACCTTTACGTTCCCGCTTGCATGAGAGAGCCTTGTGACAGAGCGTACCATGACCACGTTATGGATCTTCTCGGAGAGTTCAAAAGCCCATTTTATCATGTCCCGGGCCTCCTGGAAATCGCCCGGTTCAATCAGCGGTATCTCCAGCATCCTGGCGAAATGGCGGGATTCACCCTCGTTGACGCTTGATATCGCTCCCGGGTCATCACAAGGAACAAGCACCATCCCCCCCCTTGTTCCGGAGAGGGCAAGGTGAAGCAGAAAATCCGAGGCGACGTTTACGCCGTTCTGCTTCATAACGCACATTGAACGGAGCCCGGCGAAAGAACCCGCCGCCGCAACCTCTAGAGAAACCTTCTCATTGACCGACCACTCCACATACAGGTTCGCCTTATCTGCAACCTTCGCGAGGTTTTCCACAATTTCAGATGACGGAGTCCCGGGATAACCGGCAACCACACGGACTCCGGCCTCCAGCGCACCGCGCGAGATCGCCTCGTTCCCCATCAGCAGGTTCACGGTCCCCTCTTTATAATCGAGTATTGACATCAAATACCCCCTTTACTGTTCATTATGTTATCAAGCGCCGGGGCGTTTATAATCACGGCGGGCCGCCCGGCTTCGCCGTTCACCATGTTTTCATCAACAAGACGTCTGAATGCCCGCGTTTTCTTGTTCATCGACGCCCTTGAAAGGCCTTCAATAATATCTGAGGAGAGCGGTATCGTGACAAGATAACCTTCGTCGACGGCGGCCTTTACCAGTTTCTCGCCGCGATCCGTGCGGATTATTACTATGTTACGGTTCTTCCCACCGTTGATTTCAAGCGCGCCGACGGAGATATCGGCAAACTCGGCCGTCATATCGTGACAGTATGCGCACGCGGCAGGGATGTTTGCCCTCACCTCATCCAGCGGCAGCACAACGTCCCTGTGCGAATCGGTGAAGGTCATTACCTCGGCAGGAGGGGGAGGTATCTCCATTCTGTTCAGGGAACCGAGGTCGAGCTTGTCTTTCAGGGCCTTTTCAATGCCGCCGGTATTGAGCGCCCAGGTGCAGAAAAGGCCTATTACAATACCGGTCCTGTCGGTAAAACCTTCAATTTCTGTGGGATTGCCTCTTATCTTTGTGACGGCTGTAACGGCACAGGGTGTGCCGACAAAACCGATCTTCGAGAATCCGTCAGCTGCAGCCCTGTTGAACATGCCGACAACCGGCGACGTGGAATATTTTGACGAGGCGTAGCTGAATACTTTATCGGGATCTGTTACAATCTCCGGGACGCTGACGGCCCCCTTTCTTCCTGTGAGGATTGCCGAATCTATCATACCCTTTTTAAGAGCGAACTGAATCAGCGCCGAGACAGTTCCGCCGTTCTGGACGTTTCCGTCTCCGGCCCTGCTCCCCTTCTGCGAGCAGAATATCGATTTATAGCTGCCGATTGCATCCCCCGCATAGGAACCGCTGAAGACAGTTGAGGTCAGCCTGTCGAGGTCAACACCGGTCTTCGGGCAGTAGGCGTTGCACCGTCCGTTGTCTCTTGTGCACTGGAATGCCGCCGTAACCAAACCCCTGTGGGTCTTGAAATACGGACAGAGTGAAACACACGCTCCGCAGCCGGCGCACAGTTTTTTCTGCAGAACGTCGCTCTGAAGCTCCTTTGGTCCGAATACCTGCATAATCCCTCCTGTAAAATTAAAAACAGCCTGAGATTACTTCTGTACGCGATAAAAACTCTCAGACTCCTATTTTCCTGTAACCCATCTGTTCTGAAATTCTGTGACAGACATATTTAACGGCCTCGATAATCTCCTCCCTCCTGCTGTCAATCTTGGGAACGCTTCCGCTGAGGGATATCGCGGCCATACACTCATTTTTATTGTTGAAAACCGGCGCCGCGATACATGACAGCCCGGTGATTGTCTCTTCTTTGTCAAACGCCACTCCTTCGCGTTTTACCCTTTCAAGCTCCTTCATCAGCTCCTCACGGCTTCCGATCGTGTTTGCGGTAAACCTTGTGAACGTGCAGCCGGAGAGGATCTTCTCCCTCAGCACGGGGCTCATCCAGGTAAGCAGCACCTTGCCTATCGCGGTCGAGTGGGGAGGGATAACAGATCCGGCATGAGGAAACACCATGTAGTTCAGATCGGGCTCGACCTTCATCACGGTTACTATCCTCTCCCCCATTACGATCCCGGCCTTTGACATCTCGCCGTACTGCGTGCAGAGCTTCTCCAGCCATATCCGGGCGATCATTGTGAGGTCCATGGAGTTGGAATACTGCATTCCGAGCTGAAACAGCACAGGCCCCAGCCTGTATTTCTGCGTCATGGGGTCTTTTTCCAGCAGCCCGTTCTCCTCAAGGGTTGAGACGATGTTCTGGACTGTGGGCTTGGGGATATCAAGAGCCCTGGAAAAGTCGGTTATTCCAAGGCTCTTGTCCTCTTCAAGGTAAAGCTTCATTATATTTATGGCTTTTACCAGTGAATTGATTATTTTAGACATGATTTTCTCTTTTTGTTCACCATTGTTGAACATACAACATCAATGTTGAACAAAAGTCAACGCTTTTTTGGTGAGAGCGGCCTGAATGTGAGAAAAAAGTGTATATTTTTTGAAATTGTTCATATTTTTGAAGTTTTTTATTTCATTCCCGCGCAGGCGGCCTTAACCACTGTCATCCCCGCGCAGGCGGCCTTAACCACTGTCATCCCCGCGCAGGCGG
>CAYTNW010000007.1:15720-161809 GCA_964439325.1 uncultured Leptospirales bacterium | reverse complement strand
GGATGTTTATTGAAGAGCATCTTGGAACAAGGATCAACCAGTTCAGAACAAAAGATGCACAGGCTAGCGGCGCGACAAAGATCTGTACAGCATGTCCGTTCTGTCTCACAATGCTTTCAGACGGCGCAACAGAGCTTGATATAGAGAACCTTACAACATTTGACATTGCAGAATACGTTCTGAATTCAATGGAAAAATAAATAGTTTTTCTACCGGTTTAAAACGGTAATAAATTTACAAAAGGCTCACCTGCGGGTGGGCCTTTTTTTATTATATACGGTGCTCTCACCGGGTATGTAAGCAATTACACGCCAGGCTATGGCCGGTTCGCTGGTATCGGATGCCTGCCGCGGGGGATCTTATCTGTTTTAGACTCCGGTAAAAAACTGCGGATGGGGAACAGCGCGCCGGTCCTGCGGTCCGGCGCTGTGAGTCTGTAATATTCTGCAGCAGGTTAAATTCTATTTTATGGCGTTTGCAATCGCGGGCATGAATATCCTTTTCATCTTGTATGTGCCCGTGTTTGAAAGATGATTATTGTCCCTGTACATCGGGGTCCCGTCGATTACAGCGTAGCATCTGGTATCGTCACAGAGCTCTTTCGATGTATCGATCAGCTCCACGTTACGGTTGGCCGCTTTGACCCTGTTTATGATCGATGTTGAGGGCTCCTGCCGCCTGTCAAACTCCTCCCTGTTGATAAAGATTTCTGTTTCGGGATTCTTTTTCATCCTTACAAGATTGGCTGCTGTGGCCGGGATGTTGCAGTTATGCTCCGGAACGAGAAGCATTATGTATGCCTTTATTCCAAGCTGATCGAGTTTTTTAGCCGTTGCGTTAAGACCGAACTCCAGCGCCTCGCCGGGGGTTGACTGTACAGGTTTACCGTTATCGTCCAGTATCCAGTACCTGGTTATCCTCTTGACCTCGCCCGGGTCTTCGTACGCGGTCCGTCCCTGGAGACGTATTGTCCACCGTATCGTGATTACTACGGATTTTGTTTTATTTTTTACAAGAAATTCGTAGAAGAGTTTCTGTCTGTTGACGGCGTCTTTCAGGTCGTCGAGTTTGGCCACGCCGAAAAGCGGAGCATCGTAGTAATAGAGGACTCCGCTCAGATTATTCTCCTTTGCCAGCCTGTCGAATGTTTCATACAGGGTCTTCGCATGGCTGTCCCCTATGACCATAACAGGCGCGTTATCGCCCGATTCGCCGAACGGATACAGATATTTTCCCAGTACCCGCGGTACGGAAAACATCGTCATCGGCAGCGGAGCGTAGTAGTTCTGGTATGAGTAATACTTTGCCACCTCCGGGTCAAATCTCTGCAGTATGCCGGTCCTGCGTCCATACTCGGAAAAGCATGAGAGTACTAAGACCGTAGCGAAGAAACCGGCGAATATCGGTTTCATTTCGGGAAATATGATCTTCTGCCTGAAGGGCTGTTCAATATATTTATATGAGAGATATGACAGAATAAATATCGGTACCAGAAGTGCGGTGTTCAGATAAACGGGATTTATGTTTTTAAGATAGAGGTATCTGGCAAATACGAATACCGGCCAGTGCCAGAGGTACAGGGAGTACGAAATGAGCCCGAAAAAGGTGAAAAATTTCAGGCTGAGTATTCTATATATAAGGCTCTCTTTGTTTCTCCCCGCCTCAAGGCATAAGGCAGAGCCGAGAACAACGGGAACGGCTGACAGCCCCGGAAATTTCAGGTCCTGGATATAACCGAAACCTGTTATCGAAGCTATAATCAGCAGTAATCCGGTAATTCCCATCAGATCAGAATGCTTTCTGTTATAGTCTTTGTCCGTTTTTACAGCGAGTATACTCCCCGCTAAAAGCTCCCAGGCCCGTGTCGGGAGCATGTAAAAAGTGAAATTCTGGTCGAAATGTACAAATACAATGCTGAATCCAAGAGAGAGAAAGAACAGCGCAATCAGCGACCTGAGCACATTAAAACGGGATTTTGACAGATAGAACACGAGGATCGGGAAGAAAACATAAAACTGCTCCTCAACGCCCAGAGACCAGGTATGCAGCAGAGGCTTTGTATGGGCCAGCGCGGTGAAATAACCGCTGTCAGTCATAAAATAGATGTTTGAACTTATTAAAAGAGAGCTGAGCATCGATGCAAAATAGCTCTTTGTATCTCCCGGGCTGTAGAGAATGCATGTCACAATAGTGGAGAAGATGATAATTCCGAAAAAGGCCGGAGCGATACGCCTGATCCTCCTGTGGTAGAAATCTATGAACGAGAAGGAGTTATTGATGCACCTGCTGTATATCAGCTGCGTAATAAGGTATCCGCTTATTACAAAGAAGACATCTACTCCTACATATCCTCCTCCAAAAAAGGAATTAAAACCGGCATGGTAGAGTACGACAGAAAGAACTGCCACTGCCCTGAGCCCGTCGATGTCCGGCCGGTAGTTTGCGTGCTGGATGTTTTTTAACATTTAATACCCTGTCTATGAAACTGTTATAATTGATACCCGTAACACGGGCCTTGTCTTCAGAATTTTGTTATACTGTAATCCGATGCCGGAACAGGTTTCGGGATAATCTGCGGTATATTACATAGAACTGCCCCCCGGACCATGCCGGGTCTGATGATCGTACCGCCGCCGGTTACCTCCGCCGCAAACGGGACGGATCTTTACCACATATCTGCGTTTTGTTAAAGGGTCTCTCCGGGGTATAACAAAGCTGCAGGCCGTAAGTATTAAAAATGACCGGGATAACTTATCCGGTTAACTAAAAACGTGCTGAATATTATTTGTCAAGAATGATTTGAACGCCGCATTTAATACAAAACAGGACGCCGGGATTGTATGAATATCCAATGTAGAAAATAAAAATTGATTAATATAAATTAAATATATATTTTAGAATTACAGGGAATATAACTCTGTAATGCAGCTGTAAAGAGAGGTGATGCAGATGAAATTTAGATCGGTTTTTATAATTATCGGAATCTCTACAGACCTGTTTGCCCTGGAAAGAAATACCCCAATAGCTACCCCGTCAATACAGGAGATGTCGCGCGGTTTCGCGTCAATTTTTACCGCAGACAAGGTAACACAGAACATAATCTCAGGGATAATGACTCCGTTTATGATTCTGCTGATTATCGCCACAATAGTCTACATCTGCTACAGGGTAATTAAATATATAGATTTCCGCGAGAAGCAGAAGAAGATGTATCTGCAGCAGCTTATAATGTTTAAAGCGAAGGAAAAGGGGCTGAGCAATTACCAGATCAAGATATTGAAGGGGATCATCGAGATCCTCCAGCATGAAGAAGCTATGGAGATTATGACGGAGCCGCTGATTTTTGAAAAATATATTAAAAATTTTATCAGATACATCAGACAGATAGAAGCCGGTAATGAGACAATGGAAACCATATGCAGCAACATTATCACCATATATGAAAAAATATATCATGGGAATGATATCAGGAGACCCCTGGCTTCACCGGCCGAGCTTGAAAAGAATACGCTTGTTGCAGTAAGCTCTGAAAATGGAAACTGGTATATCTGTAAACTTAAGAGCGTTGAAAATGAGGGATATATTCTTTATATCATAAATAATCCGACAGAAAAGGAGATAAGGTTAAACGCCGGGGATACTGTAAAGTCGCTTTTTTTCAGGGGAGGGGATGCGGAATACAGGTTTGATTCATCTGTGATTAACAGCGAAGGGGCGCTGCTAAAACTGAGAATACCCGAAAAGATGGAGAGGGGGGAGCCGGTCCCCCATCCTCTGATAGATGTAAACATACAGTGTGAAATTATCAGACCGGGGGTTACCGATGAGGAGAGAGCACCGATTGAAGCGGATCTGTTCAGGTTGAATGAAACCGAGGCTGTAATACGGATTGATGCCAGGCTCAAGCATGGATCGAATAACGAGATAAAATTTACAATTTCAGACTTTCTGATCCATGCCGGGGTACATGTCATAGGTGAAAAAGCCCTGTCCGGAACAACCACCTACTATTATAACATTAAATTTACCAATATTTCCGATGCCGCGGTGAAAGTTATATATAATTTTCTCGAAAGTTCTCTTTTTGATGTCTGATATATCGTTGCGTCTTATTATAGATCTTCAAATAAAACCATCAGCAATCACATATTCACCCCGTCCCGGCACCTGCCAGGGCGCTTCCTTCGATCGTCCGGAGAGGGCAAGGCGTTTTTTTAAGGCGATTTTGGTATAATATCATGACTTAGATACAGATTGTAACATTTATTTACACCTTTTTCTCTGCCACCTGCGGGTGCCCGAGCACAGCGACAAAGTACTCCTGGGGTAGGTAAGGGGCTGTAAAATCCAGTCGGGAGAATATTTAATTATTTCCGGAATAGGGATTACTGCCGTCTATCAGCAAATTATTACTAAAAAATACCTGATTTCAAATTTTAAATATTTTGATACTTTATTAACAGATATGCCGATTATATATAAAGAGATATTCTGATATATAGGGTGGTGTTTTGATGAACAAGTTACCTGATAGTTCAACCATTATCGGGGTTGGGGGCGGTTTTGCGGTACTGATATTCGGTTTTATCCTTGAAGGAGGATCTCCGGCAGCTCTTTTGTCATTGAGTTCTCTGATAATTATTCTCGGGGGTACGGCGGGTGCTGTAATTACTTCTTTTAATGTTCAGTCGCTTATGTCTGTTCCGAAAATCGTTGCAGGTACACTGAAAGCAGCCAGCGGCCCGTCACAGGAACTGATAATTGAGATAATATCTTTTGCCGAGAAAGCGAGAAGGGAAGGTCTTCTTGTTCTTGAGGATGAAGTGGAGAAGCTTGACGATCCCTTCGAGCAGAAGGGAATAAAGATGATGGTAGACGGGGTAGACCCTGAAATAATAAGGCATACACTTGAAAAGGATATAGAAATCTTTGAGGAAAGAAGGAAGCATGAGGCTGAGATTTTTAACGCCGCGGGCGGATTTTCTCCTACGATGGGAATTATCGGAACGGTTATGGGACTTGTACTCGTTCTCGGAAACCTCGGCGGAAGCGCCTCCGAACTCGGTCATTCGATCGCGGCTGCGTTTATCGCGACCCTGTACGGTATCTGTTTTGCCAACGTTTTCTGGCTTCCGATAGGCGCGAAAATAAAGAATAACACTAAGTCTGAAATACTGAGGCTTGAGATGATAATGGTCGGCGTTCTGTCGATCCAGTCGGGGGACAATCCCTCGCTGCTGAAGGAGAGGCTGTCGGCGTATCTTGAACCTGAAGACCTTAAAGAACTGAAAAACAGCGAAGTAAATAACGGCTGACGGTGGATGTATGGCAAGGAAACAGGAAGCGGAAAAGGAAAATTCGGAACGGTGGCTCCTTACATATGCTGATATGATTACGCTGCTTATGCTTTTTTTTATCGTACTATATTCAATGAGCAGCGCGGATGCGGGAAAGACAAGGGCGCTGGCGGAGGAGATGCAGGCGGTCCTTGCCGGAGGCAACTGGGGGATATTCGAATCGATCGGGAGGGTCCAGAAACGCGGAATTGATAACTTCAGCGGCAGGGCCGGTGCGGGGAGCAAAAATCCGTACCAGACGAAGGATACACGCCAGGTAAAAGTCGTTTCAAAGGCAAACGAGCTTTTTAAACCGGAGATAGAATCAAAATACCTCCAGGTGACGATGGATGAAAGAGGCCTTGTTATTACGCTGACCGGCGATATATTTTTCGAAGGGGGAAGCGCGAAGATCGAGGACCAGGCAAGGCCTGTACTGAATAAAGTCGCGTCGCTTATTAAAGCCCTCCCGAATTTTGTCAGGATCGAGGGGCATACAGATAACTACAAGGTGACTGTAACAAAGGCCGGAGAGAGATACGACACAAACTGGGAGCTGTCATCGGCAAGAAGCGTGAATATACTGAGGTATCTCGTTGAGGAGAATTTCGTCGATCCGAAAAAACTTTCAGCTGTTGCGTTCGGTGAATACAGGCCGATTGATGATAATAATACGCCCGAAGGCAGGGCCTATAACCGCAGGGTCGACATAGTAATTCTGAACGAGAAGCCGGTTTCGGAACAGACCAATCCCGATATACCGAGACCTCTGCCCGATGAGGAGTGGAGATAGATAACGTGATTATATGAAAACCGGCGGATGAGTTTTTAATCTCTTTTTTACATAAGTTAGCCGATTATAAATTGAACGCACTATTCTGTACAAGATGGTTATAAACTGAATGAGAAAAATTTATTACATAATGGCGCTGCTTGTCTGCACAGTTCTGCTGGCCTCTGCCGGATCCGAATGCAGGGAAACGTACAGTCTCGGCGTGACGCTGCATCTTGAGAAACAGAAATATCATAACAGCGAAGATATTATGCTCAATATCAGGATAAAAAATGTAACCGATGATGAGGTTTCGTTTTTTATCTACGACTCGCCGAAGAGGTCCGATATTTTCGACAAGGCCCGCGGGGACGACGCCGATTTTACAACCTTCAAGCCGGTCGTTTTCGACATGAAGGGGAGAAATGCCGAGCTGGTGGTTCCGTACATCGTATCCGGAAAAGACAGCAGGGAGACGATCTCCTGGATGAAAAAACGCGAAGTGAGGCTCGGCGCCGGTGAGACTTTTATGCACACCCAGAACCTTCGCAGGATATATAACCTTGAGCCGGATAAAAATTACAGGCTGAAACTCCATTTTTTCCCGTTTATCGGCGAGGGGGATGATGAAAATAAGGTCATAGTGAGCAGCAACGAGCTGTCGTTCAAGGTGATAAATGACAGGGCATATCTGCCTTACAGCGCCAGGACGCCCGGAAGCGTTATGCTGAATCCGGGGGAGGTCATTCATCTTCTTCTGAATGCAGAGAAGGAGAACCAGTGGGAGAGGTCATTGAAGTATATCGACATGGATAAATTTATACATTCATATCCCGATTTCTCCCGCAGATACGATCTGGCCGATGATTATGACAAAAAAATTATTGAAAATGATTTTACAAGATTTCTTGTTAACAGAAAAAATGAGTATCTTGTAGATTACAGGATTATAAACGAGGAGGTCGACAGTACCGGTCTTGTATCCTATGTAACTGTCGACGCTTCGAGAAACAGCATCATGAGGCCGAAGAGATTCAGGTATGTATACAGGCTGGAAAAGAGCAGCGAAAACGATTCTTTATGGCTTGTTTCAGGTCTTGAGGCAAGCGTAGTGAAAGGTGGAAAAAAATGACAGAGATATTGTCGCAGGATGAGATAGATGCCCTGTTGACCGCGATATCCACCGGTGAGGTGGATACCACTGATTATACCGCGGTAAAAGAGCAGAAAAAAGTAAAAATTTACGACTTCCGCAGGCCGGACAAGTTCTCAAAGGACCATATCCGTACTCTGCAGATGATGCATGAAACTTTTGCGCGTCTTACTACAACGGCCCTGTCGGCACAGCTCCGCGCTCTTGTGGGAGTTCACGTTGCCTCTGTTGACCAGCTGACCTACGAGGAGTTTATCCGGTCGATACCGAACCCTACGACTCTTGCCGTTATAAACATGGACCCGCTCAAGGGCTCGGCGGTTCTGGAGATAGACCCCTCGGTCACGTTCGCGATCATTGACAAGCTTTTCGGCGGTCTCGGCGAAGCATCGAAGATAAGCAGGGAGCTGACCGATATCGAGCTTTCGGTTATGGAGGGTATCATTGTAAGGATACTCGGCAACCTGCGTGAAGCCTGGTCTAACGTAATTGACCTCAGGCCGAGGCTCGGCAACATAGAGACAAATCCGCAGTTCGCTCAGATTGTTCCTCCGAACGACATGGTGGTTCTTATAACGCTTGAAACAAAGGTGGGAGAGGTCGAGGGTATGACGAACCTCTGTATCCCCTACATATCGATAGAGCCGATCATATCAAAACTTTCGGCTCAGTACATGTACTCCAGTATCAGGAAGGGGGCGACAGACGAGAACCTGACCATTATACAGGGACGTCTTGAAAATGTAAGCCTTCCGATTGTCGCGCAGATAGGAAGCGCGAAGGTCACGGTACAGGAGGTGCTTGAGCTGAGGCCCGGCGATGTAGTCAAACTTCCCGATACCAAGGTCGGAGACGATATGACGCTGACGATCGGAGGGAGAAAGAAATATAAATGCACTCCGGGACTTGTATCAAACAGGCTTGCGATAAAGATCGGCGACAAGATCGAGGATATACCGGATGAACTTCTCACTTCAAGCAGAAGCGAGGATGATTTTTAGATTGCTAACCCTTTAGATCCGCTCAACGGGCGGACTATAATATATAAAAAAAAGAGACCGGTAAATCCGGTCTCTTTTTTTTATATGGTAGTAATTGATTTCGATTTCAGGCTCTTTGCACGATTAACTTGCCGCGGTCACTGAGCGGAGTCGAAGTGTTATCTTGAAATTCTGTTCAGATAGGGCATCGGATCGACAAATTCGGTTCCGATCTTGACCTGGTAGAAACATGTGTACTCGGTAGTTTTACCGGTTTTCCCCGCGTATCCGATCACTTCCCCTTTAAGCACTTTCTGTCCAACTTCAACAGATACTCTCTGGCAGTGGCTGTATGATGTTATGAAACCGTATTTATGCCTGATCGATACAGTAAGTCCGAGCGACGGGTCCCATCTGACTTCGCTGACGTTACCGGGCGCTGTCGATTTGATCTCTGAACATGGGAATGTTTCAATATCAATGCCGTCATGGAACTCTGTTTCAAAAGAATAGGGCGAGTTCCTGTAGCCGTATCTTGATACAATATATCCCTCCACCGGCCAGATCGACGGTGTGTTCTCTATAATCTTTTTGCCCTCGTTCAGGAAGGTCTTGATCTTTCCAACGACCTCTTTGGTCGTTTCAAGCTCATGCTTGACCTCCTGGATGTTGAGAAGCTCCATTGACGGAATGTTCGGGTCATTGCCTGTCTGTTCTGAACTCGGATTCGGGTTGTTCTCTCCCCCCTTTGCCCAGAGAGAATCTATGTTGCTGTCAGGTGTTAACGAATAAAGGTATGTCAGTTCAGGCTTGAACTTCTGGAATATCTCGTAGAGTTTGTTGATTTCGGTTTTATAGATCCTGATCTGTACCTTGGAATCAGCTCCCCCCCTTTTAAGGATGGAAACCTCTTTTACCGTCGAGGAGTGGTTTATTATCAGTATCGATGTGACTATAACTGTTATGAAGACAAATGACACAATAGATGATATGGTGAATATAGATATGTGAAAGTTTATGATTTTTTTCTCTGAATGAGGTATGAACATGATTGTGATACGTTCATTCCCCTTTTCTTTAAAACGTTTCCAGAATGTCTTCAGTCTGTGTTTTTTATCGACAAAATGATCTACCAGAAACTCGGTAATAGTCCGTTGAAGATCATCAAGATTGGAATCTTTAAATGGATTTATACGCATAATATTTATATCTACTATATTAATTTAAAAATACAAAGAGTTATAGATTTCTGAACACCTTTATACTTTAGTACTATATCGGTAAATATATGTCAAGATTATAATAAAAAATGAAGATGTAAATTTGCACTATTTTGGTATTTTTACCAGAAAGACATTATCTGTTCCTTTACCTTTCTGGCTGTTTCGGCTCCTTTTAGAAATTCAACCGCAGCAAGAGCAAACAGGGGGGCGCATCCGGCCCCCTTTCCGGTAATGATCTGTCCATCAGATACGACATAATCTTCGATGTGAACACCCCCGGTTATTTCATTTTCATAGCCCGGATAGCATGTATATTTTCTGTTTTTCAGCAATCCTGCCTCTGAAAGCACTATTGGAGCGGCGCAAATGGCCGCAGTCAATCCGCCGGTTTTATTAACCTCTTTCAGAAGGGATATTATTCTCGGATTATTTTTGAGATTTGTGCTCCCTGGCATTCCGCCGGGGAGAATTATTGCGCCGAAAGTGCTGTTTTCTGCCTGGATTTTGTCCAGAAGTATATCTGCGGTTACAGCGATACGGTGCGATCCTCTGACAGGATTTTCCGTAAGAGCAGCGGTTATTGTTTCGATCCCCGCTCGCCTCAGAATATCTATAACAGAAACTGCTTCTATCTCTTCAAAACCTTCCGCTAATGGTACAAGCACTTTCATTGCAGCCTCCTTAAGTAGACCGGATTTCGGTTTCACCCTTTGTGTCAAATCTATAAAAAATACAGCGTCAAAATGGATATACCACAGGGGTACTTCCGAAGGTCGCCCGCCTGCGCGGGCATGACAATAAAAAGATATCATTCCACCGTATAAGGAAATCTTTTTTGTATTTATAAAATCCTAAAGCTTCAGCGGCGCACCGGACTCCTTGACCTGGGCGAGTTTGTTTTTCAGATCGTTCTCAAGTTTCTGAATTTCAGCTTCTGCCTGGGCCCGTTTTGTCTTACCCTCGGCCTGGATCTTCAGTGTCTCGTCGATCGTGGAAATGAGGTTGTCGTGGACCTTTTTCAGTGTCTCGATCTCGACGATCCCCTTTTCAGACTCTTTCGCAACTTCGATGCTGCTGGTTTTAAGAAGCTCGGAATTTTTTGTCAGCAGATCGTTTGTCGTCGCTGATACCTCTTTCTGTAGTTCGAGCGCCTTCTTCTGTCTGAACAGGCTTATGGCGATTACGACCTGGTTTTTCCAGAGCGGTATCGTGTTCAGTATCGAGCTCTGGATTTTCTCCACCAGCAGCTGGTCGTTGTTCTGGATCAGCCGTACCTGGGGGAGAGTCTGTATCGCGATCATCCTGCTCAGTTTAAGGTCATAGATCTTCTTTTCGAACCTGTTTATCATCTGCGAGAGGTCCTGGACCTTCTGCGCGTCGAGACTATCTTTCGATGCTTCCGCTTTTGCCTTAAGCTCCGGAAGCGCTTTATCCTGAAGCTCTTTCAGTTTCAAACCTCCTGCAAGGATAAAGAGGTCGAGCTCGGTGAGGTACTCCCTGTTTTTTTCATAGAGAGAGTCGAGCAGGGTTACGTCTTTCAGAAGCTGCATCCTGGCCTTTGTCATTTCGTCTGTTATCTCTTCGATATGGTGCTCGATAGACTGGTACTGTGCGACAAACTTCTTCGCTCCGTCGAACAGGTTTCCGATCAGCGGAATTTTTGACATCGCGCCGCCGCCGGACAGTGAATCGACGTCGATTTTTTTCACGGTGAGCATAAGGTCTGTCAGCACCGCTCCTACCTCTCCGGCGTCTTTTGCCTTCACCTGTTCGAGTATATTGTCTGCGAAATTTGATATGTTCGTCTGTGCACCGACTCCGTACTGTATTATGCTCTGCGAGTCGTTGATATCTATCTGGGTCATAATCTGCTGGACCTTGTTCTGCTGTTCACCATTGAGATCGTTTAATGACGGCTCCTGTTTCAATTCCTGAACTGCTCCTTCCATCTCATCCTCCGCTGTTATTAGTTATTTTCCTTCAAATTTCATCGTCTTTTCAAGAACTGTTATCTCCGTATTGAGGTCGAGAAGATCGTCCTCGAGGAGATTGTGCAGCTGCTTCGAGTAAGTCTCCTTAATCGAATCGAGCATGTTTTCAACTCTCTTCAGCGAGTCTTCAATCTCTTTTGTTTTGTCCTTTCTTCCGGAGAGTTCCACATACTGCATTACTATCTTTTCCGTCGCGTCGAGGTAGTAGTTGAGAAACTGCCGCGCCTTCGGCAGGTCACCGGGATTTTTGTCAAGGTAGTCGAATATCTCCGCACCAGTTCTGCATATATCGACAACCTTGCCGGCAGTTGCATTGTCGGTGATCATACGCGTGCTGTTTCTAAGGTTTTTAAGCTTCTCCATCCCCTCTTTCAGCGCCTTTTCGGCAGCGATTGCCTTAAACGGATCTCCCGCTGCGGAAGTATTTTTTTTGGTCATGATTTTTTTCATAACCCGATACGAGACATAATAGACCAGAATCCCCACAAGCAGTGAAAGCATACGGCTTTTAAGAAAAAAGAAGTATTCAAATGCTTTAGCTGAAACCAGACCAAGAATCAGTGATATTAAAAATCTTAAAAACATTGCTCCTCCGGTTATTTACAGGGCTCCGATATTTGCCGGAGTCTGTTGCAGAATCATTATTACGGAAAAATTTTCACAGAAAAGTTACCCTGATAATACAGGCACACCGGAGAAAAATGAAAATCGCATGCAGCTGTTCCGGTTATTATAAATAATATAGTAATGAATACCGGAGATTAAATCAAGAGGAAAAAAAATTTCCAGCGGAAGCTGTTCGGAAAAAACAGGTCAGCCTGAAGATGTCAGCCGGGTTATTCAACATCCATGCATATCATGCATATATCGTCTTCAAAGGAATCTGATCCGTGGAAATTGACCAGTTCATTGTAGACATTGACGATAAAACCTTTAGGAGAATCTCCGGAGTATTTCTGCATTATTTCGCTGACGAGTTTTTGTTCGAAATAAATGTTCCGGTCATCTGATGAAACCGCTTCGGTTAATCCGTCGGTATAGAATAGAATTTTACTCCCTTTTTCTAGGATAATAGTCTCATTCGAACAGTGCTTTCCGCATGCTATACGTTCTTCATTGTTCATTATGGCAAGAGCCATCGATTTTTTTCCGGTAAATTTTTTTACTTTTCCGGAGGAAAAAATTAATGGAGGGTTGTGTCCCGAGTTCGAATAGATAAATTCCCTGGTAGTTGGATTGTAAATCCCGTAGAATGCCGTTATGAAGTTCCCCCCAGTCTGGTTCAGCAGAAGTTCGTTAAGAAGCGAGAGAAGAACTGCCGGGTCCTCTCTGTCCGCACCCGCCTGAAGGATGCTGGTTTTAATCATTGAAGTGATAAAAGCGGCAGGTACCCCGTGACCGGAAACGTCGCTAAGAAAAATACCTATTTTGTTGGGGTCCCTGTATCTGAGGAAATCGTAGAAATCCCCGCCAACCTTGTCCATGGGTTTATAAAAGGCATGGAAGTTTGGAGCCGGGCTTTCCGACGGGATTATCTGCATCTGGATTTTTCTTGCAATGACAAGTTCCTGTTCTATAGTTCTGTTTCGGGCCTGCAGGAGCTCCTTCTCCTTTTCAAGTTCTCTGGTACGCAGGTCAACCTTGATCTCGAGATTGTGCGACAGATCCTCGATTCTCTTATAGGTGTTGGCCAGTTTGCTGTAGGAAATCAGCGATTGTATGAGAATAAAAGAAAAAACACCAAATGATGAAAGCTGTATATTCTGTGTGATATTGTACACGCTCAGTATATCGTTAATAACCGTACCAAACAGAATTATAAAGCCCAGGAATGTGAGCCTTGAGCCCTCCAGCCTGTTGATCATCGCAATCACGACAATGTAAAAAACATAAAAGCATGCAAAAAAAGTGACGGCATTATATACCGGCAGAAACTGGCTGTAAAGTCTTACCGGAAAAAATATTATCATGACTGAATAGACTGCAGCGGTGAAGACAAAAAAGTACCTGAGCCGGCTCCTGACCACGGAAGGGTAAAGCAGATAGATAAAATAGATAAAAACAGGCACGCAAAGAGTAGTGGCCAGAAAATCTATCTTGTACATCTTCTCCCAGTCAGCATGAGGGAGGAGCTGATATAAAAACATCTCGTTAGTGACGAGTGATCTTGCCGACAGCAGCAGGGTGAAAATTGAGAAGAAAAGGCTCGATTTGTCGGACCTTCTCATTAAGAAGAGGCCGAAGTAATAAACATTTATAATCAGCAGGCTTACGAACAGCATAACGTCGAAAGCGATCATCCTGCTTTTTTCATTATAGATGTTTTCTCTTAGGCCTATGGTGACAGGGAGTACAAGACCGCCGAGGTAGATAGAATGGTTTGATACCTGTATTATAACTTCGATTTTTTTATCAACAGGCTTAAGCTCATAGATAACGAGTTTGTATTCCGGTTTCTCCTCGGAGATGCTTTTTCCGACCTTTCCGCACTCTCCGTAAAAAATTCCGTTTACCCATAATCTGTAAGCGGAGTTCGGAGGCATCAGTTTGACATAGAGAGGATCGTCGTTTCCTGTTGTGATATTAAGCCGATAGGTTGAGCTTCCCCAGCTTCCGGCTTTTTTTCCGTTGAATACAAAACTGTCCCAGTCGCCGGGGACTTTCAGGTATGAAATACTTTTCCTGTCGGGGGATTTGAAATCGCGCGGCTCAAGCAGCTCTCCGTAATAAAATTCCCACTCTCCGGCAAGCTCGATGATTCCGCGTTCGGGGATAATGCCCCCTGACAGATCGGCGACGCCGTGTTTTACGACCGGACCTTTTTCTTTTTCACTATATCCGGAACATGAGTATAATAACAGTACAGATATGCAAATAAGTATATAATTATTCAATTTCATATATATTTATACTGATGAATCTAATCGTGGAAAAGTTATTTGTCAATTATGTTATTTAATTACATCTGTTTTTTACATGTCAGTATCGCTAAAAAAAATAATCCAGCTGCAATGCAGATGCCTCGAAGGGCAATTTAATGTATATATGAGCGTATGACTCTAAAAATTCGGAGATATCGAATTATTAGAGCGCATTATGTTGACTTAATTTTTTTTTCATATAATTTTGAAGATAGCATACCTGTGTCCGGCGCCTGATTAAAGTTTGGAGTTATTTGTTTTATATGAAAATAAATCTTAAGAAAAAAGTCATTTTCTATTCGCTGATTGCGAACCTAATAACAGCGGTTGCCATTGGAAGTTTTCTGCACAGGTATGCGGGGGAATATTATTACCAGACATTTCTTGAAAGCAAAGAGTCTCTGGCAAGGACTATAGCTCTTGCAATAGATGGAGACAAGCATAAAACACTTACGAGCCTTTCATCCAGCAAAGATCCGGAGTATAAAAAATACCTGAAGTTCATGAACAATATAAAGCTCAGTGAAGAGAATATAACTTATCTTTTCACAATCAGCTACGACAGGGCAAAAGACAAGCTTATGTACATTGTAGATTCCGATATACTTGTAACCGACACAATCTGGATTACAACTGAATACTTCGGTCTTGCTCTGACGATCGGAAGGAAGAATGAAATTACGATCAAGTATAACGAAAAACTTTTTACAAAGGATTTTAACATAACGATCGATGGCATATCAGTACCTCTGAAGATAGGGAGTGACGGAGTTCTGTCTCTGGGGAATAAAGAGCTGGTCAGAATAGTTTCAAGATCCCCGCTCGCGCTTGAAGCGTCGGGGAAAATACTCAATATCAGCAACCGTGAGCTTTATTCGAAGGTCTTCATCAATGACAGTCCGGTAGATCTGTACTGTTCATTTACCGCAAGGGGGGAATCGGAGAGTATACCCGGCGAGCTTTATGCAGAATCAAAAGAGGTCGTTGAACGGTGTAAAAAAATAATCGCCAGTAAAAAGACTACAATCGTACGGAGGGATACCCAGACCAGCATCTACGGAAAGAATACCTCGACAGTTTACGGGATCATAACAGACAGCAACGGTGATGCGAACGGTCTTGTCGTCGTGGAGCTGTTTGACAGGGAAATTTCGAATTTTAAAAGAACGATGCTGATAATTTCGCTGATTATTACTATCGTGATTTTTTCGGCCACAATTGTCTTCAACGCGTTTCTCGCGGAATATCTTGTTATACCGATAAGCAAGCTTACGAAGGGGGCAAGAAAGGTCAGCGAGGGGGACCTTGACTATCTGATAAAGATAAAAAGGTCGGATGAGTTCGGGGCCCTGGCGGATACTTTTAACAGTATGGTGGCCAATCTGAAAAAATCTTATAACAAGACCAGAATAGCTAATGAGGAACTTAATGAGTTCAAGAACAATCTTGAGAAGATCGTCGAAGAGAGAACAGACGAGCTGCGGAACCTGAACAACGAACTGAGCCTCGCACTTTCCGAGGTAAAAAACCTCAAAGGCCTTCTGCCAATCTGCTCTTCATGCAAGAATATACGGGATGACAACGGTTACTGGAACCAGATTGAACATTATATCAGCAGTCATTCACAGGCTGAATTTACTCACAGCCTCTGCCCCACCTGCGCGAAAAAACTCTATCCCGGAATTTACAAAGAGGATGAGCAGCCGGGCCGGGGCTGAGTCATTTTTTAAGCAGTACACTCCACATAAAGGTTTTAATCATCTGAGTCTTTCACTCCGATCGGGCAATTCAGATTGTTTATTGATTACCGTTCATTTCAGAAAATGCTGAAATATTTTACTGTATTCAGGCTGCCGGTTTTGCAGCTGATGCGCCCCTGTATTAATTAAAAAACATTTTTACTTGACTGTAATAATTTTAATATGCTACTTAACAGAGTAATTGCGGCGGGTATTATTCTTCTGCTGTAATCATCAGTTTTACTGTTTAAGCCGTCTTTTCCCGGAGGAATTAATGAGAATACTTACAGTCTGTTCAATAAATAATGTAAAAAAAATGAGCAAAACCGGGAATAATTTTTGTGCCGATTTTATCAAAGTCACGACTTATCTGAAATGAAATATGCGGAAAACAAAGTTAAAAGACAGATTTACCGAAGCCTATCTCGATTATTATCTGCTGATATACAGCGTTGTACTCACGAAGACAGGGAATGCCGATGATGCCGAGGATATTACACAGGAGGTTTTTCTGATACTTTACGACCGGATCGGCGAGGTGGAAAATACGAGAAAATGGCTGTATGGTACAATGAAAAATCTTATTTTACAGTACTACCAGAAGAAAAGCAATACGAAGATTGATATCAATGAAATTTTTGAAGATGTAAGTCTGGCGTATGTCAACGGCTTCAGGGACACGAGGATAATTATAAATGAAGCTATGGAAAATATTGATAAGGATGATATGGACGACCTGCTTCTTAACATGATTTCGATACATGATTTCAGTTATTCCGAGGTTGCTGAGGTTACAGGCCTGTCGAAGCGGCAGGTTGGATATAAATTCAATATTCTGACGAAGAAAATTTCTGAGTATCTTAACCGGAAAGGGATAGCCGATATAGAGGATTTATTATGATCAATAATACTGATTCTCTTACCAGAGTGCTTGATAAATATAAATTTACTGCGCCTCTTGACAGCGCGCAGAGGAGCCGTGCCCTGTCGTCGAGGAAGACTACTCTGAAAAAAATATTGAAGCTCAGGGGTGAGTACAGTCTGATTTTTGCCCTTGCAGTCTTGCTGGATTTCATACTGCGGAAAGGGGGGATCAGGCTTGGAATGCTCCAGGTAAAAATAGTTCTCGCGGCGGGGATTGCCGCTTCAACAGGAAGTACTGTTGCTGCTGTATACTATGCAGAAAAACATTTTTCAAAGCCGGTCCATAAGCAGACAACTGAAATCATTGAACAGCAGAAAGAGGAGGTCAGAACTATACCCGTTGCTGTGAAAACATCGTCTCCGGTATATATGATCGGCGTACAGCCGATCACTACAGACAGACAGAGCGGAATTGAATCCGCTTATGTGACAGGGAAAATCATTCATCATCTTGCAATGTCGGAGGGTGAATCATCTGTAGCCGGTATGCAGAGCGGGAGTAAAAACAGGTGCAGGATGATGCTGACCGGTTCTCTTACGAAGTTTGATCAGTCACTGGTGTTAAGCATCAAAATCATCGATATGAAGACATCTGAAGTGGTGTATCTCGCTACTGAAAAACTGAACAGCGCCGCTGAACTGGATACTGCATGCACGGCAGTTGCCCGGATCATCCATCAGAATGTAAAAAATAAATAGAAAATGATATAAACATGCAGAAGAAACTGTTTGTTACGCAATAAATTTTAAATAGTTCAAGGACGGCAGAATGAAGAGTAGAATCGTTTTGTTCATAGTCATTGTATTTCTTGCGAAACCGGATCTGTATTCAGAATCGAAGAAAACTCTGGCGATATTCTCTTTCAAGGCAAACAACACCCCGGCGTCTTTTGAGGTAATTTTAAAAGATATGTTTGAGGTTGCCCTGTATAAGACGAAATATTTTAAAATACTTGAACGGGCGCAGATTAATATGATTTTACAGGAGCACGGGCTGCAGCTGAACGGATGCACCGATCAATCCTGCGCGGTTGAATTCGGAAAGATACTCTCTGCGGATTTTGCCGCGTACGGCAGCATATCGAAACTCGATAAGTACAGTATCAATTTTAAAATTATAAACATAGCAAATTCAGAGCTTGTGTTTACCGATACGATTGAGGTTTCAAATGAAAAGGATTTTCAGAGGACTGCCGAAACTATAGCGGAAAAGATTATTCATTCGATGAAGAATAAAGACAGAGGTTCAAATAGAAACAGGGACTACTATTTAAGGGGTTTAATCCCGGGCTGTGCTCAGTTATATGCCGGCAATAATACGAAAGGATCACTTTTTTTGTGGGGATTTCTATTCACAGGGATCACATCGATCGGGACATGGTTCTATTATGACAAAAAAAGAGATGATTATCATAAACTCAAAGCCGGTTATAAAAAATCAGTCTATGACAAAGCATATGATAAATACTATAACGCGGGAGTAATGTTTTATTCATCACTCGGAGTTTTTTCTCTTATCTATCTAACTAACTGGATTGATGTTATTTACTTTAACGAAGATATGCCGGTAAGGTTTGGAGTAAGTACTGATTTCAATGATAAAAATGTTGATAATGACATTTTTAAAAATAGCGGATTGTTTGTATCCATCAGCAGAAAGTTTTAAAATTCTTTGTACCGGTTTTAAAAGATTTCCGACTTATACGCGACACTGCATTAAGCGGAAAATCATTAAAGGAGACTCTTATGCGCAAGTTCATTTCAGGTAAAATGCTATATTTAATAACAGGCATAATAATTATATCTGCTGCCGGATGCGATTTCAGGGACTTGATTGGGGATAGGGATAATCCGGATGACCCATGGGGGGATAATTATCATGTTACAATTAAAGGTTTTGTCCAGAAAGGGCCTTTCTGTAGCGGTTCAACAATCACTATTCAGGGGATGAATGAATCATTCCAGCCTGATGGAGAGTTAATACAGACAACAACTTTGAACGATACAGGCGGTTTTTCAGTTGAGGTTGCGTTTCAAACAAAGATTGTTGAAGTGAGCGCTTCAGGTTATTATTTCAATGAAGTTTCAGGATTGCTTTCGGAGTCCCAGCTGGTATTAAAAAGCCTTGTTGATCTTACTACTGTAAATAATGCCAATGTTAATATTAATATTCTCACGACTCTCTGTGGGGAAAGGATAAAATATCTCTGCGGCACAGGCATGAGCTTTGCAGATGCGAAGAACCAGGCTGTGACAGATATTCTTTCTGTATTTCATATTCCGTCCACAAATGTTTCCGATTTTAACCTGATGGATATAAGTTCAAACAGCGAGAGCAACGCTATACTTCTCGCAGTTTCATCAATCCTGCAGCAGAATAATTCTGTAGCACATATGTCGGAACTTATTTCACAGGTGGGGCTGGATATCAGCGGAGACGGCACGCTGGACAACGGGACACTGGCCTCAAAACTCCTATACAATTCAGCTGCAGTAGATCCGGAACAGATCAGGCATAATCTTCTGTTGAGATATACCTATCTTGGTCTTCAGAACCTGACTATTCCCGAGTTTGTCGATTATATCGATTCCGATGGCGACGGGCTGATTAACAGTAAGGATTTTGTAGTAAGTTTTAATCCTGTAACTGATGTAGAAATAAATACCGACGTTATATCGAATGAGATAACGATCGTACTGCCTGATGAAATAATGGAAGCGACAGTGAGTGTTGATTCCGGTACTGTAGTAAAAAACGGAATTGATACCGGTGCCGCATCTGTAAATATGGTTGATGGAGACAGGGTTGCGGTAAAAGCGCAGTCAAGCGCAAACCGATTGACTTCAATTAATCTAAGAATGGTTGTGAGTTACGGACCTTATACAAACAGCGGATACTTTCAGGTTACAACAGCACAGTATAGTGATGAAGATTGCGTAAAGATGGATAAGGAGGCACTGGATATAATTTATACAGGCGGAGATTCGGCGTCACGTGTAATGAATAATATAAAGCTTTTAATGACTGGGCCTTACAAAACCGCGATAAACTGGAGTTCTTCTGATACAGACATCGTCTCTGATAGCGGTCAGGTCACAAGGCCTTTACGAGAAGAAGGAGATGCTTTAATAAATCTTACTGCAACAATCACTAAGGGGGGCTATTCCGGTATAAAAGAATTTACTATAAATGTAAAGCATGGTTACTATATTTATGTCAGCACTGCCGGTGGTTTTTACATTTCTAAAAATAATGGAAGGAGTTTGACAAGGTATTCATATACTAATGGTTTGGGTTCTTCTGTTTGCGGTGATCTATCTGTAGTAGGTTCTAATATTTATGTGGTTAACCCTGATTTTAGTTTTGTTGATCCGTCATACATCGGTGGTGTATCAGTTTCGACAGATGATGGCGTACATTGGGCTTATTATACTGTCGCAAATGGACTGGGGAGCAAAGAGGTAAATGCTATATTTGCTGTCGGATCTATGGTATATGCAGCAACAGACGGTGGAGTTTCGATTTCGGCGGACAAAGGTGTACACTGGATTAATTATACTACTGCAAATGGTCTTGGGAGTAACGGTGTGAGTGATGTATTCGCATCTGAATCTACAGTGTACGCGGCAACAGACGGCGGAGTTTCTATATCGGCAGATAATGGTGTACACTGGGTTAATTATACTACTGCAAATGGTCTAGGTAATAATTATATTAAAAAAGTCAAAGCGGTAGGATCTATGGTCTATGCGGTAAATAGTGCCGGCTTTTCAATTTCGGTAGACAATGGCGTACACTGGAATAATTATACAACTGCCGACGGTTTGGCAAGTAATAATATAGCTGATATATTTGTATCAGAATCCATTGTCTATGTATTAACTTATAATGGTATATCGATATCGACTGATAATGGTGTACATTATACAACCAGTTCTACTCAAGGATTCCCGTCCTCAAGTGCTGGGAGTTTATTTGTAATTGATTCATCTATATATGTTGGTACTGTTGGTAGCGGTATATGGGTTTCGACTGACAATGGGTCAAGCTGGAGTACTATAATTCCCGATCCTCAAGGTGGTTCAGGTAGTATGGCAAATATGATTGGAGATATTTCTGTGCAGTAGCGGACATTTTCAGCAAATCATAACGAATAGTATGAAAAAATATTGTTTCTTCATACTATTCGTATTAAACTAGGTCTATTCTTCAAGCAGTCCGTGCAGTATCTTCATCACATCCGGCATTAGTTTTTCAATTACATCCGCCTCCTCCGGCGTGAACTTCGACAGCACATGATCAGATACAGACATCGCCTCGTTTTCAGGCCTCCCTATACCAAAGCGTATCCGGGTAAAGTCGGGGCTGCCGGTTTCTGTTATTATCGATCTGATCCCGTTATGCCCCTTATGTCCTCCGGCGAATTTCGTCTTCACCTCGCCGAACTTCAGTTCCAGTTCATCGTGAAACACTATCAGGTTTGAATGGGTCTCTCCGTAGAAATCCATCGCTTTTTTAACGGCCTTTCCGCTTTCGTTCATGTAGGTCTGTGGGAACATCAGAAGCACATCCTGTCCCTCGATTTTACCGGTCCCGGTCTCGGAGAGAAAATTTTTTTTGTTGATTTTGATGTTGTTGAACCGGGCAAAATTTTCTCCGGCCATAAAGCCGATATTATGTCTGGTCCGGCTGTATTTTGAACCGGGATTGCCGAGAAAAACGAGAATTTTCACTTTTTAAAACTCCTGAAATGCCGCTTATTTTAAATTGAGGGTTTTTTGTGCTGTAGCGAGGTCATCAAAAATCTTAATTCTTTTGTCGAGGCCGGTGATTTTAAACATCTGCATTATGTCGCCGTTGATGCTTATCAGCGCAAAATGCCTGTTGTTTTTTTCCGATTTTGTATAATAAACCACTATTATTCCCAGTGATGAGCTGTCTATAAATGTCAGCTGGGAGAAATCTATCAGCATATGGGTCTTTTCTTCAAGGTATTTATTAAGCAGGGTTTCAAACGGAGATATATTTTCAATAGAAAGTGTACCCTTCACATGAATGAGTACAAAATCATCTTTAATATCAGTAGTTATTTTCATTCTCGTGACCATAAATTATTTCTGACTCTTTATATCCTATCGTCAGGCATCTATGAAATATTTAATAAAATATCTCTACAGGCTGATTATAAAGAAATTATATTCCCTGATTTAACATTAGTTCAGTAATCCGCTGCCGACCCTGTAAGATATACACACGACATATATTAATAATAACCGGTAAATTACATTTTGTGTCCTGTTCAGTTATAATATAGCTGTTTTTTTAATATTTTTTATAAAAATATAGAGAATTATAATAAAGTTGACATCTGTATTTGTAAAAATAATCTGTCAGAGTCGTTTAAAATCATATAAAACGGGGCGTAATTATGCCTAGAGCTAAAATCTGGGGCCTGCTGGCTGTTTTTCTGTCTGCGGCTCTTTTCGGATTGAGTATTTTCTCGGTTTTTATTATTAACTACCATGATTTTACTGTTTTTAAAGCTGTTAATCTTAATGAGCTCAGCGCTATGACATTTTATTCCGTATCAATACCTATTGCCGCAGTTACAATCTTTGTGCTTTGTACCGGCTTCTGGATCGGATGGATAATATTGACTATAAAGGTGGTACCTCCAATGCCTGAAATTGTTGAAAAAAAAGATAACTCAAAGATCAAAGCCGTATTCCTGTGCCTCATTACCGTAACACTGGCTGTGTTAATGGTATACGGAGTGCTGATAAGGAGCTTCTGGGCTCTTGCTGTTCCGGCCCTTGTAATTTCCGCTGTAATACTGGGTGCCGTTTTCTGGGTAGGTATGGCAATTATCACAACCAGGTCGACTCTCGTTATAAATAAGAAATAACAAGCTGAAAGTAGAAGATGAGAGTTTTAATTCTTGGTTACAGGGGTAATCCCTACTGCGGAGGGCAGGGGATATATATTTATAATCTTTCAAAAGAGCTTGCAAAACTCGGCGTTACCGTCGATGTAATGGTGGGGCCACCGTATCCCGATCCGCTTGATGAGTGGGCCACCGTTTATAAAATTGAAAATCTTAATATCTGGTCAATAAAGACGAAAGATATCCCCTATGAGAAGCTGACCAGAATATTCTCAATCTGGAATTTCGCCGATTACATTCTCACAAGGCTTCATATGTTTCCCGAGATGGAGACCTTCAGCTTCAGGTCGTTTTTTGCACTGGAGAAGATCCTGCAGCATAAAAGATACGACATCATTCACGATATTCAGTCTCTCGGCTGGGCCACCGTTCCGATGAAAGGGTACGGTATACCGATTGTCACGACAGTACACCATCCGTTGACGAAGGACAGGGAGGCCGATCTCCAGAGAAACTGGGGGCTCTGGGATAAAACCACGACGATACTCTTTTATCCTCTTGTTATGCAGGGGTTTGTTATTCGGAGAGTCGACCGGATCATCACCTCGTTTGTTGAGGGTGTCGACGAACTGAAAAAGGCCTTCAGGGTAAAAAGGGAGAGGGTCTCGGTTGTCTATAACGGCATGGATGTGGACATGTTTCAGAACACCGGCGAGCCGCGGGAGGAGAACGCTCTGCTGTTTGTCGGTAACACGGAGGATACGAAGAAGGGTCTTGCCTATCTTTTCGAGGCGATGACGCTGCTGCCGGAATACGTAACTCTCACAATCGTGGATGACGGGCCGCCGAAAAAAATGACAGCTTCAGAACTTATAAAACAGTACAATATAGGACACAGGGTGAAGTTTACCGGCAAGCTCACATATGAACAGCTTGTCAGCATCTACAGCAGAAAGACAATACTGGTAATGTCTTCGCTGTTCGAGGGATTCGGCCTCCCCGCTGTCGAGGCTATGTCGTGTCAGACGCCTGTTGTTGTTACAACCGCCGGATCGCTCAAAGAGGTCGTCACCCCGGACTGCGGTATACTTGTACCGCCCCAGGACCCGGTCGCCTTAAAAGACGGAATCATGAAACTTCTGAAGAACAAAAAGCTCCGGGAGAAGATGGGTAAAAACGGGAGAAAAAGGGCGGTAGAAAATTTCGCATGGTCTGTGGCGGCAAAGAATACCCTTGAAGTATACAAGGATGTCATTAAAGAATACAGGAGCAGAAAATGAAGATCTGTCTTCTTACATACAGGGGGAACCCCTACTGCGGCGGGCAGGGGATATACACAATGTATATCGCCCGTGAACTGGTAAAGCTGGGCCACGAGGTGCATGTTATTCAGGGACCGCCGTATTTCCCTCCAATGGAAGGAGTTCACATTCATTATATCAGCAATCACAACTATTTCAATATTAAGACAAATTATATAAAACCGCATAAACCCTTCGCGACGCTGAAGCCGCTGAATTTTTACGAATTTGTCGCATCGAAGTTCGGTATCTTTCCGGAGATAGAGACCTTTTCGTTCAGGGCGTATTTCAAGCTTAAAGAGCTTCTTAAAACTCACAGGTTCGATATTATACATGACAACCAGAGCCTGGGGTACGGCTTTCTGCTTATTAAAAGGTTCGGGATTCCGTTTATCTCGACGATACACCATCCCCTCTCTATAGACCGTACCACCTGGTTCGAGTACCCGTCCGATTTTCTTCTGAAGGTGAAGAGGGTTCTCTACTATCCTCTTATCATGCAGGGATTTGTCGCAAGACGGATGGACCATATACTCACTGTTTCCCATGACGCTAAGATAGAGATTGAAAAGGCGTTTGATGTCAAACCTGAAAATATGAGCGTTGTCTACAACGGCCTCGATACGACAATATTCAGGCCTCTGCCGGGGGTTAAGAAGAAGGAGAACAGCATTATTTTTGTCGGCAACGTAGAGGACAGAAAGAAGGGGGTCGTCTATCTGCTCAAGGCGCTGACCCTTACGAAAAACAGGGTCCACCTGACGGTCGTAGACGGCGGCGCTCCAAACAGGCGTTATGTGACAAAGTGGATCGACGGTTTCGGTATCAATGACCGGGTCCATTTCACCGGCAAGATCCCCGGGGACAGACTGATAGAACTTTATTCCCAGCACCAGGTTGCCGTTTCACCCTCCATATACGAAGGGTTCGGTTTTCCAGCCGCCGAGGCGATGGCCTGCGAACTCCCGCTGATTTCATCGGACGGCGGAGCCCTCCCCGAAGTCGTAGGGAGACATATGGAAACAGGATATGTAGTGAAGTCGCGCGATCCTCAGGCGATAGCCGACGCGATAGATTTTTTAATAGATAATCCCGGCATAAGAGAGAAGATGGGCAAGGCGGCGCGGAAACGTGTCAAAGAGGTCTTTACATGGGAGAACGCCGCGCGGGAGATGGTTGAGATGTATAAGGGGGTTATCGATGCTCACAGTAGACTTTGACAGGCTTGCGGTACAGAACGGCAATATTGTACTCGACGCAGGCTGCGGACTCGGCAGACACTCTATTGAGTTCATGAGGCGGGGGGCGTCGGTTTTCTGCATGGACCTCGACCTCGATTCACTGCTGAAGACGAGGTACACGCTGGCAAGCATGAAACAGAAAGGGGGATCTCCCGAAGGCGCAGGTTTTATAACGCATGTCGGCGACGCTCTGAACCTTCCTTTTAAAGACGGGACTTTTGACAGGATAATATGTTCCGAAGTTATGGAACATGTTGACGACGACTTTAAGGCGTGTTCCGAACTTGCGAGGGTTTTAAAAAAGAACGGAAGGATAGCTATAACAGTACCGACCTTTTTCAGCGAGATTATCTACGATACACTGACCTGGGAGTATTTTACATCCCCCGGCGGACATGTGAGAAAATATTTTCCATCCGAGATTGCAGATATAATGAGAAAAAACGGTCTCGAGGTTTACGCGATAGGATTTAAACATTCGTTCCATACAATCTGGTGGATAATTCGCAGCGTTGTGGGGCTCCACAACTCGGAGCATCCTTTTACGAAGGCGTATCACAAATTTCTTGTTATGGGACTTTCGTCGAAGTTTATGAGAAGGGCCGAGCGTTTTGTTAACTATTTTTTCCCGAAGAGCGTTGTAATCTACGCCTGGAAGAAGTGACCGCTGCCGTAATACAGACCACGTAACTCTGTCTGCCTTTGACTGAATACTGCCGGAATATGCATCAAGACTAACCGCAAAGAATTACCGGCAGTATAACTGCTGTTTACAACACTCCTGTCCTCAGTACATCTTTAGCCTTTACAGTAATAATTCCGTCTGGAGTGAGTATTTCAAAAGTTTTTCCGCGATTCAGGATTATGCCTTTAACAACTTTGCCGCTATACATTGTGATCACATCAATCCTTTTATACTTTGCTCTCATCTCTTCAAAAGACATTCCTGAGCCTTCTTTGAGTTTCTCTATCTCCCTGTTGATTTCGATATCATTCTTTATTGTATTTTCATAACTCTTGTTAAGCTCTTCACCGGTCATTTTATTTATATCTTTAAGCACAGGAGTAGTATCGAGTTTTTTCAGTTCCAGTGCTTCGATGCGGTTTATATCTCTTAATTCTGTTTTATCCGAGACTACAATACTTTTTCCCTTTTCGACGGAGTTTGTTTCCGTGGTTTTGGTTCTGGTTACGCTGACTGTTCCATCTCCGACCGCAACGACAGACCTGTTTTCTGAATGCTCCGTTAGAAATCTGGTTCCTCTAACAGATGCGATCACAGATTCGGTTCTGATCGAATACCCGTCCCCCTTTTTCAGCTTTGATACTCTGGACAGAACTTTCCCTTTTTTTAGATCCAGGATTCTATTCGTTTTATCCGTGACGGAATTTACAGAAACCTTCGTATTGGCTTCAATCCTGATCACAAGCTCCTCTCCGACCTGGATTATAACATAAGACCTGTCGCCGGTTTCTATTATATCGCCATCATTCAAAAGATCTTTTATCTGTACCGGGCGGGATGCTTTGGCTGAATTCTGAATTGCTGCCGTTCCTGTAAAAAAAGATATTACTGCCCTGCCTGAATCTCTGTCAGCTCCGCATCTTGCTGATAGCATGGATGCTATAATCATTGATAAAACTGCCGGGAAAAATTTTTTCATGTAACACCTTTATTGTCTTTTTATTTAAAACAGAACCGCTCTATTCTGAAAAATTTTTTTATAAAAAAGTCAATAAGAATACGCTATTACTGCAGTTTTTATTATTTCAAAAACACTATTTTTTTTAATCCCGGATTTAATGTCGTTGACTTACGGGATTTATTGCTATAGTAGAGGCGCTTAATTGTAAAGAAAGTATCGGCGGGTTTGTCCCGGTTTTAAATTTATCGTATAAAAATAATCCGGCAGGTGAATCGATGAACAGAATAAAATTGCTACCTGTGGTCTTATCATTTGTCATGTGTCTCGGCTGCGAGTTCGGTATGAAAGACCTTGTGGATGAACTTACACAGCCGTCAAAATTTACAGTCACCTATGATTCCAACGGCGCTCTGATCGGAGCGGTTCCAATCGATAATAATGAATACAGGGAAGGGGCTTTTGTAACAGTCCCCGACAATTCAGGGAATCTGGAAAAGGGATCTTTGCTTTATTTCACAGGATGGAATACCTCACCTGACGGCCAGGGGATTAACTATACTTCCGGTGATACATTTATAATGGGCAAATCTGATGTTATACTCTATGCAAACTGGAGGGAGGGGACATTCTATAGAATAACATACGATGCAAACGGCGGTATCGGAGATGTGCCGGTCGATAATACATTTTATGAAGAGGGCACGCCCGTCTACGTTAAAGACAGCAACGGACTCACCAAAGATTTATGCACTTTCGGCGGATGGAACAAAAGAGCATCCGGTCTCGGTGACAATTTTACAGCCGGAAACTTCTTTTTAATGGGAGCCGGGGATGTTATTCTTTATGCGAAATGGAATACAGATCAGACATTTATAGTAACATATGAAGGAAACGGATCTACCGGGGGATTAGTGCCGGAAGATGATACTCACTATCTGCCCACAGAGACTGTGACGATAAAAGATAATATCGGAAATCTTGAAAAAACCGGATATATTTTCGACGGATGGACTGATATTTCCGGGGCAACTTATTATCAGCCAAAAGCTACTTTTACGATGGGAACTGCTAATGTGACCCTTTATGCAAGATGGAGGAGTTACAGTTATACGGTTACTTTTGATCAGCAGGGGGCTGATACATATTCAAATCCAACAAGTAAAATAGTAGCAAGTCCTGAAACAACGGTGGTTACCCTGCCGGAAAATCCCGGGAAAGCTGATTACTACTTCAGCGGATGGTGGACAACGGCAGATGATTCAGGTGTACCTTTTACTTCGAGCAGTGTGGTGACTGGAGATATTACTGTTTTTGCCCACTGGAGTTTAATACCGGTTTATACGGTGACATTTATCGCCAATGGAGGGAGTGAGACAGGTTCACAACTGGTTCAGGAGAATAAATGTGCCCAGACACCGGAAGTCCCTGTAAAAACCGGATATCTTTTCGGCGGATGGTTCCAGGATGCTGAATTTTCAACCCCCTGGAATTTCAGCACAACGGTTACTGGTGACAGAACATTATATGCAAGATGGGATAATTACAGTTACACAGTAACTTTTGATCAGCAGGGTGCTACAACAAATTCGAATCCGACGACTAAAACAGTAGCAAGCCCTGCCATAACAGTGGATTTAATGCCTTCAAATCCTGTGAAAACCGGATATATATTCGGCGGATGGTATACTCAAAGTACAGGGGGGACACCGTTTACAGCGTCCACGCCGGTTACCGGAAGTATCACGGTATATGCCAGATGGAACAGTTACAGTTACACTGTAACTTTTGAGCAACAGGGTGCTACAACAAGTTCGAATCCGTTGACAAAAACAGTGGCAAGTCCCGCTACAACAGTGGATTCTCTTCCTTCAAATCCGGTGAAAAACGGATATGGTTTCGGCGGATGGTATACTCAAAGTACAGGGGGAACACCGTTTACAGCATCCACGCCGGTTACCGGAAGTATTACGGTCTTTGCCAGATGGAATCATGTTGCCAAATCATGGCACTCTATAGCATGTTCATCTGACGGAACAAAACTTGCTGCAGTTGTATATGGCGGGTATATCTATACATCAACTGATTCCGGAGCCACATGGACTGAACGGACAAATAGAGGTTCCAGTGAATGGTGGTCAATAGCAAGCTCATCTGACGGGACAAGACTTGCTGTCTGCGATCTTACCCATATCTATACTTCAGTCGATTCGGGCGCTACATGGGTTGAACGGTATACAGGCGCAGGTAGCAGCGATTGGCGGGGAATAATATGCTCGGACAGTGGTACAGTACTCGGCGTAATTAATTTCGGCGGATATATCTATACATCAATCAATACAGGCGGTTCATGGTCAGTGCGGGATACTGCAGGCGCCAATTACTGGTATTCAATAGCAGGTTCGTATGACTGTTTAAAACTCGCCGCTATTGATATGGTTAACGGGTACATCTATACATCAGGCAATACGGGTGCCACTTGGACCAAACAGACCGGCGCAAGTGCAGGTGTTAAATCATGGTGGTCGGTAACAAGCTCATCTGACGGGACAAAGCTCGCTGCTGTCGTTTTGAATGATTATATCTATACATCAACCGATTCAGGTGTCTCATGGACTGCGCGGTCAAATTCAGGCAGCAGATACTGGAGTTTCATAGCCAGTTCGGATAATGGTGCAAAGCTCGCAGCTGTTGTCGGCGGTTATGACGGCGGTAATCCTAAGACAGGTTATATCTACACATCAATAGATTCCGGTGCAACATGGGTTCAGCGGACAGGTTCCGGGAACAGAAACTGGAATTCAATAACAAGTTCATCTGACGGTACAAAACTCGCTGCTGTTGTAAATGAGGGTTATATCTATACATCAACCGATTCCGGTGTTACATGGACTGAAAGTTTTTAAAGAATATTCCCGGCAGAAAACTCTGCCGGATTGATTTATTTTATTAAACCAGGAAACTAAAATGAAACATATCACAACCGGACTTGTTTTTTCATTTTTAATAATATTCGTTACAACTCTGGCGCAGGGGGAGTTTGTATTCCTGAAGGATGGAAAGATTCTTCAGGGCAAGATAACAGGCGACGGCGCGGAGGATATAATGTTCAGGAGCAGCGACGGGCAGAGTATGAAAATAGAGAGAAAGAACATACTCCGTACGCTGTACACAAACCTCAGCATGACGAAGCTCTACATACAGAAACGTAACGGCGAAAGTTTTATGGCTTATCCGGTTTATGAGGACAGGGATGAATACTGGTTCCGCAATGAGCTCTATAAACCTGAAGAGTATAAGGTAAGCAGAAAAGATATACTCTTCATGTCGGAGAAAAATCCCTCGGCGCTGAAGGGGGAACCGGCATCTGATGAAATTAAACTCACATGGCTCCCCCCGTACGGGCAGGTGAAAACCTACAAGATCTATATGAAAGAGAAAAAAGAGGATAGCTACAGGGTGATAGGCTCCACTAAAAAGACAGAGATTACTATTACAGGGCTTAAAACACAGACGCCGTATATTTTTATTGTACGGGCTATAGATGATACAGACTACGAGTCAAACCCGAGCAATGAGATACAGGTTATCACAAAGAGCAGACTCCCGGAACAACCTGTCGTAAAAGTTGAAAAAGACCAGAAGGAAAACTGGGTGCTTGTATGGACCGAAGCTTCTGACAGCGACGGAAAGGTTGAAGGCTACCGGATATATATTGAAAAAAAAGGGGAATATGCCCTGCTTGAAGAGACCAAAAAACTGAAATCACTTGTTCCGGCCGATGCGATATTCGATTCTATCCATGTCCGCTCGGTGGACAACAATGGCGACGAGTCAGCACCGGACAACTACCGTAACGAATGGAGGTTTCTGCTCTCTCCTCAACTGGCAGTTCCAACAGGTAGAATGACCGATTTCACAGGTAACGGTTACGGTGCCAATATAGACATCTCGCGGAGAGACCTGTTCTTCAACGATTCTGAACTTGGAATAACGGGCGGTTATCTGAAAGTCGACGGTAAAAAGAAGATTGGTGACGGAAACAGCGATGTGGACTCTTTTGATATATTTCCCGCTGCGCTGTTCACTGCATACAGAATCCCCTGCATGTTCGATAAGTTTAATCACTACGATATCATCTCTTTCTTCCCCAGGCTGTCCGCCGGGATCATGACCATTATGACTGATTACACGTTATATGACAACAAGGGACTTGTTGACAGGAAAAAGTCATCGGTGGTATTTGAACCGTTTATCAAGGGGGGGGTCTTTGCCGAGTACGGGATCTCGCGTAATTTCTTTTTAACAATCGGCGCCGAGTTTACATACATGATCGATTCAGTCAGGGGACTCGGCATGATAAATATTCCTGTATCGGCCGGGTACAGGTTCTGAAAAAAGAATTGCCGGTAAGTTTTGTGATCTGCGCGGAAGAGGTAACCGAAGCCCTGATATCGGCCTGAAAAGGTTTTACGGAAACTACAAAAGCCCTCAGTGTCCGGAAACAGAAATTTTCTGGAGATTAGGGGCTTTTGTAAATTGTTTTACCGAATTTTTTATTTGAAAGAAGAAATCAATGCCGGATAGATATTACAGTTTTAAAATAATTCCTGTAGAAATGGACGAAGTAAACCATACGGATGAACTGCTTGACCGGAACCTGCAGGAATAAAGGCCGGACATATCTTGAGGTGGGTGCGTCGCACCTGGTGCGTTCAATAAAAATAAAGTGTAACGTTCACTTGTTCAGGTCGGGGCGGAAGAAGCCTTGTGAAAATACCAGGGGCTGTTGAACAAAAAGCGCAATTAAATTTTTAAATCTTATAAAGAAGCTGGGGATATAATTTTTAACAAACATAGAGAGGATTATAATATGACTGTACTTTCCAGATTGTCGGCCATCATTATTTCATTATTTATCTCAGTATCACTTATCTCCTGTAAGGGAAACGGGGGTCACGGGAATCCTGCCAGCCCTGCTCTTGACGATCTTGTTGTGTCGTCATCCGACGGCAGTTCAATAACGATTGCCGCACCCGTGTTCTCCAATTCCGGAGATCCATCTTTAACAGCTGCCGCCTATTTGGGTATTGATGGAAATATTGCTGTTAACGGCAGCATCATAAGCAATGCCTCTCAGGGGCCGGTTGATGTAAGGTCCGGAGGCTGTATATTTTCTGGACTGGAGGGCAACACCGTTTACAGGATAATTGTTGTTGTCCAATACAGCGGCGGGTATGCGGTTAAACAGATAGTACAGAGTACCGGGGCACAGGCCCCTGTTATGAAAAGCCTGGTTGTTACCGGAAACGATTCAGATTCCATATCGTTTGATATGCCGTGTTTTTCAACAGCCGGGAGCCCTCTCCCGTCGGTGACTGCATATATCGGTATTGACGGAGTGATTCATTCAGACGGGGCAGTGATAACCAATTCAGTGGAGGGTCCTGTTGATGTATCCAGGAAGGGTTATCTATTCAGCGGATTAAACAGCAATAGTATATACAGGATTATAGTCGTGGCGCAGAACAGCGCGGGCTACAGCGTCAGGGAAGTTATTCAAGGCACTGATAAGGTCGCGCCTGTTTTGAATAACGTTATAATCTCAGGATCAGATACAGGATCTATAACAATTGAACAACCGTTTTTTTCTGTGGCAGGGAACCCTTCGCCGTCAGTGTTGGCGTATCTGGGCCTTGACGGTGTTATCGGTGTTTCAGACGGCGAGGTAACCGGTTTTCAACAGGGCCCCGTTGATGTATCGTCATCAGGAAATCAGTTCTCCGGCCTGGAGACAAATACTGCATACCGTATAGTAATCATAGCCCGGAACGAGACGGGATACTCTGTTAAAGAGATTGTTCAGAGTACCGACATGCTTGCGCCGGTATTAAATTCTTTTTCAATCACCGGATCAGATACGAAATCAATTACAATAAGCCGGCCTGATTTTTCCATCGCTGGAAATCCATTGCCGGAGGTGAACGCGTATATAGGGTTTAATGACTCTATCTCGGTAAGCGGATCAGTTGTAAGCGGTTCAGTAGAAGGCCCCGTAAATGTTTCTACCGGGGGGTATCAATTCAACGGTCTGAAAGAAAACAGTTTATACAGGGTGGTTGTTGTAGCCCGGAATCAGAAGGGGTATTCGGTCCAGCAGATGGCGGAAAAAACACGCCCCGATGCGGCCGAAATATTTTTGAATGCAAAATCAACTTCAATGATATCCGGAAACGGATATACATATAAGTTCTCTGCAGTGATTATACCATCTGACGCGCCGTCTTCAGTCACCTGGACCAGCAGCAATGAAAATGTCGCGACTGTAGACAGTAACGGACTTGTGACGCCGTTAGCATCCGGCAACGTCAATATAACTGTGACAACATATAATGGACACAGCGCGCAGACGGCCTGTACGGTTAATGCTGATACAAATCAGTTTTCTTATACAGTATCAAACTCAGAAATAACAATAAGCAGATATACGGGGGCGGATAGCGGAGTCATTATTCCTTCAACAGTTGCAGGATATCCGGTAACTGCCATATCAGATCAGGCCTTTTTCGGAAATACAACTTTATCAAGTGTAGAAATTCCTTCAGGAATTGAAACAATCGGTTTTGCTGCGTTCATGGGCTGTACTGGATTAAAAAATATTACCATCCCATCCAGTGTGACGGGTGTAGGGTGGGCCTCCTTTAATGGATGTACAGGGCTGGAAAATGTGACAATCGAACCGGGGGTTGAATCTATATCCGGTGAAGCCTTTAAGGGCTGCACCGGGCTCACCAGTATAACGATTCCATCAAGTGTGACCTCAATAGGTTCTGAGGCATTTTCCGGATGTGACAACCTGGTATCAATAGAGGTTGACCCGGATAATCTCGGCTATCAGGACATCGGAGGGGTGGTGTACAATAAAGCAGGGACAACGCTCTCTGCTTTTCCCGGAGGGCGGGGCGGAGCATATACAGTTCCATATGGGGTTACAAATATCGGATGGTGCGCATTACGATACTGCAAAAAACTGACGTCAGTGACAATACCCTCAAGTGTAACTTCAATAGAGGGTCTTGCTTTTGACGGATGTACCGGACTGCAAAGCGTCATTATTCCATCGGGTGTGGCATCGATCGGAGTACAGGCTTTCTCGGGATGCTTTGGATTGGTCAGCCTGACGATTCTGGGCAATATAACGGCAATGGGTGAATATGCGTTTTTAGGATGCAGCAGTCTTACCAGTGTGACAATCTCTGAGAACGTAAAAGTGATAGGTGACCGCGCATTTCAGCAATGTACAAAATTAACCGCCATTGAAGTTGATCCGGGTAACACAAGCTATCAGGATATAAATGGCGTATTGTTTAATAAAACAGGCAGTGAGCTGATTGCATTTCCCGGAGGGCTGGGGGGCGGATATACAATTCCGGATGGTGTTGAAGTGGTTTCACCCTATTCATTTATCGCATGCAGTAAACTGACCAGCGTAATAATCCCGCAAAGTGTTTCATCAATAGGGGGATATGCTTTCAACTCATGTAATCTTTTAGCGAATGTAACAGTCCATGCGGCAGTCCCCCCTCTGCTTGGAACAGATGCATTTCAAAATACAAATGCCGGATTAAGCATTAAAGTGCCTTCGGCATCTTTATCTGCTTATCTTGACCCGGAATCAACATGGGAGGCTTATCAGACTAAAATTTCAGGCTACTGATTTATAGACGCCTGACCTGATGACAGATTTTATATTCGCCGCCGGGCCAGGTAATAAAAGATACTGCCTGATTTCACGCAGCCGGTTTTGAGCAATTTGTATTCCGGTTTTTGAGGCTTTCCTTTCAGGGCTCAGCTTTATTATCTGCAGCGGCAGCAATGGCGGGGGCGAATTCAAAAACTACCGGAGTATCCGGATATTGTCAACGGCCATCTGTTATGTTTGATAAAAAACTGTAACACGTAATGACAGCTGTGCTGCAGGAAGCAGATCATCTAACTCCATCTTATCATCGCCCAGTGACGCACCTCTGAGCCGGGAATAACGGTTTCTGCCGCAACGCAGAAACCGTACCGTTCGTAGAGACCGATGTTGTTTTCATTATGCGTATCGAGATAGACCGGTATGTTTTCACTCTCCGCTTTTTTCAGCCCGGGGGAGAGAAGATCTGCGGCTAAGCCCCTCCCTCTATGTTCGGGAACAATTCCTATTGATGAAAGATACAGGTGTTCTTCCCGCAGCAGAGAGGAGTGCAACGCCTTCATGTGACTGCTTGCGGCGATCTGTCTTTTTATCGCCCGCATGTCATGCTTCAGCAGCATCCTCAGAACACCGAACCTCAGCTGATCGGCAAGGCCCCTTTCAATTTTTGAGGACGGAAGCCATATAGAGATCCCTTCAGATGCGGATGGTGATGAATAAACATATCCATTTTTATATGCGTGTGATGCAATAAACCTGAAGGTATAATATGCGTGTTCAGTTCTTCCGGTGTCATCGGGAAAGAAGAAGCTGAACAGCGGATCTTTGTTGAAGGCTGTGGCAAGTACCCGGGCCGCATTATCAATTAATCTTTTATCCGGGGGTGTCATGGTGATCTATTGAGTCGCTTATATAGTGCATTGTCAATCATAATTTTTGATTAATTATCATGACTGGATAGTTATCTCTCTGATTTATTATTATAAAAATCAAAAGACATTTGACTCCCCGCTTTTCCATGCAGTATTATTATAAAGGAACAGGAGGCCCCGCATGAAACCGTTTATGGATATTCCGGACAGCATGCCTGATAACGCTGACGATGAAGTTTTTAAAAATGAATTTTTCAAAAGATTCACATTGAGAAAAGCACCGGCCCCTTTACAGTTGACCGGGAATATTACGAGGGACTATCTGTTTCCATCCTTTTTCGGTGAAGTTACCTGCGCGCAGCTTATTTTTTTCTGTTCGTACAGAAAAGCTGAAAGCCTTGTGGCAGGGGACCTCCATCCGAAAATCAAACCTGTTCGTATTTCAAAAGGGAGATCTATAATAATATTCTCCTGCTATGAATATAAAAAAGTTATGAACATCAGGCCGTATAATGAAATAGCGGCGGTGATTCCGGTTATGGTTAATACCTCATTCCGCCCGCCGCTGCTGCCGATGATTATGAAATTCAGCCGCTTCGGTTACCATATTGCGGCAATGCCTGTGACTTCGTACGAAAACCAGATCAGGGGAAATAAAATATGGGGGATGCCGAAGGTCACGCGGCGGATTGATATAGACAGAGAGGGGGACCTCATAGTTGTGTCTGCCTTTGAGGAGAGCGGCGGATCCTATCTGACTCTGCGTATTCCGGTCGATGGTAAAGCTACTGACTTTGACGAGACCTCGTTTCTTTATACCAGGCTGGACGGCAGGCTGATTCAGAGCACGACATGTTTCAGGGGGACTTTTAATGTTAACAAAAATACCGGTCTTCTGTTTAAAAAAGGGGGCAGGCCGGACATTAATTATATAGAGATTGGGAATTCAGGTTCGGCTGGAATACTTCGGGACCTGGAGATCGAGGAAACCCCTTTTCAGACAAGATACTCCGACAATTTAGCAAGCAGTCTTGACCTGCATAATGAAAAAGTACCCGGCTGGTTTGATAAACTGAACAGATGAAAATACACGTTGAATTATATTTAACTTATCGAAACATTTACTATGGCAGTAAAAAAATGATTATGCATCTGTATTTGCGAACCCTGCGGCATGATGATGCTAAACACCATGATACAATTTGTTTAAAAAACAGCAGTTTCATTATGAAACAGGCGTGTTTTGTTTCGCAGTGATATTATAAAAGTAAACCTCGATGACCTGTTTATACCGACGTAAATTTATTTTATAATAAAGGTCTTGACATTAAACAGGAGCAGTGCTATATAATACTGACATGTCAGTCTTGGTCATGGCATTAGATAATGTTTTATATCTGTCTGAAAAATAAAAAATCATGAAACACGCGGTTCCGGGGCGGACTTGCTGTAGTTTTTACGGAATTAATCGGATCAGAATCACTCAAAAGTCGTCGTATATCGGAAGTTATCTGATAAACGTGATTGTACTTTAAAAGGTTTTCACGGAAAGGGTCAAAGAAAATTTTCAGTAATAACAACAGGAGGTTTTATGAAAAAAAGTTTAATTATCGGCATCACCGTACTTCTTTCAATTGTCAATGGACTGGCGCTGACGGTCGGAGGTAAAGAGCTAATTAAATCAGGAATCGGTTCAAGGACTAAACCGTTTATCGGAACTGTATATCTTGCAAGTCTATATCTTCCCCGGGAATTGAAGGGCCAGAGCGAAAAAGCAATAATCGAGGCTGAAAAACCGATGTCGATCGTGATACAGATCGATTCGCATGTGATAACCAACCATATGTTTGTAAAAGCGGTTAAAGAGGGGTTTGAAAACTCTGCCAGATCAGGTTATACAAGCGACAAAAAAGAGGAGTTTCTGAAGACGTTCTACAGCATTACATTTCATAAAGGTGATATATTTTACCTGAGTTATGCACCGGGTGAAGGGGTCACAGTGAGTTACACATCGCAAAAGACCGGTCAGACACAGAAAATGGTTACAACACCCGGGCTTGATTTAAAGAAGGCGCTCTACGCAATCTGGCTGGGGCCTTATCCGGCACAGGAAAATCTGAAAAATGCGATGCTGGGGAGATAAATCAGTATTATTAAAAAGGGAGACGCCGTCACTCGTGTAAAAACAGTATTAAGATGGTGCTCCCCCCTTATTCTTTAAATGAAAATATGATCATTTTTTAAAGGAAGGATTGACTAAAGGATGTTGATCGGGTCATATTTTAAAACCATTATATGGAGATAGTTTTTAGTTTGCCGGTGTGATTATGAAAAGTATTAAAGGACTCATATGAACTACCTAAGCCTGCCAATAGCCACACTTTCTGCAATTTCAATCTATCTTTCAGTATACTATTTAATATTATCTGTCAGAAACAACCTGCAAAAACCACGCCTTGCAGTATCAGCAGTATGTTTTTTATATTTTATCTATAATTGTTCCAGAATCGGGATATATAATACTGAAGCAAAGTTCTGGAACTATTTCTGGTTTCACAGTTCTCTGGTAACAATTCCTCTTATTGCCATATGCATTGTAATCCTGATCGTTTATATATACAATGATGAAGGTATTATATGGCATCAGGACTATCGCATAATTATAGTCGTGTATGCTCTTTTCGCGGCGGGTTTGATAGTTGAAGCTGTTCTGTTATACCCGGAATGTTATTCTGAAATTTTTATATCAGGAATAGACAATACTACGATACATTTTAACATTAACAGGGGAACCTTGCATGTCATGATACTGGCGTATCTGTTCGTATCCATAGTATACTTTTTTATCAGGCTTTTTTTTTATCACAGAGGAAATGTTGCGGAGAAAAGGAAAATGATATTGATCTTCGCATGTTTTACATGCCTGTTTATTTTAGTTATACATGATATACTGATTACAATGAGGATTATTCCGTTTTATTTATTTATGGGGGAATACGGAATCTTTTTTGTTATTATTATGGTAACATATTTTTCTCTGGATCCTGATGTGTTACCCGGAGAGGTGCTTTTGCCCGTTGAAGAACCTGCTCTGGAAAGGGTAAAAGGAAGTTATTCCAACAGCCTTCTGGCCGGTATTGATATTGATTATATACACCAGAAGCTGGAAGAAGCTATGAAGGTGGATAAAATATTTGCTGACCCTGATATCACATTGAAATCCCTTGCGGAAAAATTATCAGTATCCTATCATGTTCTTTCGCAGTTTCTTAACAGTGTAATTGGCATGGAATTCCGCAACTACATCAATAAATACCGTATTGAGGAAGCGAAGCGTATTATTTCTTCAGACCCTGGATCCTCAATAATATCCATCTGCTACAATGTCGGTTTTCAGTCGAAATCAGCTTTTAACAGCGCATTTAAAAAGCTGACAGGAATTTCTCCCACCGAATATAAAAAATCTATCTGCTGATGCCCGGTAATAATTCCGGTTTTTTCAACCCAATGAAGATATTAATGTCCTGCAGGATATTTCAGGTCGACAGTTGAGAGATAAATGCGTTATAATTATACAGATTTGAAAATCATATAAATCAACCGGACTATGAGATCAGATCAATGCCGAGCTTCGGCATGCTGGATCAGATAAATCTGCGGTCCGGAATTTTTTTCAGGAGGCAGCCATGTTAAAAAAATCATTAAGTCTATATCCGGTGCTTCTGCTTGCTTTTTTTCTATCGGCCGGTTCTTGCTTCAATGACGGTGAAAAGTTTGATGACAATGCGGAAGTGGTTAATGGAAATGAAGCGGCCGTTGACAGCAGTAACGCAAATGCCGGCGGTACGGTTCTCAGGAAGTACGGGAACTGTTATTTAAAAAATCTGGGCAGCGGGAAAAAACTGCTTCATCTGGAAGGATCTCCTTATGAAATGGGATATGCAATGGGATATCTGGTTCCGGATGAGGTAAGGAGAATCACCAGCCTGGAATATTTCATGGCGGTAGTCGATTCAGCGGGTGATAAGCCGATCAGCCCGCTGTTTACAACATGGATGAAGAACCTCGCACTTGAGGTAGTGGCGTTTCTGACAAGGATCCAGCTGGGTTATATCCCGTCAGAATATATCGCGGAGATGAAGGGGATTGTCGCCGGTGTCAACGATGCAACGCCGGGCGTCAGAAAGCTGAAATTTAACGATGTTCTACTGCTGAATGTTGCAAATGACGTATTATTTACATTTATGTATAAAGCGGAACAGCTCGGATTGTACAACTCCTGCGGAGGTTTTGTAGTAACAGGCAACGCCACTGCTGACGGGGGGACATTGATGGGTCGGCACTTTATGTATCCGCCCGAAGTGTTCAATGAAATTGCCATGCTGATAGAATACCTTCCGGAAAACGGGTATCCGTTTGTTTCGGTCACTACGCCCGGTTTCGTAGGGGTAACGTCTGCGATGAACAGCAGGGGTGTTTCAATCGGCATGGATGTTTTACATTCAGGAGATGTGAATTTTGCGAAGGCGGGTATGGGGACGCTTCTGCTTGCGCGGAAAGCTGTTCAATATTGCGATTCGGTCGACAGTGTCGTGAATATTATCAGGAAAACAACAAGGGGCGTTCCATGGATGTACATTATTGCCGACAGTAAAGGGGGCGGGGCGGTGGTCGAAAGTACGACTAATCACTTCGCTGTACGGTATCTCGATTCGCAGTATCCGGATCAGATTGAACAGAAGGATGATGTTGTGGTCATTGCAAACCATGCTATTGTGCCGGAGATTGCGGCTATACAGACAGAAAATCCGGTGCTGGAAACGGAAAGACGTTATGCGGAAATGACAAATCTCATACTTGATAATTACGGGATGATAGACATATCGAAAGGGCGTGAAATAATAGATTTTCTGCACCCCGGCGGTGATTACAGCTGGTTATATGGAACCGGTCTCGATCAGCCTGTTGCATGCACCGTTTCACTGTATGATTTAAATGCGAAAGAGGTCTGGTCGCTGTATGGTAAATATTCTGATAAGTGGGTGCGTTACAAACTGCCGTATTAGTATTTTTTTGTGAATAACTATGGATACAGATCGATTCGCATGTGATAACCAACCATATGTTTGTAAAAGCGGTTAAAGAGGGGTTTGAAAACTCTGCCAGATCAGGTTATACAAGCGACAAAAAAGAGGAGTTTCTGAAGACGTTCTACAGCATTACATTTCATAAAGGTGATATATTTTACCTGAGTTATGCACCGGGTGAAGGGGTCACAGTGAGTTACACATCGCAAAAGACCGGTCAGACACAGAAAATGGTTACAACACCCGGGCTTGATTTAAAGAAGGCGCTCTACGCAATCTGGCTGGGGCCTTATCCGGCACAGGAAAATCTGAAAAATGCGATGCCGGGGAGATAACTAATTATTCAGCCGGCGATGAAAGCTGCTGAAAGCCTGATTGATCAATCTGAATACTGAAAATATTTTTAATATTTATAAAACCGGTTCATTAATTCGTTATGAATTAATGAACGGCTTTCAGTCTTTTGCGTTGCTCTCCTGTTTTTGAAATTCCCAGTTTTAAAAGGAACGCCTGTAGGAATGAAAACCTGTAAGAGTATTTTTTCAGTCCCTTGCCGCAATTTCTGCATCTGTCTGTATACCAGGAAAACTCCGTCTGACAGTGCGGGCATTGCCACCGCTTTTTCTGTTCAGAAGACCAGACTTTCAATCCTGCCTCACGTATTCTTTCCAGATTATTATGATTGTCCTTTATGTGGGGAAGCACCGGCCCGGCCTTTTTAAGATTAACAATATGACTGCACGGGTAACTGCCGCAGTCGAGGCAGTAGTTAACATTTTTTTCTTTAGCGCATTTTCGTATAAAACAGTTCGCACAGTTCACAAAAAGTGTATCACTTTTACAGCCATTGCATTTTAATGAAACAGGTTTTGTCGAATCGTAGTCAAATCCCAGTGTTTTCTGATATCTTTTAATGTTATCACCATTCCAGAAAGATGCCAGTTTGTATTTATCTCCTGTCCTGCCGGCCATCATTATATCACATGCGCCGCAGTAGATTCCGCAGTATGAATCAAAATTGTTCTTTTTCATAATATAGCCCCGGAATTTATCAGACTCTGAAAGATAGGGAATTACTATAATATAGGCGGAAAAATTACAATAAATAAATTTTTATATTGAAAACAATTGAAGATTTAATACTGCTGAACGGAAGGCATTTTTTAAAATATATCCGCAGTGAGCAAAACAGGCCGGTATAAAAACAGCGCGCCGGTAGATAATTCTGCGGCTTGCGTAACTTTCAATTTCCTGTTAAAACCGTAACAATAACTGTTTGAGCTGAAGAGCGTGAAAATCCGGGCTATTAAAAAAGTGAAGGGACAGTGCTGTCCCTTCATGTTTAGAAATATTTTATATCAGCGGGGCATTTTATTAATCCCGGCGGGGAGTTATAAACGCACAAACGCTGTTTGACAGGTTAAAACTTTTTATTTGATTTCCTCCAGATCCCCATCCTTTCGGCTTCTTTGATAAGGTCGTCCCTGAAGTCGGGATGGGCTATACTTACAAGATTCTCCGCCCTGTGCCATACGGACCTCCCGCCCATCTGAACAACGCCGTATTCCGTGGCAACGTAATCCACAAGCTGCCTCGGTATCGTAACAACGGTGTGAGGCTGAAAACCGGGTACAATCCTCGACTTCAGTTTACCCTCCCTGTCTGTGTATGTCGACTCGAGGCATATGAAGCTCCTTCCGTTCTCAGAAAGCTGAGAGAAATATACGAAGTCTGTCATGCCGCCGTTACCGGATATCTGTTTCGGTACGCCCCCCGCGACGCTGCTCTCCGCATTTACCTGGGAAAGCAGGTCTATCTCAACGGCGCTGTTGATGCTGACGAAGTTGTCGATGCTCTGAATTATTCCAGGATCGTTGGTGTAGTTTACCGGGTATGACGCCACGGCAGGGTTCTCCCTCATGAACTCGTGGAGCTTCTTGCTCCCTACCGCGAATGTGAATACCGATCTGTGCTTGTCTATGGATTTTTTCGAGTTTGTCAGGTTGCCCGCTTCGTACATGTTGAGGTATGTGTCTACGAACATTTCTGTGTGGCATCCGAGGTCTTTGAGGTCCGAATGAGATACCAGCTGCCCTATCGCGGTGGGGAGTCCGCCGATACCGAGCTGTACGCAGTCTCCGTCACGCAGGTACGGCATAATGTTTGCTGCGATCAGTTTATCAGTGTCTGAAGGCTGTTCCGGTTCAGGCTCAAAGAGCGGTGTGTTGGCCTCGTCCTCGACAATTACATCGACCCTGGATATATGGACAGATTCCTCAGCCCCGCCGTATACCAGCGGAACATTTTTATTCACTTCAATAATGACAAGGTCAGTGGACTCAATGCCTGAAGTATGGAACGAGTTGTGCAGTCCGAAGTTGAAGTGGCCGTTTTCGCTCATAGGCCCGGTCCGGATTACAAAACAGTGTTTCGTATCTCTGGCCTTCTCCGGCAGATTGTGATAGAAAGACCTTTTTCCGGTCCTGTCCCCTTTCAATCTCCTCATCCAGTCGGTGGTAAACCTGAACACTACGGGATTGTAATAGGGATGCGCGCCGGGTACAAGCTGCATCATCCTTGTCAGTTTACTCCAGTGCCAGTCATGAAATATGAAACTGTCGGTGTATTTGCATGTTTCGGGGAGAGGGGGGAGCGTTACGCTCATGAATATACCAACATCGCGCAGCTCCTCATGTCTTGCCGCCAGGGCCTTTTCAAATGCTACAGGTCTTCCGTTAAACTGTGCGCACTCGATTACATCGCCTGAATTTATCATCCTTGCAGCTTCCTCAGGTGTCTTAAGCTTTTGTTTGTAAACATTTTTGTAACTCATAACAATCTCCGGTAAAACTTGTTTATATTTTAAAAAAAATCGATTATCGATAAAACTTCTCTTAATCGGAAAAGTCAAATTATTTTTTAATTACCGGAAAGTTAATAGCGGATTTTGGTAAAAAAATCTGGCTTGCTGTTGTAAACTATACAAAAAAACATGTCTAGAGTAGTAAATACATCTATCTATAGCGGGTAACGATCCGGCTCTGTTTTTTATCGGGATATTTTAATGGGGCAGAGATGATTCAGTCTGACTGACCTTCCGATCCGGTAAAGTATTCTTTAAATATTTTCAAAACAGTGCTTTTTTCCCCTTCAAGATAATCCATGTTATTCCTTGCGGCTTCCTCAACTTTTCTGTTTATTATACATTCAGTGGAATACTTCATCTTCACAACTGTATCAGCCATCTCGTTGGATCTTCTGTAGAGAAGCGACATGTAGTGAAAACGCCTGATCGTGGGGACTAAATCGACAAGCATCTCCTCAAGGAGCGGGTCCTCCGCGGCCTTCAGACATGTAACCCCCCAGTTGAAAAACGCTTCATTGTACGGGTAAGGGTCGTCATTTTTCAGGCTATTTTCAACAATGTCCTGCGCCTTCACTATAAGGGCTATATCGGACTCTTTTCTTCTCTCAGCGGTTTTTCGCGTCGCAAGACCGACAAGCTCCTTGAATATATCGTATACGGAGATTATGTAGTCTTCGGTGATCTCCGTTACGTGTGTCCCGTGCCTCGGCATCAGTTTTACAAAACGGATTTTTTCAAGGATACGGAGCGCCTCCCGTACAGAACTCTGGCTTACTCCGAGTTCATCTGCGATCTTGGCCTCTACCAGACGCTCCCCCTGCTTTATCTCCATCCGGACAATTCTGTCTTCAAGATGTTTGGCGATTTTTTCAGCCAGTGTTTCTGAAGCATTAAATTTCATTGCTGAATATGACCCTGGTTTAGTGGTTGATTATTATTTTAAAAGAGTTTTTTTATGAAACTATACCCTTATTTGTTATAGGGGCTCTGTCCAAAATATGTCAATATCATTTATCAATTTGCAGTCATAAAAAATCACAGGATAGATCTGTATGCGCTGAACCTGCCGTATTCAGAAGGTTATTTATAAAACGGCAAATTTATATAACTTGACATTATTTAAAAGGTTCATTAGTCTTTAGCGGCTTATAGTTCTGTTGCCGCATAGAGTTTTTATAACAAGGAGAAAACTGTGATGCCGATAACCGATAAACTGAAAAAATCTCCCGAACCGAAATATGACCGTCTGCCGGTAAACATTCCTGTAAGTTACCGCTTTCCGGTTCCGAAAAAAAAGGGTCCCTTCGATTTCAGGGAATCCCATTCGATTGATATATCCAGCAACGGAATTGCCATCCTGATTGTCGATATCGACGATGATACAAACAAAAAGCTCAGCAGCCATGGACAGAAAATTATATTACGGGTTGAGGTCCCGAAGGCGGAAGGAGCTATAGAGCTGAACGGCTCGATCAAATGGGTAAAAACAGAGAAGATCAAGAGCAGTTTCCAGATAATAACCGGTATCGAATTTGATGAAGCTGATTACGACAAGAGGCTGGTTCTGTTGTCCTACGCTCTCAGCATGCACAGAAAACAGAAGATCATCAGGATCTCGACAATAATACTCTCGATACTTCTGCTTTGCACCGCTGTATGGGGGTTCAGAACTTTTGTTTTGAAACAGGCCGTTGAGAAGAAACTCGAGATTTCAGAGGTAAATAGAAATCAGCTGAAGAAAGAGATTGATGACCTGGTTATTAAAAAAGGGCAGATTGAAATACGGCTCGAGCAGAACAAAAGTAAAATAGAACAGCAGATGAAAGATATGGCCAGGCTCTCGGCCGATCTTGATAGTACAAACAAGATCGTCGAAAGCAACAAGGTGCTGATTGCTAATTTCGAAAATAAATTTTTTGATTATGTAGTACTGTCGGACAATGAACAGATTTTTGTGGACAAGAGCACGGAGATGTCCGCGTTTTCGAATGACAACTATATCAAGGGAAACATCGCTCTTGAAACCAGGAAGTACAGTGAAGCGATATCTTATCTGAGGCAGTTCACAAAGGAGAGACCGGACAGCTCTCTCGGCTACAGCAGCCTCGCCCGTGCGCTGTACAGGGCGGGCAGGGAGAGCGAATCGAAGGCGGTATTCAAAAAATATCTTGAGCTGGTATATAAAAAGCGGAACTGATTTATAATTAACCGTAATTCTTTCAGGTTTGAATTAATCAGTCAGAATTCTGTCAAATACGAACAGAAACGTCGCAAAATCTTTCGCCGGGTCGATGTCGAATGTCTGATAAAAGACCTTCGCGTTCAGCTTCTTTTCCAGGGTTTCCATATTGGCGATGATATTCTGCTTCGCGTCCTGTCCGCGGGAGTTTCTCACTGCTTCGCTGCCTGACTGTGTCCCTGCGTCTGACTTTTCACTATCGGTTAAAAATCCCTCCAGCCTGATCAGCATCATGTCTTTGTAGAGGTCGACCTTTATCACTGCGGTTTCTCTGTCGCTGTTTTTTTTCAGGTACTTAACGAGATAGTTTTTAATCTCCTGCTGTATCTCTTTACGATCTTTGTCAGAAAGGATCCCGTGACTACCGGAGGTGGTTTGCATAGCTTCGTCCCTTTATAAAAGTTTTATCACAGCAGTTCACGAAATGATTAGACCTCTGTCATTGCGAACCCTACGACAGGCTCAGGGTAAACGCCGTGAAGCAATCTGTGTTTAAAAAATATAATTTCATAATAAAAACAGGTATTTTTACAAAACAGACTGCCGCGGCATTCCATGCCTCGCAGTGACAGTAAATGTACTAATTAAATAGTTAACAGCTATATTCTGAATATACAGTATATTTCTTTAATAGTCAAATTTTTAAGCCGGCGCATAATATCGGGAGATTGTCAGTTTCAGGATAGATATTATGCGCCTGTCCGTCTGTTTTTAGATGTATGGTCAGACGATCTTGTTCGACCGCCTCCATATGTTCATCGCGGCTGCTTCCCTGATCAGTTCATCCCTGAACTGCGGGTGGGCGATATTAATCAGCGATTCGGCCCTCTGCCACGTCGATTTACCTTTGAGCTGTGTTGTCCCGTATTCTGTTATCACCTTGTGCACGACTGTACGCGGCAGCGTAACAATCGATCCCGGTGAAAGGATCGGGCGTATCCGCGACTGTTTTGTCCCGTCCGGTGCGGTATAGGTTGATGAAATACAGATAAGCCCCTTGCCACCGTGAGAGTTGAATGCTCCGAAAATGAAGTCCACCTGGCCGCCGGTTCCCGATATCTGGCGTGTGCCGACTGATTCAGACGCGACCTGTGAAAAAAGGTCGATCTCAAGCGCGCTGTTTATCGCCACGACCCTGCTGTTGGCGGCGATAGTCCTGGGGTCGTTGGTCCAGCTTACCGGGTATGACGCGCACATCGTGTTGCTGTGCAGAAAATCATAGAGCTTCTGAGTCCCCATTGCGAAGGTATAAGTCATCTTGTGGGTGTCGATCTCCTTCTTCGCTCCGGTGACACGCCCCTCCTCGTAAAGGTCAACACATGCATCGGTAAGCATTTCGGTATGGATCCCTAGGTCTTTCAGGTCGCTGTCTGCAATCAGGGCTCCGACTGTATTCGGCAGCGCACCGATGCCGAGCTGGAGGCAGCAGCCGTTGTCGATCTCGGCGAGAACATGTCCGGCTATCGCCCTGTCGACGTCGGTAGTCTCTTCCGGCTGAAGCTGCAGCAGGGGAGGGTGTTCTCCGTGTACGATATAATCGACCCTGCTGACATGGATCATCTCCTGGTTCCCGCCGAGGCAGACAGGCACGTTTTCGTTTACCTCAATGACAATTTTTTTCGCCTTGCTAATCACGGCGGAGGTCAGGGAGTTGGAGAGCCCGAAGTTGAAGAAACCGCGGCTGTCCATCGGAGCCGCGGTGAGAAACGCGACGTCGATATCTATAAACTTCCGTATAACCCTGGGCATCTGGTGGTACAGCGTAGGTATGTAGTTTACAAGCCCCTCCTTGAACAGCTGCCGTGATACTCCGCCGAAATGATAGTCCTCCATGATGAAGTGTTTCCGCTCCGGATCCACCCTGACGCACTCCGGGAGCTGCGTATAGCATGTACTCCGCAGTTCGACATCGTAAAGTTCGTCGGCGCGTCTGGCAAGAGCCTGGTCCAGAATCCTGGGGAACATTGCGAACTCGCCGTAATGAACGAGATCTCCTGATTTAACTATGCGTACCGCATCTTCGGCGGTAACCGTCTTCTGCTGCAAACGCCATTTTATTGTCATAATTAATACCGTCCTGTTTGAAATTTCTCCTGACGACCGCTGATAAACAAATCTGTGCTGTAATTATATAAAAGTAGGGTGAACGAATCAAAAAAAAAGAGTATTTTTCAGGGGATTTTATCTGTGAGGTTCAGATATGCAATGATGATTCGCTGACAGAAAAGCCGTCTGATGCGGGCGATGGCAGTTGTTCCGATGATAGCTTCCGGAAGAAATATAGTTGATTAATAAAAGGGAGACGCTAAAGATAATTTTTCAGAACTTATGAAGGTTTTTTATGCGGTTAAAACAGAAAAATTCAGGTAAAACTGATTTTTTATCAAAGTGGAATATGATCACTGCGGGAGAATCTGCAGGCTCCCATATAGTTGTTTTAATAACGGGGCTGCTGCTCCTTTTTTTTATTATGCCGGCCATGAATTTGTCAGCGGAAGAGGCTGTAAAAAAACGTCCGAAGATCGGACTTGTTTTGAGCGGCGGCGGAGCCAGGGGCATTGCCCACGTCGGAGTAATAAAGATTCTTGAACAATACGGTATACAGGTAGATTACGTGGTTGGTACAAGCATGGGGGGGCTCGTTGGGGGGATGTACGCAAGCGGATATGACGCCGCGGCGCTTGAAAAAACGGCCATCGGAATTGTCTGGGAAAAATACCTCAGCGACAGGATAAGCAGAAGCGAGCTCTCTTTTGAGGAGAAGATGGACGAGAGCCGCTTCATATTCTGGTTCCCCTTTTACACCGGGGAGCCCCCAAGGATCAGCGGTATCATTGAGGGAGTAAAGCTCCATGCTTTTTTAAACAGGCTTCTTTTTAATGTCCAGACCGTGAAGGATTTTAATAACCTGCCGATACCGTTTGCCTGTGTCGCTACGGATATCTACACCGGCGAGAGTGTTGTTCTGCGTAAGGGCCATCTCCCCACTGCGCTCCGGGCAACTATGTCGATACCTTCAATTTTTACACCTGTGCCGCTGGACGGCCGGCTGCTTGTCGACGGCGGCCTTGTTATGAATTTTCCGGTATCAGTGGCAAGAGAGATGGGCGCCGATATAATAATAGGTGTGGACGCCGGAACGCCCCTTTATAAAAAAGGGGAGACGCTTACTATACCTAAAATAATAGACCAGATGTCGAGTTTCAAGGGGGCAGAGTCGACCAGGTTGCAGAGGGGGCTGTGCGATATACTGATCACTCCCGATCTGGAGGGATTTGATTCAACAGATTTTGACAGAACGGCTGAGTTCATTGAGCGGGGAGAAAAGGCTGCGCTGCTCCATTCGGCTGAACTGCAGTCTCTGGCGTCACGGCAGAGTGAGTTTAAGCCCCGGCACCGGGAGAGTAATGCTCCACCGGATACTGAACAGAAGATTTATATAAGCGAAATGATCTTCGAAGGACTAAGACATGTGTCCAGACAGCTGCTGCTGAGCAGGCTTCAGCTTGAGATACCCTCTTCGCTGGCGATTGCCGAAATTGAAAGGGCAGTCTCAAGGGCATACGGAAGCAGGTTTTTTAAAAGCGTCACATACAGGATAGACAGGGCAGATGAAAAAAATATTCTGGTGATAAAGGTCGAGGAAACCTCTGCTGATTTTCTGAAAGCGGGTATGCGTTATGACAGCGACCTGAAGGCTTCAATACTGATCAATGCCGAGTTTAAAAATATACTGGGAGAGGGCTCCCGCTTTGATATTGAAACGCGCCTCGGGGAGAATCCGGCATTCAACTCGAGGTATAAGTCGGGAACCTCATGGCCGATAGGCTTCGGGTTCGGAGGTGAGGTATGGTTTGAACGCATCGGCGTATTCTCTTATAATAACGACAGCATTTCAGGGGAGTACAAATTCAATACGCTGGGGCTGAGTCCGTTTCTGTATATGATCGTATTTCATAATTTTGAGATGGGGCTCGGATTAAAGAAGGAGTTCGTGCACATCACCGATGTTATCTCGATGGAGCATTATCCTGAAAAGACGGCGGATTATCTCAATCCATATGTTTTTCTCCGCCTTGACACAATAGACCGTCCGTCTTTCCCGAGGTCCGGTATCACTCTTGACGGAGAGGTGATGCATATAAGCAGTACGATGTCGGTTAATGATACCGGGAAGACGTTGTTACAGCGCTTTTTTCTGAATACCGGGATTTTTATTCCGGTTCATACTGCTGTGACGCTTCTGCTTACCGATTTTATCGGCATTGTCCAGGGGGAGAATATCCCCATCGAATACAATTTTTCGATAGGGGGGATGAACTCTATCAGAAATGTAGTTTTTCCCTTTGTCGGCCTTGACTACATGGAGGCGACCGGAACAAACATGCACGCCGCAGGGGCAGGGGTGCAGTACGAGTTTTACAGAAACTTTTTTATCACACCGAGGGGAAACGCGGCCCGGGTGAAGGATTCGGCAGCTGAGGTTTTTACCGGGAGGATTAATACAGTGTACGGGTACGGCATAACGGTAGGATACCTGAGCGTCATCGGGCCGATTCAGGCCACCATTTCACGAAGCAGCAAGGATAAGATTCATTATCATTTCAATATAGGATTAATGTTCTGAACAGGATGGTTACTCCGGTAAAAACTTCAGTCAATACAGGGGTGCTTATGTCTTTACGGATCTTTTTTATAGCGGCATCGATAATCTTAATTTCAACAATGTCCGGTGCAGCGGAAAAGCTGCCGGAGGATATCTATATCAGAAATCTTGAACAGGGCTTTTCATATGAAAACCTCTACGCGCTGAGAGATGGACGGATATGGACAAAACCGAATGCAAAAAATACCGGGGCCGCAGGCGAGTGGAAGCTGTTCAATAAAACCGGCGTGCCGTGGGGGGATTACGCATCGTCGTTCAAAGATACTGACCGTATTGTACAGTTCTCCACCGAGGGGACTATGATCGTTGCCCTCTCGGGCAGCGGGAGATTTTATCTCTGGGAACCTACGCTGATAGAGGAGACTGTGTGGCACGAGAAGACAGGTTCGCCGTTTGAGGACGCATTATACATTCCTGAAAACAGGACCTGGTGCTTTTCCTTCAGTACGATGACCGCACCGTGGAAGAGGCAGACGCCGATGCATGAGAAAAATATCGTATCATACTGGGAGGATATAGACGGCAACAGAACAGAGTACGGACTTACAGGGACGATCTACGCTGTTTCCGCAGACGGGCAGGTTATTCATTATACAGATACCGGGCTGCCGGCATCATGGGGGAGGGGCTTTACCTCGCCGGAACGGGGAAGATTTATCATCGAAAACCTCAGCGCATCTGCATCGGCCCTTTTCGTGATTAACAAAACCGGGAAGATGTACACAAGGATGACAGACTTCGAGATGGAGGGCGGGTGCCCCGCGCTGAGGTATGTATACACAAGGGGGAAGAGGACAAAAGGAGATGAAGTGGCGCCGCTGATGACGTCGATAAGAACACTCCCCCTTCCGGACTGGCGTGAACAGGAGCCGGTAGAAGATCTCCTCGCGAGCGGAGGTAAAGGGGCCGGTAAATCGGCGATAACGAAAAACATAACAATACTTCTCACCGGAAAAGGAAATGCGGCGCGCGAGCTGAGGGTACAGGGGCGCGACAGGGATGGAAATTACGGTTACTGGAAAAAGATGATTTATGAAAGCAGATGGGATTTTGTCATTACCGGGGAACCTTTTGACGAGAAAGATGTAATAAAGAATTACCTCGGGAAGAGCGCAGAGGGTAAAGTTCTGGATAAAAATTACAGCGGAAAGGTGACAAAATCGGGAAAGGATGAACTCCCGGTTGAACTTATAGGATTCTATTATTACAGTACACCGGCAAGGCTGAGGGTCCATACTAATCATAAATATTTTGATATTGAGTTTCACACGGTCGATCTCTGGAGCCCGACTGTACAGAAAAAGTATTATCCCGCACTGGTCGGAAGCCCCGATGGTGAACCGAAACTTCTGCAGGGCGCAATCGTCATCCCCGATGATCTGCTCAAATCAGAAGATCCGGATATCAGGGAAGCGGTTGATAAATATTTTATAAAATTCAACCGCCAGCCGATCGCTTTTACAGTATCGGCTGATGACAGGAGAGTCTCTATCCGCAGCAAGACTCTTCAGCGAAGCCTCGATAAAAGCCTCGATTATGAATTCCGTGATTCAATCGAAATTGACGCTGTAAATCCGGATTACGACAGAGAGCCTCATCCGTCGGGATTTTTTACCTCTATGGCGGCAAGGCGCGAGCTTGAACTTCAGACCGATATTCCGTCGATGACAAAAAGAGATATTCCGGAAGTAATCAGGCTGATAGAGGTGAACAATAAGGCGCTTGATGACATCAACAGCGTGAATAAAAGTCTTCAGAGAGAAAATCTCAGGTCGGGCTGCACGACGTCGTGCATACTGGCGGTGTACTGTGTTTTCAACAGCATTGTAACAATAATCGGGCTCCCTCACTGGGACCTGAGCGGCTCATCTCCCGGCGTCAGGGAGAATATCACGCAGCTTGGAGGGGTTTCTTATACCGGCGGAACGCCGCTTAAAGAGTTTTCGGCGCTGAATCTGAAAGAGGCTTTTGCAGAGCATGAAGACTACAAATCGGCGGTAAGAATAGTAAGTAGCCGTATCGCCCTGCTTGAAAAACTCCGGGAGGAACTTGCCCTGAAACCGGACTGATAAGAGTTTCTAATGGGCCTCCTCCCAGTTCTTGCCTGTGCCGATCTCGACTACAACAGGAACATTGAGCTTTATCGCGGTTTCCATTTTTTCCCGTACGATGCTCTCCATTATCTCTTTCTCATCCTTATGTACTTCAAAAACAAGTTCGTCGTGCACCTGCATTATCATCCGGGATTTAAGGTCTTTCGCTGCCATCGCGTTTGATATGTTGATCATCGCGATCTTTATCATATCGGCGGATGTCCCCTGTATCGGAGTGTTTATCGCGACGCGTTCGGCCCCCTCTCTCCTGAATACCGTATCGGAAGTAATCTCGGGCACCGGACGTCTTCTACCCATAAGGGTCTGGACGTAGCCGTGTTCCCTTGCGAATTCGATGGTTGTGTCTATGTAGCTCCGGAAGCCGGGGTATGTTTCAAAATATTTTTTAATGAACTCGGCCGCCTCTTTCATTCCGATCTCTGCCTGCTGCGACAGGCCGTAGGGGGAGACGCCGTATATTGTGGCGAAGTTGATGATCTTTGCCTGGCGACGCATGTAAGGTGTTATCTGGTCAATCGGAACGCCGAATACCGAAGATGCGGTCATGCTGTGGATGTCGATCTTGTCCCTGAATGCGGATATCATGTTCTTGTCATTCGAGTAGTGCGCGGCAAGGCGGAGTTCTATCTGCGAGTAGTCTGCCGACATCAGAAGGTAGCCTTTCTCCGGCACGAAGCCTTTTCTTATCTGTCCCCCGAATTCATCCTTTATCGGGATGTTCTGGAGGTTCGGGTCAGACGAAGAGAGCCTCCCTGTGGCCGCCACGGTCTGGTTGTACGACGTGTGTATGCGCCCGGTAACGGGGCTTATCAGTTTCGGCAGCGAATCGATATAGGTGCTGTGTAGCTTGCTGAGGGTTCTGTATTCGATCAGGTGATCGATTATCTCATGGCTCCCCTTCAGGGTTTCGAGGACCTGAATGTCGGTGGAGAATCCGGTCTTGGTCTTCTTCGCGGTCTTAAGTTTCAGTTTGTCGAAAAGTATCGCGGAAAGCTCCTTTGTCGAGTTAATGTTGAACTCCTGCCCGGCAAGAGAGTATATCTGTTTTTCGACCTCGCGTACCCTTTCGACTATTATATTCTTCATGCTGTCAAAGTGCGAGGTGTCGATCTTGACTCCGGTGTATTCCATGTCGGCAAGTATCGAAAGGAGCGGGATCTCCATCGTTTCAAAGAGTTCCGAGAGATTCTGTTCGTCCAGCATAGGCTTGAACAGCCTGTAGAGCCTGAACGTGATGTCAGCGTCTTCAATCGCGTATTCTGAAAGTTTTTCCAGAGGGACCTCGGTAAGAGGGACCGCGTTTTTGCCTGTACCGACAAGCTCCTTGTAGGTTATGGTTTTGTAGTTGAGATATTTCTCCGCGAGATCATCCATGTTGTGCCTTCGCTCGGAAGGGTTCAACAGGTAAGACGCGATCATCGTGTCAAAATATATCCCGCGCAGTACGATATTCGCGCGCTTCAGCACCATAAGGTCGTACTTGATGTTCTGTCCGACTTTTTTTATTTTTTCGTTTTCAAGAAGCGGTTTAACCAGAGGTATCGATACTGCCGGATCGGGGTAATCGTCGCTGAACAGACCGCGGCTCTGCAGAGGGAGAAACCAGCCGCTGTTTTCGGCAATCGAGAAAGACATCCCCACGAGGTTCGCCTCAACGGGATGAAGTGAATCGGTTTCAGTATCGAATGAAACAATCCCTGCTTTTGTGATCTCTCCGATCATCGTCTTCAGTTCTTTTTCGTTTTTAATAGTTATATAGTTCCGTGACGCGGCAGGTTTACTCTCCGCCCTGACGATCTTTGCCCCCTGGAAAAAATCGTTTGCCACGGAGGACATCTCTATTTCATTGAAGTATTCAACGGCCTTGTCGGGGTCTATCCCCTGGAATGTCATGTCTGAAAGTTTAACTTCAAGAGGAACATCGCGCCTTATCGTCACAAGGTCCCTGCTGAGGTACGCCATATCCTTTCCGGTTTTCAAAAGCTCGCCGGTTTTCCCCTTGATCGAACCGGCATTGTCAAAGATATTTTCAAGGGTTCCGTATTCGGTGATCAGCTTGCAGGCGGTCTTCTCTCCGATCCCCTTGACTCCGGGAACATTGTCGGAAGTATCTCCCATCAGCGCCATGTAGTCTATGATCTGTTCGGGATTGAGACCGGTTTTGTTTACGACGCCGTCTCTGTCATAGATCTCGTACTCCGAGATGCCCTTCGTGTTTGCGTATATGCGGACATTATCCTTTACAAGCTGGTACGCGTCCTTGTCTCCTGTTACAAGATAGACTTCAAGTTCGTCTGACGAGAACTTCTCTGCAACAGTTCCCAGCACGTCATCGGCTTCGTAATCTGCGTGTTCAAGAATTGTTATGCCGAGGGTTTCGACCATATGCTTTATCTCGCCGATCTGGCTCCTCATGTCATCGGGCATCTTCTGCCTGTTGGCCTTGTACTCCTCATAGAGCCTGAAACGGAACGATTTCTGCGGCGGATCAAATGCCACTGCAAGGTAATCCGGCGCCTGTTCCTTGATCAGTTTCAGAAGCATGCGGGAAAAACCGAATATTGCGGATGTGTTCTGTCCGGCGGAGTTTTTCAGCGGATTTTTTATAAACGCAAAATACGCCCTGTAGCACAGCGCGTGGCCGTCCAGAATAAATAGTTTCTTTTTCATAAAAGCCCCCGGAATCAGATGCCCTGAGTCTGTTTAAGCCTGCTGATTTCGCTTATTTTGCCTATCAGTATCTCATCAGTTTTAGCGAGCCTCTGCGCCAGAATCTGCGCCATCTTCGCGGCAAACTGCGGATTTAAAAGCAGAAAGGATTTGAGCTGGGTTACGTTGTCGATATAGGCGAGCTTCACGTCGCCGAGAGCGCGTACCGTGGCGCTTCTGGGATGGTCGGTAAAAAGAGAAATCTCTCCGAAAAAATCGCCTTTGACGAGTGTGGCAACGACGATCGTCTCTTCACCGTTCGAGAGGAATACGCTTACGCGGCCTTCAAGGATTATGTACATCCTCTGTTCCATCTGGCCAGCCTTAATTATGTTTTCACCATTCTGGTAATACATGATGTTTTTTGACATGATTCCTCCGGAGACATTTTCTTTTTTTAATTATCGACCTGAACAGCTTTTTTCCCAAATCAAGAATTTCAGGAACATTCTGAACAAATAAAAAATTACAGTTTTATAAAACAGTTATTTTAATGTTCTACTATATATGTTGACATTTTCATGAATATATGACATTGAAATTTTGAACAAGGAGTATTTTATGGAAATGAAAAAAAAATTGTTATTATACAGAATCTCCATTGCTGTACTTCTGTCTGTCGTAGTAATTCTGATAGCGGTACCGGTTTTTAAAGTCCTCAATTCATCTGTTCAGGCAATAATTAAAGATAAAGATATGAACTATTTCAGGGTAGAGAAGGTCTATATATGCGGCAGTACGCTTATATGCAGAGCCGATTCCGAATCTGCCGGTGAAAGGTCAAAACTCCCTGAAGTTGACCGCTCAAGGTTTTCTTTTAAAATATTCTCCATTCCGGACATAGTCAGCATAGAGTTTCTGCAGGAGGAGGACACAGCCGTAGAGGATTCGGCCCCTGTTCATGCAATGCGTCTCGGGAAATTCAAAATACATCTCCAGGGACATGAAGGGATCCTTTTTCTCGGAGTGTCGGATGAAAGGGTATACGGCACAGTACGGTTCCCTCAGTGGGGAAAGGGGGCTGTTGAAACTCTTAAGGGGCTCAGGATAAGCGGAGGGGAGATAAAATTCACACGTTCCGCGTCCACTCAGAAGGAGGTTCAGAGGCTGGGAGCGAATTATCTCTTCAAACAGAAGTTTTCAGGCACTTACAGCTCTTCCGGAAAAGTGATAAAAGGCTTCATGGTCAATGACAGGGGTGAGAAGTATGAATGGGAAGCTGAAAAGAGATGATATAAAAGGCTAAAATTTCAGAAGCATATGTCCGATAATAAGATCAGGGAATGCTGTTTGTTTTCTTTTTGAGTGGGATAAATAAAAGGGGTACAGATATTGCCGGAACTGGTCAAGCATATGGAAAAACATAACCATGCGGATAACAGTATCACGAGGATACTGCACGGTTCAAAAAATGTTTTCGTCAAACAGCGTTATTTGAACAGCAGAGATGACTATAAGAAATATTTCCTGATAAACACATCCAGGGATATTGTGAAATCGTATACGGTACGTTATAATGAACCATCGGCGCTGAGGAGGTTCTATTCAGGAATTCCCCCCTTTGTACCGTCAGGGGGAGGAGATCATGAGATCGAGGAGTTCAGAAACTACACTGCGGCCCTCAATGAGGATATTATCGATTTTCTCTCTGAAAGACTGACAATACTGAGAGAAAAAGACAACCCTTTAGCTGTTTATATCATCCCTGAATTGATAAGCAATGCTGTTAAATCAAATTATATTATTGAAAAGAAATTCAGTTCCGCCGGCGTCGGGGATGAAAAAAACCACGGCTGTATGCTTGAGGTCGTATGCCTGCCCTGCAGAAAAAAACCTGATCATATAGATCTGATAATGAGGAATTACGCCCAGTTTAACCAGAACATTGAAAAGAGCATAGAGTCAGCGTTACACTGCCGGTGGACAAACAGCACTAAATTAAAAAAAGAAAAGTCTCATAGAATGGACCATGACAGTTCGGAATACGGCCTTCCGTCTATTAACAGCGCTATAAAAAAGTATTATGACGGTGAACTTTTTTACAACGGATATGACGATTCGTATGCCGGTTACGGCGCGTATCAGTTTACGATGAGGCTCCCTAAAGATAAGGCGGGAGTCAGATAACTTTAACCGGATAGTTTAATCCGCACCGATGAAGATTTTATCCCCTAAAAGAATATGCGAAATTGCCTGCTGTAAAATCCTTGAAATTCTCCGGCAAAATTACTAAATTATAAAAGCTCGGCCGAAGATCTGACAATAGAAGCTCTATGTAGTGTAAAAGAGATGTTGAGTTTTAGTAAAATGCTTGCAAAGACCATTCAGAATATTTGACTGAATTTCTGATTGTAAAAAAACAGAGATGTTTTCAGCGGGAGATTGGATTTTTGAAATTATTAACAGGAATTAAATCATATCAACTGAATGGTATCATGGTTCGGGTCAGGGAATCGTACAGCTGGGTGTTGATACTTTCCTACGCGTTATTTATATCGCTGCTCGCCTATATTGATGTGATAACAGGCTACGAGATCTCACTGACAATTTTCTATCTGCTGCCGATTTCGCTGGCCGCATGGTATTACAGCGGAAGGGCCGCATGCATCATCTCTGCAATAAGCGCGATGGTCTGGATTGCGGCCGATATAAAGTCGGGGGAGTATCACAGTCACATGGCAGTTCAGATCTGGAACTCCGGCGCTGCGCTGATATACTATCTCCTTATTTCATATTTTTTATCAAAATTAAAAAAACTTTACGAGCATGAGAAGGAGCTTGCCCGGACAGATCCCCTGACCGGGACTCTGAACCGCAGGTATTTCTATATAGCCGCGGAGAATGAAATTCACCGTGCGAGGCGATTCAGGAGGCCGGTTTCTCTTGCGTTTTTTGATATTGATAATTTCAAACTGGTAAACGATACGCTGGGGCATGCATACGGTGATGATCTGCTTAAAATTATCACAGGGACGATCTCGGCAAACCTCAGAACATACGACCTGATAGGCCGCTTCGGCGGAGATGAATTCGCGATTTTACTCCCGGAAACCGGGAGGGATCAGGCCCGTGAGGTTATACGCAAAATCCAGAAGATCCTGATGGAGAAGGTGCACGATAATAAATGGCCCATATCCTTCAGTATCGGCGTTGTAACCTCTCCCGGGGGAGATCACAAAATAGACGAGCTTGTGAAGGAATCGGACAGGGTCATGTATTCAGTCAAGAAACATGGAAAAAACAATGTTAAGTATTTTACAATGGAAGAGAAGAAAAGTTCAAATCAGCCGATCTCATGAATCGATTTATATTTCCGGGAAATTTATCTGCTGATAATGAAACTTATATCGGATTAGTTCGGCCTCTTTCAGGGCTTGTTATACTCTCCCTCGCCCTTTTTTATCAAGAGAACTGGCGTATTGTCATCTCTCTGGCATAATAGATAAAACGGAAATTTTACCGGAGGGAAAACCCGCTGCAGCTGTTATTATAACTGTTTATCATACGGTATTGTTATATTCTACGACCTTCCCGCATTCAGATATATCAGGCAGAAGCCCGCTTATTCACGTATATTTTTCACGTCATTTGAATTTTAGAAATTTTTTATCCAGCCTCAATCCCCTATCGCCGGATGAGGAGAACGCCGGCAGCAGCTGAATTATAAGCACGCCGGAAAAACCTTAATATCTGCTTTTTAAATTGCTGATTAATCTTTGCCCCGGGTGATAAATTCAGTATATTTATGATATAGTAATTAACAACGGAATAAGTATAATTAATGTTACTGCGAGGAATGGAATGCTGCGGCAGTATAAATATAATTTTTTGATGTCATTGCGAGGAGCGATAGCGACGCGATCTTTATTGTGAAATAAAGGAATGACAGTGAAGTGTATATTTTGCAACAGAAAACAGATTGCTTCAGGGAGTTTATCCTGAGCCTGTCGAAGGGTTCGCAATGACAGATACGTCATCATTTAGTGAACTGCAATTATTAACTTCATATTCGCCAAAGGGAGCTGAAGCCTTATGTCTGATAAAGACAGAATGTTCAATATTTCCGGATATATTACAAGGACTGTCTGGGTTCCGCTGTTTGCAGGATTATTTCTGTCAGTACTTGTGTTTATATTATGGAAAACCCTCGATATGAAGGAACAGAACAATCTTCAAGCCAAACTGAAAACTGAAACTGAATACCTCGCATCAACGATAGAAGCCGATCTCCAGAACCGGATTCCGTCTATAAAAAGGATAGTCCGACAGTGGGAGTCTTCCGAGGGTCCGCGAAAGGAAAGGTTTTTATCTGAAGTAAAGGCCTACATGTCAGATGTTCCCGGATTTCAGGCGATTGAATGGGTGGATAAAAATTATTATGTACGGTGGATTGAACCATTTAAAGGGAACGAGAAGGCCCTTAATCTGAATCTCTCATTTGAAAATAACAGATTCGAAGCGATGAAGAAGGCAAAATCTACTCGTTCCCCCGATGTCGCCCTGCCTGTTAATCTTGTACAGGGTGGTAAGGGTTTACTGATGTTTTTCCCGATCTATTACAGGGATGAATTCAAAGGATATGTCCTCGCGGTTTTCCGTATCAGGGAGTGGCTCGACTACATATTCAGGGTTGAAAATCAGCGGAGGTCTGTCTCCAATTATAAAATTTCAGTAAGTTTCGATAACATTCCTGTATACAGGCAGGATGAATGGGACAGCCTCAGCAGATACAGATTTGAAGCAACAGCATCAGCGAATATATTAGACCACAGGTTTTATGTTAATGTCCGTCCGACAGAGGTATTTATCAGAAGTAACGATACAAAACTCCCTGCAGCAACGGCCTTTTCGGGAATTCTGCTGTCGATACTTGTATCACTGGCAGTGAGGCTGTTTCAGCAGGCTTCACTAGAGGCGCGGATCGTCAGACTTGCCAAAACTACTCTTGAAGTTGAAATCAGTGAAAAGAAAAGGGTGGAGCTTGAACTGCAGCAGACGCTTGTCCGCACAAACCTTGCGGTAGACGCCGGCAATATGGGTGTATGGACCTGGAATATCTCAACCGGTGTACTGGACTGGAACCGGAATATGTATGATCTGTTCGGTGTACCCTGTGATACCATACCGACGTATGATACATGGCGCGATTCAGTGCATCCGGATGACAGGCTGCAGTCTGAAACTCTTCTTGGTGATGCGGTTAAGGGGAAGTCAAGGTTTGATACTGAATTCCGCATACTGCACCCGGACGGTTCGGTCAGGAACATAAGAGCCGCCGCAGAGGTGATAAAAGATGAAAGCAACAAACCCGCTTATGTAACCGGCCTGAACTGGGACATTACCGAGATCAGGGAAACGCTGCAGGCGCTGAAAAAAAGCGAGGAGAAAGTACGTCTGCTGCTTGATTCGACAAGCGAGGCGATCTACGGGATCGACCTTGACGGCAACTGTACCTTCGCGAATCCGTCCTGCGCGAAAATCCTGGGATACTCCAGCCCGGATATTCTGCTGGGGAAAAACATGCATAATCTGATACACCATTCCTGGCAGGACGGAACTCCGATGCCTAGCGAGGTCTGCAGAATTTACCGGGCGTTCCGAAGCGGCGTAGGGGTTCACGCAGATGATGAGTATTTATGGAGAGCTGACGGAACAAGCTTTCCTGCTGAATACTGGTCATCCCCGCAGATCACTCATGGTGAAGTGCTGGGAGCGGTTGTAACTTTTAACGACATTACCGAGCGTAAAAGGTCGGAGGAATTACTCGCTACAGAGAGGAGGAGGCTTTCATATATACTCGAAGGTACAGATGTCGGCACCTGGGAATGGGATGTCAGAACCGGCGAAATCAATGTTAATAAAAGGTGGGCCGAAATGGCCGGATATACGCTGGATGAGCTTTCCCCGATCAGCATTAAAACATGGGAGATGCTGGTACACCCCGATGATCTCGTCATATCGAATAATCAGCTTAAGAAGCATTTTTCCGGTGAACTCAAGTTTTATGATGTAGAGGTGCGCATCAGGCATAAGAACGGGAACTGGATATGGATCCATGACCGCGGGAAAGTCTACGAAAGGGACAGGAACGGCGAGGCGTTAAAAGTGGCCGGCACCCATACGGACATCACAGACAGAAAGGAGACCGAGGAGCGAATTATTATAGCCAAGGAGATGGCCGAGAACGCGAACAAGGCCAAGAGCACTTTTCTTGCCAACATGAGCCATGATATACGTACCCCGATGAATGCAATCATAGGAATTTCCGGAGTGCTGGTAAGGAAATATGACAACAGCAATCCCCGTTTTAAGGAGGGGCTGCAGCTGATTCATGAAAGCGGAGAGCGTCTGCTGGGGCTGATAAATGATCTCCTTGATCTTTCGAGGATTGAAGCGCAGAAGATGAATGTTTCATATTCATGGTTTCTTCTAAAAGATCTGATATCGTCGTTTAGCCGGCTGATACCCGCTCTGATAAAAGATAAAGATGTATCTTTCAGAATCGAATCGGAAATTCCGGATAAATATATATTCAGCGATAAGGATAAACTCTACAGAATCCTGTTTAACCTGCTGGGAAATGCTGTTAAGTTCACCAGGAGTGGATCGATATCTCTGAAAATAGAAATTGACAGCGAAAAATCGGTTTTTGAGGTATCCGATACCGGAATCGGCATGTCAGAAGATCAGTTGAGATATATATTTGAACCGTTCTATCAGGTCGATGATTCAATGACCAGGGAATTCTCCGGTTCAGGACTTGGTCTTGCGTTGTGCAAAAGCATGGCAGAACTGATGCATGGACTTATAGAAATTGAAAGTGAGCCTGGAGCGGGAACAACCGCACGTTTGATTCTGCCCGGTATCAATATTGAGGATTCCTTTAATAAAAATCCTTTCCCTGAAGCCGATGGACAGTCTGATAAATTGAAAAAAAACAGATGCAGTGAAAAAAGTATACTGATCGTTGATGATGAAATGATAAGCAGGGAGACCCTTAAATATATGCTCGATAACAGTTATGCTCTGTCATTTGCGGAGAACGGCCGGGAGGCGGTTGAGCTTTTCAGAAACAACAGTTTCGATCTTGTTTTGCTTGATATAACCATGCCGGGGATGGATGGTTACCAGGTAAAAGAGGAGATTGCCGGCATAAACGGCACTGTTCCTGTAATCGCCGTTACAGCAAGGGCTATGCATGAGGATAAAAAGAGAATTATGGATCATGGTTTTTTCTCCATGATAACCAAGCCTATAGATGAGGATTCTCTTAACAGTGTAATTGAAAGCAGCTTAAAAAAGAGAGATGCATAATTCTGAGTGATAATCTTTACCGGAGACATATGATGAAAAAGAAAATACTGATTGTAGACGATGTGTATGCCAACAGGTATATCATTGAAGAGATATTTGATGAAACTGAGTATGAAGTACACGGAGTTCCGGATGCAGCAGGGATGAGAGGATTTTTAAAGGAAATCACTCCAGATATCATTCTGATGGATATCAACCTTCCTGATCAGGACGGTTTTGAAATTACAAAAGAATTAAGATTGTCTCAAAAAACCAGAGATATACCGGTAATTTTTCTAACGGTCCATAATACCAAATCAGATGTTATGCGCGCTATTAATGCAGGTGGTTCAGATTTTATTTCAAAACCTTTTGACCAGCAGGAATTAAAATATCGTGTTGAAAAAGTGTTAAGACGGAAAATGGCTGATGAAGCTACGGGAAAAAATAAAATGGAGCCGTCATGAATAAGCATACAATACTTGTAGTCGATGATGAGCCGGCAAATCTTTATCTTCTTGAAGAGCTTTTAAGCGGGGAAAACATCATCTCTGTAAAAAGCTGTTCTGAGATGTTCAGCAAATTGAATGAAAATATACCTGACCTGATCCTGCTTGATATAATGATGCCGGGAATGGACGGTTTAACTGCGGTCGAGATACTCAGGGATGATAAAAACTTTCGAAACATTCCGGTGATTTTCATCAGTGCGAAAAATTCAGGGGAGGATGCCGCTGCGGGATTGAATCTTGGTGCAGAGGACTATATAAAGAAGCCCTTTGATAACGCGGAGCTGCTGGCCCGTATATACAGGGTCCTCAGCAACAAAGAGATGAAAAACGAACTGTATCAGAAAGCAACGCGCGACAGCCTGACGGGCGTTTTCAACAGGGATTATTTTTTTGAAAACCTTTCGTTCAGGATCAGGAAATCGGGACGTGAGGAGCTTAAATTTTCACTGGGAATTGTAGATATCGATCACTTTAAAAATGTTAATGATACCTGGGGACATCAGGCCGGGGATACGGTTCTTAAAAATCTTGCACAGCATCTGAACAGATCATTGAGAGAATATGATCTCCTTGCAAGATACGGCGGTGAAGAGTTCGTTTTTGTGATAGACGGCGTGTTAAAGGACCAGGCGAAAGTTATAATGGACAGGATCAGGGAGGTGGCCGCAGCTGCGGAACTTGATGCAGAAAATCATATCTCCGTTACCTTCAGCTGCGGATTGTCGGATATTACCGATGTGTCCGATCGGGCCGGTTCGGCAGAGGTCCTGGTAAAAATCGCGGACAGGCGTCTCTATTTAGCCAAAGAGGGTGGGCGGAATATGGTCGTGGCAGAGGATTATTAATTCAGCTGTCCGTTTTATGGTTCATATAAAGCATAATGAGTTAAAATTCTGATTTTAAGCTGAATTACAGTTGACTATTCTTTTCAAATATTATTTATTACTGTATATACAGATATACAGCTGTTTCGCATTTTAAAAGCAAGAGGGGAGTTTTAAAGTCTATCTGTAAAGGGACTTTTTTAATTCGGTAAAATCCGGCAATTAATATATTATCGGTGAGGTTAACAATGGCTGAAATATCGGCTCAATCTTCAAATAACAGCATAACCGAAAAGCGTTCAGGTGCAAGGCGTATCGGAGAGAGAAGAAAAGACAGCGGGGCAAAAAACCTCAGTTTCGGGGAGAGAAGAGTGGCGGAGACGGACAGAAGGGTCACGATAGTCAACAGGCTGAAAGATGAAGTAACAGACAGGCGTTCTCTTCAATAATAATTCTCTTTTCATCTGTATCTGCAATAATGGTAGAATGATAATCACCGACTATACAGTCAGAATTTTGAAAATTTTTGTGTTTTTTTGAAAAATTTCTTAAAAATTATTTGACAGGCTTCTTTATAAAGAAACAATCAGCCATCGTTTTAAATTTAATAGAGAAGGAAAAGTTTTAAAACCTTTATGAAATCTCTGGTAAAGCAGTCTCTTAATGTAACTTATTCTGTAAAAGAACTGAAGTCTTTCGGCTTTGGTTATTTTTATTTTTACGTAAGAGACATAGTGAACTGAACGAGTTTTATCATAAGAATATACCTGAAAAGCCCTTTGATAAAAACTCAAGGGGCTTTTTTTTTAGGTTAGTCCTTCGGGAATAAGGAGAAAATAGATGAAAAATCTTAAATTAGTACAACTCAACGACAATAACCTCAGAAGCGAAATCAAGGTCGGCAACTGTGTAATAGGAAAAGATTTTGTTATTGTCGGCGGGCCATGCTCTGTTGAGAGCGAGGAGCAGACTTTGAGAACGGCCGATGCGGTCAAGAAGGGACATGGCAATATGCTCAGAGGGGGAGCTTTCAAACCGAGGACCTCTCCATACGACTTCCAGGGGCTCGGCCTTAAAGGGTTGAAGATACTGGAAAAGGCGAAGATGAAAACAGGCCTCCCGATTATAACCGAGGTGATTGACCCCAGGGACGTCTCCTGGGTCTGCGAATACGCCGACGTGTTACAGATCGGCGCGCGGAACATGCAGAACTTCTCTCTGCTTAAAGAGGTGGGCAAGGCCAACAAGCCGGTGCTGCTGAAAAGAGGGATGTACTCGACCCTGCGCGAATGGCTGAACTGTGCGGAATATATACTGGCCGAGGGAAATCCTAACGTTATTCTCTGCGAAAGGGGGATAAGGACCTTTGAGACTTATACAAGAAACACCCTTGATCTGAGCATAATTCCGGCGGTCAAGGAGCTCACCCATCTTCCTATCATGGTGGATCCGTCTCACGGCACCGGCAAGCTCAGCCTGATAGGCCCGATGTGCCTTGCTGCTGTGGCGTCGGGAGCAGACGGGCTGCTTCTTGAAGTCCATATCAATCCGGCGGAGGCGAAGAGCGACGCAGACCAGCAGCTGACGCCTGAACAGTTCTACGCAATTACAGACAAGGTGATAAAACTGAAAAAATTCATGGATGCCGAAATTTTTAATGATCAGAACGGTAAAGCCGAGTGAATGAAGTAAGAATAAATATCGGCAACAGAGTGTCGAAGGTCTGCGTCGGAGAGTCGATTGGCAACATCCGCGCCTTCGCTCCGCCCGAAAACACCATTATCGTTACGGATGACAATCTTAACGGATACTATTCTTCAGCCTGGTCCGGCTATCCGGTGATCGTTATAGGGACCGGAGAACATATAAAAACAATGACGACGGTGGAGGCCATTGTTAGACAGCTGATTGAGCTGAGGGCGCACAGGAAGACATTCCTGCTCGGGATCGGCGGCGGAATCGTCTGTGATATAGCCGGCTTCGCGGCTTCGATATATATGAGGGGGATGCCGTTCGGGTTTGTCTCCACGTCGCTTCTGTCTCAGGTTGACGCGAGCGTCGGCGGAAAGAACGGGGTAAACATCGACGGGCTGAAAAACATGGCCGGGGTGATAAATCAGCCTGATTTTGTAATATGCGACCACGAGATGCTGCATACCCTTCCTGACGGAGAGTATTTTAACGGGATGGCGGAGCTTGTGAAAACAGCATGTCTTGACGGTGAGGGGCTGTTCGGATTCATCTCTGAAAACAGGGAGCGTCTCAGAAGACGTGATGTTGAGGTGATACCAGAAGCCGTCTATCGATCTGTGAAGTTCAAGGCAAAGATCGTCGAGGAGGATGAGAGAGAGGAGAACATCCGCCGTATACTGAACCTCGGCCACACGCTGGGACATGCGGTGGAAAAAGTAAAGGGGATAAAACACGGGTTTGCTGTAAGCGCGGGGATAGGTTTTGCGCTGGAGCTCTCGATGGACATGGGGTTGATAAATCCGGCGGCAGTCAGGGAGATAAAGGAGCTGCTTGAATATTTCGGTCTTCCATCCGGTCCGGGTGAGGTCTTGCAGGAGAGCGATCTTCCCGGAATTCTTAACGCGGTTGAGAGCGACAAGAAAAAAGGGGGTGATGTCATAAATGTCATCCTCCTTGAAGGTATAGGCAAAAGCGTGATACAGAGCATAAAAAGCGAAGAGCTGATGAAATATATATCCGGTTCCTGTAAAAACAGGTAATGCCGGTTGAACGATAAAAAGGAAAGCAGATTATGATATGTGTGAGTATAGCGGATCTTACTGCTGCAGAAGCGGTGCAGGTAATCGGGAGTAATGAACTTTCCGAGGTGAGGCTTGACAGAATAAAATTCAGTGAAGGTGATATTCAGAAGATGTTTTCAACCGGAAATAAAACAGTCGTGACCTACAGGCCGTCCGAATCGGTCACCGATGCTCAGAGAAAAAAAACGCTGATTGAAGCGATTAACGCCGGAGCGACATATGTGGATGTTGAAGTTGAGAACGAGGACGATTTTAAAAATGAAGTGATAGAAGCGGCGCGTTTAAAGAACTGCCGGGTAATAGTTTCATATCACGATTTCGTAAAGACGCCGGTCATTAGAGAACTGGAACAGATAATGAAATGGTGCTTTGACAGCAGGTGCGATATCGCGAAGATTGCATGTCACGTTGATTCTGTCGAAGGCTGCTCAAGGCTACTTTCTCTGTACAGCTACGGCAGGCCTGTGATATCTCTAGGCATGGGGGAGCAGGGGAAGATTACGAGAATCGCCGCTGTTCTGCTGGGTGCACCATTCACCTATGCGTCTATCGATAACAGCAGGCAGACGGCGCCCGGCCAGATAGATTCTGAAAAACTGAAAACGATAATAGATATGATAAGGAATTCATAAATGGAAGCGGATAAACATATACTGCTTGGAGTTGCCGGATCACCTGTTTTTCACAGCAAGAGCCCGATGATATTCAGGTCGATCTTCCGGGAAAAGGGGATCGATGCCTCGTACATCAGAATAGCGGTTCAGTGGGCTGATGAGGCGGCAAGGCTCTGCAGTGAGCTGAACTTCAGCGGTATGAATGTAACGGCTCCCTTTAAAAACAGCATTATTTCGCACCTGGATTCCGTTTCAGAAGATGCCGGCAGGATGAAAAGCGTCAACACCGTAGTGAACACAAACGGCATGCTGACCGGATTCAATACCGATCATTACGGCGTAACCTCCCCCCTTGAAAATGAACTTGGATCGTTAAAAAATAAAAAAGTAGTAATCGCCGGAGCGGGGGGCGCGGGCGTGTCCGCGGCTTTCGGCCTGTCCCGCGCGGGGTGCATTGTTACTGTACTTAACGTAACGATTAATGAAGCCAGGAGTATCGCGGAAAAATTTGGGTGCGGCTATGATCTTCTGTCCGGCTTCAGCAAATATAGTGCCGATGCCGATATTTTTGTTTCAACCCTTCCGTATGAGGCTGATCCGCTGGATATCTCATCTATGAAAAGAGGATCGGTTGTACTGGACGCCTCGTACAAAAAATCCCATTACAGGGAAGAGTGCGAAAAACATGATTTAGTTTTTATACCTGGCGAGGAGTGGCTTCTGTATCAGGCCGTGTATGCCTGCGGCCACTTTCTCAACTTTATCCCGCCGATAGAAACCGCTTACGAAGGGATTACTGAAGCGCGGAGAAACAGGGACATTATCTCGCTTGTAGGCTTCATGGGGTCTGGCAAAACCTCTGTCGGCAGGGAGCTTGCGAGGATGCGCAGGATGGACTTTGTAGATCTTGACGAGGTTATCGAGCATAAAGTGTCAAAGTCAATAAATGAAATATTCAGTTCGATGGGGGAGAAAAAATTCCGTGAAATTGAATCGGAAGTGCTTTATTCATTCAGGGACAGGAAGAATCTTGTGCTGTCGTGCGGCGGCGGTATTGTTCTTAATGAATCGAACAGAAAGTTTCTGAGAAGTGAAACGGAGTGCATCTGGCTCTATTGCGGAATGGCCTCAATGCTGGAGAGGGTGAACGACGGGACTAGGCCCCTTGTAAATGCGATGAAAGATCCCCGTGAGGCGGTGGAACTTTTTAATTCAAGGAAGAAATTTTATGCTTCGTCATGCGAGTCAATCGTACTGACAGAAACTTCTCCTGAAAAAACAGCGGAGTTAATAAATGAAGAAATACATCTATCCTTCTAAGATAAGCGGCAGCATCTCCGCACCGGCTTCGAAGAGCGTAATGCAGAGAGTTATCGCGGCAGCCCTCCTCGCCGACGGTGAATGCAGGATTTCTAATCCCTCGTTCTGCGACGATTCCGTTGCGGCGATGAAGGTGGCTGAGGGACTTGGGGCTTCGATCAGGGTCAATCCCGGCGAGGTAGTTATACGCGGAGGAATGAACCCGATGACCGACACTCTGAACTGCGGCGAATCGGGCCTGTGTATCAGGATGTTTACGCCGATAGCTGCCCTGTCGGGAAGAAGAATGGTACTGACCGGGAGCGGATCACTTGCCGCAAGGCCTGTATCAGGGATCGAGGATGCCCTTGGAAAGCTGGGGGTGGCGATTTCCTCAAACAGGGGCCTGCTCCCTGTGGAGGTGTCGTCGATGCTGAAAGGGGGGACAGCCGAGATGGACGGAAGTCTCAGCTCGCAGTTTCTGACAGGACTTCTAATGGCTCTGCCGCTTGCGGAAAAGGACAGCGTAATAAAGGTAAACAATCTGAAGAGCAAAGAGTATATTGATATAACAATAGATGTTTTAAAAAAGTTCGGCATAAAGATAGAAAACAGGCGATACAGCGAGTTTAAAATCAGAGGTGGCCAGAAGTTCTCTCCTTCGGATATCGAGGTGGAAGGGGACTGGAGCGGTGCTGCGTTTCTGCTATGCGCAGGTGCGATCGCAGGGAGTGTACGGATAGCTGGTTTGAATACTGAATCGTGCCAGCCTGACAGGAGCATAATAACGGCGTTGAGGAAATGCGGCGCCGAAGTAAAAATTGATAATGACAGGATTGAGGTGCGGTCAAAACCTCTTCATGGATTTGAATTTGATGCTACCGAATGTCCGGACCTTTTCCCGCCTCTTGCCGTTCTTGCTTTATGCAGCAAAGGGGAGAGCATTATATGGGGAGCCGGCAGGCTAAAACACAAGGAGAGCGACAGGGGAGAGGCGATAGTATCGGAGTTCAAAAAAATGGGCGGATCTGTAAGGATCGAAAAAGACTGTATGATTATACGCGGCTCGTCTCTGAACGGGGCGGAGATCGATCCTCATGGGGATCACAGGATGGCGATGGCCTGCAGTATTGCAGCAACACGGAGTTCGGGTGTTGTGGTGATAAATGATGCCGAATGCGTGAGTAAATCATATAATGAATTTTACGACGATATGATAAAACTGGGAGCGTTAATAAAATGAACAGTTTCGGGAATGTTTTCAGGGTTTCAATTTTCGGAGAGTCTCACGGTCCCGCTATAGGGATAGTGATAGACGGCTGCCCGCCGGGGATCGGTTTTATCGAGCAGGATATGGAGGGGGATATAAAAAGGAGAATGCCGGGCGCTGCAGGTACGACGCCGAGAAGAGAGGCGGATGTACCTGAAATAATAAGCGGCACCTTCAACGGGAAGACCACAGGCGCCCCTGTGACCGTTCTTTTCAGGAACAGCGATACAAGATCGGCCGATTACGACAAACTGAGAACCATACCCAGGCCGGGACATGCCGATCTTACAGCCATGCAGAAATACAGGGGTTTCAATGATCACCGCGGCGGAGGACACTTCTCCGGAAGAATTACTCTACCGCTTGTTGCGGCAGGTACGCTCGCGAAGAAAGTCATTGATGGTGTTGTGATCGCGTCCAGGATAGTCGAGATTGGTGGCAGGACAGATTATCCTGATACGCTTGATGAGGTTATTGCTGCAGGGGACTCTGTCGGCGGAATAATCGAAGTAAGGATGTCAGGAGTGCAGGCTGGACTGGGAGAGCCCTTTTTCAACTCCTTTGAGTCCTGTGTCAGCCATATTGTTTTCTCCGTCCCGGCTGTAAAGGGGATAGAGTTCGGTTCAGGTTTCGCGTCTGCAAAAATGCGCGGCAGCGAGCATAATGACTCGATAATCTCGGCAGACGGAAAAACTGCCACTAATAACGCCGGAGGGATTAACGGAGGAATCACAAACGGAAATGATGTTGTATTCAGGGTGGCGGTAAAACCGACTCCGAGCATAAGAAGTGAACAGAAGACGGTAAGCCTTGAAACCGGCAGAACCGAAAGCCTGATAATACAGGGAAGGCATGATGCGTGCGTCGCACTCAGGGCACCGGTCGTATTTGAAGCCTGTGCGGCAATAGCTGCAGCCGATCTCTATTTAATAAATAAAACAAATAACTGAGGGATATATCAGATGAAACTAAACGAGATAAGAACGGCCATAGACCAGATTGATTCGAAGATACTGAAGCTTCTGAATGACAGAATGGAGCAGGCTCTGCTGGCGAAAAAATTCAAGAATTCGATTGAAGATCCTGAACGGGAAAAAGCCATAATGGAGAAACTCAAGCATACTCCGAATCTGCTGCTCGATCCCGCGCTGACGGAATCGATATACAAACTGATAATCTCCTGGAGCAAGGAGCTGCAGGCTAAAAACTGTCTTGTTATCGGATTCCAGGGGGAGCATGGCGCATACAGTGAAGATGCCGCAAGGAGATGGAACAGCGACCTGCTGACAATACCGTGCACGACATTCAACGGAGTTTTCGAGGGAGTAAATTCCGGGATGTTTGATTTCGGCGTTGTTCCCGTTGAGAATACCCTCGGCGGCATAGTGGGTCCGGTAAACGAACTCCTTATAAATACAGAGCTTTATATTGTCGGCGCAGTGGACATGCCGATACACCACAATCTTTTAATGCTGCCCGGCACCGATCACCGTGAGATACGCGAAGTATATTCACACTCGCAGGCTTTGTCCCAGTGCAGGAGGTTCCTGTCTAGAAACAACCTGACGCCTGTTCCGTTTTACGATACGGCCGGCGCAGCGAGGATGCTGACCGAAACAAAACCCCGCGCGGCGGCCTGTATTGCAGGCAGACTGGCGGCCGAGCTTTACAGCCTTGAAATACTGAAAGAGAACATACAGGATTCCGACATAAACAGGACCAGGTTCCTGATCCTCGCAAAAGAGAGGAGCGAGAGCAACGGGACAAAGTGTTCGATAACTTTTACAACCGCTCACAAGTCGGGCACCCTGTTCGGAGTTCTTGAGATATTCGCAAGTGCGGGGATTAACCTCACAAGGATTGAATCGATACCGACTGAGCCGGGAAGCTATTCCTTCTTTCTTGATTTTGACGGTTCCGATAAAGATCCGAAAATAATCGAGGCGCTGAAGAGAGCTGAAGATTCGACACAGGATCTGAAACTGTTAGGATGCTATGTTGAAAAGTTCATAGATGAGAAAACTCTCAAAGGAGCTGAACAATGAAGATATTTATTATAGGAGCCGGACACATGGGGAGCTGGCTTACAGAAGAGCTGTGCCATGATCATGATGTGGCAGTATTTGATACTGACCCGAGAAGGCTCAAATATTTTATAAACGTAAAACGTTTTCTGGCTCTCGAAGAGGTAAAGGAGTTTCAGCCAGATATGGTAATAAACTGCGTAAGTCTGAATAAAACAGAAGAGGTTTTTGATTCGGTTATTCCGATGATACCTGATACCTGTATAATCTCTGACATTGCTTCTGTAAAGAATGCCCTTCCGGATTATTATGAGAAGGCCGGCAGAAGGTTTGTCTCCACACACCCGATGTTCGGTCCTACTTTTGGAAACGTAAGGAACCTGAGCAATGAAAGCGCGATCATCATAAACGAATCTGATCCGGAGGGGAAGAAATTCTTTCTGGACCTTTTTACAGGCCTGAAGCTGCGGATTTATCACTATTCGTTTACCGAGCACGACGAGATCACCGCGTATTCTCTGTCTACACCGTTTGCTTCATCACTTGTCTTCGCGGCGTGTATGAAAAAGATCGATGCGCCCGGTACAACTTTTAAAAAGCATATGGAGATAGCGAAGGGGCTGCTTTCAGAGGATGATTTTCTTCTGTCAGAGATCCTTTTTAATCCGTATACGCTGAGACAGATCGAGAGCATAAACTCGCAGCTGTCGTATCTGAGCCATATTATTAAAGCCAGGGACTTTGAAGAGATGGAAAAATTTCTTCATAAACTGAGAGAGAACATCAGGCAGTGACAGAGACATCAGACAGAAAGAGGGGCTGCAGCCCCTCTTTCGGATACATAGATCAAGGGGCAGCTGCCCCTTGTTATCATTCTACTGAAAATGAACTGATATTGTCTTCGTGAAGCATATTCTTAAGTCTGCCGGACTCCTTTTTATCCCTGAGCCCCTCAACGCGGACCTTGTAATACCCGCCGTCCTGTATAACCTTAACCGGACGATCGGTGAGGCCCTCAATTTTTGTCTTCAGATTTTCGGCGTTTTTTCTCGAATAGAAAGCTCCGGCCTGAAGCTTTAGACCGTCGCTGTAATCGCCGCTGTTGTCGCTCTTGACGTGAGTATACGCTTCATCATCCGCAACCGGTTCAATATATCTCGAGTCTGAATCATCATGTGATGCCGTGCTGCCGTCGCCGAGTTTTATAACTTTTATTCCCACTGCGGCTTCACCGGCTTTTACCATTTCCAGCTCTCTGGCTCCGGCGTATGAGAGATCAATTATGCGGTTCCCCCTGTAGGGTCCGCGGTCGTTTATTTTCACTCTTACAGCCTTACCGTTCCCGATATTTTTTACCTCAACAACAGTTCCAAACGGGAGTGTTTTGTGGGCCGCGGTCAGGTCGTTCATGTCGAATTTTTCACCCGATGCTGTAGTCTTGCCGTGAAATTCCCTTCCGTACCACGACGCATTACCCTTCTGATAGAATTTTTCAGGACGGTTTGCCGTATTTTCTGAATCATCTTCATAATTTCTGTTCTTACTGTAGATTTTGTCTTCCGGTTCATCATTATATATATCAGACTCGGCGTATTTTCCTTTGACCTCTTTGAAGCCCTTGTTTTCCTGGCCTGCGTCAGATTTTACATTTTTCGGCTTTCCGCCTGAATACTTTTCATCAGAACCTGAATTTTTATTGTATGACGTCATAGAGGGGATTTCATCGTCATTCTGGTTTTTATTGCTGTCAAACGCTTCAAATTCTTCGCTCTGAAAGCCCCCTTTATTCTCGTTTACCCTCGTCTGGGCTTTTCCCGGTGTGCATCCCGAAAGAAGCATCAGAATCAGCGCTCCGGTAAGGGATATTGATATGCTTTTCAGCAACTTGCTCATATGAGTACCTCCGAATATATAAACACCTGTTTATCTTATCGGAACGGCTTATTTTAACCTTAATCATAATTTAATTTTTATGTCGCAAAAATCCTTGACCTCTTTTCAGTATGATATAATCAGAGAGAGGATTTTCAAGTTTATAGCATATTACGAAATGATCAGAACATTGTCATTCCAGCCGCAGCAAGCGCGCCCTGAGCACAGCGAAGAAGTGCCCCTGGGGTAGAGAGCCGGAATCTGCTTCTTTTATCAGGATTAGATCCCCGCCTTCGCGAGGATGACATCAAAAGTGCTAATTCAATCGTAAACCGCTATAGCTGAACTGCTTTTTTGCTGTCAACGGTTAGTATATTAAATTTAATAAAGAGAAGATAAAATGAAGATATTATCAAGCAAACCCACAATTACAAGAAAAGAGCTCGAAGGGGTGCTTGACTGCCTTATTCATGATGAACTCAATACAGGAAGCGCGGTAAAGAGTTTTGAAGCTGCGGTCTCTGAAATTACAGATTTTAAATATCCGCTGGCGGTTAATTCCCTCGTGTCAGCATACATGCTTGTTTTCAAGGAGCTTGAGGTCGGGCCTGAGGACGAGATAATCGTTCCGTCATTTTTCGGCAATGCGGTGCTCGGCGCGCTGAAGCTGACAGGGGGAGTCCCCGTTATTGTTGATTCCGATGCCAGCTCGATTTTCCCTTCGACTCAGCAGATAAGGGAAAAAATCACAGATAAGACAAAGGCGATAGTCGCCGGGGATACCTTCGGTTTTCACTTTGACGGAGAGGAACTCAAAGATCTCAACATACCCCTTATAGCGGAAATTTCACATTCCGTGGGCACCGAATTCAACGAGAAGCATGCCGGTTCGTGGGGGACATTTGCCGTCGCGTCTTTTGCCCCGTCAATGATAATCACTACCGGGAACGGGGGCATGGTTCTGACAAGCAACTCGCGGCATTTTTCAGTAATGAGAGACCTCCGCGGTTACAGCGACGAGACGCTGAATTTCGACCTTACAATGACCGATCTGCAGGGGGCAATGGGGATTACCCAGATAATGAAGCTGAAGGATTTTTTAAGGCGGAGACGCGAGATAGCCAAAAAGTATTACGAATCGATCAGGATTACGTCGCACAAACCGCTTTTCGCGTACAACGACGCTTTCAGCTACCAGAGCTTTCCGATAATTTTCGACGCGCCGGTCGACAGGGTTGACAAGTACTGGAAAAAATGCGGTATTGAGGCATCGAGAGTGCTGCCGACCCCCCTTCATGTTATTCTCGATCTGAAAGGTTTTGATTATCCAAACGCCGACAGGCTTGCAAAGAAGCTTCATTCAATACCTCTCTACCCGACGCTGACAAAAAAGGAGATTGATAAAATTTCAAAATCTCTCGGTGCGTTTATCTGATTAAATACAGCAGATTTGGCTGATATTTTGTTTTGTAGTATAATATTTACAGCTGATTTTTCATGTCATTCCCGCGAAGGCGGGAATCCGATGTAACATTACCGAGATTTGAAACCTGTGGATTCCGGTCTTTGCACGAATGGAAGATGCAAAACCGGAATGACAGATGCAATTAATACAAGGAGATCAACCATGTATCTATTAACAATTGAAGATCATTTCGCTTCGGCCCATCAGCTGAGAGGCTACAGGGGAAAGTGCGAAAACATACATGGCCACAACTGGAAGGTTGTTCTTAACGTACAGGGGGAGAAGCTGAACGAGATAGGTCTCCTTATAGATTTCAACGAACTTAAAAGCATATTAAAAAAAATTGTGAATTTTCTGGATCATAAGAACCTTAATGAAGTTGAACCGTTTAATGTGATCAATCCAAGTTCTGAAAACATCGCCGAGTTTATAGCAACGGAGGCACAGAAAGAGCTGCATGAGATTAATCCCGATCTGAGCGTTGAATCGGTTACGGTCTGGGAATCCGACACATCCAGGTGTACTTTTTATCTTCAGCGGCCCTTATCTAGGCGAGAAGTTCACTGATCTTTTTTTTCAACTCGTCAAGATTTGAAGATTTGGTTAAATAAGCGTCCGCTGTCCATGTCATGAAATTACTTTTATAATTGGAGTATGCCGTGTAGATAATTACAGGTATTTTTTTCTCCATCGTAATTACCTTGCCGAGGGTTTCAATGCCGTCCATCTCCGGCATACGTATATCCATTATTATAAGATCGAACTTTTCACCCCTCAGTAGGTCTATCGCCTCTTTCCCGTTTGATACCTTCGCGACATCATAGCCTGAATCGATCAGATCCTCCTCGTAAAGATCTCTCAGATTCTCCTCATCTTCAACAATCAGTAATTTTGGCATAAGGCTCACCCGAATTTAGTTATTTTTTAAGATTAACGGTTTTCAAAACAGCTCACGGATGGGACTTTTTTGAAGACTGTTAAATTAAATTTTTTAAAAATCACGGGCAAAACACAGGTTTTAAATATCATCCTGTCCGGGCTTGTTTTTTTTGATTCCGGCCGTTTACCCTCTGACAATGCGTGTTTACAGAGATATAATATGCAGTATAATAGTAATAATCAAATATTATTGAATAAAATTTTCAATATCGGGATTTTTTTGTTCAGAAGAGGGTACAGGAAGTTTAATTAAAAATTCCGCTCCCCCCTCCGGATTATTCGATGCGGTTATCTTCCCCCTGTGGTCCTTTATTATTTTTTTAACGTTCGCAAGGCCAAGGCCCACGCCGGTTACCTTGGTGGTAAAAAACGGTTCGAAAATCAGGTCCGGATCTTCTGTTTTTATACCGGTCCCGCTGTCGATTATTCTTATGAGAACGTTTGAATCGTCAACTTCGGTAATGATGTTCAGAATTCCGCCCGACGGGGTCGCTTCGATAGAGTTCTGAAAAAGGTTCAGAAAAACCTGCTTCAACTGGTTAAAATCCGATTTGATACTGGGGAGGTCATCCGCGAGGTCCATCGTCACTTTGATGTTTTTTTCCAGCAGAACATTTTTCAGCAGCCTGTGAGTGTCCCGTATTATATGATTTATATCGTTGAACTCTTTTATGTACCTGGCCGGTTTTGTGAAGTCCATTACGTTTGACAGAATTTTTTCAAGCCGTTCGGATTCGTTGTAAATTATGTCGGCCGAGTTTATCACCTTTTTTACATCGAGCGTGTTTTCAGATGTATACTTCAAGATCCGTTTTGCGTACCCCCCCATTGTGACCAGAGGATTTCTTATCTCGTGGGCAATGTGGGAGGCGATCCTTCCAACGGCCGCCATCTTTTCGGATTCTATGATCGCGTCCTGCCGCTCCTCGATCCTTTTCATCTCCTTCCGGACTTCAATGAGCTTCAGGTAGTTTTCAATAAGAAATGCCGACTGGAAACAGAATATCGAAAGAAGGTCGATGCTCTGGGGTGATATCCCGGTCATATTGTATTTGTTGTCGGCCACTATAAGTCCTATTATCTTGTTGAACGAGATCATCGGCATAATAATGAACTCGTTGACCTCCATGAACTGGCGAATCTCGTCGCCGATCCTGGCGTCTGAGCCGGCGTTGCGGACATGTATGCTCTCCCTGTTGTTTACCGCCTGCGTAAAGATGTTGTTCTCCGAGAGGCTGACCCTGTAGGACTGAACTTTTTTTAAGAGGTTGCCCCTCTTTATTTCTATAGGGTACTGTACAGTGACATCGACATCCGTAGCGGAGAGTGAGTTCCATATCTCGATAGCCTCCTCGAACGAGTCGGGGCCCACGGCCATTTTACCCTGAAGCATCTCGTTCTCCACCATGAACAGCATAGCCCTGTTGAATCCGAGCCCGGAACCCGATGTAACACCGGCGAGTATGTTGTAGAAAGTCGTTTCGGTCTCGCTCTCATCCCCCATCGTTTCCGAGATGTGGCTCAGGATGGACGCGTGGTAATCCTTGCTGAAACGGTCTGTTATATCGTCAATGATGATTACGATCTGTTCCTCGCCGTTAAGGTTCATGCTCGATATTTTTAAATCTGATATGATCGATTTTCTGTTAACGGACATCAGGTGTACGTTCTTCAGCACGACGGAGTCCCTGTCGACATCGTTTATCACCTGGTTTATCCCGATCTTGAGCCTGGTGTTTACAAAATAGAATACGCTGCTGAGTCCCTTGCCTGCGACATGGTCACCTTCGATGTTGAATTTCTTGCAGAAGCTTTCATTCGCATAAAGGATCTTCTCGTTTTTATCTATTACTATGAAGTGCGAATTTATTGAACAGATTATATGGCTGTAAATCTCATGGAATTTTTTTATCTCATCGCTCTGTGATGACACAATCGAACCGAACTGTTTACCCACAATAAGCAGCTCCTTAAGCACCTGCGAGATGTTATCAGTAACATCTATGTCCGATTCGGTAAGAACGAATTTCCCCTTTTTAAATTCCTCGATGATCTGTCTGAGGTTTTTGATATTGTTCCACAGGAAATATCCGACCCTGTAATAATAAAAGTACAGACGCGAAAAGAAATAGACAAGCATTCCGGCTAGCAGGAGTAAATAGGTCGATCTCTTTACGTCTTCACTGTAGATCAGCAGACCGAAAATGAACAGCGCAAGTATGAGGTTAGGGAAAAAAACCTTAACTATCCAGTATAAAAGGCTCTTTATGTTCCGGTTTTTAAGCTTGTTCATGGTATACCATTTTTATGATTTCCAGATCCAGAATTTCTGTTTTATCGCAAACGGCATTTCTGTGAAGTATTAAAAGGGTTGCCGTTTCGGTTAATATCTAAAAATATAGCGCATTATATTAACAGTTTCCGGAAAAACAGGAAACCGGTGCTGAAAAAGCCATGGATGGACTTTTTCAGCAGACTGTTATTGCTGATAGCACAAATATATATAAAAATAATTGTAAATCAATTATTATAGAGGATTAAAATGAAAATTGTAATAGCTACATCGAATAAAAATAAAATTGTCGAGATCAGGGAGAAATTTTCATCCATAAAAGGGCTCGAAATTGTCCCGCTGTCGGACTATAAAGACCTGCCTGACATAGTTGAAGACGCCGATACATTTCAGGGGAATGCACTGAAAAAGGCGCGTGTAATAAGGGATTTTACCGGCGAGATATCACTTGCCGATGATTCCGGTCTCGTCGTTGACGCTCTGAACGGTGAACCGGGGGTCTACTCCGCTCGGTATGGAGGAGAGAACGCCACCGATATTGACAGGTACAAACTCGTGCTTGAAAAAATGCGCGGTGTAAGTCCTGAAAAAAGAGGTGCAAGGTTTGTCTGCGCGATAGCGATGGCGCTGCCGGACGGCAGGGAGTTTGTAACGGACGGGTCATGCGAAGGGGTAATCTCCACGGAGCCTGCCGGGAGCGGAGGATTCGGCTATGATCCCGTTTTTTACATCCCGGAACTGAAAGCAACTATGGCAGAGATCTCTCTTGAACAGAAGAACCGCATCAGCCACAGGGGGAGGGCCCTTGAGTCGGCATATGAAATTTTTTCAGGAATGAGCCATGACGCGTGAAATGACGGCCGCACGTTCAAAAAAAATTCTTTCGCTGCTTTACGATTATTATGGCGAGACCGTTCCCGATCTCAATTTCAGTAATATCTATGAACTGACGGTATCCGTAGTGCTTTCGGCCCAGACTACCGACAGGCAGGTAAACGGAGTGACAAAACTGCTTTTTGAGAAGTATCCCGATTTTGAAGCCCTTCGAAAGGCCCGGTACAGCGACGTCGAGAAGATCGTCAGGAGCACGGGATTTTTCAGAACAAAGACAAAAAATATAATTGCCCTCTCTGAAATGGTTGTGACAAAATTCGGAGGATCGCTTCCGGACAGCCTCGACAGGCTGATAGAACTCCCCGGCGTCGGACGGAAATCCGCCAATGTTATACTTTCTATTGGATACGGGATACCGGGCCTCGCGGTTGATACCCATGTGGCGAGGATCTCAAACAGGCTCGGATACTCCGACAGCAGCTCTCCGGCGGAGATAGAAAAAAAACTTTGCAGCATTATTGATCCGGCGGAGTGGAAGAGGACCCATCTCCTTTTTATCAGGCATGGAAGAACTATATGCAGGGCAAGGCATCCTGAATGCGGATTGTGTCCGGTGACTAGACTCTGTAATTATTATAAAGATATCATCTCTTCCTGAAAATATACTCCCTGTAACAGAATATCATCCGCTTTATAAACAGCTCCAGACCTCAGAAGTTAATCGAGTCCTGACTTGCAAGATAAAACTTCGAACAGAGAAAAATCTGTTCTACCTTGTAAGCCGGGTCGCCAAACGGTTTAAAACAGTGTACAGTGAATAATCTTTTTATGATATGGAGAACGGTTTTTCTGCTGTGATAAGGTGAAAAGTGGTCAGTCCGGCAGAAAACCCGCAGGTTAATAAAAAAAAATTGTTAAAAAACACAGCTTCGGATATTTTTCAGCGTGAATGATCAAACCGTGTTGCGGACAAAAAGAGATGTTTTAATATACAGTTTTTCCGGGAGCTGCCGCATCCGGCTTTCTCATGCTGTTCAGCCCAAAGATGATCAGGCTGTTCTCTGAAAATCATGCGCTCATCGATGCTGAAGGAGATAAAACTATACAGGGGCCTCCACCGTTTTTTACCCGCCCTTTTCAGGATCGAGGGGTAACCGTGATTGAGGTAAAGGTAAACCACCGCCCGCGTATAAACGGAAACTCAAAATACACGAATCTGCAGAGGGGGATTGACGGTTTGCGGGACCTGATGGTTGTGAGATGGATGATTTCACATTCTGTTAAACAGATCATCGGAAAAGCGAACTGCAAAATTGAAAGCTGTTCATCGGGAACTGTGAGTTTTGAAAATACAATAATACCGGCGAGATGATATAGTAAAAAATAATTATATTAATAAGGATTAAATAATGAAAGCGGTTCAGGGTAACGGTGTTCGTTTCAAATGGGGCAAAATTCAACTTATACTATTACTGGTTTTCTGTGTTGATTCAGTACCGGGATTTTCACAGTCTCTGATAATACAGCAAAACTCGGAGAAAACAGGTCTGGCGGAAAACGCGGCAAACGGCACTTCAAAAGATTGTGTCCGTTATGGAATTCTGTACGGTACGGTTCCGGTTGTTTTTCTCTTCGGGGTTAAGGCCTGGGACTGGAGAGGGGACCACAGCTTCTATTCAAGGAGGGAGGGGTGGTTTGCAAAGGATACCGACTATGCCGGAGCGGACAAGGCCGGGCATTTTTACGCACACTATGTAGTACAGCGTTCAATGTATGATATTTTTAACTGGACCGAAAACGGCAGCGACAGAAAATGGTTCTATTCCATCGGTACCACGCTGGGTGTCGGGTTTCTGATTGAGCTTGGCGACGGTTTTTCGTCGAAGTACGGATTCTCCTATGAAGACCTTGTAATGGATTATACCGGTATTCTCTGCGGTGCAGTTCTGCAGAGATACCCTCTGGCAGACGGTTTTATAGGGATCAGTTCCAGCTACTCCCCCACAAAGGTTTTTCTCGACAGGTATGATTCACGCAGCGGAGTAAAACCCTTTCTCGAATTTGTGAATGACTACAGCGGCTGGACGACATGGGTGAATTTTAAACTCTCCGGATTTACAAACCTGGGAGTGCATCTTCCGCTGGCGCTCCGCCTGCTGCAGTTCGATGTCGGTTATGAATCACGGGGCTATTCGCACTATGACACCACTGCCGGCATCACCCGGCGAGACAGGCATCTCCGCTACGGAATATCCCTTAACTCGGCACAGCTCCTTGACGAAAGCTGGGATTGGGAGCGCGGAGGGGGATACCATGCGGCCCGCCGATTCCTGGAATTTTACCATATTCCGGTACAGAAAACTGGAACGTATGAATTCTGATTATGGTCACCGAAATGATTATATAGTTTAAGAAGGGGCTGAGCTCTGTGGAAATGATCGTGCTTATACTCGGATTTACGGGACAGGCGGTTTTCGCGATCCGCATTATTGTGCAGTGGCTCTATTCCGAAAAGATGAAGCGGAGTGTGATCCCGGTCGGGTTCTGGTATCTGAGCCCTGGGGGAGCATTATGCTGCTGGTCTATGCTGTATTGCGTCATGACACTGTATTCATTCTGGGGCAGAGCACCGGATTTATCGTCTATATACGCAATATTTGTCTGATAAAATCTGAAAGGGAAAATAAGACAGAGAGACTTCCGGAGGTATCAGCGGGTAATCTCTAAAATGAAATAAACAGCTTATTCTTTCATTTTAGAGATATAGTTTCTGAAGAAGAATACAACATCAATATCATATTTCTCTTTTTTTAAATCAGCAGCCGGATCTTTGCCTGTTATGATTTTCAAGGAGTTATATGCTGCATCAGCATGAGCTTTATCTATAGATGTAAGATTATTAATTAAAAAATGTACTGCATCGTGATCGTCAGTGTGTGCCATCGATTTCAGAATTAATATTTTTATCGGATTGTTTCCAGATTCATAGAGTTCATAAAAGTCTTTTTTATTATCTCTGTAGTATGATCCCAGGTAACGTGTAAACTGCGGCAGTTCTGCGGTGCCCGGCGGGATGCGCAGAAACTGGGATTCGGTATATTTCTTCAATATTTCAAATTCCAGTCTTATGTTCCTTTTGTTAAAATGCCTGAACAGGTATTCGTTTTTTTCAATTTTATCTCTCAGCAGAAGATAATTCCACTGCTCCTGGGTGAATCCTGTATCCCTGCCGTATTTCTCCATGTAGAGTAGAATGCTGTCTCTGTCCTTTGAAGCGGAATCCTCAAGAAGATTTTTCTCCAGTTTATCGATCGGGAAGATGTAGCCCGATTTCAGCAGAATTCTTCCGGAGATAAAGAGCGAGTTGCTTCCCGGGGGAGACATGTAAAAAGAAACGATCAGAAAAGAGGTTACGATGCCGTAGAGAAGAGAACCCATCACTACAGAGATTAGAATTGATTCGAATAACCTCCACCGGATTTTTGAGTAATCATATATAAGTATAAAAATAAAGATGAAATACTTGACCAGTTTTATTACAATTACTCCATAACCCGGTTCAAACAGGGAGTATAGAACATGATCGGCCGCATAATACAGCATTGAGAAGATTATGAATAGAGGTATCGATATCCGCGGCCTTTTTTTCTGTCTGAGGATAACGAACAGAATAAGAGGATATATAACTGTGTTGGAATAACGTCCGTCGAGGAGCTTGTAGGCCGGTTCAATGGGCCATTCCGGTATATCGAGATAATTTATAAAGGTGAAAATCATCGTCAGCAGATAGATGAACAGAAACGGGAAAAGCCTCAGAACGAAAAAAAGATAATATCTCCCCCTCCATCCGTAGCGGGCGGTATAATCAGCCCGGTAATCGGATACCTCGATCTGTGCGAAGATGAAGACAAGGTAAAAGGAGAGAACCATAATGTAGACCCTGGCGATAACTGACACTCCCCCCCAGTCGTATCTGAGGTTGAACAGGGCGTTCACTATAAAGAGGGGGATCATTATTATCAGGAAATGATATATTCTTCCCAGCTGTTCTTTTATTAATTGCATTATTTCACCTTTGATGATTATGAAATTAAACAGAATAAAATTCAATAATAAATTGGCTGAATAATCTAATAATTTCGGAGGTGATCTGCCGCTTACCGGGCCTCCGGCAGAATCAGGATCTGTAATCCCGGCAGGAAACGGGGGCATTCCCGGTTTTTACCAGGAAGGTTTATTCGGAGTGTTCTTTATTGATAAAACACCCTATCTTTACATGTGAGGTTTTACAGGAATAATTTATGAGATTTAACAGGAGTGAATACGCCGATTTTTACCATATGCAGATGAAGGAGAGCGGGTATCCCGGCAGGCTGCTCCCCTTTGTTGTCAACGAGCTGAGGGCTTCATCTTCAGTTCTCGACATAGGATCGGGGACAGGTTTTTTTTCCATCCCCCTTGCATCAGAGGGGCATACTGTAACAGCGGTCGAGCCGTCACCAGTAATGATAAATATAATGACAGAAAATACCCCGCCGGAAATCATGCCGATGATAAAAATATGCAGGTCGACATGGGAGGAGTGGGAGGGGGAGAGGCATGACGCCGCGATAACCGTCCATTCGCTCTACCCCATGCCGGATATAAAAAATGCGCTGGTGCGTATCAACCGTTACGCAGCGAAGAAAATCGTGATCGTGAGAAATACCCCCGGCATGAGGACCATGTCAGGCATAGTAAGGGAGAGGCTGGGGATAGCGTCAAATCGCGATCTTAACGCCGAAATAGCGTTTATCCTGGACGGGCTTAATGTCAGATGGAAAGTGGAGAACATTCATGAAGAGAGGAGAATTCTTTTTAAAAGCATCGAATATGAGACTGATGCGGTCCTTTACCAGCTGAAGCTTGATCAAGGCTACAGGGAAAAAATTGCAGAAATAATAAAACAGGAGGTAAATATTATTTCCGGAGAAAATTTTTTTTATGCAATTTACTCCGATAATGCATATATTATAGAATGAACCGGTTTTGTTTCCCCGGTGATATGAATCAGTTTTTTATTAATTGACTGATCTGTATTGATAATTACAATTAGTGCTACGAGAGGTGCTTAATGAACGGCAACAGCGTATTGAACATACCAGAACTTGAGGAAAGGCTTGATGGTGATTTTGAACTGTTCGTTGAACTGTCAGAACTTTTTTTTGAAGACTCATCAGCGCTTCTTGGTAAAATAGAGGAATCAATAAAAGAAAGGGATTCGGATACTCTGAGGAAGACAGCCCATACCCTTAAAGGAGCTGTTTCAAATTTTTCAGCCCAGAAAGCATACGATGCCGCGTATGAACTTGAGGTTGCCGGAAAGGATAAAAAACTGGATGATGCCCCTGAAAAGCTTGAGGCTTTAAAAAAAGCCATCTCCGACGTTAAAGACGAAATGAAGAAGATCGTCTCCAGAAAATCATTTTAGCAATAATTATAGATGTCAGAACTTGATAGTATAATTGAATCCGCGATAGAGTTCAGCCGTAAAGCCGGAGATATCCTGATGTCCGGTTTCAGGTCCGGGACTACGACAGTAAGCTATAAAAGCAGGACCGACCTTGTTACAAATATTGACAACGAATCTGAAGAGTATATAGTATCAGCGATCCGCGGACGGTTCGGCGATCATTCAATAGTTGCCGAGGAGGGGAGGAGCCGTGATGCCGGCGGAGAATATATCTGGTATGTCGATCCCCTTGACGCGACGAACAATTTCGCGCACGGCATACCGTTTTTCTGCGTTTCGATAGGTGTTTATTCAAAACAGGAAAAGAAGATTGTCTGCGGAGCGGTATTCGATCCCTGCCATAACGAGATGTTCCATGCGGTAAAGGGGAAGGGCGCCTTCTGTAACGGCAGAGCGGTACGTGTCTCGGGGATCAGTGAACTTGGCGTTGCGCTTCTTGCAACAGGATTCCCCTACGCGAAGGATGATATGGAGAAAAATAATCTCATTGAGTTCAGCAGGTTTCTTCCCGGTATACAGTGCATCAGGAGGCTCGGTTCCGCGGCGCTCGATCTGTGCTATGTGGCGTCGGGAAGGATTGACGGCTACTGGGAGCCGATGCTGAAACCGTGGGACACCGCGGCAGGGAGCCTTATCGTACAGGAGGCGGGGGGTATGGTCACTAAATATGACGGCTCGGACTACGACATTTTATATCCGCAGATCCTCGCGTCCAACGGTTATCTCCATAGACAGATGACCGATGTTTTAAATCAAAGATAAAACCGGGTTTATATGGAAATTGATACCAGGCCGAATTTTTACACGGTTGCCGCGATCAATGCGCTTGTGAAGTCAGAGGTGGAGAACAATCCCCGGCTCACCGGCGTCTGGGTGAAGGGGGAGGTTTACAACCTGACCTATCATTCGTCGGGGCACATATATTTTACTCTTAAAGACGACAGCGCCTCGATATCCGCGGTTTTTTTCAAGTATGCCAACAAAAACCTGAAATTCCGGCTCGAAGAGGGGATGAAGGTGCTTGTATCCGGCGGAATAACCGTTTTCGAAAAAAGGGGGAGCTACCAGCTTAACGTCCTCTCAGTCAGGCCCGAGGGTGAAGGGGAGCTTCAGAAAAGGATAGAGCAGCTGAAGAAAAAGCTCGCCGCGGAAGGGATCTTTGACCAGTCGCGGAAAAAGGAGCTCCCGTTTCTCCCTGCAAGGCTCGGAATAGTTACATCTCCCACCGGCGCGGCTGTAAGAGATATTATAAAGGTCGCTCTGCGGAGGTATCCGAACATCGAGATTATACTCGCCCCGGCAAAGGTGCAGGGGGATGATGCCGCCGGAACTATTGCAGCCGCGATAAGAGAACTGAACAGGCCTGAATGGAGAATTGACGTGATTATCGCGGGACGCGGAGGCGGCTCCTTCGAGGACCTTATGCCTTTTAACGAAGAGGCTGTTATACGGGCCTTCGCTGAATCGGAGGTGCCGATAATCTCCGCAGTGGGGCACCAGATAGACCACCCTCTGTGCGACGATGCGGCCGATGTCGCCGCACCGACCCCTTCCGCCGCTGCAGAGATCGCCATACCGGTAAAATCCGACCTGATAGATGAGATTGAATATCTGATGACCAGGATGACTAATTCTCTTTCAAATACCTATTCCGGATACAGTACGGCTCTGAAGAACCTCGTGTCGAAGAGGATATTCAGGGACCCGTATGAAATACTGAACTCCCGGCAGATGATGCTGGCCGATCTGGAGAACAGGATGATCAACATGATGAAACATCGTGTATCCTCGGAGAGAGAGAAACTTCTGAGGCTGCCGGACATCTACAGGCTTCAGAAAAAGCTTCTTCTGCAGAAAAAACATGACCTTGAGCTTCAGATGCAGAACCTGAACAATCTCTCCCCCCTTAACATCATGGTCAGGGGCTATTCGATAATCACAGATAAAGATAAAAAAATAATAAAATCTGTTGAAAAACTGAGACAGGGTGATAATGTTGAGATCAGGCTGAGCGACGGATACGCAGGGGCTGTGATCAATTCAGTAAAAAAAGGAGATTCAGGTGGAAAAGGATAAAAAGCAGCCGCAGAAAAACAGCTTTGAACAGGCTTTGAAGGAGCTTGAAGAGGCGGCCGACAGACTTGAAAGCGGCGATCTGGGACTGGATGATTCCATTAAGGAATTTGAGAAGGGGATAAAGCTTGCCCGCTACTGCCAGCAGAAACTTGAAGAGGCCGAAAGAAAGATAGAGATTTTACAGAAAGGGGCCGACGGTGAAATAAAACCGGGCCGTGTTGCCGTAAAGAGCGATACGGGTGAAATTGAGGACGAAGAGGAACTGCAGGGGTCTCTGATATGAAAGGGAATAGTATGAAAAAAATATTAATAAGCTCACTGGTTTTTCTGTTTCTGGCGGGATGTTCGAAAAGCGACACGGTGCTTTTCTGCGAAGGGGTCGATATGGAGGGGAAGGGGGTCAACTGCGGTAAAAAGTTTTCTACCGGTGACCTTACCGGCGTTATTAAACAGAGCAAGCCCTTTGAAACCGATCTGCTTGAGGTGAAGGTTTACAGGATTGAAAAGAACAAAAAAACAGTGGAGAAGAATATCCGCCTTAAAGTGGAGAGAGACAAAAGCATTGCAAACACCCCCCTCTCATTCTACAACAGCGGCAGGTATGTTGTAGAACTTTACAAAGAGAGCGGCAAAATCGCAGAGGGCGAGCTCGAAGTTACTGATAACTATTAGGACGTAAAATCCTCCGGCCTTCGGCCACCTCCTTTAGTAAAGGAGGCATTTTTAAAGAAATATAATACGGTTATCATTATAAGGATCAAATGTGATGCCCCCTTTATTAAAGGGGGATGCCGCGTCAGCGGCTGGGGAATTTAACTATTCCTTTGTTTCAGCGAGCTTTTTTTTGTCTTCTATGTAGACTACAACGACAAGCAGTAGTGCGCCGACAACAATCACCGAATCGGCTATGTTGAATGTAGGCCACCTGTAAACTCCGTCCACTCCGACCGAGATAAAATCGACGACTCCGGGCCTGCCGGGGATTATCCTGTCATAAATATTTCCGGCAGCTCCTCCGATGATAAGGGCCATTGCTATTCTGAACAGTGCAGGCATGCTCTTCTCATAAAAATAGTACGCAACCATAACAAGAAGAACAATTACCGATACGATCAGAAAGAAGTTTTTATAACCCTGCATTATGCCGAAGACTCCCCCCTTGTTGTATGTCAGATCAAAGCGGAGGAACCCCCCGAGGAAATTGATCCTGTCGTATAGTCCAAGGTGTTTTAATACCAGGTTTTTTGTCAGGAGGTCCGCTCCGAAAGCGAGCGCTACAGTAAGGGCCGGTATAATGTGTTTTTTCATTCTATTTCCTTTTTTTATAAATTTTTCACTACTGCCGTACACCTGGGGCAGAGTTCAGGGTGTTCCGGATCGCTTCCGAGTTTTTCAAAAAAGTTCCAGCACCTGACGCATTTTTTCCCTTCGCTCTTTGACGTGGAAATGGAAGATGAATCGTATGCTGTGAGCCCGTTTTCGCTGTCTGCCAGGACCACTTTTGCCACCTGTAAAAATCTTCTCAGCTCCTCCCCCATTTCGTTCATCAGGCTGCGGGTTGATTCGTTCCTGGCATAGATCTTAACGTCCGCTTCAAGGGATGATTTGATTACCTTGTCGCGCCTCAGGTCTTCAAGAGACTTCAGCAGATCCTTTTTAATCTCCGCTATCTGGTTGATCCTGTCGTGTATTTCGGGGTTGTTATACTTCGGGTCGAGCGCGTAATATTTCTCCATATGTACAGACCCGCTTTTACCCATGAACGACCAGATCTCCTCTGTCGTGAATGAAAGCACCGGAGCGATAAGCCTTACGATTGTGTTGAATATCTCGCTCAATACTGTGAGGTTTGCCCTTCTGATCTTCGAGTTTTTGGCCTCTACGTAGAGAATGTCTTTTGAAACATCGAAGTATATAGATGAGAGCTCAACCGCGCAGAAGTTCAGGATCTTCCTGTATACCAGGTGAAATTCGAATTTTTCGTAATGCCTGATAACAGTTTCCGAAAGGCTGAACAGTTTATGAAGAAGCCATTTGTCTACGTCTGTGAGGTCCTCGTATGCTACTTTATCGCTGTCTGAAAAATCGGCTATGTTGCCGATAATGTATTTCATCGTGTTTCTTATTCTTCTGTACGAATCGGCAACCTGGTTCATCATGTTCATTCCGATACGGACATCGTTCCTGTAATCCTCGGAGGATACCCACATCCTGAGGATGTCTGCACCGAACTGCTCGATTATCTTTTCCGGTTCTATCCCGTTTCCGGCTGACTTGCTCATCGCCTTACCTTTTTCGTCGAGCATAAAACCGTGGGTCAGAACCGTTCTGAACGGAGCGCGTCCCCTGAGTGCAAGCGCTGGCCATAGTGAAGACTGGAACCATCCCCTGTGCTGGTCGCTCCCTTCAAGATATATGTCCGCCGGCCAGCTCAGTTCTTTCCACTTATCGCTGTCAAGAACGGCAAAGTGTGATACGCCGGAATCGAACCATACGTCGAGTATGTCGTACTCCTTTATAAAATCGGTACAGCCGCACGAGCACTTTGTGCCGGCGGGTATCAGTTCCTTTATATCCTTTGTATACCAGTTGTCTATTCCGTCTTTAAGAGCGATATCGGCAAAGTATCGGACCGATTCAGCTGTCATCAGGTTTTTATCGCAGGCGGTGCATCTGAACGAAGGGATCGGCACCCCCCATGACCTCTGTCTTGAGAGGCACCAGTCGGGCCTTGTCTCAACCATGCTGCGGAACCTTGTCTCTCCCCATGACGGCACCCACTCGGTATGGTCAACAGATTCCAGACCTTTCTTTCTCATTCCGTCATGGTCCATGCTGAAAAACCACTGCTCTGTTGCACGGTATATCAGCGGCTTTTTGCATCTCCAGCAGTGAGGATATGAGTGTTCGATCTTTCCGCTGTGGACAAGGGAGTTTTTGCCCTCGAGGAGTTTTACAACCTCCGGGTCAGCCTTGAAGACATGGACCCCTTTCATTTCGGGAAAATCGGATGTGTATTTCCCTTCGTCATCGACCGGGCAGTAGATCTCAAGACCGTTCGCAAGGCCCACGATGTAGTCGTCATTTCCATGACCGGGGGCGGTGTGTACTATACCGGTACCCTGTTCCAGCGTTACATGGTTTCCAAGCAGAACTTTTGACTCCCTGTTTATAAACGGATGGCGCACATGGAGCGCTTTGATATTCTCAGCTGTCAGAGGGAACTCTTCGGAATGTTTTAAACCTGTTACTGTTTCAAACTGCTCGAGAAGACCCTTTGCCAGTATAAAGTATTCATCGTTGAATTTATAGGACATGTATTCAAAATCCGGGTGAAAGCTTACACCGAGATTTGCCGGTATCGTCCACGGAGTCGTGGTCCAGATTATTACGAAAGTTCTGTCCTTATCTCCACCGAATTTAATCGAAGACGCCTCAACAGGAAACTTCACATATATGGAAGTCGACGTATGCATGTCATATTCAACCTCCGCCTCGGCCAGAGCCGTTACGCAGGTGGGGCACCAGTATATCGGTTTCTTGCTCCTGCTGATATATCCTTTTTCGAGTATCTCTCCGAAGACCTCGACAATACGCGCTTCGTAATCGGGGGTCATAGTTTTGTAAGGGTGCTCGTAATCTCCGAAGACGCCGAGCCTTTTGAACCCCTCCATCTGTATCCCAACAAAGTTTTCAGCATAGTCGCGGCACTTTTTTCTGATGTCGACTTTAGGCATAGTTTTCGCCTTCTCGCCGAGTTCCCTTGTGACGTTAAGCTCAATCGGAAGACCGTGGCAGTCCCAGCCCGGAACATACGGCGACCTGTATCCCATCATCGTTTTATGCTTAACAATAATGTCTTTCAGAATTTTGTTCAGAGCATGGCCCATATGGAGATGGCCGTTCGCGTAAGGGGGGCCGTCATGGAGAATATATGTGGCTGCCCCCTCCCTGGATTTCTGAATTCGGTTGTATATCTTTTCATCCTGCCATTTTTTTGCGATGGCTGGTTCTTTCTGCGGAAGATTTGCCTTCATGGGGAAATCGGTTACCGGGAGGTTTACTGTTTTTGAATAATCCATTGGGTCCTCTTAAATCTGGCATTTTATGTTATTTTTTACGGAGACCGGCCTTTTAAAAACGCTTTTTTGGCTGAAAAACCGTTAAAATCAAATTAGAACGTCTTTCCGGTGATGGTATTTGTCAATATTTTTTTGCATGGTTTTTTTACGCTCACGCCTGATTCAAGTTTGAAGTGCAAAGGATTTTACATTAATTTTTATACTTGATTAAATAACCTTTGAAAAAGGAGAATAAAATTCTTAAATGAAAATTTATTATCGGTTGATAATTATTATATATCGGAAAATGACCCTCGGAAACAGTTCATAGAAACAAAAAGAATAGTAATAGATGTATTTATCAAGAACAGGGGACTGTCCGAACTGTACATAAAATCTTCCGGTCTCGGCGGTGAGATAGAGAAGTGCATCAGGGAATTTGAAGACAAACTTGTTGAATCATCAGTTAAAAACATTACATACGGTATAAAAAACGGATCATTCCGTGATCTCCCCCCGGCACCGACAGCCAGTGCCATTCTCGGTATAATCAAGTATGCAGTATATAAATGGATAGTTCTCGGAGATTTAACAGAGAAGCAGCTGCCGGAAATGATCCTGTCTTTCCACAGATCGCTGGGAACGGGACTGTTTAAAAATCAGTAATAAAAAATCACCGCAGAATACCTACTCCGGAGATTTATAGATATTCTCAGAAACAGTGTCGAGTTCCAGGATCTCCTCATTCGTAAGAATTAAACCGGAGCCGCCGAGGTTATCTATAACCTGCATCCCCGATCTTGCTCCGACGATAGCTGCAGAGATTCCCGGTTTTGAAAGTATCCATGCGATTGCAACATGTCCCGGTTTGACCCCCCTTTTCTTCGCGATTTCAGCTGTTTTATCAACGACTGTTTTTACCTCGGGCCAGTACTGTTTTTTGAAGAATTTATAAAAAAAGCTGCGGGCGTCATTTCTTTTAAACTGTGGGAGTTCGTGGTATTTCCCGGTAAGCATCCCGGCTCCGAGTGATCCGTATGAAATGATCCCTATATTGTTATCAGTGCAGATTTTAACCCTATCGTATTCGATCTCCCTCTCCAGCAGCGAATAGTTCGGCTGATACGATACCACCTCTCCGCAGTTCAATGCCTTTTCCAGGTCGTCGCCAGAAAAGTTGCATATTCCGATATACCTGATCTTTCCCGATTCCTTCGCTTTCATAAGCGCGGCCATCGAATCCTCAACCGGAACCATCGGGTCCGGCCAGTGTATCTGATACAGGTCTATATAGTCTGTTCGAAGTCTTTTCAGCGACTGTTCAATTTCATGGTGGATGGATTCCGGCTTGAGATTATGCCTCGATCCGTTTTCAATGTCCAGTCCGCATTTGGTCGCGATAATGATTTTGTCCCTTTTTCCTGAAATCGCGGTCCCTATCAGCTCTTCGGCATGCCCCCCGCCGTAAACCGGAGCGGTGTCTATGCAGTTGATCCCTTGATCTATCGCGGTTTCAATCGCCTCCACAGCCCCCCTTTCATCATATTCGCTCCACATCGTTCCGCCGACGGCCCATGTTCCAAGGATTATCTCCGTAACCTGGAGATCGCTTGTTCCGAGTTTTCGTGTTTTCATACTGTTTCCCTGTAAAAAATGATCAACATTAATTCCTGATGCTAATAATATCAAGTATTTACGCGAATTGGTATTAAAAAAAGGCGCGGCATTGCCCTGTTGTGGTCCCCGGCCGATTAATAGTTGACGCGGCAGCAAGATCTGTTTTTAATATTTAGCATGAGGTTTTTATGAAAAAAGCGCGTTATATATTCCTTGCCGTGGGCATTATCCTTCTTGTCGTGCTCTTTGCCGTTTTCGGCATAAAAAAACCTGTACAGCAGATTATCGATTTCGGATGGAAGTTCTGGCTGTGCGTGCTGATCTATCTGTTTAACCAGCTCCTGCTGACCTACGGCTGGATGGTGCTTATAACCTATCCCCTTAAGGCGCGCCAGTATTTTAATGTGCTTCTGGCGCGTATAGCCGGGGATTCAACGACAACGATTAATTCCGCTGCCAGCATTGCCGGGGACGCGCTGAAGGCGGTTTATCTTAAAGACACGGTCCCTTTTGAGATCGGCCTTGCCTCCGTCGTGATGGACCGTACTATACATATGGTCGGGAATACGCTTCTTATACTGGCGGGGCTCTTTATCGGTTTTTTCAGGCTGAATCTCCCATTTTATGTGCTGGGGGGAGTCTTCGCTCTATTCTTCATTTTCATGGTTTTTCTTATAGTTGTAATGAAGAAACAGAAAGACGGGATAATCCGTTACGTGGTCTCTCTGTTTCCGGAAAAAATACAGGCAAAAATCTATTCCTCAGAATCGCGACGTGAGAAGTTCGATAATATTGACGGTGAGATATCGTATATCTTCAGCAGCAGGGAGAATCTCAACCACTTCTGGATATCGCTGCTTATGCATACCTTTCCGGTAATGATAGCCGGTACTGTGGAGATATATATAATAATGTATTACGCCGGCGGGAGCGCGACTCTGCTCGATTCGATGTTTGTATACCTGTTCGGTCTCTTTATAGCCGCGGTTGCGTTTTTCGTTCCTCTGAATATCGGTACAAGCGAGGGTTCATATTCCATGGTGCTGGCTTTTCTCGGTTATGATCCCGTTCTCGGCCTTACAGTGGGTATCATCAGGCGCCTGCGCGCACTGGTCTGGTCAGCGGCGGGCCTTGTTCTGCTGTTTCATAAAGGGCTTACCGGTAAAGACGCGGAGACAGCGGCGGAGAGCGAGGCGGAGGAGATATTAAAAGACAAAAATCTCCATAAAAATACCGGCAGGTAGTGTAACATATCCTCCCACCCGGATTACTCTAAAAGTAAAAGGAAAAATCCGGAGCATTTACGCCTCTTTCAGAAACGGCGTAATTATTGCATAAAAAGAATCTTGACAATGATGCCGGAGAAAATTCTATTAAACTGCATCGGTTGGCGATGTTACATTAAATTATCCGGGGGCGGGTTTTCAGCCCTGTCTCCGAAGTGTAAACATATCCGCAATAATCCCGAGTTGGATGGTAAAAATGAAAAGAGCCCGTTTACTGCCGGATAATATCGATAACATAAAAGAACCGCTGTTTCTTTTTTTTCTTTTCCTGGCGTCGGCTTTATTCAGACTCCCGACCCTTTTCAATGATTATTATGACGCTGATGAACTTGCTGCAATAGTTCAGACAAAAGAATATCTGGCCGGATATATCCCGGGTGTGGATTTTACAGAGAGCAAACTCCCTCTCTATCATGCAATATTTAAATTTTCATATTATCTCAATGCTGCTTACGGATGGGTTATTGTTCACGCAATAACCATTCTTTTCGTGTTTCTTACGGCTGCCGCGGTCTACTATACCGGGAAGCTTCTGCGAGACCGCAGAACGGGGATAACGGCCTCGCTTCTTTATGCTGTCCTGATATCCTCCTTTAACCGGCATTTCATGGCAACCAACGGAGAGATCATTTATAATCTTCCGATCGCTGCGGGATTCCTTTTTTTTCTTATATTCATAAAATACCGGCCGCTTAAGCTGAGGATTATCTCTGCTGTTATCGTGGCGCTGTCGGCCTTTGCTGCCATGAAGGTCAAGGTGCATGGATCGATACTTCTTATCTTTATCCTTTTTTTCATATTTTTTTATCTCCCTTATTATAAAAGAATTTTAAGGCGAATGGTGCTTCCGTACGTCGGTCTGGCAGCAGCCGCTCTGGCCTTGACCGCATTTGATTTTTATGTGACGAAAAAATTCGCTCCGGGCATCGTAAAGAACATAGGTGAACTTTTATTTTATGCCAGCTCCGGGCGGAGCAGCAACCCGCTTAACCTCGTTGCGATATACAGCTATAAACAGCTTACGATAGGTCTGTGGCATGTTGTGCTGTGGGTCCCTGCAGCAATATATGCCGCAGGGTTTATTAGGAACGGTTTCCGCAGGGATACTGTTGAGGAATCAGCCGTGGCGCTTTTTGCCGTTGTCACATTTCTTATGGTGTTTGCCGGCGGAGCGCGTCTCTACTACCACTATTTCATGACATCATACCCGTATCTCTGCGTGATTGCCGCAATGGCGCTGGTTTCCTCTGATAACTCCGCCGTCAGAAGGCTGAGGGACAATTTTACTGTTGCCGTTCTGATACCGGGACTTTTTTTCTTATGCTGGAATTTCAAGGATATCTATATCAAGTATTTCAACCAGGATCTTTTTTATAATGAACCGGCGGCGGCTTTCTGGTTCAGGGCCGTAGCCGTAAGCTCGATGGATGATTATCTCCTTCCTAACGGTTCATACAGGAACACAGTTGATTACATAAAAAAGAATACTTCACCCGCCGACACTATTTTCGTCTGGGGCGACGGCCCGCACCTCTACTATTTTTCAGACAGGCGGATAGCGGTAACTCACGTATGGCCAAAGGGGACGGCGATACACATCGAAGATCTGTATAAATCTGGTAAGCCGGAATCTGTTTTCGGAGCAGTTGCGGAACAGACGGGATTTGTCCGGACAATGGAGAAAAAGAAACCTGTGCTCTTTATCGATACCTCGCCGAAGGGGCTTTTCCGGAGCGTGACGCGTCTTGGAAATTTCGCCAGGTTCCCTTATGAAGTCCCTCCTGTTATGAGGAATTATCTTGACAGCCATTACGCCCTGGAGACGGTAGTTGATGATTTTAAAATATACCGCCGTGTGAAATAGTACAGGAGCATCAGCTGATGAGTTTCGTAAAAAACCGTTATCGATTAAAAAAAATTTATCCTGCAGTTAAGCCGGGCCTGTTTTTTGTTCTCCTCGCACTGCTGTATACGGTTATTTTCAACGTCACTCTTTCATATATGGGGAACAGTGCGGCGAATTCCCTGTCTATGGTTCTGAATAATTTTCTGTTCTATCTGATTGCGGCGGTTTTAAAGCTTGTCGCGTTTTATACCGTGTTATATTCGCTTCTGAGCGCATTTTTTTACTTCGGACTGTCGGGGATATGTTCGCTTTTTAATGTTTCCCCCGGTCGCAGAAAGCATTTTGTTTCGGTTGTAATCCTCATTTTCGTTTTTTATCTCCTGCAGCTTTGCCGCAGTATGATAAATTATCCGCAGATGTATATCGATTCGTTCTATGTCAAAAACAGTTTTTATGCATCTTTCCAGGAGTTTCTAACGACGCACGCGGCGCCGGTATTTTTCTCTGTACCGCAGATACTGATTGCTCTCCTCTTCTCAGCCGGGGCTGCAGTGGAGTTTTACCGCAGAAATAGAGATCTTGTAAAAAAACTGCTTAAGCCCTCTGTGTTGAGGACTGTTTCGGCTGTAGTTGTGCTGGCATCTTCTGTTTTTTTTATCGCAGATTATTTTTTACTTAACCGGACACCCTCTGACCGGAAGAACATTATCATTATCGCATCGGACGCGCTGCGACCGGACCATTTCAGCGGGAGCGGATATCGCTTTGATACTACGCCGGACATCGACGCATTTATCAGGGAATCTCTTTCCGCTTCAGATATAAATACTGTCACGCCGAGGACGTTTCCGTCATGGGTCACGATTCTCACTTCGCAGTATCCGCAGACTCATACGATCAGGAACATGTTTCCGTCGAGCGCGAACCGCAACAGGGAGTTTGTCTCTCTCGCGACAATACTCCGGGACATGGGGTATGAAACATCGGTCGTCGGAGACTTCGCGGCCGATATATTTCCCCGTATAGATTTGGGATTTAAAAATGTAATTACGCCGACGTTTAACTCCTCTGTGATGCTGGAACAGATCCTTCTCAAATTCAATATCTTCGTCACTCCGTTTATTACCAACCGTGCCGGTATGTCGATATTTCCGTCGATCAGGGAGTTTGCCGAGTTTGCTGACCCGTCGTATGTAGTGGATGATATCCTTTCACAGGTCGATTCCGGCAGGCGTGCCGGAAAGCCTTTTTTCATAACGTCATTTTTTTCCGTTACGCATTTCCCGTTCTCGTCCCCATGGCCGTATTACAAGAGGTATACCGATCCCTCTTACTCCGGCCCGTCTAAGTATCTGAAAAACAGGATGCTGTCGCTGGGCAAAAAAGGGGGTGGCGGCGAGGCGACGGATCTTAAAGAGGCGGAACATGTCCGGGCACTATATGACGGATGCCTCAGGGCTTTTAACGATTCGTTTGCGCAGATACTGCAACACCTTGAGAAAAGGGGACTCGCGGATAATACAGTCGTTGTTCTCCTCTCCGACCATGGAGAAAACCTTTATGAATATGACAACGGCATGGGCCACGGCGAGCACCTTCGCGGTCACTGGTCGCTGCGGGTTCCTTTTGCTGTCAGGGCAAAAGGGGTTGAGCCCCGTGTTATAACCGGGACCGGATCTCTGGTCGACGTTGCCCCGACAATCTGCGATATAATGAATATTAAATCCCCCGGAACATTCGAGGGGAGGTCCATTCTCAAACCTGTTCCACGGAGGTTCGATGCCTATACCGAAACAGGCCTGTGGTTTGACACATCGGGAGATTATTTCTTTCAGAAAAAACGGATAATGTATCCCGACATCACAGGCTTTTCCGCGATTGAGTTTGATTACAACGGGGAGGTCTGCGTGTCGCACGACTACCGCAACCTGACCGATATCGCAAAGCACCGTGCCGTAAAATCGGGAGATTTCAAACTGATATATATGCCGACGCAGCATGGCATAGAGTATGAACTTTATAATACGAAAAAAGACCCCGATGAACGGGACAACATATTTTTATCCGACAGGGAGAGCGCCGGGAGGCTGAAAAAAATACTTTTTGATTTCGCCGCTGAAGATTCCGGCGCGGCCGAGGTAAACGGTTACATAATCCCTCTGTTCAACGAGCCTGTTTTCTGAGAGAATTAGATGAATAGTAAGTTAAAAAAAGTATCAATAGAGTCTGTCCTATTTTTAAGAAGACGAAAGGGGACAGCAGTAGTGATTATTCTGGCAGTCGCGGTTGCCGCTGCCGTACTATATGCCTCGTTCCGGTATCCTGATGATAACGGTTTTCTTGAGAATGCACCGGGGCTTGAAAGTGCCGGCAGGGCTGAAAAGCAGGAAAGGATTGCAGACAGCATCGCTGAGAACGCTTCACTGGTTGTTGCTCCGTCATATTCAAAAGATGTAGTTGATAGAATTTCCGTGCTTCGTTCATCCGGTTACCTCAAAACAGATCCCTATTCCCGTTCACCATATACGTTCCGTTATGCTACGGGTAAAGCGGGACTGTGGATAGACGAGAAGAGCTCGGTTCTGGTCCCCTGCGGCTCATCTATGAGGTTTACCCTGACTGCGGCAGAAGGGTCACGCGTTGAGTTCTATGCGGCAGCAGTGAGCTTTACTGAAGAGACCGGAAAAAGAAAAATAGAACTGAAGGTTTCATCGGGCGGAAGAAGCAGAATCCTTCTCTCCCGCGATATAGATATCTATAACCGCAGAACGTACGATTCGATTCAAACACCGCCTTCATCGTCGTTCCCCCGTATCTATCCATCAACAGGGTGGAGCAGGATCTCGGTTGATATCCAGGGGTTTGAAAATAGGAGTGTCACTGTTGAAATTTCATCGCCGGACAGGGAGGGTATCGTTTTTATAGGAAATCCGCTGCACTACACCACGGCAAAAACCGGGAAATATAACGTAATACATATTGTCTTTGACGCAATGAGCCGTGAATACATGGGGATATACAACCCCTCTTCGTCTCTGACCCCGAACTTTGACGCTGCGAAGAATGATTTCATTATTTTCGACAGGTTCTATTCCAACGCGACAAAGACGAGGATCTATCTTTCAGGAATGCTTACCTCACAGAATCCTCCGGCTACAAGGCACGGTTATAATGACAACATTATCTCTGATGAGGAGAAAAACCTGTTCTATAACGACAGGTCGATTGAAACCCTTCCGTCCGTGATGAAGAGAAACGGTTATCTCCCGATCCAGGTGGGGAACAGCGGTTTTACAAATCCCGCTCTGCAGACATCGGTGGATTACGGATTCAGCGAGTCGTTTGATTTCATGACTCTCCCTTATGATTCAACCGGTATAGTATATCACCTTATCCGTACGCTGCGAGAACGCAAAAACGCGCCGATGTATATTTACGCGCACATGAACACGACTCATAAACCGAGAATAACTCCCGTTAAATATTATATCAGGGGATTTATCGGACAGCCGGACAAACTGTGGCGCCCCAATGTATCCGGGTCCACCTCTCATGCAGATGCTCTTTTCCGCCAGATAACAGATGCACTGAAAAAAGAGGGGCTCTGGGAGAATACGATACTGATCATCAGCTCGGATCACGGTACGCTGTACCACGCGTCGAATTACAACCGCAACAACCTCCTTGATGATTTTATACGTACGCCGTTTCTTGTGCATCTCCCTGATGAACTTAAGAAAAGGTACGCGGATGGGGCCGCAAGGTTCTCTACGGCTACAAGCGTGATTAACCTCGCGCCGACGATTGTAGATCTGACGGGATTTCCCCCTTCGGAGAAGTTCAGGGGGAGATCTATTCTGCCGTATATGGCGATGAAGAACCAGGCGCAGTATACGGACGAGTTTATCCGCAGTTTCGATAATTTTGCGTCGTCTATTGTCTACAGGGGGAGATGGAAGTATATCCAGAAACAGCGTGATAATTATTCCGATGCCGATTTCCGGACTCTGAGCTGGTATTTCTTCGGAAGCGGTATGGCCGATCCCGATGAGGCGCTGTACGATCTTGACAGTGACTGTCTCGAAAAGAGAAATATAATAGGCTCCGAGAAAAAAATCGCAGATCTCTGCCGGGAGGCCTTTTTAAAAGGGAGCATCCATCCCGCATTAACAATGGTGACAATTTTCCCCGACGGTAAAAAACACAGCATTACGGCTCGGGCGGTTCTGAAAAGGTCCGTTCTCAGGGCCGGGATAAGTAATGCTAAAGACTCTGATGCTGTTCGTATAAATCAGAATACATGTGATTTTAATTTAACATTGAATGACGTTCCGCGGTATCTCTATTTCGAGGGATCTGATTCCGATACCCCGTTTACAATACAGGTTTTCTCCGACGGCAGGCCTGTGGACAGGGCGCATTTTCTCTGCGGCAGCTATAATCTTCCCCTGGCCGAACAGAGCAGTTTAATAGGGGGGGAGCAGCTGTTGTCGGCTCTCCTTGTGACAGGAAAACCTGCGGCGCCGGAAAATATAACCGGCGTAAAGGTAAATCTTTCCAGAATGGACATACGCAGATGGGCGAAGGAACAGCGTTCCGGTGCCGAGGGTGGTATAGATCCTAATATGAAAGAGGTTCTGAAATCCTGGGGCTATATCCAGTGATTGTTTTTTTATACCCCCCCCCCCTTCTCCGCCTGAATTTTTTTTGTACTTTCCCCCTCTGAATCGCCACTCCTGTAAATGAAAAGAGAATAATACAGAGAGGGGTGTATCCAGATGAAAAAGTATTTTCCGGCTGCTGCCGTGTTTACAATCATGCTTGTCTGTTCCGGCTGCGGGTCCGGGTCTTACGGTGGAACTGCACTGTATCCTCCGGCAGTACCCACCGGTCTGTCGGTCAAAGAGATAAATGAAAGCTCGGTAACGATCCGGTGGAGCGACAACGCGGACAACGAATCGGGCTATAATATCGAACGTTCGGTCAATGGAGGAGAGTTCGTTTTTTTGTACTCGGGAGGGGCGGGTGAAACAGAGTTTACCGAAGATTTGCCCGACGATGTATATTATGCATACCGGATCTACGCCTGTAACAGTGCGGGAAGTTCGGAAACAACAGGCGAGATATCGGTAAAACGCCCTAAGACGGCCAGGGCCGATATCACAGTGGAAAGGGGTGGAGAGTTAACACTGCCGAATCTTGCGGTAATTACCTTTCCGGCGGAATCGTTTTCATCGGATGAGACTATAGCTGCGGTTGAAGGTGTAATGGAGGGGAGCATCGCGGAAGACCGGCATCCGTATCTTGATAAATTTTCAGATGTCAAGCCTGTGAACATTATAGATTTTACCTCGAACGGTCCGGCGTTAAAGAAAAACGTCAGCCTCGTGATGTACTACGATCCCGCCCTTATAGCCGGGATAAACGATAATATTAAGAAAAACAGTGAAGAACTTGTATACCGCAGACTGGTAACTCGCGCCAATGCCGACAGGATGAAGATCAATGCCGCGGATCTTGACATATATATCTTCAACACCGTCAGGGGGAGGTGGGTAAAAACGAATGCGCTAATTGATACAGAGCTTCACTCTTTTACACTGGAGGCTCCGTATCTCGGGATATACTGTATAGGGTATCCCCTTTCGAAAAAAACCGGTTTTTCAATAGAGGATAATCCCGGATTGCTGAATAAGGCTTCCGGTATTGTAAATGATCAGGCCGGGAAACCGTCTGGAAAAAGCTTCGAGACCTCAGAATCCTCAGAGGGATGTCCCGGTTCGTGCGGCGGCAGGAAAAATGCCGCTATCGATCTGTTTGACGTACCGAAATGGTATAAAGATTCATGCACCCGTACAACACCTCTGATAATAGATGGATTTGAAGTGACGGAGATCCCCGGAACAGATAAGAAGGTAAAATGTGATAATTGTACCGGTCCGGGATATTTTCTGGATGAAAAATCTGGCTGGGCATTTACAGGAGCATGTGCGAATCATGATGCATGTTACAGGTATGGTTTCACAACCTACAATATGATTGGTCTGATCTGTGATATCGCATTACTGACTGAAATGAACATAGGCTGTGCAGATAAATACCCTTTAGTGGAAAAATTCAAAATTGTAATGCCCTGGGGGAGCTTCCATATATACGTGCCCAATATGCTGAATTTTGTCCGTCTGCCATGTTGTTTGACATTGGCGTATTACACATATGCCGGAGTAACAGCTGCTGAAGTTGTTACCAGGTTTAATGGAACAATTGTTCCCTATGATAAGCAGCCATGTTTTGATTACTACAATACCCCCATAGACTGCAAGGTTCCCCGGATAACAGGTATAGAATCTGGTAAATCATACTGTGAACCGGGCGAGACAATCGATCTCACTTCAATTGTCTATAATCCGGAGCATAGGGCTATAGCGTATTCATGGAACAGTTCAGCAGGGAGCGTGAACAATTCTGCAGCGGGGAATATGCAATGGACTGCCCCTTCATATGTGAGCGATGATTCTGAGGCTGTAATATCTCTTGCCATAACCGACGGAATCAATACAATAACACCCGGATTAAAAAACATCACTGTTTTGAAGCCTTATGCAATAACCTATAATGCCAACGGCGCCACGGCCGGGACTGTTCCCGCGTCATCTTTTCACAACTACTGCGGAAACGCATATTATGCTGAAAGCAACAGCGGCAATCTGAAGCGGGACGGATACTACTTTGCCGGATGGAACACAAACCCTGACGGAAAGGGTCTCGACCGTCCGGAGTACGGATTTTTTTTCATGGAGAAGGGTGATATGACCTTCTACGCGAAGTGGCTCCCTGTATATACCGTTAAATATGACGGCGGCGGAAATACCGGCGGGACAGTGCCGGTTGATTCAAATAGCTATAAACCGGGAGCAAATGTTGCTGTTCAGAGAGGCACGGAGATCGAAAAAACCGGTTTCTGCTTTGCGGGATGGAACACCATGGCGGATGGGAGCGGAACCGATATAGGGAACTATTTCAGGATCGAAAATTCGGATGTGATATTCTATGCCAGATGGATACCGGCGTTTGCTGTTACATATAATGGAAACGGTAATACGGGGGGAACTGTCCCTGTTGATGCTGAAAGATATGTTGCCGGCTCGGCGGTCAGGGCCGCCGTCAATACCGGAGTTCTTGTCAATTCCGGCAGGCATTTTACCGGATGGAATACATCTGCAGACGGTTCGGGAGATGACCGCGGCGCGGGGGGGACATTCACTATGGGTTCATCCGATATCATACTCTATGCAAAGTGGTCTTCATCCCCTGTTACATATAACGGCAACGGCAGTACCGGGGGTGTAGTCCCGGTTGATCCGGCATATTATTCGCAGGGGGATATTGTTACAGTAAAAAGCAACACCGGGAATCTCGTCCGCAGCGGATATACATTCTGCGGCTGGAATACCTCGGCAGGGGGAGACGGAACCGATTATTCTTCCGGGGCAGTATTCCGGTTGAGCGGCGCGGCTGTAACCCTGTACGCGAAATGGTCCGCCGGCAGATATACAGTCACCTTTCATACGAAGGGGGGTTCGGCCGTAGAGGCTCAGACGGCGGATCATGGCAGCAGAATTGTTTTTCCTGTTTCAAAGATGGGGGGCTTTGATCTTAACGGCTGGACCGCTGACGGGACGACACTCTGGAACTTCGATACAAATCCTGTTACCGGAAATCTGGTGCTGTCCGCGTTATGGGTGCGTCACATCTATCAATTGCGTGAAAGGGGACCGGCAGGAGGTCTGATATTTTACGATAAGGGATCGGAAAAGGGGGGATGGCGTTATCTTGAAGCCGCCCCGTATGACCAGGGTGAGACCGTATGGACTGCCGGGAGTACTGTTAATACAGGAGCGACCGGAACTGCTATAGGGTCCGGCAGGATTAATACACCTGTTATTGAATATTATCAGGGGGCCGGAAATTACGCCGCGAAGTTGTGTGATGAACTTGTTATTGTCAATGACGGTATTGCTTACAGCGACTGGTTTCTTCCATCATCGGAAGAGCTGTCACGGATAGGGTGGAACCTGTGCGGAGTAAAATATAACATCCAGAACGGCGGAACAGTCATAAACGGCGAAGTCCCGACAGGCGGGATCGGGGATTTTCATCATGACGGGGATGGTACTTCCGGAGGAGGGACGTACTGGAGTTCTTCTGAAAATTCCATCAATAACGCATATCATCAGAATCTGTGGAGCGGGGCTGCCGGTAACTCCGGTAAAAAAACCGTATACCGGGTCCGGGCTGTACATGCGTTCTGAACGACCGCTCTATGCGGCAATAAAACAAAAAAGGATGTTAATATGAAGATAAATTTAAAAATGAAAAATACAGTGCCGCCGGTTTTAATTCTCATGTTGTTAATCTCTTGTTCTTCAGAAACAAAACCGGTCGCGCATTACAGGTACGGAACTATAACCGGGGGTGATGTGGCACGGAGGGCGCAGGGTGTTAAACTGACCCCTCAGATGAATCGTTCAATAATAGAATCCCTCTGTGTTGAGGGGATCGCCCGTCATTATGCCGTTGAGACCGGTTATGATAAAAACAGGTTATATCTCTTTAAGCTGGAACGTGAAACACAGCCTTTCATAAAGAGGTTCGTAAATGAAAAAAACGGGAAGAGTTCAGGACTGTCGTGGGAATATGTCAGGTGCCGCCATGCGGCGTTTAACGGAGGGAGTTCTTCTGAAGCAGCGGAAGAAGCGCTGAAAAAGGCCGGAAGGATGATTGAACTGCTGGGAAAGGGTGTGAACTTCGACAGCCTGGTAAAAAGCTCTTACTCTGATCCGGAGAAGGCATTGGAGATGAGCACGGTTTTCGCGGTAAGGGGCGGCGGAAGGCCGGAGTTTGAAGACGCGGCTTTTGCTCTACCGGAGGGGAGCTATAGCACCGAACCTGTAGTGTTGAAGGATGGAACGGCGATAGTATTTATATCTGACGAAAGGGGTACTTTTACTCCTGATAACATGGAAAAAAAGATAACAACGCCGGGTGAACGAAAACGGATATCGGAGCTTGTGGAGAGAGATAGATATTCTAAAATAATTTCCCGTATGGAGAAGGAGAACAGCGCGTCGTTCAAAGTGACAGCTCTGCCAGGAAGCGGTAATGCCGTTCTGTTTTCGATCGCCGGGCGGAACTATACTTACGTGGAGATGCTGGAAAGACGCAATCTCCTGAGCGCAATTATAATGGAACCCCTGGAGGATAAAGGATATCTTTTCGGACTTGCTAAGGAGTGGTACTATGATGAACTTTACAGGACAGCAGCGGAGAGGATCGGATATCTTGACGATAAAAAACTTGCTGTACAGTTGAAATCCGGCTCGGACTTCATACTGGCAAATGATTACATCAGGAATCAGTGTGAAAAGGGGATTGTGATCGCTGAAAGAGATATCAGGGAGGAGTTTGACCGTTACAGAGAACAGTATAAAATAAAAACGGAAGTTAAGAATAGAAAAACTGTTCAGTTGTCTTATAACAGCGCAAAAGTCTTTATAAAAAAGAAGCTTATCAGTGAGCGTGTCGCAGCTGCGGTCAGTCTCTGGAAGATGATGGCGCTGGCGGAAAGCGGACTCATTTTTGAGGATTAAATGTTAATTTCGGATGCGCGGCATCACGGAGATGCTCCGGTAGGGCCGCTAAACCGGAATTTTCCGGCTTTCTGCGTTATTGCTCTTGGCATGATGCTCTTTCCCGGATACAGGGAGGAGCGGATTTCCCGCGGAGAGGATATCTCACTGATGAAGGGATTTGCTCTGCTGACGACACGGTGGAGGGTGCTGCTCCTGCTTGCATTTATTGCAGGAGCTGCAAACTATTTACTGCTGCTGTCGCAGATTTAGGTCTGTACCTGTTCATCCGGGGATCACGTGTTGCCGGGATTTTTTAATAGGCCCGGCCGGTTTATCTGATCTCGACAAAGTCTCCGTAAATCCATCCTTTCGTATAACTGATATAAGTTTCAAACTCGGCATAGTACCAGTAGTTGGACGTTTTTCCGACGCTGATTTTTTCTCTGGTTCTGGCAAGGACAGTTAAAGATTTGTTTTTCGGAAGCGCCTTAACCGTAACAGTTGTGCCGGTCTCTTCGCTCTCGTAATTGTAATGTATCTCTTTACCGCCGGTTCCCGGTGTCTCTCTTACCTTTACCGTTGTCGTCGTAACCGCTTCTTTTATTCCCGTCACCACGGCATCTGTGCCGTTGATGGTTACAGATTCCCCCTCTTTCAGTTTTGAGTTGTAATCCCATATTTTAAGATCTTCATTTAAATACAGATCCTTTACCTGGTCCGCCCTGAATAAAATATAATTTCTGTATTTCGGAGAGGATTTGTCCGTGACTATGACACCTTCCTTTAAAGTCATAACGCCGCAGAACGGACTGCTTTTTGAACTCTCCATTGCAAGCTCAAGCTTCCCCCCTTTGATTGAAAATTTTCCCGATGCCGTACAGTAGGACTGGCCCATATTTAATTCAGAATCAAAACTCCCTCCGGAGTTGAACCTGATCTTCATCCCGACGATATTCTCCGGGCCCCAGGAACCGGAAGCGAGATATTCCGGAGTCAGTGAAACGGAATCACCGGCATAATCTGCAGAGGGCATCAGAATCGCGCAGAGAGCGGCTGTTACCGCAGCTATAAAGGATTTTTTTCTTTTAAAATTTATCATATTGAACTCCTCTCGGAAAATAGATATATGTTAATAAAGTTTCAGGATAGCGGATTTACTGGAATAATATAACTATAACTGTTATTTTTCCAGCAAAAAAAACTGTTATAATCTGTGATATCCATTTGATGGTTGACTGACCGGTGTAGTTTTATAATACGGTCTGTGATAAATATCTACTGGAAAGGTATCCGGAATGGGCGTAATCTTCATATCCGTTATGAAATTGTTCATGATCCTCGCTGCAGGGGCTGCCGCGAGGAAAAGCGGAGTAATAGACCAGCATGCAACAAAGGGCCTTTCGGCCCTGCTGATCAAGGTCACTCTTCCGGCCCTTATATTCACCTCGATGCAGAAGGAGTTCTCCTCCACCCTTCTCAGGGAGAGCTTTGTCATAACCGCGCTGTCGTTCGGAGTATACGGCATGTATTTCATCATAGCCCTTTTTGTCGGAGCCCTGATCGGGGGGGATAAAAAGGATACAGGGGTATACCGTTTTGCGATACTTTTCTCAAACGTCGGTTTCATCGGATTCCCTGTGATCAGCAGCGTATTCGGCGAGGGCTATATTTTTTACGCCGCCATGTTTAATATACCTTTCCATTTCTTTGTTTTTACGCTTGGCGTCTATCTGATGACCCGGGGGCATAAGTCTGATGCCGGGTTTGACTGGAGGCTTTTTCTCAGCCCCGGAATTGTCGCTACGGTGGCCGGATTTGTTTTTTTTGTGTTCAGCCTTAAACTTCCGGCCATAATCTACGACCCGGTGAAGTTTGTCGGAGATATTACTGTTCCCCTTTCTATGATTACCGTGGGGTCAATGCTCACAGAGGTAAGCCGCAGCGAGCTGATGTCCGGGTGGAGGATCTACTTCATAAGTTTTATGAGGCTTATCGTGCTGCCGGCGGCAGTGTTCTTTTTTGTTAAACTGTTTACTTCAAATCCGGTGATAGTAACTGTTCCGGTTGTAATTGCGGCGATGCCGGTTGCGGTAAATGCGCCCCTGATTGCCAGTGAGTATAACGGCAATGCCCTTCTCGCCTCGCGGCTTATGTTTGTGTCGACTCTCCTTTCTCTGCTTACGCTCCCCGCTGTACTGATGATTCTTAAAGCGTTTATATAAATTCCAGACAGAAAACTCAAATGAATAAAAAAAGATTAAATTTTGTTATTCCGTGAAAAAAATGAAACAGCGAGAGGATTTCCGGTTCACTATAACTTATAACGCAGATTTCAAGCCGGACTCACTGTTTTTTTCAAAATTTGTATAATTCTATCTTGACTAAATTGCATAATAGAGGCTTGTTTTTCGTTATAATTTAAAAAATAAGGGTGAAATATGAAAACAAAAACTATTTATCTGATTCTGGCTGTGTTTATCGCATCCACTGTAGTTTCCTGTAAAAAAGCTGATCTTTCGAGCGATAAAGGCAAATACAGTTACGCAATCGGATACAACATCGGATCGAGCATGAAAAAAGACAATGTTGAACTCGATCTTAAATCTTTTGAAGCCGCAATCAGCGACGCGCTGGATGGAAAAGAGAGCGGACTCTCTCCGGAACAGACCCAGGCCGCAATGCAGAATCTTATGATGACGCTCCAGAAAAAAAGAATGGAATCCGCAGATCAGAATAAAAAGAAAGGTGAGGCTTTCCTCGCTGCCAATAAGACAAAAGACGGCGTAAAAACCACCGCTTCAGGACTTCAGTACAGGGTGATAAAAGAGGGCGCGGGAGCAAAACCGAAACCGACTGATAAAGTAAAGGTTCACTATTCAGGTAAACTTATCGACGGTAAAGAGTTTGACAGCTCTTACAAGAGAAACCAGCCGGCCGAGTTTGTGCTTAACGGCGTTATCAAGGGGTGGACAGAGGGCCTTCAGCTTATGACTGTAGGTTCAAAATATGAGCTGGTTATCCCCTCTGAACTGGGATATGGCCCCGGAGGAAATCAGAGCATCCCGGGAAATTCAGTGCTTGTATTTGAAGTAGAACTTATGGGAATAAACGGCAAATAAGTTTTTCGTGCATGTTTGAGAGGAAAAACCCTCCTAAACATGCAAAATACCTGTTTCTCCGGCAGTTTATTGTCAAAAAACCGCCGGAGTTTTATAATCCGCAGCAGTTATGCCGTTACACTCAAAAACCCTCCGTAATAAACAGAAAATATACCAAAAAAAATTGACATAAACCCGCCCGTAATATAACATTTTGAATATATCTGATTTTACCGGATTTGCAATTATTTAAAATTTTGGAGTTAGCCATGAAAAGCAGATCAAGCCTGATAAGATTTTTAATACCGGTAGTAATTTTTGTTCTGGCGACAGCCTGCCAGTATGATGTACCGGTGAAGGAGATGGCAGCCGCGAAGACCGCTATTGAAGAGGCAAAGATTTATGATGCCGATAAACACGCTCCCGAGGATTTGAAAAACGCGGAGGACCTGCTTTATAAAAGCCATGAATTTGTCAACACGGGAAAAACCGAAGAGGCCAAACAGGCGGCAAACGATGCTTTCGCTGCCGCTGTCGAGGCCGAGAAAAAGGCCCTCCCCCCCTATACAGCCATAGTGCTGAAGAAGGCGGATGATGCCTATGCAGAAGCTGATCAGGCTTATGCGGAGAAGTTCTCTTCAGAAAAATTTGCGCAGGCCGGAATGCTCCTTTCAGAGGCCGCTTCGTTAAACGAAAAGACCGAGTATAAAAAAGCCTCCGAATCCGCGGAGCAGTCGTACAAACTTTCCGTCGCTGCGAGGGATGAATCCCTGCAGAACTCATCCTCGGTGGAGAGCGAGGTTAAATCGGCTGAAGAGAGGATGTTTCAGCTGAAGGATGATAAATACAGCTCGGCTGCGGAGAGCAATCTTACCGTTGCGGCGGCATCTATAGAAAAAGCGAAACAGGATATTGAAAAGAAGGACTATAAGTCGGCGCTCAAAGAAGCTGATGCCGCTAAAAAGGAACTCGATACCGCGTCGGAGCTGATAAGAAAACAGAAGGTGACGGCGACCATACAGGAACTGAGAAATGAAATTAACGGGATGCAGGGGAAGAGCGAAGCGGCTGATGTGAAACAGGACCTCGATAATGCCGTCGTCGAACTGAACGGTGCCGAGGCTTCGCTGGAACAGAATAATATTACCGATGCGGAACTGCGGATCGATAATGCGAAGAAGCTTATCAGTTCATCGAACGACAAGATGAGTAAACAGAATGCGCTTGCAGCTATAGATAAGGCGGAAAAACTTCTTGCCCAGGCGAGAGAGAAAGACGCCGGTAAAAAATACAGTGAGAACCTTGACAGGGCCGGAACGGTTATCGTCACAGGTAAAACAGCTATCGAAGCCGGAAAATTCGGCGAAGGGGTTGCGAGCGCTGAAGAGGCGGAATCGATAATAAATACCGTGCTCAATTCGCTTGAAGCGGCCGCTGCCGATCTGGCAGTTAAATCTGAAAATGAGAGAAAGACCGACTCCGAAACTAAAAAAGACGAACCGAAAAAGGACGAGGCAAAAGTTGAAGAAAAGGCAAAAAAAGAGACCGGCAGGATATATGTAGTCAAGTGGAGAAAGAAGAACACCGACTGCCTCTGGCGGATAGCCGAGACTGTTTACAAGGACGCGTCATACTGGCCGGCCATTTATCTTGCCAATAGAGACCAGATAAAAGACCCCGACCTTATCTTTCCCGGACAGAGGTTCAGCATACCTCCAAAACCGCAGAAGAGGCCGTCGTATAAAAAAATCAGGGAGCAGATAAAGGCTGAATCGGAAAAACAGAACATTACAGAACCAGAAGACAAGGCTAAAGAGGAAACAAAAGACCAGGTAAAGACAGAAACAAAAGACCAGAATAATACAGAAACTAAAGAGAAGAACGATACAGAAACAAAGGACCAGACCAAGACTGAGACCATGGACAATTCCAAAACGGAAACAAAGGAGCAGACAGAAGCAGAATCTAAATGAAAGAGAAATTATCAGCCATAATACTGTTTCTGATTTTCACGTGCAATGTCCCTCTCTTTTCGAGGGACATTGATTTGGATGCCATCTACCTTGAAAAAAATTCGAACCTCTACAGTCAGATAACATCAGCAAAGGAAAAACTCTACGAAACTATCTCATCGCTGTTTGTCGACAGCAATGTTATTTATGCCGAGTGGGCCGGTGGGGATGACATAGTTTATGTAAAAGAATATTCCGGAATAAATGTTATATATAAGTATACGAAATCCAGCAGGGCCAGAGTTGAGATCGCGAGGTTCGACGGCAGCCTGACGGCTGCAATGCTCAGCAGATCCGGCAGTTTCCTTTATCTTAAAAATTTATATTATAACGATGATGCCGTTGCAGTATCGGAACTTATTACCGTAAACATTGAATCGAAAGAGCTGAGAAGAAAAAAGTCATCCTACCTCTTTCTCGATTTCACGCTTAGCCCGACAGGGGAGGGGATTGTCTGCCAGACAGAGAGGGGGATAGTAAAAACCGATCCGGCAGGCAAAGAGGGGAGGGTTGTTATACCGCGCGATTATTATGGGGACCTCTCCTCCGGCGGAGACCCTGTTCTGGCGTATATCTCCCCGGATGAAAAGAAGAGCGTGCTCGTTTCGGGTAACGGGGGCTCGTACAGGACGAGGATCATAACATCTTCCGGCCGTAAAGACCTCGCCGGAGTTTCTTCCGGAACCGATCTGAAGTGGATAGATAACAGCAGGTTTATATACAGGTCGGGCGGGGGCGGCGACTATTCCGTAAGGGTTTATGATGTCAGCTCCGGCAGATCGAAGGATATTTTAACGGGAACATTAAATCCCGATATAAATTTTTCCGAGGCCCCTGGTATCATTACATGCCTCGACAACCAGGCAATAACCGTAGTCTACCGTGACCTGAAGAGGAGAATTGATACCGGAATCGAGGGGGAGGAGTCGTACTTCTCCGCTGACGGAAGAAAATTTACCTCTATATATCTCGGCAGGCTCTATGTTAACAGTCTGAATATGGTGGAAAAATACAGGATAGAGATCAGGAGAAACGCGAAAGAGCTTCTAGCTCTCTATCGTAAAGCAGAAGTGTCAAAAAACGACTGGCAGAGCGATTACACCCCGGAATATCTGAATAAGAAGATCAGGCAGTACGACAGGTTTCTGAAGCTGAAAGAGAAAAATTAATGTTAAATAAAAAAGTTCTGAAGCGTTTTTTTAAATCATATTTTTTCAGGCTCAACAACGGGATGTCGTACCGTGCCAGTCTCTATATGGCTGACCAGTCTTACGCGGCACAGAGATTTGTATCTGTTGAAAAGGAAAGGCGTTTTATAAACCTTCTTCTTTTTATCGTTACTTTCTCCACGACGACAATGGCCGGCGCCACCAGTGATAACAGCATACCCGATGCGCTTTTAAGCGGGCTTCCGTATTCAGTTACGCTGATGCTGATACTCACCGTGCATGAATTCGGGCACTATTTCGCTTCGAAACGTTTCGGAGTTGCCGCGACGCTGCCGTATTTTATCCCTTTTCCGTCGATCGTCGGAACTCTTGGCGCGGTCATCAAAACAAAATCGCCTATCCCTGACAGGAGGGCTCTGTTCTATATCGGGATAATGGGCCCGATACCGGGATTTGTTGTGAGCCTCGCGGCCGTGACAGCAGGCGTAATGATGTCACAGGTGCTTCCGCTCCCTCCGGCGGACGGGACTATGCCGATATTCGGGGATTCCATCCTGTTTGCTTCAATCGTTCATATTTTTCATGGCACTATACCGGCAGGTTATGACATAGCACTTCATCCCCTTGCCTGGGCTGGCTGGATAGGTTTTTTTATTACAAGCCTTAACCTCATGCCGATCGGCCAGCTTGATGGAGGGCATGTACTCTATGCGCTGATCGGGAGAAAACAGGTTTACGCCGGATGGCTGTCGCTGGCGGTTCTGGTCTTTCTCTCTTTCGTATGGCCGGGATGGTGTGTCTGGATTATCGCTGCTTTTTTTATTCTGATGGTGGCGCATCCCTATATCCCCGCGACTTCTGAACTTTCCCTGAAAGAGAAAGCCGCGGGATGGTTCTGTATGCTGATACTGCTGCTTACCTTTATCCCGCTCCCGGTACAGATCCGTTAGGATGCGTTTACTGCGACGTAGTGTCTGTAGTTCTTTATAATTTTATATATTACCAGCAGGTCGGCGGCTGTCCATGCCGCGCATGCATGTATAAAAACCGTTTTATTCATCTGTGTATCGAGTATTGCGAAAATATCGCTGTTCCGGAAGATGCTGATCCCGTATATGATAAATACAGCGGTCATACCGGATACTATCGCGGTCATCAGTAACACCTTGAATATGCTCTGATAAGTCGACAGGGTCGCGTAAAGAAGGATAATAATCAGTATAAGAATGATAAGGCTCATTTTGTAATCTCCGGTAATGCTAAATGTTGTTCCGTATTCCGTCCGTCTGCCGATTGATTGCAGATACGGACGAACAGGAACAGATCTTTTCACTCCTTGATGAATCCCCAGTTAAACAGGTAGAAGGAGTTGTTCTTTATCTGGTAAATGATTGAATGCTCATTTTTGTCAATCTTAAAAACCGATTGAGAATTGCTCTCGCTGTCAGCGTATATGTCAAAATTCAGTTTTGAATCAACAAATTTTATCTTCAGCAGTTTCCCTTCGCTTAAAAATTCGTAGCTGAAAAAGGTATTGCTGTAGTTCTCTGTAAAAATTTTCGAGTTTACAACCATTGTCCCCCCTTCAAGGAAGAATATCTTCGCGGGCTCCATCTCCCCCCCGGGATAGCCGTATTTCTGTCTTATCTTCACTGATGATGATTCGAATGATTTTATAAAATCGCTGCTGAAATCCTTTTTCTGTGACGCGAAGGACATCTTTATACCTTCAGATACAGATTCGTTCTCCCCCACTGAAGATCCCTGGACCCAGCCGGTTTTTCCGTTCCACTGGACTTTGTACCATACGGTTTTATCGGCGGACTGGGATGATGTCTTGCCCGAGCTTTCTGTCAGTGTCAGTTTTTCCGCGAACGGAATTGTTGTCACAACACCGCTCTTTACATCGGGGAGTGATTTTAGCATGACCCCTTCAGGGATCTGGCTGTACGCGTCGCGCGGAAGCGTCTCGGATGCCCTGTCTTTGCACGATACAGCGGCTGCCATCAGAGCCGCAAGTATAATCGCTTTAAATTTTTTCATGTTCTACCTCGCAAGTTGTTGTATTTCATTGATCTGGCTCTGTTTAGCGTAGTCCAGAGCGGTATTGCCTTCAATATCCTTAATGTCAGTGGAAGCCCCCCTCTCCCTGAGCAGGGGAAAGAGTTCGGTTACCTTTCTGAAGTTTTTCTGATTCGCTTCCTTCATGATATGGGTCAGTGCGGTTCTTCCGAACTTGTCTTTCGCGTTTATGTCAGCGCCGTTTTTAATCAGAAGATCGATAAGTTCAACCGTGGATTTTTTTTCCTTGTCTGAAAATTTATAGTCCCCGGTATAATCCATAACAATTTTTTTAAGAGCTGTGTTGCCGCTGTTGTCGGCAGCGTTGACCGATGCGCCCCCTTTGATAAGAGCGTCAATTATTATCGTGTTTTTAAGCTTGCACGAAATATCGAGAGGGGTGCGTCCGTACTTGTCGGGTATGTTCGGGTTTGAGCCTTTTGAAGTCAGCTCCGTGATCAGCTTTGCGGCCTGAGTCGATTTGGGCTTGTCTTTCTGGCTTGAGAATTGTGTTTTTGACAGTATCATTATAAGGGTTTCATTTTTCTGGTTCAGAATATTCGGGTCGGCGCCGTTTTTCAGAAACAGGGTGACGATATTGAATTTTTCCAGGGCCGCCGCCTCATGGAGTAGCGGTGTTCCTGAACCGGTCTTGTCGTTGATCTCTGCTCCCCCCTTGACGAGATATTCAGCGCACCAGTAACCCCCCTCTCCGCCGGTTTTAATGCATTTGTAGAGGGCCGATTCGCCCGCCCTGTCTTTAATCTTCAGATCGGCTCCCCCGGCGATAAGCGCCTTAACTGAATTGCCGAATCCCTTTTCCGATGCGAGCATTATCGCGGTTTTACCCTCAGTGTTCAGCACGTTGAGATCTGCTTTGTTTTTCACCAGGGAGTTTATAAAGCTGAGTCTGTTTCCAAGGGCCGACATGTGAAGGAGAGTGTTTCCGCTGTCGAATTTTTCAGCAGCATCGGCTCCGGCGCCAAGCAGGATATCGAAGATATCAGATCTGTTCTTTTCGTATGATATCAGAAGGACGCTTTTCCCTTCGGCGCTCCTGATTTTAAAATCGGCATTCCCCTTCAGCAGCAGGGATGTTGTGTTGTAATCCGATTTTGTTACGGATGTTACAAGCGGGGTGTTCCCCTTGCTGTCTTTTATGTTAAGATCCGCGCCGGACAGGATCAGGAACTGTATGATCTCCGATCTTCCCCTGTCTATCGCGTGATTCAGAGGCACCAGGCCCCCCATGTATTTTTTATTTACGTCCCCCTTCTGAAGCACAAGGAGCTTCAGTGTGGCAAGGTCATTTTTTTCGATGCTCAGATAGAACAGGGTTTTTCCGTCGGGGTTTTCAGCCACAGGATCGGCCCCGTTTAAAAGGAGCAGGTTCAGCATGGCCTTGCTCTGCTCGTAGGCGCTGATTACAAGTTTTGAACCGAGCCAGTCGTCTCCCCTTGTGTCGGCACCGTTTTTAATGAAGAACGCGGCGTTGTCGACCATGTTTGCGCGGACGGCCAGTGCAAGAGGGGTGCGTCCCGATGCGTCCGGTTCAGAGACCTGCTGTTTGTCGACTTCAAGGGCCGAAAGAAGGGTTATGCCCCCTTTGGCCGCTGCGAGATAGTGAAGCAGAGACATCCTCTGGCTGTCTTTCGCTTTCAGATCTATTTTGTCCTTCTGGTCGAGCAGCATCTTTGCGAACTGCAGGTTCCCCTTTTCTATGGCAAGGAACAGAGGGGTTTTGCCGGCGCCGTTTTTTATGTTCAGGTCCGGGTTAAGTGGAGCGAGGGTGTTGTAAAAAAGCCTGTCATCCTTCTCGGCTACAAGGTGCAGTATCGAATTGCCGGCCCCGTCTTTCAGCGAGGTGTCGGCTCCCTTCTTTACAAGAGCGGTAAAAGCGGATTTCGCGTTTTTTTTGTAGGCATAGAGCACCACAGGATCCGTACCGCGCTCTTTAAGATTTATATTGAGACCGTTATCAAGCAGTGTCTGAAATCCGGAGCTGTTTCCGGAATCTATGGCTATTCCGGCGGCTGATGTGCCGACGCTGTCCGTATCGTTGACGCTGCATCCGGCCTGTATGATCATTACCAGTATTTTGTCCCACTCTTTTCCTTTAAGCCCGGCAGCTGCGTGCAGGGCTGATCTCCCTGATGTGTCCTTCTTTTTGACATCGATCCCTTTACCGATCAGGTATGACGCAAGAGAGGAATTTTTTGTTTCAATGGCCTTTACCAGCAGGGTTTTCTCCGTGCTGTCGACAAATCTGAATTCGGCACCGGCATCGATCAGCGGCTGGATATTTTCCCATCTCTTGCCGTTGACAGCGGTCAGAAGAGGAGTAAGGCCGCCGCTGTCCTTTTTGTTTATATTGATTCCGTATTTTGAAAATGCTGTGATTGTCTTACCGTTGTTCTTTCCGGCTGCGAAAAGATGCATAAGGTTTTTTCCGGAATAGTCCGCGCTTTCCGGGCTGCATCCGTTCTGGAGAAGGAACTCCGCGATTTTAAGGTATCCCTTGTCAGCCGCCATCATTAGAGCTGTTCTTCCCATTGAACCCTTTCTGTCGAGGGAGGCTTTTTTCTCGGCAAGGAATTTGACTGTGGTCATGTCGTTCTTCATAACAGCCATCTGGAGAAGAGAGTCCCTGTTGGTATTCTCAGAATCTATATTTGCTCCCTTCTCTATTATGTATTTCATCGCTTTTATCTGTCCCGTCTCGTAGGCGTATACGACCATCGGTTTGTTGCCGAAGGTGTAGTCGGCTCCCACCCCCTTGTTCATCAGGAGTTCCAGAATTATCAGGTTTCCTCTGCTTACGGCGATTTCCGCCGGCGTCTGTCTGGGGGATTTGTAATTAAGCGCATTGATATCGGCCCCCTTGTCTATTGCGAGTTCCATCAGGGAAACCGCCTCCTTCCTGGTTCCTGAAGCGAGAATATGGAGAATTGTATTCCCCTTGATATCAGTGGCCCTGAGGTTTGCCCCTTCATTTATCAAAAGTTCGGCGGCCGGGTATTTCCCGTTAGACACAGCAAGTATCAGTATCGGAACGCCCGATTTGTCGACAGTATCAGGTTTCAGCCCCTGGTCTAATGAGTCTTTGATAACCTTGATGTTGCCCGATTTCGCTGCATTTATCAGCTGAACATCTGTCGCCTGAGCGTAGACAAAACATGGAAGAAAAATAAGAGCTGCGGCTGCAAAAATGGTACAGATTCTTTTCATTGTTTTTTACCCTGTCGTTTCCTTTTTCATTTCCGTGATTAACATGTGAAGTCTATGTTCTGCGCCCTTTATTTTTACCGGGAACAGAACATTTTTAAATGAAATCCCCCTGTACTGCGGTGAATATCCTTTGTGAAAGATTTCAGACAGTACAGGGGAGAACCGTGTTACATATGAATATAGTTTGTCGGATTTACATATTCTTCATAAGCCCTTATTTCAAAATGGAGGTGGTTTCCGAATGAGTGGCCCGTGTTGCCTACTTCTCCTACCTTTTCGCCGGAGTTGAGCTTTTTACCGTTAGTTACAGAAACAGAGGAGAGGTGCCCGTAAACGGTCCTGTATCCCCCTTTATGTTCGATGATTACATGGTTGCCGTAACCGCAGGATGAACAGTTTCTTGAATCCAGGTTGACGTATATTACAACTCCGTCCGCGGCAGCAACAACCTTTGTCCCCTCGGGAGCGGCCAGGTCGACACCGGTATGGTTGCTCTCTCTTCCCTTCAGTATCCTTTTACCGAACTTGCTTGAAATAAAGTATTCACCCTCCGCGACCGGAACCTGGAAGATATTGTTGATGTCGTCACCCTCTTCGAAGGCATTTTTGTCTTTTGACAGGAAGGCCCCGAATACCCAGCCTTCATAGTCTTCGTACTTTATCTTTACCCATTTCGATTTTTTGCCGCCGAGGGTTATCTCTTCATTCTCGATATCGGTGACTTCCACTCTGTCTTTATTCTGCAGGCTGAACAGAACCGTGCTGAGGTCATCCGGCGCGTCGCGCACCCTCAGAATGTCGGGCCTGACGTAGAGATCCGCGCCCTTGCTGAGGTATGAAACAAGGTCATTGCTTCCGCCCCCTTCGACACCGCGTGATTCTGTAAGGTAATATGCGAAGACCCATCCCGTGATGTCATCTTTTTTAATCTTTGCCCACTTTGAATAATTACCTTCGTAATAATCGGTGTTGGTCGAATACTCAAGGACTTCAACAATGTCGTTTCTGTTGAGAGTGTAGATTATTTCGCCGTCAAGGGACGGATCAGATCTTACCTTCAGCGCCAGCGTGTTGACCTTCATCTTTTTGGAGGCGGACATGTCCTGGTCATCTCCGGAGTACTGCGCAAGGACAAAGCCGTCGTCATCCGGACGGATATTAAAACCTGTTTCAAAACTGAAATCGATTCCGGAGATAAACCTGTCGGTGAACATCCGCGAGAGTTTTTTATCGTTGACCGGTTTTTTGCCGAGCAGCAGGTTCTGCGGGATATATCCCTCGGTGTTGTTGCCTGTTCTTACCAGCATCCAGTCTTTCGTTATGCTCTTATATGTCCTGTCTTTTTTTACGTCCGGCTTCATTAAAACGAGAACCCTTTCACCTCTCGATACTGATGCGGTGTATTCCTTAACGCTGTCATACGGCAGAGATCGCAGCTGATATGTGTCAGCAGCAAAGGCATAGTATTCCTTGCGTTTTTTTATTTCTGTGGAGGATTTTTCGTCGTTGATGTCTTCTGCATTGTCGGGATTGACAGGGATATTTATTTTGAAATCGGGAGCGAAGTTTTTTACCCTGGCCTGGAAATCCGCGAATTTTTTAAGTATTTTCGCTCTCCTCTCTTCATCCTTTTTTATTATTTCTTCACGCTGGAGTTTGCTTTTCTGTGCTATCGAGTCCGGCGTGTTCCCGCCTGACGCGGTAAAAAAGGGAAACATAAGCAACAATATTAAAAAAGTGTATTTTTTCATAATCACCGCTCTTAATTTTTTATAACATAGTAAAATATGAATTATTGTAAAAGTCAAATAATTTTCTTTAAGGTCCATTCCGGCCCGGTGTCTGAAAAAAAGGAAAAAAATTCTTGAAAGAGAGAACCTGTTTTATACATTGTATTCTGTGTGTTAAAATAATCCAAAGGATAGAAAAGTGAAAATAATGAGGAAACTGTTATATATATCCGCCGCGCTGGTTATTTCATTACAGATGGTTTCATGCAAGACCGCGACTGTGGAGGATGTCCGCAATCAGCTGAATGACGAGAACCAGGAGTTTCTGAAACCGGACAAAAACGCGACGGAGGTGTTCAGGGTCCTTTTAACATCTGAAGAATACAGGGTCGTTCAGCTTAAAAATGAGGGTACAATCGAGAGGGTCAGGGACGAAGGGGGAGATAAATATATCTCCAGCGAAATCCAGAAACTCAACATGATAGATGAAGCAAGGACCGGAGTGATAAGCGTCTGGCTCTTCCCTGATTCCGGGAAGGTGATGAAAATAAGATCTATGAGGCCGACTTATTTTACCGAGGTCGATGCCCTTATAAATGACGATATAATGAGATGGAACTTCCAGTTCCCCAAAAAAGTGATAGAACCGACGAAATTTGATATAGTATACCGCGTTGTACTGACAAAGAAACAGAGTGACGAGGAGATTATCAAGGCGGTTCAGGACAGGCTGAAAGAGGGAAACTGATATTTTAAATAATGCGCGGTGATAAAGGGGGCTGGTAGTGAATGCCCCCTTTTTTTCAGCATTTCCCGGCCTGTTAGATGTATTGTATTTTACTAAAAGTTCAGTATCATGTCATTGCGAACAAAGTGAAGCAATCCGGTTTTTAAAACGATAGTTTCATTATTCTTCAACAATAGTTCACAAAACAGACTGCCGCGGCATTATATGCCTCGCAGTGACATATTGCTTTGATTAAATTTAAAAATTTGTAACAAATTTTTCAGTATTAAACAAATTAATAAAAAATAAAAGTCTTGTTTTAACAACTACCCGTTTTATCCTCTAATAATTTCCTGAAAAATCCATCCATGGCTTTTTCAGGGGCGGTTTCGCGAAGTGAATTCGCAAAACCTCACATTTTCGAGGCTCCTTTATTTTGATCAGCCTCGAAAATGACGATACATCCGTGTATCGTTTTAGCAGTTTACTGTTTTTCAGAAAACTGCTAAAAATAACCCCCGAATAATACGAGGAGACTGATATTATGAGAATGGACCGATTAACATTAAGAGCGCAGGATGTAATTAATAATGCGCAGAATATTGCGGCGGAGAACAACAGCAGTGAGATCCATCCGGAGCATATATTGAAGGCTGCAGCCGACCAGGAGGGAGGGATATTCGGGGCTATTGCTGAAAAACTCGGTGCACCGTTAAAAGAGATAAAAAACGAGATCAGCCATTACATCTCGAGCATGCCGAAACAGACCGGGGGCGGGCCAGGAGGGGGCTCCCTCTCACCGAAATCACGCGACCTTCTTAACGAGGGGTGGAACCACGCGGTCAAACTGGGCGACCAGTATCTCAGCACTGAACACCTTATACTAGCCCTCGCGTCGAGCGACAGTGCAAGGGCGAAGCATATACTTAACTCCAACGGATTCAACACCGAGAGCATACTAAAGGTTCTCAAGGACGTCCGCGGCAACAAAACCGCTGACGACGAACATGCCGAGGACAAGTACAACTCTCTCGCGAAATACAGCAGGGACCTTACCGATGCCGCGAGGATGAACAAGCTTGACCCGGTTATCGGAAGGGACGAGGAGATCCGCCGCGTGATGCAGGTGCTTTCGCGCAGGACGAAAAACAATCCGGTTCTGATCGGAGAGCCCGGCGTGGGTAAAACCGCAATTGTCGAGGGACTGGCCCAGAGGATGGTGGAGGGTGACGTTCCGGAGAGCCTGAAGAACAAGCGGCTTGTTTCGCTTGATATGGGCGCGCTGATAGCAGGCGCAAAGTTCAGGGGGGAGTTCGAAGAGAGGCTGAAAAGCGTCGTCGAGGAGGTGGAGGAGTCGAGCGGAGAGATCATTCTGTTTATCGACGAGCTTCATACCCTTGTGGGGGCCGGAGCCGCGGAGGGGTCGATGGACGCCTCAAATATGCTGAAACCCGCCCTTTCGCGCGGAGAGATGCGGACGATCGGCGCGACTACACTTGCTGAATACCAGAAATATATAGAAAAGGACAAGGCGCTTGAAAGGAGGTTTCAGCCTGTATTTGCCAATGAGCCCTCTGTCGAGGATACGATAGCGATCCTCCGCGGGCTGAAGGAGAAGTACGAAGTGCACCACGGGGTCCGTATATCGGACTCGGCCTGTGTTGCCGCCGCCATACTTTCGGACCGGTACATTACCGACCGTTTTCTCCCCGACAAGGCCGTTGACCTTATCGACGAGGCTGCGTCGCTGATCAAGATGGAAATAGATTCGATGCCCACAGAGATCGACGAAATCGAACGTAGAATAAGGCAGCTGATGATTGAAAGCGAGGCTCTGAAGAGGGAGAAGGACTCCGCCTCGAAAGAACGCCTCGACAAAATACAGAAGGAGCTTGCCGAACTGAACGAAAATAAAAACGTTCTCGTCGCGCAGTGGAAGAGAGAGAAAGAGATCATCAAAAAAACCAGCAATGTAAAAGAGGCCATAGAACAGTATAAGATGGAGGAGCAGAGGGCGGAGAGAGACGGAAACCTTAACAGGGTCGCCGAGATCAGGTACGGAAAAATCGTCGAACTCGAGAAAGAGATCGCCGAGCTGAATAAAAAAGCGAAGGAGATACAGGGCGAGGGATCTCTCCTTAAAGAGGAGGTCACAGACCAGGAGGTGGCGGCTGTAGTCGCGAGATGGACCGGCATCCCTGTGTCGAAGATGCTCGAGGGCGAGAAAGAGAAGCTTATAAACATGGAGAAGATCATAGAGAAGCGCGTCATAGGACAGCGAAGGGCCGTAGAGGCGATATCCGGCGCCGTAAGAAGGTCTCGTGCCGGCATACAGGACCCGCACAGGCCTGTGGGTACGTTCATATTTCTCGGACCGACCGGTGTCGGTAAGACCGAAACAGCCAAAGCCGTGGCCGAGTTTCTTTTTAACGACGAGAAGTCGGTAATAAGAATAGATATGTCGGAGTACATGGAGAAACATGCAGTCGCAAGGCTCATCGGTGCGCCTCCCGGATATGTAGGATACGAGGAGGGTGGTCAGCTTACCGAGGCGGTAAGAAGACGGCCATATTCTGTAATACTCTTCGACGAGATAGAGAAGGCCCATCCGGATGTGTTCAATATCTTTCTGCAGATACTTGACGAGGGGAGGCTTACAGACTCTAAGGGACGGGTCGTGGATCTGAAGAATACACTGATAATAATGACATCGAACATCGGGACTTCATATATAAGCGACCAGTCGATTCCTGAAGCAAATAGAATGGCCGGTATTGATCAGGAGCTGAAAATGAACTTCAAGCCCGAGTTTTTAAACAGGGTGGATGAAATAATCGTGTTTAATCCTCTGACGAAGGAGAATATTGAGGACATAGTGAAAACGCAGCTCTCGGCCGTTGCACTGAGGCTCAAGGAGAGAGGGGTTTCTCTTGAAATTACAAGAAGTGCCCTTGATTTCCTGGCGAAAGAGGGATATGACCCTGCGTTCGGAGCAAGGCCTCTTAAGAGGGCGATCCAGAAGTATATGCTTAACCCTCTGTCCGTAAAAATTCTTTCCGGAGAGTTTAAGGAGAACTGTACGATCAAGATGGATATAAAAAAGGGGGAACCGGTGTTTGTCTGATAAAGGGTGATCCAGTATTATGACGGTTATTATAACTTTATCAGACAGCTTGACAATTCTGGAATTGCGTCATTCCGGGCCTGTTTAAGGGCAGCCGGGATGACACAATTAATAATCCCTGATGAGTATTAATCATAAAAACTTTTCTTGAAGTTTATTACGCGATATTGTAAAATAGAGAGATAAATGTCAAATTGGAGACTGATAATGAAAGCCGGTCGTTTTGTAATGGTTATCTCGCTTTTTATGTATTCAACGGCACTGTCCTCAATGACTATAACAGTTGATTTCGGCGATGCCGCTCTCAATACAGCGCTTCAAACCCAGATAGAAACCCAGGTTCTGGACAAGATCGGCAAGTTTGATTATGTTCCGAAGCTGGCGAGGGGTTTCGGCAATGCTAACGCCTATGTTTCGCAGGCAGCCACAATGCGGGGATATCAGGGATATCAGTACTTTGCAGTTGCACTGGGGACGATGGTTGCAGTTCAGCCCCAGAGCGAAGACCCGATGTTCTTTACAAAACTTCAGGATGAAATACAGAATACCGGAAATGTCTATACCGGTATCGGTGTTACCCCCTGGGCAGTCCAGGGGGGGATCAATCTCGGCTTTATACTACCGGGTCTCTATGTCTCGGGTAAATTCGGAAAACTGAATTATACTCCCGGCAAATCTTTCGGTTACAGCAAATATAAGTACAAGACGCCGGAGCTGGCGGGTATTGATATAGCATATAATACAAACCTGTACGGAGTCTCAGTCAACTATCAGATATTAAAAGAGAGGTCGATACTTGCCGGGATCCTGATGTGGAGAGGTGTTTCGGTAGAACCGGGTTTTAATTATTCTTTAAGCAGGATAACATATAGGCAGAAGATGGACACAGAACAGGTTTCCGCGTCTTCAGGAGGATATACTCTTGTTGCAGATGTTGACCCGTCAATAGATCTGATGCTTGAAACGACGAGCGCTGTTATACCCTTCGAGGTCTACTCGTCTATGAGGATTCTCTACATGTTCAACTTCGGTGCCGGGGCCGGGCTTGACTATATTTATGGAGGTAAAACCGATCTTAAAATTGCCGGAGCCGGCGGTGCTACAATAACGGATGACGGGGTCAGCAATGCAAGCGGTTATGTCGGAAGAACTGCTACCGTTGCCATTGATGCAAGCACAAAGGATGTAAAAGCCGACAAATACCGCTACCGGTGCATGATAAACCTCGGTTTTTCAACAGGGCCCGTTTTTATCGACCTGCCTTTTACATACTATTTTACAGACAGCGGGTATGTGGTTGGATTTACCGTTGGTTCGTCCTGGTAAAAATTTTTTTCAGAAACTCTTGACAATTTTTTATGCCTCGTAACAACCTTGTTTCTATTAAAAATAACATCTGTTTCGGTACTTTTCTGAACAGCTGAGGGATTTAATATAATTCAATTTTTTCTGATGGAGGAAATTATGGCTTACAAAATCGATAAAGATGCCTGTACAAATTGCGGCGCATGCGCAGCTGAATGTCCGGTGGAAGCGATAGCCGAGAAAGGGGATGTTCATGCGATTAATCCGGATGTATGCATCGAATGCGGCGCATGTGAGAGCGTCTGTCCGGCAGATGCGATTTCAGCAGGCTGAGATCAGAATCACTGATATTTTAAATAAAAAAATCCGGCGAAAGCCGGATTTTTTTATTATATCTGGCAGATAAACAAATTATCAGTTTTTGTCCAGCTTAACAGAAAACATCCGTATAATAGCCGGGAGCGAGGCCGCAACCGGTATAATTGTCCCGGCAGTGAGCATTGTCGCTGTCGTCGCAGCTGATATATCCATCGTGAGTTTCACGAACGGTATCGTTATCGCTCCGAGTATATATGTTTTCATATGCCCCAGGAGATAAAGAGCGCACCATGACGCAGTAAATCCCATTATAGCGAATTTGATTATGATCGTAAGAGCAATAAAAAACTTTGTCGCTCCAAGAGTCCTCAGTATGCGGTAGTAATCTATCCTTCCCCAGACCGCTGTTGTAGAGCAGAGGGCCGTGGTTATTATTGTAAGCATTGAAACGAGCGAGATCATCATTGTAATAAAAGCGTTTACAGTAATTTTCAGCTTCAGGATCTCCGCTGAAAGGCTTTCCCCTGTCTCAACGACAAATCCCATGTTTTTAATCTGGCTTTTTACCTGTTCAAAATATTTATGGTCTTTAACGGAAACATTTGCAAACATGTACCTTCCGGTCTTGCCGAACTTCGTATTTATATCCTGGGCGGTTTTCAACGGAATGACAAGCCCGGTTATGTTTACCTTGTCGGTATATCCGGCCACGACAGATGACGAGTCGTAAGCGCCCTCAAATGATGCGACGCTTGAACGTCCGAAAGAGAGCTTGAATTTCAGTCCCGACATCTTCTCTGGAACTATCTCCGGGAGTGCGTTGGCTGCCGCAAGACCGTTGTTATACGAATCTATAAGCGTTTTCGGAACCAGTACCGGTATCCCCTTTTCATGCATACCCCTGTTCCACGCGTCACGCATCTCTTTGTTCTTGAGGTCTTTCTCCACAAATTTATAGCTTGCTCCGGCGCATATCAGGTCGGTACGGTACTGAAACGAAAAGAAGTATATCGTTGCTGATGACGGTATTATTACGGCCATTACGGGGTCGACTTTTTTTACTCCGGGGATTTCGGTGATCCTGTTTATCGCCGCACCGTTCAGCTCCTTTCCGGTCCCGGTGGCAAAAAGAAAAACGCTCTTGCTCTCACCCGGCTTTACCTTTATCTCGTCGGGAGGGATGCTTGAGGCGAAATTGTTTCTGATGTAGTTATTGAAATTTTCCGAAAGAATTGTAAAAGAGACTATCGATGCGACTGACAGGAGTATTACGCAGAATACGATAAAGGAGATAAATTTTCCCCCCGACAGCTCTTTTTTTATGAGATATAGTTTACTAAGCATTACAGTTCAGTGAGTCTCCCTTTATCCATTTTGTAGGTTCTGTCCGCCTTTTTCAGCATGTACTGCTTGTGAGTCACAATTATTATCGATTTGCCTTCGCGCTTAAGCATTTCAAGAAGTTTGAATATCTCCATCGATGTTTCCACATCGAGGTTCGCGTCAGGCTCATCAGCGAGTATGAGGGACGGCCTGTTGACCATCGCACGCGCTATCGCGACCCTCTGTTTCTGGCCCCCTGACAGAAGCCCTGTCTTGGTGTTCTGAAACTCCGCGATACCGGCTTTTCCCAGTATTTCTATTGCGTAGTTTCTCACCTCCGATCCTGCCTTCCCCCGTATGTGAGCAGGCATCATTACATTTGACATAACTGTTTCATCTTCAAGCAGCCGGAATGTCTGAAATATCTGGCCTATCTCCCTGTTTCGAAGCCTTGACATCGAAAAATCGGAGAAGTACTTCATCTTCTTCTCCCGGAAGATTATCTCCCCGCTGTCCGGTTTTGTTATGCCGGTGAGAATGTTCAGCAGTGTTGTTTTACCGCATCCAGACCTTCCCGTAATGGCAATAATTTCGCCTTTGTCAAGTTCCAGGGAGAGGTTGTCTATTATGTTTATTTTATTACCGGCTATTTTGTAGGACTTATTGATGTTTTTAACTGAAATTACCATAGATTAGTTACCTGAGAGCAGTTTCCCTCCGGCAGCCCAGTTTTCCCTGTCCACCTCTTCGAAAACGACATATGTTGTCTTCGGATCTTTACCCGCAACTTCTTCAAGTGCATCCGTAATTTTCTGTGCGAGGGCGTTCTTCTGGTCTTTTGACAAGGGTCCTGCAACCATAACATTTACAAAGGGCATCTTTCCTCCGTTTATTCCCTGACGTAGGGGAGTGATATCATTAAATTAACCTTTACGGCAGGATCTTTTGAAAGGTCGGAATAATCAATTATATTTTCCGCAAAAATCTCTCCGCCGTGGCGCATTACTATTTTTTCAACAAATGTAAGTCCTATGCCAAAGTCAAGCGTATTATATCGCTCATATACCAGTTTGGATATCCGGTAAAAAGGCTCAAAAACGACTTTCCCGTACTCCTCGGGGATTCCTATCGTACCGTCGGTTGACTTTTGCGGATCATTAATTACGGAAATTCTCAAGGTATTCTGCTGCGAGTAGCACATTATAAAAATTGTCGACGCGGCTTTTGAGAACTTCAGAGCGTTTACCAGAAGTTCAGATACTGCCTCGGAGAAGTACTGCAGATTTATTTTCACCTTTTTGTTTTTCAGGCCCTTCGGAAGGTCGTTTATAACTATCCTGTGCCTGTTTAATTCGGCGAATTTTCCGTATTTCAGCATTATCCCCTTCAGAAGCGAGTAGAGGTCGCGCAGTGTTGTATCTTCAAGGTCTATGTTGTTCGATATTATCCAGTCTATTCCGGCGAAGATCTTGAAGCAGTCCTGGGCGATTTTGACGTTTTTCATAGCTTCGCTGAACAGTGTGCCGTCGACGACCTTGACCCCGTCCTGATCCTTCGCAGATTTTGACATCATCTCCATCAGTGTGATCAGTGTACCGAATCCGGCGCCCTGCGTGAAACTGTTGTTGATGTTGCTGAAGATCGACCTGTCGGTACGGGAGATGTTCCTGCTGAGCATCTTCTCCTTCCATGTCTGCCAGGCCATGTCCTTGTCTATCGAGTCAGATGCTGAATTCTTCAGAGCCTTTTTTATTTTTTCAAGGGCCATCTCGTCCTTTTTCATGTCGGTGATATCTTCCGCCGAAACTACGTAGTGGCTGACCTTGCCGTCTTCATTTTTTATCTTCGATACAGATGCCTTCAGATAATACAGTTCGCCGTTCTTGCTTAAATTGTATGTTTCACCCTTCCATGAATCCACTTCCATGATTTTTTTCAGAATGCCCTCTTCGGGAAGGACCGGATTGGGAACCTTGGTTATATTGACACCGATGAGTTCATCCTTAGCATAACCGGAGAGTCCGATAAAAGCTGTGTTGGCGTATTTTACGCGGCCGTTTTTCTCGATTATAATAATAAGGTTTGTACTCTGTTCAACGACATCGATGAAAAGCTGAATCTCCTTTTCAATCTGGTTTCTTTTATCTATTTCATAAAGAAGGGTTTTATTCAGGTTCTGAAGTTCTCCGGTCCTTTTCCTGATCGAGTCCTCCATCTCGTTGAGATGGGATGAAAGATTCACCTCATCTCTTTTTTTACCTGATATATCCCTGGTTATAACAAGCAGCAGGTTTTCCCCGATTTTGATTATTCGGGATTCAAAAAACTCCGCGCTGTTACCCTCTCCTGTCTGATATTCAAAGATCTCTGTCTTATCGGAACTGTTTGCCTTCTTTAAAAAAGGGATGGCCTTATCAAGTATGTCTCCCGGCCATAACTGTTTTTGTATAACCTCATCATCGGGGGTACAGGGGGAACCGTCAGCCTTGATCTCGAAAATCTTATCGGGGATTGATTCCAGTATCTTGTTTCTGTTTTTTTCACTCTCCCTGAGCCTGTTCTCCATATCGAACTTGTAGAGAGCCATCTTTATCGCCGAGTTAAGCATCTTGGAATTGAACGGCTTGACAATGTAGTTAAAGGGAAGAGATTTTTTGGCTCTTTCGAAGGTGGTATCGTCTGTCCCGGCTGTTATATATATAAACGGTATGTTGTGTTCCTGATATATCCTCTCCGCGGTTTCTATCCCGTCTATATCCCCGGCGAGGGATATGTCCATTAATATAAGTTCCGGTTTAACCGTCTGCAGCGAATTTATCGCCTCTTCACCAGATTCCACCACGTTGATAACATTATACCCGGATTTATCCAGGAGTTTTTTCAGTATAAGGCCTGATGGTTTATCGTCTTCAACAATTAAGATATTTGTCATTCTCCGGCTCCCGGAATTTATATAAATAAATTCAGTCAATTAATCTGCTGTATTGAAAATTCTACATTTTTCAAAAAATATCAGAATCTCTAAAACAGTGCAAAAATCCCTTATGATAAAGGTTATGCGGACTTTTGAGTAATTTAAAAAAAATATATCATATATATATATAATATATAAAAAATTAAGGTAGTCAAGTATCTTTCAATATGCTAAATTAATATCGTTTTTCCAATGATTTTTTTTCTGTAATATTATTTTTCTTTTCATATCAGATATTTTTTAATCTTATGGTTTCTGCGTCGTAAATATAATAAGTAATTGCTAAAAAAGAGCAATTGAATTATAACTCAATCATGTCGATGTAAGGAGAAGATGGTTAATCCGTACTTTTCCGGGACCGGATTCAATAATTTCAGGCAGGGAGTCTAAATGAGTGAAGTAATAATCAGTCCAAAAGTCACTGAAGAGCTTAAAAAGATATCGCTATTTATCGATCATCCCAGTTTTATAAGAATTGTAAATAAACTCACTGATTATGCGGAGATTCTTACCGAGGGGAAACTAGCCAGTCTGATAAACTTCAATTACAGGCTTAACGCGTCCCAGGCAAACATGCTTATAGATTTTTTTGTAGAGATACAGGCCCTTTCGAAGATATACGGAATAGCCCAGAAGGGGAAGAGAGACCTTGATGTCGAGTATATATCCAACATTTTTTCTGATGTCAATAATCCGGGTACTACTTCATCGTATCTGAACCTGAGAAATATACTTGAAAACAGGCTCAGTCACCAGATCCAGCAGTACAACATGAATATGGGTAAGGCCAACATGACCCTGTCTATCCCTGTTAATGAACTTCTCGGGCATGTAAAAACCTTTAAGGATCTGCAGAGCAGTAATCTTGTGATATCACACAAGGCCAGGCACGGTTATATTACCGCTTCACTTCATGATGCGTATCTCACAATTCTCAACAAGTTCGACTGGTGGGATGACAAGACCTATTTAAAATATTTTTTTACTGAGGACACCTCCCCTAAAAAAAATCTCAATCTGATTACAAGAGATGTGCGGCTTACGCTTTTTGAAATAGATAACAATCTTCAGCAGGTAATCGAGTATTTCCTGAACCTCTCGCCGTTCAAGGTAAAACCGAAAACTCCCGAACCTGAACCGCTGGTCACAGAGGATGTAATCGAGGAAAAAATCACGAAGCGCGAAACACCGGCTGCAAACTACACCGACAAGCTGCTGGGAACGCCGTTTGGTCTTCAGTACGGACAGAGAATAGATGAAATCCTGGATAATATATTTAAATCAGAAAAAATTATAAAAGCCGGATCGATGGGCAGTGATGAGATGAAAAAAACAGTTACAGCCCTTTACCAGGTCTACAAGGCTCTCCCCGCATCACTGACGCTGGTGCAGAACATGACAATGGCAATAAACCTTGTCTATTACCTGCTGGGGCAGAGTTACGGTATAAAGAAATTCACCGAGGAGTTCCTTTATACCGACAGAAAAATACCCTTTCAGAGATTTTTCCCCGATGTAAAGGATGATGTCGAGGAGTTTCTCACGCGCCTGTTTATAATTTTTTTTGAAGAGCATTTCGGGCCGATTTTCAGAATCATAAGAAGCCTTGATATGAAACAGTATGCCTGCGCATTTATTATAAAAAGAATTTACCTGATCAAGGGTGAGGAGATGCCGGTTTTCGGCTACTTTCTTGTCAAGGCTATAGCCAGGCACGGGAAGATAAAAGTAACCTGATTAAAAAGATTACCGGACCTGCAGAGAAAAGGACCTTGCTCCCTGTCTGTCTCTGCCGGATGCCTGTAGTTTAACGGATTGCCGATCTCACGGCTGCAGGACAGCCCGAAAAACTGTTAAACTCTGTTTGACAGTGAAACCGTGAAGGTTGTAAAAACCGGTAAAAAAAGAGGATAGTAATTATGATTTGTATTAATATTAAGTATTATTTCCGGAGGTCTGCCGATGTCTGCGGCTTCAGATAATAATTATGACGGAGATGTAAGTCTTGAATCCGATCAGAAGCTGAAAAAACCCGATATGTACAGGGTTCTGCTTCATAACGATCATTACACCACAATGGATTTTGTAGTGGAGGTGCTCACTGCGGTTTTTCATATGCCGGCGGCAAAGGCAACGCAGATAATGCTCGATGTTCATAAAAAGGGTATTGGGGTCTGCGGCGTATATACTTACGATATCGCTGTAACCAAAGTTGAAAAAGTTCATCTTATGGCAAAGGAAAAACAGTTTCCTTTAAGATGTTCATACGAGAAGATATAATATAACAAGGTAATGATATGGAACTTACACCTGTTTTGAATGATATACTTATGGCGGCATTCAACGAGGCAAAATCCAGGAAGCATGAATATATAACGCCTGAACACCTGCTCTATTCGATACTGCAGTTCGAGGAGGGGCGTACTATAATTGAGGCTACCGGCGGGGATGTCCGCGTGATAAGGCACAATATAGAGGAATTTTTCAAGGACAAGATGGAGATCGTCAACGTCGACGAACCTGTACAGTCTTCGGGATTTCAGAATGTGATGGAGAGGGCGATCTGGCACACGGCGTCATCGCAGAAGGGTGTCCTTGATGTAGGAGATGTCCTTGTCTCGATACTTGATGAAGAGGAATCTTTCGCGGCGTACTTTATCGGCCTTGAAGGTGTCACAAGGTACGGGCTTCTGAAATACATATCTCACGGCGTATCGCTATATTCCCATGAGCCGTACGAGGACCTCAGCGAATACGAGGAGCATGAGGATAAAACCTCGAAAAAGACCGGTAAAAACTTTATCGAGATGTTCACTACCGAACTTACCGCAAAGGCTGCGAACGGAGAGATCGACCCCTTGATAGGGCGTGATGATATTATCGAACGCACCATACAGGTACTGTGCCGTCGGACCAAGAACAACCCGGTCCATGTCGGTGATCCCGGCGTCGGGAAGACCGCAATCACCGAAGGGCTCGCGCTCCGTATCGCGGAGGGGAATGTTCCTGAAAAACTCAAAGGGCTGAAGATCTTCTCGCTTGACATAGGGAGCCTTCTTGCCGGGACCAAGTTCCGCGGCGATTTTGAGGAGAGGATGAAAAAGGTCTTTCAGGAGCTGAAAAGCATGAAAGACGTAATTCTCTTTATCGATGAGATACATAACGTCGTCGGCGCGGGTGCGGTTTCCGGTGGATCGATGGACGCCTCCAATATGCTTAAGCCCGTGCTCACATCGGGCGAGATTAAATGCATCGGTTCGACAACCTACGAGGAGTATAAAAAATATTTTGATAAGGACAGGGCTCTGTCCAGAAGGTTTCAGAAAATTGAGATCCCTGAACCGGGGATCGAGGATACTATAAAGATTCTGCAGGGGATAAAAGACAGATACGAGGAGTTTCACAGAGTCAAATACTCTGATGAATCGCTGCGAGCCGCTGCCGAGCTTTCGGGAAAATATATCAACGACAGACACCTCCCCGATAAGGCAATCGACGTGATAGACGAAGCAGGATCTTTCGCGAGGATATACAACTTCGCAAAGAGCGATATAATAGACATAGGCACGGCGGAGATTGAGAAGATTGTCGCCAAGATGGCTAAGCTTCCGGAGAAGAGCGTTTCATCATCCGAAAAGACAAGATTGAAAGACCTTACCGCCGATCTCAAGAAGGAGATCTTCGGTCAGGACAGCGCGATAGATATGGTTACCGGAGCAATAAAGCGGAGCAGGGCGGGTTTCGGCAATCCGGCGAAGCCGATAGCGTCGCTCCTTTTCGTCGGGCCCACCGGTGTCGGTAAGACCGAGCTTGCGAGGCAGCTGGCGTTCAGCCTTGGGGTGGAGCTCCACAGGTTTGACATGAGCGAGTACCAGGAGAAGCACACTGTTGCAAGACTGATCGGCGCTCCTCCCGGATACGTCGGGTACGATGAAGGGGGAATTCTGACCGAGATGGTGAGAAAAACGCCCTATGCGGTACTGCTCCTCGACGAGATCGAGAAGGCCCATCCTGATATCTTTAACACGCTCTTGCAAGTTATGGATTACGCGACTCTCACTGATAATACCGGTAAGAAAGCGGATTTCCGCAACGTGATTATTATAATGACATCAAACGCAGGCGCGAGAGAGATAGGGAAAAAGCAGGTGGGCTTTGACGAGCGTCATGTGAAAGAGGACGCGATAGACAAGGCGATCGACAGGCTCTTCTCGCCTGAATTCAGAAACCGGCTTGATGCCACTGTGACGTTTAATGATCTTTCTGAAGAGATCATCCTCGATATAGTTGACAAGGAGATAAACACCTTCAGCAGGCTTCTCAGCGATAAGAAGGTCACGCTTGACGTAACACCTGAATGCAGAAAGTGGCTCGCCAAAAAAGGATACTCAAGGGAGTTCGGTGCGCGGCAGATAGGGCGCCTTGTCCAGGACAAGCTGAAGAGCTTCTTTGTTGATGAAGTCCTGTTCGGCAGACTCACCGACGGCGGACACGCGGTGGCCGACGTCGTGGATGACGAAGTCAGCGTCAAAGTGGTTTAATGCCGTTTTATGACCGTTTTTTATCTTGGCAAGGAACCTGTATTCCCGCCGCCGGAGTGCTCCGAACCGGACGGGATACTGGCCGTCGGCGGCGACCTGTCGCCGGAAAGGCTTATTGAAGCGTATACTCACGGTATATTCCCCTGGTACTCGTCCGAAACCCCGATACTGTGGTGGTCCCCCGATCCGAGGTTTGTGATCTATCCCGCAGAAGTAAAAGTTTCAAAGAGCATGAGACAGGTACTTAAACGCAAAGTTTTCGATATAAAGTTCGACACGTCGTTCAGGGACGTAATTACCGCCTGCAGCGGAAAGAGAAGGCATGAAAAGGGAACCTGGATCACCCCTGAGATGATCGAGGCGTATGTTGCACTGCACAAAATGGGATTTGCCCATTCAATCGAGGCGTGGAGAGACGGGAAACTCGCCGGCGGGCTGTATGGAGTGTCTCTCGGCGGTATGTTTTTCGGGGAGTCGATGTTCACAAGGGAGAGCAATGCGTCTAAGGCGGCTTTTATCGTCCTTGCCGGCAACCTGCTGAGGCTAGGCTTTGACCTTATAGACAGCCAGGTTTATACCGATCATATGGACAGCCTCGGCGCCGTCGATATGGATAGAGAGGAATTTCTGAAAATTGTCAAAAGATCGGTAAAGAGAGAAACTTATCGCGGAAACTGGGGAGATATGCCCGGTTTTAAAACAGAAATATAACGTTCCCCGGGAGAGGTCGAAGTCCGGACTAAATCGACGATTCCTTTATCTCCAGCTTTGTGAATATATCACCGAGGGTTCTGCTCATCTGCCTGTACATGTCGCCGGTGGTCTTTCCGGATAGTATGATCACGTAGCCGTTTTTCGCCACCATATAAGATTCCATGACCCAGTCGTACCCGTTTTTCGCTGTACATTTTATATAGTCGCTGTTCTCTTTTTTCCCCCAGATCTTTTCAGTCATCGAAAACCCCGATCTCTGAGGCCAGGCCCCTGCGAGGTTGGGCAGGTTCTTTTCAATCTCGCAGATCGACGTGACTTCAATTATTCCTTTCATGTCCGGGCTTTCAAAACTTATTCTCGGGACGCTGCTGATCCCTTTCTCCTGCAGCTTTCTCCATCCTGAGGGGGGAGTGAACGTAACTTTGTCGCCGGTATCGTAGATCTTCAGATCCTCGGTACGGCTTTCGACGGCGTTACCGTTCCACGCGCTTTTGTTTATCAGCTTTTTCAGCTCGGCGGCTACGTTTATATCTATCTGCCTGAAGTTTTTTCCGTTCATCCGCCATGAAGAGACGGTTATCTCCGGCGAATCACGGAATGTCCGCTTCATCGAATTTATCTCCTCGTTTGACGGAGTGAACTTTACCGGGTAACCCTTACGCTTGTAGTACTGTACTATTGTGACAGATCCGCTCAGGGCCTCCATCCCCTCTCTTGCGAGAATCTCCCTGGTGGCAATCTCCCTGTCGATTGCTTCGGCGCTGAAACCCGGAACCGATCCGAAGAACGATTCAGGGATGCTGCCGGAGAACTGTGCCGGCTGTTTCCCTTTTTTCAGCTCGCCGCTTATGCGGTTGAATTCCTCGTTGTATTTTTTTAATGCAGTTTCGGTGTAGTTAAGCGAAGCGATCTTCTCCGAACATATTTTTGCAAAGCTGTAGAGCCTGTCGGTCTCATCCTGTCCAATGCGGCCTTCAGATTCTGCCGCCAGTTCTTTATCCGAGGCTTTCGCTTTCGCAAACCCTTCAATACATGAGTCGTAGTTTTTCCGTATTGTTCCTATATGCAGAGATGCGTTAGTCCTGAAGTCGGCGTTTATCGAAGCGTAATCTTTTACGTTCTCTTTGCTCAACGACGCTCGTACCTCCGCCGGGATGCTCTCCGGTCGTAGAAGATTTTTCGCTGACCCAAGAACTTTAATTATAGCCCCCCTGTATAGCGATTCCTGTTTAGCCGAACCTGCATCCGGAAGCGCGTTGATGTTCTCCGTCAGTTTTTCTGAGAATGAAATATATTTAATATATCTCTCAGACCTGTATCTGTGAAATTCTATGTATTTCGCCGGATCGGTTTTCCCTGTGGAATAGAGTGCGGTTAAAAATCTGGCGGAGAGATCAGCGTATTTGTATATCTCCCCCTTTAAATCTGAAAAGCATGTCTTTGAAGCATTGAATGACTCTTCATTATAGATTATGATATTTCCCTTGATCTTTTTCAAACGGCTGATACGGATCTCTTCGTTTTTAAACTGGTTTTCTATCCGGCCGATATTCCTGGCTGCGATCCCGTCGCAGTTGCTTTTAAATCTGACCGTCTGTTCCTTGTTTTCGCTTCCCGTTATGTTTTTAGACAGGCTTTTCCTGTAAGAATCTATGTCATCAATCGCAGCGGCGAGTTTTTTTAAATCCGGAATTTCGTAATACGGATTGTTGCCCGAGGCTCCGCTGTTTGATGTCGTATTCTGAAACATCGCTGTAATTTTCTCTTTCGTCTTTTCAAATATCAGTTTTTCGGCGGAGTTAACATCATATTCCGCTGCGGGATCTGTTGAGGAACCGGAGTTTGCTTTTACGAATTCTGTTACGGACCTGTTCCTCTCTCCGGTTTTTAAATACCGGTCTGTGATGATCTGCCACTGCGGTACCGGGTCGAGGTACCTGCCGTTTAATGCGCTGTAATCGGAAAATTTTATAGTTGAGAGGGAATCCTCTATATGTTTCTGAATAATTCTGTTCAGGTCGCTGTCGCTGGAGTTGTAGTCGCTGCTGCTCAGTTCCAGTTCAGTTTTGCTTAGCAGATCAGCAGTGGCGCTGTTTACCGCACTTTCAAACTCGGCAATCCCTTTTTCAATTGCATAATGTTCTGCTGTAAGGCTTATCTCGGCGGACGGGATTTTAAATGATGGGCCGAATTTCTGCGCCGCGTGCCGGGCAATGTCTGCTGATACTTTCTCATTTATCTTTGCGTCGCCGGTGTTTTTGTACAGTTCAGACATGTAATAAAGCGATATTGCCGGGAGCGATATATCTCTGACTTTTGTCTCTATCTCTTTAAGGGAGTATTTTTTCGTTCCGGATTTCAGAGAACCGTCTTCATTTTTATACCTTTTCAGCGTTTCAAGGAATTCCGTCGAAGAGTTGATTCCTGAGCCGGCTATATCGTCTATAACAGCCTTATCAGCCTTGCCGGATGACGCTTCGGCCTGTATTTTTTTCAGCCTGTCGATCCTGAGGTTCCATCTCTCGATCCTTGAATCTGCGCTGAATGCGGAGATGGAGAAGAGTATAATCAGTATTGATGCAGCGTATTTGTACATATATCTACCCGAAAAATGAATTTTATTCATATTTATTATCGGAAAATATGAAAAATATCTATAAGACATAATTTTTTACTGTTTTTTGTATCTGGCAGCGGTTTCAGAATCAGAGATTTCCGGTACTTTCCGGGCAGAAACGAAGGGTTTTCTTTTTTGTTGACTAAATAAACTTTATAGTGGAAGATAAAATGCATATAAACCGGTAAAACATAATGGATAGTGAACAGAACAGAAAGCGTCTTGAAAGACAGGCAAGATCCCTTATATTGTCAAAGGATATATCGCTCGATGACAGGGACAGGATAAATGTTTTAATGCGGAACCAGGATATCACCCACGAGGAGAGGTATACCGCAATAATAAAGATACTGAAAAAGTCTCCCGATAAGGAGATCCCGGACATAGAGGATGAAGAGGAGGAGGAACCGGAGACAAAAAAAACTCCGGTACTGAAAAAATCTCCGGTAAACCAGCCGGTAAAAAAACCGGCGGCGGTACCGCCTCAGCAGGGGAGTTATCCCGATATCAACGGGCCCACAGCTACAAAGCTTTATATCAACGACATTGAACTGAGGTTTAAAAAGTATAAGCTCTTTAAAAAACGTTATCTTGTGAAGAGGGATACGAGGCTCGGTTTTGGTTTCAGTAAAAGACTGATACCGTCCAAAAAATTCATACTGCTGATGAATGACATAAAATCGTACCAGGAGAATATTCTGTCAAGGCTCCCGCAGATACTTGAACGGATACTGAAGGATGATTCAATAGAATCGCCGGTTGAGTTCAACTATCTCCGCCAGCTGAGGAGATGGATGATCGTTTCGCCTTTCACGTCTATCCCGTACGAGAAGATCAAATGGATGGAGCAGTGGGACTTTGAGAGGGAGCTTAAACCGTTCACGGTATTTTTTCATTCTTTCCTGCGCGTCGACAGCGCGGTCAGGGACCAGGTCCTGGCGCTTGCCGAGCGATTTCTCCGCGAGGAACCTGATCTCGTTAAAGAGGAGATCGCCGGAGATGAGGAGCGCAGCGTTTCAATACGGAAGGAGAACGACAACTACAGAAAAGAAAAATATATATTCGAGTATCTCGGCGCCCTGAGATCGTTTATCGCGATACATGGAGAAGCGGACAGCATGCTGGCTTCTTTTATAAAAAAGAAATACGAAATTCTAACACTGGAAGAGGCCCTGAATATCGCCCTTGAGGCCCTGGTTTTCCAGAGGCCGTTTACCGGGACAGAGCTCCGGGAGTATTTTCAGATAAGGCCGTTGTCGATAAGCAACGAGGCCTGGGACCTGAGCGCCGCGCGGCTGAAGATGTACGGGAAGGACCCTGAATCCAGACGGAGAAAACTGGCCGAAAAACTGAAGAGGGAACTGGCCTGGTATGACAATATCTACCATTTTACAAAGCTTGATGACGGCGGGCGCAACCTGCTTATAAGGTCTGTCGAGGAACAGTGGAAGCTTGTGGACCGGATCAACAGGGACGCGGAGGATTTTGTTAAAAATAACTTTATATTGTTCCTTGAAGGGGTCGTTGAGTATTTCAGGAATCTGATGATCCCGCTTCTTAACGGAAAAAACCTGATGTTCGATTCATACGGAACACAGACCGAGGGAGCGGTCTTCTCGCACGATTTTTTTTATGAGGAGATACAGGAGGTGGAGTTTCTATCATCCGATATCTACGGATTCAGAAACATGAACCCGACTTTAAAGGTCAGCCGGGAGGAGATAAAAAAAATCGTAACGGGAAAAATTTCGTCGATGAACCATGTGGAGAGCATAGTTTTTAAAGCCGGCAGCGTGTTCTACTCACTCGGAAGCAAACTGCATGAGGTATACCATAACCATCTGAAGGCGATGGAGGATCAGGTTAAAGACGGAAATAAAAAGGAAAACAGAAAAGAGATGAGAATGGCTCCGCTTGAACCTGAAGACAGGAATTCAGCGACCTGCATACCATACAGCGGTTGTATCCTTACCGGTTTTGAACCGGTCAATCCGCTGATTAAAAGAATAGCCGGCAGAAAAATCCTCAGCGATACTGCGAAAGGGGGAGTGATCATATTTATCATAGCGTACTGTTATCAGGTTTCAGATCTCTGCGGTTATTCACAGATACAGAACGACCTCGGTAAAAGGGATATCATCAGAAGGCAGATCAGTGAATTGAAAGGGGAGGATGATGATATTAAGAGATAACAGGGTCCTGTTGGACGGTGAAAACGGACCCGTCGAAATAGAGAGGAATGAATACGGTATACCGGTAATTACCGCCAGAACTTTACGCGACGCTTCATACGGAATGGGGTGGGTCGATGCCAGCGACAGGCGGACGCAGATCACTGTAACCAGGCTGATACTTGAAGGCCGTGCATCGGAAAAACTCGAAGCGTCGGAGAAGCTTATTGCGGGGGACATCTATATAAGGTCTCTTGATCTCTTTCCCGATATCGCGGAGCAGAAAAAATTTCTCCAGAGGGATCTGCTCGAATCTCTTGAAAGCTACTGTGCAGGTGTAAACTGCAGTCTGGAGCAGGACAAAACCGGTTTTAAGCTCAGAATGCTTAAATGCATTCCTGAACCGTGGAAAATTGAAGATACTATGAGGCTTGTTAAGGCGCTCACATATTTCGGACTGACAGGGGAGCAGGGGAATCTGGAAAAACTGATCGTTCAGATGGTACAGAAGGGGATCGATCAGCAGAGGATTAAAGAGCTCTTTCCATGTCTGACCGAAGAGATAGATGTAGAACTAATAAAGAAGGTAAAACTTGATACGCCCCCTGTGCCGGCAGCAATCGACTGGCTGTCTCGGATTCCGGGATTTATCGGCAGCAATAACTGGGTCGTGACAGGCAGGCTCACCGGAAGCGGGATGCCGATACTCTGCGGAGATCCGCACCTTGAAGTGAACAGGATGCCGTCTGTCTGGCATGAGAAAATAATCCGGCTGCCGGATGATGAGATAAAGGGTTTCACTATACCCGGACTCCCCTGCGTAATAATCGGAAGGAACAGGAACCTTTCATTCGCACCGGCGAATTCATATATGGACATGATAGACTTCCGGATCGAAGAGGTCAGAAACGGTAAATACAGACGAGGTTCCGGCTGGCATCATTTTGATGTCAGACAGGAGATTATAAAGACTAAAAAGGGTGAATCAATAAAGATCGGTTTCTGCGAAAATGATCTGGGAATACTGGAGGGAGATCCGTCGGTTGACGGATTTTATCTTGTACGCTCCTGGTCGGCGCGGAGGGGATGCGGCGCCGGCGATCTTAACAGTTTTTACAATATCATGAAAGCGAAAACAGTAAGAGAGGGGATGAGGTGCTGCCGTGAACTCGATGCGTCATCGCTGAACTTTGTGCTTGCAGATACAGGCGGAAACATAGGGTACCAGATGAGCGGCAGATTCTTTGACCGTCCGGGAGGTGTAAGCGGTCTGCTCCCTCTGCCCGGATGGGAGAGAAAATTCAACAGCCGGGGTTATGTGCCGAAGAACAGGCTTCCATCGCTCTACAATCCCAGAGAGGGGATAATTGTAACGGCAAACCAGAATCTCAACCATCTCGGAACGTCGAATCCCGTAAATCTTCCGATGGCTCCATACAGGGCTGAAAGAATTGAACAGATGCTCAGGCAAAGAAAGAAGGTTGATCCGGAGTATATGAAAGAGATCCAGTATGACCTCTACTCGGTTCAGGCGGAGAGGATGATGAAAATAATACTTCCGCTGATTACCGATACGAAAAAGGGGAACGTTCTGAAAAAATGGGACCTGAATTACCGGGAGGATTCGGAGGGCGCGGCCGTTTTTGAAAACATCTACAGATCTATGATAGAGACTGTGTTCGGTGATTACGGATTCGGCAGGGAGATGATCAGATACCTTCTTTCTCATACCGGTATTTTCAATAATTACTATACGGCATTTGATAACGTTTTGCTGAACAGAAAGTCCTGCTGGTTTAAATACGGAACAAGGGACGATATGTTGAGAATGATAATAAGCAGGGGATTGAGAAAGAGATCGCAGGAGTACGGTAAAACCAGAAAGATCTATTTCAGGCATATTCTGTCCGGAGGGAGGTTTCCTTCGTTCTTCGGTTTCGACTGCGGTCCGGTAACCCTCCCGGGAGGGAGGGCTACGATACTGCAGGGGCAGATATTCGAAAATGCGGGGCATACAACGGCAACAGGTCCCTCCTGCAGAATAATTGCGGATATGTCAGATGGTTCTCTGCTGACTAATACTACAGGGGGAAACTGCGACAGGCCGTTTTCGAAATGGTATAAGAATAACAATAGCGGCTGGTTTAATGGAATATATAAAAAACTGTAATGATTTGTTCTTGACTCTTATAAAAAAAATGTTATTTTAAATAAAAGTTTTCAGTAATAATCCGTTATATGCCGGTAATAATAGTACGCTGATATATGTCTCATAAATGGATTTAAACAGAAAACAGGATGTCGTGTAAGTTGAATATTCTGGTAATCCACCGGGCTGTGATGCCCTGAAAATCCCGCAGGCTGGTCTGCGGTCATAAAAATTTTTAGGAGGAACTATGCGTTTCTGGAATTGTTTGCTGGTAATAATAATTGCACTCTCCATTGCAACAGGCTGCGGTTTGAAAAAAAAGGAGATGTCTATCGAGGACTACGCGAAAATAGAGAGTGAAATAGAAATTCCTGATCCGGAGCTCGATCCTGCCAGGGTGGAAACGATAGCCGCAAAATACGGATATACATATATCCAGTATAAAGAATTCTATGACAAAGTTCAGAAAGACCCGGAACTCCTTGAAAAGCTGGGAGAGGTTACGTTAAAGAAGCAGAAGGCGTCCGGAAAATAGGGAAGGGGGGAGATTATTTCTTCTCCGCTCTTTTATGTTCAAATATCCACTCACTCTCCTCTGATGCGTGAATTAATCCGTAGTCTCCTCCGGAAAGGTTCCCCGGATTAAACAGAAGCGGGGAACCGTAATGCAGGAGCTGTTTATGCGTGTGACCGAAGATCACTACAGCAGCATCCGATTTTTTAGCGTGAAGGGCCAGCTCGTTCAATCCTGTTTTGACATTGAACCTGTGTCCGTGAGTGATCATCACTGTCGTACCGAGGATCTCCTCGAATAAAATCTCCTCATTGTCGTAAAAGAAAGACTGATCGGTATTGCCGGACACTTCCATCACAACGCAGTTTTCCGGAATGGCAGCCCTGCGGATGTCCCTTACCCCGTCTCCGCAATGGATTATTATATCAACGGGGGAGCTGTCGGTTATTACCCGGTTGAGTATGTCCGTATTCCCGTGGGTGTCTGAAATCACAAGAATTTTAACAGGCACTATTTTTTCCTTATTACCATAACCGTGCAGTCGTCGGATCTGATCAGCTTCGGATTTGCGATGTCCGTGGTAAGCCGGTTGAAGGAATCTTTGTCATTGTATTCCCTTTCAGAAAGTCTTCCGATAAACCTGTTTAGATCAACCGGATGATATTCCTCATCGATAATATCGAGCAGGCCGTCTGTATAAAGAAAGAGGATCTCGTCCTTGCCGAGCGTTGCCTCATATGTGGTATATTTCATGTCTTTAATAGGGCCGAGAAACGGGTCGTGATCGTCAATGGCAACAGTCCGGTTTTTCCCAATTATATACGGTTTGGGATGGCCGGCGTTGGAGTATCTGAGCGCCCCTGTGAGGCAGTCGACAAAGCAGCAGAACATCGTGACAAAGGATTCAACCGGAAGATTGGCCGAAAGTTCATGGTTGACGATGGTCATAATCTCTCCGGGGTCCTCCGAAAGCTTGATCGCGTTGCGGAAGACCATTTTTACAATGGCTGTGAACATCGATGCTGAAATGCTGTGACCGGATACATCGGCGATAAAGATCAGTATACTGTCGTTTCTGAAGTGTATGAAGTCATAGAGGTCGCCTCCGATATCGGAGAGGGGGAGGTGCCATGAATAGATGTCAAGCTTGTCAGATATATAATCAGGATCAGGAAATATGTATTTCTGAAGTTTTTTTGCCATGAAAAGTTCCAGCTTCATGAATTCATTGAAGTCGATAATCTCTCCGATTTTAATGCCGTTTTCAATTCTTTTCAGCATGACCTCGGTCTGTTCCGGTTTGGTGATGAAATCATAGGCGCCCAGCCTGTAGCTTTCAATTCTCAGATCCGCGTCATGGTAACCTGACACCATCAGGACTGGCTTGTTTGTGAGTTCGTGCTTGCGTATATGGCGGAGGACATCAATGCCGTTCATGTTCGGCATATGCATATCGAGGATAATCAGGTCCACGGGAAGGGTTTCGAGCATCTCAATCGCCTCTCTCCCGTCTGACGCGGTAAAAACGATATAGTCGGCCCGGACAAGAATTTTTTTCATGAACTCTTTTACAGGCTCTTCGTCATCTATCAGTAATATTCTTTTTTTCATTTTTAAATAAGTTTTTTCCCCGAATGATACAGATAAAATATATAATATTAAAATTGGAAAAGTCAAATATTTATTTGGATATCAGAGACGGTACTGCGGCCGGAAGGGCCGCAAAAGGAAATTATTACAACCGGATAATATAAAAAACGGGCCTTTTCAGCTCAGGAGGCTGCCGCATGAAGGACATTTTCCGGTTTCACCCTGGTAGATTACCTGGGCAAGAGAGGTCCCGCAATTCGGGCAGAAAGCGACTTTTCTCATCTCGGCAAGTGAGTCCGAGACAAAAAATTCGCCGGTTGTTCTGTCCATGTTGCCTTTGACGAGATCGAGTTCTATTGCGGTGTTTAGCAGCTTTTCAGCTTCAAGCTCCGTAATACCGAACTTTTTTGCGGCTTCTGCCAGGCTTATCCTGCGATAGGTTTTTACCAGCGTAGCGAGCTGCTTGAGGTTATGTTCAAGTCTTGACAGCTTTACTCCTGACATATAGAGCCTTATGCCGGGGATTATCATTGCCAGAGAGAATCCGCTCATCAGGTAACCTATATTTATATCCTCTCTGTTACCCTTCTGGTGGCCGGAAACGACGGCAAACAATCCTGTAAAGAGGAAAAGCGCGCCGAGCGTAATGACAATTATACCAGATGTTTTTTTAAGCGTGTCTTTAAAGAAAAACAGTTTCATTATGCGCTCCTTTTTCTTTCAACAATATAGGCGGCAGCTCCGGTCAACGAAACAATAAGAAGAAAAATCGCGCTTTTTATGCCGAGATCTGATCCCTGCTCCCGCCTTTTCAGAATAAGCTCTATATAGACCTTTTCATCGTCGGTTATTTTATCGCCGTTGAAAATTTTATTATCAAAATAGCGCAGTGAATTTTTTACAGCCATGCCGTCGGAGTCCCAGTTTTTATACCCGCCGAACAGCTGGGGTTCTCTAAGAAGAACATAACCCTCTTTGACAGTTTCTGACGAGGCCATTAGAGTTCTGGCTTTCGGTTCAACAAACAGTCTTGAATACAGCGAAACTCCTCCGACAAAGGCTGCGATAACAAGAGACGTAGCTATCAGTGAGATATATATCCTGGAATCATTTATAGTTTTCATTTTTTAGTTTACTCCGTAAAAGTTCAGTTATATCCTTCTTTTTCATTTCAAGCTTTGTTAGCGCGATATTGCGCTCGTCGATGAACCTGGTCCCCTGCTCCTCCCCCGATTCAAGCTGCTCTTTTTTTATATTTAGAAGATCGAACAGCGGTGAGGCCTGCCCGTCGTTCAGTTCGATCCTCTGCTGAACAATGCCTGTTTCATAAGGGAGAATCGCCGCGGTTTTAAAAGGGATCGAGAGCACGACTGTCCCTGAATTATTTTTTATTTCAATTGTTCCGTCAATGTCTGTAAACGCGGTGCTGTCATTTTCATTTTTCAGACCGCATGAAAAGTTGACGGAAAAAATTTTTTCATCACCATTTTTTTCGACTCCGATTTTCACTGACGGTGAGAGCGGGCTCTCCGGTTTTTTTGTGCACGATGTTAGTACAAGTAAGAGTGTTAATGTAAGAGCAAATTCTTTCCTTAGAGTTTTCAGCATTAAACCAGTTCTCCCTTTTAACTTTTATTGTTTATTGGTTTCACATTTCGCTCCATTAAAGTCAAGAAAAATAAGTATAATCATCTATCTGTATAGATAAGCGTACATACAAAGAAACCCGTGCGGGCTTAAGTATAAAAAATAAAAACATATTCATCAAAAAAAGTTGACAAAGAGAGTTTGCCTTATATCTCTTAAGTATACAGTTTTTCAATGACTGGAAATTAAAAAAAGATAGGAGAGTACAATGAAAAGACTATTAATAGTTCTGTTTGTTCTCGCAAGTTTCTCAGCAGTATATGCAGCTGACAAAGCAGCCGATGCTACAACAGCCATCAAGATCACAGGAGACTTCTATGTTGGCGGCAACATGGCTCAGAATACTGATCTTGTAAAAAGCAGCAAAAAAACATACAGCTACTTTGACTATGATCTTAATCTGAACGCTGCAATTAAAGCAAACGATAATGCTACATTTAACCTGAGACTCACATATGACAAACTTGTTGATAAGAATGCAACATATGATGGAACTGCCGGAAACGTTTCTGTTCCCAAGGTTGAGAGCGCAAACCAGGAAAATTCAAAATCTACACTTGCTGTTGAAAGAGCTTATTTAAACTATAAATTCAACACAGCACTTCAGCTCGATGCAGGCCTTATGGCTGGCGGACAGTGGGGACCTCTTTTCGGCAACACTGAAGCTAACGTTATGAGATTAAAACTTACATTTGCAGCTGCTGAAGGGATGGATTTCATCGCTATCTATCAGAAAAACGCTGAAGAGGCAAATGGTGCAACATTAGTAAGTACAAGTGAAAAAAATGACAACAACACATACTATCTCTGTGCAAAAATGAATTTTGCTCCTATCAAAGTTCAGCCTCTCTTTGCCTACAATAAAAAAGGTAAAGGCTATGGCGATGGTACAGCAGATAACGAAGGTGATTTCACAAAATACACAGCTGATATAGCAGTTCTCGGCGACTTCGGAACAGTAGCATTCGAATCAGAATTTGTTTATAATACAGAAAAAGGGAAAAAAGCTTATAAAGTTGTCGCTCCTAACAAAGACGACAAAACAATGGGCGCTTATGTTAATATCTGGGCAAAAATTGACCCTGCAAAAGTCGGATTTGTTTATGCATACGCTTCAGACAAAACTGATAAACAGGAAGGCGCATATAACTGGGGTAAGGATTTCGACGTAACTGTAGTTATGGATGATTTCTGTGAGTACACACTTGCTGGCTGGTCAGTATATAAAGTATATGCAGATTCAAGCGCAGGCGCACTCTCTTTCGGTGCAGCTCTTGCTTATGGTGCAGACAATGTCAAAAAAGGCAAAGGAACATTTACTGAGATTGACCTGAATTGCGCATATGCACTCGATGCACAGACAGAATACTCTGTTAATGCAGGTTATGCAATGACAAGCAAAATGAATGCAGCAGATAACAAAGCTAACGCTTTCGCAATGTATCATGGAATTAAAACCAAGTTCTAAGATTTAAGAAAATTTTTGAACTCATATAGAAAGGGGCTGTCTGATAAGGCAGCCTCTTTTTTTTACCAGTCCGGACACGATTCTTACGATTAAAGGATTTACAGGATTTAGAGAGAGTAAGTTTTTTTGAAGAATCGTGTTAATCTTTTAAATAGCATTTCAACGAACCAAGGCTTTATAAGATTGAGAGAGAAATTTTATAATT
>CAYTNW010000007.1:0-15620 GCA_964439325.1 uncultured Leptospirales bacterium | reverse complement strand
TTTATAATTTAATCGTGTAAATCATCTTAATCCTTAAAATCGTGTCCTGTATTTTAGAGATTAAAGGATTTGCAGGATTGAGATAGAGTAAGCTTTTACTGAATCGTGTAAATCATCTTAATCCTTGAAATCCTGTACAAGATATTTATTGTATACCCTGTTGAATTCAAGACTTGTATTTCCGAAGTTTATCAATAATCCGTCAGCTATATTATAAACTTCGCAGTAATTAATCGCCTGTGCTTTATGCGCATAATCTATTTTTTCTACAGCCTTCAATTCAACCATTACTGAATTTTCTACAAAAAAATCAACTCTGCGGGTGCCGACCTGATATTCCCGATAGAAAATAGGCATCTCTTTTTCCCGTTCAAAGGTTACACCTTCCAATGTTAATTCTATAGCAAGACATCTTTGGTATATTACTTCCTGAAATCCATTACCAAGAGTGCGGTGAACCTGCATAGCGCAACCGATTATTTTGTGAGTCAGTTTATCAATATCTGCTTTGTTCATAATAAATCCTTCTGTTATTTTGAATATTACTACGTTTTCAAAAAGCAAATAATTAGAAATTTTTAAAACATTATAGAAATTGTCTATACAGGATTCTTAAGATTCAAGGATTTGCACGATTTGGAGGGAGAAAACTTTTTGAAGAATCATACTAAACGTCTTAATTGTTGAAAATGTCTATACACGATTATTTTGATTCAAGGATTTTCAAAATTTAGAGGGAGATAATTTATTGTGGATATATAAAAATATTTCGAATTATTAAAGAATCATTATGATTTGAGTGAGATATCTCTCACAGAATCGTGTTAATCATTAAATCCTTAAAATCATGTTTAAGACAATTGAGAGATAACTTTTGGCAAAGAGTGTTATTTGCTTGCAAGAAAATATATAAATTATTATACTATATGCACTTATTTACCGATAATATACAGAATCAACAGGTTCCGTCAGAAGTATAAAATTATGAAGAAAAATATAATATTAATATCCGTCATTCTGTTTTTTACAGCGCCGCTGTCGGCAGGGCCGTTTATCAATATCAACGGTATCGACGCAAAAACAGAATTTCCCCGCGTTAAGCTTAACCTTTCGGTCATTGATCCTGACAACAGGGGGATTAACGGGCTGGACGAGGAGAATATACTTGTCTATGAAGACGGGTACAGGGTAAACTATGTAAAGGTCAAGGATATCTCATCCTCGAAAGATTCCCTGTATCTGGTCTTTGCGATAGATTCAAGCAAAAGCATAAGCAAAGAATACCTTGAAAAAATAAAGAAAAATGCCGGCGAGATTGTGGATTCCACCGTCGAGAATGACAGAATAGCGGTCATCAGATTTAACGACCAGGTGAAGCTTTTAAACAATTTCTCCTCGAACAGAATGGAGATAACCCGAAGCATAAAGAGCGTCGAAAGGCATGGGACAAAAACCGTGATGTACGACGGTATTTACGATTCAATAGAATATCTCTCCCGTGTTAAGAGCAGCCGTAAAGGTGTAGTCGTCTTTACAGACGGCAGGGATGAGGGGAGCAGCCTTTCCGGCGACGATATAATCAAATTCGGAAAGGATAACGGGGTTCCGGTATATTTCATCACCTCCTCTGCATGCAAAAACAGTACGCACCTCGGACGTGTGTCCAAGCTTACCGGTGGTACGCTTATCTCCTGCGGTGATAAAAACCTTACGATGGTATACAGGGTTATACTCTCACGGATAAAAAATATTTATGAAATCTATTATCAGTCAATCGTAAAGAGGGATAACGGCAGGCACCTCCTTGAGGTACGCCTGAAATATGGAGATCTTAAAGACCGTGATACCGCTGAATATACGGCTGAGAGGGATTTTTTCAGAATAGATTTCCCCAGCGATTCATATATTATACTGCTGGTGCTTGTAGTGCTGCTTATGATGCTGCTGTGCGGCATGCTTGTCCATTTTGTCAACAGGGGCCGTGAAAAGATAAAAAAAGTAAAATCCGCAGAGAAGAACCGTGATAAAAAGAGAGATGAAAGGGAATCAGAGTTCGATTCCGGCATCTATACCGGCGAGATATCAGTTGAAGACCTTAAGCGTGAAGATAAATTTGATGAAAAGGCGCCGATGGAAGTCCCCGATGTAATCTATTCGCAGGTCTGGCTCCAGCACAAAGATGATCACGGCTCCGGCGAGAAATTTCAGATGATAAAGAACGAGATTACAATAGGCTCCGGGGAGGAAAACGCGATCCAGATTGAAGACTGCGCGGTTTCGAGAAAACACACCAGGATCCGCAGAATCGAAGGGGGATATTATTTATACGACCTCGTTTCAGATATGGGGACATTCCTCAACGGCAAAAAGCTCCTTCGCCCTAAACTTCTACATGACTGGGATGAGATAACAATAGGGCGGACTGTATTGATATTCCGTGCGATAAAATAGAACTACAGACACCGGAAGTTTTCTCCGGCATATCCTCAATAATACTCTCGCGTATCACACCGGCAGTTTCCTTTTTACAGGAAACTGCAAAAAAATATTTTTCCGCTGTAATTAATGAGACATAAAATTTTATTGACATTTTTGATACTTTTAATGTAAAATATTATGTCGTATTATAATCAGGGGAACATATATAGTTTTACCGCATCTGCCGGGAAATTTATAATAGAGCTGGCAGGCAGAAATGTTTCAATGGCGGAAAACCTCTTATTGCAACATGGATTTCTCTGTAGGCGGTTATATAAATAAAGATATTACAGCTATGGATGCGGCTGTTTTTCAACCGGCGGATGGCTGAAATTGTACAGTTTTAAAAAATCTTCTTTTTAAGGATCAGATGATGATACTAAACATAATAACACTGGCTGCGTGTTTTACAATGCTTGTGCTTTTCCGGAGATTCGACCAGGCAAATCTGCGAATGACAAAGCTCCGTAGATATTCAGCGAGAGTATTTGATGATTTTAAAAAGATGACCGAAAAGGAGAGCCGTAAGTTTCAGGATGCGACCATCGAAATAGATATTTTAATTAAGAAATCGGGCGCCCTTGCGAAAAACATGTCGGAATCTATCCGCGAGATAGAAAACAGGCTCCAGGGACTTGATGTGGAAAAAAGCAATCTGAAAAAGGTTGAAGAGGATATAAAGATAATCTCCTCTGCCGCGAAAGATGTTAACAAGCAGATTCAGTTTATCTCCTCGGCGAAGGATAATTTTTCTGAAATAGCAAAAAAGGTGACGTTTCTCTCCGAGAATGTGGATAACCTTAACGGGCAGATCGCGCATATGACGGGAAATTTTGAAGACAAGCTGAGGGTCAGGTCTCGCGAAATTACAGAAGAGTTTTATATGCAGAGCGAAAATTCCAGAAGTGAATTCGAAAAGAAGATATCTGATTCCGGCGATCTTCTCCTTGAGAACTTCAGGATAAAGATAGCACCTCTTATCAGGAACGTGGAGAGCTCGGATTCATTACAGATGCAGATAGCTTCGATGAAAGACACCTTTGCCGCGATGGAGAATACTTTCTTCGACCAGTTCAGTCAGAAATCAAGGGATCTGAAGGCCGAGGTCAATGATAATATAGACAAGCTGACCCAGAAGCTGAAAAACGTAGAGCTTAACATAGAGGAGTCTAAGGGTAAACTTGTAAGCACCTTCGAGAATGAAGTTGATAATATAAGAACCGAGCTCGATAACCTTAGCATCCATGCCGTTTCGAAGAAGGATGAAATCGTACAGGCAGCCAGACGCGAAGCGGAGGGTATCAGGAAGAAGATTGATGATTTTGAAGACAAGTTCGTCGAGCTTGAAAACAGGATCATCGACACCGCCGAGGAGAAGATCAACAGCATCGATTCGGATTACCAGTCGATTGAGCTCAGGCTTAATGCGATGCTTGGAAGGCTTAAGGATGAAGAGACCCAGTTCAGCAGAAGGGCCGCAGACCAGAACGATATACTTCAGAAAAATTTCAGCGATCTTGAAAACCGCCTTGGAGAGATCAGGAGCGAGATTGTGCGCTACGAACAGAACAATGATATATTCGGAAAAACCGATCAGCTGATGAAAAAAGTAAACGATGCGGTGGGACAGCTGAACCGTGTACTTGAGGATGCGCAGAAGGAATCGAGAGAGCTTGAGAAATTTGTCGCCGACATAGAACAGATCAAAGAGCTTAAAAAAGCGGCTGATAAAGAGATCCGTACATATTACGCGAAGAAGGAGAAGCTTGCGGATATAGAAAGCGATGTAAGGAACCTTATGGAGGTTAACGATTTTGTAGTAAGCAAATCGGACAAGCTGCTTGAGAATGTCGCCAGGATAGATGCTGTTAACTCAAGGATCGATGCTCTTTCGGAGACATATAATGTAGTTGAGAAGAGGATAAATGAGCTCAACCAGTACGAGGATATAATTTCTCGGAACCTTGATTCAGTTAATAAGTCCGATATAATCATACAGACCATAGACAGCAGGATACAGGCTTTCGAGAAGACTGTCGACCGGTCTGACAAACGAATAGAAAAGATAAACAGCCACCTGAAGCGTGTTGAAGAGGAGACTCTGATACTCAAAACAAAAGAGAATGATATCAGGGAGCTCAGGGACAGGCTTAATGAGCTTGACGGGCTTTCGGACCATATGGAGGAGAGGGTCAAACAGATACATGCGATGTTTACCAAGGTTGAGACAATCAGGAAGGAGATTGACCTCACAGACAGCAGGCTGCAGGATATGTTCCATCAGACTGATATGAAGATGAGAGAGTTTTCCGATTTTATACAGGCTGTGGACAATAACAATCCGATTTTAAAGCAGGTCAAGGGGGATCTGAAAACGATGCCGGGTAAAAATCTGGGAGATAATATAGTCAAAACAGTGAGGGAATTGTCTAACAAAGGATGGGATCCCGAAGCAATTTCAAAAAAGCTGATGGTTGATGAAAATTCCGTGAGATTTATTATTAACACGACTCTGTTATAAAGCAAAAACACGGTATGGTATCACTGGATTTCTCTCTTATGCGGCGATATTTCGTTTGTATAGTGTATGTCCTTATTTCTGTATTATTTTTTCTGAATATTTTGTTCCCGATTCCATATAATCTGCTCTCCAGGAAAATTCTGAACAGGAATTAATCGGTCAGAAAAGCATGAAAAAATGATTTAAATTATTGAAAATGGCAGTTATTGATAATACTTTTTTTGTATCGCTATTAATAAAATGATTATATTAGCGGTCCATTTTACCGGGGGTAATGTGTAATGAAAAAGCTTGTCCTGCTTGTAGATGACGAGAAAATCATAAGGATGACATCTGGCGAGATACTTGAAGAGCTCGGCTATGAAGTTATTACTGCCGGTACCGGGAAAGAGGGATTTGAGGTTTTCCACCAGAGAAAAAATGATATATCGATCGTAATTCTTGATATGACGCTTCCTGACATCAATGGTTCAGAGGTCTTTAAACAGATGAGAGAGTTATCGTCCGGCGCAAAATTCCTCCTCACATCAGGATACAGGCAGGATATGGTTGATACAGGGAAGGACGTGATGTTCATTCAGAAGCCTTATACTATTAAGGAATTGAATGACAGGCTGAATGAATTAATTGGATAGTGAACGGAGTATCAGATCAGCAATAAAAAAGAGGCTGCACATTAGGGCAGCCTCTTTAATTATAACGAATCTAAATTTGCTTTTATTTGCTCTTTTTGAAAAATATGGAAAACGGCGTATGAACAATGCTCAGCAATGATGTGTAAAAGAACCCTATCTGGAAAAGAAGTATAAGCGGAAGAGACAGATAGAGATCATTTGCATAGGTGAAATATACAGCATAGGACATATAAACTGCAAGTATTAGTTCAATAAGGGAAACGGCATCAATATTTCTTGATGTGTAGACATTCCCAAGTATGTTCTTCATTCTTGCGGCCATTGAATTATCCCCGCCGTCCGATACATTGTATTTCGGAGTTCTGTTAAACGGGCTCTGTTTGCGTATAAGGGCCTCGAGAACGGCCTTTGTGTTGTTTATGCAGAGGCCTATACCTATCGCTACAACAAACGGGAGAAACATCAGCGGTTTCGTCAAAGACCTGTTTTTTACGCTGAGTGTCTCTTTTATTACCGCGTATTCTGTATAAAAATAGAAGCAGAAAACAGAGAGTGTGGCGCAGATAAATATCGGCGCATCAAGATAAAGAAGCTTTTTATAACCGCTGTTAAACCTTATTATTAAAATTACAGGCATCATAACTGTCATCACAGTCATAAGCGCATAGGCGAAATTGGCACCTATATGGAAAAAAGCCTCAATTTTAACGTTCAGAGGGATATTCGCTTTAAGAATTGAACCCTTTATTTTCAGGAAAGTCTGAATCGAACCTTTTGCCCATCTGAACTGCTGTGATTTAAATGCTGTCATCTCTATCGGAAGCTCTGCTGGAACGGTCAGATCCGGCAGATATATGAACTGCCATCCTTTAAGCTGGGCCCTGTAACTGAGGTCCAGGTCTTCAGTGAGAGTATCATGCTGCCATCCGCCTGCATCTACAATAGTCGATTTTCTCCAGATCCCGGCAGTACCGTTAAAGTTGAAAAAACGTCCTGAACGGTTTCTGGCGGTATGTTCTATCATGAAGTGTCCATCAAGAAGTATGCTCTGGCATTCAGTAAGAAGCGAATATCTTCTATTTACATGATCCCATCTTGCCTGGATCATCCCTATTTTTTCATCTGTGAAGTAATGAACGGTTCTTTCCAGAAAATCTTCCGGAGGAAGGAAGTCTGCATCAAAAATGGCTATAAACTCCCCATCTGTCATATTAAGACCGTTTTCAAGAGCGCCCGCTTTAAAACCTGTGCGGTCTGTCCTGTGTATATAGTTTATATTGAAACCCTCTTTTCTTTTTTCATCGCATTTCCTTCTTGCGATCTCCTGAGTCTCGTCGGTGGAATCATCAAGAAGCTGTATTTCCATCAATTCTTTAGGATACCTGATCTTTGATACGTATTCAATAAGCCTTTCAACAACATATCTCTCATTGAAAACCGGGAGCTGGATTGTAACCTTCGGGAGATTGGAAAACTGTGCAAGGGGAGTTATAATGTCATGTCTATGCTTTTTGAAAAGATAAATTGTATAATATCTGTTAGCTCCATAAACCGAAAGCAAAAATAATATAAGCATATAAAAAATAATTATAAACATTTCCATAAATTTTAGTCCTTAAGTTGAAACAGTATTCAATATCTATGACTTTTAAAGCTTATCTCTGTATTAATAAAAACTGATTATAAAACCAATAATAGCTCAAAAGCATTGTTTTAAGCGCGCCTATGTCAAGTTATTTTAGAACAAATATCAGAAAGTTCAAATAAAAATCATCATGTACATAAAAAAAAAGTTAGATTAAAATTTCAATCTAAAATTTTTTTAGATTGAAAACGAGTATGTCAATAATATTATACTCGTCCTGTTTGGCGATTTTATGGAGTGATATCTATCGTTTAAAAGAATTTATTTATCAAGTCTGTTCTGAAAAAAAATGATCTTTCCTGCAGAATATTTTCAGAATCAGCCGGTCAATATAGAAAAAGGGGAATTTCTGATGAATGTATATTATGACAGCCTTTTTTCCAGGCTTGCCTGGTCTACAGGTTATTTCTTTTTTTGTTAAAGAGCATATTATGACACATTTCTCACTGAAAAACAGCATATTAAAATGAAAGATAAAAAGATAACATTCAGACCTGTTACGGAAGACGATTTTGATGAGATTTTAAGGCTGGAGGAGGAATCATTTAACCGGTATGACCGGCTTGACAGAGAGACTCTGGTTGAGCTTTATTCGGAGTTCAGAGACGGGTTTTATGCTCTGATCGAGGATGGAGTGATTGCTGGCTATTGTGAGTTTCTGATTGAAAAGGGGGCAGGCTACATAGAATCGATTGCGATTGACCGTAAATTCAGACGCCGCGGTCTGGGCGTTATGGCGCTCAGATTCATGATTGAACGCATAACTGAACTAAATCTCGTCGAAATCAATCTTCATGTCAGAACTGATAATATCGCGGCTGTATCGCTTTATGAAAAAGAGGGTTTTGTAAAAAAAAGTGTGGTAAAAAACTTCTATAAAGACGGTGAGCCGGCATACCTGTACATGTTGAAGCTGGACGTGAAGCGTCTCTGAAGACTATTTATCCCGATTATTGCGGCCCCTCTGCTCCGCCTTGGCGTACATCTTTTTTATAAAATCCATATCAATCCTCTTGCTGCCTCTTCTGTTTTTATTCAGTTCCTCTTCCAGTTTAATAATAATTTTATCTTTATCCCTTATTATTTCATTCATCGATTTTTTTGAAAAAACATATCCCGATGGACAGTTGAAGTATTCACCAAGCAGTTCACGGAATATCCATATGTTTCTGCCGAGTTCCTTCTGCTCTTTTGTCAGCCTTTTGAAACCGGGAAATTTTTCCTTATACTGTTCATACTGGTCTACAATAAAATTTTTCTCTGAAACACGTGCGGAGTTTTCAAGATATTCCCTGTAAAGATTCCTATCTTTAAGTTCTTTTTCAAATTTTTCATCTATATCGAGAAGAAACAGAACATCATTTATTGCATATTCCAGTAGATCGTTTCTTATTGGTCTCTTCAGCCAGTTTGCTCTCTGGTATGAGTCCTTGATGTCTTTATCAATCCCGATATAATCTGCAAGGTTGATTTTCAATCCCAGCAGTTTTTGCGCAATTGCAATATCTCGTATCGGCTTAATAGAGTATCCGAGAACATTCTGGGTCATAAAGAGATCATTTTCACTGGAGAACATGACTTTAATAATATCGGGTGAGGTCAGAAACTCTTTTAATACAGGGGAGCCGGCAATTTTTAATATATCTATTACAACAGGTGTTTTGCCGTCGTAACACTGAAAAATGGAAATGGAATACTTATACCTTATAGATCCCTGGTCCCCTTCCAGATCGAGTGCGATTTTTTTTATCCCTTCACGACGGAGATATTCAAGGTATGATGCCAACTCTGCTTCTGTGGTTAAAATCTTAATTTCCGGCATTAATTTCTCATTGTATATTTTAGTGAGCATCTACTCATAAAAATCTTCTGCCGGCGCATTACGGAAAATGGATGATACATTATCGTGATTATGCTGAGGCGGATTTTTATACTGAAATATTGCTGATTATTATCACAGGATGGAGATAATTCAAGGAATAATTATTTGTTGAAATTTTTTTAATTAAATGGCACTATTAATACGCTGTGAATCCCGGTATTAAAGCAATGGTTTAACAGGGTTTTACTGGTAGTGAACGGTTAAGAATAACTGCTCATATTTATTTTATATGATAAAATTCTCAAATAGTACTGAATTTTAGAGACGAAAAAACCGTTAATAAAAACAAGCGATGGAAGTATTTTTATAACAAATCTTCATTATCAATACTGTTTAAAACGGATATCCCGAAAAAAATTTTAAACGCAGGGACTATGAGTATATTCAGGAAAAAAAAAGGGAATATGACAAAGAGCGGGAAAAAAGGCGATTCCGGAAACAAAAAAACTGAAAAAAATAGAGATGGCTTTGTCAGCGGCACGGGCGGCTCTGATTGTGAAGATAGTATACTGCTGAGAGAGGTTAAAAGGAGAGAGGTTGTCGAGCAGGAGCTGAAGATTACTGAGTCCAGGTTCCGTTTTATCTCGGAACATATGCTGGATCTTGTAGGGCTGCATGACAGGGTGGGATATTTCATCTATGTATCCCCCTCTGTTACCGAACTCCTTGGATATACTCCGGAAGAATTTATAGGCAAACTGCCCCTCGATTTTATTCATCCGGAAGATGCTTTAATAATAAGGAAAAACATACATGACCTGGAAGTATTCGGGGGAATTGAAAACAGAATTCAGTACCGGATATGCAAAAAAAACGGTTCTTATATATGGTTTGAAACTCTTATCAACCCCATAAGAGACAACACCGGCAGGATAATTCAGATACAGTCCACATCGCGCGATATTTCGGAACGAAAAAAATCCGAGCAGAAGCTCATAGAAAGCGAAATGATGTACAGGACTCATTACAAAAATTTTCCCCTCCCGTCATTCACATGGACAAAGATAGGTGATGATTTTATTTTTACAGATTATAATGACGCCGCCTATCAGATTTTTAATGGTAAAACCCCGGAATATCTTGGGAGATCCTCCAGTGATATCTTTTCAGACAAGCCGATGATTGTTGAAAAAATTAACCGCTGTTACATAAAACGTACTGTGATCACCTCTGAAGAAACATTTACATTAAAATCAACAGGTGAGATCCGGATCTATATATGCAGTTATGTATATGTTCCTCCGTCGATGGTAATTATGCACATAGAAGACATCACCGACAGGAAACAAAAAGAGGAAAAGATAAAAACGCTTGCGAAATTTCCCGAGGATAACCCGAATCCGGTTTTTCGCGTTACAAGTGACAACGTCATTATTTATTCGAATCCCGCCTGCAGATGGTTGTTTGATAACTGGAATGGCCATAGCAGGTCGGAGAGTACGCTGCCGGCAGCTGTAGCGAATGTTATGAAAGAAGTAATTGCTTCCGGCGAAACCCTGACGACTGAATTTACCGTCAACGAAAGAATTTTTAATTTTACCGTATCTCCCGTATCTGGGAGGGACGAGGTGTATTTTTACGGACTCGATATAACCGAGAAAAAAATGGCTGAGGATGAACTGCTTCTTATCGGCAGGGTGTTTGAAACAACAACGGAAGCCATCCTTGTAACAGACGCGAAAAATAATATCATTAGAATCAATCCTGCATTCACGCATATCACCGGATACAGCGCCGATGAGGTGATAGGAAAAAATCCCAAAATACTGAAATCGGACAGGCATGATGCGATGTTTTACCAGAAGATGTGGAAGTCGCTGGCTGAATACGGAGTATGGCAGGGGGAGATCTGGAACAGGAGAAAGAACGGCGAAACTTATCCCGAATGGCTTTCGATAAATGTCATTAAAGATGAAAAGGAGAGGGTCAAGCACTACGTATCGGTTTTCAGGGACATATCCGATATAAAAAGTTCAGAGAAAAAAATAGAGTACCAGGCATATCATGATCCTCTTACCGGACTTCCGAATCGTTCGCTTTTTTCTGACCGTCTGTCTCTGGCGGTAAACCAGGCAATGAGGAACGGGAGCCAGATGGCGCTTCTCTATATTGATCTGGACCGGTTCAAGGTCATCAATGACAGCCTCGGGCATATCACGGGGGATTACCTGCTGCAGAGCGTCGCGAGAAAACTTATCCGTTGCGTCAGGGACGGAGATACTGTTGCACGTGTCGGCGGAGACGAGTTTGTCATAATACTCCCGCATATCGATGAAATCAATGATGTTGTACGGGTCTGCGGACGGATCTCCGAAGAGCTGAACAGTCCTGTTAAAATCGACGAAAACGAACTTTTCACATCGGCGAGTATCGGCATAAGCATATGTCCCGATGACGGAACAACTGTGGAAGAGCTGCACAAGAATGCCGATATCGCGATGTATCATGCAAAAACCCTCGGCGGAGGGGAGTATCAGTTTTTCTCGGTCGAGATGAACAGTGAAGTAGATGTGCGCCTGATGCTTGAGCTTCAGCTCAGAAAGGCAATTGAGCAGGATCAGTTTGAAATTTTTTTCCAGCCTATAGTCGACAGCAGAACAGAAAAGACCGCCGGTGTGGAGGCTTTGTCAAGATGGATTCATCCGGAGCTCGGAATAATACCCCCTTCAACATTTATACCGGTTGCTCAGGAAACGGGCTATATAGTCCAGATAAACGATATTGTTCTCAGAAAATCATGTTTCAAATGCAAAGAGCTGATTGATGCAGGATTTCCTTCAATATATATCTCTGTTAATATGACATCGCATCAGTTTGTAAACAAGAGAATCCTTGAATCTATATCGAGCGCGCTTGAAGAATCAAAGCTCGCCCCGGAGAACCTGATTATAGAGATAACCGAAGACAGTATTATGAAAAATGTCTCTGAAATTAATAGTATTATGAAAGATCTTAAAAAACTCGGCATACGGTTCTCAATTGATGATTTTGGAACCGGATACTCCTCTCTGAGTTATCTGAAAAAATTCCCACTTGATAATCTGAAGATAGACCGCTCATTTATAATAGACATACCTTCCGACAATGACAGCAAGACGCTTGCAAGGACAATAATTGTACTGGCCAAAGAGATGGGGTTGAAAATTATCGCCGAGGGTGTTGAGAAACAGGAGCAGATAGATTTTTTTACACAGAATAACGAGTTTCTTATTCAGGGCTATTACTACAGCCGCCCTCTCGGTTTTCATGAGCTGCTGGAGTTTTTAAAAAAACCGTGTAAAGAAAAATAGAATTAATAACGGCTGCAGTCCGGGAAGTCGGGCACACGGCAGGACCATATCATATTCACCAGGAAGAAATTACTGCAGGCTTTCATTTCCGGATGTCGTGAAAAATCGGTTGATTTTTTATATGTTGTGCAGATATAATCATTTTAAATAAAGAGATATGTTTTTTGTCCGGCTAATACAGAAAATCATGTATAGTCTGTCTCACTGTCATCGTGACCGGATTATCAGAATGTATCATGATAATATCGGGCATAAAAAATGCCGAAAGATATTATATGGGATATCACTGTCTCCATGGAAGTTAATTACTCATAAAAAAAGAGTCGGGGAGTATTATGCGTAAAATACTGGAAAGTTACTTTTTATCAGAATTTGAGAAAGCTCACTTCATAAATCAGCAGAAAGCGAAAGCCCTGCTCTATTATGACCTGCTGATGTTGTTTCTTCTTCCCAATCTGATGATAGCCTATCTTGTTCTGAATACAAAGGGGGGGAACAGGGCGATTATAGGTGCGGGTATTATAATTCTGATCGTACTGGCCAGCCTTGTTTTTCTGAAGAGAGGATTGCTGAATACGTCGGTTATGGTTTACCTGATACCGACGGTTCTGATTGTCACAGTGGCAAGGTTTCTCAACGCTGCCAGAATCCCGTACGGCGGATTTTCATCGTACATATACTACTGTTTCTATCTGATAGCTTACGTATCAGTATTCGGGAAGAAGTATATGGTGTGGGTGCTGTCTCTTTTTTTTATCATAGTTAATATTGCATTTTATTATTTTGTTAGAGGCCATCTGTCTGGAGAGACTCTTGAGATTGCCAGAGCGGGTGTTGCAAACAGTACACCTGTTTTTCTTCTGATCGGAGTGATGAGCTATATCAATACATATCTAACTGAAAAATCGAATAATCTTCACAGGGAGGAGGCTGAAATAAACCGGAACCAGTATCAGCTGATTTCGAACCTGTTTGCCTCTATCAGAGAAATCTCTGCGAAGCTTCAGCAGACAGCTTCAAATTTCAACCATACATCCGGCATTATAGCAGAAGGGGCGAAAACTCAGGCCGCAATACTGGAAGAGTCATCAGCTTCAATGGAGGAGATGGCCAGTACTATTGAAAATGTTTCCAGGGAGATTTCCAGCCAGTCTGAGTCGATAAATGAGATCGACAGCATAATGGGGGACCTCAACTCGTTTATCAATAATCTTACCGAACGTGCCGGTGCTATAATGGAAGAATCGGACAGGGCGATAACACTTGCAGATAATGCTGTGAACAATTCGGTAATAGCCCTTGACGGATTTTCAAAAATAAAAGAGAGTTCTGAACAGATAAAAAGCATAATAGAGCTGATTTCAGAGATTGCCGACCAGACTAATCTTCTTGCTCTTAATGCGGCTATAGAATCCGCGCGTGCAGGAGAAGCCGGAAGGGGTTTCGCCGTAGTGTCTGATGAGATATCGAAGCTGGCGGAGAAGAGCACACAGGCCGCCAAAGAGATCGGAAAGCTTATTACCGAGACCGGAGTAAATATAAGTACCGGTTTCAACCTGTTCAGTGAACTTGATATTCATATCCATAAAATGAAAGATACTCTCGTTGTTTCAGAAAAGCTCAGCCGTGAGATGAATAATTCCGCTCTTGAACAGATGAATCTCAGCAACAAGGTGAAGAATTCGATCCACAGGGTAAACGGGGTTTCGAACAACGTAAATCTGGCGATGAATGAACAGAGCAAGACATCCTTTGTTCTGTCAAACTCTCTGTCCAGTGCAAGCGAGATAACGCAGAAAAACGCGGAGAGTTCAATGGAGGTATCTGATATGACATCAGAACTGCTGGAAACAACGGAAAAACTCCTTGAGCTTTTAAATAAAGCGAAGTGACGGATTTGCGGGCATTTGCGGATAAACGAAATTTAATAAAAAATTTCAGTAAAAGTTTATCTGAGAAGACCGGATTCAATGCAGAATCGATTAAAACAGATGCCCTGTAATTCTCTTCATGCTGTAATGCTGAAAATGCCGTAAAAACCGCTATTTTACAAGCGATCATGTTTTTTATAGCGTAAAACACTGCATTTAACCATCTTTTCTTCAAACTTTTTGTAATAAACAATAATTTAGTTTGACAGAGTCCATTCGGTTTTATCAATTATGAAAAATGAGATTTCGTACCAGCCTGTATTTCAAATGGGGAAATGGGAAATCTTTTGTTATTAAAAAACTAAACAGTCGAGAAAGGGAAAGGAATTAATATGGCAAATGGATCAAATCCGAAAGCGGCAAAAAAAGCTGCTGCAAAAACCGTGACAAAAAAAGCGACAAAAGCTGTTGCGGCTCCAAAAGAGAAAAAAGTTGCGTTCCCGGAAAGTTTTACATTGAATTCAATGGCAAATTATCTTGCAGATGCAAAAGGATTATCAAAAAAAGAGGCAAAAGAGATACTTGAAACAGTTATGGATCTCATTGAAGCCGGAGTACTTCAGGGGGAGAGAGTTCCGCTGGGCAAAATCGGTAAAGTTTATGCAAAGGTTAAACCTGCTACAAAAGCAAGAAAAGGAAGAAACCCTATCACCGGAGAAGAGATAACTATCGCCGCCAAAAAAGCAACAAAAGTGCCTAAATTTACATTTAGTAAAGGATTTAAAGAGGAAGTATTAAAGGCGAAGATAAAAAAATAGTCTTTTAAGCCCGCCGTAAGGCGGGCTTTTTCATGCAGGATTTGAAAAATATTTATAATGGATAACACGATTTATTAAATGTCGGGAAGATCTTTTTTTAATATCTATATTAAATTATTAAAGAGTATTGTTATTACATGTTGACAGATTATCTCTCGCAATATAATATATTTATGCTCTGTTGATTAATTCACGTCGGATTTATTGTCAATTTTAAGGGATTGGTTTTTATATGGCCATAATTAGCGAAATTAATGTTGACATAAAATGGCCTGATTTTATCATTTCATCCTGTTTTTTCCCGTAAAATTATAATTTATGCCCACGTAGCTCAGTCGGTAGAGCATTTGCATGGTAAGCAAAAGGTCACCAGTTCGATTCTGGTCGTGGGCTATTCTAACGCATTCTTTTATTTCTTTTCCTCAGAAAAGTATTAAAAATGCTTGACTGAAAGAGGGCAGATATTAGTTTGCTCTTGGT
>CAYTNW010000006.1:0-169613 GCA_964439325.1 uncultured Leptospirales bacterium | reverse complement strand
AACTCGACGATGATCCGTACCTCGTCATTTCCGACGGCAAAATGTACTGGATAATAGATGCCTATACTCAGTCTGACCAGTTCCCGTATTCTACGCCGATTAATGTCAACGGTAAAAATCTGAACTATATCAGAAATTCTGTTAAAATAGTCATAGATGCCTACAATGGCAGTATCAGCTGCTACATTTCTGACAGGACAGATCCGATTATAAAAGCCTATGCCGGAATTTTTCCGGGGCTCTTCAAAGAACTAAATGATGTCCCCGAAGGGCTTAAGTCGCATATCAGGTATCCGGAAACAATTTTCAACATACAGAGCCAGATGCTTCTGAAATACCACATGACCAACCCGAATGTTTTCTATAACAATGAAGACGCATGGTCAATACCTACACAGATTTACGGGAGCCAGGAAGAGCTCGTTCACAGTTACTATCTTGTAACGACTCTTCCGAATGAAAAACGGAGCGAGTTTATCCTTATACTGCCGTTCACTCCATATAAGAAAAATAACATGCTGTCATTCCTTACCGCCAAATGCGATATGCCCGATTACGGTAAACTTCAGCTTTATCAGCTGCCGAAAGACAAACTCAACTATGGACCGATGCAGATTGAGGCAAGGATAAACCAGGACCCGGAAATTTCGAAGCAGCTCACTCTATGGAGCCAGAAGGGGACAAACGTGATCCGCGGGAATATGCTTGCGATTCCGATCAAGGAATCAATTATTTATATAGAGCCGCTGTATCTTAAAGCCGAAACAAGCGAGATGCCCGAGCTTAAAAAAGTTATCGTTTCGTTTGCCGACAAAATCGTAATGGAAAATGATCTCCCGACAGCGCTTGAGAAACTTTTTTTCGGAGGGGGATTTACGACAGAGGCTGACAGAAACACTTCAAAGGGAATGAGCCTGAAAGCCCTCGCAGACCGCGCATCGTTTCACTTCTCCAAAGCGGAAGATTATATGCGTGCAGGGAACTGGAAGGGTTACGGAGATGAGCTTCAGAATTTGAAGAACGTTCTGAACCAGATGAAGAGCCAGGGCAACTGATGAATTTTGAAAGATCATGCGGAGTGCTGCTGCATATTACCAGTCTTCCCGGCAGGTACGGTACTGGTACAATCGGGAAGGAGGCTTACGACTTTATAGACCTCCTCTCCGATAACGGAATCACATACTGGCAGATACTTCCGACGGGACCTGTGTGTAGCGCTATGTGCTACTCCCCCTACTCCTCATTATCGGCCTTTGCAGGGAATGAACTTTTCATCAGCACCGATATTATCAGAACAAAAAAATGGTTCAGGGATGAAATGGTCGCTCCCGCCGTAAAAGAAAGTTCCTTTGCCGACTTCAGATCGGCGGAAGAATATACGATGAGCTTTATAAGGTCAGCCGAGTCCTGTTTCCGGAAATACTGCTCACCCGGAGAAAGGGAGATGTATGATCTGTTTGTTCTTGAGCATGGTGATAACTGGCTCAACGATTACGCCCTTTACAGATCTCTCGCTGCAATGTACAACACCTTCAACTGGCTTCAATGGGACAGAGATATTGCACTCAGGAATCAGAAGGCTTTATCGGACGCAGCCGCCGAGCTTGAATACGAAATCAAGCTGATTAAATTCGCACAGTATCTCTTCTTTACCCAATGGAACGAGATGCGTGAATATGCTAAAAGTAAAAGAATAAAAATCATCGGCGACATACCGATCTATATCTCGATGGACAGCGCCGATTCGTGGGTCGCGCAGGATATAGTAGAGATCGATTACGAAGAGATGAAACCGTCCTTTATTGCAGGGGTCCCGCCGGATTACTTCAGTGAAACCGGCCAGCTCTGGGGAAATCCTGTATACAGGTGGCACGATAAGAATGGAAAACTGAATGAAGGAACCTACCAGTGGTGGCTGAAACGCGTAAGGCACTCGCTAGCCCTTACCGATGTTACAAGAATAGACCACTTTCGCGGTTTTGAATCTTTCTGGTCTGTGAAGTTTGGAGAGGAGACAGCCATTGACGGTGAATGGACTGAAGGTCCGGGAAAAGTTTTTTTTGACCGTCTTTCAGCCGATATCGGGGAATTGCCGATCATAGCCGAAGACCTCGGTGTAATTACTCCTGAAGTGAAGAAACTCAGAAACGATCTTAAACTGCCCGGAATGAAGATACTCCTTTTCGCTTTTGATCATAATAACAAAAACGATTATCTCCCCCACAACATTACAGATAAAGAGTGCGTGGTATATACCGGGACCCACGATAACAATACTGCAAACGGATGGTTTTACGACCCTTCGATGTTCGATGGCGACCGCGATTATGTAATGGAATATCTTGCAATGAAAGACTGGAGCGATTTTCATCTCAGGATTATCCGTGAGGCTATGGCTACAATTGCCGACCTTGTGATTATTCCGGCACAGGACATTCTCGGCTATAACCACGAATTCAGAATGAATACCCCCGGAACTACGGTAAACAACTGGGTCTGGAAACTCACAGAGGGCGCGCTGAACGGAGTAAACATGGGACGATTAAAACGGATGGCCTATATGTTTTCAAGAATTCCGGAAGAGATTGAGGAAAATCTGAAGAAATTGTAACCTTGTACTATAATAATATTCAGACATGTATTCTTTCACTGTTCCACTTGACGGGAGAGAGTAAAAAACTGGCATTTTATTAAGCAATAAATTTTAAAAACATACAGGAGATAAAAGAATGAAAAGACTTGTTGTTTCGATAACGATACTGGCCTCACTGCTCGGCTTGACTTCATGCGGATATAACACGATGCAGGCCAATGAGGAGGCGGTAACAGCTGCCTGGGGGGACGTTGAAGCCGCATACCAGAGAAGGATGGATCTTATACCAAACCTCGTTGAAGTGGTTAAAGGTTATGCCTCACATGAAAAAGAAACTCTTACTGCAGTAATTGAAGCGAGGTCAAAGGTCGGTTCAATGCAGGTCACAAAAGATGTCCTTAAAGATCCGGCAGCATTCCAGAAATTTCAGAGTGCACAGGGAGACCTGTCTTCGGCCCTTTCCAGATTGATGGTTGTCGTCGAGAAATATCCGGACCTCAAGGCAAATCAGAATTTTACGGATTTACAAAACCAGCTTGAAGGTACTGAAAACAGAATAAACGTCGCCCGCGTCAGATTCAACCAGGCAGTTCAGACGTTCAACACTTCGATAAGGATATTCCCCAACAGCCTTACAAACAGCCTGCTGCTGCACCTTGAAAGAAAAGAGCCGTTCAAGGCCCAGGAAGGCGCATCAACGGCACCCAAGGTTAAATTCTGATGAAAAAGTTTTTAGTGATTATCATTTCGGCAATTATTCTTATGCCGGCAGTCTGGAGTTATGCTCTTGATGTACCGGCATTAAAAGGACGGGTTAATGATTATGCTGATATGATCTCGCCTGAAACGGAATCGCTGCTTGAAAACAAGCTTAAGTCTTTCGAGGAATCAGATTCCACACAGGTTGTGATTCTGACAGTAAATTCACTCGAGGGGGACGCGCTTGAGGATTTCACTATCCGCGTTGCCGAAAAATGGAAAATCGGTCAGTCAAAAAAAGATAACGGCGTAATACTCTTCGCTTCAAAAAATGACAGGCGCATGAGGATTGAGGTTGGACGGGGTCTTGAGGGTGTTCTGACGGACCTTCTTTCCGGCCGTATACTTGACAACGTTATGCGGCCCAGGTTTAAAAGCGGCGACTTCGACGGAGGCTTCGTCGAGGGAACCGAATCCATAATCAAAGCCTGCCGGGGTGAGTTTAGAAACGATTCTCCCGCCAGGTCATCATCCGGCGACAGTCCCGTAAGCAGCTATATCATTGTACTTTTCATAGTTCTTTACTTTGCCGTTGTGCTGACATCCAGATTCTCAAAAATCTTAAGCGGCGGCATCGGAGCCGCAAGCCTGCCGGCAATTATACACTATGGACTGTTCCCGATGGGGCTGACTGGTATTATCGGATCAGCTGTTGCCGGCTTCATACTTGCGCTGATCGCTCCACATATCTCGGCCGGCGGAGGGGGAGGCTTCTCCAGCGGAGGGGGCAGCAGCGGCTCCAGTTTCGGCGGAGGCGGTTTCTCCGGAGGTGGAGGAAGTTTCGGCGGCGGCGGTTCATCGGGAGGATGGTAATGAAAATAAACTCGAAAAAATTTTTTAGTGAAAACGAAATGAAGAAAATAGAGGCTTCTATCAGTGAAGCTGAATCACGCACTTCGGGTGAAATTGTCGCAATGGTTGTGGAGAGCAGCGACTTATACAGGGATATTGATGTTTCTGCCGGTTTGATCATCTCGGCCATGCTGTCGGTTTATCCGGCTGAAGTTTTTTACGCCAATTCTGTCTTTTTATTGAGTAAATTCATCCCTTCGATGAGCTGGCTCGCGCAGATACCTGACGGTTTCCGGTTCATCGCCGGTCTGTCGGTATTTATCATTCTCACTGTTCTGTTTTATGTACCGGTAAGGCTTTTAATCACTAAACTTTATCCTCTTAAAAGATCGCTGATCTCTATCAAAAGAATGGATGCGGAAGTGAGAGAAAGGGCATTACGAGCATTCAGAGAACACAATCTGGACAGAACAAGAGACGCAACCGGAGTTCTTTTTCTTATCTCTGTTTTTGAAAAAAGGGTGCATGTTCTTGCCGACCACGGTATTTATAAAATGATTAAACAGGATACACTTGATAAATATGCGGGGTCAATCGGAAAGGGGATAGCCTCTGGAAACGGGGCCGATGCATTATGCGGAGCCATAAAAGACGCCGGCATGGAACTTGAAAAATATTTTCCGCGAAAGAGCGACGACAAAAACGAGCTTCCGGACAAAATTGTCACTGAAAGGTAATCTTTGTTGTTTTGAAATAATCTGTGATACATTTAATATTGTCAGCAGCCCGGATGATTTATCCGGGCTGCGAGGATGCAGATCAGCCTACCCGTTATAATTATACTCGGGCACAAATTTTTTTACAAACTCTCTCACCTCAGAACTCTCCATATACGGAACTTTTTCTTTTACAGATTCTATCAGGCTGTTAAAATCGGTTTCAGGGAGGATACGGCTGTCGTTCTTCAATAACAGTATTTTATTATTGCCGGTCTTAATCATCTCACCCTTGTTGTAGAATAGTTCTTCGTAAAGTTTTTCACCGGGCCTCAGGCCTGTATACTCAATCCTTATATCCCTTCCCGGCGTGTAGCCGTAAAGCTCAATCATCTTCTCGGCTATATCGGAAATCTTATACTGCTCCCCCATATCCAGAACAAAAATCTCCCCGCCGTCAGAAATGGCCGCAGAGTTTATCACAAGCAGAGACGCTTCGGGTATGCTCATAAAATATCTTGTAATATCGGGATGCGTTACTGTAACCGGCCCTCCCCGTTCAATCTGGTCCCGGAACAGCGGGATAACAGAGCCCCTGCTGCCGAGGACATTGCCGAACCTTACAGCGGTTGATTTCAGTCCGAAGCTGTGTTTATAATACAGAGCAAGAATCTCGGCGATCCTCTTTGTCGCCCCCATAACGTTAGTCGGCCTTACGGCCTTGTCGGTTGATATCAGTACGAATTTGCCGACTTTATACTTTGCCGAAAGAGACAGCATATTGTTTGTTCCAAGCACGTTATTCTGCAGCGCCTCTATCTCGTTGAACTCCATCAGCGGGACATGCTTATGCGCCGCGGCGTGGAATACGATATCAGGTTTTTCATTTTCAAACACACGTTCCAGAAGCCTGTAGTCCTTAACATCGATGATACGGTATACAACCTCAGCGGACGGGCTCTTCATCATTCTTAGAAAATCATCCATATCTCTCTTCAGATTATAGATTGAATTCTCACCTCGGCCGACTGCTATTATCTTTTTCACGTTAAACTTTAAAAGCTGCCTGCACAGCTCTGAGCCGATACTCCCCCCCGCGCCGGTTATCATCACGCTTCTACCGGAAAAATATTCCTCCATCAGCTCAAGCTCGATTGAAAAAACGTCCCGATCCAGCAGTTCCGAGTAGGAAAACTCCCGAAGTGAAGGAAAGATCGGCACGGAATCAAAAAACTTCTCCGCGGAAGGTACAAACGACAGATTAATGTTACGGTCAAAGGCAAGTACCCTTGAAACAATTTTATTAATATAGGCGGAGGACGCTGACGGGATGGCGATCATTACGTCAGAGATTTTCAGATCCCCGCACACCTCTCCGATAGAAACCGAGGGCCCGTACACCTTTATATCCGAAACCAGACCTCCGATCTTCGATGTGTCATCATCGATGAAACCGGCAATGGCATTACCAAGCCCCCTCTGGCGGAGATCACCGGCAAGCGCGATACCGGCCTCCCCTGCCCCTACTATCAGTATCCTGTTCAGTTTTTTCATATTTATCTTCTATTTCTCTCAAGCAGATCCAGAACATTTTCTATTACATAATCAGTTTCCTCTCCGGACATCTCGGGATATACCGGAAGCGAAACCTCGCGGATAAAAATATCTTCACACCCCGGGAACATCATCGAAGTATATCCTGAATCCTTGAATACCGAAAATCTGTACATCGGAATATAATGGACGCTTGTTCCAATACCGCGATTTTTAAGTTCAACAATAAATTCGTTTCTGTCAATTTTTAACGCATCCAGCTTAAGCCTTACCGGGTAGAGGTGCCATGCACATTCGGCCGTGTCTCTGACGCCCCAGAGATCAAGCAGATCTGATTTACCGAACGCCATGTTATACTTGAGAGCGATATCCCTTCTCTGATTATTCATACTGTCGCATTTTTTCAGCTGTTCGACACCGATCGCTGATGCAATATCCGTAATATTATATTTAAATCCCGCTTCCGAGACATCGTACTCCCATGAACCTTTATCAGAATATCTGTTCCACGCGTCTTTTGTGATTCCGTGCAGACGCAGTCGCCGCATTCTCTCCGCCCACTCGCCGTTTCCGGTTGTTACCATTCCACCTTCACCGGTGGTTATTGTTTTTGTGACATAAAAACTGAAACAGGTAACGTCGCCTATAGTACCCACCATCCTCCCTTTATAAAACGTCGGAAGAGCGTGGGCCGCATCCTCAATGACTGTGATATTATGTTTTTCGGCCAGTTTCATAATAAGGTCCATGTCACACGACTCGCCGCCGTAGTGTACCGGTATTATGGCCTTAGTTTTCGGTGTAATTTTTTTTTCAATCTCGGCAGGATCTATCAGAAAGTTCTCTTTTAAAACATCACAAAGGACCGGAACCGCGCCAAAGTACGTGATTACCTCCCATGTGGCAATAAATGTCATAGCGGGAATTATAATCTCATCCCCCGCATTTATGCCGGCCGCCTTCAAAGCCAGATGAAGAGCCGAGGTACAGGAATTGACCGCTATTGAATTTACAGCACCAGTATATTTTGAAAACTCTCTCTCTAGTTCAAAAGTTTTCTCACCCATCGTGAGCCAGCCGCTCTGTATAACCGCCGACGCCGCTGCAATCTCCTGATGCCCGAGATCAGCTTTATGGAAAGGTATTTTCATATTTATTCTCTGATGTTTATTTTACTTATCGTCAGTTTTTGTAAATATTGTAAATAATAGTATTAAAGGCCTCTGTTAAATTATTTCGACCAGGTTTTCGTTTATTTATAGAACAGTTTCTGAATTAACATGCCGTAATTACATCAGAATATTATCCGATGGATAAAATAATAAAATTCAGGGATAATCAATCTCCAGATTTCGCGTAATATTGAGTGAATTTTTTAAACTAGCATGCCCAATTAAGAAAAAACCGGGATCGTATAAAAGATCTTCACAATAAAATTAGTTAATATACTCCTGCTTTAACTCCGGGTTAATGGAATTTATATATTTACTGCAAGATTAAATTTAATGTTGAAAAAATTTATAGAATAATAGATTATTGCCCGATTATTGAGCAAATCTGAAAAAAACGGGATTTAGTCCGGTTTTCGTATTTTTTTTACTGCTCCGTCCAATTTATAATAAAACGGATGGAAAAAATTTAAAAAGAACATAACAGATGATGCATCCGGCGAACAGGACGCTATTATGCCGCGAAGGACATGATTGCCCGTGATCTATATATCCCATCAGCAGTTCCCCGAAAACAGGAAACAGCTGACTATTAAGAGGCATATTGTAAACGGGATCTAATATTAACGGTATCCCATAATACACGACAGTTGTTTTCAATGGTATTTTTAACGATGCAGCAGATGAAGGGTAGCTGTTTTGTTTCAGGAAAAGAAAGAAATTGACTGAAAATAGATTCTTTATAATATAAAATGCAACAACATGGAACAGGCAAATAATCGGGAAACATTAGATAAAAACGGTAAATCTCTGAAAAAGAAAGTGATGGTTATTTTCCCTAAAGATTCAGAGGCTTTATTCAATTCTGAATCCACAAGAACATTTGGCGGCGCCTCTGTCCAGATGTATCTATTTGCTAAAGAGCTGAAAAAGAATCATGGTCTTGATGTTTATTCATTAATTTGCGATTATGAGAAGATTAACTTCAAAGAATCCGAAGAATTCCAGCTTATAAAAAGTTTTAAAGAAAATGACAGTTATCTTGCTAAACTGATAAAAACTCACAGGATAATTTCAAAAACCAGACCCCGGTTTATAATTCAGCACGGATTAACTAATGAATCATGCCTGATGGCTTTATACTCATATCTGAGAAATATAAAATTTATTTTTATGTTTGCACACGATAATGAAGTTCAAAAAAAATTCCAGGCATCCGGTAAAAAAAGTTATCTGTTCAATCTGATAATCAGATATTCATTTTTACTGATAGTTCAGAACAAATATCAGTATAATTCGCTACTTGAAAAATTCAATCCATATAAAGAAAAAATCCATCTTCTCTATAACGGATTCCCGAGGAAAAACCGGCTGAAAAAGAAAGATAAAATTATTCTCTACGTCGCTCGGTCTGATAAATGGAAAAGACCTGATTTATTTATTCAGCTGGCATCCCTGCTTCCTGAATATAAGTTTGTCATGATATGTCCAAATTCCGGAGATGACGAATACTATCAATATCTCATTGATAAATCAAAACCGGTAAAAAATGTTGAGTTTATAAAATTCGTACCATTCAGTCAGATAGACCGATACTTTGAAAAGGCGAGCATGTTTGTAAACACTTCAGATTATGAAGGGTATCCGCAAACTTTTATACAGGCAGTAATGAACAGCGTTCCAATCCTTAGTCTCAAAGTCAATCCGGATGAGTTCATTACAACATACAACTGCGGAAGGGTTTTAAACGGAAATTTCGGGCAGATGAGTGATCAAATAGATTTAATTATGAAAAATCCGGATTTATACAAAGAACTTTCAGATAATGCTTATGACTATTTCTTAAATAAACATAATATCAGCGAGAATGTGAATAAGCTTGTCAAATTTCTTTAAACCTAAAAACTTAGATACAGCAGTCTAACAGAATCCTGCCGCTGGGAAATGCATCTATCTCTAACAGGGCTGGCTTTCAGCCTGAAAAAGTCCTGATCAAATCAACAGTTTTTGCCGGATATCTGTTTTGGCTTATATCAAATCAGAAAAAATATAGCTTAATAAAATCTAAAGCATTTGTCCTGTAATCCTTATACAGGGTGCATTTAAAAAGATATTTCAACAGACGATATTGCTTGATCAAAAATAGTTTAAAAAAACTATAGCCGTATATAACACTTAATAAATATTTCTCACTTTTACAATACTCAATATAGCTGAACGCTTTTATCTCTTTGGTAGACTGCCCACCAAGATGGACAATACCCGGTTCCGGCATAAACTTTGTTATGAAACCGGAATTTGCGGCCCTCTCAGCAATAATAAACTCCTCGCTATATAGAAAAGTATTCTCATCAAGAAAACCTGTTTTATCAAAATATACTTTTTTCATCGCAATCGCTGCACCGCTGCCGGCATAAACATTAAACGGTTTAGTAAAATCTTCATCCAGCATGTAATGCCTTTTATAAGACGGCAACCATTTGCTGTTCCAGAATGGAGAATGATACAGAAGTATGAAATCCAGAAAGGCGGGTTTTCTTCTTGTACAGTAAATTTCCCTTTCGCCCGAACTGTTCCTGGCATTCAGTGCTATAATTGTACAATCACTATTAGAGTCAAAAAAATCTATTATTGACCTGAAAACATCATCAGATATAATTGTATCATTATTTAAAAGAAAATAATAACCGAATCCAAGTTCAAACGCCTTTCTTATACCGAGGTTATTACCGCACGCAAAACCGGTGTTTAGACCGGACACGATCAGTTCAACATCAATGTCTTCCACTGATTCAGTATATTCAGAGAGGATCTTGAGAGAATCATCTGATGATCCGTTTTCAACGATAAATATTTTAAAATGCGAAAAATCACCCGTAGAAGATCTGATAGATTCAAGACAATCAACTGTAAATTTCCATGAATTAAAATTCACTATTATGACAGCTATTCTTGACAGGTTCTCCATATTAATATACCATTTCTATTTCGTATCCCGATTTAAAAAAGAGACCGGGTTCCGGTATTCAACAAACTGAAACTTTACAGCACTTTTTTGAATAATACTACATGTTCACTATTTCTATATCCGGCAATGGGAATAACAGTTTTTTCGTTTTTAATTTCGGATTGTTGATGAAAAATTTTCTGAAATGCCACGGCAATACAATCAGATAGTCAAATTTACCATTAATCAGCTGATCTTCAGGGACAATCGGTATCCATGTTCCCGGTGTAAAACATCCGAATTTATCAGGATTTACTTCTCCGACAACGTTTATATCTTTTTCAGATAATCCGCAGTATTGAAGCAGAACATTCCCTTTTGTCGATGCGCCGAGGGCTGCAAAAGTTTCACCCTTTTCACGGGATTTTTTTATAAAATCCAGCAGATCTTTTTTTGTTTTCTCAACACGTTCTGCAAATTCATTGAATGGAACTAGTGTATCCAGCCCCTTCCTATTTTCCTCATCAAGAATTTTCTGAACAGCCGGAAGCGTGGACCTGTCATCCCCGGCCTTACCTACAGTAACAGAGAAACTCCCTCCGTTTACATCGTTAAATTCTACATCCAGAATTTTAAATCCGACCTTGTCGGTCATCCATTTAATCTGGCGTAAGGCGTAGTATTCAAGGTGTTCGTGGCATACCGTATCATATGAATTCATTTCAAGCATCGTGGGCATATAGCTCTGTTCAAATACCCAGATACCATCATTGTGGAGTACATCGTAAATCTCTCTCATAAAAGCTACAGGGTCTTCCAGATCATAGAACATTGAAAATGAAGTGATTACCTTCGCCTTTTTATCCTTGAAGCGTTCTTTAACCAATGCGGCTGAGAAAAAATCCGGGATCAGCTGGACATGCGGCGGATAATAACTGCTGAACTTAACACCTGTTGGATCTATACCAACCAGCGTCGGCCCGTCTGAAGGATATACCTGTAATGTTGTACTGTCATTGCTTCCAATATCCAGGACCAGATCCCCTTTACCCAGATTAACTTTTTTCAGAATATTCTGCACTTTATCATGAAGATGTTTGACCATACTGACATTCAGGCCTGAACGATATCCGTAATTAACACCGTACATTTCACTCAGATCAAACGAATGCTCCAGCTGAAGCAGACCGCACACATCATCTCCGCCGGTACATTTCATAAGTCTCAATGGGCCAGTGGTAATATCATCATTCTTCACCTGCGGGAAAACACCGGTAAGCATCTGCTCCCCCAGATCAAGGACACATGTCAAATTTTTATTTCCGCAAATTCTGCATCTATCAACTTTTTTATACATACGATACTCCAGTTAAATTTTTGAATATTTTGGTATATTTACATTTTTTAAATCTTCACCGAACGCCTGATTCTCCATATTATCAAACAGTCTAATGAAAAACAGGAAACTGCTAATACAATCTTAATTTCAATAATAATCTTCCAGGCTTTTTACAATTTTACTGATAATTATATATATCGAAAATTCATTAATCATTTAAATGAAAGATTCAAGATATTTTTTCAATTGCTCTACACTCCCCTCCCAGGAAAATTTTTCCTCTATCAGATGACGTCCGTTGTCTGAAAACTGATTCCATCCATCACCGTCCATTAAAAGAGACACAACCCTGGCTGCAAAATCCGCTGGATTATCTTCAACCCATAACTCCTTACCGCTACAGCCTCCGATTCCGCTATTGCCGGCGCTGGTTGAAACAACAGGCGTACCCCAGGATAGAGCTTCCAGCACTTTTGTCTGAACACCAATCTTTAATCTTACCGGACATACACTTACTTTTGCCCGGCGGATATAATCAGAAACATCATCAACCCTGCCGGTTATAATAACCTGTTCACCAAAAGGCCCTGCCGCCTCATATATCCGGTTGTCCGGCTCCGAGCCTACTATCCACAGCCTTGCAGATTGATATTCCCGCAGAACAAGTGGGAATATTTCCTGTAAGAAATAGAGAACTCCATCAACATTCGGCGGATGAAACATATTACCGGATAAAATGATCATTCCTTCAGTACGTTTATCAAAATCAAGAATTTTTTCCTCAGATACTTTATCCACACCATATGGCATAAATCCGATATTTTTATATCTCCCGTTTTCAAGCATCTCATTCATATCCGATTGCGACAAAAGCAGTACCCTTGCCATCAGGGGGAGGACTCTTTTTTCATAACGTTCTGTTACTGCCGCATAAAGGAGTTTTTTAAACTTCTGACTGAAGAACATTACCGGAAGCCGGCCCATCCTGCTGGCTCTCAGCGACTGGAAATCCTCAATATTTACAATAATTCTTTTATATGAGCTACGCGGGCAATACTGAATCGCATTCATCTCAAACAGAAGTATCGCATCATGATTGCCGTTTTCAGCAATTTCTCTGATCCTCTTCTTCATCTCCTTTGAATGAAATTCACTTACAACAGGGGGAATCCCTGCAAACATATACAGCACCATTCTTAACTTGCTGATAAGTTTCGGCTCCTTTTTCTGATAAACGAACTCGGCATTTTTTACAAAATCAGGCAAATCAACAGGACCTTTTTCATACTGTAAACAGACAAAATCAATTTCATTATCTTCAGATAAATTTTTAATACTATTATATGCTACAATCGCACTTCCGGCCCTTGGGGGAAACGGATTAAATCTCAATACAGCCAGTAATTTCATCTTTCTTTCCATTGTTGAAAATATTAATTCATTTTTTCTGTTAATTCTTATTCCTGTATATACTTCTGACAGAACTTAGTATTACGGCTCAAAATGATCCGTATAGATGATCAATCAGCGGATATAATTTTAAATATTTTCAGATAATCATCCACACATTTTTCCCATGAAAAATCTCCAGCCCTGAGAATCCCCGCTGCCGCATATTTTTCTCTCAACGCTTTATTGACAAACATTTTATTCATTGTATCGCATAACATATCTTCATCTGACGGATCAATCATAACCGCTGCATTTCCGACTACTTCCGGCAGTGAGCTGACGTTTGAAGTTACGACCGGGATACCGCACTGCATAGCCTCCAGGGCAGGAAGACCGAATCCTTCGTATAAGGACATAAAAAAGAAACACAATGCGTTGCTGTATACAATGGACAGGTCTTCATTTTCAATATACCTGTTTGTAATTACAATTCTATCCCGGACTGTTTTACTGATTTTTAACATATCAACGAGATCATAACTGTATTTGGCATTTCCGGCCAGTACAAGAAAAAGATCATCCGGTTTCTCCTGCATCACAAACTGACTGAAACATTTGATTAAATGGGGTAGATTTTTTCTTCTGTCTGTGGATGAAACAGACAGAAAATAGTTTTCCGGAAGATCATACTTCTTTTTTACCCTTAACCATTCATTTTTGTCTCTGTTCGGGAAAAATAACTCTTTTGATGCAGCCAGAGGCGCGACAAAAACACGGTCTGCATCAATATTTCTATTATAATCCAGCAGGTCCTTTCTCGAAAAATCGGAGATCGATATCGCATAATTTGATTCTATACTTTTCACTACGCGCCTTGTTATATCAACCATCGCATTATTATATCCCTTCATACGTAAAGGGATAATATCCAGGTATGTAATACTTTTTTTTATCGCGGTATTCTGTATTGTTCTGGTGAAAGGGTAATAAAATGAATGATAGATATCTCCCCTCTCCAGTCCCTCGCTTTTTACTTCAAACGGCAGATATTTAGCAAGATACCCCGATAAACGGCTAAGACCGGGCAACGATGTCGAAAATACAGGGGGCCTGGAGAGTATCCGGCTGCTGTACTCAGGGTATCTCTTATCAAGAAACATCTTTAAGAACAGGTCATATTTTTTCGAATACATCGTATTATTAAAATAAATTTCAAGACCTTTGTTCTGTATAATCCCTTTAATTACCTCTTCAGCAATGCGGATCATGCCGTAGCTGTTCCCGCCGAACATTTCGCATTCTGAATATAATGCGCCATCCAATATCAGATTAATCATTTTTTTTCTTTTGAGGTTAGATAAACCCACTCCATAAAAATATTTCTGTATATACCACCCCTGTGTTCACAAAGGGCGAACTCTCTTTCTTTTCCGGAAAGCTTCTGGAGTCCATTTAACGAACTGTAGTCAACATCCCTGTTATTGACTATGCTGAAATTATGAGTATACTGAAATCTCGATAACAGCTCACTGGAGATAACAGGATTCCTCACATCGTGCATCTCGATTAAAAAATCAACATGTTTGCATTTATCTATTACACTTTTTGTAAATAGTTCCAGTTCATATCCTTCACAATCGCAGATAACCAGAGTCTTACCACGATACGGAAAATTTATCAGCGTTTTACCGTCACAAAAATTATTCCACGTTAAATTGCTTACATTATTCTTTTTGGCCATCAGTTTACTGAATTCCAGATCTTTTTCATTTATATCGTAGCAGTGTACAGTTGTGCGCGGCATTTTCATTGCAAGACCGACAGCATAATAACCTTCAGCGGAACCGACATCGATTATATCAGTATATTTTGTTTTAACAATAGTACGAAACCACGGCTGCAGCTGATACTCATAACTTCCGATAATTTTGGGGACAAGAGCAGATTCAGTGATATCAAGAGAGTAATACTGCAGGCCCTGGAAGACTCCGTTTAATACTTTTGGTTCCGGACTGTCTGTCAGTTTTTTTATAATTTTTTTACCCTTCCTGACGCTCAGAAACCTTCTGATTTTATAAAATAAATTATGATCTATAATCTGAATATAGTGACCATTAACAATTTTTTCATAAACCCTATAATTCATCTAACTCATGCTCCTTTAATTGAATTAATTTCCAGCAGATAAGGCTGGTATATATTTATATCAGTTTGATTTTAATAATTTAACCTTCAGCCAGTTTCTTGTTACAGGAGTTACCAGTGATGTTATCCCCAGAGTCAGAGATGAAACAAGAAATAAATCAATCAGTATCATATACTGCGGAAGAGGATTTTTTATAAATATCCGGCCGGTTCCGGCTACAAGGATACATGTTACCAGAGGGACTGATACATCTTTCAGATACCATTTCCATTTTTCCTCTTTAAGTATCCTGCTGTGCATCACAGGGATCTCTATAGACAAAAAACCGATATTTAACAGAAGCCAGACACCTGCGGCGCCTATAGCACCGTAACGAATGGTAAAAAAAACGATCAGGGGTACTAATACTATCACAGCTATTACATTTTTATAGAAGGGCAATGCCGTCCAGCCGAATGCCAGCTGCAGGGCATATGCAGGATTTGTTATCCCGTTAAGAGCTGTACCGCAGATCATTATACTTACAATAAGATGAGTATTCCCCGCAGTGGCCGGATTCTGTGTCCAGATAAGAAGGACTTCGTATGAAAAAAAAGCTACCACAATAGCAACGGGAAAGATCAGAACCGCAAAAAACTGACTGACTGAATGATAAAGCTGGCGTAATTCAGCCATATTATTTATCGAAACCAGCTGAGTAAACCTCGGATAGATGCTGAAAAAGACCGGCGTAAAAATCCGCCCCAGACTCATTGCCACGACACTCGCCAGCATATAAAAGCCGAACATCTCAAGTGTGAGTATTTTGCTCAGTATTACCTTATCAACCTGTGTAAGAATAACGGAAAAGACAGCCGTCCCCCCCATTCCTGCAGCAAACCTCCATACATCCCTTAAATGCTGTAACTGAAATTCTGCCCTCTTTTCAGAAGCAGGGAGGCTTCTCCAGAGAAAATAAGAAATTAATAAAACATTCAGTAAATTTATAAATAACTGCCACATAAAAAAAGCATATATTGTCGGAGATACAAGCCATAAAACCAGGACTGCCCCGATACTGCGCAACGAACTCATTATGATATTGATCATATTCAGCATAACCTGTTTCTGCAGACCCATCAATCCGCCGGAATAAAAACTGCCCGGCATCTGAAAAACCATGACAATTCCCATCAGCAAAACCGCATTCTCAACTGTATTTACCGACAGATTACCCGCCTTGATCCAGTGGTTCGCAATAACGGATGATAAAGATACAACTACCAAACCGACAAATATTGCTATGCCCCAGTATATCAGTTCCAGTGTCCGTACAAGATCACGCATCTCCCGGTTCTTATCCGGAAAAACAGAAAGACGGGCCATCTCCCGCGTTAATGTGCTTCCAAGCCCAATATCAAGAAGTCCGAATACAGCCTGGAGTGTAGTATAAAAACCGATCAGTCCATAGGACTCAATCCCGATAAATTTAATATAAAGCGGAACGAAAACCAGTCCCATAACCGCCTGCCATATACTGCCGGCGAAATTGGCCCCGATATTTTTTTTCAGTGTAGAATTTGACATAAATTATTAAATACTTCTTCCCGCTCTATTCATGATATTTATTTGTGTAATATCCATGACTCATGATAAGTTCATCACGCTCTGCAGATTTTAAATCTTCAAGCACCATCTCTTTTACAAGCTCCGGAAATGTTATTTTTGGTTCCCATCCCAGTTTCTGTTTTGCTTTGAACGGATCTCCGAGCAGCGTCTCAACCTCAGTGGGACGGAAATAACGCGGATCGACTGAGACAATGCATCTCCCTGTTTCGTCAAAGCCCTTCTCATCGACTCCTTCACCTTTCCATGATATAATTATCCCCAGCTCCTTCGCGGCCAAAGTAACAAAATCACGTACACTGTGCTGGATGCCTGTCGCAATGACAAAGTCTTCGGCTCTATCCTGCTGCAGCATCAGCCACTGCATCTCCACATAATCTTTCGCGTGACCCCAGTCGCGCAGCGCATTCAGGTTGCCGAGATAGAGATGGTCCTGCAGTCCAAGTTTTATACGGGCAAGAGCGCGGGTAATTTTTCTTGTAACGAAATTCTCACCCCTTAACGGAGATTCATGGTTGAAGAGAATCCCGTTGCAGGCATATATACCGTAAGCTTCACGGTAATTAACCGTTATCCAGTATGCATAAAGTTTGGCGACAGCATAAGGGCTGCGGGGATAAAACGGCGTAGTCTCTTTTTGAGGTATTTCCTGGACAAGCCCGTAAAGCTCGGAGGTACTTGCCTGATAAAACCTGGTTTTACTGCATAATCCTAAAAGCCGTATTGCCTCAAGCAGACGCAATGTACCTACGCCGTCGGTATTGGCAGTGTATTCAGGCTCTTCAAATGATACAGCGACATGGCTCTGGGCTGCGAGATTATATATTTCATCCGGCTGTATCTGCTGAACAAGCCGCGTTAAATTTGAAGTATCGGTCAAATCTCCATGATGTAAAAAAAACCGGACCCCGTCTTCATGCGGGTCTTTGTAAAGATGATCAATCCTTGCCGTGTTAAACAGCGATGCTCTGCGTTTTATACCATGAACAATATATCCCTTATCAAGTAATAATTCCGCCAGATAAGCTCCATCCTGACCGGTGACTCCTGTAATCAATGCAACTTTATTCATAAATCTGAAACCTCCAATCAGGGTTATAGAGACTTATAAGAAAATACAGCATACAATATATAGTCAATGAAAAATTATAAACGGTTTTGCCGTTAAAAAGCACTCACAGAATCCCGGACCAGTAGTTAAGAAGGTCCTTTAAACTTTCCTGTAATGAAATCTGCTGCCTCCACCCGGTCGCTCTTATTAACTTTTCATTTGATCCGATAATAATTCTGTTGTCATTCGGGCGCATGAGGTTGATATCCGTTTCCAGGTTTACTTCAACCCCGAGTATATCACACATGATATGTATCAGTTCATTCAGCGGTACCCCCTGACCGCTGCATATATTATACACTTCACCGCGGATCCCTTTTTGTAACAGCATAAAATACGCATTGACGACGTCGCGTACATCAAGAAAATCCCTTATAACCGAGATATCGCCCGTAACAATCCTTGAACCGGTTTTTAAACCCTTTTTAATTTCAACAAGCTGTTTAGCGAAAGACGACACAACAAACATGTCCTTCTGTCCCGGCCCCATGTGATTAAAAGAGCGGGTCATTACTATATCAAGACCGTACCCGTCACAATATACCTTTGAAAGATTCTCCTGAGAGACCCTGGCAACGGCATAAGGACTTACCGGGGAGAGAGGATACTCCTCCCGCAGTGGAAGAACTGTTTCATCAACATTCCCGTACTCCTCCGACGAACCTACGGAAAGAATTCTGCACTGCGGCGAAACCGCTCTTACGATCTCCATAAGGTTTAAAAAAATTGTAATATTATTTCTGAAGCTCAAAGAGGGATTCTTCCAGCTGAATCCGACGCTGCTGTAAGATGCAAGATGAAGGATGTAATCCGGCTGAAACGTGTATATAATATTTTCAAGCAAACCTGTATTTAACAGATCCACCTGCTCAAACCTGACCCGCGAATATTTATACACGGAATAATCATAATCGGGCATATTGATATCTACGCCGGTAATCTCTGATTTTATTTCACGGTCATCAAGATAATTTATAAAATGCCTGCTGACAAAACCTGAAAATCCGGTTATGAGTATCTTCATATTGTTTGATTATCCCGCATAATAATTTATCCGCCTTTCATCCGTTAAGCGGAATAATAAGATTTATACCATTCTACAAATTTTTTGATACCTGTTTCTATCGTAGTAGACGGTCGGAACCCGGTGTCTTTCACTATATCGTCAACATCCGCGTAAGTAGCGTAAACGTCCCCAGCCTGCATCGGCAGATACCGCTTATCCGCTTTGATACCCAGCTCCTTCTCTATTACTTCCACAAAGTCGAGGAGCTTGACCGGATTGTTGTTCCCTATATTGTAGATTTTATAGGGAGCTTTCGAACTCGACGGGTCCGGTTTAAGCCCCGACCAGGCATCGTTCCCCCCGGGGACCAGGTTTATAACCCTCGTCACCCCTTCCACTATATCATCTATATAAGTAAAATCGCGCATCAGATCGCCGTTGTTGAAAATATCAATTGTTTTACCTTCGCATATGGATTTCGTAAAACTGAAATAAGCCATATCGGGCCTCCCCCAGGGACCGTATACCGTGAAGAACCGCAGCCCCGTCACCGGTATATTATATAAATGGCTGTACGAATGGGCCATAAGCTCATTGCTCTTCTTAGTCGCGGCATACAGGCTTACCGGATGATCGACGTTATCGGATGTTGAAAAGGGTATCTTCTCGTTGAGTCCGTAAACCGAAGAGCTGCTTGCATAGACCAGATGCTCCACTCCGTGGTTACGGCAGCACTCGAGTATATTAATAAAGCCGGTGATATTCGAATCTATATAGGCATAGGGATTTTTCAGAGAATACCTTACACCTGCCTGAGCGGCTAGGTGGCAGACATGCGTAAATTTCTCTTTTTCAAAAAGTCTGTTCAGCGCCTCCCGGTCCTCCAGGTTCATCCTGATGAAGGTGTAGTTTTCAAACCTGCCGCTTTTTACCGGGGTGTTATATATCTCGGACCTTCTGTCGATTCCGGTTTCAGCGAGCCTTCCGTATTTTAAATTTACGTCGTAGTAATCGTTTATTCCGTCAATACCGATGATCTGATCAGACCTGCCGGCAAGTTTCAGAACGGTATGGTAACCGATAAATCCCGCGGTTCCCGTCACTAAAATTTTCATTTTCTGCTATCCCTGAATTTCTGTTTTTGAGTATTTTTTATTTTAATATTTTCAAAGTTTTATGACTGTCCGAATAAGGGATTACAATAATCATGTAAACAACTGAAATTCACAGTTCACCCTCCCCCCGGCCCCTCCTGTCAAGTGAGGAGTGTTTTACAGGCTGAATCAAGTTATTCAAAACGGGGGTTCTACTGTCAAAACATTATTCTTTAATTATGAATAATTCCAAGCTCATAGCCGCACTGTTTGCATTTTCCGTTATCAAGCTCTTTAATAACTGTATGGTACCCTTTTCTGCTGATAATTACAGTATGACATTTAGGGCATACTGTATCGCTTCTTGCCTCGGATGGATGAAGATTTCCGGTAAAAACATAATCGAGAATCTCTATTGATGATTCCCATACCGCTGCAATAAAGTCCGGGTCTGTGGCAGGTTTCTTGTATTTATATGAAGGATGGTACCGCGAAAGATGCCACGGTATCTTTTTATCTATCGAGGCTATAAATCTGGCTATATCCATAAGTTCATCAAAATTATCGTTAAGTTCAGTCACTATAAGAGTTGTAACCTCTATAAAGCAACCAAGTTCATAAGCCTTCCTGATTGTATTTTTTACCGGTTCAAGTCCCGCTTTTAAAACCTTCTGATAGACATCTGTGCTATAGCATTTCAGATCTATGTTCATCGCGTCTATAAAACCTGTAAACTCCTCAAGGGGATCCGGATTTACATAACCGTTCGTTACAAGAACGTTTTTTAGTCCGTTCTTCCTCGCAAGCAGGGCCGTATCCCTGACGTATTCAAACCATATCGTCGGCTCGGAATAGGTATATGCTATACCGATCGATCCGCTCGCGAGAGCGATCTTTACCGTATCCTCCGGGGAACGGTACGACGATACTGCCCGGAGGTCCTGTGAAATTGACCAGTTCTGACAGAAGGGGCATTTGAGGTTGCACCCCCTGGTCCCGATCGAGTAGATCTCTGTTCCGGGGTAGAAATGATAAAGAGGCTTCTTTTCCATAGGGTCCATCGCGGCAGATGTCACCTCTCCATAGATTGAACTGTATAAAGTCCCCCCTTTATTCTCCCTGACGCCGCATACGCCGGCCTTTCCATCGCCGATCATACAGTGATGCGGACAGAGCAGACACTCCGTTATACCATCCTTCCTGTTGTAATACAATGCTTCCTTGAAGGACATATATCCCCCTTTAACAGAACATTTATTATAAAACAGACGAAACACTATAACAGTTCACGAAATGATTAGACTCCTGTCATTGCGAACCCTTCGACAGGCTCAGGGTAAACGCCGTGAAGCAATCTGTTTTTAAAAAATATAATTTCATAATAAAAACGGGTATTTTTACAAAACAGACTGCCGCGGCATTCCATGCCTCGCAGTGACATTAATTGTACCAATTAAATAGTAAACAGCAATAACTCCGGTAAAAAGTAACGCTTAATACTAAAATTTATACTTACAATTATAAATGTCAAAAAAAAATACACGTTTTTCAGCTGAATAATAATATCCGGGATTTATAAAAATGCAACCAGAATAAAAAAATGCTTTATTTTATACCCGTCCGATTAAGATTCTACAGATCTCATTACACGGGAAAATCCCGCATTTTCAGGATTTACACCGGGGAAAACACCCGCTTCCAACTCAAATACGCGGAGAAAAGAGGGACCGGATAACGGCAGCAGAATATTAACCCTGTAACAGGAGTTACGGATGGACAAAAAAGACACTTTATTTGCAGGAGCCGACGATGTCGCACCGTTCGAATTCAACGAATCGGTAGCTTCTGTTTTTGACGACATGATAACCAGGTCTGTCCCGCACTACAGCGAAATTATAAAACTTCAGAGCCGTCTGACAGCAAAATACTACCGGGACAATACTTTTATTTATGACCTCGGCTGTTCAAACGGAAATTTCACCGCATCGTTAATCTCTGAAATGGGTGAAAGAGATTTCAGGCTGCTTGCGGTTGACAACTCTTCCCCGATGATCGATTTTTTTAAAAAAAGAATTTCCGGCTACGTCGGACACGACAGGGTCACTCCGGTGCTCTCCGACATATTGGATATAGAGTTTGAAAAATCGTCGGTGGTTATAGCAAACCTCACGCTTCAGTTTATTCCGGTAGATAAAAGAGAGATACTTATAAAAAAGATTTATGAATCCCTTGTACCCGGGGGGGTTTTTCTTATCACTGAAAAGACGGTCAACTCGGACAGCGGCCTTGCCGGTCTGCAGCAGGAGTTCTACTACAGGCTGAAAGAGGAGAACGGTTACTCGAAGATCGAGATCACAAGAAAACGTGAAGCGCTTGAAAATGTACTTATACCTGAAACTATAGAGAAGCATATCGAACGGTTTAAACATGCCGGCTTCGACGCGGTCGAAATCTGGTTCAAATGGTTTCATTTCACGGCGTTTATATGCAGGAAGTGACGATGAAGATATTACCTCCCGGTTCCGGAGAGTGGGGTTTCTCACGCGACGACATCTCTTTTCTCGAAACAGTATCGGCGAAGAGGGCCGGTTACCTGGAATATACCGACGTTAAGGGGAAAAGGCTCTCCGCGGTTGTCAGAGAATACAGCGGACTTAAAACCGCTTTTACCGACTTCTCCTCTGCCGCGGTTAAAATCGGATCACCTGCCGAAATCGACGACAGTTACAGATCCCGGCTGCACGAGGCCCTGCTCTCGCTGTGGCCGTGGCGTAAGGGACCGTTCGAGGTTTTCGGAATATATATAGACTCGGAGTGGCGCTCTGACCTTAAATGGAACAGGGTGATCGGCGGACTGAAACCGCTGAAAAACCGCCATGTTCTTGATATAGGATCGAGCAACGGCTACTACATGTTCAAAATGCTTCAGCACGGCCCGGAAATGGTAATGGGGATAGAACCCTACACAAACTTCTACTACCAGTTCATGATGCTTAACTCCATCGCCGGCATAAAAAACATCTTTACTCTTCCGCTGCGCTTTGAGGATATGCTGACCCTCGAAAAAAAATTTGATACAGTTTTCTGCATGGGGATCCTATACCACAGAAAGCATCCGGTCGAATTTCTGAAACAGACTAAAAATATGCTCGCTCCTGACGGTGAGCTTGTTCTTGAAACGCTTATTATTGAAGGTGATTCCGGGAATCCGCTTGTTCCCGGAGACAGGTACGCAAAGATGCCGAATGTATATTATATTCCGCCGGTAAATATTCTTGTTTCGTGGCTGGAACTCGCCGGATTTAAAAATATACGCTGCGTCGATATTTCACCTACTACAACCGAGGAACAGCGTCCCACCGCATGGATAAACACCGAATCGCTGCCCGATTTTCTCGACCCGCTGGACAGCAAAAAAACGATAGAGGGCCATCCGGCACCGGTCAGGGCCGTGATCATTGCCGGTCTGTAGATATCCCTCTGACTCTGCCGGTGATCCTCTCCGCCTCCGCCGAAAGCCTGTCATAATGGCTCCCCTTCCAGTAAACTTTATTACATGAGTTGCAACGGAAAAAATCGCTGCACCATGAGATTACTCCATCGGGGACCGATCTCTTCAAATCGTCATCGGCAGCTGCTCTTTCAATGATCCCGTTGCATGCGATACATCTTGTGAAGGGTCTTATCATATTCTGAAGATTGAACCTCTCTATCACCTCGATTATCTGCAGGGCCGGATCTCTGCTGCGGACAATGGCTCCATGTGAAACAATTTTTCTCATAAGAAGCTGCCTGTCGCAGGTCAGAAGAATTCTGTTTTCACGGCGGGATATCTCCGCCAGCAGAGCATCATCCCTGTCGTCCCCAAAGTCAGTATCAAATCCCATAAGACGCATCTTCCCCGCCAGTTTTTGGAGATGGACATCAAGAACAAATCTGATTTCATCCGGAGGAAGTACTGCATTATCCGGATCAGCTTTATAAACAGATCCCCTAAAGGGATACACATTGATTATATCGCCGTCTTTCACAATATATGAAAATTTTTCAGACTCATCGTTTATCATGACATGTCCGACCTCTACATGAGGTACACCGATGCTCTCTATCAGATCTTTAACAGAACGCCGCCCGGCAAAGGAAAAAGGGATGTTTTTGTCTCTGCTTTTAGGTGGAAGAAAAAAATTCAGATCGCCATGGAAACGGATTGTTATGTTATACATGAGAAAAAGCTCCATTCACAATAAAAAATATAACATTTTGAAATTCAATTCAAGTATTGTTAAATTTCAGATCTGCTTAAAAAATTAAGCTTGTTTTTTTTATTTATTTATTAATATTAAAATAACGGTCCTTGAATATGAACAATCATTTGAAAGAAATTCTTACTTCTCTATCACGCGGCGGTGTAAAATTCGTTGTCTGCGGCGGGGTCGCTGCAGTCCTTCATGGTGTCGAGCGGCTCACTATGGATATTGATCTCTCTGTTTCAATGGATCATAAAAATCTTACCGCGTTACTTGACATTCTGAAACAACTTGGAATGGTACCGAGGGTACCGGTTTCACCGGAATCTCTTCTTGATCCTGAAAAAAGAAAAATAATGACCGATATAAAAAATGCACTTGTTTTTACATTCATAGATATAAATAACCCTTATCGGCAAGTTGATATTTTTTTAGGAAAAGACACCCTGTATAATGAACTAATACAAGAAGCAGTGATAATAAATTTTTACGGATATGAGATTCCGGTTATTTCAATTCCTGATCTTATCAAAATGAAAAAAATGGTTAATCCCATCAGAGAGAAAGATATCTCTGACATACGTGAACTGCAGAGACTTACAGGAGCAAATGATGAAATCAGATAGGTCACCGGACGAATACGAACTTTTTCGTAATGAAATTTCAAGTCTCAATTCGTCTGATTTTGACGGCCATACATGTTTTAAAGACCTCACTCCGGAACAGAGAATCGACTGGCTGGCCGAGCTTGTGGTCTTTGTGCACCAATGCAGATCTATCCGGTCCGAAAAACCGGCTGTAAAAGAATGAAAAAAATTAAGATAATAAAGGAGAAATGATGAAGACATTTACATACAAATTCAGAAGTTTAATGGTCAACCAGGTCGAGAAAGTCATCCCCAATACAGTGTTCAGTAAAATGGTTCTCGAAATGGACGATACATCAATTCAAGAACACACCCTCGAACTGACCGCGGGGGATATACTGAGCGACAGGGCGTGGATTATAGACTTTTTCCTGTCGCTGATGATCGTACTCCCTGTTTCAGGAATTATGTACGGTATAATCTATTTCGGTTTCGGTAAAACCGCCGATCCTTCGACCTGGAGCACTGCAACAATAATATACACCGTTATCGCAACTATTATCTTTCTCGCGTTATGGATTTTTTTCTCGGTCAGAACCTCTGTGGGTAATAAAAAAAGAAACCTCGTCGAGCAGAAAAGGGGAAAAGGGAACTGGAGAATTGTCAATGAATCTGAATGGGAAAAATTTTACAGACTGCTGATGATCGCGAAAAACCAGAGAGAGAGCGAGAAGCTGATAAAATAGCAGAAACGTACAGTTTATCTCCCGATAAAAACAGAAAGGGCTCCCGTTTATGGAAGCCCTTTTTATTATCAGCAATATTTCCTATTTAGTAAAGAGTGGATTTTTTAAGAAATTCTGATACGTTTATGTCGATATCTTTCGACCCTTTTTTGTTTGTCTCTGTTATAAAAAGAAGGTTCTTCTCCAGTATTGAGAGGCTTGGAATTATAAACTCTGACTTTATTCCGTTTCTTACCGGAGTATCTATATCATTAACTATATTACCGAGTTTTTTCTGATCTATAAGTTTAAACTTGTTATAGGTGTGTGTCAGAATTATATCATCAGTATTTTCAGAAGATGGAGTAGGATCAAGCACTGTTACAAGCTCCTCATCCTGGCTCTGAAAATTTTTGGTCCTTATTATGGTTTCGATCTTGCTTATATTTTTCCCGTCGCTGTATATACGCAGAGTTTTCTCTTCATAACCGATCAGCGTATTGCTGAACAGACCGTCTTTGATGTATATATGCTTGGTTATCTGTACATATTCAGGTTTGTTTTTGTCAGGTCCATAGTTTATGTCTGTCTGATACGGAAGGGTTTTTATCCCGGCCTGGGACATTAGATTCGAATCAGCAACAACCTCCTGGATTCTCTGATTGAGCCTGAGAATCTCCTTGTCAAAATCCTGGCCCTTCTCATCTATCGCTTTTGTGGATGCTGTATTCTCTTTCTTATCCTTACTCCCCCTGACTTCCTGAGCTGTGAGATATAACGGAATTATCAGAAACAATACCATAATCGCAGCTGCACTTTTTTTCATAAATCCTCCATTTATGTTTTGCATATAATTTACCGGTTAAACCCTGAACATTACATCCGCTTCTTGACCCGCACTGTAAAGGCAGGATAACCCGCTGAAAGCAACGGTTTCATAACGGCCTGTCTGCATATTGCATTCAAATGCCGCAATAATGTCTACCATATTTCACTCTTAATTATCGGCTTTATACAGGTTTCAGGCAAATTTTTCCAGAAGATTTTTTTTATTATTCCCAAAAAAAGGGACTACAAAGCGCTTTTATCGTAAACCCGCACTTTACTATCAGAAAAAAAACACACAAATTTTTTAATTATAAAGGAAATTACATTTTGCTTGATAAAAAAATACCGATTTTAAAACTATACGAACAGTTACTTTAAAGCCGGTCAGGTTGGAAATGTATAAAATCTTGATAGCAGATCTGTCACCCTATAAAAACACTCTGAAAGAGATATTTACCGGATGCGGATACAGCGTGGTGTTCTGCGACTCGGCATTTGATGCGGTTTCAAAGCTGAAGGCTTACGATTTTGACCTTGTTGTTTCTGAAGTTGAACTCCCCGGCGACAACGCCTTTGACCTTTACGAGTATGTGAAAGTGAACTATCCCTATATACCGATGATCATGGTGACTGACAAAAATATCGACCAGTTCTTCGACAGAATTTTTGAGCAGGGAATAGGAAACGTAATACATAAGCCTGTTGATCCGGGAGAGATTCTGAAACTCACGGAGAAGCTGATCACAAAGAAAAATATTTTCGGGATAGGCAACTACCTGGAAAATATTATTGAGATCAAGAGGATGAAGATAAAGAAATCTCTCCAGATAACCAGGGCTATAGACCTTATTATCGACCATATATCAAACTGGAATTTCAAGATTACAAGCCACGCAACGCTCGGCCTAATGCTGAACGAGATGGTCATAAATGCCGTTTACCATTCACACGGTTTTACACAGGAAAAACTTGAAAGAATACCGGTAGAACTTCCCGACGACAAGTTTGTCGATATTCAATTCGGCCACAACAGCGACTCATACGCTATCTCGATTACCGATTCCAACGGCAACCTGACGAAGGACAAAATTCTGGAAAGCCTTAACAACGTGATAAAACAGAACATACTTATTGAAAATTCAGTCCTGTCGGGTGAGGATATCAGCGAGTTTATCTCCGAAACGGGGAGAGGCCTTGACCTGGTAAGAAAACTTTCAGGGGAATACTACTTTATTATAAAAAGAAACTACCGTACAGAAATTATCTTCATATTCAAAAACTCAGGGAGACCTGTAGTATCGGAAACATCATCTCTGAAGATCATAGAAGACCGCAGCTGAAATTCATCAGATCCCGTATTACTATGTCATCCCCGCGCAGGCGGGGATCCATTTTTATTAAATGATTATTCCATTTTCGATACCGGATAAGACAGAACTCTTCCTCAGGATTCCCATCTTCATGGGAATGACATTCGATATTATTCGTCAGTTACAAAAAATTCCGAAAACCGTTATTTAAAATTCATTAAATCTTTCATCGAAAGTGAACTGTTCTTCGCGGAGCCGCCGTCAAGTCTCTTCATCTTCGAAGGGAGATATGCTTCGTTATAAAATTTCGCAAGACGGAAAATTTCGTGGTCCGAGTTCTGTTCCGGAATTTTCACCAGAAGGTTGTACTCCTTTTTCCTGAAACCGAGGTTCAAAACATGCACAACGTCTGAAATATTCTGAACGAAATGCCTCGTGTACACCAGCATGAACGACAGCACGATAAAAATAATTATCATAAAATTCTGCATATGTTCAAGGGCAATCTCCCTGTTTATGTCAATAATAGATACAATCAGCGTGCAGCCCTTACCGGCTACTGTGATGTAATCCTCCTGGTCATAATACTTCATGAACTCCTGACCGCTCATCTTTTCGACGACATCCCCGCCCTGATATATTATTCTGAGAACATTTCTGTCGGATAAAAGCAGGCTTTCAGATAATTCACGGAACCCTTCACTGTTCATATCCGATATCCTCTTCAGTCCGTCAACAAGGTTCAGATACTCCGCTCTCCGTTCCTCGGAAAGGTGAACCGATGAAGTCCCGAAGACAGCGGTGAAGACAATAAGAACTGTAACAACGGTAAATACCGCAGTCGTGGTGATAGTTGCCGTATGGTGCTGCGCCATCCTGGAATCGGCATTGTGTATCTTTCCGAAAATCTTTATAATCCTGACAAGCCTCAGTATTCTCGTTATTCGGATAGCCTTGACCACCTTCATTACCTTCATCGCTCCGATTAATCCTGCGCCGGAATGAGCATCCACTGTTAGAAGAAAAAACAGCGTGGGGCCGGAATCGAGCAGAAGAAGCGGAAATGAGCTTAAAAAATCTACCCAGCCCCTTTCATATTTAATGTATGAAAGCCACCTCCCCCTCCTGCCGCTGTAGACAGACCTTATAGTGAATTCGATCGAGAAGACCAGGTCAAAGAAGAAACCTGAAACAAGCAGGATATTCCTTGCCCTGACGCTCCAGTGAGCGTATCTGCTGTACTCATCGAGAAATGTCTGGATTACTACGAGAATTATCGCGACAATAATGAATGTTTCAAATATTTTTCTTATCCGTCTCACCAGCTATTATCTCCAGCTATAAGATATAGTGCGTCGAGTATTCTTTTGTCGTAACCGAAATGGTCCGCGTTTTTCTTCGCGATACCGAACCAGCTTTTATCCGGAGACTCGGCACCCCTGTCGACTTTTCCGATCTGCCTGAAATTCTGAAACCTTGCGCTCAATATAAAGATAAGCTTTGAAGATGCTTCGTCGTCCCCGGTCATATCGGCAGTAAAATTCGACTTTACCGCAAGCCGTATAAGGTTTTCCGGGAAACCGGGGAGCATCGGAATCAGGTAATTTACAAGAGAATCGGTATAGGATTGAAGATTTCTTTTGTTCTTTCCAACATCGCTAATACCGGCCCTGTAATCGGGATTCGACGGATTGATCGGCAGACGGACAAAGACCACATTCCTGATCAGCAGGATAGTTTTTAAAAATGTTATATATGCATCACAGTCTATATTCGTTTTCTGTACCCGCACGAGTTCGTTATACAGAAAATCCCTTCTTTTAAAAATCTCGGTTGTGTACCTCTCGACGATCTCGTTGCTGAAAATATTTATTGTGCTGTTCATATTAAATCTGGAATCGCGGTTTTTGAAAACCATCTGTACAAACGCATCAAGTTTCTCCCTGCGGAAACCGTCAGCTATGGTTCCGGAATGAGAGAGCTTATCCAGAAATGAAAAATCAGCATTGTTTATAAACCGGCTGATCACCGGGAGCACTGTTCCGGAGACCCTTCCGTAAAGGTTGTCGAAAATCAGTTCAAGCACCTGGTTCCACTCCAGGTGAGGAAAAAACTGCGGATTTTTAAATGTGACTTTCAGCTGGGGAAGGTTCTGCACGATGAAGTTCATGATCATCCCCTCCCCGACAAGCAGAGGCTCCGCCTTTATTCCCGGATTGGAGAGAAGATGCTCGACAAAATCATTTGCCCTGTTTCTGTCAGTTTCGCTGTACTTTTTAGTCAAGAGCAGCCCCCTTTAGAACCAGGCTGTAATACCGACAGTCGGAACAATGACATTCTGAAAGCCTGACTTGCTCTGGCCGAGGTTATCAAAAATCACCTGCACTCCGGTGTTGAAAATCACACCGCTTGAAAGAACAAACTTCAGACCGAATCCGTTGGAATACCGGTATCCGATTTTATCATTAATCTCCGAATTTCTGCTTATACCGGCAATGATGTCGGCGTAAAAACATATATCGTCCCTTTTTGTAATTCCGAACACAAACTGCGGACCGGCTCCGCCGGAATACGCCTTTGTTTTGTTGGTCAGATTGAACTCCGCCTCACCCTTGATGGCCAGTGCTATATTGTTATCGAGGAAAAATGAAAACTGCGGAAAAACTTTCAGTATATTATTGTTGTCCTGTTCGCTCGAATCAACACCCTTTGCCTGATACGAGACAAATCCCCCCAGTTCAAGGGTATATTTTCTGAGGTACCTGCTCTGTTTTATCCTAATAGCGTCCTCAATCTCCTCTTTTATTATGCTCCTCACTTCATCAACAAGCTTGTTCTGGTTGATTTTCTTCTCGCCGTCGTTCTTTTCACCCTTGATGCTCTGATCAAGCTCATCGCGGACCGCTCCCCTCAGCTCGTCCAGAAGCTCCTCCCTGTCGTTCGGGTCTATCTCCGACAGAGGTTTGTCGCGTTTTATCTCTATATCCCTGTTGTAACTTCCAGAACTGTTCTTGTTCATGTAATCTTCATAGCTTTCACGTCCGTATATCGCCCCGCATAATAGTAACAGCATCCCTAAAAGCGGAAAAAATATCAACTTTGCACGCATCTCTACCCTCCGGTTACTATTTTTATTATCGTCATTTCAGCGGGCATTATAAAGAATAATAACTTTCATACAGCTATAATATACTCTAAATCAGCCGGTTTAAAACGCGCTCTATAAAATTTTTTACAGTTAATGATTTTTTTCACTTTTTATCCCCGGCGGCGGCTCCGGCAGGAGCCAAATTATATATTTCAATGTAAATTTAATGACATACAATGCCGATTTTAGAATATACTGTTATCTATAATAAAGATAACAATCCCGTATTATGTAACAAAAGCAATTCACAGGGAGTGACAATGCCGAAAAAGATATACATCAGACTGAAAGTTATTCCCCTGGTTGCCTGTTCGGTAATCGCTTTAATTTTCACCGACGCATACCCTGAAAAAAATTCAGGCCTCGTAAACCTCACTGTACGTATAAATACAACCGGTGATGACTACGCGCCGTCGCTTACGGCAGACGGAAGCACCGCCGTTTTCAACTCGAGGATGCCGGTGGAGAGATCGCACAACATATTCATCTGTAAAAATAAAAACGGGGTATGGAGCGACCCCTATCCCGTTTTCGTAAAAAGTTCGGATTTTAACGACGAGACCCCTTTTATCTCTGCGGATGGAAAGACGATGCTCTTCGCCTCCGACAGGCCTGGCGGTTTCTCCCCCCCGATGACATCGGACGGAATAAAACGGATAACATTCGACATATATATTTCAAGGCTGGAAAACGGCAAGTGGTCCGAGCCAGAGCTCCTTAAAGGCGCGGTGAACACGAATATGAACGAAAGGGCGCCGGGCCTTAGCGCCGACGGAAGGACCCTCTACTTTACGAGATGGCCCTATAACAGTCCCGGCAAGTCTAAAATATATTCCGCGAAGCTTGAAGACGGAGAATACAAAAATATCAAGGCCCTCCCGTCGATGATAAACACCGGGAACTTTGAGATAGGTTTCAGACCCTCTTATAAATCCGGCAGATACTACTTCGCATCGAGAAGACCGGGTGGTTCCGGCGGCTGGGACATATACTACACAACTATAGACGGTAAAGGTTTTACAAGGCCGGTCAACGCGGGGAGAGAGATCAACACACCATACGACGACATGTATTACTCTGAGTCAAAAATTAATTCGATAATGTGCTCCGACAGGCCCGGCGGTACAGGAAAGTTCGACCTCTACTCATCGATTCCGGCGGAGAAAACCATCCCTGCCGAAATAGAGAAAGAACACAGTCAACCAAAACAGACTGCAGGCGCGACAGAGACCGTTCTTCGGATCAAGGCAATAGACAGGAAAAGCGGAAAACTGATGCGCAATAAAAGCTTCAGGATCCTGCTTCTGGGTGAGAGGGAGAAGGAAACTGTTTTTCTGAGGAAGACCGTCGTAAAAAGCGGCGACAGGGGGAGCTTTACGCTGAACCCGAAGGACGATGTCGACTCGATAGTGGTTGAAACGGCGTCAAAGGGATTTTACGGATGCAGCATAAAGGTCCATGTGATACATGGTCAGGCACAGGATATTACTCTCTACCTCGACAGAAGGTCTTCAACATACGAAGAGAAGGCCCCCGTCAAGGAAAAGGAACAGAAGCCGGCTGTCGAGGAGAAAACCTCCAGGATTAAACCGGATGAGAATACCGGCCTGCCGGCACTGAAAACTGTATACTTCAGATTCAATTCATACCAGATACCGGTTGAATATATTCCGGAACTGCATATAGTTGTGGAGTTTATGAGAAATAATCCTGAATACAGAATCACGATATCCGGATACGCCGATTCATCCGGGTCATCAAAATCAAACGATATACTGAGCATGAAACGATCTAACAGCGTCGCGGATTTTATCAGGTCTCTTGATATAGACAGGGGGAGAATTACCGTTAAATGGTATGGCAAATCAAGGTCAGTTTCAGGATGGCACGGTTCCCGTTACGCATCTCTCGACCGCAAAGTGGAAATTGAACTGCATAAATAAAAAGAAGGCTGCCCCCGCTTCAGGGCAGCCTTTATATCGGGTTGATACTATTCGCTCATTCGTCTTAAAAATGCCGGAATATCGAGGTCTTCATTCGAAAAATCTTTCCTCGTGCTCCTTTCAAAATTGTTTACTGAAAAGACCCTGTTTGCTGCTACAGGCCTGGCCTTCTGAACATCCTGCTTGCCGTCAATCAGGGTCAGAGATGTGCCTGTTTCCTTTACCGGCTGCACCGGTTTGAGATTGTTCACCATATTTGTCGTATTTACAGAGAGCATGTTCTTTTTGCGGTCAAAACCGGTCGCAATTACAGTTATTCTGACCTTGTCATCAAGAGCCGGGTCTACCGTTGTTCCGAAAATTATATTTGCATCAGGATCGACCTGTTTGGTTATTTCATTTGTAACTTCATTCACTTCATGGAGGGAGAGATCGTTGCCGCCGGCAATATTGATCAGTACGGCCTTGGCCCCTTCAATGCTGGTCTCTTCAAGGAGAGGGCTGTTTATCGCCATCATCGTCGCATCAAGGGCCTTGTTCTCACCTGTCGCTATACCGACTCCCATCAGCGCATCGCCGGTCTCTTTCATTACGGTCCTTACATCGGCAAAGTCTACATTTACAAGTCCGGTTACCATGATAAGATCCGCTATCCCCTGAACCCCCTGTCTCAGGATATCATCAGCGAGCTTGAACGCATCTTCAATCGGGGTTTTTCTGTCGATTATCTTCAGAAGAAGATCGTTAGGTATCGTGATCAGAGTGTCAACCTTGCTTTTGAGGTTTTTAATACCCTCTTCGGCCTGCGCCATCCGTCTTTTGCCTTCGACCTTGAACGGTTTGGTTACAACGCCCACGACAAGGGCCCCGATCTCTTTAGCTATCTCGGCGACAATCGGAGCTGCGCCTGTGCCTGTTCCTCCGCCCATACCCGATGTTATGAAAACCATATCAGCGCCTTTAAGGGCCTTCGTTATCTTGTCACGGTCTTCATTAGCCGCTTCACGTCCAATCTCCGGATTAGCTCCCGCACCGAGCCCTCTGGTCAGTTTGGAACCGAGCTGAATCTTCTCCAGAGCCAGGCAGTCCCGAAGCTGCTGCGCGTCCGTATTGGCAACTATAAACTCAACACCCTCCATACCGGTTGCGATCATTCTGTTAATCGCGTTAGTTCCGGCGCCGCCTACACCAATAACCTTGATAATTGTGTCTAATGGTTTCTCTTCTTCAAGTTTGAACATGTACCCTCCCGATAAGGTCTTTTTTTATGCAGCATTATGTCTCATTAGAAATTATACTAAAAACACTTAAAATTGTTCAAAACAGAGTAATGGTCTTCTCCGCCGGAGTATCAGGGGCAGAGATGCTATAAACACATTTCGTTGATTAATAACAAATTAATTAAAATATAAATTAATATTGATTAATACTAAGAAACTATTTATAGTAAAATAATTAATTTTTTTTGTCAAATCAGTTTTGTACATAATTCCGATTTGTTAAAAAAAAATTACAAATACTCCTCCAGAACCTTCTTCAGTTTATCGACCAGCCCCGTTTTTCGCTTACTGTACTTCCCCTGGCTCCTGAACTTGCTCATCCTGACGCCGTACTTCAGAAGCCCGACCCCGTTAGCAAACTGCGGAGTCGCAACTACGTCTTTCAGTCCTACTATATCTGATGGTGTTCCGATGCGCACCGGCATATTGAACACCCTTTCAGCCGCTTCAACACATCCGTCGAGCATGCTTCCGCCGCCGGTGAGCACGATTCCTGCCGCGAGCATGTCTTTTCTGCCGCTTTTCATCAGCTCGTGGTCCACCATCTCCATAATTTCGCTTACCCTCGGCTGAATTATCTGCGTAAGCTCCTGGCGGAACAGCCTTCTCGGCGCACGTCCGCCGACAGAGGGTACTTCTACCATTTCGGAGGCATCAACCAGCGACAGTTCGGCGCATCCGTACTTCTTCTTTATCATTTCTGCCGACTCGATTGAAGTCCTGAGACCGATCGATATATCGTTTGTTATGTGGATGCTACCCACCGGAAGCACCGACGAATATGTTACCCCCCCCTCGAGGTAGACAATAATATCAGTAGTCCCTCCGCCGATATCGATAAGAGCGACTCCGAGATCACGTTCATCTCTTCCGATAACCGCATCCGCTGAAGCGAGAGGGTTAAAAACTATGTCCCTGTGCTGAAATCCGGCCTTCGCGACCGATTTTATCATATTCTGTATGCTTGTTGTAGCCGCGGTTATTATGTGAACTTCCGCTTCAAGCCTCACTCCGCTCATACCGACCGGGTCCTTGATGCCGGACTGGTCATCAACCGAAAACTCTTTTGAAAGCACATGCATTATCTCGCGGTCAACCGGTATAACTATCGCCTGTGCGGCCTCGATGACCCTTTTTACTTCCAGAGTGGAGATGGTTCTGTTTCTGTTGGCAATCGCGACGACGCCCTTTGAATTCTCACCCTTGATGTGCTGCCCGCTTATACCTACGAAAACGCTGCTTACTTCATAACCGGCCATAAGCTCCGCGTCTTCTATAGCCTTCACAATCGAGGCGGCGGTGTTGTCTATATTTACTATTACGCCGTTTTTCAAACCCCTCGAAGGAGCAACTCCCACGCCTGCGACCTCGACCTGGTTATTTTCATTCATATAACCGATCACCGCGCATGTTTTAGTTGTTCCGATATCAAGGCCTACAACAATATCTTCCATATATTAACCTCTCGACTATCTGATGAGAATTCTCTTATCACGGAGGTCAAGCCTCTCGGGATATGAATTCATGTCATCAAGGTAAGCGGCACACTTCTCAAGTTTCACGAAACAGTTCAAATCATTTTTCATAAAAAAATCAGTTTTCCTGCTCTTCAGCTTTACCCGGAGCTCCCCGTCCTGAAAAATTTCAATCTCGGAGAGTTCACCCTTCAAATCGCCCTTCGTTCTTCCGATCTCCATAAGGTTTTCAAATAAACCCCTGATATAAGCGCCGTTATTTCCGTTTTCGAAAAAATCCTTCTCAACGATTATTATCGGCATATCCGTTCTAAAAAATCTCCCCGTATCTATAACATTTCTTTTTTCATCAACAAGACAGGGGATACTTATGTTTTTTTCCACCCTCAGTATCATAAAAAGGGGGTATTTCTCCTCAACCGACACGATCAACAGGTTTTTTTTGATCTCAAGGTCGTATTTTTCTATAATTACGCTGCTCTCCATCGCCTGTTTCAGAAGACCGGTATTTATCATTATCCCCTTATCTGAAACCTTTGCCTTTGAATTTCTTATTATTTCATACCTGTCCAGGTTTTTTATACCCCTGAACTCGATCCGCTCTACATAAACCGATGAGTCAGACGCGAAAAGTGCACCTGAAACCAGCAGCATAATAAACGATAATGTTATTCTGTTCAGTTTCACCCTGTCTCACTTAATCAGTTCAAGAATTGCCGGACCGGCCTTATATATATCGCCCGCTCCGAGAGTGACTACCACGTCCCCCTCTTTAAGCACTTTAATGACCGAAGGGGCTATCTCCTCAAACTTGCGGACATAGACCGCTTCCCTGTTCTCATGTTTTTTAACAGCCTGGCATATAAGTTCAGTGGAGATCCCTTCGATGGGCTCCTCCCCTGCCGGATAGATATCAGCCAGAAAAATCTCGTCGGCAAAGGCGAATGACTGTCCGAAATCATCCCACAGAAGTTCCGTTCTTGAATACCTGTGAGGCTGAAAGATGACCACAATCCGTCTTCCGAGGTTTTTCAGAGCGGAGAGCGTCGCCCTTATCTCCGTTGGATGGTGTCCGTAATCGTCCATCACCAGAATTCCGTTTTTTTCGCCGACAGTTTCTAGTCTTCTTCCGACGCCCCTGAAATTCTCGAGGCCGTCGCGGATCGCTTCATATTTCAGCCCCAGTTCAAGCGCCACTGCTATGACGGCAAGTGAGTTCAGCACATTGTGATTGCCGAGCTGCATCAGTCTGAAATCGCCGATAACGGTTTTTTTATATTTACAGGTAAAACATGTTTTACCGTTTTCTCTTCTCACGTTATGCGCAGTAAAGTCTGCATCGTCGTTGAAACCGTATGTGTAGAACGGCCTCTCCACCCGCGGCAGCAGCTCTCTTATCACATTATCGTCGGTGCAGAGCACGGAATACCCGTAAAAGGGTATGTTGTTTATGTAGGAGAGAAAAGCGTCTTTCAGCCCCTCGAAATATTTATAGTGGTCAAGGTGGTCAGCATCAACGTTCGTTACTATCGCTATACTGGGAAGGAGCTTCAGGAAAGAACCGTCAGACTCGTCCGCTTCAAAAACGATATAGTCCCCCTCTCCGACCCTTGCGTTTGATCCGAAATTGAAGACCTTCCCTCCGATTATCGCGGTTGGATTCATTCCGCCGTCTCTGAGAACTGATGCCAGCATCGACGATGTAGTCGTCTTTCCATGAGTGCCGGCCACTCCGATCCCGTGTTTCAGGCGGACAAGCTCGGCAAGCATCTCGGAACGATGGATGATCGGTATATTTCTTTTTCTGGCTTCTATGATTTCCGGATTCGACAGGTCGATCGCGCTTGATGTCACGACTACATGATAATCGGTTATGTTAGACGGAAAATGACCTGTATAAATTTTCGCTCCGAGCGATTCAAGCCTTTTTGTCTGTTCGGACGATTTCAGGTCTGAGCCTGACACCTCATAACCGAGATTTATAAGTATCTCGGCGATTCCGCTCATGCCGATTCCGCCGATCCCTATAAAATGCATTCTTTTCGAGTTTCTAAACAATTTACTTACCTCTGAGATCGAGTATTTCTTTAATTTTTTTCACTATTACATCCGCCGCGTCCGTTTTTGCAGCCTGCATGGCGCAGGCCGACATGCTCTTCAGTTTTCTCGGGCTGTTAAGCAGATCAAAAAGCACAGGGGCCACTTTTTCAGGAGTCGCGTCGCTGTCTGAAATTTTGACAGCCGCTCCGGCGCCGGCGAATGACTCGGCGTTTTTGTTCTGGTGGTCCATCGCCGCATAGGGATAAGGTATAAGAATCGAGGGGACCCCGGCCGCGGCAAGCTCCATCATCACTCCGGCCCCGGACCTCGAAATGGATATGTCGCAGGCCCTGTAAGCCTTGCCGACCCTTGAGATATACGGAGATATATATACAGATCCCGCCGCAATTTCATTCTGTGATTTATTTTTATAATCCTCAAACGAGTAGTCGCCGGTACTCCATATTATTCCGATATTTTTAAACTCCTGAGGATACGCTTTTTTCATTCCCAGTACAAGCTCGTTGAGTTTCACCGCACCCTGGCTTCCGCCTATTACCAGTATGACCCGGTCGCAGTGTCCCAGATGAAATGCCTTCTTCGCCTCGGACTTCGGTGTCTGAACAAGCACGTTGTTTCTTATCGGATTTCCGCTGTGTATAAACTTTTCCGGCATTTTGAGGTATGAGAGCGAATCAGGAAATGTCCCGAAAATCTTTTCGCAGTGTTTTTCGAACTTCAATGTCACTTTTCCCGGAACGGTATTCTGCTCACACAGAAAGATCGGAACTTTTAAAAATTTCGCCGCAACGAGAGCCGGAGCTGAAACATATCCCCCCATACCGACCACTGCCGAAATATTATTCTTTTTAATGATACGCATGGTTTTTAAAACAGCCGACAAAAACCTGAACAGAAACGGAATAATCTTGAAAGGATTTCTGGTGATCTCCGGCGCATTATACGTATAAAGCTTTTCGCTGTCTATGTCATTGAACGTGCTGAATCTTAAATCATCTTTTCCGGTCAGAAAAACAGGGCTCATATTCCCCTCTTCGCCTAGTTTTTCGTAAAGCGCGATTCCGGGGCTGATATGTCCCCCTGTGCCTCCGCCGATTATCAGTATATTTTTACTCATGGCTCCAGACCTCTTCAAATTGAACCTCCCGTACGGAGGCTTCTCTGTATCTCGATATGTTAAGAAGTATTCCGGCAGCGATCATGTTCGTCAGAAGTGAAGATCCGCCGTAGCTTATGAAAGGGAGAGGAATCCCGGTTGTAGGCAAAGCGCCGGTAACAACTCCCATGTTTATGAATGCCTGAACAGTAATCAGCAGGCTTAATCCCAGCGCGAGCAGCCTGCCGAAATCATCAGGAGCGTTTACGGCAATAAGAGTCCCTCTCCAGAAAACAAAACAGAAAAGAAGGGCAATAAAAACGGTCCCGATCATACCAGTCTCCTCCGCTATAACCGCAAATATGAAATCGGTATGAGGTTCGGGGAGCCTTGCGATCTTCTGTGTTCCGAAACCGAGTCCTGTTCCAAGCAGCCCGCCCTTCTTGAACGCAGTAAAAGACTGTATGACATGATAGCCGATGCCATACCTGTCGTGCCAGGGATTTACATAGGCGAGAACCCTGTCCCACCTGTACGAAACCTGGTATATTAAGAGGTAAAACATCGGGATGCTTACCAGAAACAGCAGCAGTATATAGAGGAGAGGGAAACCGGAAACGAAAAGAATAAAAACCGATATAACCAGAAGGTCCATTGCCGTGCCGAAATCGGGCTGCATCATCACAAGAATGAAAATAAAGGCGATCACGATCATCGGAACAAGAAGCTGTATAACATGGTTCTCCCTGGTTTCAGATGAGTACACTTTCACGAGATATATTACGACTGCGAGTTTGACGAATTCCGAAGGCTGAATGTTTGCAGGACCGAAGCTTATCCATCTTGAAGAGCCCTTAACGCTTGAACCGAGCCCGGGGATCAGTACCGCCAGAAGAAGAACGACCGATACAAGAAGCATAACCTTTGTGTGTTTTACATACTCCCTGTAGTCTATTCCCTGGAATACAAAAAGAGCGACAAGTCCGGCGATTGACCAGATCATCTGCCGTTTAAGAAAATAAAAGGAGTCGCCGAACACCCGGAACGCGTACACGGCGCTTGCGCTGTAGCTCATCGCCAGTCCTATCCCCGCCAGAGTAAAGATGGCGACGAAAAACGCAAGGTCCGGCTCCCCTCTTCTTCTTGTATCAAGCACGCCTTTCAGATCCAAGAGATTTTACCCTCCGCCAGTTTATTGACACAGGCCTTGAAAACTTTTCCCCTTTCATCATAGCTGCTGAACATATCAAACGACGCGCAGGCGGGAGACAGAAGTATCATGTCGCCCTGTTCAGAATTTTTCATCGATTTCAGTACCGCATCCTCCATGTCCGATGCCCTTACGACGTTAAATCCGCTGAAAATTTCTGAAAACATATCGCTCGACTCGCCGATCACTACAATGCATCTCGCCTTGTCCGCCACTATATCTCTGAGCCTTGTGTAATCGTCCCCTTTTGTCCTTCCGCCGATTATTATCACACCTTTATCCTTTATGCTCTTTACGGCCATCTCCACTGCGCCGATTGTTGTAGCCTTTGAATCATTGATAAATGTTCTCCCCATGTATTCTCCGGCAAACTCCATTCTGTGTTCAAGGCCCTTGAAAGAGTAACATGCTCCGGCAATCATATCGAAATCGGGTTCAAGCCCCAGTTTTTTGTGGAGAGATATTACCATAAGCACGGACGCCATCACGTTCTGTATATTATGTATCCCGAGAATGCTCAGTTTTTTTACCTTTACCGCCGGTATAGTAGAACCCTCGTATATCACGTAAACCACTCCGTCCCTGTAGAACGAATCGGCGCTGTCGTCATCGATAGAAAATGTCAGTGTCCTTGATGGATACTCCTGGCGGCTGTTTTCGAGAATTTCGTTGTCTCTGTTATATATGAAGAAGTCGTCGTTGTCCTGTTTTTTAAAGATCCTCTTCTTCGCAGCGAAATAGCCATCCATTCCGTTGTAACGGTCAAGGTGGTCAGGGGTCACATTAAGTATCGCCGCTACATCCGGTTTGAAGGTGTCAACGGTTTCAAGCTGGAAAGATGAAAGTTCAATCACTGTCACAGATTTATCTGTGGTCTGGCCAGCGAAGGAGATCAGTGGTATACCGATATTTCCGCCGATAAATGTTTCAAAGCCCAGTTCCTTGAATATATGAGCTGTGAGGCTTGTAGTTGTCGATTTTCCGTCAGTACCGGTTATACCGATGAAGCTCCCCTTCATGTTGCGGTATGCAAGTTCTATCTCGGAGATCACAGGTATGTTTCTCTTCAATGCCTCCTGGATAAGAGGGATCGCTGCCGGAACTCCGGGACTGAGCACTACAAGGTCGAAACCGGCGTCGAGTATCTCCGGTCTCTGGTGACCGGCGATCACTTTCACTGAAGGGTCGAGCTTCGAGATCAGTTCTTTCAGTTCCTGTTCCGGTTTTATATCAGATACGGTAACCTCAGCACCGCGGCCGGTAAGAAACGCCGCCGATGCAACACCGGTTCTGTAACCGAGACCTACAACAAGAACTTTTTTATACCCTTCAGTCATTTACTTTACCTTTTACAGAATTTTAAGTGAAGCAAGGCCCATGATCGCAAGCAGCAGACCGAGAATCCACATTCTCACGACGACCTTCTGCTCCGGCCAGCCAGAAAGCTCAAAGTGATGGTGAATCGGAGCCATTTTAAACACCCTCTTCTTTCTCAGTTTGAACGAGCCGACCTGTATAATTACAGAGAGGGCTTCAATCACAAAGACCCCTCCTACAATAAACAGAAATATCTCTTTTTTTATCATCACTGCAACTATACCGATTATTCCGCCAAGAGCGAGAGACCCGGTATCGCCCATAAATACTGTTGCCGGATTGCTGTTGAACCAGAGAAAACCGATAAGTGCACCCGTAAGCGCGGCCAGAAATATCGTAAGCTCCGCACTGTGAGGAATGTAAGGAATCAGCAGGTATTCCGCCGCTTTTATATTTCCGGTAAGATATGTCATTATGGAAAGAGAGACAACCACTATCGCCACTGTTCCGGTCGCAAGACCGTCAAGGCCGTCTGTAAGGTTGACCGCGTTTGAGCTGCCTATGATTACTATAACCGCGAACGCGATCCATGACGCGCCGAGGTTCATTATCGCGTTGTTTATAAACGGAATGTATATTGTTGAAGCCTCTTTCGCGTTAGACGGAAAAAAATAGACACTGCACGTAACGCCGGCGGCGATCAGTATCTGAAACAGAAGTTTTACTTTCGGGTGTACGCCGTCCTTGTTTTTTCGAACGGTTTTGATATAGTCATCTATAAAACCGAGAGCCGTAAGACATAAAGTCGCGATCATCAGAATAACAACATAGCGGTTTTTAAAATTTCCCCAGAACAGCATCGATATCATCACCGCGCCGATTATTATTATTCCCCCCATCGTCGGAGTCCCTTTTTTTGACTTGTGGCTCTCCGGACCAAGCGCCCTTATCTCCTCGCCGAACTTCAGCCTCTGGAGCCACCTGATTACTATATTTCCGAATATCAGGACAATGATCAGAGCCGTCGCGGCAGCGGCCATAGACCTGAATGTTATATACCTGAAGATATTTAAAAACGAAACATATTCCCTTAACGGCAGTACAAGATGATAAAACATTTTTTACCTCAATCAGTAAGTCTGTTTACAACTTCTTCCATTTTCATGGATCTGGAACCTTTGACTATCACAACATCCCCTTTAACAAGAACACCTTTAAGGTAACCGGCGACCTCTTCCCTGGAGCTGAAAACCTTCACCGATGAACCGTCCATACCCGCCGTTATAGCGCCCTTTTCGTAATACTCAGCCATTTCGCCGTAAAGCAGAAGGAGGTCAAATTTTCTTGATCCCACGAACTCTCCGACCTTCACATGGTATACGCAGGAAGACTCGCCAAGCTCTTTCATGTCGGCAAGCACCGCGATTTTTCTTCTTCCGGGGAAAACTTCACACAGAGACTCAAGCGCAAAGAGCGACGAAAGAGGATTTGAATTGTAGGTATCATTAATAACAGTGTATTCCCTGTCAATAATTTCACTTCTTCCGCCGATATTTACGAATTTTGAAAGCGCTTCGGCCGCCTGAGAGATTTTTATATTCAACATTTCAGCAACGCTCAGCGCGGCGAGAATATTATAAACGTTATGCTTTCCGTACAGCGGGACTGTTACTGTCTCTTTCTTATATACGACAACCGTTTTCTCAGAGGAAAGCTTGAATGATTCGGGGCGGAGATCTGAACCAGCCTGAAGGCCGAATGTAAACAGCTTGATACCGGACTCATCGGCGATCTTCTTTATAATATGAAAACATTCAGTGTCTCTGTTTACTATCAGTGTTGAGCCCTTTTTCATCCCCTTCATAATCTCGGATTTCGCAAAAGCTACATTTTCCATGCTTCCGAGAAACTCGAGGTGGCCTGCGCCGACATTCGTTATAACGCCGATCTCCGGAGATACCATCATCGAAAGCCTTTCGATCTCGCCGGTGTGGTTCATACCCATCTCCACAACTGCAGCCTGATGGCTGTCTTCAAGCTGGAGAAGTGTAAACGGAACACCGATCTCGTTGTTGTAATTTTTTACATTTCTGAGAGTGTTATATGCGGAGGAGAGAACCGTATAGATAAGTTCTTTCGTTGTTGTCTTTCCGTTAGTTCCGGTGACTCCGATCATTACCGGCTTAAACCTGTCGCGGTGAAACTTTCCTATTTTACCGAGAGCATACAGCGTATTATCGCATGAAATCAGCGCTGTACCTGAACCGGTGGTGCATCCCGCACCTCCATTCTTCATTGTAAGAGAGCAGACAATTTTTCCTTCGGAGAAGAGCGGATTGATAAAATCGTGCCCGTCAAAGGTCTCGCCGATTATCGGGATAAAGAGGGTATTTTCACCTGTCTCGCGCGAATCGGTGGAAACTGTTTCGATAGAGATATCATTGCCGCCGGAGACTAGTTTACCGCCGGTAATTTTTACAATCTCTCCCGAGGTTGTTTTAAATTTTTCCTTCAACCCTTTCTCTCTCTGTGATGTATTTAACCAGCATCTCCCTGTCGTCAAAGTGACGTTTCGTTTTACCTATTATCTGATAATCCTCATGCCCCTTCCCTGCAAGCACCACGATGTCGCCTGCCGAAGCTTTATTTACCGCAAGAGAGATGGCGCTCTCTCTGTCAGATTCGACTATATAGTTTTCGCCGCCCATACCGGCAGTAATGTCTTTAATAATCATCTCCGGATCTTCAGTCCGCGGATTGTCGCTTGTGACAACGGCGAGGTCTGAATTTTCAAGGGCAATTTTACCCATAACCGGTCTTTTTGTCCTGTCCCTGTCTCCGCCGCAGCCGAATACCGCAATTACCCTGCCGTGCGGCATTTCGTTGACAGACTGAAGGAGTTTAAGAAGCGCATCCCCGGTGTGAGCGTAATCAACAACGGCGTAGAAACCGAGCTTCGACTCCACGACCTGAAGCCTTCCCGGAACAGAGGGGAGAAGCCCGAGCCCTTTTATAACATCATCGGCCTTGATACCTGAATAAAAAGCGGAACCGAACGCCGCGAGCGAGTTGTAAACCTGGAACCTGCCGGCAAGCTTCAGTGAAACATTACATGTGCTGCCTTCACAATTAAGGCTGTATCTGACACCGGTGATCCTGTTCTCTATTGAACCTTCCGACGCTTTGAGGTCCGCATCTTCTGTTATACCGAACGACTTCATCGCAAAAGTATACCTTGATCTGTCATTCAGGACCATTCTGCCGTACTGATCGTCACAGTTCACAACAGCGGTTCTGTTTTTCTTCGGGCTCCTTTCGAGTATATCAAACAGTTTTCTCTTCGCGTTAAAATACGCATCGAGGGTTTTATGAAAATCGAGGTGGTCGCCGGTGAGGTTTGTGAACACGACGCTGTCAAATTCGACATCATCGGCTCTGTTGAGCTCAAGAGCGTGAGACGAAACTTCCATAATAAGATGCGTAACACCGTCATCACACATCATTTTAAGCAGCTCCTGTATGTCCTTCGATTCAGGTGTTGTATTCGGAGCCGGGAGAGTTTTACCGGACCATCTGTAATTTACTGTACCAATTACGCCGCAGCTGATACCGAGAGAAGAGTATACAGACTCAAGGAGATATGTTATTGAGGTCTTGCCGTTAGTGCCGGTGATACCTGTAACATGCATTTTTCCGGAAGGGTTGCCGTAGAAGGCTGACGATACCGCCGACAGAGCGCGGCGCGTATTACCGGACACTAGGATCACAACACCTTCACCGGCGAGATTTGAAAACTCGGCGAGCCTCGATTGATTTATAACTATGCATCTGCAGCCGTTTTTCACCGCGCTGCCGATGTACGAATGCCCGTCGCTCTCAAAGCCCTCAACAGCAACGAAAAGTGAACCCGCCGCTCCCTTTCTCGAATCATATTCGACAGAAACGATATCGGAGTCATTAAAAGCGCCTGATGCTTTAACTACCGGTTCTGTAATTTTTATTATATCGCTTATCTTCATTTCTTCTCTTCGTTCTTTCCGTTTTTAACTGCCTGATCGGCCTTTATCACAGCCAGGTCGGCTGGAGTAAGATGTTTAAGATTTTTTTTATCGGCATTGGCCTCTATGTTATGGAAATTTCTGAGCCGTTCGATATCGTATTTCAGTTTATCGTTGACCACAGTCATCTCCTGCTCAGTCCTGATAAGTTTTTTGTAATCCATCTTCATCCTCATCATCTCAATGTTCTGCCAGACATAGAAGACTACAAAGACGCTTATTATCAGTACTATTGAAAAGTATTTCATTGTATATCTCTCAGCTTGAACGCTGCCCTTAATTTCGCGCTTCGGGACCTGTTGTTCCAGACAACCTCGTCCTGTTCAGGTTCGAGAGGCTTCTTTGTCAGGAGTTTCATGAACGGCCTGTTATTGCACATACAGTGCTGAGGCTCCTGAGTGCAGAGACATCCGTCCTTCATGCGTCTGAAAAAATTTTTTGCAATCCTGTCTTCAAGGGAATGGAACGAGATTGTCATCATCACTCCGTCGTTCTCAAGTACATTGAATCCCCCTTTAAGGCCAGACTCTATCGCTTTCAGCTCCCCGTTAACCTCTATACGTACACCCTGGAAAACCCTTGTCGCAGGGTGGATGTTTTTCACATGAAAATGTTTCGGTATGGCTGCCAGTACGATGTTCGCAAGCTGCGCCGTAGTGTCCACCGGCTCAAGCGCCCTTCTCTCGACTATAATTTTCGCTATATGTGCAGCCCAGTTCTCCTCACCGTACTCTTTGAAAACCCTCTCCAGTTCCTTCTGAGGATATTTATTAATCACATGCCACGCAGTAAGTCCCGTGCCGTCGAGGCTCATATCAAGAGGCTCGTCAGATGCGAAACTGAAACCCTTACCGCTTTTTTCGAAATGATATGAAGATATTCCAAAATCATAAAGTATATAGTCCGGCCTTTTTCTCCCCTCAAAGTGATCGGCGATACCGGAGAAGTTCCCGTTCACAAATGAGACCCTCTCCCCGAAACATGCCAGCCTCTGCTTTGCCCTTTCAAGAATACTGCTGTCTCTTTCAAATCCGGTCACAGTAAGGCCGGGGAAGATGTTCAGAAGCAGCTCGGAATGCCCCCCCTCTCCGAGAGTGCAGTCCGCCAGATGACCGTTACCCATTTTCAAAGAACCCTCGATGAAACCGGCAATCTCGCGCCAGAGGATCGGTTTATGAACGTAATCCGGGTTGAAGAACCGGTCCGGGCTGTAATTATGTCTCATTAGATGATACAGCCTTAAAACCCGAGATCGTTTGCGAAGGATTCAAGAGCGCTCCCCGCAGGTCTGTAATTTTCATAAACCTTTTTAGACCAGATCTCTATCTTGTTGCTCAATCCGAGAATAATGACATCATTTTCAATTTCAGCATATTTAAGAAGGTAGGAGGGGATTACCATTCTACCCTGTTTATCAAGCTCACACTCGCTGGCCCCTCCTATGAGGAACCTGACGCTCATCCTGTTGCGCGGGTCAGACTGGGAGAGAGGCATAAGTTTTGTTTCAACAAACTCTTTCCACTCCTGCTCCCGGAAAGCCATCAGACATTTGTCAAAACCATGGGTAACCACCAGCTTCTCCATAGAAGCTTCGTCTCCGAAGGCTTTTCTCAATTTAACAGGGATCGCAACCCTCCCCTTTTCATCGAGAGCCGGTGAATATTCTCCCATAAACATAAAATGTACTTTTTCACCCCGCAGGTGGGATAAATTCAACATTTATCACCACTTTTCCCCACTTTTAACCAAATAACTGCTAAATGTCAACAATTAAATAGAAAAATAGGGAAAAATAGGTTAAATATTCGAATCATTCTGCCGATAAAGAGAGGTTTCGTGCTGGAATACAGGGGTCAGAGCCTCAATCCGGGGTCAGAGCCTTCTTTTTCAAAGAGGGCTCTGACCCCGGTAAAATAAAAAAATTTTTTTTATTTTCCTTGACTCATATGGCATAAAAATATTTAGTCATCTTCGTAACTTGCGGGTGTAGTTCAATGGTAGAACTTTAGCCTTCCAAGCTAACCACACGGGTTCGATTCCCGTTACCCGCTCATAAAACCCCTGATTATATCAGGGGTTTTTTATTTGTATTGAAAATTAGATTTAATTTATAAGCTGCACGCCTCAAATACTAGCCATGGCGGGTACAATAATTCTCTGGTCAGGAACAAGACTGGAAAAAATAAAATGGCAGGCTTATAATAATAAACGAATTACTGATACCCCTGGCAGTCCCTCAGCCTTCTTCCATCAAGGTTTTGCTCTCTTCATATTTACAAACCATGGACGATGTCCAGAATTCACCCTTCACAGCCGGCTATTGTTAAATTTTCCTGATTATAATGATACTATCGCCGCCCCCAGGCAAAATGATTGCCCATGACACAGGTTGTTATTATCAATACCAGTGAAAATTTAAAATACCCGGAGTTATGAAACAGAAAACCTCGGATGACAGGCCACACAACAGCATAATAGATACAATATACCGTTAATAACCGGCAAAATGTATTTATCGCCTGTGTCTGTAGGATTCCTTTATTTTCTGAAAGAATATTGATAATTGCCGTTTGTAGTTTTCAATACCTTCCGGAGTAATCTCTTTTTGATCGTATACGTATTGAAGAAAAAGAAATTTTTTCATTTTAAAATATTTTTCAAGATCCTCTTTTGAAACCGAATCAACAATAATTTCCCACATCTTTTTTAACAGAGGGTATACTGAATTAAAAAAAAGGGATAAGACGGTATTGTTTACCAGATTTACTATATATTCCTGCTGTTTCATTTCGATTTCAACAAGCTTGTCCAGGTCATTAATAGATTCCTCGGCTTGCTCAAATAATGCCAGCCGTATTTTCATGTCACGGGGAGACGATTTTCCTGAAGATAATTTCATTATTTCCGGAACCACAGAAGTCCAGAATTTCCATAAATCTTCAAAAAGAAATTCGTCAATCACCAGCCTGGGATCCATTTGATCCTGCATCAGTATATGCATCCTGAGAGAATCGAGTCCGGCAGTTTTTATATAATCTTTTACATAAACGCCATCCCCCTGTATAATCTCCAGAAGATGCATCGATTCCAGCTGTTTAAGTCCCACGCGAAGGGTCGTACGATCGACCCCCATCTGCTTCGACAGCTGAACTTCTGTCGGCAATTTTGTTCCGGGCTTAAGTAATCCGGAGAATATTTCATCAAGAATGCGGCTTACAACCTTTTCATGTTTCTGTTTTTTCAACATCTGTACCATATTATGTTTTTTAGTTATTTGTGCAGAATAATGAGACATTTTCCAAAGTATGTTTGTAAAGTTATTAACGTTAAAAATAACATTTTTAATAATTATTATATCATATACAACATATTATGCTATAACCTTTATGGAAGATATTGCATCATTTAAACATCCATTTAGTAATTTTACCCGCTATTGTCAAAATTAATAGTTGACATAATAAATTAATTCACAGTTTTGATTAAATCTATAAGCTTTAAAGATTTAATCTATTATCGACAGAGGGTTTTGTCTTGAAAAGTTTTTATTATAAAAATAAAATTCCAGGTCATATTTTATCAGCTGCTAAACTCGTTTCAGATGTTTTAAGAGGTTACGGAAATGATATTTCATATAATCCCTGCGTTGACACAGCTGAACTTGTAAAATATGTAGCGACGCTCGCAGTATCAGATACGGATTTATTAAAGGCAGTGAACATCACGGATATTTCAGATAATAATACCAGGAATTTAATTCAGCCTCTCTGCTGAAAGTAATGTATTAAATACCTGATAGAAAATGTAAACTATATGAAAATATACACAAATTGACATATTATAATTATCGCCTTAACCCTTGTTAATGACAGTCTCTGATAGATCATTTTATAATGGCTGGTTCCGCCCGGCAAAATACAAAACCTTGGGATATTATATGCGGTCTGATGAAATTGACAATTTATTAAAAGCGATACCGGCCGATCTGTTGATGAATTTTCTGCTCAACAGAGCCTGCGAACTTATCTGGATTTATAACATTGATACTATTCAGTTTGAACATGTTTTTATCGATGAGAATAAAATCGGCTACACTCTTAAAGATCTGAAAAGCTTTGTTCTCAGAGAAAAGATTGTTCCAGAAGATCGTCAGCGCATAGCAGACCTTACAGCTGATTGCATAGCGAAAGCAAACTATGAAAAAAGGCATGTAAACATACCGGAGTTTCGTACAACACATATCGGCGCCAGAGGAGAACGCATCCCTTCTGTCATGAACCTGCTTATCTATTATGATGAATCCCAGGACCATGCAACATATATAATCGCTGATACAAAAATTGATTATGAACGGCTGTACAGGGAATTATTAATGAACATGCTTTCGAAGCGTGAAAAAGAATATCTGGAATTGTACATGGAGAAGAAATCACCTAAAGAGATATGCCGCATTATGGATGTGGAACCCAACACCGTAAGCTCATATAAAAGCAGCATCAAAGTAAAAACAGGCATGTCCTCAATAGATGATGTAATCAATATCATCTTTAACATTTAATCACCTGAATATGATTTGCAAACAAACGTCCCATCGACATTATCCCCGACAGCTCGATGAATTTATCGAATATTTTAATAATTCGATAATAACTTATAACCATGTTTTATATGTCGAACTTAATTTTCCCACCAACATTCTTTTATTATTTACAGACGATTACAAAATCATAAAAGTAACAGCAGTCACAGTGTCAGGATAATGAATTTATAAGCCATGATTACAACGCTGTATGAAGATAAAACGGGAATGTCGCAGATTTGCGAATTTAATTTACTCTAGTGATAATATGATATGCCCATTTTTTATAATTAATTCAAGGAGATAAAAAATGTCTGAATATCTTCCGTTATTTAAGAATAAAACAGCTGAAAATCTTTTTATGAAGAAATACGATTTATGTTTAACACAATGGCCTGTTCCTTATGAAACAGTATATGTTGAAAATGAATTCGGCCGGACACATGTAATAAAATGCGGAAATAAAAATGGGCCTGTCCTGGTATTGATGCATGGCGGGGGGGCCACTTCTGCGATGTGGATACGCAGTATCAAAGCATTATCGGAAAAATATTATTTAATCGCAGTTGATATTCCGGGTGATCCAAATAAAAGTAGATTGAGGAAACCTTTTAAAAATATCACGGATGCATCTATCTGGTTAATTAATGTAATTGATAGATTGAAAATTGATAAATTCAGTATAATGGGAACATCATATGGCAGCTTTCTTTCAATGAATCTGGCGATTTATGAACCGCAGAGGATTGAAAAGTTGATAATAATCTCTCCTACTCAATCAATTACAAAATTTCAAAAAGAGATGTGGTTCTGGATTATTAAGCTTCTATTGTTCCCTTCTGATTCAACCCGTATGAAATTTTTAAAATGGTACAACCTTGGTAAACCGGTAGTAATGAATGATGATTATACTGAATTGGCAATTCTTGCTGCGAAAGGCCGCAATCTTAAAATGACAGCCCTGGCGCATCTATTCAGCGATGAGGAACTGCAGCAGATAACAATGCCGGTATTATTACTGATCGGGAAAAAAGAGGTCGTTACTAGAGTTGATGAAGTAAAAAAAAGAGCGGAGAGATTGATTAAAAATCTAACATTCAGGGCAATTGATGATGCAGGCCACACTCTGTCATTAGATAAACCCGAAATAGTTAATCCGATTATTATGGATTTTCTGGATGTAAATTACGCTTAGTGAAATTAATCGGTGCAGGCATTATATGCTGCAGTTCATTGGCTACAAACAAATTGAGGAATAAAAATGAAAAATGGACAAAAACTTATGATCCCCGTTTCAGAAGACGCAATAGCAGGTGCTGCCTCTTTTACGAAATTTTTTCTTTCATTTTATGATACTTTTGTGATGCTGATTGCAAACCGTTTTATATGGAAATGCTCAACTGGAAAAATTATAAACTTTTTTAATGATAACATTTCAAGCAACCATCTCGATGTAGGTGTTGGGACCGGTTACTTTTTAAACAAATGCAGATTCCCGGGAGAAAAACCAACCATCCACTTAATGGACCTCAATATGGATCCATTAGAAAAAACATCAAACCGGTTAAAGAGATTTGGTCCCGTTGTTCATCAATGGAATATTCTGGAACCTATACAGATTGAGCTGCCAAAATTTGATTCTATTTGTATCAGCAATGTATTTCATTGTCTTCGCGGTAATTTCAACAACAAGGAAATTGTATTAAAAAATTTAAGACCTTTTTTAAACACCAATGGTAATCTTTTCGGCTTAACGATTTTAGGGAAAGATGTAAAAGCAGGTTTAGCCTACAAATTGTTTAACAGGGTGGTTAATAAGCTGTCAATCTTTTCAAATCTGGATGACAGTTTATCAGACCTGGAAAAAATATTAAAATCGAATTTTAATCACTATGAATTGAAACTAGTAGGGAGTGTCGCGATGTTTAATTGTAGAATATAATTAACAAAAAAAATATGCGGGGGGGTAATGTTTTGAAACATAAAATGACGCGGATATGCTCATGGGGCATGGTTCTCTTTTCTATCGTTTTGTCGGTTGCAGCATTCGGAGGGTGTGGTGATGATTCAACAAAAGCTGATGGTTATATCTCGATATTCAAGAGCAGGTCAGCGGAGAATCAGTTTATGGCAAAATATGATTCAATACTAAGAACGTGGCCTGTTCCATACGAAACCGAATACATCGAAAACGAATTCGGCCTGACGCATGTTATAAAATGCGGAAATAAAAAGGGACCTGTCCTGGTATTGATGCATGGTGCGGGTGCCACTTCCCTGATGTGGATGCCCAATGTCAAAGAGCTATCAAAAAAATATTATTTGGTTGCAATTGATATTCCGGGTGACACGAATAAAAGTAAAATGAAGAAAACCTTTGAAAATATCAAAGATGGATCGGACTGGCTAATTGGCGTTATTAATAAATTGAAAATTGATAAGTTCAGCATAATGGGTCTTTCCTATGGCAGCTTTATTTCAATGAATCTTGCGGTTCATGAACCGCAGAGAATCGAAAAACTGATAATAATCTCACCCACTGAATCAATTACAAAAATTCGAAAAGAAATGTGGTTCTGGATTATAAAACTTCTGCTGTTCCCTACCGATTCAAACAGCAGAGAATGTTTAAAATGGTACAATGCTGGCAAACCGGTAGTTATTAATAATGATTATACTGAATTGCAGATACTTGGCATGAGATATCACGCCGTAAAAATAACAGCCCTGGTACATCTCTTCAGCGATGAGGAACTTCAGCGGATTACGATGCCGGTGTTGTTATTAATAGGGAACAAAGAGGTTGTCACCAGAATTGATGAAGTAAAGGAAAGATCGGAGAGATTAATTAAGAATTTAACATTTAAGATTATTGCTGATACAAGCCATACACTGCCAATGGATAAACCGGAAATTGTTAATCCGATTATTCTGGATTTTCTGAATGAAAATTACTCTAAATCCAATTAACTGATACAAATCATTTAAACGGTTGGCTGACTTTTTTTTACATGATAGATGGAGCAGCGACGAAATTTTAAAAAGCAGATTTTTTAGAAGATATAAAGGGAGTTGTTTATGAAACGCGTGACAAAATGGATCCCTGGAATTATTATTTTTATATGTATTATCGCAGGGATTCTTCTATTCTATTCGCCGGTTCCGGAAAAATCATCATTCAATGTAACCATTGAAGAGCTTCGCCTTCTTGCGGGCAGTAACACCACAGAGTTTCCTGTCAGTATTAATGCCGTCAATATTGCAGATTTTGAATTCCCTCCCGGCATTGTTGTGGCAGGATATTTTTCTCCTATACCTGTTTCATGTTATACCTGGCAGATAAATTACGAAAAAGCAAATGGGCAAAATATCATTGTTGATACTGCTCAGAATAAAAGTCAGCTGAAAGAAATGTCCGCTAATGGAATTTTTCATAAAAAAGAATACAACCAGATGCAGAACGCCCTACGCTCTGCATCAAAAATAGTTTTTACTCATGAACACGCAGACCATACCGGGGGTGCGGCGGTATCACCATACTTTGATGATATTCTTCCGAAGCTGTATATTACTCCCGAACAGAAATCCGGTGAGTTTATGGCCAGGGTGCATTTTCCGGAGGGTGCTTTGGACAAGATGCAAAAACTTGTATACGACCGCGTTATGAAATTTGCACCGGGAGTTGTCTTGATTAAAACACCTGGACATACACAGGGGAGCCAGGCTCTCTTTGTAAAACTTTCTAACGGGAAAGAGTATATCATTGCAGGGGATATAGCATGGAGCATGCTGAATATTAATATACCCCGGGGGAGACCGCTGCTTACCACCATGCTTTTAAAAGAAAACCGTTCAAATACGGCAAACCAGCTCCGCTGGCTTAATGATATGCAGAAAAATGGCTTAACGATTCTTCTTACACACGACAGAAATCAGGTTCTTAATGCTGCGGCTAAAAGTCTGGTTAAGATAGGTTTTGAGTAATTATAAATCATAAGGTAATATCAATGTTTTAAAATTTCAGGAGATCCAAATGTCAGAATATATATCTATATTCAAGAACAAAAACGCCGAGAATCTGTTTTTGGATAAATATGATGCGTTATTAAAAACGTGGCCGGTTCCATTCAAAACCGAATACATTGAAAATGATTTCGGCTGGACCCATCTGATTTTATGCGGAAATAAAAGCGGGCCTGCCCTGGTATTAATGCATGGTGCGGGAGCAACTTCCCTGATGTGGATGCCCAATGTCAGAGAGTTGGCAGAAAAATACTATTTAATTCTAATCGATATTCCGGGTGATGTTAATAAAACCAGAATGAAGAAAACATTTAAAAAAGTCTCAGAAGCATCCGCCTGGTTGATTGACATCATTGATAAACTGAAAATTGAAAGATTCAGCATAATGGGACTTTCGTATGGCAGTTTTCTATCAATGAATCTTGCGATTCATGAACCACAGAGGATTGAAAAGTTAATAGTAATCTCTCCTTCTGAATCAATTACAAAAATCCGGATGCAATTCTGGCTGAGGGTCATAAAGCTTCTATTGTTTCCTTCTGATGCAGTCTGCAGGGAATTTTTAAAATGGTATAACAATGATAAACCGGTAGTTATAAATAATTCTTATACTGAATTACAGATAATCGGCATGAAATATCACAGTCTTAAAATAACAGCATTGAAATATCTTTTCAGCGATAAGGAACTTCAACGGATTACAATGCCTGTATTATTATTAATCGGAAGTAAAGAGGTTGTTACCAGAATTGATGAAGTAAAGGAAAGATCGGAGAGATTAATAAAGAATTTAACATTCAGAACAATTGATGACACCAGTCATACTCTCTCACTAGATAAACCGGAAATTGTCAATCCGGTTATAATGGATTTTTTATATAAGAATTATGAGCACTTCTAAAACCAAATTTTCTATGTTCCATTAAGTATTCAGCACTGAAGATAACAAGTCTAATCCGGAGGTATTATGGAATTACTAAACCAATTATCATCTTCACTGACAATTCCATCGAGAAATGGTGATGGAATTACCGGAAACCTTTTTAATAAAAATGGCAAGGTAATAATACTGTCAAACATGGACAATAACAAACCGGGGGAATGGATCTTGTTAATTGATAAACTGCTAAAGGCAGGTCATACAATTCTAACATACACATATAATCACTATGGAAATGAGTGTATTTTTGATCTTCTTGATGTTATGAACTTTGTTAATAAAACTATTGCTAAACCATTTATACTGGTCGGAGCAAGTCGTGGAGGTGTACTTTCCTTAAAATCTGCAATTGAATCAGATTTTAAGGAAAGCATTTCTGCCGTTATCGCAATATCTGCACCACAGATATATGAAGGTGAATTGTTCTATTCTGATGATGATTTAAAAAAAATAAACACACCGGTTTTTTTAATAAATTCAGAATTTGATGATGCCATATCAGATACAAAAAAAATGTATGAAATGATAGAAGCCAAAAAGGAGATACTGATTTGTTCCGGGAACAATCATGGGACAGAGCTGTTGTATACAAATGGTGATATACTACTGAAAAAAATAGAAAAGTTTGTTTTAAATATTTGATGCGAAATAATTTCCCGGAGCCATAATGATAGAAAACATCAGCCACATAACACTGATAGTCCGCAACCTTGAAAAATCGGCCCATATGCTGAAAGATATAATGGATGCTGAAGAGATCTACGACAGCAGCGGGCGTAACTATTCACTTTCGAGGGAGAAATTTTTTCTTATAGGTAAAACGTGGTTTGTGCTGATGGAGGGCGATCCACTCCATGACAAAACATACAACCACATAGCATTCTCAATACAGGATGATCAATTTGAATTATATTATCAAAAGATTAAAAATCACGGTCTTGAAGTTCTGCCGGGAAGACCTAGAATCCCGGGAGAGGGAAGATCGATCTATTTCTACGATCACGACAATCATCTGTTTGAACTGCACTGCGGTACACTTGAAGTGCGGCTGAAGAGGTATACAGCCGGAACATGAAGATTAAGAACCGGACAGGTGACGGCACGTCCCGTCCGGTTCTTCAGTTTATCTTGAATAGAACAGATTGCTTTTACTGATTGAACAAAAAATTATCGCTTCATCCAATGTTTCCCCTTCAAGTATCCTCGAAGGTCTGTTTCTCTTTGTGTAGTTTACATCAAGGTCAAACCCCGACATCACTGATCTGAACGATAGACCGCCGGTAAAACCCGCACCTGTCTTTGTGGTATTATCCATCTTCACACGGCTGTATTCATATCCTCCGCGAATCGACATGAATGTAAAGGGCCATACCTCAATGGCCGGGATTGCCCGAATAACCCGGTAATCCCTGTCTGTATAGAAGTTATTAACCTCCTTGAGCACTATAAATACCCGCTTATCAAGAAACGCCTTCGTGAGTGTATTTTCATTGTACACAGGAGATTTAACTTCGCCTGCAATACGATAATTCACCGGATCAAGGGTATACTGCTTTTCATTTGAATACCCGGCCATTGAATCGAATATCAGAGTTGACTCCTGGTCCTTTATCAGAAATCCGACAAAGCCCGATGTGCGGAATCCATTGTTTTTTTCTTCCACTGTATTACTGTTTATATTACCGGTTACCGCAGGATGAAACACATCTCTCACCTGTTCATAAAATGACGCTCCTGCGCCGATGCTGAAATAATCGGACACCCCCCATCCAAGCGACAGATCCACTCCAAAATCACTGGAGTTGGTAAACAGATGGTCGCCTGAAATGCCCGGCATATTTTTTATAGGTAAAGCATCCTTGTAGTGACTGCCGAAAAGTTCAATAGCTATTCCGAGAGAGTCCCCGACCGGAAACTGGTAGCCGAGATTTCCCCTGGCATCCTGCTCCATCAGCTTGACATCATAATTTTTAACAGGATCGGCTTTTTCCTGCATATTGGCAAAAGCCGATGAAAAAAACAGCCTGTCAAACCTGATTATGCCGAGATACGCCGGGTTCTGGTTCGGATAGTACATCTCAGTCATCGTTTTGAATTTTACAGTGTTAACTACAAGTTTTTTAAGATATATACTGACAGCTTCGTTTTCCGGGTCCAGCGATTTTGCCTTTTCCAGCTCGCTCTTCGCAAGAGCAAGGTCGTTAGTATCGAAAGCGTTCACAGCATTGGAAAAGTTCACCGCCGCTCCCTCCTGTTTATCCACAGGTTTTTCCGCTTTTACGGCAACCTGTGTCGGAACCTTCAGAGCGAAGTTTGTCAGGATCTTCCTCGATATCTGTGCAGTTATATAATCGTAACTGGCAAGTGATCCCGTGACTTTATCCTGCATCACGACCCGGGCATCCGATGTATCTATAACTTTATATGTCACCAGCAGGCTTCCCGCCATATCAAAAATTTTTCCCGACACAATATAGTTTGCAGCCAGTATATTTCCTATTTTAATCTGGTCCTTCTCCTCAATAAGGCCGGTCATGCTGAGCTCCTGCTCCCTGATCGCGTCGATTCGCTTCTCGCGGTCTACCAGATCAACGCCCGGAGATTTTACAATATCTATCCCCACAAATTCAGCAAATCCTTTTCCGAGGTATTTATACTGAGGATTGTCCGACTGGACTGCAAAATCGTTCACGGCTATGCGGATTTTTGTATCTGAAAACAGAAGTTCATTAAATGAAATCATGAAAAGAAATATGGTTGTGAATTGCAAGATTGCTCGATGGACTCTGCGCATAAATCCTCCGGGATCTGTTTGTATTATTGTTGTTGAAATCTGTCTGCTCAGACTGCTGATTTTAAAATTTTAAAACACCGGCATACTGATTAAAAAACATAATGTAATCTGAAATTCCGGAACAGTCAAATATAATATATGATTTTTCAATCGTGTATATGACATTTTTAAACAGTTGATAAATAGAATAATACCGGTGAAAATACAAGTATTGCTTTTTATGAAAACTGCTTGCTTTTCATCATATTTAATAACTATAATTTAATTGATATTTTTAGATGGAAAAATTTTTCCGACTTTTCCTTAAAACCATAAAATCAATGACACAGATTTCATTTTTTATAAATGATGTTTACTATCAGGCACTATAATTACAGATAACTGAACATACGCATATACCTGTTCGTCTGTGGTGAACATATCAAAATAAAAATCCAGTAAAGGCATCATATGATCAGGGAAGCTGAAATTGTCGACGCAGAACATATCTCGGATATTTATAACTACTATATCCGGAACACTATTATAACTTTCGAGACAGAACCGGTGAGCACTGAAGAGATCGCTTCGCGGATAGAAAACTTTAAAAAAACAGGCCCGTTCCTTGTCTGTGAGATCGATAACGAAATTATCGGTTATGCATATATTTCAAAATTCGCAGATAGAAAGGCGTACGAGAATACCGTTCAATCGACAATATACCTGAAGAACGGTTTCGGCGGCAGGGGTATCGGATCTGAACTATATTCAGAACTGTTAAACAGCATTGCGGAGAGGTATCACTCGGTCATTGCCATCATTGCTCTCCCCAATACTGCAAGTATAAGGCTCCATGAAAAATGCGGATTTAAGTTCACAGGAAGACTATATGAAGCGGGCCGTAAATTTGATAAATGGATCGACGTCGGTTACTGGCAGAAGATCCCTTTTTACTCGAAGGGCTTGTAAAATCCTTTGTGATCAGGGAGTGGAACGACACACTGCTCCCCGATTCAGAGAGGGCAGCTTTTTTAAAATTATTTCAAGCTGCCGGCTACACGAACTGTTCTTTTAAGAAAACAGCAGGGAACAGGTAAGTATTAAATAGCGTTACCGGAGTTAAGATGAAACAGATTCTTGAGACTGAACGACTGTATCTCAGACAACTGGAACCGGGCGACGAATCCGAGCTTGTAAAAATATTCTGCCATCGGGTATCGATGAAGTATTATCCCGAGATCTTCAGCAGAGAAGAGGTACGTAACTGGATTGAACGGAATATCGAAAGTTATAAAAAAAATAATCACGGACTATGGGCCGTTATTATAAAAAAAGAAAATATTTTTCTTGGAGACTGCGGAATAACAATCCAGGATATAGACAGCGAAAAACTGCCGGAACTGGGATATCATATAAAAAAAGAATACTGGAATAACGGCTATGCGACAGAGGCAGCCGGAGCCTGTATAACCTATGCTTTCAATACTCTGCACATAAATCAGCTGTATTCATACACAAGATTCGATAATTTACAGTCTGTACGGGTAGCTGAAAAGAACGGAATGAGATTTGTTAAGTATTTTACTAAGGATGTAAAGGGCGTTACAGTTAAAGAGGTTCTCTACTGTATACAGAGACAAGATCATACAACTTCATAAGGAATAAAAACATGAAAAAGATAATCCCGGTAATTGTTATATCATGCCTGATACTTTTAAACTCATTCTGTTCTTCATCAATAACAAAATCGAAAGGGAATATGTTTCCAAACCCTGTTGAAATCACTGCTTCGATTGGCATGCTTTTTCATGATCCGGTTTACTATTCAATGGAATACTATCTCACAAATAAAAAATGGCCGGATTCAAAAGAGGACATTATTAACTACGCCCCAAAAAACAATTCCAAGATCAGTCTAAATCAATTCCGGGTTTTCTATATAGAGCAGAGTTCCGGAAACAGAATTAATATTCATTTTGTAACTAATCAGACCGGTTCAGATTATATTCCATTTCAGAATAGTAAAGGTATAATCGGAATCTATATTGAAGATATAAATAAAGCACTGGCCGCTGTAAAAAAAGATAAAGGAGTTTTCACAGTGTTTACCATGGGATCGTATCCATATTCAGACAAAACATCTATTACAATCGACGGTTACAATGTTCATATCTTCATTGAAAACGGAAATCCCGGGTCGAGCAATGACAGTAATGTTATAATGAAAAATTTACTTCTGACTGAGGCTAGTTTAAAAAAGTAATCGCTTATATTTCAAATGGAATTATTCATCGCAACACGGCATTAAAATACAGTCTGTTTTCATAGGTACTGTTCCTAAAACTCCTATCTCATTAAAGTGACAGGTGTACTTCTCTTACAGCCGGTCAATAAGATAAAGATTGACCGCTTTCCGAGGATATTCTTACGCGCAAATTCCGCGGCCAGAACATTTGTCAACATAGACATCTGCTTTTTCTTTATCGATGTAATTGCCTCCACCGGACACTATTTTTCCGCATTTAATACGGTCTGTGCATTTTTCAGGATCAACAGCGGCCTTCCAGCCGGCGGAACTGAATCAATACGTTCAACTTACCGATTTTTCAATAGTATCTTTAAGCCGCGTAAACTCTTTTTTCAGATCAGAAAGAAGAGTTGTGAGCTGCATCCCTTCACCTTTATTTCCTTTGATTTCCATCTGCTCAGCTACGCTGTTCAAAGAAATCCCTCCTATATTCGCGGCTGCTCCCCTTATTTTATGAGCAAGAGCTGCCGCTGATGCGACATCATTTTCTGTCAGGGCTTTTTCAAGACTCAGAATCTGCCGGGGCATATCATCAAGAAACGCTGCACATATTTTTCTTAAAAGGGTTTCATCACCCATCAGACGGTTAAGAAGCGACTTCCTGTCAAATACCTCAGAAGAATCGTCAGCTTTTCCTTCGTCGGTTTTTTCTCCCATATTCCACCCTCCCCTTTTTTTATCAGGCTCCTGTTCTGATGCCGGATTTTTTCTTCCGAGAAATTTGTCAAGTATTGCCACCAGATCTGAAATTTCCACAGGCTTGGAGAGATAACCGTTCATCCCCGACGCGGCAGCTTCATCCTTATCGCTCTTCATTGCAAGCGCCGTCAGGGCAATCACAAACACTTCCGGATTCAACACGCCGGTGCCTCTGTCGCGAATCCTCCTTACCGCTTCAAAACCATCCATCTCCGGCATATGGCAATCCATAAGCACAAGATCATAATCGATATTTTTCAGCGCGATAATAGCTTCTATACCGTTACCTGCAACATCAACATAGTTATAACCTATTATTTTCAGCATCTCAACAGTAATGATCTGGTTTGTGTAGTTATCTTCGGCAAGGAGTATACGCGCATCTTTTTTCGGGACATGTTCATAATCATAACCGCCCTGAACAGGTTCTTTCTCCTTTATATTGTTTACATCCTGTTTTTCCAGAAGTGCGGTGAAGCGGAATTCCGATCCTATGCCCGGCTCGCTCTCTGCTTCAATTTTTCCCCCCATAAGCTCTACAAGCTGGGCCGATATAGCAAGTCCAAGTCCGGTACCTCCGTATTTCCGCGTAACGGAACTGTCTGCCTGGATGAACGGTGAAAAAATAGTTTCAATTTTATCCGGAGGTATACCGACCCCTGTGTCCTTTACAGTAAAGCGGAGCCGTACCCAGTTTTCAATTTCATCCTCTTTTTCGACATGAAGCTTTACCTCTCCGTGCTCGGTAAATTTAATTGCGTTGCTCAGCAGGTTCAGAAGCACCTGCCTGACACGGCCGGGGTCACCTCGCAGAAAAAGGAAAATATCAGGCTCGATGTAGTAATTCAGACCGATACCCTTTTCAACAGCCTTTACATTCATCAGTTCAATCGTTTCATTAATAACCTTCGACAGATTGAAATCGAGTATTTCAAGATCAAGCCTGTAAGCCTCAATTTTCGAAAAATCCAGTATATCATTTATTATTGCAAGAAGCGCCTCACCGCTGGACCTGATAATCTCGGCATAATGACGCTGTTTCTGATTCAGATCTGTCCCGAGCATCAGGCCTGCCATACTGATCACTCCGTTCATCGGTGTACGGATTTCGTGGCTCATATTCGCGAGGAAATCAGATTTAGATCTGCTGGCGGCTTCAGCTTTCTCCCTCAGAATTTCGGCATTATGTTTTTCTGTTATCAGCATCTCTTCAAGTTTTTTCCGTTCAGAAACATCGACAAAACATCCCAGGAGTTTTTCTCTGCCATTCAGCGTTATGCGCTTCACCGTTTTCATTACCGGGAACCTGCTGCCGTCCGCACGGAGCATCTCTTTCTCAGCGTTCTCCATCATCTGCCCCAGATCACAGACAGGACATTTATTTTCATCCGCCGGGCAGAGATAGTGGTGGCATCTATGCCCTATTATTGAATCTTCGGAAGCCCCGAAGAGTTTTGCCGCGTATTCATTTACATGTTCAATTACTCTGGTCTCAACATCTATGATCACAATACCCACCGGCAGCGAAGAAAGAAGAAGTCTCTGTATCGCTTCACTTCTCTGCAGTTCTTTCTCGAACTCCTTCCTTTCAGTAATATCAAGAATAAAACCCCTGATCCCGACAACTATATTATTTTTATAAATCGGGCCAGTATATGCAAGAGCGTCAAATGTCGAACCATCCCTGCGTTTTGCCTTGTATTCAAGATATCCTCCTCGAAGCCCGTCTATACGCGCTTTCAAACGTATGACCGCAGCTTCCCTGTCAGGCTCATTGACAAATTCAATCAGATTTATTCGGTTTGCCGCATCCAGAGCGGTTACTCCGAATTTCTCAAGTCCGTGAGGATTGACGTAAAGCAGATTACCAGCTGTGTCCGCTTCAAAAATCGTTTCCGGAAAAACCTCTGCAAGATGACGGTATCTGTCGTCGCTCTCCTTGCGTTTTTCTTTTAAATAATAGATGAAAAGAACTATCACTGTAATGAACATAACAAACATTGTAACTAAAATCGGAATGGCTGAATGGATAATTTTTTCTCTGTGCCAGTTTACCGCATTGATATCCAGCCCCAGTACCGCATATACTGCGCCGTTTTGCGGGTCTTTAAGCGGGACAAGCACTGTAAGCATCACCCCCCTGCTTTCAGGAACGGGACCTATAGCCGAATCTCTCCCTGTAACAAAAACATTCCGTATCATCTCCGGTTTTTGACGGAACCTCTCACTGGTAAAAACGTAAACTGAAGAATTCATCTGTTCACTGTTAACGAGTATTGAAATCCGGTTATCCTGTCCAATCCCGAGAATATATGCTGAAAAGCAGTTATCTATTGATCCGCAGACCAGAGTTAACTGTTCTTTAATCCTGATGTAATCCGGATTTAAAAAATCGCGCTGATCGCCGTACAAATTTTTCACTCTCCTGATATTAACAGCGGCAGCTGCTACTTTTGTCTGCTTTATAAATGAATTAATAATTTCAGACTGAATTTTCTGCAGTGTAAACAGGGTAAACGTCACACCGGCAATCAGGGCTGCGACAACCAGTATTACAAAAAAACTCCTCATCACCATTTTTTTTGGAACGTTCATTACGTTTAATCCCTGCGGCCTACTTATCTCCGGATTCACCGTAAGCAACTTTCAGCATAACAGAACATTCCACTCTGCTCTTCGGTCCCCCTTTGATATCAGAGTGATCTGTTATATTTCCGATAGCTGCCTTTCCGCCGTAGTTCGAGATTATACGCTGGACCAGTGTCAGGCCGAGCCCGTAATCGAGCGTCTTATATTCATCATATACGTTTTTTGTAAGCCTGAAAAACGGTTCAAAGACAAGGTTCTCATAACCGAGGGGTATCCCCTTATGCACCTTGTCAGAGGCATTGATATCATTAATAACGCTGATGAAAAGCTGGCCTTTCTCTACCAGAAAAAGTATAACGATATCAGAACCGGGCTGTGAAAATTTCAGAGCATTGAGAATTATCTCCCTCAGCACTTTACGGAAATGTTTCGCATTAATTTCCAGTTTATAATCGAGGAAAATTTTTTTATTATCGCTGAGTATTACTTTATGCTTTTTCAGTAAAATTAATGACTGTAGTTCACTTATCTCGGAGGCAACATTTTCATGGAGGGTGTGCACCGAAATTTTTTCGGTTTTACTGAACCCCGACGACAGTTTCGCGATATCTCCGAATATTTCAAGCGCCTTCTCTGCCGATTCGACGTTTCCCATTATCATCTCAAAGAGATCATTCCTGATCTTGTAATAATCACCCTCCCTGACGGAGGTGGACTTCATCAGGGACATCAGCGTTACAAGACCGCCGAATCCCGATCCCTGATTAAAACTGGTTAGAAGGCTCTGAAAAATATTATCACCCATCGACTTCAGGTCCCGTGTCTGAATCTTTTCTTCAAACCTGTACCATTCGAGCGTATTCTCAAGGCGAATAACTTTCTCTCGCTGTGTTATTTCATAAGCCCGTTTCATCTCATATGCTTCAAAGGCTCTGGTAATTTTAAGCAGAATATCTCCCAGATCGAACGGCTTCACAATATAATCATAAATCCCTTTCTTCATTATATCAATAATCATCTCAGGGTCCTTATGGCTTGTAGTAACGAAAATTACCGGCGGTACATCAAAATTTTTAAGATTGTTTATCAGTTCATTCCCGTTCATCACCGGCATTTCGATATCGGTAATCACTATCTGTGCGGGCCTGTTTTTATAACTATCCAGAGCTTCCCGGCCATTTTTAACCGCTTCAACCGAAAATCCCCTTCCGCTCAGAAAATCTGTAAGCATAATAGCTATACTTATGTCGTCTTCGGCTATCAATATCTGTTTTTCCGACATACTCTCCTCCAGGCCGTATTAAATATATCTGTAATATAATAATATACTCTCAATTATACATTAATAAATACCAAACCGGATAAAAACATTTTATATAATCTGCAGTAGAAAAGGTTTCTCCCTATCCAGCCGCTTATGTGAGAAACAGGACTCAAAGGATTTATAATAAATTAATTTAAACACCGGATTTCAGCACGAAATTAATAAACTGAGCGGAAAAAATCAAAACTGCAGAACACCACTTTTGAACGAACATGATACCTGGTTTTTAAAATCTTTCTGCTTATGCAGAATCTATTTTGTATTGACATTGCGTATTTCACTGCGATTATGCAGAACACAAATACACTATACCGGAACTATATGAGTATTCAGAAAGAGATGAAAAACGAAAACAGTCACGATGATTTTTTTTCCGGTATTGTCGCCAGCCAGATAAATTATGAAGGCCGTTTACTGCGTAATTTTAAAAAACAATCTGGAACATATTTAACAAACACTCTCGATGTTATCGACCGCATTATTGACACCATCAGAATTGATGACGGTATTTTCAGTAAAAGAATACTCGAACCGTCATGCGGCCACGGGATCTTTCTATTAAGGCTTGTCGCCGGCCTTTATAAAAAATATCCCGAAAAAAGAGCTGTTTCAGATTTTATCGCAAATAATATCATATTCAATGACATCAATCCTGTGATGCAGGAGCTGACAAAATCCAATCTGAATAAACTCTACTATCACCTGTTCAGAGAAGAATACTCCGGAGGATTTAACTCCTGCTGCCATGATTTCACGAGAAAAATGAAAAACGGACACGGGCAGACCGGTTCAGCAGATTCAATCAGTCTGCTTCAGCATCATTACGGCGGAATCGATTACATTATAGGCAATCCCCCCTATGTAACACTCTATGGACGACGCGATAAAAAACTGAATGAACAGCAGCGGATATACTACCTCGAAAACTACACCCAGTTCCCGGATCATGTTAAAAACGGCAAGATCAACTACGTGATGCTCTTCATTGAACACTCGCTCGACTTTTTAAAAGAATCAGGGGAGCTGAGCTTTATAATCGATATTTCGTTTTTTGAAACAGCCTACAAATACACAAGAAAATATGTTCTTGAAAATTCAGGAATAATATCTATCGATTATAACATAAAGGAGTTCGGTGTAGCAAGCGGACAGATAATACTGAAACTTCGAAAGGGACCGGTACCGGATAACGAGGTAAAAATCTACAACGCCGAGGATAAGCAGACCTCACTCATCCGACAGAATCAGTGGAACAATCCCCGGGACGAATACCGGTTCAGACTGAACCTGTGCAGTACCGCAGATTCAATCATAAACAGGATTAACTCCGGATCTCCTGTATCGCTTTTCGAACTGCATCCGGAAAAAAATCTGAGGACATGCGCCATGCTTCTCGATATGGAGAGCGAATTCGTCTCGACGGAGATTTTCGATAAAGGAGATATGAATATCTATCCCTACTACCGGGGATCAAAAAGTCTGAAGGAAAAATTTTCGGTATTGACCTGTGACAGATATCTCCGCCATGATAAAAGCCTTCAGCACCGGATAAACAGCGACTTGAAAGCAAGACTGGAATCTGCCGGTATAAAAAACAAAAAAAGGATAGGCCTTGGAGAAACTGCCGTCTATGACAACCCGAAGGTATTTATCCGCCAGTCCGCCAAGGAGATAATATCGTCCTATGATGAGAATAAAAGTTCGGCAAATAACAGCCTGTATGTTTTTACCCTTAGGGATGATTCGGCGGAGAGTAAAAAATTTTTAAAATTTCTCTGCGGTTATCTTAACTCCGAGATTGTTACATTTTATGCGCAGAAACGAAACATCATAAGATTTACAAAGGGTAAACAGCCCCAGATAAAGGTATCTGATCTGTATTCGATCAGAGTTCCGGAAGAGAGAGCGCTTCAGAATAAAATTTCCGATCTTGTCGATTCAATCTACAACGACAGAACGGGAACAGATTCTTATACTGAAGAGATTAATAATCTGCTGTACGGTTTTTATCAGATCAGTGATGATGAAATCCGGTTTATCAGAAAATCTATAAAAGCCTTTTAAATGCCTGCGGTACATTTACCTGCCATGATAGTGCCAATCCAGGGTTATGGACAGATTTATAAAATTAAGATTGACCTCATAAACAGTTTAGTGTTTAACTTAACCTATACAATTCGGATGGAGTTATAAAATATGAAATTTTCAATAAATGATGATTTAGATAAAAAAAGATGGTTTGTGGCGGCCATGGGAACAACTCTTCAGGTATGCCTCGGTACTGCTTATGCCTGGTCCTACTTTCAGAAACCTGTAAGCTCGGCATTCGGATGGTCGCAGAGCCTGACAGCATGGGCTTTCTGTGTGGCAATCTGTTTCCTCGGACTCTCAGCCGCTGCCAGCGGCATGCTTCTGCCCAGGACAGGCCCCAGGGCTCTGGCCGTATGCGGCGGTGTCCTTTTTTCTCTCGGCTATATTACATCCTCCTATGCGCTGAAGAGCCAGAACTCTACCCTGTTTTTTCTGACGTACGGGGTAATAGGGGGATGCGGACTAGGTACAGCCTGCGTTACGCCTGTTGCTACCGTGACAAAATGGTTTCCCGACAAAAAAGGCCTTGCCACGGGAATGGTCGTTATTGGTTTCGGATTTGGAGCCCTTCTGATGTCAAAAATTTTCGCCCCGATAATGTTCAGCCATTATAATTTTGCCTCTGCAATTGATGTTGCCTCTCAACAGACTATCATTTCCAATGTTTTCTTTTACATAGGGATAATTTTTCTCTTTCTGACAATTCCGGCAGGATTAATGATACAGGACCCCCCTGAGGGATATGTTCCGGCAGGTTATAAACCTCCAAAAGACAGGGGTGATAAAGCTGCACCTGCCGTCTCATCTACTGCTGAAGAGAGCATCAAATCCCGGAGGTTCCTCATTATATGGATAATATTCTTCTGTAATATTACCGCTGGTATTATCCTGATAGGCTTCCAGTCCCCGTTTTTTCAGGATGTATGGTCGAGGGTGGATCCGAACCTCGACAAAATCACTCTTGCCGCATACGGCGGCACACTGATAGCCGTCACTTCGCTATTCAACGGAGCAGGCCATATTTTCTGGAGCGGCATGTCCGACAATACAGGAAGAATAGAATCAATCCGGATCATGCTCGGTTCACAGATTCTCTGCTTCATAATACTTGCCTACACAGACAGTCCGTGGCTCTTTGCACTGGCCGCCTGTTATGTACTCCTCTGTTACGGCGGGGGATTTGGAACAATGCCGTCGTTTGTACTGGAAGTTTTCGGAACAAAACTCTATCCTGCTGTATACGGTGCAATGCTCACCGCATGGTCCGCAGCCGGAATAGCGGGACCGCAGATCGCGGCTCGGCTGAACGATTCGCACAAATACAATCCCGCCGCGTCGGCGAAATATACGTTTATTATCGGAGCGTGTCTGCTTGCGGTCGGTCTGTTTTTGAGTTTTAAAAGCAGCAACAGTCCCTTTGAAAAAGAATAGTCTGAACCGGCGGAAACTATATTTTATATTGCTATTTTTTGCCGGATTCTGCTATTTGATTTTATGACAGAGAAAAACAGATCAGTAACGGAACTGAAAATTTCAGGCAGGTCCGTTTGCGTTAACCGGCCGGAACCGGTTACCTCAAAAACCGAAACGGCGGTCTACACCCGCAAATTTGATCCTCAGGAAGCGGTTGACGCCCTGATTAACGGCGATTATCTGCTGATCGACGATTACTACAGCAGCGGGCTCGCCGTTCTGAACCGGCTGAAAGACTCTCTGGAAAAAATCCACTCCGGAAAATCATTTACAGAACAGCGCAGGTTCCGCTCGGAGTTCCGCGAGCTTTCAAACAGGATACTGCTGCTGGTTTCAAACCACAAACTTGCTGTAAAAAAATCACCATATATCGGCTGGCTTGAAATACTTTATACCGGCCTGGATGAATTCCTGCTTTCTTTTCCGAAGATCCAGGGCCTTAACAGCGCATGGCAGTGGTACGAAAAAGGCATCACGATGCCGGTTATTGATAATAAAATCTTTCCGTTCTACGGAACCTACTTCCCCACAAGGTTTGAACACCTCAGACTGTTTGATCAGTGGCTGACGCAGTACCCCGGAGAAAAGAGATCGGCGTTTGATATCGGCACAGGCTGCGGAGTTCTCTCCTTCCAGATGCTGAAACACGGTTTTGAAAAGATATACGCAACCGACATAAATCCCAATGCTTTTTACAGCGTCTGCGAACATATAGAGAAATACGGTCTAGGTGCAAAAATTGAACCGGTCAACGGAGACCTGTTCGAAGAGTGCCCGGAAAGTACGGAATTAATAGTATTTAATCCGCCGTGGCTGCCGGCAACGTACAATACTGAAGGCCTCGACAAGGCGATCTACTACGACGACGAACTGTTCACCCGTTTTTTCGCCGGAGCGGCTGAACGTCTTGTCCCCGGCGGAAGGGTCGTGATACTCTTCTCAAACCTGGCGCTGCTTACGGGTATATCCGCGTCACATCCCGTTGAGGATGAACTTGCCCGCGGCGGACGATTCATGAAAGAGATGTTTATACAGAAAAAGGCCGATCCCGCATCAAAGAAAACCCGCCGTGACGGGAAATGGCGCAAAACAGAGATGGTTGAACTGTGGGTACTTAAATCACTTACGGGATAACGATATGACAGAATTATTAGAACTTATGATAATCCTTGAGAAAAGAGCGGAACAGCTTTATAGATTATACAGCAGTCTTTTCAAGAATGACAGTGATGTATGGCTTCAGATTGCACAGGAAGAAGCTGAACATATGAATTATATAGCAAATTATTTTAATGCGGATGAATACAGCTTCGACAAAAGTAATACCGCCGATATAAAAAAATCAATATCTTTTATTGAGAGCCTTATAGAAGAATACTCCTGTAATATACCGGATATGCAGCAGGCATATGAAAACGCGTTTATAATAGAAAATTTCGCCTTCGAATACCATATCTCCAGAAAAATTGATTCTATAAAAAAGAAATCAGCTGTAACCGAAGATGTTTTCATGGAATTAAAAGAGTCCGATAACAGGCATATGGTCAAAATTCACAATCTTCTTAAGAATCATTATCTTAACAGCAAACATAATTTTAAGACCCTGATCAGCATTGCTCTGATCATGGAAAAAATTGCAAAACAGATCTATCTTGAGTTCAGCCTCATGTTTATTGAAAATGGAGAAATTTCAAATTTTTTTGAAATAATGGCCGCTCAGGAAGAGGGGCATTATACCATCCTGAAAAACATCACTGATAAAAGCGATCAGTCAGAACTTGAAGAAGAGGTTGAGATAAATCATGCCGTAAAAAGCTATTTCAATATGCTGGAGATTTTTCTCTCTGTAATACCGGAAGTAAAGAATCTCAAGGAGGCTCTTGAAATAGCACATGAGATCGAAAACTCTGAGATAAATACAATATTCAAAATTGTTGTTGAGCGCTACATTAATATTGAGGACAGGAAAGAACTTCTTTATCGCCAGATTATTCTGCACAATCAGGCTCTGATTGAATTTTCCAGCAAAATGCGGAAAAAAAATTTACTTATTAAATAACTGATATAATTTTTTAATTCAGTAGAGTTTTCCCCCGAAATAGCAAAAACTGCTTGTCATGGAAAAACTTTCTTTCCATAACCTGTCCATGGATGTAAAAATCGAACAGTCATGGAAAGAGCGTCTCGCGGGGGAGTTTGAAAAAGAATACTTTTTCACTCTGACCGAATTCGTCAGAAATGAGTACCGCAGCGGCAGGATATATCCCCCGGGAAAATATATTTTCAGGGCCTTCGATCTCTGCCCCTTCGACGAGGTAAAGGTCGTCATAGTCGGTCAGGACCCGTATCACGAGGAGAACCAGGCAAACGGCCTCTGCTTTGCCGTCGACAGAACTGTAACAAAACCGCCCTCTCTGATCAACATATTCCAGGAGCTTGAAGCCGACCTCGGACGCGGACCGCACACCGACTCCACCCTCCTCCACTGGGTCAAACAGGGGGTCTTTCTGCTGAATGCCACGCTCACCGTAAAAGCTCACAGGGCCGCGAGCCACACAGGCAAGGGGTGGGAGCTCTTTACCGATGCCGCGCTGCACCACCTTGCGGAGGAGAAAAACAATCTTGTATTTATCCTGTGGGGGGCTTACGCACAGAAAAAGGGGGGATTCATAGATACAAAACGCCACCTGGTAATAAAGACACCGCACCCGTCGCCGCTCTCGGCTTACCGCGGTTTTTTCGGGTCTAAGCCCTTTTCTCAAACCAACAGCTATCTTAAATCTGTCGGAAAGGCGGAGATAGACTGGTAGTTTTTTTCACGGGGATAAATCTTACCATATCACCATACGAACAGACCGGTACCATCTCACTGCAAATAGAGCGACACTTTGCCTTGATTTAAGTGCAAGATACTGCAGCATAAGACTTTTAACTGATGAGTTAAATTTTTACCTGCACACCGGCTGAAAGCTGCGAAACATAGATAATTGTGGAGAACGAGACAACAAGGCTGGCCGGTCCCCTCCATGGATGGAGACGGAGATCTATCCCGGGAAACGGCATTATTACCCATTCGACAGGTCCGCTCTGATGAAGCACCGGAGAATAGTAGTTCTGAAACTTCGAAGACCAGACCCTCCTGCCGAACCAGCCCCCTCCAAGAAAAAAATCCACCGAATAATTCCCGGTGTCTTCCACCGGGCAGACTGCTCCCGCTCCGATAAAGCCTGCAGGCAGTCCGGCACAGTCGCTGATATAGCTCCCCATAAACCGGACCCGGTTAAACCAGTCGCCCGAAACGGCCCTGTCGAAAAACAGAAGGAAACCCGGCGTTATTACGAAATCGCCGTTTGAATCGAGTTTACGGTCGTAATTGTCCGAAAAGCTGCGCTGGTTCCCGGGATGTATCGAGAGTCCCTCTACGCAGACAGAGATGCTATCGGCAACGGCATCCAGTCCGGCGGAAAAAAAGAGTAGCAATAGGATCAATACAGTTTTTTTCATAAAAAAAACATGCACCCGATTTAACAAATTCAAAATATTAAACACACAGAAACTGTATTTAAATATATATTTTTTACCAGCTTTTAATGAAATTAATATAAATTGCGGCTTATAATAAATTTATTTTTCTGGTTGCATTTATACCCATTAATAATTTGCTTATCCTGTAAAGTATGTTATGTTAGATTAATTATCATATATTTAAAAAAATGAATCCGTTTTAAAATCAGAATCCGGAGAATGCAAGATGTCAACTAAACAGGAAATGGACCAGAGGCAGGAACAGAAGCTTTCTCACCAGCTTTCAATGCAGATCATGGAAGTGGGACAGACAATACTCGAACTGGAAGCCACATATCATGATTCCTTCAGCAGAAAGATGAGAGAAAAAATCCAGAGAGCCAAAGAGATTCTCGATGAACTTGCCCAGGATTGTATGACCGAAATCACATCTGAGAGAATGAAAAACTGGCAGAAAGAGAGAATGCAGGAAAAAGAGAAACTGAGATTCACAAGGAAGAAAGACCTCTGGGAAACCATGACTCCCCAGCAGGAGATGGAATATCAGAAAAAACTGACCGCAAGAATGCACCAGGGATTCGGGCGTTGAGTCTGACATAAAATTCTGTCCGTCACCGGGATTAACCTTATCGCACTACGATCCCTGTGACGGTATTATCTTTCCATATCAGTAAAAACTCCGGCCGGAAAAGGCCGGCCGCGTTTGTGTTACTTCTTCCGGTACAACTCATCATCTATAATCCGCATCATCGCGGCTTTATCGCTCCAGTTTGGTATCTGTCTGCCATTTATGAATATAACAGGGACCGAGTTTATATTCAGCCTGTGCAGAGACTCGATCTGGTTTTTGATCTCAATTTCGGTTTCCGGCCCCTTCATGCAGTCCATGAACAGCGGAAGATCTACATGCGACAGTATGGCAAGCTGCCGGACCTCCTGGATATCGGCGGATTTGCCATTTAATGCGAACGCCGCTTCCATGTACTCGCTGAAACGGTTCTGCCGCGCCGAGCAGACAGCACCCTTCGCAAGCAGACATGCCCCCTGATGCATCTTCGTTTTGACATTAACGTTGCATTTCATATCAAGCGGATAATTGACAAAAACGAGTTTAATCCTCCCCTCGTAGCTTTTTAAAACAGTTTTCAACAGTTCCGAAGCGGTCTTGCAGTAGGGACAGAGAAAATCTGAAAATTCGATTATCGTAACTTCCGCTCCGGGATTGCCAGCGATGCATGTTTCAGGAACTTTCAGGTTCACTGCCACGGAGCCCTTTACTGAGGCATTCCCGCTCTTACCGCAGTTGCCGCGTTTTGCTCCGCAGTTTTCATTCCCTTCACTGTAAGCCGAACCGTCACCCGGTGAAATGTTTTTATCATTGAATAAAAAGCGTACGAAAAAAAGTGTCCCGGCGAAGATAATTGCCACTGGAATTATCAGCCATATACTTTTATTAAATTTCATATTGTTAACTCGACATTTTTTTTATGATTTGAACCGGAGATATCCGGAAAGTAAACTACAATTTTTACATCTGCGGAATCAAAGAATTTTTTTTAACCATTAATTTCCGTGAAAAAGCGGACTGCTTAACAGCCGTTACTTCACTTTATCATTTTTATGCTGGTAAAATTTCAGCGGCTGATATCCCTGTATCCCGATGAATAGACGGTATTCAGGATCTTTTTTAAAAACCTCACCTTTCGGGGCGAAGACTTCAACTATAAACTCGTCATCTGTGAGGACCTGCTCCGGAATTTCACAACCTGTTATCTCTTTACTATCCATAATTTTACTGAAAACCTTTCTGTTCTGCGACGGGAAAAATACGGTGAACAGAATGTCGCTGGAAGAGCTGAGAAGTCTCAGATGGAGACGGTGGGATGGTTTTCTATTGATACCGGCCCAGTACCGGTGCAGCGACTCCCCCCTGGCGAATGTTCTGACGTAATCAGACTGGTATATCACCTGCTGCTGTACATTTTTATTTTCTGCAAAAGAAATAATCTCAGCATCAGCGGGAGGAGTATGGAGTTTTTCCCTGCCGCAGCAAAGAGATATCAGCAGCGCTGCCGACAGCAGCGGAATTGTTTTATGCATATTGAGCTACCTGAATTTTATTTCTTTTTCTTTTTAATCAGTTCCAGATACTTTTTAAAAACAGTTTTAGATTCACTCTCTTTATCGGCCCTGTACAGAGCTCTTGCCAGGCCGCTGTATCCCAGAGAAGAGTTCGGATTTTCCTTAACAAACTTTCTGAACAGCCGTACCGCTTCACCTGGATTTTTATTATCAAGAGCTTTGTTTGCCCTGATATAATCGTCATTTTTAAACGCTGAGAGATCGGAACTCATGCTGACAAACACGTTCTCATTGTCAGATACTACTACATAGTCAAAAACTTTTTCTTCAAAGCCCTCAATCAGCTCCTGGTTTTTCTTCATCTCCTCCTGGTTTTTTTTCAGCTCCTCCATCTGTTTCGCAAGATCGCGCGACTGCAGTTCGATCTTTTCCGAGTTAGCCTTTAACGCGGCGTCCATCTCGTTCTTTTTGTTGATCAGATCATTCACTTCCTTTTTCAGATTAGATCTGTCGGTTTCCGAAACATCAAGCTTTTTCTCCACCTCCTGTTTGGAGACAAGTGTTTTTGATCCCCAGATTGTAGCTCCGCAAAAGAGGATCAGTAATGTTATAATGGAAATTTTTATTATCGTACTTTTTCTTTTTACGCTCAGAGCATAGGAGAGGATACTGAGACTTTTCTCAAAATCCCCTTCAGAAAACTCGACACCGGCAAGGACCCTGAAGTTCCGTTTCAATTTTTCAGTTCTGGTCCATTTGATATTTCCGGAAAATTCAATAAGATCCTCGGTTTTTGGAAGCTCCACCCTTAATACTATCTTCTGATTCTTCCTGTTCAGCTTATTGTTAATCTCTTCAGAGGGATTATAGACCTGGATTGCAAGACCGCCGCTTGATACGTCTACTGTACTGCACTGTCTGAAATCCGGTTCCTCTTTTTTTCTTGTTCCCGGAAAACTGTATACAATCGGAATATTGACCGGTAGACGGTCATATTTACGTTTACTTCTAGGATCGGTCGATTTTTTCAGGTATTTTTCGATATTCAATGATGATAAAAGCATAATAGTTCTCCTCTTGTATATATATATGTATAACCAATTTTTCCCATAATGTCAAATTAAAATAATACGTTATTATGCTATTGCTTATCAATAATATTGCCGACAATATAGAAATGAGGTATTTTTTGTTTTTTAGAATAAAATTTAATTCTAAAATTTTAAATGAATTTATTTACAATTTTTATTTTTTTTTAACATTTCTACATTATTATTGACTATATTATCAATAAAAGCCCAAATGGGCTAATTATTGAAGTTTTCATTGTTGCTCTTTAAATGTGCATTTTTTAACAAAATGTTACTTTTTTTTAAATAGATGATTTTATCTATATTGTTTGCTTTTTTAAACCGATCATAGTTATAATTGATCTCTGATAAGGATGGTTTGTATGAAAATATATCGGGTTCTGATCTCCATGTTTATTATTCTGGGATCATCAACTATGCTGAGTGCCGAGATTGTAATTCTCAGCGACTACACAGCTTTGAAGGGTACGGTTCTACCCAGCGACGATAAAATATTAAACATTACAGAAATACAATCGGGTAAAAAGATTACAATCCGCCGTTCAGAAATACAGTATATCATCGAAGAAAATCTGCTCGATGAAGAGACTCTTAAAAATTACAAATCAATAAACTGGATGTTCTTCGACTATCAGAAAATCGGTGAGAAAAGAAAGGAGCTTGAACTCCAGAAGAAGATAGAAAGTGAATCATTCACCACGATATTTTCACCAAGAATCGGTATTTTCGGCGGAATCTCAGCAGCCACCAGCGATGTCGGAACAGCACTTGACATAGGCTTTTTCGGAATGCTCTTCAATGATTACAAAATACCCTTTAAATCATTTCCGGAACTTACAGAACTCAGGGCCGGAATGATCGCCGGTTACTTCACATACTCCACGAAATCTTCAGACTTTCCTGCAAACCTGACTCTTATACCTGTTGTTCCTTACGGAGAGATTTCATATCACACAGAAATCGGGATAAGCCCGTATCTCCGAATCGGTGCGGGTCTCTGCAATACTTCTCTTGCAGACAAATCGGACAATATCGAAAAACAGAATGTCTCCAGCATCGACGGAATTCTTCTTTTCGGTACGGGGATCAGCTATATAAACGGAAAACTTCCCTTTATGGAATTCTTTATAAATCTGAATTACATGATGGTCACAGAAACGATGACCGGAAATTTTATAAACGCTTCTTTAGGTACAGCATACCACTTTTACACGGCGAGGTAGCAATATGAAAAATACAAACTTAAATGGAAAAAAATTCAGAAAATTTATAACGGTTATATCGCTCCTCGCCGCTATGACAATATCCGCCTGCGGCGGTGATGTCTTCCAGAGGCTCACAGGAGGCAAGGTCCTGCGCGTTGACGTTACTCCGCTGAACGATACCATCATAGCCGGTACATCGCTTCAGTATAAGGCTGTGGCAATATTTTCAAACAACACAAAGGCTGATGTCACAGATATTGCTGAATGGAATACAAGCGATAAAGCCGTTGCAACCATATCGGAACTTGGCGTTGCAAAAAGCCTCACCCCGGGATCTATTACCGTAAGCGCGACGCACAAGGGAGTTACCGGCGAGACTCAATTAACAGTCAGCAACGCCGTTCTTGTATCTTTAAGCGTTACTCCGACAAATCCTATCGTGGGGAAAGGCACTACGCAGCAGTTTACTGCCACTGGAATTTTTTCTGACTCGACAACACAGGACCTGACCTCTTCCGCTACATGGTCATCTGCAAATACATCAATTGCGACAGTAAACAGTTCCGGTCTTGCAAGTGCAGCGGGCAAGGGATCAGCCACAATAACAGCGTCTTTCGGCGGATTCAGCGGTTCAACACTTCTTGGCGTAACAGATGCGACTCTGGTATCGATCCAGATAACACCTGACAATTCAAGCAAAGCAAAGGGAACGATCCAGCAGTTTACCGCTACAGGACTCTATACAGATAATTCGACTCAGGATTTAACTACATCCGTTACATGGTCATCATCAGATAATTCAATTACTTCTATCAGCAACGCGGCGGGATCAAGGGGAGTTGCCACAGCGGCGGACCTGGGAACTGTAACTGTCACGGCAACACTGGGCACAATCAGCGATACAACCGGTTTTACAGTAACAGCCGCAACGCTCAGTTCCATCTCGGTTACTCCTGTAAACTCTTCAGCGGCGAAGGGCACTACTCAGCAGTTTTCAGCTACAGGTATTTACAGCGACAGCACCACCCAGGATCTCACTTCAACGGTCGTATGGTCGTCATCTTCTAATTCAGTCGCATCTATAAGTAACGCCTCCGGATCAGAGGGCCTTGCCAGTGCTGCAGATACAGGCACAGTTACTATTACTGCCGCTTCAGGAAGCATCAGCGGAACAACTAATTTCACAGTTACAGCCGCAACGCTTGTTTCTATAGGCATAACACCCGCAAACTCAAGCAAAGCGAAAGGTACAACCCAGCAGTTTACCGCCACAGGAACATATACAGACAGCACTACTCAGGATATTACTACATCAGTAACATGGTTTTCTTCAGGTACATCAATTGCAACAATAAGCAACGCGGCAGGATCAAGAGGCCTCGGAACGGCGGTAAGTACCGGTTCTGTAACAATTACCGCGACTCTAGGATCTATCAGCGGCACTACCGGTTTTACCGTTACCCCTGCCACACTGTCATCTATCAGCATTACCCCCACTAACCCGGTCAGGGCAAAGGGAACGACACAGCAGTTTACCGCAACAGGTATATATACAGACAGCACGACCCAGGATATAACTTCAGCCGTTACATGGTCATCGACAAACAGCGCTGTTGCAACAATCAGCAACGCATCCGGCACTAACGGGATTGCTACAGCAGCAGATACAGGTTCAGTCACCATTACTGCAACATCAGGTACAATAAGCGGCACAACAAATTTTACAGTAACAGCCGCAACACTTGTATCAATTGCTGTTACTCCGACAGACCCGATCAGGGCAAAGGGGACTACACAGCAGTTTATCGCCACAGGAACCTATACCGATAACTCGACACAGAACCTTACCACCTCAGTCACATGGTCATCTTCAAACGATTCTATCGCATCTATCAGCAATTCATCCGGGACACAGGGTATCGCTACAGCCGCGGATCTTGGTGCTGTTACAATTACGGCGACTCTCGGCACGATCAGCGGCACCACTAACTTCACAGTAACAGCCGCCACATTGAGTTCTATAACCGTTACGCCTGTAAATTCATCAGCAGCAAAAGGCACAACGCAACAATTTACCGCCACAGGTATTTACAGTGACAATTCCACACAGGACCTGACCTCAACCGTGACATGGTCTTCTTCGTCCGCTTCAGTCGCCTCCATAAGCAATGCAACAGGTTCAATAGGACTTGCCACAGCGATTGATCCGGGCACCATTACAATTACTGCCGCTTCAGGAAGCATCAGCGGGACAACTAATTTTGCAGTTACCGCAGCAGCTCTTGTATCTATCGGTGTAACTCCGGTAAATTCATCAGCTGCAAAAGGTACAACTCAGCAGTTTACCGCCACAGGTACTTACACAGACAGTACGACCCATGATTTAACTTCAACCGTGACATGGTCATCAACAAACAGTTCAACAGCCTCCATAAGCAACGCGGCAGGTTCAAGAGGTCTTGCTACAGCAGTAAATAACGGTTCTGTCACGATAACCGCAACACTCGGAACAGTCAGCGGCAATACAGGTTTTACTGTTACCAACGCCACATTGTCATCTATCAATATTACACCGACCAACCCGGTTCGTGCAAAAGGGACAACCCAGCAGTTTACCGCTACAGGTACATATACTGACAGCACAACACAGGATTTAACTGCATCGGTTACCTGGTCTTCTACAAACAGTGCTGTCGCAACAATCAGCAACGCATCCGGCACAAACGGTCTTGCTACAGCGGTTGATACCGGCTCTGTCACGATCACTGCAATTTCAGGAACAGTGAGCAGCACGACAAGCTTTACCGTAACAGCTGCAACTCTTGTATCGATAACCGTTACTCCGACGGATCCATCCATAGCCAAGGGTACAACTCAGCAGTTTACCGCGACAGGTCTATATACTGACGGGACCAATCAGAACCTTACGACAACTGTCACATGGTCATCTTCTTCCACTTCGACAGCTACAATAAGCAATGTAGGACTTGCATCAGCCGTAAATACCGGATCTACAACTATTACCGCATCGATGAGCGGACTGAGCGGAACCTCTACACTTACTGTTACTCCCGCCACGCTTGTTTCTATAAATTTAGTCCCGGCCAACGTAAGCCGAGCCAAGGGAACAACCGAGCAGTTTACAGCTACAGGAGTGTATACAGACGGTTCTAACCAGGATTTAACATCAACAGCAACATGGGCCTCATCGACTCCGGCGATCGCGTCAATCAGCAATGCAACCGGATCAAAAGGTCTCGCTACAGCGGTCAGCATTGGTACGGTAACAATAACTGCGGCTTCAGGCGGCGTAACCGGCACTACCAATTTCTCGGTTACTAACGCCGCTCTTGTATCGATCAATGTCAATCCTGTTAATCCGACCAAGGCTAAAGGTACGACCGAACAGTTCTCCGCTACAGGAGTATATACCGACGGCTCAACCCTGGACCTTACAACATCTGTGACATGGTCATCATCAGACAATGCGGTTGCCTCAATCAGCAGCGCATCCGGATCGGAAGGGCTCGCTACGACGATCACCACAGGGACTACGACAATTACTGCGACTTCCGGAACAATAAGCGGCTCTACCCTTTTAACAGTAACCGCCGCCGCTCTTGTATCTATAAACATCACACCTGCTGAACCGACCAACGCCAAGGGCACAACACGGCAGTTCACCGCTACAGGTACATATACAGACACAACGACTCAGGATATTACGACTCTGGTAACATGGTCTTCATCAAATACTTCAATAGCAACCATTAATGCCTCTACCGGTCTTGGGACAGCAACCGGAACAGGTACAGCGACAATATCAGCAGTACTTGACGGGGTAACAGGAACAACAAGTTTCCATGTAACGGCTGCAACTCTCGTATCTATTGGAGTTACTCCTGCCGGCCAGACTAACGCAAGAGGTACATCTCTGCAGTTTACCGCTACAGGTACATATACAGACGGCTCAACACAAAATCTTACTTCATCAGTTACATGGACGTCTTCAAGTAATACAATTGCCACAGTCAGCAATACCGGTCTCGGTTATGCAGCGAATCTGGGATCTGTTACAATCACCGCCACCTCGGGAAGTATAAGCGGAAATACAGGCTTCACGGTAACAGGAGCCGTACTGGTATCCATCGAGGTAACGCCGACCAATCCGACCAAGGCGAAGGGGACTACTCAGCAGTTTACCGCAACAGGCATCTATTCCGACTCGACAACTCAAAACCTGACATCCACCGTCACATGGGATTCATCTGATACACTTATAAGTACAATCAACAGCTCAGGTCTTGCAACAGCTGTAGATGTCGGCTCTTCGACAATCACTGCAACATCAGGAAGTATTAACGGCTCGACCACATTTACGGTGACTGATGCTACACTCGTTTCAATCAGCGTATCACCTCCAAATTCAAGCAAGGCTCAGGGAACTACACAGCAATTTACAGCTACCGGTATCTATACCGACGGTACTACACAGAACCTGACAACACAGGTCGTATGGACATCCCAGAACTCATCTATAGCCAACATAAGCAACGCAGCCGGTTCACAGGGCCTCTGCATGGCAGTTCAGAATGGTTCTGTTACAATCACAGCGACTTTGGGAGCTGTCTCCGGAAATACAAATTTCACGGTAACAGACGAAGAACTCGTTTCAATCGCCGTTACACCGACCAACCCGACCAAGGCAAAGGGGACGACTCAACAGTTTACAGCCATAGGAACCTATACTGACAATTCCACACAGGATATCACTACATCTGTAACATGGTCATCAACAGATGTAAATATTGCGACAGTAAGCAATGCGGACGGCTCGAAGGGACTGGGTACCGCAGTAAATATAGGTTCCGTTACTATTTCTGCATCATTGGGGACAGCAATCCCCGGTACAACGAGTTTCACTGTAACAGAAGAAACTCTTGTCTCCATCAGTGTATCTCCTACAAATCAGAGCAAAGCCAAGGGTACTACACTGCAGTTTACAGCTACAGGATATTATACTGACGGATCAAACCAGGACATTACAACACAGGTAACATGGTCTTCAACCGACAGCAATATTGCGGCAGTAAGCAATGCTTCAGGCTCTCAGGGACTGGCAACGGCCGTCAATCTTGGCACAGCAACAATTTCTGCAACTTCAGGCGGTACAATAAGCGGCTCCACGAGTTTCCACGTTACAGATGCGACCCTTGTATCGATCTCTGTTACTCCTATAAACTCATCAAAGGCGAAAGGTACGACGCAGCAGTTTGTTGCGACCGGCACCTATACAGACAACTCGACCCAGATCCTGACAACCGTATCCGCCTGGTCTTCATCCAATGAAGGTGTTGCCACTATAAGCAACGGAACCGGTTCCGAAGGTCTTGGAACAGCACGGGAAACAGGGCTTTCCGTAATTACCGCAACATATCAGGGGATAAGCGGTTCCACAAATTTTACCGTAACAGCAGCAACAGTGGCTTCCATAACAGTTACGCCCACAACTCCGAGCAAGGCAAAAGGTACAACTCAGCAGTTTACAGCTACAGCAATCTATACAGACACTACGACACAGGATATTACAACACAGGTAGCATGGTCTTCCAATGATGAATCAATATCAACTATCAGCAACGCGTCCGGCTCTCAGGGACTTGCTACAGCAGTTAATGTCGGTACGGCAACGATCACAGCCTCACTGGGTATAACAGCCAGCGGTTCAACCACCTTTACAGTAACAACGGCGACTCTTGTTTCAATAGGCATAACACCATCCAATACAAGCATTGCAAAAGGTACAACCCAGCAGTTGACCGCAACAGGTATCTATACTGATAATTCGACCCAGGATCTCACCTCTTTAGTAACCTGGTGGTCAACCAGCGATTCTACAGCTACAGTAAGCAATGTAGACGGAAGCAGAGGATTGTCCACAGCCGTAACTACCGGAACAGTTACAATTACCGCAACTCTGGGAACAGTAAGCGGAACAACCAATCTGACCGTAACAGCTGCAACATTGTCATCTATTACAATTACACCTGCAAATCTTAGTCTTACTGTTAACAGAACACAGCAGTATACTGCAACCGGAACATATACAGACGGCACTACACAGAACCTCACCACTTCCGTCACATGGTCTTCCTCGGCTACAGCTTACGCTGACATAAGCAACGCAGACGGCTCCAAGGGTATCGCCACGACTATTGCCGCCACCGGTTCTACAACCATAACTGCAACTTACGGCGTTATTTACGGGACTACCCAGCTTACTGTTACAAACGCAAGTCTGTTAAGTATAATGGTAAGCCCGGTAAACAGGAGCCTGGCAGCGGGACTAAACCTGCAATTCCAGGCTACAGGTATCTATAATGACGACAGCACACAGGATATTACTTCCCAGGTCACATGGACTTCAAGCAACACAGGCCGCGCGACAATAAGCAATGCCGCAGGATCACAGGGGCTTGCAACCGGGGTAGGTGCAGGTTCCACAACAATTACTGCGACACTGGGAGCAGCGACACCGGGAACCACCACGCTTACAGTAACAGCTGCTACACTCGTTGCGGTAACCGTCACTCCAGTCAACCAGACACTTATTGCAAACGGGACAACCCTGCAGTTTACTGCAACCGGAATATTCTCCGATTCCACGACTCAGAATATTACTTCGCAGGTTACATGGACATCAAGCAATACATCCTATGCGACCATAAGCAACGCTTCAGGATCAAAGGGCTACGCGACATCTGTGAATGCCGGAACAACAACAATAACCGCCACTCACTCAGGTACAGGACTCAGCGGAAATACCCTGCTTACAGTCTCTAACGCGACTCTGCAGTCTATCACCATAACTCCCGATAATCCGATCTGTTACGGAACAACGCAGCAGTTCAGGGCAACAGGAAACTTTTCGGACTCAACAACACAGGACATTACGACACTTGTAACCTGGTCTTCCAGCCATACATCCTATGCAACGATAAGCAACGCTTCAGGAACAAACGGGCTCGCCGTTGCCAGAGGCGTAGGTGCGACCATAATTACAGCAACGTTCGGTACTATATCAAACACAACAATACTATACGTCAGGGCGGCAGTACTGAATGCAATACTTATCTCTCCCGTTGACCCTTCACTTGTGCTTCCGAACACAATGCAGTTTACCGCGACCGGTGAATATGGCGATGCAGTAAATGGTTATTTCTACCAGGATTTAACATCACAGGTTCTATGGGAGTCAGATAACGAAACAGCAGCTGTAATAAGCAACGCATCAGGCTCCCAGGGATTCGTAAGCTCTGTAGCGGCAGGTACATCCCATATAACCGCATCACGTGATGGTATTTCGGGAATGTCGACCCTGAACGTAACCGCCGATACTACCGCACCCGTAATAACGGCAGTAACACTGCTTGATTCTGCCAGAATAAAGGTTACATATTCAGAACCGGTAAACGTTACACAGGCCGGAGCTGCTTCAAACTATAAAATAACTTCATCTGTATCCGGAAACTGTACCGACAATTCAAATTACGGCGATTCAGGTCAGACTTCCGATATAAGCATAACATCTGTAACAGTTCTCTCAAGTACAGATTACATACTCAATATCACAAGCTCAATGCAGGCAATAAACTACACGCTGCTTGCCGATAAAACACAGATACGGGATCTCGCATCTACACCGAATTATCTCGGTTGTCCGAACAATATGGATTTTACCGGTGTCGACACAACATCACCTACTGTATTAAGTGCATCTTCGCTTAATCCAACAACCTTGCGAGTCACTTTCAGCGAAAATGTCAATGCCAGTGTGGCACAGAACAAAACAAGCTATAAGATAGTGAATACTTCAGCCGTTGCGGGAACATGTACCGACAACAGTAATTTCACCTCATCTACCCAGACCTCGGATTTCAGTATAAGCTCAGTTGCGGGAAGCGGCAGGGTATATGACCTTACGCTCTCAGCGACACAGATCTCCGGCAGAGCATATACAGTCATAGTAAACACGAGTGTACTATACGACCTTGCTGCAACACCAAATGCGCTTGGCTGTCCGAACTATGCTGAGTTTACCGGCCTTGAACAGCTGAAAGTCGTATCAGCACAGAGTGCCACACTTTACAGTTTTATTGTCACATTCTCCAAAAATGTGAAAACAGGAATCAATATTGCCGGTAGCGCAGCGGCAGATAATGAAGCACAGGCAGAAAACCGTTACAAAGTCAGCTCCGAACTCGGTGATATCACAAGCGCTGCGATACTTGACGGTACCGTTTGTAACGGCGCCGCGGCAGACGCATCTAAGGTATGTATAACACATACTCTTGCACAGGGCGGTTCACAGTATACTGTTATAGTCGCCAATGCGACAAACGGGGACGGATTTGACGATGCAGCCTGGGGCTCAATACGCAACTCGGGCGATACGGAAAACGTTCAGCTTTCACCGAAAGACCGTGCGACATTTGTCGGATGCGGAACAATACCTCAGAACCTCAGCGACGGAGCGATAGTCACAAACCCCTTTGCCGACAACTCGGCTTTCGGATATCTCTCTTCGTATTTCGGTAAGATTTATATCGGCCCGAATACTAACGGCAACGGAGCAAACCGTTTCAATCCGGACGGATCGACCCCTGAACAGATCACTTTCACTTTTAATAAGGATACAAGCAGTACGGGCGGTACCACCACATCTACAAACAGCGCAACTACCCGTGATGGAAGTATAACCGTACCGCCATTTGTCACAATAGGCCATACAGGCTGTACTTCAAACAGCGCCAATATTGCAACCGGCTGCGGACCGAATAACGAAAACGGACGCGGTCTATTCACTTCTGGCATAATAAATGGCAACGAATATATGTTTATAAGTGGAGGACGATCAGCAGGTTCAAATTATTACCTGTACTGGACAACCAGCACCAGTACGACTCTCGGTTTCAATTTTATAGACCTCTATAATGCATTCTATAATACACCTGGAGGGGGTCATGTCGGAGGTAACAGCGGCACTGAAAGCATCATAATATTCAATAACAGAATTTACTGGATGAGCCCCGGAAACCGTTCATATCGTCCGTATCTTATGAAGGTTCTTGATACGACCGCTCAGTCAATGAATACTACCAATAGTAAGTTTTTAATGATGACCTGGATGCCGGGATTCGGCTACTCCGCAAATACCAATCCGAACAAAGCCGATATGGTCGGCGGTACAATGTTTGTTTTCAATGACAGACTCTATATCGCCAACTCCGGATCTATTACAGACAGCGGCAGTTGTAATATCGGTACAACTTACTCAGCAGGAGTATGCGAGCAGACGGGTGGTCTTATAAGATCGAACAACAACAATCCTGGTTATTGTGGAAGTTCTTCAACATGTACTGACTGGTCAGACATAACTCCATCGTCCGTGAAATTTCATCAGTACTTTTCAAATGTATTGACAAAGATGGCGGACCTTATTCCTGCGGACAGACCTATACCAGGTTTTGCGACTTTCAATAGCAACCTTTACATGATACGTAATGCATGCACAACAAGCCGCTGGAACAGATCCTGTATGGGTGATACTTGTACTGACGACCAGACCTGCCCATCTGGCAGTGAAGTTCCGCAGTTATGGAAATGCACTCCAGGGACTACAGGCGCCTCGACTACATGTGAAGCCGGCGACTGGTCACTTGTTGCTGAAAACGTCTCTACGGGTAAAACAAATATGGGCAGTACAAGCAACTCAAAAATAACATTAATCGCGGCCAACGGATCACAGTTGTACATCGGTTACGATAACAGCAACGGAGCTCAGGTATGGCGCACAAAGTCAGGCATAACAAACCCGACTTCTGAATCAGACTTTGAACAGGTGGGGACAAGCGGACTTAACGGCACAGCTGCAAATACGCAGCTGTTCTCGGCCGTTTCGCTGCAGCAGGGCTCTGTCTACTATCTGTATATAAGCGCCGGCAACAGCGGCATACCTGTCAAGGTATTCAGACAGCAGAACCAGTAGCAGTTAATAATATTATAAAATAATACCCCTCCCTTTAAGGGAGGGGTATTATTTTCACTAAAAATATAATATATTTATTTGACATTATACGGAATTCTCTTATTCTAAAGCAAAATCTCCGGAGAGAATTTCCCATGAAAAAGATCACTGCTGCTTTTTTAGTACTTTTCGTTATTTTTATAATATCAACTCTGACATTTCATGCCGAAGCCTCTTCTCAGCAATCCGGAACAAAAATTGAAAACAGCATAGGTTCCGCAAATCAGCCGGAAACCGGATGCATAGAGGTTCCGGAGCGGCATACATATCATATCGATGGAAAGAATCTCAGTCTATTATGGATTACTCCGTTCCTCGGAATGCTCCTCTCAATCGCGCTGTTCCCCCTGCTGGCTCCGCGAGTCTGGAATTTTCATTACGGCAAGATATCTCTGTTCTGGTGGATTGTTTTTTTCGGAGCGTTCTGCATCAAATTCAGCACGGGTACAGGATTATTTTATCTGCTAGAGGTCTACATGCTGGAGTTTATACCTTTTATCACTTTACTGCTGGCCCTGTTCACGGTCGCGGGGGGTATCAGACTGAAGGGTGATCTAGCAGGGACCCCTGCTGTAAACACGCTTATGATTTTAGCAGGTGGTTTACTCGCAAGCCTGATGGGAACCACCGGAGCGGCGGTTCTGATTATACGACCGGTGCTGAAGGCGAACAGCTGGAGAAAAAAAAGGGCCCATATTGCAGTATTTATAATTTTTATCGCTGCTAACGTCGGAGGGGGACTTACTCCTCTTGGCGACCCTCCCCTTTTCCTCGGCTATCTCAAGGGAGTTACATTTTCATGGACCATTAAACATATGCTTGCACCTGTGGCGTTTACAATGACAATACTGCTTGTAATATTCTTTCTGCTGGATACATATTTTTACAGCAAAGAGCAGAACAAACCGTTAAAAAGCGGAAACAGGGAAAAACTTTCACTGGACGGAATCCCGAACATGCTTCTGCTCCCCTGTATAACCGGCGCGGTAATCCTGTCAGGCATAAAGATGGGAACGGCATTCACCCTATATCATGTCGCGGTACCGGTTTCATTAATAGTACAGGTTTCCCTTCTTCTGCTGATCACATTTATTTCACTGGTAATCTCTGAACCGATAATCAGGGAGTGGAACGGATTCAGCTGGGAACCGATAAAAGAGGTGGCAAAACTTTTCGCCGTTATCTTCATGACAATGATCGCTCCGCTGTCGATGCTGAAGGCCGGTACCGCGGGACCTATGGGCATGGTCGTAAGAGGTGTAATCGACGGCAACGGCCACTTCATAAATTCTCACTTTTTCTGGGCGGCAGGAGCGCTGTCAAGTTTTCTTGATAACGCCCCGACATATCTGGTGTTCTTCAACACAGCAGGAGGGAACCCGTACGTTCTTATGAATCATTTTCCCGATACACTGACCGCATTAAGCGCGGGAGCGGTATTCATGGGAGCGAACACATACATAGGGAACGCCCCGAACTTCATGATAAAATCTATTGCCGAGGAATCGGGAGTCGATATGCCGAGCTTTTTCGGATATATGTTCAGGTTTTCAATACCGGTCCTTATACCGGTCTTTATTCTCGTTACGTATCTGTTTTTTTAATAAAAGATTATTGATATCAAATCCGGGAGTGAATAACTATGAATAAAAAACCATCCGTATTATCACGCCGCGAATTCCTTAAATATTCGGCTGCAGCAGCTACGTCAGTCGCCCTTGCCGATCTTACAGGATGTATTTCTCTCCCCGCGAGGGAACTCCCGGATATCGACAAAAATAAGGGAATAATACTGAAAAACGGATCTGTGATCGACGTAGTAAACAATAAAGTAGTCCCGAACGGAACTGTCGCTGTTGAACGCGGCAGGATCATCTCAATTACCGGTCCCGGAGAACAGCCGGTTCCGGAAAATGGTTATGAAGTAATCGACCTCGGAGGGTGTTACCTGCTCCCCGGACTGATAGATGCCCACTGCCACTCCACAATGCCTTCAGCGGGGGAACTAAACCCCTGTTCGGCAAGAGCAGCGCTGTTACAGATACAACGCAACTACTTCCAGCACATTGAAAGCGGCACAACGACAATCCGCGACATGGGGGCCTTCCCGGAATCTCTGCACGGCTACATCAAAGAGATAGAGAACGGTAAAATGACCGGTCCGCGCGTAATCCATTGCAACTCCATATTCAACATAAAGGGTGGTCATCCCGACATAGATCCGTCGGATATCAGCATATTCTCCGGGGTGTTATCGTTCTTCTCCGGCGAGGTTTCGACATACTACACCGACAGAAAAAATATGGTTAAAAAGCTTAACGAAAACATCAGGCACGGAGCGTCATTCATCAAGCTTACGCTGGATAACATCTCCCTGATGTGCGGAAAGGATATGCTGAAAATTTACTCCGACGACGACATGCGCTATATAATGGACTTTGCCGCGGAACACAGTCTTCCGGTCAGCGCACACGTTCACAGAAAATTCGGTTTCGACCGGGCATTAAAGTACGGAATCAACTCGCTGGAGCACACGATATGCGACGCGGTCATCAGCAATGACGAAATAAAACAGATGGCTGAAAAAAACATCGCAATAGTCCCGACGATGGTAATTGCACAGATGCTGGCCGCCGATGAGGCGTTCGACTCTCTCCCCGCGGAATACAATACACCGTTCATAAAAAACGAACTGAAAATAAGAAGGGATTTTATCCATAATCCGCAGGAGAGATTTATCGTTCCTGAAATTCATTCCCGGAACAGGGAGTCGCTTAAATTCTATAAAGAATTCGGCTGCGAAAATCTTTACAAAAACAGAAAGTTTATGGCCAATCCTGATATATACTTCAGAATTCTGAAATACGGTCCCGATAACATTAAAAGAATGCACAGCGCCGGTATTACAATAGGTGCAGGCACTGACGGCGGTGTGCCGTTCTCCTATAACGGAACAATATCACGCGAGCTTGAAATTCTGTCACGTACAGGATTTAAAAATACCGAGCTGGTCAGGTTTGCCACAATAAACAATGCGAAGATCCTCCGGATGCATGATAAGATCGGAAGCATTGAAAAGGGAAAATTCGCCGACTTCGCCATCGTCAGAGAGAATCCATATGAAAACATTGAAGCGCTTAGAAGCCCCGAGGCGGTAATTAAAGAGGGAAAAATAGTATTCACGAAAAATCCGGTTAAAAAAACGGAGAATACCATTTCAATATAGTACAGGTCACTGTTTTCAGAATAATACGCGATAAAAAAAGGTCACCGGTCCTGAAAATTCCGTTTTTCCCGGCCGGTGCGAATTATAATATTTGACATATTATTCTTTTATACATAATTTATTATAATATGGAAAGTCTTATATGAAAAGATTATTATCTCTGTTTATTTGCGGCAGCGCCGGCAACATAACTCCGGACAGTTATAATGACAGCAATAAAACAGATATATCATGGAGAGTGTGATGAAAAATTTTGCAACGGCAGTCCTGGTTATTTTTATAAGCCTCTTGTCCACACAGTTTATACGTCATGCCCATGTGCGGATATTCTACAACCAGGAATCGGTTCTTGATAAATACAATAAAAAAAGTACCGACCTCACCTTCAACAAGGATGCCTCGCTGAAGGAGCTGTCTCTTATTTATGCCGACGCGGAAAAACGGGTAAAGATTTTCGAGAAAGAGAAATCAAAAAAGGCGCTCTCCATGTATGACAACAATGACGAACCTTACAACAAAAAAGTCAAACTCGAGGAGATCATAACCAGAAGAGAGGCTGACAACAGGATGGCGGCAGAGATAGTTTTTTTCTGGATTGCCGGCCTGATACTTGCGGCCGGGGGTTCGTTTGTCTACCTGAAATTTGAAAAATGGCTGGGACTCTCGCTGATCGTGTCAGGCTTAATTGAGATGACATGGAAACTCGGCCCGGCATTTTTTATAACTGAAGCAAAACCGGAGTCGCTAATGCTTCTCAATGTCAAACTGGTATGTACTGCGGTCACTCTTGCCGCATTAATTACATTCTGGTTTTTCAGCAGAAACTATCTCGACAGGTGATTCCGGCGGGACAATAATTCAATACTTCACTATTCTGTACCAATTATCCGGGCTATCCCGGTACAGCTCAAGGCATTGCAGACCTTCATACTGTACCATGTTCTCTTTGACGCCGAGACCGGTCATGTAGTCCCGCACTGTGACAGTCTGATACGTACCGGTATTAAATCCTCCGCCATTATCGTTGTTCCATAACTTTTCAGTCGAGGGCCAGAGACATATAACAGGTTTTACCGCCTGAAAAAAATCATAATTGATATCGGTGTTGCCGTGATGAGCCACCTGTAAAACGTCCGATTTTAATTTTTCCGGCGCGGCGGCAAGCATCTTTGCTCCCCCCTCTTTCTGAAGATCGGCTGTAAACATGACCGAAAGGTCTCCATAATATATTTTTATTACCAGGCTCGAGTTATTCAATAACGGCAGCTCACTGTTGAAAGCCGAAAGTATTTCAAATTTTAAATCATCAATGTAAACGATATCGCCGCTGTTCAGTATCACTGGGGCTATCCCTCTTCTGCCTGCGGCTGAAAAAAATCTATCATATGTAAAAATGCCGAAACTTTGATCGTTCCGGGCTATCCAGTCCCTGTCTGCTTCCGGCATATAGATTTTTCCGATCCGGGGAATCAGATCTCTGTTTAAAATTTCAATCAGCGCCTCTGCATGGTCGTAATGCAGATGAGTGATAAACCATGCGTCGACATAAGAACCGTCTAAAAACGAGGAGAGGTAATCAGCATCCGGGAGATTCCCTCCGTCAATAACCGCAGTTTTATTATTGTATTCAATAACATAAGACATCATCTGACCCTCTGTTCCGGAAGGGAGCTGCCAGATTTTTAAATATCTACCCCCTCCGTCATCTTTGCAGGAGATAAACAGGCAGAAAAACAGTACTGTAATTATTCTTTTTATACTCATCCTCCAACCGGCCCGTAAGGCATCTTACAGTCTGCTGTTTTAAAGAAAACTGCCGATTATAACAGATTTTAAGATTATCAGCGGAATTTCAACAATAATTCCCGCCGGTGAGCGCATTACGCTTTTAAAGCCGCCACATTTTTTCGTGCTGTACATTCCGTAAAAATCAACCTACCTCCTGAACAGATTACTGTTTTTCGGTAAACTGTTTAAAAAATAGTATTCATCCTCTGACATCCTATACCGAAAATGAAGTAAGAAAATCCGGCAGGAATTAAATGGGACCAAAAATACGAAACATCGCCATATTTATAATAATATCAATTGTTATTCTTTTACCATACTATATATTCAGATCCGAATATATTGAAAAACAGTATTATAACGGGATAACCGGTAAATCGGAGGCGATCAGGCCGGCTGCCGAGATGCTGAACAGTGAAGAGAATCCAAATCCGGAAAAAATAAAAAAAATATTCAACGAAATAATGGCCAATCAGCCATCCGCTGCCGCTCTGGTGCTGCTGGACAGATCTGAAACACTGAAATATCTGATAAAGAACGACAGGATAATCAGATCCGGAGCGGTAGTCGACCAGCTGATGAATGATATTAAGGAAAAAAAATTCACTTCCGTCAGCGGCAGTGACCCTGTTGTAAGGAACTACAGAGACGGAAATGGGAACAGTACGTTTTATATCTGTCCTTACGCATCGGGCGGACAGAAGGCATTCGCTGTTTTCGCATTCAGGCTTGAGAAAAGACTTCTTATCAGACTGGCTCTTGAAGTAATACTTCTCCTGTGTTTTTCAGTCATGCTCACCGGCATAATACTGGCCCTTCTTCGGAAGAAGGGGCTGACTGAAGACGTGAATGTCAGGACGATTGTTCTTGGCGCGAAAAAGTCCTCTTCGTCGAAAGAGCCCGGAGCATCCTCTGACAGCGGAGATATCAGAGCGGTTCAGATCGACGAGAACGACCTTTCACCGATAGTGGAACCAGGTACAAACAGAAACAGAAATGAAATGATCCGCAGGAGCAACGCCGGTACCGAAGGCGCAGTTGAAGCCCTGAATTCAAGAATTTTCGATCTGTTCAAAGAGATACACAAAGAGCTGAAACCTGAATCTATCTCGCTCTATATCAAGAAGATGGAGGGGAGGCTCTCCAAAACATACGAACTGAAAGAGAAAACATTTCTGAGGATAGATTCGACTCTGTTTGATAATATAAAAATTTCCGAGATAGAAAACGTAAAACGGTCCGGAGCCCATATAATCGATAACGGGAAGGTTATCCGCATACCTCTGATCGACGACGAATCACTCCTCGGACTGATTGAAATAAGGCTGAAGGATTCATCGATGACGCTGAACCTCGGCAGGCTTGAAAATAAAGTTGATGAGATATCAGGCGATATCAGGGAATTTCTGGTTATCAACAATGTCATAGTCGACAGGGAGACCGGTTTTTTCAGCGCGTCTTACTTCAGCATGAAACTCTCCGAGCAGATATACTCCGCGCAGAAAATCAATACCGGTTTTTACCTTCTGCTGACAGATGTGTTTAACAGCGTATACATCGACAGGGATCAGAAAAATACCGTACTAAAGATAATCTATCCCGTGATAAAAAAATCGACCGGCGAAACCCGCGAACTGTTTTTATATAACGGAAAAATCGGCATGATCCTCCCCGGCGCAAACCGGAGAGAGGCGGAGGGCCTTGAACTGGATATCTCCAGGGATATATCCAGGTTCAGGATAAAGCTCGCTGAGAATAACACGATCAGACTTAAACCGGTTTCGGTAATACTTAACTCGGCGGAAACGGAAAACGTAAAAGAGATCCTCAAAGAGGCGATGGCGCTTTTTAAAAGCGGAGAGCGGGGCTAAACCCGACTCTCCATCAGCACCTTCGCCAGCTTTACAGCCTCCATCGCATCTCTTGAATAACCGTCGGCGCCGATCTGATCGGCATAGTTCTGGTCCACGACAGCGCCTCCGATCATAAACCTTGTTTTTAATCCGCGCTCCCGTGCAAGGTTTATTACAACCGGCATTTCGGTCATAGTTGTGGTCATCAGAGCGGACAGCGCAACGATATCGGTCTTCGATTCTGCTGCCGCGTCTATAATAGCATCTGCCGGCACGTCCTTCCCGAGATCGACAACGTCAAATCCGTAATTACGGAGCATCAGCGCGACTATATTCTTCCCTATATCGTGAATGTCACCTTTTACGGTCGCAATTACGATTTTGCCTGCTTTTGATGCGCTTCCGGTTTTTGAAAGCAGCGGTTCAAGTACGGCGAACGCTTTTCTCATAGTATCGGCGCTCATAATAAGCTGCGGCAGGAAGTACTCTTTCCGTTCATATTTGTCGCCTACAAGCGTAATCGCAGGGATTAAAAATTCATCCACCAGTCTCTGCGGTTCAATTCCTGAATCAATGGCATTTTGTACGGCAGACCCGATCCTGTCGTCCCATCCGCGCAGTACGGCCTCGTAGACCAGTTTATCAGGCGAGAGTTCAGTATTCACGGCCGCAATCTTTTCGCCGCTTCCGGAAAACCTCTCCACGTATCTCGAAAGGTTTTTGTCCCTGCCCGACAGCGCGTCGCATGAAAAAACGGTATCCATCAGCATAGCGGATGCGGGATTCGCTATTGCCATCGTCAGTCCCCTGGACATCGCCATCGCGAGGAAAGATGAATTGATCCCCTCCCTCGACGGCAGCCCGAACGAAACATTCGACAGCCCGCATATTGTATTGATCCCTTTCTCCCTTGAACACCACTCTATAAGGTCAAGCGTCATCAGCGCGGCGTTTTTGTCAGAGCTGACCGTCATTACCAGTCCGTCGACCACAATATCGTCCTTACTGTAACCGTACTTCGCGCTCTCTTCCAGTATAAATTCGACTATATTTTTCCTCTCCTCCAGAGTGACCGGTATCCCCCGGTCATTCAGCGGAAGGAGTATAAACATCGCACCGTATCTTGCGGCGATCGGCAGGGTCTTTTCAATCCTCTCCTTTTCCGCGGAGATCGAGTTGACAAGCGCCCTCCCCGGATATATCCGCAGCGCAGCCTCGACTACTTCAGGATCCGTAGAGTCTATACAGAGCGGAAGGTTGCTCGTCTTTGAAAGAAGCCTTACCGCTTTGAGCATCATCTCCTTCTCGTCTATGCCTGAAAGACCCATATTGACATCAAGTACCGACGCACCCTTAATCTGCTGTTCAAGCGCGAAGTCCTGTACAATTCCGGTTTTCCCCTCGCGAAGCTCCGCCTGGAGGGCCTTTTTACCGGTAGGATTAATCCTCTCGCCGACAACAGCAAACGGCCTCCCTTTTCCCATTACCGAATTTCCCCTGGCCGACGAAACGGCGGAAAAATTTCCGGAAACGGTAAAATAGGTTTTTTTGCCGTGCGCCTTACCTGCCGCTGCCGCTATATGTTCCGGAGTGGTACCGCAGCATCCCCCGAAAAGGTTCGCGCCGGCCGAGATAAAATCCTCAACGCTTGATGCGAACTCCGCAGGCCCCATATCAAAAGACGTAACGCCGTTTACCAGTCTCGGCATCCCGGCATTCGGTTTCGCCAGCAGCGGTACACGCGCGTACTCCTTCATCGCTTTTATCACCTTCATCATGTCCGACGGCCCTGTAGAGCAGTTGCATCCTACGGCATCAGCACCCAGAGACTGCAGTGTGATAAGCGCCGATACCGGATCTGTTCCGTTCAGCGTACGCCCGTCCTTCTCATAGGTCATGCTCACCATTACGGGGAGATCACATATCTCGTTAACAGCAATCAGCGCCGCCCTCGCCTCCTGAATGTCAAGCATGGTTTCAATCACAAAACCGTCGACCCCGCCGTCATAAAGGGCCTTTGCCTGTTCCTTGTATAAAATCACGGCCTCTTCAAAGGGCATATCGCCGAAAGGTTCAATAAATCTCCCGGTAGGGGCTATATCGCCGAAGACCAGAACGCTTCCGGCATTCTGTTTTGACATCGCAGCGAGGGTAAAGTTTATTTCATATGCTCTCTCTTCGAGACCGAACTCGGCGAGTTTGCACTTGTTACCGCCGAAAGTCGGAGTATATATAATGTCGCTCCCGGCTGAGATATATTTTTCCTGCAGGTCCTTCACCGCTTCCCTGTTTTCAATACACCACAGTTCCGGGCATACTCCGCCGGGCATTCCCCGTTTCGCGAGTTCGGTACCTGTGGCGCCGTCAAGTATTACAAGTCCGCGCCCTAAAAACTCTTTAAATTCATTTTTATTCATTATCTATTTCCTTATTAAATAACATTACATATTTCATTTCAAAACTATACTCACACTGGAGCCCCCGCACCCCGATATGGGGCAAAAGTATTAAAGTCCCCCTTCAGGGCGACCGCAGGAAGTGCCCTGTGCAGATTTAGGGGGCTTTGCTGCTTTTTTCTATCCCCGCGATCGCTGTAACTGTTTTTTCAGGAATAAAAATATATCTCTCTGTCAGCTTTACGCCGAAATCCTCAAGTCTGAGCAGTTCAAAGAAGTGTCTCTGGTTTTCAAGCAGAAAATCGCCGTAACCGGGAGAAAATCTCATCGCGGTAAGGCTCTCCCCCCTCCGCCTGAACTCCCTTGATATATACGTATTGATCCAGTCTATTGCGGCCTCGGCGGTTTCACTCCCGACCGCGTCAAGGATTACAGCAGAAGCGGCATCACCGTTTCTGAAAGACTCACCGGCAAGCTCTACAATGGCCGGACCGGCAGTGGCACAGAAAAAAACAGCTGCAGCGCTCCGGGAGAGAAGTTCCGATACCGATCCGCTTCTGATAACGATACCGTTGGCGAAAGTCAAAGTCCCTCCGGACCTTCCGGTTATATCGCTCCTCGTCCATGAACCTTTCGGTTCACAGGCGGCAAATCCGCGGTTTATCACGGAAAGAATTTTCCCGCGGTTATGCTCGTCAAGCTCGGTTTTATGAATATTATACTTCAGCCTGGCAAAAATCTCTTTTTCAGGCAGAGTAACCGGTATCTTTTGAATTATATTAAGTTTTTCCATTTTACACTTTGATGAATAACAGCCCCTGTTCCCGGAAAACTGTCAGTTGAGCGGTAATATAATTGAGACCCCGCAGAATTCAAGAAGATTATTCAGTTATTTTTCAAGTCAACAAAAATTAGATAATAGAGCCTGAAGGTAATTATTCCGGATATGCTATCCGCCGCCGATCGGCGGGAAAAGGGAAACAGTGTCCCCTTCGGCTGTTTTTGAGTCAAAATCTCCGTGCCTGCCGTTTATGAAAATTATCGCGACCTCTTCACGACTGATTCCGACCATTTTCAGAATCGAGTCAATATCTGCGGAAGGATCCGTATCAAACAGATTTTCATCAAATCTTCCGTTTCTGAGTGTCGCAAAAAGTTTAACAGTTATCTTCATCTTCAATACCGATTTTAATCACTGCCGGATCGCTCATAGACCCGCACAGATTTCCGGGCATCTCCCGTATATCAACCGGGATATCATTCATAGTGATCTCGCGGCATAGAGAATAAAGCTCCTCATAATGTCTTCGGAGAAAATACAGAATTCTTTCCCTGTCTACAAGTATTCCCGTTTTAAGAAAATTCAATCCTTTATCAGAGAGTACCGTATTGAAAAGTTTAAGTCCAACGACAATTATTTTACCAGTTTCAGTCATCCTGACAGTGTCTGCGGTAATGCTCTCCCTCATCGGCGCATAGGGGCTACCGATACGCATCATCGCGCCCACTATGCCGGGCATCGCTCCTGAAAGCGCACAGACTCCCCCCTCTTTTATCCCTGCATTGAAGATGTCGTCTACGGGACTGCCGTCTATTAAAACTGTTTTTATTTTTTCCGAGATATAATCGTCGCTAAAACCGCACTCTTTTATTAAAAAGGTGTAAACCGACTCACCCTCAGATGCACCTATGTAAAACCCCTTCTGGAGCTCCGGCATCAGCAGACCGGCAATTTCAGAAGGACCTTTAAACTGCAGAGTATCATATGCCATAAAACGCCCCATCAGACGGTATTGTCTGCAAAGATCCCGGCACCTCACCCCCGATGGAGATCCGGGGAAGGATACGGTGGAGCTTCCATCGGGGGATCGGAACTGAAAATGTTAAACAACCCGTTTATTCAATCTTATACCAGCCTACCAGTTGAAGACACTGTCGAGTTCGGCATCTGTAACGGTAAATACTCCGTTATGGGGCGACAGTTTTTCTGTATAGAAATATCTCGGCAGCCTGTCATCAGCGGCTGTAAATCCCGCCTTTTTATTAAATTCCCTCTCCATCGTGAGAATTTTTTTACCCAGAGCAGCGACGTCATCCGCGGTCATGTTCAGTCCGTAAAACGCGTTCAGCATATCGATCATGGCCTGGAAAGTCTCGGGCTGGTCCAGTATCGCAAAGGCTATAAACAGGCACATACCGGTGGAATCGATGGCCGCAGTCGCGATCTGGAGATTCCTTGAAAGCTCGATCTGCCCCTCCGGCTTCAGAGGATCGACAAAACCGCCGACTTTAAGTACATTGGCCGTAATGCAGTATCCTGCTGTATGGTCAGCTCCCTGGGTGCTTGTCGCGTAGGTAACACCTATACCCTGTATGGCCCTGGGGTCGTAAGCCGGCATTGCCTGCCCTTTAACAACAGGGGCATGCTCAACTCCGAGCACTTTTGCTGTTACAGCCGCTCCGCTTCCGATAATTTTTCCAAGAGGGGTTCCCTTACCTACTTCCTTTATTAAATTGATCGCCCCCTCTTTGTCGCCGAATTTGATTAATCCGGCCTCCATCGCAACACCGATCGCGGCTCCCATGTCGATTGTATCAAGCCCGTAATTATCGTCGAGAAAATCCAGCATCGCAATCGTATCGGGATCATCTATACCGCAGTTAGCTCCGTGCGCCCAGGTGGTTTCGTACTCCGGCTGTTTTGAAAGGAATTTGCCGTTTTTATCATGAAATGTCCCGGAGCATCTAATCACACAGCCCCTGTGGCAGCCGTGCGTGGGGTTTGCCCCTCTCTTGGTTTCAAGGTCGGCAATTGTTTCGCCGCTGATAGACGACGCTCCCTCGAATCTCCCCTCTTTAAAGTTTCTGGTCGGGAATCCCCCAGCCTCATTGATCAGGTTCACAAGAACATTGGTTCCATATGCCGGGAGTCCGCTTCCGGTAACCGGATGCGACCTGAGACCTTCGACAAATTTTTTATTCGCGGCCTGGAATTTTTCCTGATCGGCCGGTTTCCTGTTTTCAAGGCCTGCATCGTCAAGTATTATTACTTTAACTCCCTTGCTCCCCATAACCGCTCCGACACCTCCACGGCCGGCGTGCCTTGAGGGCCTGAACTCCATATCTGTACAGGCGATTGACGAAGCTGAAAGCTTCATCTCACCGGCAGGACCGATGGAGATGCATGCGACCTTATCCCCGTGAGATGACTTGATCTTCTCAATCAGGTCATAGTTCGGAAGCATCTTATATTCCGGCGCCTTTTCAATTTTAACGCCGCTCTTATTTATCATTATTTTGTAAAGCTCACCTTCAGGCGCTTTACCCTCCAGTACAATCGCGGCGTACCCCAGCCTTGCAAGCACCTGCGCTGCCTGACCGCCGGAGTTTGCCTCCTTGATACCGCCGGTCAGCGGGCTCTTGCACCCGATAGAAATACGTCCCGACATCGCCGCTGCACTGCCGCTTAAAAGTCCCGGCGCTATGACCAGTTTATTCTCATCACCCAGCGGATGTGCCATCGGGGGAACCTCATCGGCTACAATCGCCGTCGTCAGGGCTCTCCCCCCCAGACCCTGGTATTTGGTGTTTTTTTCTTCCTTTAAGGCAGGGCCGCCAGCTGCACTCATATTTATTCTGAGAATTGTATCCATTTCAAACCTCCCTCGATAGAATCTATAATATATTTTCCTAGCATAATAAAAATATCCAAACACAGGGCGGAATCAACAAAAACTATACATATTTATAAAAAAAGTTCAGTTTTATGTCAGAAATGACATAATTTATTCGGTGGAGGGGTCAGAGCATAATTATTTCTTTTTTTAAAACTGTTACTTTAAAAGTCCAAGTTATTATTTCCGGAGATCATGCAGGAGGTAACTTCACCTGTTTTTTACGTAAATTTAATGCGAAGGGACAGGGCTCTGACCCTGTAAAAAAGGGTTATATGCAGAAAAGCATCAGGCTCTGACCCCTTGAACAGATACGGATCTGTAACACAAAACTTTTCAGATTAAAAACAGGTAATGGAGATGAAGAATAGAATACTTTTTTCTTAAAGGATGAAGTAACCGGCAAAAAATCTGGAATCGCCGCAAAACCTAAATATACGGCGACTCCCCGGCACACCCTTTGCACCTGTCTCCATGTTTGACAGGATATGCCTCGCCGCATACAGGACAGACGGCGGTAGGGCCCATTTTTTTTCTCTGAACCTTCTCAGGTTCGACTTTTATTTTATGCATGCTGAGCATCGAATGACCTGCGCTCTTTATCTGACCCATCAGCAGGTCAAAGTCCTGCTCCTTTTTTGTTTTCAGTTTGAAAAACCAGTCATATACCTCGGACCATTTCTTCAGTTTCTCGGGATCAAGATATACCCTGACTCCATTACCGCTCTTTTTGTCATACATAGAGACGGCGAATTTCCCGAAATTCAGCACTGTCAGCCAGCCGTTTCCGAATGTACAGGGAGTTAAAAGCTGCACCGCATCGGGGAGACAGACCGGCGTCTCGCATATTGCGTCAAAGAATTCCCCCTCGGGCAGATTATTGAGTGCAAGGTCAACGATAAAACCCCCTATGATCAATCCCGGCGCGGCAGCCCCGTGAAAAGCTACTACTCGTTCAACGTAATCATCATACGAATATTTTCCTATATTCATCCTGATCTCCTTCAGCGGGCAATTTTAAAACAGAATCTGTTTGAAAACTGCCCGAACGCCTGACAGCTTTTCTAAAGATTTATAAACGGCATTTTTTTTGTCTACATCAAATTTTCAGGAAATTTCATACGCTTACAGTTATTACCTTTATTGTATCATTAAGCTGGTAGTTTTTTGAATAATTTCTGATTGCTGTTATAAGGGCGGCTGTCAGTTTCTGATTCCTGGTGCCTATTACAACTCCGTTCGCCGAGATCAGGTCATCCACCAGAAACATCCCCTCTTCAAGTTCTTCAACAGGGATCTCCCTGTTTACAAAACTCTTTTTATGAATCTCTACCTGTGTAAATTTCTTTTCCGCAATAGCCAGGAATCCGGGATCATAGAACCCTGGTTTTTTCGCCATATCAGATAGAACCCTTTCTCCATCCGCTCCACCGGTCACAGCCTTATCATAATCCAGTGCGATTTTCAGAATACGCGAACCGGCCGGTATCTGGTCTCCTTTAACATCATCTACCGGGTAACCGGAACCGTTATATTTTTTCTCCTGGTATCTGATTATTCCGGCAACCTTGTCCAGCCTCGGTATGTGTTTTATCATATCTGCAGCAATCGCGGGATGACTGATAAACATCAATTCCTCAGATTCTGAAAGTGTAAGCCCTTTATATACTTTTTTCAGGATATCGTCCGGTATTGTTACACAACCAATCTGAGAAAGGGTTGCCGCAATCTCAATCTGCCATTTATTTTCTATATCAATTTCATTGTATATAAGCCTCACAAGAGCTCTGATCTTCTGGGTCTTATAAAATGCCTGGGGCTTGGAGAGGGCCAGAAGGTCGGCAAGCACTTTGATGCTTCCGCCGAGAGTTTTACCCAGAAGCTCTTTTTCGGCAGATATCAGTTCGTGCTGTCTTACGGCATCCCTTATATTAGAGATCAGGTCTTCGGTAGTGCAGGGTTTTGTCAGAAACCTGAAAATTTTACCTTTATTAATAAGATCTATAACAGCATCCATCTCAGCCTGACCTGTAAGCATTATCTGAATTGTTTCCGGGGAGATGCCTCTCACTTTTTCAAGCAGTTCAACACCATTCATTTTCGGCATTTTATAATCTGAAACAATTACATGAAACGCGTCGCTGTTTTTTATTAGTTCAATTGCCGACATTCCGGAATCCGCTATTGTCAGATCAAACTCGTCATTAAGGTTTCTTTTGTAAGCCTCCAGTATATTCTTCTCATCATCAACCAGCAGTATTCTGTTCATAAAATGGCTCCTTTGATTAGTTCCACTTAACTTTTTATTCAGTCCGGATTTCCGGTCATTAGAAATATATACCGGATGCTGTTAATAAAGCGATTCAATTGCCGCTATTAATGTTTCAAAATCACACGGTTTCGGGATATATTTATCAGCCAGAGATTCGGCTTCTTTGAAAACATTTTCATGCACCTGGGCGGAGAGCATTACTCTCTTCATATCAGGATATTTTTCTCTTACAATACTCAGCAGCGTTAACCCGTTTATTCCAGGCATCTTATGGTCGGTAACAATCACTTCATACTTTTTAGACTCAAGAAGTTTCAAAGCCTCCTCACCGGATGTTGCCGTATCAAAACTGATGTCGCTCCTCTCGATTACCAGGAGACGTATAAGACCCGCTATAAGGTTTTCATCATCATCTACAAATAATAAGGAAAGTTTCATCAATTATACCATCTCTTCAAAAGGAAGTTTAATAATAAAAGCAGCACCATGAACCGGCTCATTTTTAAAATAAAGTAATCCGTTGTGTTTTTCAACTATTATTGAATGGGATATTGCAAGCCCCTGCCCTGTACCCTTACCCACATCTTTTGTAGTAAAAAAAGGATTGAAAATTCTGTCTTTTATTGCATCCGGAATCCCCATTCCATTATCTTTTACTTCTATCACAAAATATGAACTGTCCCTGTATGTCCGTATTTTTATCAATCCTGACTCAATCAGATTTTTCTCTTTCGCTTCTCTGACGGAATCTGTTGCGTTAACAATAAGATTTAACAATACCTGGTTCAACTCCGATTCAAAACAGGGAACTTCCGGGAGGTTTTTATCAAGGTCAAGTTCAAGATCACAATCATATTTCCATTCGTTTCTTGATACAGTAACAGTATTTTCAATGGCCTTATTTATATCTGCAGGCATTTTTAACCCGGTCCCCGGATGAGAAAAGGCTTTCATTGATTGAATTATGCTTGAAACCCTTGCGACTCCTTCAAGAGACTGATCAAGGGCCTTGGGGATCTGTTCCAGTAAAAAAGGAAGTTTTACCTTTTTTGCCAGTTCGTCAGCCTGACCAAATATTGTCGACAGGCTGGTAAAATCATTAATTCTCTGTTGTGCTCTTTCGTAAATATCAAGCATATTAAAAAGCCCGACAAAAGACTTATTAATAAATTTCAGATTATCTCCGACATACTGCATCGGCGTATTGATTTCATGCGCGACTCCCGCAGCGAGCTGCCCTATCGCTTCAAGCTTGTTAGACTGAAGCAGCTGACTTTCCATTATTTTTTGTTCTGTAAGGTCCTTCCCCAGTATTATAAACCCTTCCAGCAGATCGCCCCCTCTTTTCAACGGATTTACGGTTATTCCGAGTATTCCATCCTGGCCATGAGCATTTTCAAATGTCAAATCGTCCAGTCTTATACTCCTGTCTCCGATTATACAGTCAGATATAGCCTCATAGACAAGTGTCCAGTCCCACTTAATTCCGCTTACACTGAAAGACCGGCCTATAATGTTCCCGGCCTTAATACCGAATATTTTTTCAGCAAAGGGATTCCAGTGAGTTATCCGGTCTTTTATCGAAACTCCGATTATCAGACTGGATAAGGAATTTATCAGAAGATCAAGTTCCTCATTGATTCTTTTAAGTTCCATTTCATTCTCGACACGTTCGGTTACATCTACCATTATTCCTACTATACCGGCGACATCTCCTTCCTGGTTGTTATATGTGGTTTTATTGAAATGAAAAAAGCGTGTAATACCGTCGTTACATTTTATCTTAGAATCATAAATCTGGACTCCCGGATTATTCAGCAGTTTCGCATCCATCGATACATACTCTTCTGCAAGTTCAACTGGTATCGCATCCGCAAGATCAAAAACTGTTTTGTTCACAATTTTTTCACGGGGAAGGCCCATTATCTGATCGGCAAATGCCTTATTACATCCCTGATATACACCATTAATATCCTTGTAATAAACGGGACTATTGACCGAATCAATCAGAGTTTCAAGGAACTTGAGATTTGTTCTCAGCATATTCTCGATTTCCATTTTTTCAGTAACATCCTCAATAACACCATCTATCCAATCCGGATTCCCGGATCTGTCCAGGTGACACGATGCAGAAATAGAACCCCAGAACGGCTCACCAGTATTTTTTTTATAGCGCATCAGCCGTCTTTCAATTCTGTTATTTTCCGCGAAAGCCGACAGGAGAACCGTTCTGTCACCGGGATTACAATACAGATCTTCCGCAGGAGTATTGAGGACCTGATCCAAAGTATCAAAATTAAAAATATGCGCAAAAGCAGGATTGGCCTGAAATATGCGTCCAGGGGTTGTAAAGGATGTTCGGAATAATCCTACAGGAATATTTTCCATCAGTGTCCTATAACGTTTTTCACTGATGATAAGATTATGATACAGTTTTTTTCTCTCCTGTTCCCTGCTGGATTCAGACAGCGCGCGTGTTACTGCCGGCACAAGTCTTCCCAGATTATTCTTCAGTATAAAATCAGTCGCTCCCGAATTAAGCGCTTCCGCAGCCATCTCCTCACCTACCGCACCTGTAACAAAAATAAATGGGATTTCAGGGAAGGTTTTCCTCGAAGATAGCAACGCTTCAAAGCCGTTAAAATCCGGAAACATAAAATCTGAAATAATTAGATCAGGTTTTAAATCGATTAAAGCCCTGGTAAAAACCTGATAATCTGCTGTATGATGTACCTCGAAATCCGGTGTTCCTACACTCAGGATGTTCCTGATCAGTTCCGCATCTTCATAGGAATCTTCAAAAAGCAATATTGTCTTTTTAACAGTCAACTGATCTTTGTTCTGCATAAATTCACCGCCGGATTCACTCTACTCTAAAAATATTGTTTTATAATATCAACCAGTTCTGTAATCTTGACAGGTTTAATAAAATATGCCAGAGGATTATATTGCATCGCCAGTTCTTTAAGCTCAGAATCTGAATATCCGGTTGCGAAAACAAACTGCACTTCATCGGACAGCATGTTTTTTACCTTCCGCACGGTTTCTATACCGTTGATCATTCCGGCCAATTGTATATCCATTATAACTAGATCGGGTGTTTTACCGATGATAAAATCATACGCCTCCTCGCCGGACGAAACACAGTCCAGTACGTTGAAACCGTTTTTTTCGAGCATGGTTCTCATATAAATCGCGGTCATCGCTTCATCTTCAACAATAAGAATTGTCACAGGTTTTTTATTCATATCCTTTCCCGGTAAACATTGTCCCTGAATTTTATTACCCATTTCACTCCGGATGATGTATCCAGACCGGCAGTCCCTTTCAGCTGATACTCAATAATGTTCTTCACTATCTGAAAACCCATTGATTGCTTATCGGCATCTTCAAGCGTCATACCTTTCCCTGCACCGTTATCCGATATGACCACTTCGATTTCACCTGATTCAAGCTGCGACAGAATAAGTTCCATCTCACCCTTCATATCGCCCGGGAATGCATACTTCATCACATTTGACAACAACTCATTTATAACAAGGCCCGCCGGGATAGCGGTATCTATCAGAACTTCTACATTATCCAGCACGGTCCTTACAGAAATTTTATTCTCATTAATTCCGTAATCACTCATCACATTGTTCACAAGATCCGTTAAATAGCTTTTTAAATCGATCTTTGACAGGTTCTTTGACTGAAAAAGCTTTTCATGAACCAGAGCCATCGCTCTTATGCGACACTCCATATCTTTAAAAATCTTCTCAATTTTCTCATCTTCCACATAAACAGAAAGAAGCGAAAACAGTGATATGATAACCTGCATATTGTTCTTTGTCCGGTGAAAGATCTCTCTTATCAGATCCTTTTTTTCATCAAGAGAAGTTTTTAAATCCTCAATAGCCCTGGTTCTTTCGGTGACATCCTGGATTATGCAATGAAGCAATGTTTTGCTTTTATAGCTTATAGGGCTGATAAAAACTTCGACGTCGCGCTTTGAACCGTTTTTAAGTTTATGTTTCGAGAAGAAATGATTTTTATTCCCCTTCTCGGCCAGTTTCAGATTTTCAAAAATCTGTCTGTTTTCAAGACAGCTTATCTGGTCAAGAGTCATATTTAACAGATCATTATAATCATACCCATAATAATCAGACGCGGCAGGATTCACATCAACTACCGCGCCGGTTACAGGATCAACCAGCACCATAACGGCAAAGTTATTTTCAAACATGCTGCGGTATCTTAATTCACTTTCAAGAAGCTCTCTCTCCGCCATAGTCTTTTCGATCATTGCGTCACGATACCGGAGCGCCTCATTCACCGCGAACGGGAGCTTGCCTATATGCTCCTTGATTACATAATCGTTCGCACCGGACTTCATGCAGTCAACAGCTATCTCCTCGTTTAAAGTCCCGGTAAGTATAATAAACGGAAGTGATTCATCATGGTCTTTTAATATTTTCAGCGCCTGCATTCCGTTAAACTGCGGCAGGGAGTAGTCTGAAATAACAAGATCAGGCTTAAACTCTTTAAGTACATCTATGAATTCGTCGCTCTTCTCAACTCTCTCTGATGCGAAAATAATTCCGTTTTTGCGCAATTCACTCTCTGCAAGCTCGAAATCCGCATCCATATCTTCAACGAAAAGTATTTTCAGTCTGTTTCCATTGTTCATAATATACTCTCCGAATTAATCCATAAAGGAAGGACAAAGTAAAAAGATGCCCCGATACCGGGTTTACTTTCAGCCCATATTCTACCATCATGACGTTCGATTATATTTCTGACCATTGCAAGGCCGATTCCGGTTCCAGCAAATTCCCGCTCATTATGCAGACGCTGAAACACGCCGAAAAGCTTGTCTGCATAACGCATATCAAATCCAGCCCCATTATCTCTTATAAAAAAAATATTTTCATTGTTTTCGGTTTTGAATCCTATCTCTATTTCGGGTGTTGAGTTTTTTCCGGTGAATTTCACCGCATTGGATATAAGGTTAACAAACACGACCCTGAGAAGGGATCTGTCCCCCTTAACATACGGGAGGGGATGACGTATAATATTTATTCCGGAACGTTCTATCTCAGATGAATATTCATCCAGCACATCAGTAATAAGCGTCTCAAGGTCTACACCATGTTTTGATACTAACGTTCGCCCGAGTCGTGAAAACTCCAGGAGATCATCTATAAGCTGCCACATACGTCTTGCAGACTTGTCTATGACAGTCAGATAATGGTCGGCCTGGGTATTTGATAGATCTCCAATCTCGCCGCGGAACATTTCCAGAAACCCGACTATATGACGCACCGGAGCCCGCAGGTCATGTGATACGCTGTATGAAAAAGATTCGAGTTCTCTGTTGGCTTTTTCAAGTTCGGCGGTACGATTTGCCACTTTTACTTCAAGTTCGAGATTCATTTTTTTTAAATATTCTTCAGCGCTCTTTCTCTCAACAGTGTCCCACACCACATCGGCGAAATAAGATGTAATGGCCATATCCCTCTCATTATAATCAGTTTTTTTATTCCCCATTGCTATAACGCATTTGACAAGTTCATCCCTGATTACCGGAACGGCGATCTCCCTTATTACTTCTGCATGACCCTCCGGGAGTCCCCGCCGGTTCGGAAGCGAACGGTAATCATTATGGATTACCCCTTTCCTCTGCCTGACACAATCGACCCATACGCCGGCTTCCGGGATATTTTTATGAAGCGAACCGTCAGCTGTTTTACATAAACTCCGGCGTGTCGCCGTCGACCATGTCTGAAGTGATAAAGTAATCTGATCGGCTTCAACAAAATGGAAAAAACTGATTGAACTCGAAGTGAATTTTTCCACTTCATCAAGTGCCCTGACAATAAATTCTTCCAGTGTGTGATTGACAGAAAAATTTATAAGATCGACTCTTGTCCTCAGGAGGTCCAGCGTCAGCTTTCTCTCTGTTACATCCTGCTTGATTGCTACATAGTTTTTTATTTTACCGTTTGAGTCTTTTACGGGAGCAATTGTCATCTCTTCAGTATATATTATTCCGTCTTTTTTTCTGTTTATAATCTCTCCGCTCCATATAAGACCGGAAGAGATAGTATCCCACAGCTCTTTATAGAAAAAACTGTCCTGCATACCTGATTTAATCAATTCACGCGGATTATGCCCTATCGCTTCAGCGCTCGTGTAGGATGAAATAAATTCAAATGCGGGATTAACGTACTGAATTATGCCGGATGTATCGGTGATAAAAATAGCATTTGCCGCATGGTCCATTGCGGTACTGCGAAGCAGCAGGGCCTCCTCATACTCCTTCTGTAAAGTTATATCACGTATTACAACCGAAACCGCGGGCCTGTTATCCGTATCGGTAAACTGCAGCACGCTGACAATTGCAGGGAATCTGGTTCCATCCGCTCTTATACATGTCAGCTCTGCTTCAAAAAATTTATCATTATAATTTTTCTGCATTGCCATATGATACTTCTGATCTGTGTAGTCTATCAGTGCATTTCTCCCCAGTTCAATCATGTCTTTTTCACTTCTGCCGAACATCATGCATCCTGAAGGATTTACACTCAAAATCGTTCCATCCGGTCTTCCTATAATAAACGCATCGTTGATGTTTTCAAAAATAATGCGGTACCTTGCCTCGCTCTCACGGAGCGCCTCCTCTGCAAGTTTCTGTGCAGTGATATCAAGTACCGTCCCTACAATCTTGACCAGATCACCATTTTCATCGTAGTTGCCCTGGAAAGTGGAATAGTAGTACCCTATACTGTTATCATGACGGAGAAATTTCTGTTCATAGCTTCCCGGCTGATGATTCTCGACAGCCCTTTTAATCAGCTCGACATTGCGTTCATGATGACCGGGCCACGGTGAAAGCGCAAGGATGGAATCGATTTGCGGAGTAAATACAGAAGGGTCAAGGCCGAATATTTTATAAACCTCTTCAGTCCATTCAACTACACCGCTTCTCACATCCCATATCCAGTAACCGAGATGCGCCATCTCCTGCGCTTCTCTCAGTCTCTTTTCGCTTTTCTGCAGGGTTTCTTCTGCGACCTTCCGTTCTGTTATGTCACGGGCTACTCCCAGAACGCCGATAAGTTTTCCGGCCGAATCTTTCATCGGTGTATTCACTATCTCAAGCAGGGCTCTGCCGCCGTCTCCGGCAAACGTGACCCACTCCTCAATTACAGTGGAGACGCCGCCTGAAGCCGCTTTTTTATCATTTTCACGGTACATCTCGGCGGTTTTATTATCCAGAAAATCGTAGTCCGTTTTACCCACTATATCAAACACTTTAGCCCCGAAAAGATGTTCCATCATCGGATTGCATACAAGATAATTACCGTCCGTATCTTTCAGCCATATGAATTCCGGAATTGTTTCAATCAGAGTCTGAAGCAGAAGCATATTCTCCTCCAGAACCGTAACCATCTGCTTATTCGCGGTAATATCTATTACAGTTCCGATGAAAAGTTTTTCATCACGGTTGATCGACAGATGGACTTTCGCAGGATAAGTTGATCCGTTTTTCCTTATAAAAAAGGTGTCAAACGTTACTATATTTTCATCTCCATCTATCAGCGGCTTTATCAATTCAGCCAGCTGTTCCTCTGTAAAATCGCTGTTTAAATCCAGGGGCGTCATCTTTCTCAGCTCTTCGATTGTATAACCGGTATTCTCCTGCCCGCCCCTGTTAACAGTCCTGAATATGTATGTTTCCGAGTCGAAAATATAGATCTCATTCAGAGACTGTTCAAGGGCCTCGCTGAAAACCCGTTTCTCCTTCTCCGAGAAACTTATCTGTTCCATTGCATTCAGATGGTTACGGTATAACTGCAGGTTTTTCTGTTTCCTCAGAAAGATCAGTACCCCGCCGGTAATGGCAATCAGCAGCACTGCGACCGCTATAATTATAAAAAACCATTTAACAAGAGGCTCGTTAATTTCAGATTTATCAATCCGCGCTACTATAATCCATGCCGAATCGGGGATATGCCTCACAGACGAGGTTACCTCAATGCCCCTGTAATCAGTACCATCCATAACACCTTCAAAACCGAGGGCTCCCCTGACCGACGGTATATCTTCTCTTGTCAGCGGAAGCCGGAGGTTTAATGCGGAGTTTTTACTGAACCGGACTTCATTCAGAAAAACCGCATAATCCCCCTCCCGCCTTACCAGGAGTGTCTCCGCACTTCTGCTGGGGACAGGCCAGTGCCTGATTAACGGATAGATATGTTCTTCAGGATCGATACGCATAGTCAGTGTACAGGCGGGTTTACCTTTATGAAATACCGGTACAAAAATCATCAGATATATTTTCTTATTATTTCTATCACGATAAAAATCATTAAATACTATTTCCCCGGATTTCAGCATACCAATATGTTTGTCAGAAAAAACCGCCGGTTCAGTCTCCTGATCCCGGGGATAAGAAATTACTTTGCGGTAGATGCCGTCATAAATATCAATACCTCTGTATCCATATGTATCATTTACTTTTCCAATCCAGTTCAACAAATATTTCCGCGCTTCAGTATCAGCCCGGTTGCTGATGAACCTTGCAGCAGATCCCGAAAAATCGGTGTTATTTATAAAAAGTGATGCATCTCTTGTTCGATCCTTTCGCCACTGGACAATCTCGCGTTTCTTCAGTTCAGTAATGGAGACCAGCTGTTTAACAGCTTCATCATGATAGTTACGGCTGTAATTATACAGGTATAGAGAGCATAAGGCGACAATCCCGAATGTTATCAGAAAAAATATCAGAACTAAACTTTTTTTCTCACGATATTCCAGTTTATCCGGATCATACATAGAAGCTTTTTCCCGAATCATTCAGAAAACTTTTTGATCTGTATAATGATGTAATTTAATGAATAAACGCGGAAAAACAAATAATACTTATTTAAAATTTCCGGATTAGGTAAAAACCATTACATCCATACCATATCTCATTCAGTATAATATCATTACACAGGCATGGAGTCAGGATCACGACAGATATCCGGTGTAACTGAAACCGAATCAGATTCTGATAGATTTATATAGTTATTCGTAGAGAAATTCAGTACAATTATGTTGAATTTAAAAATGACATTGATCTCCTAGAAAGATAAGCATGCCGATACTTCAATAAATTGACTTTGATACTGAAATATATTACTCTACGCCTTAGAACTATTTACTTTACAAGATGGTCCCGGTTGATTGATGAACAGAATACTCTATATTTCGATATCAGTAATAATACTGGTTTTCACAGCGTATAGTTCAAAGGGTGAAACCGGAAAAAAAATCCTGAAAATCGGAGTATACAATAATCCTCCGAAGATATCTGTTTCTGAACAGGGGACAGTATACGGCTTCCATATTGATATAATAGAAGAGATACTTAAAAGCATAGATTACATACCGGTATATGTTCCGGGAACATGGGAGGAGTGCCTCTCCAGACTTAACAACGGGGAGATAGATATTCTTCCCGATACGGCCTGGTCGCAGGAACGCGCGAAGGTTTATGATTTCAACAGCGAATCTGTTCTTTTAAACTGGGCTGTGGTCTATATTTCAAAAACAGCAGCCATAGATGCGATAACAGACCTTGATGGAAAAAAAATCGCTGTGATGAGAAACAGCATCCATACCGACGGTGAATCCGGGATAATCAGGCAGACGATAAACTTCGGTATCAAATGCGACTTCATCAGCGTGCCGACTTACGAAGAAGCAATGAATAAAGTACATTCCGGTATTGCTGATGCGGCAGTGGTGAACAGGCTTTCAGGTCTTTTAAACGAAGACAGGTTTAATATTAAAAGAACTTCTGTTATATTCAATCCTTCACAGATTAAATATGCCTTCTGTAGAAAAAAGCATAACAAAACGTTGATTGAACTTTTTGACTCAAGGCTCTTTGCTCTGAAATCATATAAAGAGAGTGTTTATTATAAAGCATTCAATAAATATCTTAATCCGCCGGTAAAAAAAGAGGAAAAATTTTCTGACTGGGCAATAAACATAGCTTTTGTGATTATCATACTCTTTGTGATAATTGCGATTTACCTTATCTCCGGCAAATCCGGAAGGAACGAATCGATACTGCTTAAAAAGTTTTTCCGGGAAAACCGGTCTATGCGGGATATACGTGCAGGCATTACCGATCATTCACTTACCGCATTTGCGCTTTTCTCTTTACCTCTCTTCCTTACTATACTTTACCACGGCCTGTCGATCGGATGGGACAACATAATATGGTATTACATACCTGTCACAGTGGTCCCGGTTATAACGGCATTATTCAAAAAACATCTCTCTGTGAGTTTCAAGATTATTTCGCTGATAGTATGCATGTCAGTCACAGGGATACTGGTTCTGAAATCATGGGGCCGGGTCGGAACCGGTTTCTCTTTCTTTCTGACCGCCGGAACAATTCTTACACTTATTTACGGTAAAAGATCGGGACTGACAATAATTACTTCCGGACTGGTCATAACAGTGATATACGGGATACTGACACAATATAAAATATTCACTTATAATTACAACATGGTATCATATTCCCAGTCCCCTTCATCGTGGGTATTCGCGATCATAGTTCTATTCACGATGTTTTATACAATAATAAACGGAATAGAAAGGTTTTATGAAAGCCTTGTGTCGGCCGTTGATAATCTCGAACATACGGTGGAGGAGAGAACAGGCGATCTCGACCAGGTTAACAAAAGCCTTCATAAAGAGATAGAGATACGGCGTAACGTTGAAGAGGAACTCATTGCCGCACGGACTGATGCCGAACAGGCAAACTCCGCGAAGGGGATCTTCCTTGCTAACATGTCGCACGAGATTAGAACTCCACTAAATGCGATACTCGGTTATTCCCAGATTTTACTGCGGGAAAAAGAACTGCCTGACGTTTCCAGAAAGCAGATAGAGATTATCAACAGCAGCGGTGAACACCTGCTCGACCTGATTAACGAAATTCTGGATATGTCAAAAATCGAAGCGGGAAAAATCGTATTAAACTATGAAACGTTCAGCCTGAATTCCGTCCTGAAGCAGGCAGAAAATCTTTTTAAAGAGAAAACAGACAGAAAGGGGATAAACTTCAGCGTCAGCGCATCAGGCGAAGTCCCAGAAATGATATATTCAGATAAACCGAAGCTTAAACAGATACTGATAAACCTTCTGGGGAATGCTGTAAAATTTACAGACAGGGGTTCGGTAAAACTTGAGGTTTCATTAACCTCCGTTGATCCGCGGATGCTGGTATTTTCCATTACTGATACCGGAAAAGGGATAACAGCCGGATCAATGAAAAAAATTTTTTCACCATTTGAACAGGCAGATGAAAACAAAGACCGGGGGGGAACAGGTCTCGGCCTGTCGATCAGCCGGAAATACGCAAACCTGCTCGGCGGAGATATCAACGCAGAAAGCAGAACCGGCGAGGGCAGCTGTTTTACTCTTACCCTTCCCTATATCGAGGGCGATGCCATTTCAACCTCAGACAAAGCGCCGGAGAATAAAGTAACCGGAATACTGGGAAGTTCAATACCGCGTATACTGGTTATTGATGATCAGGAAACTAACAGGGATATTCTGGTGCAGATGCTTAAGCCTCTCGGGTTTATAATAAATGAAGCATCCGGAGGCATTGAGGCTATGGAATTAATCAGCGGATGGAAACCGGACCTTCTGCTGCTGGACCTTATTATGCCGGACCTGAGCGGAGTTGAGGTAATCAAAAAAATCAAATCTGATCCGCGCTGTAATGATTTAAAAATAATGGTAATCACCGCCAGCGTTCTTGAAGCGGCGAAACAGGAGATTTTCAGGCTCGGCGCCGATGCCTTTATCAGAAAACCTTTCAAAGAAGCAACCATTCTGAATGAAATAGCACGGATATGTAATATCAGTTACTCATATGATGAACAGAAAACAGACAACAAAACTGATCAGGTATTTGCATCAGATAACGAACTGGCTGTTATGTTCCGATCGGTATCATCAGAAATCAGGGAGGCTTTCACAAACGCACTGATAACCGGAGATATCAGAGAAATACAGAATTTAACCGACAGGATATCCTCGTTCAATCCTGGCCTTGCACAGCAGATTATGTTAAGGACCGGGGACTTTGACTTCAACTTTCTGATTACAGTTCTTAAGAATATTTCAAAACAGATCAGAAATCCCGATGATCATGAATCCGGTCTTATAATTAAACATGACGATTAATCTGAAAAATTTTGACATTTCTCTTTCTTATAATTAATTAATACACCATATAATTGATATGTTTACACCAATCTTACACCGTGTAGGAGGTTAAGAGATGAGTCCGGACTACTCGGAAAAGAATTATTCTGTTCTGATTGCAGATGACAACCAGAATAATTTAAAGGTGCTGAGCTCAATGCTTGAGACCCTAGGTTACAGGATACGGGTAGCAAAGACCGGGGAGCAGACGTTCCAGAGCGTCGAGATGCTCAAACCGGATATTATTCTGCTTGATATACATATGCCGGGAATGGACGGATATGAAGTCTGCGCGAGACTGAAAGCTGTTGAAAAATACAGAAACATACCTGTGATTTTTATAAGTGCACTTTCTGAAGTATTCAACAAAATTCAGGCATTCACAGCCGGAGGTGTTGATTACATAACGAAACCCTTTGAACTGGAAGAGGTCAGGCTGCGAATAGAGACACATATAAGGCTCAGGGAAAATACATCAAAGCTCGAGAAAGCCCTCGCAGATCTTCAGAGAAAAGAGAGCCTGTTAGTCCAGAGCGAGAAGATGGCTGCGCTGGGAATCCTCACCGCCGGTGTTGCGCATGAGATAAATAATCCGGTAAATTTTATTTCAAACAGCGTCTCGGCCATTGAGGAGAGAATAAATACAATAGTTACAGAAAAAATACTGCCCGACGTAGAGATGTCGGATGATCTCGGCAGACTCTTTACAAACATATCCGCGGGGATTGACAAGATAACAAAAATCGTTCACAGCCTGCGGCTCTACTCAAGGACCGATGCCGACACTATGTCCGACGCAGACATTAATGAACTGATTAACTCGTCACTGATAATGATAAATCACCGTACATCCCATAGAATATCTGTTGAAAAGCATTACACCCCTCTCCCCAGGATAAAATGTCAGCCGGGCAGATTGAGCCAGGCCTTAATCAGCATTATTTCAAATTCCATCGACGCAATAGAGGATGCGGCTTTAGCGGGGAAAATACCTGAATACGGTGGGAAAATCATTATAACGACAGAAAGCAGGGAGGGTATTATTTTTATCAGAATAACTGATAACGGCATAGGGATCGATCAGGCTGTTATGGAAAAAATATTCGATCCCTTTTTTTCTACAAAAGGGGTAGGACGCGGCACAGGTCTCGGCCTTTCAATCACGCAGAGTATAATGCGGGATCATAACGCTACGATAAACGTGGAAAGCATTAATAAAAACGGAACATCAGTACTGGTCAATATTCCCGCAGCCGGAGATAAAAATGAAATATAAAGCAACAGTACTGTACATAGACGATGAATATCTCAACATATCAGCTTTCGAGATTCTATTTAAGAACAAGTATAACATATTTACAACAACAGATCCGAAAGAAGCTATTCGCATAATAAAAAATCAGAAAGTAGATGTCATAATCGCTGATCAGAAGATGCCGGTCATGACCGGTGTTGAACTTTTAAAACAGGTTCTCAGCATTGATAAAACGATCCTCCGGATTATACATTCAGGATATGTTGATGACCCCGAGATTCTAAAAGCGGCGGATGAAGGTATAGTACATAGTATACTGGACAAACCGCTGGATAAGGTCATGATGCTCAGAATAATCGATACACATATTGAATTAAACAGATCTTCGTTTTAGAAAAGATTCCATAAAAATACTTCTCTTCCTTATAATGGACACACATTGCCAAATATCGTACCTTGTGTAAAATTCAATAAAAACACCTTTTGTCTGCTTTAACTCCTACATAAACATGAATATCACATTTTTGCCTCTACGGGTATAATAAAAGCCCTATATTATGCTACGATTAACCAATTGCTAAAAAAAACATATTTTTTTTTTAATAATAAGGCAAATATAATTTGACATTAATAAGTCAATTATGACATATTAATGTCTGAATATTAACCAGATTTAACTACACATATAAGGTAAAATGTTACTTTTTTCAAATTAGAGAGAAAATCCGGATATATTTTACCATTTTTTGAGCAGTTAAAAAGGATTTTCACCGGGAATGGGGATCTTTCCGCGTGAAAAGAGGATTTTCTGAATAGTTTTCCACAGTAAACATCAAGTTTCCAGGAGGATTGGATGAAGTTAACACGACGTGAACTACTTAAAGTAGCGGGAGCCGGAGCAGGGGCAATCGCGCTTGGCGGTCTCGGCGTAAATCTGTTAACAACAGAATCTTACGCGAAAGATCTCAAGATTAAAGGGGCAAAAGAAGTAACCTCAATATGTCCTTTCTGCTCTGTGAGCTGTCATTTTATTGCTCATGTAAAAGGGGGAAAAGTTGTCAGTACAGAAGGTGATCCGGGATATCCGATAAGCGAAGGAGCCCTCTGCGCGAAGGGATCAACGATGAATTCAATGATCAACAGCGACCACAGGATCCTCAAACCTTTATATCGTGCGCCCTACAGCGAGAAATGGGAAGAAAAAAGCTGGAGCTGGATGATTGAAACTCTGGCCAGACGAATTAAAGATACACGGGACAAAAATTTTACCGTTAAAAACGCCGAAGGACAGGTTGTAAACCGTAACGAGGCGATGTTTCATATGGGCTCATCCCAGATGAGCAACGAGGAAGCTTCTATAATGGTTCAGGCTCAGCGCGCTCTCGGACTTGTCTACATCGACCACCAGGCCCGGATTTGACACAGCCCATCTGTCGCCAGTTTGGCGGAATCATTCGGACGTGGAGCAATGACAAACAGCTGGATAGATATTAAAAATACCGACTGCTGTCTGATAATTGGAAGTAATGCTGCAGAACATCACCCTATCTGTTTCAAATGGGTATTAAAAGCAAAAGAGGAGAGAGGGGCAAAGATCATACATGTTGACCCCAAGTTTTCTAGAACATCCGCAAGATCTGATTTTCATGTGCCTCTGAGATCAGGAACAGACATCGCCTTCATGGGTGGTATGATAAAATACATACTCGACAAAGAATTGTATTTTAAAGAATACGTAAATGACTATACAAACGCATCTTTCCTGGTAAATCCGAAGTTCTCATTCAATAACGGTCTTTTTACAGGATACAATCCGAAAACAAGACTATATGACAAGAAAGACTGGCAGTTTGAAAAAGACGCGAACGGTGTAGTAAAGAGAGATCCGTCTCTGAAGAATCCCAACTGCGTAATGCAGCTGCTCAGAAAACATTATTCAAGATATGATCTGAGTAAAGTCTCTTCAATTACCGGTGTATCTGCCGAAAATCTGACGAAAGTATACGAAGCATATGCTGCCACCGGAAAACGCGACAAGGCTGGTACAATACTCTACGCTCTCGGCTGGACACAGCACACTGTGGGCGTGCAGAATATCCGTACAAGCGGTATTATTCAGCTTCTGCTCGGTAATGCCGGAGTTGCGGGGGGCGGAGTCAACGCCCTCAGGGGAGAACCGAACGTACAGGGTACCTCGGACCACGCGATTCTTTACAACATACTCCCCGGCTACCTCCCGATCCCCAGGGGAAACATGGCTACGCTGGCTGACTACACAAAGGCGACTACGCCTGTCACAAAACTTCCTGAAAGCGTCAACTGGTGGGGTAACAGACCCAAATACATAACAAGCCTTCTTAAAGCATATTTCGGCGATAAGGCCACCAAAGAGAACGATTTCGGCTACAGCTGGCTCCCGAAAGGTGACGCTCCAAAGAGCGAACGCGACGGTGACTACTCCTTCCTCTACTGCTATGAGAAGATGCTGAAGGGTGAGATGAAAGGGGGATCTATCTGGGCACACAATCCATGTCAGAGTATCCCTAACAGCAACAACATAAGAAAAGCTATGACCAATCTCGACTTTTTATACTCGGCGGAGGTACATCACAACGAAACTACCGATTTCTGGCGCGGACCCGGAATGGATCCGAAAAAGATAAAAACGGAAGTTTTTCTGTTCCCGTCATGTCACAGGGTCGAGAAAGAGGGGACCATAGCCAGCAGTCAGCGAATGGTTGCATGGCACTACCAGGCCACAAAACCCAGAGGTAAATCGAAATCGATGGGCCAGATAATGATAGAGATCATGAACGAGGTTAAGGATCTCTACGAAGACGAAGGTGGAGTATGCAAAGAGCCGATCGTCAACCTGAACTGGTATAAAAATTACGATGCCGAGGTCGTTGCAAAACGGATCAACGGATGGTTTACAAGCGGTGATAAAAAAGGGAAACAGCTTTCCGGTTTTACAGATTTCGCAGGTGACGGTTCAACGGCATCTCTGTGCTGGATACTGGCCGGAAGCTTTACAGAAGAAGGGAACAATCTGAAGCGTGTAAGCCTGGAACAGACTCCGATACAGAAAATGACAGGAATTTATCCGAAATATGCCTGGGTATGGCCGATGAACAGATGGATTCTCTATAACAGGGCATCTGTCGATAAAGACGGGCAGCCATGGGATCCGAGCAGAACCGTTATCAGATGGAACGGTGAGAAATGGGAAGGAGACGTTCCTGACGGCGGACAGCCTCCGATGTCGAAATCGGGCGGTAAAAATCCGTTTATCATGCTCGCCGACGGTCTTGGACAGCTTTATGGAACAGGCCTTGTCGATGGTCCGTTCCCGGAACACTACGAACCGACTGAAACACCTGTAACCAATCACGGCTTCTCGGGACAGCTGAGAAATCCTTGTGCAAAAATAAGCCCGGCAGACAAGATAGCCGCTCCTGCCGATCCCAAATATCCCATAGTTCTCACCACATACAGCATGACGGAACACTGGTGCGGCGGCAGTGAAACACGAAACGTCGGATCTCTGCTTGAGGCGGAACCACAGCTCTATGTCGAGATGAGCCACGAACTCGCAAAAGAGAAAGGGATTAAAAACGGTGATCCGGTCATCCTTGAGAGCATCCGCGGTACCGTTGAAGCCGTTGCGATGGTGACAGTACGTATAGTACCGTTCAAGATCCAGGGCAGAACAGTTCACCTGGTGGGGATGCCGTTCGCTTTCGGATGGACAAAAAAGGGTATCGGCGACGCGACCAACCGTCTGACACTTTATACCGGAGACCCGAATACTTCCATACCTGAATATAAGGCATGCTGCGTAAATATTAAGAAAGCGGACAAAGACAAACTCACAGAACTTTCTTATGTGGATTTAAATGCAAATGCGGGAGGACATCATGAGTAAGACATTTTTTATTGATACATCAAGGTGCACCGCGTGCAGGGGATGCCAGGTTGCATGTAAGGAATGGCAGGGATTCGCGCCTAATTACACAAAACAGCTGGACTGGGGAAGCCACCAGAATCCCCCCGACCTCAATTCGCTGAATTTTAAAGTCGTTAAATTTACTGAATTCAAGGAAAAAGACCGTGTTATATGGAACTTTTTCCCGGACCAGTGCCGTCACTGTACCGAGCCTCCATGCAAGCTAGCGGCGGACGGAAATGTGAAGGGGGCCGTTGTCATAGACAAGGAAACCGGTGCAGTAATATTCACCGGGAAGACGAAAAAAATATCAAAAGACGGATTTCTTATGATGAAGGAATACTGTCCCTACAACATACCTCAGAGAAACGAAAAAACCGGCATGATCAACAAATGCGATATGTGTCTTGAAAGGGTTGAGGCAGGATTTGTTCCGATGTGCGTAAAAACCTGTCCTACAGGCGCGATGAGCTTCGGAGAAAGACAGCAGATGCTCGTGAAAGCGATGAACAGGCTCGGCACAGTAAAGAAGGAGTTCCCGGAAGCCACACTTCTTGACCAGGACAGCGTAAGGGTCATTTACCTCATAACACATAACCGTAAAATGTATCATCACCTTGCGTCGTTGGAGAACAACACAACAGACAGTTCTCTTGCGTAATCATGATTTAACTGCAGTCACCAGCCCGGCTGGGCTGGTGACTGCTTTATTTAATCGTTTCCTGCTCCGGAAAAACTCATACCGTAAAATCATATTGACAGAAACGATTTTAATTTAGACTATATAATACAGTTTTTATAATTTATATAAAAAAATATAAAGATGGAGCCGCTATGAATAAGTCTGCCTGCTACACTCCCGATAACATCAGAGAAGCTGTAAAAGAGATAAAAAAGAAAAAGCCTGAATATGCGGTAATGCTCGATTTGTACGAAAAAATCTATATCGCTCAGGAAGAATCGAAAAACATCATACATTTACACGACTACAAAATTCCTGAAGATGTACTCGCCATAAAACTGAAAGAAAAATTTCCTCTTATAAATATTTCACAATTCATCATAGACAACAAAGCGTCCGAGAAACTCTTTAAAACAATCTGCGCCATACTGGTTGAAACAGGTGATGAACTGTCAGATTCAATTAAAAGGCTTTATACTTTTATTGATAATAAGCAGCTGAATATAAATGACCTCTTTTCAGAATTCTTACGCGAAAATGAGGATTATTTCAACTATCTTGAAAACGAATCTCATATAGAAAAGAATTTACTCGGATTCCTTGTATACAACAGCCTGAAGCCTTCATTATCGATGTTCTCAGAAAAGATTTCAGATTATCTGGACAGCGGAAATGAGTGGAGCAAAGGCTATTGCCCTATATGCGGTTCAATGCCGGAGATCTCATCATTTGAGGAAAACGGGAAACGATTTTTAACATGCGGTTTCTGCAGCCACAAATGGGAATCAAAACGGATCTACTGCCCCTTCTGTGAAAACAATGATCACAAAACCATGAGATATTACGACATCGATGGTGAAGAGGAATACAGGGTCGATGTCTGTGATAAATGTAAAAAATATATCAAAACAGTGGATATTAAAAAAACATCACGTTTGATATACCCGCCGCTTGAAAGCAAAGTAACACCGTATATTGATCTGAAATTTGAGGGGATGGGTTTTGAACCTGTAAATCTTGTATTTAAATGAATAGTTACCTGTAATATTCATCGTGCCGGAGTTAAAGCTGTATCAGTTGTTATCGTGATACAGCTTTTTTATTTCTCTCCCATTAACAGTCATAAACAGACATCCTTTCCCAAAGAAGAGCATGTGCACTGATAAAAACCGTCAGATGACAGAATTTATACACAAATAGGTGTCTTGTAAAATATTGATATAGCATTATGTTTAGCATATTAAAATTTTATTGAATAATCACATGGTCAAATTATTTTTTTTTAATTTTGGTTGACATTTAGTTAAAACGATTTTAGCAATTGCGTTGGATTATTATATGTACAGCATAGGTCTCATCTATGCTGCCGGTTCAGTACCAGAATCGCTTTTTTAAGATTCAAAGATTCACAACTCTTTCAAAAATAAAAAACAAAAGGAGAATTTTTGTGAGACGTTCATTGCTGCTTTTTTTTACCCCTTTTATAATTTGCTTTTACTATTTCTTCGGTGTATCGTGGGTGGGCTGTCACAATTTTATGCAGGCTGATGCCGCAAAACCGATCCCTTTCAGCCACAAAAGTCATGTGGAAAAATATGGAATCAGTGACTGTACAACATGCCATGGATATGAAGAAAACGGAAGGTTTAAGGGTCTTCCATCAATAGCCGAATGTACGGCTTGCCATGCCCGGGACGGTGTCCTGACTTCAGACGACCACAGTGTTCCCAGGAAAAAAACAATGTTTGATTCATACAAGGATTCAGACAGGCCCTGGACTTCATGGGCTAAACAACCCGATCTTGTTTATTTCAGCCATTCAGTTGTAATGACTGCTAAATATGAAGATGGTAGATTAAAAGCCCGTTGCGCATCATGCCACGGAGACAAAGCTGCTACAACTGATACCAAAATGCTTAAAGGTAAGATGTTGATGGGACAGTGTATGGATTGTCATACTGCGCTTAAAATCAGCAATAGCTGTGCCGTATGTCACGACTAGAAAGAAACTTGAGAGGAGTAAGTTAATCTTATGAAAAAAATAGAACGAAAGGACTTCTTAAAATTAGGAGGGGGCGCTGTTCTCGGCGGTCTTTCCGGTTGGGTTTTTTCCGGTGCTCCTTTTCTGGGTTTTCAGTGGCTTGCGGAATGGACACAGGACCAGTATGTACCGGCGAGAGGCATCGAAAAATACACACAGGCTGTGAGCGATTCATGTCCTAACGGATGCAAGGTATCCGTAAGAATGATCGGCGAAAGAGCTGTTAAAATCGAATCAAAGGAAGGCGTATGCCCATTCTGTCAGAATGCGCTGCAGCTTGCTTATCACTCAGAAAGAATATCCACACCCCTCAAGCTGAAAGGGAGCAAGGGCGACGGGAAATATGTACCTGTAACATGGGATGAAGCGGTAAAAGATATCTCCGCGAAGATGAACTCCCTTATATCGCAGGGTAAAGTTAATTCAATTGCCGCAATTAACAAAAACGAATCATTACACGGCCAGCTGATGGAAAAATTCATCAGATCAGCCGGAAGCAATAATGTATACTACGAACCGTCACTTAAATCACTTACGTCATCAGCCCTCGGCGGATTTATTAACTATGATTTCGCGAACACTGATTATGTATTAAGTTTCGGAGCAAAACTCGTAGAAGGATGGAGCTCATCCGTTGATATGCAGAAGGTTTTTCTCGGTTTTAAAACTCGCGGAACAAAAATAGTTCAGGCTGATACAGTGTGTACAAGAACAGCATCTCTTGCTGCCGAGTGGGTACCTGTTAAACCGGGCACAGAAGCAGTTCTCGCCTTCGGTATAGCAAATTATCTTATTACCGGGAAAAGATTAAACTCTGCCGGTGAAGATTTCGGAAAATGGTCACAGTTGATAATCAACAAATTTCCTCTTGATAAAGTAGCTAAACTAACAGGCGTAAGTGAAGACAGAATCAAAAAAATCGGCGATGAGTTTGCAAAGGCAAAAAATCCTGTGGCTGTAGCAGGAAAAGGAGCTTACGGCGTAAGCGCTTCATCAGCAGAGATTATCGCAGTTTACTGCCTTAACACTCTTGTCAAAACTAAAGCTGCAACTCTGATGAACAACAGCGCCGTTTCATATAAAGCGGAATTTGCCGGAGTTGACGGTTTTATTAAAAACGGAAAATTCGACATGCTTTTCCTTAACAATTCAGATCCGGTATACAAGAGCGTTCTCGGTGAAGATCTGAAGAAAAAAATGGAAAAAGCTTTTGTTGTATCGATCAATCCGATAATGAACGATTCCGCAAATTATGCAGATTACATTCTTCCATCACTTTCATTCCTTGAAACAGTTACTCCTGAAAATACGGCAGTAGTAAGCGCTTTCAAAGAATCCAAAGACGCAAAAGAGGTTATCATTTCACTTTCAAAAGCTGTTGACAAAACCAAAAACGCTTTTGCTTTCACAGGCGGAATAGATTCCTTTAAGATAGCAGGAAAAGACTCGGCATCAGGAGCGAAATTCTCTTTCAATTTCGACAAGATCAAAAATGACATTGATGCTCTTGATAAAAAACTCGCATCTAATGCGGAATATCCTCTCATGATGATACCGGTTGAAGCTCCTCTCGTTGGAGATGGTGACGGACTTGCTTTCCCGTATGTACTGAAAAGTATAGACCCGTCTGTATTCTGCCTGGAGAAACTCTTTGTGCAGATTAACAGGGAAACAGGGAAAAAATACGGTCTTTCCGAAAACGAATCAGTAGTGATTCAATCAGCAAGAGGAAAGCTCGGCAAGGTTTATGTCCATTTAACAGATACTGTTGCACCTGACACAGTCGCCATGCCGCTCGGTTTCGGCCACGAATCTTACACAAAATTCGGAAGCGAGAAAGGTGTTAATCCCAAGAAAATTATGGCTGCTGACGTTGATCCTCTTACAGGGACAGCTGACTGGTGGTCAACACGTGTCAAAATAAGCTAAGAGGTAAGTCATGGAAGAAAGAAAGTTAGAAGGTAAAATGAAAAGAAAATGGGGAATGGCGATAGACCTTGATAAATGCACAGGGTGCGGCAAGTGTTCTATTTCCTGCAACCAGGAAAATAATATGCCAATCTTCGAGGACGATTCAGACGTACCTAAAAGGGTTGCTTTCCTTGAACTCATGAAGGTCACGAATGACAGAGACGCGAAGTTCCCGGATGTTAAAACAGCATATCTTCCAAAGATGTGCCAGCAGTGCGAAGGCAATGACAGCGGAAAACATAAAGCTGAGGCTCCATGCGTTTCAGTATGTCCGGCTGTAGCAACAGATACCGGAGAAGACGGAGTTGTCAGCCAGATCTGGTCCAGATGTATAGGATGCAGATACTGCCAGACAGCCTGCCCATACGAAGCAAGGGCATTCAACTGGTGGAAACCAGAAAATGAAGGAAACTTTAAAAAATCTCTTAATCCTGACGTATCTATAGCATCAAGGGGTACAATAGTAAAATGCACATTCTGCAGTCATATATGGAAAAGAGAGAGAGATAAAGCCGTTGCGAAAGGGATTCTTGACATAAACGCAGTGCTTTATACTCCTGCCTGTGTAGGCGGATGCCCTACCGGAGCTATGGTTTTCGGCGATCTTAATGATCCCAATTCAGAAGTTTCCAAACTTGCCAAATCAGACAGAGCAGTCAGGCTTACCAACGCCATTGATGACGTTAAAGATCCTGAGAAGAAAAAAGCTCTTCTTAATAAAAAGCAGTTTGCAAACCCGAAGGTTTATTACTTAACAAGCCAGAGCTGGCTCCGCGATATGATGCGGTTTAACAAGAACTCCTGAAAAAGGCAGATGGAGAGATTATAATGGACGATAAAGTTAAAAAAAGTTTGTTCAAAGCTATCTATGACGGTATTTTCGAGGGGATGTCCAAGAATATGAAAATATTCGTCTGGACACTCCTGGGAATCAGCGCTCTTTTCTTTATATTTGCGATCCAGATTCTGTTCTGGGGACTCGGATATACCGACATGAATAATAATTTTACATGGGGCGCATGGATCATCGGAGACCTCGGTCTTGTAGGTCTTGGAGGCGGTGCGTTTACGACAGGTTTTATCCTCTATATCTTCAGGGTGGATAAACTGAGACCGATAATTAACTCAACGGTTCTTATCGGATTTATGTGCTATCTCTTTACCTTCGTATTTCTGCTGTTCGACCTTGGCCAGCCTCTGAGATGCTGGTTCGGATTCGCATACCCTAACTGGGGCAAGGGAGTATATCCGGCATCAATGCTCACAGAAGTTTTCTTCTGTTTATCATTTTACTTCTGTATTCTGATTGTTGAGCTAATACCGACAATACTTGAACACAAAGTACTGATAAAGAATAAAATCGTTGCTACTATAGCTCACTATATGCACCTTCTTATGTGGACCATGGCTGCAGCAGGAACTTTCCTCTCATTCTTCCACCAGGGTTCTCTCGGTGGCGGTATGTGGGGAGCTCTTTATGCCAAACCTGTCTGGTACGGACCTCATTTCTTCTTCCTCGCGGTAGTTGCTGCGATGGCAGGCGGTACATCATTCATGACACTTATGCCTTATATAGCAGGCAAAGTTATGAAAAAAGAAGTAGTTCCAATGGAAACATATCAGATACTGACACGTATTTCAGGCTTCCTGTTTATCTTCTACTTCATTTTCAGGATATTTGATATTTACAAATATACTGTCAATGCACCGATCGGCGGAAGAAACTATTTCGACATGTGGGGCGGATATTACGGAGTATGGATGCTCGTTCTTGAAATGCTGCTGTTCATGGGTCCTCTCTTCCTTCTTAACATCAAGAAATACAGAGAGCAGGAAAAATATATGGTTACCGGTGCGGCCTGTGCGGTCGGAGCGATTGTTATCAGCAAACTCAGCGTTCTGCTTCACGGATTCTCATCTCCCAACTTCCCGTGGAAAGGATTCACAGCATATATGCCTACTATACAGGAATGGTTTATAACACTGGGATGCTTCGCAGTAATGATCCTTATTTATATGGTTTTTGCGAAATGGTTCCCGCTGTTCCCGGCTCTTGAACATCATGAAGAGCATGAAGCTCATCACTAGATAAAATAAAAAAGCTGCCGAAAGGCAGCTTTTTTATTTACGATTCAAGTAATTCTAATGGTCATTGCGAACGAAGTGAAGCAATCTGTTTCTTATAGAATCCATTTTTAATTAAATAAAATAATATTCAACCAAACAGACTGCCACGGCATCTATGCCTCGCAGTGACAGTATGTAATAAATCCTAAAATCCTGTTTTATCTGTTTTGCAATTTGAATGCTTTAACAGTATTAAAGAGAAGCATGGCTATCGTCATCGGACCGACTCCCCCCGGAACAGGCGTAATAGCCGACGCTTTCAATGACACACTTTCAAAATCAACATCTCCTGCAAGTTTTGTCTTTGTTGAATCATTCGGATCGGCGACCCTGTTTGTACCAACGTCTATTACCACCACCCCTTCTTTCACCATATCACCTGTTATCGTATTTGTACGTCCGGCGGCAACCACAAGTATGTCGGCCTGTTTTGTATAAACGCTTATATCAGGTGCTGCTGTATGACAGACTGTTACAACACAGTTCGCCCTGTCATTTTTCTGCAGCATCATATTCGCAACCGGTTTTCCAACGATATTGCTTCTTCCAACAACTACGAGATGTTTCCCTTTCAGATCCTTTACGTTTCTGCATATCATCTCCTGGATCCCGAGAGGAGTACAGGGATAAAAACAGTCCTGGTCTGCAACCATTTTACCGGTGTTAACCGGATGAAATCCGTCTATATCCTTTTCCGGAATTATCGCATTTATAATTTCAATCTCCGGAATATGTTTCGGCAGAGGCAGCTGTACAAGTATTCCATTTACAAAACTATCTTGATTCAAATTATTGATCAGGGAGAGCAGTTCGTCTTTTGTAGTAGTTTCCGGCAGTATATACTGATATGAACGTATGCCAACCTCTTCACACCCCTTGCCCTTCATCCTGACATATACAGCAGAAGCCGGATCATCACCCACAAGGATTACTGCCAGCCCTGGAACTGAATTGTATTTTTTTTTCAGCCCTTCCACATCATATTTTATTTTTTCTCTAATCTCGCTGCTGATTTTTTTCCCGTCGATAATTTCCGCCATTCGAATCTCCTTTCAGTTCAGCTTCTAAGCATATTTTAAAATTTATTGAATCTGAAAAATTATTTTCACTGCAAGGCATGAAATGCCTGACCGGCTTTATTAAAACATCCTGTCCTGTGCCGGCAGGCAGATGTATTTTCACTCCAGACTGTTTTGGAAAAATGTTCTGTTTATAATTATAGATAATCTACACAAACAGAATGCTTCACGGCATTTACCCTGAATTATTAGAAGGATTTTCAATGACTAAGGATTCTTCATTTCACCCGCTTCAAATGTGCACCGTAATCATATAATCAGGTTCTCCAATTGAATTTAACCGATCGATCAATATTCCGGGTGTATCTGCTAACACTGACTTTTCACTATGCGACAGCGATTTAATGAATGCCTCTATATGCATCGCATCGCCTCTGTTACCGGCAATTTTCCATGCAGCCGCTATCTTCCTGGGTTTGAAAGCCCTGGTAAACTTTGCTCCCCTCTTACCTGAGATATGGTCATTAAATCTTTTTTCAATATCCACGGTATATCCGGTATACAGTCTACCGTTACTGCATTCAAGTATGTAAACATAATATTCCTTCAACATAATATTATCAGTAACGGTATTCCCGGATGATATTTTAAAACAATCCGGTGATTACGCCGTCATCAGTTATATCAATATTTAACGCCGCCGGACTCTTTGGCAATCCCGGCATGATCATTATCTCGCCTGTATGTACTACGAGAAATCCCGCTCCGGCAGAGAGAGATATATCACCTACGGAAATTTTGAATCCCGACGGTCTGTTCATCAAAGTCTGATCATCTGAAAGCGAGTATTGCGTCTTGGCCATGCATATCGGCAGGTTTCCATATCCTTTCTCTTCAAGATAATCAATTCTTCTTGAAGCGTTTTTTGAATAAAGAACTCCATCGGCGCCATATATCTCAACAGCGAGTGTTGCTATCTTCGCCCTGATTGACATGTCGTTATCATATAGAAATCTGAAATGTGAATTCTCACCTTTATCGATAATGTTTGAAACCTTCTGTGCGAGGTCTACACCGCCCTCTCCGCCATGCTCCCATACCTCGCAAAGCGAGCATTCAACCTTCTTTTTTTTGCAGAAATCAATAACCGTCTGAATCTCTGCATCAGAATCGTCATGAAAACGATTAAGAGACACTACAACAGGAAGTCCGAATTTTTTTATGTTTTCAATATGTTTCTGAAGATTTGCAAGACCTGTTTTAATCGCACCGATATTTTCTGTTTTAAGATATGCCTTCGCGACCCCTCCATGCATCTTTAAAGCACGGGCTGTCGCTACTAGAACTACACAGTCCGGTTTTATACCCGCATATCTGCACTTTATATCGATAAATTTCTCGGCACCGAGATCGGCACCGAATCCCGCTTCTGTAACAACGTAATCAGACAAGGCCATGGCCATTTTTGTAGCAAGCACCGAATTGCAGCCATGGGCTATATTAGCAAACGGACCTCCATGAATTATAGCCGGTGTATTCTCCAGGGTCTGTACAAGATTAGGCTTCAAAGCATCTTTTAAAAGCGCCGCCATTGATCCCTGCACATTAAGATCTTTTACAGAAACAGGTTCCCCCTTTCTGTTCTCTCCGATAATTATTGTAGCAAGCCGCTTTTTCAGATCGGCGATACTCTCGGACAGACATAAAATCGCCATCACCTCCGATGCTACTGTAATCATAAATCCTGTTTCGCGCGGAATACCGTGTGCATTTCCTCCGAGTCCTATCACCATATTTCTTAATGCCCTGTCGTTTATGTCAACAGCGCGCTTCCAGTAAATCTTGGTCTGGTCAATGTCGAGTTCGTTCCCCTGTTTTATATGGTTATCAATCATTGCTGCGAGGAGATTATGGGCAGCGCCTATGGCATGTATATCGCCGGTAAAGTGAAGATTGATATCCTCCATCGGTACTACCTGGGCATGTCCTCCTCCGGCAGCCCCCCCCTTAACGCCGAAACATGGGCCGAGTGACGGTTCTCTCAAAGCAATTGTGCACTGTCTTCCTATTTTATTCATCGCCTGGGCAAGACCGATTGTTGTGGTTGATTTACCCTCCCCTGCCGGCGTGGGAGTAATTGCGGTAACCAGTATCAGTTTTCCTTTCAACGGACGGTTTTTTAAAACACCCAGATCGATCTTCGCCTTATATTTCCCGTAATATTCTATATTGTCTTCAGTAAGGCCAAGCTGAGCCGCAACATCCTTGATATGTATTAATTTCGCCTCATGAGCTATTTCTATATCGCTTTTTACAACTTTTTTCTTACTCATCTATTTTCTCCTTTTTCATTTTAATTGATAAATTTTTGAATTGCACATAGCCCCCTCGCGTTTACTGGAGATTATGTGTAAAACAAAAATTACTAAAACAAATATATATTCTCAGTTTTCAGCTCTTAAAATAAAAAGCAGCAGCATCGCGCCGGCGAGATAGGCTGCCATACCTGTAATAAATGTAAAAGATAATCCGTACGAGACATTCAGAAACAGAGCGAATGTAGTCGCCACAGTACCTGCCGCTCCGCTGATTGCATACATCAGCGTCGCATATTCATTTGAAATTTTCATTTTTATCTTTTCCATCGCTTTCGGGAACGGAATTCCCATCAGCAGAGAAAGCGGAACCATCAGCGCAACTCCTGCGGCCATCCTCACATTGAAAGATGAAGCCGCGAAATAACCGAAGATACCGTCAAGGAAATGGTAATATAAAAATATCACAACGGGTATCGCAAATACAGCCGAAACGATATATTTTTTCCCCCATCCTGAACTTATAAGACTGCCGACACCGCTGAAAAACAGAAGCGCTCCCAGTGTAATTATTACTGAATAAATCGGAATACCGATAAATCTCTGGAAAAACTGCATCAGAACTATTTCAACAAGCATATAGCCGGAACCGACAGCAACGAAAAAAAGAGAATGTTCAAGGAGTATCAGTTTGTGTGACGAATACTTCTTTATCATCAATACAAGGACCGGGATAAAAATAATCAATGACAATAGACCTACAATCTTAAGAATTCTCAATACCTCTTTTTTCTCTTTGTAAACATTATACGGGAACGGCATATCATCCCGCACCGGGGCGATATCCATCCTGTATGAATAACCGGTTTCATCCAGAAGAGCCGTATACCTCTCCCTGTCTGCCGGTTTAAGATCTTTTTTTAATACATATCTTCCCTGTTTATAGTTCCAGACCGTACTTACGAAATCCCATCCTTTTTCTATTTCCCTTTTTGGATAATGAATATACAGTGATTCAATAAACGCTCTGTCTGCAGGATTTTTAATATAACTAAAGATATTTTTTTCAAAATCGTCCTCCCAGTAAAAATCCGGAAGCTGAATCAGATCACTCCCGGTTTTACCGGTAATTATATCACCTATCATGCCTCGGATCACTCTTCCCGGAAAGGCGTGAATGTGCTTTTCGGATGGCAGCGGTGAAGGTTTCTGATTCAGAAAATACATAAGAAACTCGTTCAGTTTGTTTTTTTCCGTTTCGGTAAAAGGTGTTCTTTTTATCACTACAGATCTGACTCCGGGATCCTGGTAGTTCCAGTAATCCCAGCCATATACAAGAATATGGTTCTCCGGAGACTGTATCCCCATCTCGCGAAGTGAAGTTACAACAGTATTCATGAATTTGTAAAATGCCCACTCCGATCTTGTACTCCACAGAATTTCTTCATACACAAGGAGTCCCCTATCTGTAAGTTTATTCAGCATTTCGGTTATCCCCTCTACAGAATGCAGATATTCCGGAGCAAGGGTACACACAGCACCATGCTCTGCATGGTTATTCATATGTGTTATCATATCAAATTTTTCATCTGTTGCCTTAAGGTATGCCCTACCCTCTGTTTTGTATATTGTGGTATTTTCATATGCTTTTTCAGATTTATAGAAATAGTAACCGGACATCATCGTTTTGTGGATAATCGGATTGAACTCCACACCCTTAATTGTTGTTTTACCATAAAGTTTTTTCAGAGAATTCACTATCCCGTCGGCGGATGCACCCATTATAAACACGTTGGCATTTTCAAGATAATTCGGAAAGCGCAGGTCCCAGTGAACGCCTGTGTCACCATATACTACCCTGTCATAAAACGCGCCATTGTTGATATAAAAAAAATCAATATCCGTTTTGGTGATATATTCAACTCTACCCATTAAATTATCTTCTGAAAAAAGAAACGTATATTTCGAAAGTTTATCAGTATATATTTTCAGGTTTTTTTCGGCGGAGAGGGATGGTTTATAATTCCGGGAAAGGTCCATTACAAAGGGATAATATTTTGTTTTGTTTATTATGTTTCTCGCCATAATCTCTTTATACGGCTCATCGGTCTTCAAATCAAACTTTCCTCCGGCCGTATCTTCTACATAAACCTCATTTAAGATCTTCTGTTCAAGCGGAATTGTAACATATGGAAGAATTTTATTTTTATAATCATCAGCACTTATCTTCTTTGGAATGTTTATATTCATATAGAAAAAAGAGCATATAACCGCAATTACGACTGCCGATATTATCTGCCCGGCATAACGGAGAATTTTATTTTTTACTGAAAAGAGAATTATCACAAGGAAGAGCAGCGGCAGGATGGAAAGCATTAATAACGTATTCTCTGATTTGAACATAGCTACTGAAACAATGGGATAGACAACACCGATTGCCGATGCCGTCAGATCGACAAAATAAATTTTGTGCGAGTCTGCCCTGGAGAAGACTGATGAAACTATTACTGATCCTGAAAAAAACGGAAGTATAAGAAAATATGGAAAATTAAAATTATCAAGTCTGACAATGCCGTAATACGACAGACCGATTGAAAGAAAAAAAACAATTGATGCGAGCGAAAGAATTAAATCTCTGTTTAATCTGAGAAGATAAAAGCTTATCAATCCGCCAAGTGCGATTCCGAACATTGCTATGGATATTATGGTTGTAGCCTGCAAATAATTTGACACTATCATCAGAAGATGGAAAAGTACAGTTTCCAGGGAGATGATACAGAAGGGGAATATCAAAACTGCAAAGAAATTAATAACAGTGTCCTTATTTATTCGGGCATTCAAGACCATTATATTAGAGTCCTCCGGAGAACATTATATATTATTGACATACGCTGCGCAGGTATTAATTTATTGACAGCATCTACCAGCAATGTGTTTTAAAGCAACATTTTTTCTGGATGAAAAAGTAAATGTAACGCTGATAAAATGGCCGTTGTGCATTGAACTCTAAACACGGTAAATATCCGGCGGCTTTGTTTGATTCTATAGATATTATAACATTACAATACATGAGGACAGATCTGATGGACAGAGAGCTTGTTAAAAAACTGGCGGTCGCGCTTAAAAGCAGAAAACTCTCCGAAGAGATAAGAATTATGGAAGTTTGCGGAACTCACACAGCGGAGTTCTTTAAAACCGGAGTCAAGGATATGTTCCCGGATAAACTCATCCTGATCGACGGTCCAGGGTGCCCCGTGTGTGTTACCCCCAACTCATATCTTGATCTGGTCATAGAGATCGCAAAAAAATATGATACAATTCTAGCGACGTTCGGTGATATGATTAAAGTCCCGTCATCATACAGCTCCCTTGCCAAGGAGAGAGCCGAAGGGATGGATATTCGAATAGTATACTCACCGCTTGACGCTCTCCGGATTGCCGAGGAGAATCCTGAACGTGAGGTTATCTTTCTCAGCGTCGGTTTTGAAACTACTGCACCATCTGAAGCGATTATTATTATGGAAGCGGAGAATAAAGGGATAAAAAACTTTTCTATTCTCTCCGGAAATAAACTCACCCCGCCGGCCGTTGATGCCCTCCTCAGCGCTGATGAGGTAAAAATTGACGGATTTATACTCCCGGGACATGTAAGTGCCGTTCTGGGTAGAGAACCCTGGAACTTTATAGCCGCAAAATATAACAAACCCGGCGTGATTGCAGGATTTGAAGCACACGATCTGATTACAGGAGTCCTTTCACTTATCAGTCTCATTGACAATAAAGAAGCGAAAGTAACGAACGAATATAAAACAGCTGTAAAAGAGAACGGAAATCCTCACGCACAGAAAATAATAGATACAGTTTTTGAAACCTGCCCCGAAGTATGGAGAGGCCTTGGCGAAATACCGGGAAGCGGACTCAGGATACGGGAGAGATACAGCGCCTATGATGCGAAGAAAAAATTTCCGGCCGTCCCCCCTCCGGTGAAAGAACATGCGGGATGCAGATGCGGCGATCTTCTGAGGGGAATTATCATACCGCCACAATGTCCTATGTTCGACAAAGTCTGTACGCCCGAAAACGCCATCGGACCGTGCATGGTCTCCAGCGAAGGACCATGTTCGGCATACTATAAATACTGGAGAAGATGATGAGCAACATTGACAATAAAACAGCCGGTAATTCAGCGAAAAAAATTCTTCCTGGGCACGGGAGCGGCGGTAAGCTGATGAATGACATGATCTCCGGAATGATAAAAGAGTTACTCGGGAAAGATTCTATACAGATAGATGATTCGGCGGTTCTTGATATCTCAGCCGGAAAGATAGCATTCACCACCGATTCTTATACCGTTACACCGATATTTTTTCCCGGCGGAGATATTGGAAAACTCGCCATAAACGGAACGGTGAACGATCTTGCTGTTATGGGGGCAACACCGAAATTTATATCATGTTCTCTTATACTCGAAGAGGGTTTTGACTTTGAATCGTTCGGTAAAATACTTGTCTCGATGAAAGAGGCTGCTGATGCTGCCGGCGTAAAAATTGTAACAGGTGACACAAAAGTTGTTCCCAACGGAAAAGGTGACAAAATTTATATTAATACTTCAGGCATTGGCCTTTTTTCAGGCAAAGTTCAGAGGAGAGAGATAGAAAAAGGGGACAAAATCATTACAAGCGGAACACTGGGTGATCATGGAATAACTATAATGTCGCTCCGTAATGATCTCAGGTTTTCAAGCGAACTTAAGTCAGACTGCGCTCCGCTCAACAGAATGATCGAAAGTATAATAGCGAAATACCCGGAAAGTATAAAATTCATCAGAGACGCAACACGGGGCGGTCTGGCATCAGTGCTCAACGAGATCACATCAGGGAAAGATTTTTCTGCCGGTATTATTGAGGATAATGTCCCGGTCTCGGAGGAGGTTAAAGGGATCTGTGCCCTGCTTGGACTTGATCCGTTATATGTGGCAAATGAAGGTAAAATTCTTATTATATCAAAACCGGAAGATGCGGAAGGTATAGTTCAGTGTCTCAAGCAGAATGAATACGGGAAAAACGCCGCAATAATCGGACAGATTGATTCGCTCTATCCGGGCAAGGTATATATTGAAACATTTATCGGAGGTAAAAGACTTCTTCCGCTGCTTGTAGAGGAACAGCTTCCGAGAATATGCTGATATTCTGTATCTATCAGTATTATAACGGATAACAGTATTTATTTTACAGGTATCCGATTAATGGATTGCCTTATAACTTTCAGTTATCTTAAGATGGATGATAATTTGTATTATAGCAGATTACGCTTTAATTAGTAATCCTAATGTCACTGCGAGGCATTGAATGCAGTGGCCGGTTTTATTAAAACATCCTGTTTAGTGTCAGCTGGCGAACTTCCGGTTCGCTCCCAGTCTGTTTTTAAAATATATTTGTTTTTTATAATAAAACTGTATCTTTTTCAATCAGATTGTTGCAGGAGTTTACCCTGAGCCTGTCGAAGGGTTAGCAATGACAGAAGTCTAATCATTTAACCGAGCGCTATAGTATGATGAAAAATATACTTATATTGTAAACTTAATCAGGAGAAATAATATGTGTCTTGCTATTCCGATGACAATAACAAAAATTGAAGGAAATTACGCTATAGCCAGTGCAAATGGTGTAGAAACTAAAGTTAACTATGCGATGACACCTGATCTCAAGATAGACGATAAAGTACTTGTACATGCAGGTTTTATAATAGAAAAACTTGATGAAGAACAGGCACGCGAGATCAATGAAACATGGGCTGAGTATTATGAAATGATAGAAAAAGAGGATGCTCAGGCTCAAAAAGTCTGATGCACCTTTTTCAGAAACAGAATTAAGAAAATAACAGCTTTGATTAAGTTTTTTCTTTTATCCTGTATTAAAAGACAACAGGACCGTATTCTTTTAAAAATTAAAACGGTCTCTTTTCTTATATAACGCTTATCAAGTCAGATACAAATTTCTTTCTTCCTCTCACTTCCCTTACAATAAAAATTAAAAACCCGACATTTTTCTTTTCATAAAGCCGGTAATCTGGTTCCGAAACTATTTTATCTCATAAAACGGCAAAATAAACTGACATAAAACAGTTGATTGTCCAGATAAACTTCATTTTATTGACATTTGTGTTAACTTTGCGAACGTTGTTACAGTAAAAGAATTGACATTTTATTTTCCTATGAGTATTGTATTTACTTGAAACGGAGATGGATATAATTTTAATTTTATATTTTGTCGTCGACGTTTCTGTTCTAAAAAAAAACTCAAATCTCAAAAACCCGCATTACGGGAAACTAAAATCGGAGGAATCTATGAAAAAATTCTCACTATTGCTTACCCTCGCAATAATGATGGTAGGCTCAACAGTTTTCGCAGGTAGTCTTGACTATCTGTCTAATCAGAGCGCAAATTATGTAATGAACGTAGCAAGAAATGCCGCAACCGATGCTGCAGACATTGTAGCTTACAACCCTGCCGGAACAGCTCTTATGGGAGAAGGCTTCTTTATTGATATAAGCAGCCAGACAGTTCTTAAATACTATGATGAGACAGCTACTATGAGTGGAAGAACTGAAAAATATAAACAAGATAAACCTACACCGGTACTGCCAAATTTATATGCAGTTTATAATTTCGGCCAGATGGGTGCTGGTAAACTTGCGGCTTATGCTCAGGCAGGTATAGTTGCCGGCGGCGGTTCTCTTGAGTGGGATGGAGTTGCAGGAGTATTGCCATATCAGGTTAATAACGGTGCTACAAATCCTAAAGTTAAAGGATCAGGTGTTTATTACGCTGGTGGTTTAGGCGCTGCATATTCCCTCCTTGATGATATGATCAGCGTTAGCATAGGTGGTAAAGTTGTAAAAGGCGCGAGAACTCAGGAGTTAGGATTAAATGTGGCATTATTAGGTGGACCAGTTGCACAAAAATATGAATACAACGCATTAGGATACACTGGAGTAGTCGGTATAGATTGCAAACCGATGAAAGAACTCACTCTTGGTATAACCTATCAGACTGCAACAAAACTTGACTTTAAATATGAAAAAGAAAAAAATAACACAGTAGTATTAGCTAATGTCGAAGGTAAAAAGATGAGAAGAGATTTACCTCAGATCATCATGTTGGGTGCACAATATGCTGTAACACCGGAACTTGAGGTTGCTCTTACAGGCCAGATATATCTTGTGAATAAAGCAGATATGGGACAGATTGGCGGACCAACAGCACCTACATCCAAAGATGTAAATAAATATTTCGGCACAGGTTATGAAGCTGGATTTGGTGCTAAGTATAAAGTTATGGATGAATTAAAAATCGGCGGAGCTTTCCTCTATACAAGCCAGGCTGCAAAAGATGCTTTATATACTGATTCAGCCGCTCTTATTTATGTAAGCGGTAACCCGGTTCTTGATTCACTGATGTTCTGTGTCGGCGCACAATATACAGTAGTGCCCAATCTTGACATTACATTAGCTGGTAACTGGGTTCACTATCTGCCAAATGAAGCCACTACAGACACAGGTGTTAAAGCTAAATACAAAAAAGAAGTCTACACAATTGCAATCGGTGCAGGCTACAAAATTTAATTCTTTTAAACAAGATGAAATTTATGAAAAAAGCGGTGAGCAGTCACCGCTTTTTTTTTATTGTTTATTCCTTAAACAAATAAACATGAATCACAAAACTTATTATTTTAATTCATGCAGTGTTCACATATATATATACATTTTCTTATAAAAAAATGTTCTATCTTTATCATACACATAATTTCTGATACATTAACTCTACAGGTTAAAAAACCTACTTCTTTCTATCCAAAAGTTCATGTATTGCATTAATCATCGTATAATACTTAAACGGTTTCTGTACATAAAGCATAGGAACGGAATCCGGCAGATCCGGCGGCAGCAGATTCTGGTCATAACCGCTGAAAAATATAACTGGGATTCTGTTGTCGACCCCGCCAATCTCTTTATATACATCCCAGCCATTTTTCTTCGGCATCACGACATCAAAAAGGAGAAGATCAATTTTATCACTGTTGGCCCTAAACAGCTCTACTGCCATCTCTCCATCCTCAGCCAGGATCACATTATAGCCCGAATCCTCAAGTATCCTTCTGGTATACTTCCTTATCAGTTCATTATCCTCTGCGAGAAGTACAAAATTATTTCCGGCCTGACGGTTTATTACAGGTTCAGTTTCATAATTGATCGCATCATTCTGCTTGTCTCCCAGAATCGGGAAGTACATAGAAAAAGTCGTCCCTTTCTCCGGCAGGGAATGGACATCAATATAGCCCCCGTGCTGTTTCACAATAGAATACACAGTTGCAAGGCCTAGTCCGGTGCCGCTGTTTTTATCTTTTGTGGTAAAAAATGGTTCAAAAATATGTTCAAGATATTCCGTGGATATACCAGCACCTGTATCGGAGATGCTCAGCATTACATATTCTCCCGGAGGCATTCTGTTATCAAAGCATGGCCAGTATTCGTCTGTAGATACTTTTTTTGTTTTGATGATTATTGAACCGCTACCGTTTATCGCATCCCGTGAATTTATACAGAGGTTCATAAATATCTGCTCTATCTGGCCGGAATCACCGTGTATAAAATCGATCTCTTTATCCGGAGTAAAGGTTAATGTTATGTTTTCCCCTATCACTCTTTTCAGCATTGTTATAAATCCTGAGGCGAGGTCGTTCAGGGAAACAAGTCCAGGCCTGAACTTCTCCTTTCGGGCAAAAATCAGCAGCTGTCTTACAAGACTCTTCGCCTTTTCTCCGGAATCGACTATATGGCTTATATTCTCCAGCATATCACTGTCGCTGCCTGCATCCATTAGTGCAAGGCTCCCGTAGCCGAGTATCACCTGAAGAATGTTGTTGAAATCGTGTGCAATACCTCCGGCGAGTCGGCCTATTGCTTCCATCTTCTGAGACTGGTATAACCTCCCTTCAATCTCCTTCCTTTCGGTTATATCCTGATAAAGCCCTTTATATATAAGCGGCTTTCCATTGCCGTCAACCTCTCCTATAACAGCCGTTATATGATACCATCTGTATATATCTTTTCCGGTATTTATCCTGATATCAAAATCACTGACATCACCCCCTTTATCCATATGGAAATTCAGCTTGGCCTGAAACATGTCAAAATCCTCAGGATGAATGCTTTTCATAAACTCCGAACTTTTAATTTTTTTATACAGATCTCCGGGTTCGCTGTTTTTCTCCTCGCCGTTTATTGTGAATATAAAACTGTCCCGGGCATTGAATTCCCATAATCCCAGACCGGCTTTCTTGGCGATAAATCTAAGCCCCTCATACTGCTGAGCAAGAAGATCTTCAAGGCTTTTCAGATTTGTTATGTCCTGAGTTATACCGGCAAACTTAATGGGATTTCCGGTTTCATCAAATACAACCTCACTGACAAAATGAATAAATCTCACCCCGCCTCCCACAGCCAGTCTGAAACTTAATTCAAAACTTTCATTATTCTTCAACGAATTCCTGAATTTTTCAATCACCATCTCTCTGTCCTGAGGATGAATACTTCTTGCAAAAATTTCAAGTTTCACAGGCTCGCCGCGATCATAGTATTCAGCAAGGCCCCAGGTTTCAGCCATATCCCTTCCTGATATTACTAAACCGGTTTTAAAATCATATTCCCATTGCGACATTCTTCCGATCTTCATAACGTTTTTAAGTTTAATATCACTGTCGCTGATTTTCTTGTTTATCTGAAGATCTACTTTTTCAGAAAATTTTTTCGCCGTGATTTCTCTGTTTACTCCTCCGATTAGCAGGGGTTTCCCGCTATCATCAATTTGTATGATATCAGCAATGGTCTTTATCCATATGTAATCACCGGAAGAATTCTTTATCCTGTACTCTATTTTTACTTTATTCATCTTTCCTTCAAGGATAAGATTAAGATAGGGGACTACCTTATCTCTATCTTCGGGATGTATTATCTCCAGCCAGTTATAGTAATCTATCCGGTTTATTCCTGAGGAAAAAAACAGATCCATGCCGAAAATATTTTCAATTTTCATTGTCTTTACGTCAAGATCCCATGGAACAGTTTTTACAAATTCAAAGATCAGTAAATTATAAAGTTTGGCCTTTTCAAAGTCACCGGCCGTATTTTCTTCTCTAAACAAATTCTTATCGTCCTTCATCTGATATCCTGTTTTAAAATAAATATTGCTATATCTAAAATAATGTTCAAGTTCGCATTTTCCTCAGTTTTTTTCGGCAAATATCGCTTATTACTGCCTGGGGCCAGGCGCTTCCTGCTGAATATGTTCTGAATAAAAAACGAAGTTTTTACGGTCAGAATATAATTTTATTGAAAATTATACCAAACTATTTTTTTCTGTCTAATACATTAAAATTACTAAACAGGATCACGGTATGCCATCCTATAAAAATAAAAACAATAAGTTATACTATAATATATACATTTCGAAAAGTAATATCAATAATATTCTGCTTATTCATGATAATGGTCAATCATCCAAGATTTTTGATACCGAGATTAAATTTTATTCGAGTTATTTTAATACTCTGACTGTAGATCTTTCCGGACATGGAAAATCACCATCAAGCAATGATTCTGAAAATAATTTCTGGGTAAGCAATGCAAAAGCTATATGCGAACTCTGCGAAAAAGAAAAACTAAAAAAAGTTTCAATAATCGGAATAGGCGGTGGGGCATTAGTAGCGCTCAACATGGCTATCCTCAATCCCGGTCTTGTGAAAAACATTATAGCAGAGAGTCTGCCGGGAGTTGAACCGGATATGGACTATCTGAATCGTTTGATAAGCCATCGTGATCATGCTGGAAGAAATGAATTGAAATCCTTTTTTCAGACGATGAACGGTTCAAGATGGGAAAAGGTCCTGGATGAGGACACAACAATGCAGGAGGATTTCTTCGAGAATGGAGGGGGTTATCTCTGCGGCGATCCTGGTTCAATAAACTGCCCCATACTTCTTGCAGGGAGCAGCGGGTATGATGTACTCCCGGATATGGAAACCAGATTGAAAGACGCAATGGCCCTGTTAAAAAGATCCCAGGTGCATTTATTCAGTGCAGCAGCTTACCCGCTGATCATAACCAAAAACCATGAATACAGAACTGTTGCTCTCAACTATCTAATGGACTGAGTATAAAACTAAACAGTTATATGAATACGGCAGGTAATAATAAACCTGCCGTTTCTTTTCTATAAACGTTATGATATCTGTAATACTAAAACTAAATCTTCAAAACGGTTTGTATCTTTAAACATTAAACTGTTTAACATTTCAGCTATTCTTTAAAATGATAACTGTCAGCACTTATCCTCATCACATGCCGGAATAATCATTCTTCCGGACCTTTCGAAAAGCAGATAATCAATAAACCAGCTGAACAGAACAAACACTTTATTTCTGAATCCAATAAGGTAGAATATATGAACAAAAATCCACAAAATCCATGCAAGGAATCCCCTCATCTCAAAACCGGCCAGTTTTGTTATCGCGGAGTTTCTTCCGATTGTAACCATTGATCCCCGGTCTCCGAACCTGAACGGCAAAGCCTCTTTCCCCTTTACCAGCCTCAATACGTTTTTGGCGGCATGCTCCCCCTCCTGAGACGCAACAGGCGCTACCATCGGCAGCGGAATTCCATCCTGCTCAATAAATGCGAGGTCTCCGCATACAAAGACATCACTGAATCCATTAATCCGTAAAGTGTTATCTACAGCTATACGGGAGTCTCGACGTTCGGCTGCGCCAAGGTCATTCTTTATCTGAAGCCCTTTAACACCTGCCGACCAGAGAATTGTATCAGAACTTATACTTTCACCGTTTTTGAAGCTGATACTGTCACTGCCTATACTGTCAACCTGAGCTTCAAGCATGACCCTTACACCCATTTTTGTAAGCTTCTTCACTGCATAATTTCCGGATTTCTCACTGTACATCGATAGTATCCTCTTACCGGCATCCACTAGCCTGATATCAATTTCAGACTGGTTTATTCCGGGAAAATCTTTTTTCAGAGGCCCCTTGACCAGTTCGGCGAAGGCACCGGCAAATTCAACACCGGTCGGCCCGCCCCCTACAATTACGAAAGTGAGGTATTTTTTTCTCAGATCTGTTTCGCTGCATCTCTCAGCTTTTTCGAACAGAGACAGTATATGATTCCTGAGATACAGGGCTTCATCGAGTTTCTTGAGCTTTACTGTATGTTCAGCAGCACCGTTGATGCCGAAATAATTCAGTTCACTCCCCGGAGCAATTATCAGGTAATCATACCCGATTTCGCTGTCTCCGGTTATTACTCTCTTTTCTTTAAATTTTATTTCCGTAACCTCTGACATAAGAAAATTTATATTATTTCTTCCGCGGATTACAGTTCGTACTGGATATGCAATCTGGTCAGGTTCAATCTCTGCCGCTCCCACCTGATAAAGAAGAGGATTAAAGGTATGATAATTATTTTTATCAATAAGAGTTACCTTCACAGACTTTCCAAAAAATTTTTTTGCCGCGAAAAGCCCGGAAAAACCTGCTCCGATAATTACAACATGTTTCATCTCCTTCTTCATAAAAAACCCCCTATAGCTCTTTTATCTTATCAACAACAGACCTTGCATATTCAACATTCAGTTTAAGATCATTTCTGTTCCAGGATACAAGATCTTTTAATTTGAGTCTCGCTATCAGCCGTGAAATTGTTTCAGGTATTGTCCCGATCCCGTCAGCTAGTTCTGCTTTAGTAAGATCGATATTTATTACCGGACTTATCCCGTAATGTTCATCTATAAAAAGAAAAAACCTCTCCTCAATATCATATGCATTGAGAAACGCGACTCTGTCCGCAAGGTATCTTAATTTCCGGAAAATATTTGCGGTAAAATATTTACGGAACTGTTCATCTGTAAAAAGCTCCATGAAATACGAACGGCTGATTGAAAAAAGAGTGCTCTCCCTCATCGCAGTTGCATTTACAGGATAGGTTTCAGATTCGAATAATACCACTTCACCGAACATCTCGCCTGGACGAATGTGCCTCAATACAGTTTCCCTGTCATTATCCGTAGATTTGTAAATTTTAACCAGCCCCTCTATAAGGAAATAGAATTTCTCACCCTTATCCCCTTCAAAAAAAATAATTTCATCTTTATTGAAAACTTCCGTTCCCCCCCTTTTATCAATTTCAGAAATAATCTTCGGAGAAAGTCCTCCGAAAAAAAGACTTTTTGACAATGTTTCTTCAGAAATTTTCATTTTTTCTCCTGTACTTGATCCAGGTCAATGACAGATTTAAACAAATATGATTACTTTTCAGATGTCAATCCAAATTAGAACGCATTATGAAACTATATTGATGCTGGATTTGGAATATACTCCAGGAGGTGAATATATGAAACGCCGGATTATACAGATAGATGAAAACAGATGTAACGGATGCGGACAATGTGTTCCTGATTGTCCGGAGGGAGCTATACAGTTAATCAACGGTAAAGCGCGGCTGATCAGCGATCTGTTCTGCGACGGCCTTGGAGCCTGTATAGGGGGATGCCCCGAGGGAGCGATAAAAATCGAAGAGAGAGAAGCTGCTCCATACAATGAACCGCTTGTAATGGAAAACATAGTAAAGCAGGGAACAGATGTTATTAAAGCGCATCTTAAACACCTCAAAGATCATAATGAAACAGTTTATTTTGATGAAGCATTAAATTATCTTAAAGAAAAAGGTATCCATATAGATGAATCTGCTCAGGAACAGGTTCCGCATCTACATGCCTGCCCCGGTAGTTCAAACAGGTTACTGGATAAATTAAACCTGCCATCAAAGGAGCAAAGAAACGATTTTTCCCGGCTGAGACAATGGCCGGTAAAGCTTAAACTTATCAGTCCCTATTCACCTGTATTCAGCAATAGAAAAGTCGATCTTCTCGTTACTGCCGACTGTGTTCCATATGCCTGCGGCAACTTTCATGAAAGGTTTCTCGACGGCAGAACAATGGTTACGTTCTGCCCGAAACTCGATCCGTATATCGATGAATACCGGGAAAAACTTCTCGCAATTATATCAGAACAGGATATAAATTCGATAACTGTTGTAAGGATGGAGGTACCGTGCTGCGGCGGATTAACATCACTTGTGAAGGAGGCAATCGCAAAAAGCGGCAAGAATGTAAAAATGGAAGAAACAATAATTAAAATTTAACATTCCGGTTTACATATAACGATCCGTTATGCGGATAATCTGATAAAAAAGGTTTTCCTGAACATAGGAAAACCTTTTTTATCAGAACTGATTTTTGGATTAGCGATACTAAATTATTCCAATAAGGAAGGATCCTCCACCTTCCCTATGAAAAGTATTGTGCCGGACCGGTCATCGCGGATTACAAACAGAAAAGGTTTTGTAGCTATAAATTCAACAGAATCCCGAACACATGTTGCCCCGATGACTGCAGTAACCGCCGCAGCTTCGGTGCCCTGTTCATTTACTTCTATAAACGTTTTATGAAAAACATCAGATATACAAAACCCTGTATCCTGAGCCAGGTTTAGAAATCCGCCCGAATTGAAAGCCTTTGACATGCCGAGAGACTGCAGAATATCTTTAATCGATCGTTCATACCCGAATTTAAACTCAGGCATTATTACAGGAATTGTATTATCTGTGAGGTTGGAGAACAACGTATTAAAACCCTTTTCTGACATCGCGGAGATAAAATCATCCAGCGTTCCGGACGCCGGAATAAATCCATAGAAAGCGACCTTATCCCTTCCATACGGAAGCCTTACAGCACAGTATCCGTTCTCCGAGCCTGCTTCACTTTTAAAAGACCTGAACTGTTGTGTATCTTTATATGTCATCAGCTCAACCTGTTTTGTACTGCCATCGGAGAGTGTAAATGAGCCGGTATATGTTGCATCGCTGTCAAAGGTAGTGCGCCATGTGCCCTTGAAATAGACGGCATTTATCAGAACCATAATCATATATTGAAGATCATCCTGATTAATAACTTTTTGAATTTTTCCCATTGTATTCTCACTGACCCATGAATTTATGGTATCAGCACTTTTACTGTCTGAAAAATCGAGAGTATTCACCTCTGCTGAATAATAATCTTTTAATGCAGTTATAAATGATTCATACACATATTGTTCATATAAATCACTGGTCCACTCTGAATTGGCAATGGATAAAATCAGATCCTGATCAACGGATTCAAGACTGGAGATGAGATTATAAAACTGCTGATTTATCGCTGAATTATCCATAGAACCGAAGCCTAGGACATCCTTCATCTCTGTCAGGTTATCTCCAGAAGCACCGTTTAATATCATTGATAGCGCTATAGAAATTGAAAGTGGTGAGATCATAATGTTTTTTCCTGAAGACACATTAGATATCTTTTCGAAAATTCTACCTGCAAAATTGTTATTTGCTTTCACCATATCAGACGAAACAGATCCGGCATAATTATCAGATATTTTGTATGCGTTCTCATGTTTATCTTCTTTAAACGAGGAATTATCGTTCCAGCATGAAACTAAAGAAATAAGGAAGGTTAGTATAAGAATTGAAAAAATATTTTTCATGCGATTCTCCTTCAAAAAAACATTCGCAACAGCTCTTTTGAAGAGCGTATCCAAATATTGCAACTCTGTCAACACCTTAATATTTGAATACAAAACAGTTGTTTAATACAGATAAAAAAACTGCCATAGAGGCAGTTTTTTTATCTTTTACTTTTTATCCTTGTCTTCATCCGGATTGTCTTTTACAGACTTTTTAAATTCCCTGATACCTTTCCCGAAATCTTTTGCAATTGCCGGAATCTTACCCGCTCCGAAAAGGACGAGAACTATTAGAAAAATAATAACAAGTTCCCCCATTCCAGGCATTGCGAAGGCATAATTGAGAGTAATGTTGCTGTACATGCTTAATCCCCTTCTCTAAACTGATAAACCTGTTAAAAGACAGTTGAAACATTTATCAAATAAAATTCAAAGACTTTTTCTTTAAAATATCAGTAAATACAATAAAATTTCAAACAAGCTTTACATTCCAATAGAAATGTCATAATCCTGTTTTAGTACAGACAACAGAGTCTAATTAAAAAAGTAATTTTTTATACGTTTTTTTAACTTATTCAGGACTGGTGACTATCTGTATATAATTGACAAAACATACCTTTTAGATAATTTCAATTTGTAACTGTATTTCAGAATCTTTACTAATAGAAAGCAGAAACGGATCAAATATATCATTCTTGGTTTAATCCAAAACGAAATATTGCATATTGAAAATGGAGCCTGAAAAATGGAATTAATAATTGCCCTTATCACACTGACTTTCCTGGAAATTGTTCTTGGTATTGATAACATAATATTTATATCTATACTGACAAACAGACTCCGGGAATCACAAAAGAAGAAAGGCCGGATTATAGGTCTGACTCTCGCTCTATGCTTCAGAATTATTTTATTAATATCAATCACCTGGATGGTTAAGCATTTGACTGAACCACTGTTCAGTATATATTCACTCGGCTTCAGCGTCCGAGAGATGATACTGATAGCAGGAGGCCTATTCCTTCTTGCGAAAAGTACAAGCGAAATTCATTCAAAAATAGAGATACAGAACGGCGGTGAGGATATTCCGCCTGTAACTGCAAAATTCTTTAATACAATAATACAGATAGCACTGCTTGATATAGTATTCTCATTCGATTCAATCCTGACAGCTATAGGGCTTACAGGAAAGCTCCCTGTGATGATTACAGCAATCATTATTTCTATGCTATTTATGATGATTTTTTCCAATAAAATTGCTGACTTTATCCATTCGAATCCGACTCTGGAAATTCTGGCTCTCTCTTTTCTGATTCTGATAGGATTTATGCTTGTACTTGATGGTTTCCATTATGAAGTTCCCAAAGGCTACATCTATTTTGCAGTTTTTTTCTCTCTGGGTGTGGAATTAATTAATATGAAGTTGCGCAAAAAACGTGACGTCTCAGCTGTAAATCACAAGGAATGATTGTATGAGATATCAGTTTTTTATATTCATAACCGTATTTCTTACAATCTATATCTCAGGAAATTACTATGTTTTCATCAGAGGGTGGCAGGCTCTCCCGGATAATTATACCGTAAAGATTATCTATTCCGCTCTTTTCCTCTTCGCAGCCTTTTCTTTTATTATGGGAGAGGTTTTCGAAAGAAACGGTATTATCGAAAATAACAAAATCCTGATACTCACCGGCTCCACATGGCTTGCATTCCTTCTTTATGCAATACTGATACTTTTCGTAATAGATATTGTCAGGGTCTTAAATGTATTCTTTCACTTTCTCCCGTCACCAGAGGTTCTTAAATCTGAAAATATTCCGCTGAAAATAATGGCAGGAGCTGTATGTGTCGTGTCACTTATACTGGCTGCCGGAATAGTTACCGCATCGAGTCCTATGATAAAAACCGTTGATATAAAAATTCCCAAAACAGGCGGAAAAGAGAATTCGATGAACATCGTGATGGCATCGGACATACACCTTGGAAGGATTATCGGGAAAAAGAAGTTCGGAATTCTCGTCGATACGATAAATTCTCTTGAACCGGATATTGTTCTCTTCCCCGGAGATTTCTTTGATGAGACACTTGGACCGGTAATCAGGGACAACATGGGGGAGCTGGTGGAATCGATCAGGGCAAAATATGGAGTATACGCATCAACCGGCAACCATGAATATATAGGCGGCGTGAACGACGCTGTGAATTTTATGGAAAAACATAATATAAGGGTCCTGCGTGACGAAGCGATAGAGATCAATGGAACTGTTCTTCTTGCCGGACGGGAGGATCGCAGCGTAAGCCGTTTCTCCGGCAAAAAAAGAAAATCGATCACGGAGATACTTCATGGTAATAACCTGAAGCTCCCGGTAATAGTGATGGACCATCAGCCCTTTGACATAGCTGAATCGGTATCACAGAACATCGATCTTCACCTCTCCGGGCATACACACAACGGGCAGTTATGGCCGATAAACTATATTACCGATGCTATTTTCGAGGTGTCGTGCGGATATAAGAAAATCAATAATACAAATGTCTATGTGTCAAAAGGTTTCGGCACATGGGGCCCCCCGGTCCGCACTACCGGCCGACCGGAGATAGTTGTCATACAGATAAGATTCATCTAGTACAGACTCCGGGTTCTGGTATGCACGTCTGGTTCAATCAGAAATCAATCCGCATAAATGAATGGGCCGGTACCGTTACAACTAGAGGGGCTCCAAAATTCTGAATTGATTCAGTGACTGTAACCGTATTATGAACTGTTTCGTTATTTGCGAAAAGATCTGAATTATTATAAAGCTGCACATTCCCGTTACCGGGGGTATAACCGTCAACATTCACTGTTATTGATTTTTCATTTGAATAATCGCGATTAATGATGAAGAGCCGCGGCCTGCCTGTAATTCTGTTTCTCGTCGAGATGACAGAGACTGCATCATAATTCAGCCCTGAAGGAACATTCCCGTAACCTGTAACTATAGAAACAGTATCAGTGTTATCACAGGTAACAGCCAGCTGCTCCTCACCGTCTATAACCGAAAGCATTCTGAATACAACAGCTGCTGGACGGTAATAGATACTGTCAGAGATCCCAAGTAAGCCGAAAGAACCGTTCTGACTGAGATTCCATGTATAAGCATTATCAACACCGCTTTCGATCATTTTCATAAGCATATCAGCTATCGAAAGACCCGACTGGTAATCCATACAGTAATTAAAATACGGCATGGGATTACCCTCCTCCTCGATCAGAACATGATATTCAGTTATCCACACCGGAAGTGATCCTGTCAGAGGTTCCACTTTTTCCGATATTGTGCGGCTCAGCACCTCACCTCCGGTCATCAGATATCTGTAGTGCTTAACCGGATCAAAAACACCGCCAGGGACGCCGGGAGTACTGGAATGATAATACCGCGAAGAATAAAAATGACCGTGAGTAAAATCTATCTTCGACAGAAAACTGCTGTTGAAAACCTGCGTATTCCATTTAGCGATCATCCTTACAACTTCGGAAACTGATGCTGAAGAGAGCCAGCCGGAAAGCTGGAATGCCGTTTCCGAAATCCCACCCAGATATAAAGTTTTACCGAGTGCCGATGCTTTCGCCTTCATCGCCACTGCTATAGTACCCGCGCGGTCAGCATAATCGGTTCCCATATTTTCATACGCAGAACCATCATAACTGTAATCGTGTTCCGATTCTGCAGCGGGTTCATTTCCGAGTTCATAATAGAACGCTTTCCACGGCTCTGACCTGCCGTTAGCCGCTCTGATGGCTCCCTGTTCTGATGACAGAGGACCGAGAATATATTCAACCATGTCGGCTGCATTCTGCGCACCGGCCCTGAGGTTAACGATAATAAGCGGCCGTATATTCAGCTCTTCGCATAGATTCAGAAACTCATGAAGCCCCAGGGATGGAGTTTCGAAACTGTTATATGTCGCGATTTCACCTCGTGACGAAATATTGCCGATTGAATCCTTCCATTCAAACCAGTCTGCAAGAGTCCCCCCGGGCCACCGGAGAGATTTGACTCCAAGATCTGTAATTGCATTTTTAACGGAATTTTTAACAGATGGCTCTGCCCCTGTTCTGTACAGACGAACTTCATCAATTCTGATTTCTCCGGATGTATTGTTAAAAAGATAGATTCCGACGATATGGGCATCTCCGGTTGGAACAAAAGTAACCTGATGCCGCTGCCAGACGTTTTGTGAGGAATTAAGAATTTCACTGGCCACAACTCCCCAGGAATTATTATAGAGACATACGTTTATCCCTGCATTACCGCTAATCCCGTATGATGAAAATGAGAGGGTACAGCTCTGACCCTGTGGAATATCTTCAATTAATACCTGAAATACCCCTGTATGTGTGTTAGCAAGGCTTTGAGATATGGATAGATAACCGGTATGAGTTTTCAGCGTATTTCCGTCAGGAGAAATATATCCAGGATCATTATCGTCGATTATACGTGAGATGATCCCGGTTCCTCCGCCATTATCAATTCCGGTCCATACATCCGCCGTATTCGCATCACCATCTTCAAAAGTTCGGAAAGAACTGTCTCTCAGAAAATCCCCACCGTTCATAATATCATCACCAGACCTTTCCCATGACAAATTTACACCGAAAAGGGTATTATCTAAAGTTTTATTTATGATCTGTTTTTCTGATCCGGACGATCCGGAACAGGCGGTTAAATATAATATCATCAGAAAAACAGAAAAATTTGTGATTCGACCGGTTTTGAAACAATATATGCATTTTTTCATGTAATTATAACCGAGATTTTAAAAAGTTTCAGCAATCATACTGATATGCTGCCAAAGTCAAGGAATTGTTAAAACAGCATTATAAATACACCTGTAACGGCATTTAATCCAGCAAATATCAGGAATAATATCAAAAAATTCATATAATGCCTGATACTAGACCGGATTAACAATCGCATTTAAAAAATTTTTTTAAGTAACAACTATCTTGACAGATTACATATATGAAATTATTTAAGTCCTAATTACATATTCACATTTCTGTTCGACAAAACAGTTAAAATGTGAAATTTTAAGTGCGTTTTCAAGTTAGTAATTGACTTTTTTATAAACTAATATTTTATAGAATAGTTGATATACGACATAATATAAGTAAATTTCAGGGGTAAAAAGACGATGAACAAAACAGCCGATGGCCTGGTTGCCCGGGATGCTTACAAAAGAACAGAGATTAATGGCGGGAAATACTACGGTAAACACCTTATGGTGACAGCTATCGCCTGTAACGAAAATCTGCTCGATATTTCCACAGTATCCCGGTTTATAAAAGAGATAGTTCCGCGCATCGATATGGTTCCGTATGGTGATCTGACAATTGCCAGATTCGGAGAGGGTATTGAGGAGGGGATCTCTGCGGTACAGCTTATTGTTACCAGTGCAATAACCATACATACAAACGATACGTTCAGGGATCTGTATCTTGACGTTTTCAGCTGTAAATGGTTTGAAGAGAATATTGTATTAGACATGATTAAAGAATTTTTTGCGCCAAAAGATATTAAAGAAACTACAATTTTAAGGAGGTAAAACTAATGATCGATGATCACGTTCCGGACCGGTTTTATCCGGACTTCTATCCCCGGTTTAATTTTGAACCGACGAAAGAAATGTTCAAAATCATCCAGACTGATGATGTCGGTGAAGGGATTGTTTCTCTTGCTTCTTTTTCAGCAGGCGAGACCGTTTTTAAATTCGCCGGGGTGCTTCTTAGCGAAGTAACACTTTTTACGCTACAGATGCAGCCGGGATATCATCTCCATGATCCTTTCTTTATGGGGAAAGTGCTTCATAGCTGTGATCCAAATATGAGTTGTGATATGTCTACACAGACTTTCACAGCGATTAAAGATATAAAACCAGGTGATTTCCTCACAATGGATTACGAGACTACAGAAGACGAGCTCTTCCGTTCTTTCGAATGCCAGTGCGGATCTCCAAATTGTAAAAAACTGATAAAGGGGAAAATTTTCCGTTTACAGCATATTCAAGGCGTTTCCGATATTCAATATGCTGTTGCGGATACCTAACAGTGACCTCAAAAACAGTACATTAATATAAAAAAAGCGGTGTTAATACACCGCTTTTTTTATTTAAGTCTATTTCCAGATACTCTTCATCCGTATAAGTTCCTTATCGCTTCCGTCTGCAGTTATCGTATGGTTAAATACTCCCATCTCCTGCCCTGCGCAGGTATTGACTGTGAGTTTATCTCCGATATTGCCTTCGGTTCTAAAGTTTATATCTATCTCATAAAGTTTATGGTCTCTGATATATTCAATGGGGAGAGTTTCAATACACCACTCTACATATTTAACGTTATTCACATGCCGGTAAAGATCGCAGTCAAAATAACGCACATCTAGCTGGTATTGATAATCGGGCATGATTACAGGCTGGAGCTTTTCAAAAACATGCGGAAGCGCCGGTTCAGCATCAAGAGTCTGTACATTCGCCAGATCCCCGGAAACGGTTCCTCCTGTTCTGTTTTTCATATCAAATGCAACCGCGGAATTTATTGCACTGCCTATTATCCCGCCTGTCATGTCATAAATTAAAAAATTTCTGATTATGTATCTGCCGGTAATCGGGGAGAGCCATGATCTTACAGTAAACCTCTCCCCCGTTGAAGGATATCTCTCCATCCTGACATTAAGCCGTGTCAGAACAAAAACCATATCATTAGATACGATACCGGCATCTTCAACTATCATCGATCCGTGCGTGATACCTATCTCCTGCAGATAATTACATATCACCGGCATGTTCGTTATGCCATTCATGTCAAGTTCAGAAGCTCTCACCGTGAACTCTCTGACAGCAGACGAAATGTCCGCCCTTGCGTTACTTCCGTTTTTCATATTCATTACAAACTCTCTATTTTACAGGCTCTACCCTGCATGGAATATACCTGTGAAAGGGTGTGCCTGCAAACCTGTCCCTGTTGGTATTTTTTGTAAGCCTGTTTGCATTGGCGCCATATGTTTTACCGTTAAACTCAAGTCCGAAACCATGAGGAATCATTACATACCTTTTACACGTCTCTTCAGTGATTTCAAGTTCCACTTCAACTGAACCAGCCTCTGTGGACAGCTTCACCCTGTCGCCGTCTTTCAAACCAAGTTTCCCGGCATCTTCAGGATTCATTATGCATGTGCATGCGCGCTTTCCTTCATTCCACGCCGGATTACGCATAATAGTATTGGCGTTATAAGGCATATGCCTTCCTGCAGACAGTATAAAGGGAAATTCCGATTTGAGCTCCAGTTCCTTTTTCTCCTTTTCTACAGTAATCTCTGAAAGCCACTCCTTCATCTCCGGGATATAAATATCAAGTTTTTTATCCTCATGAACTATATCAGAAAAATTATCTTCCGGGTCAGATTTGCCGATCCATAGACCTTCAGGATGGTCCATTATTGCCTTGAAAACCTCTTCTCCGAGTAACGGACCCTTGTTGAATCCTATACGTACTGCACTTTTTTTAAAACTCCCAGGTGCCGCCATAAGCATCGCCCAGAGGTTTGCAAGATTTCCGGATCCCATCTCTCTACCGAGAGTTTTCGCTACTATAAACGGCATCACTTTAAGCGCAGAAGGATTTGCTTTCCCATAGTTCATCAGCTCCATACCGAACTTCAGCCTGTTTTCCTTTGCCGCAGCGTAAAGTGATTCCGGAATTTCAGGGATGAAGCCCATTTTATCAGCTATACGCATATGTATTTCACCAAGCTCTATCTGCTCACCCTCCGGTTCAACTACCGGACGTCTCATCTGAAAATATATCTCAGGCCATGTCCATGCAAAAAATGTAGCGTCCCATGATTCATAACCGGTTTTTGCGGGAAGAACATAGTGCGCCAGCTTTGCCGTCTCTGTCATTGCGACATCACATACAACAAGAAGCTCAAGCTCTGAGAACGCCTCTTCATAAGCGGTTGTGTCGGCAAAAGACCGCAGCGGATTGCTCTGTGTACACATAACTGCGCGCAGCCTGTCAGGTCTGCCGCTCATTATCTCCTCGGGCATAACGTTCGGCGGAAATATCCCGCACAGCGCAGGATAACCGGTCTCAACGGTACGCCATGTTTTCTCATCCCTTTCATCTGAATGTCCCACTATAGGCATTAAAAATCCCGGGATGACATTCCCTCCAGGTACACAGAAATTCCCCGTTATAGTAAATAAAATCATTTCAAGATATGTTGTCAGTGTGCTGTGCCTGTTCATATAAACACCGAGGTCCGGGTGATAGCAAGCTTTTCTTATTTTCAGCTGCCTGCATATTTCACGCACCTGTTCATAATCGAGTTCGCAGAATTCAACCGCTGTTTTAGCATCAAAGCCCTCAAACCACCCTTTAAGATCGTTGAAACCATTTACGTGATTTTTTAGATATTCATCATCAATCCAGCCCTCATCGATTACAATTGCAATCATCGCTTTTGTAAGCAGAGCATCTGTCCCCGGTTTAATCGCAAGGTGTATGTCAGCTATTGCAGCAGTTTCAGATTTCCGGGGATCAATAACAACGAGCAGTTTGTCCGGATCCTTTGCAAAATCACGCAGAAAAAGAGGCGCACGGGGCAGCTGGTGGCTAACCATACCGTTCCATCCTATTGCAACAAGCATATCACAGTTATGTTCATCCGGTACTGCAAACTTATACTGCTTGCCGACAAGTCTCCCGGCCGCCCAGAAAATGCCCGTCAGCTCCGCACCGAGGGCGTTGTAATAATATCTGGAGCCTATAGATTTCAATAAAGTCATACCTGATGCAGCTTCAAAGTGACATCCCTGTCCCCCTCCCCCCATGTAAGCGTACGACCTAGGACCGTTCTTTGCTATTATCTCTTTAAGTTTCGCAGCTATTTCATCAGTTGCCTGGTCCCACGATATCCGTTCAAAACCATCAGCAGTACGCTTCAGAGGATATTTCAACCTGTCTTCATGATGCTGATGAAAAGCAATATTCACACCCTTGCGGCATACATAGCCTTTGCTCCTGGGATTATCTTTATCTCCCCTTACTTTTATTATACGGTTATTTTCGACCTCAACCTCAAGTCCGCAGTTCTGTGCGCACAACACGCATCCTGTTTTATGCCAGGTTCCCATGCTCCTCCTCCTTAATGATTTTCCCGCTCTTTATTATTTACAAAATATATTGCCTGTAATATACTTTTTATTTTTTCTTCCCCATAATCTTAATCCTGCTGCTGAATTCATTCTTCAGTTCCATAAGCCAATTCAGACGCGTCTCCTGGCTCATTATGCAGTACTTGACTATCAACAGAATCATACTATCAAATCCGCGGCTTTTCATATCCTCATAGACTTTCTTAAAATCCGCTATGGTTGTCTCCGTTGCATTTATCTGACGGAGAATCTTTTCCACGGAAAAATCCGCATCAAGAAATCCAAAATACATGCACTTGTTCAGGAATCCGTCCTTCCTGATCATCTCATAACGGAACTCTCTCTCCTCCTCCTCCGTTCCCTGCAGCCACCCGATAAATTCATCTCTGCCTGCCCTGGTAATATGATAATTATGCCTGTTAGGCCCGGAATCCCTGTACTCAATCTCTTTTTCAATAAGGCCTTCTGCGGTCATCTTTTTGAGGAGAGGATAGAGCTGACCGTCATTGATACCGAACTCCTCCATTACTTTTGAAATCATCCCCGTACGGAGAGAGTATCCATGGGCGGGACCGTTCATAAGCGAACCTAAAATCATGTGTTTTGTTGACATATAATTGATATACCTTACCTGTAAGGTATATCAATTATATGTCATTGCTTTTGTCAACAATATAATCAGCAATTAATTGATACTTTCTTCAATGCAGAGGGTGTAAAAAGGGTTTTAATTCCTGTGAGCAGACGGATAAATCCGTAATTGGCGGCCGATGGAAAGTCCGGTGCGGACACTTCCCCTTGAATTTCCAGTATATCCCGTGACGGCGATTACCTGCATTTATATGTCATAATTTTTTCAGGTAATCGCCTGATACGAAAAAGTTTTAAGATCCTGAAACTAGAATTTACAGGTAACATTAAAATTCAGACTATAATTGTCAGTAACAATTTTTTCTGTATCCTTGCCGGGATAAAATTTTTCAGTATAAATTTCTTTTGAATGCATTGATGATATCTGGCTGAAATTCATATCAAAAATAATGTTTTCATAGGGCTGGTAACCGATTCCGAGTGAATAGGAATAAACCGGTCCGAGTAATTTGGTTGTTTTATGCTCATCAGATTCCAGTTTAACCCCATTCTGATTCTGCTCTTTCTGCACATATTTTTCATACTGAAATTCAAATGGAACTACTTTACATCGTATCGTGAGCAGCTGAGGAAGAATCTCTTTTTCAAGCCCTAGTCCCGCAGAAATGTTCCGTGAAATTGTTTTAAAAGTAAATTTTGAATAATTAGCGGTACTTTTATTATAAGCTTCATTATATGAATCTTTAGATATGTATCCGTCAGTCAGTAATGTGAAAGAAAAAAGCGTTCCTGCTGAATGTTTATAATTCAGACCAGCGCCTATACCATCAGAGATCTGAATATTTTTAAAATTATAAATCTGTAATCCCGTATAAGCTGGAGCATATGAATACTTCGGCTTTTCATGGAGATATATGCATGATATATTAGTTCTTAAAATTAAAGAATCGCTCAATATCATTTCCGGTATAAAACCAGCCTGTAACCCGATAGTTCCGGTTTTCTTCTTTCTCAGAAAACCTGATTCATAATTATCCCACCAGTCTTTCTTGACGCTTTTCCATCCCGTTTGACCGACATTGAATGCATATCTATTACCATTTTCACCTCCAAAGATAAACCCCAAGTTCTGATAATAAATCATGCAGCTCTCTTCATCTCTGCTTTTATAAACGTAAATTGAATCTTCCCAATAACTTTTATACTCGTACACTCTTTTATAATTTGAATAAGATACAGAATAACCGATTTTAACACCAGGAATCAATGAAACACCAATAAGCATACGGGTGTCAGCAAAATTGTTTAATTTAGACTTATATTCTTCAATATCACTATTGTTCGGAACTGACTGATCCCAATCATTTACACTTTCAGCTGTATTTTTTGAAAAAACAGGATTGTATTTGATGGCGAATTTGAAAACATCAGACATTCCGTATACATACTCAAAGTTTGGTGTTATGGAACGTCTTTTTGACTCAGTGGTATTTTTTGAAGATTCACTGGGTCTCTCGGTCGTCTCCGAACTGTTATATAAGAGATCAATTCCGCTGAAAATTCTCTGCCCTTCAATATAAGTAACAAATGCCGGGTTATAATTTAAATCTGTTTCTTCATCCGGAACAAGAGAGCCGGCACCCATTGTTTCAACTCTTACCATTGAGGCACACACGTCAACTACCGGTGCCGCAACAGCAAAAATGAAGCATAAACAAAAAATTATTTCTGTAATGATTTTCCGAAGCATAAATCCTCCGTTTTATTTAATTATTAAAAATCTTCCGGGTACTGAATCAGTTTATAGCAGTTTACGATTGAATTGGTACTCTTAATATCATCCTCGCAAAGTCGGGTATCTAATCCTTATAAAAAACTTTACCCCGGGAGTACTTATCCGCTCAGCTCAGGGCTCGCTTGCTACGGCTGGAATGACATTGTGCTGATCATTTCGTAATGTGCTACAATTTTTATATTTAATCATAAATAGATAAATGAAGCATTAAATTCAAGCACTTTATTAGTATTTTTTTGTTTTTTGAGTGGCTATATAAAAGTCGAAATTAGTTAAAATCCGGTACAAAGATATTTTCAGTAATTCTATTTTTTTTATAAAAAATGTATTAATATGATTAACAAAGAGTTCAGATTATATAATAAAAAATGTATAACATTCCAATTTTTCTAAAATCGTTTGAATAGCCGCTTGAAAAAAATACAAATTTCAGTATTATTAATATATGGATTATACGGATTATTCAGTCCGTTTCCGAATGGAGGTTAGTATGCCAAACTCAATGGAAAAATATATTTATGCCCAGGTCACATACTGGAAACAGCAGAAAGACCAGCTCAATACGGTTGAAAAAAGTAATCCGCATCCGTTCATTACAATATCCCGGGAATACGGCTGCGGCGGTTTTGATCTCGCCAAAAAGCTTACGGAGATTTTTAACGACGAGATGAAACTATCGCCGGCATGGGCAGCATATAACAGGGTCATACTTGACAGGGTCATGAATGACATGGGGCTTACTTCAAGCCTTACAGAAACGCTGACAATGACCGCGAGAAACGGGCTGACGAATCTCCTCAATACTTCATTCAGCTCTTTCCCTCCTCAAGTGTCGGTGCACCATAAACTTGCCGAGACGGTGGCTCTTCTCGCTCTTAATGGAAATGTTATTATCGTAGGGAGGGGTTCAAACGTTATTACACGCACAATCAGAAACGGGTACAACGTCAGACTTGTAGCTCCGCTAGGCTGGAGAGTCGAACGTGTAGCAGAGATGATGAATCTTTCGAAACAGGATGCGACAAAACTTATAGCTGAAAAAACAAAGCAGAGAGACACATATCTGAAGGAATTCCTGAAGTTTGATGTGGCCGACCCGCATAATTATCATCTTATTATTAATAACGCCGAACACTCACTGGATCAGGCAGCGAGAATTATTATTAACAGCATGAAAATTAAAGGACTTTTGAAATAATAATTCAGCCGGGGGTATTAAATATCCCCGGCCTTTACACCCATAAACTTCTTTTTTAATATAAAAAATGTAACTTCTATAAAACTCTCTACAGCTAAAGGCCGGCTCTATAAAAATGCACGACATTCAGCAGAAAACATATAAAAATCTGTTTTTTTCTTGTATAAAAAATTGGTTAATCTTTAGTAGGAGAATCAGTTTCTGCCCGGTCACAGGTTCAGCTTTAACAGGGTATATCCCGATCCGTAGTGAAAGGACAAATATCCGGGCGGATTTATTGAGTATAAATAAAGGTATTAAAAATAAAATAAATTTTACACCTATTCAAAAAAGAGGAGCTATACAATGGTTAAACAGATTATCGAAGACAATATTATGATTGCCCGGTTCGACAATCCCCCGGCGTATTCAATGACTTTCGAAAGCCTTAAGATCATCAGAGATGCAGTTAAAAAAGTCAATGAAGACGATTCCCTTAAAGGCCTCATCTTCACAGGAGAAGGAAAATTTTTCTGCTCTGGCTTTGATCTTCCGACATTCATGGGTTTTAAAACGAGGGAGGATGTTCTCGAATTCTTCAATGTAGAAGAGGAGATGCTTTACGAAATTTTTACATGTAAAAAACCTGTAGTCGCAGCAATCAATGGACACTGTACAGCCGGCGGATTCATAGTAGCAATGGGATGCGATTACAGGATAGCAACCGATAATCCGAAAGCAAAAATGGGAATGACTGAAACCAAAATAGGTCTCTCTCTTACAATAGCCGAGATGGAGCTTGTTAGATCAGGCTGCAACAGCGATAAAATGGTGCGTGATATAATGTACGACGGCGAAAGACACAGTTTTGAAAAAGCTAAAGAGATGGGGATAGTTGACCAGATAGTTCCCGAAGCCGAACTTCTTGATACTGCAAAAAAAAGAATCGGTTACTGGTGGGATCAGCCGGGACATGCATTTACAAACCTTAAATACTGCCTCAGATACCCGATAGCTTCACAGATGAGATACAGACTTGATAACGAAAACTGGCAGGATGGCCTCTGTCTGGCTATTACGAATCCCCAGATGAGAATGATTTTCGAAATGGTTCAGAAATCTATGGCTGGTGGAAAATAGCAGTATTGACTTAAACCCCGCACTTCTCCCCCGCACCCCCAGGGGTGCGGGGCTTAAAAAAAGCTTGACTATAACGCTTTTAATACTACTTCTATTATACTTAGAGTTTAATAAAATGCTTGTATCCGCTGCAATGAAAGCGGGCGTAATATAACGGTTCTTCACGAATGAGGTATTTATTACCGCGCTTTAACGGATATAACAATAAGCAGAAAATATTTACATAAATCTGAAAAAGGATTAATAATATGAAAACCATTGAAGGAAAACTTGACGCTACGGGTCTGAAATTCGGTATTATCGTATCCCGTTTTAACGAGTTTATTACAAGCAGACTGCTCGGCGGAGCTGTCGACTGCCTGAAAAGAAATAATGCAAACGAGGATAATATTACAGTCATATGGGTCCCCGGGGCATTTGAAATACCTGCTGCTGCTACGAGAATGGTGCAGTCAAAAAAATATGATGCCGTTATATGCCTTGGGACCGTTATACGCGGAGCCACTCCACATTTTGACTATGTATCAGCTGAAGTTACCAAAGGCATAGGGCAGCTGAGCCTTAAGGCGGAGATACCGGTTATCTTCGGTGTTCTCACTACTGATTCAATAGAGCAGGCTGTCGAGAGAGCCGGAACAAAATCCGGAAACAAAGGTTTTGATGCCGCGATGTCTGCTATAGAAATGACAAATCTTTTTAAACAGATCAACTGATGGGAGAGAGACACAAAGCAAGAGAGCATGCGCTGCAGGGACTTTACATGTATGAAGTCTCGAAGTCGGCAGTTGATAATATCATAGAATTTGAATGGCTTGACGGCGAAATATCGGAAGAAGCGGAGAAATTCGCGGTAGAACTGATTCAGGGTGTCGTTGAGCATATTGAAAAAATCGATTCAATCATTACTGGTTACTCGAAAAACTGGAAATTTGAGCGCATTGCTGTCATAGACAAATCCATTCTTAGACTTGCCATATATGAGATGCTTTTCATAAAGGACATTCCGGCAATAGTTACAATAAATGAGTGTATTGATCTTGGAAAAACATTCGGCGGAGAGAACTCCGGCCCGTTTATAAATGGTATTCTTGATGCAGTTAAGAAACATGAACTCAGGGAGGGTTGATAAACCTTGTGAAAATCAGAAGAAACCGTCCGGATAATTCAGAACTCGATATGCAGATCGAAAAAAACAGAATAAACGAGATTGAGGCCGTCCGGGCAGATACTGTAAAAAAAGAACCGATGACACCAAAGCAGAAGTATATTATTATAATAATGGCTCTGGCATCAATTGCTCTTATATCCATTCTTCTGCTTGCATATTTCTTCTATAACAAACCGGGCAAGACTCCCGCTGCCGACACCTCCCGCCTGTCCGGGAGTGAAATAATGCCCGGTAAAGAGGTTATAACACCCTTCCAGACCGACAATCAGCAGCTGAAAAAAGCTATAGCGAGCTATAACAGCGGATATATTGCCAATGCCATTACCGAGTTTACGGATGTAGTTGAGTCCGCAGCTCTCCCCAGAGACAAGGCCATCGCTCTGATATACCTTGGCATAATAGCCGACCAGAAGGGTGAATATGATAACGCGATCAGCTACTTCAACCGTGCCATAAACTACGACGAAAACAATCCGGAGATATATCTCAACCTGGCAAGAACATACAGAAAGAAACATGACTACAATAACGCAGTAAAATACGCCGAAAAGGCATCAGGCATGACTCCGTCTGATGTTAATCCGCTGATACTTCTAGGTAACATCAACTACGAACTGTCGAACTGGGACGAAGCTGTAAGATATTATGAAAAGGCTCTCAAGATAGACAGCAACAATCCCGCGGTACTGTACAACATGGCGCTTGCGCTCTTTAAAAAAGGGGAGAGATTTCCGGCCCTTGAGTTTCTGAAGAAAGCCGCTGAACAGGACAAGATCGGCGAAGTAGCATACAATTCATATTCAAGGCTAGGTGCGGAGTTTCTCGAGAGCAACATGTTCGATCTTGCTGAAAAATATCTCGTACAGGCGACTCATATCAGGCCGCAGGACCCGGTAGGGCGCTACAACCTGGCCGTCGCATATTTACGGCAGAATAAAAACGCCGAAGCGCTCAGGGAACTCGAAGAGTCCGAGAGGCTCGGCCAGGGAGACATGGTTCTGCTGGAGAATATCGGTGAATCATATTTTTCGCTCAAGGATTACGACAGGAGCCTTCGTACATACAGCAAGGTTCTTGAAACATCGAGCCGCAACGTGAAGATTCTTTCAAGGATCGGAGAGATCTATTATACAAAAGGGGACCTCGAAAGAGCATACGAGGCATACAGAAAGGTGACACAGATTCAACCTGCGACAGAGAATGCAAGGATCGCCTACCTGAATATGGGGAATATCCTTGATGACGGCCAGAGATTTGAAGATGCGATAAAAGCTTACGAGTCAGCAATTGCAATAAGGGACAACGACGATCTTGCGTTCTACAATCTCGGCATCGCATACAAACACTTCGACAAACCCGCAATGGCGATAAACTCATGGAGAAAGGCCGAGCAGATCAATCCCGGAAACATTAAGGTCAGACTTGCGATGGCTGATTACTATTATGAGCAGGGGTATAACGACCAGGCCGAGAAGGCGTATCAGGAGATTATACATAAATGGCCTGACAACCAGGAAGCCCTCTTCAAGCTTGGAACAATATATCATAAACACAAAAACTATGCTGACGCCGGCAAGGCATATTCGAAGGTCATTGAAGCCGGGGAGTCAACGGACCTTTCGAGAAAAGCAATGATAAATCTCGCGATAGTTTCCTCCGGCGAGAGAAACGATGACGCGAGCCTGGACAACTCGGTTAAAATGATACAGAAGGCCCTGTTGCTGAAACCGGATGACTCCGACGCGCTGCTCGCCCTCGGGATAATTTATGCACGCAAAGAGATGCACAGCAGGGCGGTTGATTCCTTTTACCAGTCGATCAAATCATCAAGAGACAACAAGATGGCAGCCGAAGCCTACAACAATATGGGCAAGAGCTACTACCAGATGAAAGAATACAAAAAATCGATACAGGCCTTCACCCGAGGAGTCGAAGAAGATCCGACAAACGAGGAGATCCGTATTAACAGGAAAACTGCCGTACAGGCATACGAAGGCGAGCTTGAAAGACAGAGATGATAAACACGGACAGAAAATTTCTTCATGACCGGGAAGAGGCTAATCTTGCCAATTACGCAGCAAGGTCGTCCCGGACAAGGGGCCGGGAACATCAGGAAGCCGGCCATGCATACCGTACTGACTATCAGAGGGACAGGGAAAGAATAATACACTCCCGTGCTTTCAGAAGGCTTGAATACAAAACACAGGTGTTCATCAATCACGAAGGCGACCATTACAGGACAAGGCTTACCCACACAATTGAAGTAGCGCAGATCGCAAGGGCCGTATCAAGGGCTCTCCGTCTTAATGAGGACCTCGCGGAAAGCATCGCCCTGGCACATGACCTGGGACATACTCCTTTCGGACACGTGGGCGAGAAGGAGCTTGACGGGCTGCTGAAGAATCATGGCGGTTTTGAACATAACAGACAGAGCCTGCGGGTGGTCGAAGTGCTCGAAAAAAGATACAGCGATTTTAACGGCCTTAACCTCACATGGGAAACGCGCGAAGGTATAATAAAACACTCCGGCACTTATGACAGGCCGGAAACAACGGATTTCAATCCGGAAGAACAGCCGTCGCTCGAAGGCCAGATAATTGACTTCGCGGATGAAATTGCATACAATAACCATGACCTCGATGACGGAATTGCGTCGGGACTGCTCGACTATGACGGAGTAATCAGGCTTGAGATATGGGACCTTGCCAGAGAACTGTACGGCAGACCGCTTCCAGACACCAGCAAATCCGCCGCCCGAGAGATTATAAGGACTCTGATTAATCTTCTTGTAACCGACCTTATTAATTATACGTCAAAGAATATCAACGACAACAATATAAATTCATACGAAGACGTGAAGAATTCCGCCGTCAAACTCGCCGGTTTTTCACCGACAATCGTCAGAGCAAATAACGAACTGAAAGTTTTTCTGAGAAAAAACATGTACCAGCATTACAGGGTCATAAGAATGTCGCTTAAATCGCAGAGGGTAATACGTGAACTTTTTCATATTTACACCGAACACCCCGAGACTCTTCCGGAAAACTATAAAGAGGATATTGATAAAAACGGATTAATCCGGACTGTTACCGATTTTATCGCCGGCATGACAGATCGTTACGCACTGGAAGAATACAGAAAACTTACAGATCCTTTTATCAAAGTCTAGGAGAAAATATGGAGAATCAGTTTCCGGAAATACCGGAATATATCAAACAACTCATTTCATCAGGAACCGCAATTGATGAGATATTAATAGATAAAGAGGGTGTCTGGTACCATAACGGCGAAAAATTTACCAACGAAAAAATCCTGAATTTTTTCGAGAGGTCACTAAATATTACAGCCGATGGTGAATACGTAATCAGTTACGGTGATTACACATACCCGGTAAAAGTGGAAGATACGCCGTTTTTCATAACGGGCGTTATTATTACTGGATTCGGTGACTTTGAAAAAATTTTATTAAATCTTTCAACAGGCGAGACAGAAGAGCTGAACTGCAACACTCTGTATTGTAAAAAAAACAATGCCCTGTACTGCCGGGTAAAACATGGCAGAATGACGGCAAAGTTTAAAAGATCTCCATCATTTGAGTTACTTGAACGTCTTGAGGATTCTGACGACGGTAAATATTATCTCCGCTTATGCGGACAAAGAATAGAATTACATATAGAGGATTAATAAAGTGAAAAAGTATATCAATTACATGCTTCTTCTTTCTGTTGCCGGTGTAATGCTTTCCGGCGTGCTTCTCTATCAGCATTTTTTCCCAGATTTTGAGCTGGGATTTCTTTCATGCGGAAAGGGATTCACAAATTCCTGCATCGCCGTTGGGCAATCAAAATATTCAACGATATCCGGAATTCCCGTAGCCGCATTCGGCCTGTTGTATTTTATCATGATCTCATTCCTTATCCTTGTTGCCGATTACGCGCAGGATAAATATTACAAAATTCTGTGCGGAACGATTTTCCCGCTCGTAATCGCAGGACTGTTCTGTGATCTGATACTTGGGATCATTATGCTCAAAATCGGCGAGCTCTGTACTTTATGTGTTTTAACCTATGTAATCAATATCCTGATTTTTATCATAATGTTTGTATTTATAAAAAATAATTTTCTGAAATCCGAGATTATCGAATCACTGAAGGATTTCTTTAAACCGTCTGATTCAGATGAGAAGGCATCTCTCTCCCTCTCTATTCTCTTTATATTTTTTCTCACCTTCGCGGTTTTTACAAGCGCCTACATCATCAAACTAAAATCAGGAAGCGGAAAAACTCCGGATACCCAGCTTTCGAGACAGCTCACAAACTTCTACAACCAGAAACAGGAATATTTTAATTTTCCATCGAGCAGTCTCTCCATAGGGCAACCTGACGCGAAATTGAAAATCTATATATTCAATGACTTTCTCTGTTCAGCCTGCAACAAGCTCTACCAGGTGGAAAAATTTATTCTGGCGAAATACAGGGGAAAGATCCAGGTTATATACTACCACTACCCTCTCGATAAAACATGCAATAAGAACATGGATGATTCTGTTTACCCGAATTCATGTCTCGCATCACAGGCGATGTACGCAGCATCAAAAGCCGGATTTTTTGAAGAGTACTTCTATGTTCATTTCTCTAATTACACCAGCTACAAAGAGGGCTTTGACAGGGAAAATATAAAAAGCAGTTTAAACCAGATGGCAAGGGAGTATAAAATCGGTCCGGAAGCCATAAAGAAATTCGAGACAACACTTGACGGCAGCAGCGGCAGCAGCCAGATTTCAGAAAATATCGATTTTGCCGAAAAAATCAAGATTGAGGCTACTCCGACTCTTATAATTGCTGGCAGGAAAATTGTCGGGACTCCGCCAAGAGAATTCCTTGAACAGATTATTGAAACAGAACTTTCCCGATAGATCTACAGCATATCTACCGGATCAACATCGATCTCAACATATACGGCCTTTGATTTGAACTGATCAAGGGCCTTTTTGATGAACAACGTAAGTTCATTCAGACTGTTTCCCTTTAAGATAATGTGGAACCGGTGATTCCCTCCGATTCTGGAAAGCGGTGCAGGAGAAGGTCCAAGTATCATGATACCCGGAAAACCGGTCTCTCCTGTTTTGCGCATCAATTGTGAAAGCTGGTCCGCTGACTGTATGACACTCTCTTCATCCTTTCCGCGAATAACAATACGCGCAAGTCTTGAAAAAGGGGGATAATTCATCAGCTTGCGGATCTTCAGCTCCTCCCTGTAAAAACCCCAGTAATCCTGTTTTTTAAGAAAACTGAAGATCATATTCTCATCATTGAGAGTCTGAATGATCACTCTCCCTTCGCTGTCTCCGCGTCCCGATCTGCCGGAAAGCTGCATAAGGAGAGAGAATATTTTCTCAGTAGCCCTGAAATCAGGCATGTTTAGACCGATGTCCGCCATAATGATACCGGCAACCGTCACGCCGTGAAAATCGAAACCCTTGGAGATCATCTGTGTCCCGAGCAGAATATCAATCTCCCTTTTATGCATCATATCAAGCAGATTGTATACTGTATCTTTTTTTCTTGCACTGTCCTGGTCAAGTCTGAAAATCCTGTAATCGGGAAACTCTTTTGCTATCAGCTCTTCTATCTTTTGCGTTCCTGAACCGAGCTTCAATATAGATTCAGATCCGCAGTTCACACATCTCACAGGCACATCGGATGAATAACCGCAGTAATGGCAGAGCATACCCCTTCCCCTGTGGTAATTCATCCCAATACTGCATTCAGGACATTCAACGGCCGTACCGCAATCACCGCATAACACAAAGGGCGCGAAACCCCTCCGGTTAAGCAGGTATACTGCCTGTTTCCCGTCTTTAACCGCTTTATGCGTAAAGAGTTTTAATCTCGGCGTTATCTCTTCATTGCTGTTTTTCAGTTTTACAATTTCAATTTCCGGCAGTCTTCCTTCTCCATATCTTTCGGTCAGCCTGTGAAGCACGATTTTGCCCCTTTCCGCGGAATACAGCGTCTCAATAGACGGTGTGGCTGATCCAAGCAGAAGTACCGCATTTTCAGTTTCACTCCTGTAAAAAGCGATCCTTCTTGCATTGTACCTCGGAGAGCTCTGTTCCTTGTAGGACGGGTCGTGTTCCTCATCAACAATTATCAGACCGAGATCGGGACACTGCATATAAACCGCCGATCTCGTGCCGACAGCAATCATCGCTTCTCCGCTGTAAAACCTCTTCCAGTTGGCCAGCCGCTGGTTCTGCGTCAGATGACTATGGTAGACTACAAGGCTTTCCCCGAATACCTTATATAATCGTTCATGTATATGCGAACTCAGCGTAATTTCAGGGACAAGGTATATCACAGAACGCCCTTTAGATACAGCATCAATCGCGGCTTTCATGTAAATCTCGGTTTTCCCGCTTCCGGTAATACCGAATATCAGGTGTGCCCTTTTACCGGAGGTCGCAATGCTGTTATAGATCTCCCCCTGTGCAGGAGTGAGATCTATTCCGCTGTTTTGAATATGCCTTATCCTCGACGTACGGGGCCTCGACTTAGAACTATCCCCTGATGGGAGGGCCTTGCCCAGCGCTTCTCCGACTGATGAGAGATATGATTCTGAAACATAACGTGCCAGTTTTATAATTCTCTGATCAAAAACAGGCTCGTCATCAATACTCGATTCTATATCTTTAAGTTCAACACCGTCGGGATTATTATTATGCATGTCCGAAACAAAACCGGTCATCCTCCTCCCCGCAAAGTTCACTACAACTCTCATTCCGGGAAGCAGTTTCATATCGGAGGGAATTCTGTATGTAAAAGACCGGTTAACAGGGGTGTTGATATATATCTCTGCAAAAGCTGCGGTATTATTGTCTGTCATTATTAAGTTCCAGAAATTTTTTTCTGACAAGCTTCAGAGTTTCCCATGCCGGACGTTTGAGCTCGGGGTTCTTTATCAGAGAAATTGTATGTTCGGTATTAAACCATGTTATCGACTTACTGGCATTTATAATTCCCTGCAGAGGGAGTATATCCCCCATTACGATTACCAGCTCAGGTTTGATAATATCAATTTCGCTCTGCAATATTTTTGTGCAGTTTTTAACCATGTCACTCGGTTTAAGCAGAGAGCTTGCTGTTTCACACTTAACCAGGTTTGTCACATAACACTCTTTCAGTTCAATGCCGATCGCCGATACCATTTTTTTCAGAAGGTTAACTGACTCCGCCCTGTGTATGTTTATCTCAACCCTGTTGGCCATTCTCGGCGCATTTAAAATAATCATCACTTTATTTGCACCGTTGCCATAGGGTGGTTTTTTTTCTATTATATCGGAACAGGCTGTACATGCTGAAAGCAAGCCATCAACTGAAATGTCGTGAATATGTAATTTTTTTTCGGCACCGGATTCCGGATTCAGCATTTCCGCAAGAAGGTTCAATTCGTCATCTCCCCTGTACAGCAGGAGAGTTTTCATCGAATTCCTGTCTTTTAAAATCCGGATCAGTGATTCTTTAACATTATAATTTTTCAACATTGATATTATACTGTTTTATTTTTCTGTGAAGACTTGTTCTTTCAATATCGAGCTCACGCGCTGTTTCCGAAATATTACCGGAATTCTTTTTTAAAGAGGCGACAATGTAATCTTTTTCAAAAGCCTCCCTTGTATCCTTCAGCGAACCGCCGGTAACGTTAATGCCCCTGTTCTGTTCTTTGACTCCGGTACCGATATTCTTTTTAATATCCTCTGCCCTGATCTCTTCAGATGAGACCATTATCACAACCCGCTCAATTATATTTTTCAGTTCCCTGACATTGCCGGGCCACGGATACTGTTTAAGAAACTCCATTCCATCTTCGGTAATTACTTTTTTTCCCGTACCATGTTCCTGGGAAAACTTTTCCACAAAATGATCGGTTAAAACCTCGATGTCCTCTTTTCTGTCCGTAAGCCTCGGAACCCGGATCGGTATGACATTCAGCCTGTAATATAGGTCTTCCCTGAACTTCCCCTCTTCAACCGCTTTCATTATATCAACATTTGTAGCGGCAATAACGCGTACATCAACCGTGATAGTCTCATTCCCGCCTACCCTTTCAAACTGCTGTTCCTGCAGCACCCGCAGAACTTTTGCCTGGGCTGAAAGACTCATGTCGCAGACTTCATCGAGAAACAGCGTCCCGCCGTCAGCAAGCTCGAATTTTCCAAGTCTTCTGCCGAGTGCGCCGGTGAACGATCCCTTTTCATGCCCAAACAGTTCACTTTCAATAAGCTCGTCAGGGATAGCCGCACAGTTCATTTTCAGAAAGGGCTTATCAGACCTGTTTGACAGCTGGAATATCGCTTTGGCCACAAGCTCCTTCCCCGTACCGCTCTCCCCGGTAATAAGAACCCTGGCATTGGTTTTTGCAGCTCTCCGGATAATATCTTTAATTTCGTTAACATAGTTTGAATAGCCTATCATCTCGTCATCAACGAAAGACTTCTTCTTGAGTTTTATATTCTCCCTTCTCAGCCTCACCTGCTCCAGGGCATTATTGACCGATGTAATAAGACGGTCAAGGGATGGCGGTTTTTCCAGGAAATCGAAGGCGCCTATCCTCGTGGATCTGACTGCAATATCAATTGATCCATGGCCGCTGATCATTATGGCGGAAGTTTCAGGGTACATCTTTTTTATCTTGTCCAGCAATTCAATGCCATCTGAATCCGGAAGCCATACATCAAGGATTATCAGATCGACTTCATTCTTTCTTAGAAATGATAAAGCTTCATCACCGGAGCTTCCGGAAAAAACCATATGTCCTTCGTCCTGTAATACCGGAGTCATGGAATTTATAATATTCTCTTCATCATCTACAATAAGTATTCTTGCCATTACACTGCTCCTGTGCCGGACGGGAACATCAAGATAAACTCGGCCCCCTGACCCTCAATCGATTTACAGTAGATCTTGCCTTCATGTTCAAAAATAATTTTTTCAACAATAGCAAGTCCAAGCCCGGTACCCGATTTTTTCAGCGTATAACCGGGCTCAAAAATTTTGTCTATATCACCGGCTTTGATTCCGGGCCCGTCATCCTTGATCTTCACAACCTGATAAAGCCCGGTTTCATCAATACCGGTAGTGATAATAATAACACCTTTTTCAGAAAAAGCCTGTATCGAATTAGTTATGATATTGTTTAACGCCTGTCTGAAAAGCCCTCTGTCTATAAGTATATCCGGCAGATTGACATCCAGTTCCAGCCTGAACTGCACCTCTTCATATCCGTGGAAGAGAACAATGCTTTCGTTTATCAGTTTATTGAGGCTTGAAAGCTCGGCCTTCTTTTCGGGAAGCCTTGCGAAACTATTGAACTCGCTAACAAGTTTCAGCAGAGAGTTTACCTCTGTTATTATTGTTTCTGAGCCGGTAATTACGGCGCTATCCATATTCGGATTTCCCTCTTTAACCAGTTTTCTCATTCTTTCGGCGGAGAGCCTTATCGGCGTCAGGGGATTCTTTATCTCATGTACAAGTTTTCTTGCCATCTCGACCCATGCTTTAAGTTTCTGTTTCTGAAACATAAATTTCTGGTTTTCATCGAGCTGTTTCGCCATGAAGTTGAAAGCATCTACAAGGACTCCAAGTTCATCATCACTTTTTTTCTCGATATACATTTTGTTGTTACCCATGGCTATCTGCCTGGAAGCCATAGATAGTTCAAGTACCGGCCTGGTGATTCTGCCGGAGATGTATAAACTGATAAGATAGGCAATACTTACAATG